>JBPOFA010000001.1:0-543171 GCA_051251595.1 Marinosulfonomonas sp.
GCGCACTGGGGAGGATTCGAACCCCCGACCCCTTGATTCGTAGTCAAGTACTCTATCCAACTGAGCTACCAGTGCGCGGTGACGCGGGATGTAACGACCCCGGCGCAGCTTTGCAAGGGCAGAATTACTCTGCCGCCTCATCAATTCCAATAATCGACTTTGGCAGCGAAATTATGAACTCTGTTCCCTCGGGTCCGGTCTGGGTCAGATCCAATCTGCCGCCATGCCCGCGGACCAGTTCTGCAGCGATGGCCAGGCCAAGACCGATACCGCCCTTACGCGCGCCCCCCTGAAACGGCTGGAACAGATGATCCAACGCCTTTGGGGGGAAGCCGGGGCCTGTATCCGTCACAGAGATCGTCCACTCTGTTTCGGTCTCGCCGCCTGCAATCCGAATTTCGCCCGGTTTTCCGGTGCCAATCAACACTTGGCGCGCATTTCCGGTAAGATTCGAAAGCACGCGGTACAATTGTTCAGGATCCGCGCGAACGGTCATATCCTGCGGAATTTCGGATGAAATCGAAACCGGGTTCGCCCCAATCGCAAGGTTTTCGCTGTCGATCACCGCATCCACAACCTCAGCAAGGTCGAACCGATCCAGCGTTGGCGGCGCCTCTTCTGCCTTGCCAAAGGCGAGCGTCGATTCACACAGGTTTACCGCGCGCGAAATCGAATTCAGCAGCTTGGGCACCGCGCGTTTCACATCAGGGTCATCGCTGCGTTCCAGACGGTCTGTCACCAGTTGTGCGGTGGTCAGGATGTTGCGCAGATCGTGGCTGATTCGCGCAACCGCCCCGCCCAGTTGGGCCAGGCGGTCTTTTTGGCGAAGCGCCCCGGTCAGTTGGGTCTGCATGGATTGCAGCGCGATTTCTGCGTCGCGCAGCTCTTGGACACCGGCACTTGGTTCAATGATCCGCCGGGAATCCTCTGGCGCTTCGGCGTAACTGATCATCGCACCAACCACACCGTTAATCGGGCGCACAAGGAACCGGCGCACCGCAAGGAACAAAAGGAATGCCGTGACGACAGAAATCACCGCCGACAGGGCCAAGATGCGCAAACCATAGTCGATCAGCGCAGCCCGCAAAGGGGCTGTGTCGATCGTGACCTCAATCAACAACCCGGCCTTTTGAACCGGAACCCCAATAACCCGGATCACGCGGTTGTCGCTTTCCCAAAGACATTTCATCGCGTCCCGGATCAGAACCCAGACGCTTGGGTCGCGCATGTCGTAGGTTTCTGCAATCGGCGAGGGAATGGGCGAGGACAGCACAAGCTGGCGCACCTCGTCCCGGCGCAGCACGACGTTATAGACACCGGCATTCTGCAACAGCTCTGTTTCAAGATCGCTGTCGATCATATCATTGGCCAGCAAGGCCAGTGACGCAATCTGCGCGCGTTCCAGCCGCAAGCTTAGATAGTCTTCGCGAAACCGGGCGACAGAGGGCACAAAGATCAACACCTCTGCCAACATGACGAACACGATCGTCAGGATCAAAAAGCGACCTGAGAGTGAATTCAGAAACATGGCCCGTCCGTGTCTATTGCTCTAGGGCAAGGCTTTTTGCACAAACCCTACGATGCGTTTAACCATAGGACTATCAAAGAGACGAGGCGAGAAATAGGCCCCTGCGACACGCTTGTTGATTTCGCCGAGTGTTGGGTAAGGCGCGACCATCCCCGCCACGGCGGACATCTTCATTTTATTGGCAAGCACAAGGGCCCAGAGACTGATCAACTCTCCGGCTTGTGCGCCGACGATACTTGCGCCAACGGGGCGACCTTTTACGACCATGACCTTTATCAAACCCGTCGTCTGCGCGGACGCAATTGCGCGGTCATTTTCCGAATACTCAAACCGCACGGTTTCAAGCGCACCGCCAAATTTTTCCTTGGCCTGTTGTTCCGTCAGGCCAACCTGGGCGATTTCGGGGTCCGTGTAGGTGGCCCATGGGATATGGTCTGTGCGCGCCTTGGAGGGCAGGCCAAACAACATGGACCGGATGATGACCCCCGCATGATAGCCCGCAACATGGGTGAATTGCAGCGGGCCGGCCACATCCCCAATGGCGTAGACGCGCCGGTTCGTCGTGCGCATGCCGTCATCCACTTTGATGGTTCGATCAACCTCGACCTTGGCAGCCGCCAAATCCAGATTATCCGTGTTCGCTTTGCGGCCAACGGCCATCAACAGATGGGTGCCTTTAAAGGTGCGACCATCCTTGGTGAGGATTTCAATCGCACCTGCCTTGCCGGATATCTTTTCAGCGATTGCGTCTTCGGCAATTTCGATGCCTTCCCCGCGCAAACGCTCTAACGCAATCGCGGCCAGTTCCGGGTCATCTTTTCCAAGGGCCTTCAGCCCTTCAATGACAGTAACTTTTGAACCAAGCCGCACATGGGCCTGCGCCATCTCCATCCCGATCGGACCACCGCCCACAATCAAAAGATGTTTGGGTTTATCCCGAAGGTCAAAAATCGTTTCGTTGGTCTCAAAGGGCACAGTCTCTAGCCCCGGGATTGGCGGCACGAAAGGGGAAGAGCCCGTTGCGATGACAAAGCGGCGGGCCTGAATGATCTGATCCCCGGCCTGCACCTGTGTTTCGGAAATGAACTTGCCGTAGTCCCGGATCACCGTAACGCCGAGGCCTTCGAACCTTTCCTGACTGTCCAAGGGGGCGATTGTGTCGATGACGGTGTGAACGTGATCTTTGGCCTTGGCGTAATCGACCTTGGGTTTCACGGGGGTAACACCGAACCTAGCACCCGTTCCCATGGTATGGGCCTGTTTGCCCGCCGCGATCAGCGCCTTGGACGGCACGCAGCCAAAGTTCAGGCAGTCGCCGCCCATCTTATGGCCTTCGATCAAAACCACCTTTGCGCCCATCTGCACGGCCCCCGCCGCAACCGACAGGCCACCAGACCCTGCCCCAATGACGCAGATATCAGTCTTGATCACATTCATGCCTGCGGGTCCTTTTTGGAGAAAAACTTTAATATGATGGGAAGCGCTGCCAGCGCGCTAAGCCCAAGGATCGGCAGCAGGATTTGGGGTTCGAAAATTATGCCAAGATTGGGCACTTCACCACGCTCAAAGACCTCGCCCAGCCCGGCCCCAACAGAGGTGTAAACAACCGCCCCGGGGATGATACCCAAAAAGGTCGTGATGATAAAACGCGACGCCGGAACGCCCACAAGCGCCGGGATCAGGTTGGCCACAAAAAACGGCACCGCCGGAACCAGCCGCATCAGGAACAAAACGGACCATTGGTTTTCATCAATCCCGTCCTTGATCTTTTTCACAGCGCCATCAGAGGCTTCCATCCGGGCGGCAAGCCGTTCGCCGAAACCCCATTTGGCGGCCAGAAAAATCAGGGTAGCGCCCGTTGTCGCGCCGATCACGTTGAACAAAGCACCAGGGAAGGTTGAAAACAAAAAGCCGCCCGTCAGGGTCGCAATTGTAGCCCCCGGCAACGAGAACCCCACGATTGCAATGTAAAGCCCCACAAAGACCAGAACACACAAAGTGTAGTTTGCGTCCCGAAAGGCAATCAACGCATCGCGATTGTCACGCAAAGTCTCAAAACTCAGGTAATCGCCAAGCGTAAACGCCCCGATGATGGCAACTGCCACGACAATCAGTAGTGGCAGCCTGCGGAGAATTTGGTTGCGCGAAATCGCTGATGTATCAGTCACCTGCATGTCCTTTGGTCAACTCGTCGCACTAACATGCGCTGTGAAACGCGCGACAAACACCCTGTTCACGCTGCGTTGATCTAAGGTGACCAGATTTCCCCGCTGTTGGCTTGGCTTTTTGGTTTTTGTAACATTTAATATGAAAATACTGCCGAAATGTTGCAACAACAGCGAACGAAGCGAATTGACAACGTGCGGGCGACCCCCTAAAGCACGGTCTTCGAATATAAAGACCTTCGAATCCTCAATTGGGATTTGGGTCATTCACGACGGAGACGAAACGATGAAGCGCACTTTTCAACCCTCGAATCTCGTCCGCAAACGGCGGCACGGCTTTCGCGCGCGTATGTCGACAAAAGCGGGTCGCAAGATCATTAACGCTCGCCGCGCCAAAGGCCGGAAGTCATTGACTGCGTAAACCACGCCGAAAGGCATGAAGAATGAATCCGCCCGGGGCATCTGAAGCAGGCACATCCGCCAGCACCGCAGACCAGCCGCTGGCGGATTTGCTTTGTCCTGTCGTCATCAAAAAACGATCTGACTTTCTAAAAGCCGCACGTGCCCGCCGGGTCGTGATGCCCGGCTTTGTGCTGCAAGGGCGTGATCGCAAAGAGGAAACGGCTGATGGCGAATTACGCATCGGCTATACCTGTTCCAAAAAGGTCGGCAATGCCGTGATCCGCAACAGGGCCAAGCGCCGCCTGCGGGCCATTGCCAACGCGACCCTGCCAAGGCTGGGGCAACGCGGTTGGGATTACGTGTTGATCGGGCGCGCCAATGTCACTGTAGACAGGGGGTTTGCGGATCTTCAGGAAGACCTGCAGCGCGCTTTAATCAAACTTCACGGCACCGGAAAATGACGCCGCTTGCGCATATCGTCGCCCTACCCGTGCGCGCGTACCGATTGTTCTTGTCCCCTTGGGTTGGGCATTCTTGCCGGTTTCAGCCAACCTGTTCCGCCTATGCCATGGAAGCCCTGGAAAAACATGGCGGGATCAAAGGCGGATGGCTTACGATAAAACGAATTGCACGCTGCCACCCCTGGGGCAGCAGCGGCTATGACCCGGTTCCCGGAAAAGAGGGCAAAACGGATGCTTGACGATAACGACGATATTCACCCGCTTTTTTACGGCAGCCCTGGCACCACAGAATTCAAAAAGCTGCGCAAACGCATCGTGCGTTACACGCGCGAAGCCATCGACAATTATGGCATGGTCGAACGTGGTGCCCGTTGGCTCGTCTGCCTCTCCGGCGGCAAGGACAGCTACACTTTGCTGGCGGTTCTCTATGAACTGAAATGGCGTGGATTGCTGCCCGTGGATCTGTTGGCCTGCAATTTGGATCAGGGCCAACCCGGTTTTCCTGCAACTGTTCTGCCAGAGTTTCTGGACAAAATGGGCGTGCCGAATCGCATCGAATACCAGGACACCTATTCAATCGTCATGGATAAGGTCCCAGAGGGGCGCACCTATTGCGCCATGTGTTCCCGCCTGCGCCGCGGAAACCTTTATCGGGTCGCTCGTGAAGAAGGCTGTTCCGCAGTCGTGCTGGGCCACCATCGCGACGACATTTTGGAAACCTTTTTCATGAACCTGTTTCACGGCGGCAGGCTTGCGACCATGCCACCAAAGCTTGTGAATGAAGAGGGCGATTTGTTCGTCTACCGCCCCCTGGCCCATGTAGCAGAAAAAGACTGCGAGGCTTTTGCAAAGGCCATGAACTATCCGATCATCCCATGCGACTTGTGCGGCAGTCAGGACGGTTTACAACGCCAACAGGTCAAACAACTTTTGGACCAATGGGAAAAAAACAGCCCCGGACGGCGCCAGGTTATGTTCCGTTCTTTGATGAATGCGCGCCCTTCGCATTTGCTGGACCCAAAGCTGTTTGATTTCGCCGGGCTATCGCTCAACAACGAATGATTTAGCGAAAATGCTAGGGATTTTCCGCTGATCCGTTAACCGCGCACAAAACTCACAAATCTAGGGTCGCCCTCAGGTTGGGCGACGCGATCGCCTTTGACGTTTGAAAGGCGAAAACATGTGGGTAAAATCCAGGAATTGGCTGCATAACCTGTGGCGAAATTGCAGGGCGGTCCTTATCGGACCGCAGACATTGGCCTTTTTGCCGGCTTTGATCCTATGCGGATATTGGTTCGGAGGAGAGGCTGTAATCGTCATCGCAGCGCTGGTGATCCCTGCAATTTTTGCCGCAGCCGGCCTGTTTTCGGGCACTGGCCCGGCCTGGACCGTCGCACGTGACAGCAATACTGGAATGGTGTTGCGGGCCACCGCGGAAAAGGCGCTTGATCACGCGCTCGACAGCGAACGAAAGACAGGGCAGACGACCGCAGCACTGGCCCTGCAACTGGATGACATCGAAAAACTTGAAAACCAGCTGGGGGCCAGCGCGACCAATAAGATCCTGAAACAATCCGCCGAACGCATTGCCGGCGCAGTCCGCGATGCTGACATCGTGGCAAAGCTGGATGAAGGTCGTTTTGCAATCGTGCTGGCCCCTGTTCGCCGCGCCGACATGGAAATGCTGATCCAGCTATCGGCCAGAATTCAAAACCTGATCGCCGAACCTTATTCCATTGCGGCCACGCGGGTCTATGTAACCGCCTCCGTCGGGTTTTGCCTGCCATCCCAACTGAAAGAACGGTCGGGAAAAGCCATGCTAGAGGCTGCGAATTCTGCATTAGAGGTTGCCCGCAGCTATGGCTCCGGATCGATCAGAACATATAGCCGCGATCTGAAACGCCGCGTTGTTGAACGTGAGGCGATCCACGATGAAGTGGCGCAAGCACTGGAAAGCGGGCAAATCAAGGCCTGGTTCCAGCCCCAGGTTTCGACCGACACAGGGAACATCACGGGACTAGAGGCCCTTGCAAGGTGGGAACATCCCGACCGTGGGATAATTTTGCCGGGCGATTTTCTACCTGCGATCGCCGAACAGAATTTGCAGTTCAGATTGGGCGAAATCATCTTGTCGCAATCGCTGCATGCCTTGCGGGAATGGGACAAGATCGGGCAGAACATCGCCCGCATCTCGGTCAATTTTTCCAGTCAGGAACTGGAGGATCCAAAGATCTGCGAAAAGATAAGATGGGAATTGGATCGCTACGGATTAGAGCCCAAACGCCTCTGCGTCGAAATTCTAGAAGATGTCGTCGCCGCCTCTGACAATTCCATCGTGATCAGCAATATTGCGGCGATCTCTGAATTGGGATGTGCCATTGATCTGGATGATTTCGGGACCGGTTCTGCGTCCATTGCGAACATCCGCAGGTTCGGTGTGGATCGCATCAAGATCGACCATTCATTCGTCACCCGGCTGGATCGCGACCGCGAACAGCAAGACATGGTTGCCGCCGTATTGACCATGGCTGACCAGCTAAATGTTGAGACCCTGGCCGAAGGCGTTGAAACAATTGGCGAGCATGCGATGCTTGCCCAACTGGGCTGTGGCCATGTTCAGGGCTTCAGCGTTGCGCGGCCAATGCCATTCGATCACGTAGAAGGTTGGATCACCGAACACCGCGCAAAACTGACCGAGCCGCCTAATTTCAGTCAAAAGGCAGTGTAATGCTGCCGTCTGACCCGTGGAAAACCCTAAAACAGCTTGACCTTTTGGCCCCTGACCTATTGAACCACCGTGACTAAAATGGACGGGTAGCGGGCCAAATGGACGATCAAAATAAGAACCTAATTCTTGCAGTAGTGCTGAGCGGTCTGGTGATGCTCGTCTGGATGACGTTTTTCGCACCAGAGCCACCGGTTGTGGATCCGACACTGCCAGAGACGGCAAGCCAGGGCGTTCCCGCAGACGATTCCACAGCGGCACCGTCTGCAACTGCGGGGGCGAGCCAGGCGACGGACGCAGAAACATTGCTAGCGGATTCGCCAAGACTCGCGATCGACACACCTCGACTGTCTGGCAGCCTTTCATTGGTTGGCGGACGGATCGACCAACTGTCGCTGAAAGACTACCGCGTCACTTTGGAGCCCGACAGTGACATCGTCGAATTGTTCTACCCTGCCGGATCACCAGATGCCTACTACGCCCTGTTCAGCTGGGCACCCGGCGGAGATTTGGGGTTTGAGGATGTTCCCGGCGCCCAAACCCTTTGGCAGATTGACGGCAATGAAACCCTGACCCCCGACACCCCCATCAAAATCGTATGGGACAACGGCAAAGGCCTGCGGTTCAACCGCACGATCTCGGTCGACGACAACTACATGTTCGCCGTCACCCAATCCGTTGAAAACGCCTCTGGCGCGCCTGTGCGCCTTGCGCCGTCTATCGAATTGGTGCGAGAAGGCACTCCGAGCACGCTCAAAAAATTCTTTATTCTCCACGAGGGCGCGATCACGCAATCCGGCTCGGAGTTGTCGGAGTATACCTACAAAAAGATCGAAGATTTTGACCCGTCTGAAAGATGGGGACCGGCTTCAGAGGTGACGCCAGTGCCCGGAAATGGTTGGATCGGCTTCACCGACCACTATTGGATGTCGACAATCATCCCCGCCGCGGATCAACCCTTTGAATCCGTCGTCCAATACGACGACAGATCAGACAAGTTTCGCGCGATCGCGCGTCTGGCAACGCTGGATGTTGCTGATGGGGGTTCTGCCTCGACAACAACACAATTGTTTGCCGGTGCAAAGGAATGGGAAACCATCCGTAACTATCAAAACGAAGATGGGATCTATAAGTTTATCGATACCATCGATTGGGGCTGGTTCTTTTTCCTGACTAAACCGATTTTCTTTGTGCTGCACTGGCTGCACGGATTCATCGGCAATATGGGCTGGTCCATCATCGCACTGACCCTGATCATCAAGGCGATCCTGTTCCCTCTGGCCTATAAATCCTACGTTTCCATGGCCCGCATGAAAGAGCTGCAGCCAGAAATGGAAAAGCTTAAAGAGCAGGCTGGGGATGACAAACAGAAGCTCCAAAAAGGTATGATGGACCTTTACAAAAAGAACAAAGTGAATCCTGCCGCCGGGTGTTTGCCGATCCTTCCGCAAATCCCCATCTTCTTTTCGCTCTACAAGGTCATCTTTGTAACACTGGAACTGCGCCATGCGCCGTGGATCGGTTGGATCAAAGACCTGTCCGCTCCTGACCCGTCTTCAATTCTGAACCTGTTCGGCCTTTTGCCTTATGCCGCGCCTGACCCAACCTCGATCCTGCATATCGTGTCTTTGGGCATATTGCCGATCATCCTCGGCATCTCGATGTGGATGCAGCAAAAACTCAACCCTGCCCCAACTGATGCCACGCAGGCCATGATTTTCGCCTGGATGCCTTGGGTCTTCATGTTCATGCTTGGTCAGTTTGCGAGTGGTCTGGTGCTTTACTGGATTGCCAACAACACGATCACGTTCTCGCAGCAATATATAATCATGCGATCGCATGGGCATAAACCGGATGTGTTCGGCAATATATTATCTGGGTTCAAACGCAAAAAGAGTGAGCCAAAATGACCGGGTGTGTCGCCCAGATTTGGCGACACCCAATCAAGGCACATGGCCGTGAACAGTTAGACTCTGTCCCGCTCACCAAGGGGCAGACGATGCCTTGGGATAGAACATGGGCCGTGGCCCATGAGATGGCAAAAACAGATGGGCAGAACTGGGTCCGTTGCGTTAATTTCAGCCGGGCCGCCAAGGCGCCGTCATTGCAGGCAATCACAGCGCGATTGAATGAAGACACTTGCGTGGTCACCTTGACCCATCCGGACTTGCAAACACTCCAGTTCAATCCAGACACCGAAGCAGAGGCTTTCTTGGACTGGGTTGCGCCAATCATGCCCGCTGACCGTGCGGCCTCTGTTAAGATCATCCGCGTTAAAGATCAGGGAATGACGGATTCGGATTATCCAACGCTAAGTCTAAACAATCTCGCCTCCAACGCGGAGATTGGCAAAACGGTTGGACAAGATTTGTCGCCAACCCGTTGGCGCGGAAATATTTGGTTCGACGGGCTTCCAGCCTGGGACGAAGTGACCTGGATCGGCAAGACGATACGAATCGGGACAGCCGAACTCTTTGTCCAAGAATCGATCACACGGTGCCTCGCTACGACCGTGAACCCAGAGACGGGCAATCGTGACGCTGACACGCTGGCGGCCTTGGCCAAATGTGGTCAAGATCAAAAATTTGGCGTTTACGGCGTCGTCACAAAATCCGGGATCGCTTCGCTCGGCGATAGAGTTGAGGTTCTGACATGAAAATTGAATTTCCAATTTCAGAGGTCTCCGATGAAGACCTTGAAAAAGGACGCCTGTTATTCGCAGGCGAAACCGAATTTCTTAAAGGTGTGGTCGCGATGGACGGCCTGCCCCCTGCGGACAGATTGGAAGTCTGTTTTGCGGGGCGTTCCAATGTGGGAAAGTCGACGCTTATCAACGCGTTGACCCGCCGCAAAGGGCTGGCGCGCGCATCCAACACACCCGGTCGCACGCAGGAAATCAACTTTTTCGAGCTTGGAGACACAAGGTTTCTGGTGGATTTGCCCGGATATGGCTACGCCAATGCGCCGGTCAAAGTCGTCGAAAAATGGCAGCGGTTGTTAAAATCATATTTGTCGGGCCGCCAAACCTTGCGCCGCGCCTTTGTTCTGATCGACGCCCGCCACGGCGCAAAGGCGGTGGATGAGGAAATCTTCACGCTGTTGGACAAATCCGCCGTTACGTTTCAGGTCGTGCTGACCAAGGCAGACAAGGTTAAGCTTGTGGACCGCCAAAAGGTGCTGGACCAGGTGCGCGCAAGCCTGGCCAAGCATCCGGCAGCCTATCCAGAACTCATCGTCACCTCGTCGGAAAAAGGCGACGGGATTGAAACTCTGCGCGCCATTATCGCGACGCTGGTCTAGCCCCTGCAAAATTCATCGACGGCCGCAAGGACGCTGCATTTCAGCGTCAGCCCTTGCACGCGCCTTGGTCAATCGAATATCAAGCCTTAATCGAAGGACCATAGCATGAAAAAGCAGGACGCCATGAACCGCGACTGGATCGCCACCGCCAGCACTTTGTCAAAAGCACTGCCCTATCTTCAAAGATATGAGGGCGCGACCGTCGTGATCAAACTTGGCGGCCACGCCATGGGCAGCGACGAGAATATGGACAGTTTTGCACGCGATGTCGTGCTGATGCAGCAGGTCGGGGTCAAGCCGGTCATCGTCCATGGCGGCGGCCCGATGATCAACGCGATGTTGGACAAGCTCGACATCAAATCGGAATTCGTGAACGGCAAACGCGTGACCGATCAGGAAACGATGGACGTTGTCGAAATGGTTCTGGCCGGGTCGGTCAACAAGCGCATCGTGCAGGCGATAAATGCACAAGGCGGCACATCGATTGGGATATCGGGCAAAGACGGCACGCTGATGGTTTGTGACTACACAGACCGAGAGCTGGGCTTTGTTGGCACCCCCAAAACGGTGAACCCGGATTTGCTGCGCAACCTTGCCAATGCAGATATCATTCCCGTCGTTGCCCCGATTGGCGTTGGCGAGAACGGTGAGACCTTTAACGTCAACGGTGATACAGCCGCGGGAGCAATCGCGGCAGCGTTGGAGGCAGACCGGTTGTTGTTGCTGACGGATGTCGCAGGCGTGAAGGATGCCGAAGGGCATGTTCTGACCGCATTGAATGCCGGACAAATACGCGCACTGACCGCAGAAGGAACGATTGCGGGCGGTATGATTCCGAAAACGGAAACCGCGCTAGAGGCCTTAGACGGTGGTGTGCGCGCCGTGGTTATTTTGGACGGGCGCGCCCCGAATGCCTGTTTGTTGGAACTGTTCACCGATCACGGCGCAGGCTCTTTGATCCGGCCGGATTAAGGGGGCCGCGCTTTGCGCATCAAGGATGGTCCAACTGGCGATGATGTGCCGCGGTATGAAACGCTCGTTTCCATGGCCGCGGCTGTGCATCTGGACATCATCGGGGCGTTTCACCCGACGCCACATGACACAGGGTTGGAGAACGTCGGAACCTTGCTGCTGCTCGGCCCGAAAGAGCCGGGGTTTTGGGACAATGTTTCCAAAAGCGCAGAGTTTTCAGATGGCCAGCCAGACCCGATTGATCGTTGGTCCAGCCGCGAAATTTCATCGCTGGCCACGGCATGGAACGGCACAGCGCTTTTCCCCTTTGGCGAGCCACCCTACCGCCCGTTCCTGACTTGGGCGACCCAATCGGGCCGGTCCTGGGTGTCACCGGCACATCTGTTGGTTCATGATCAGGCTGGGCTTATGGTCTCCTACCGGGGGGCCGTGGCCCTTGCCGAAACACTGGACATTCCCAAGACCGGGACAAGCCCTTGCCCAACCTGTGCAGACAGGCCCTGTCTATCAGCCTGCCCCGTGGGCGCGATCAGCGAGGCGGGGTACGACCTGTCAGCCTGTCACGAATACCTTGATACACCCGAAGGTGCCGATTGCATGGAAAACGGCTGTGCCGTACGAAGGTCTTGCCCAGTTTCAAAGTCATATAACCGAAACCCTGTTCAATCCGCCCATCACATGAAAGCATTTCACAGATGACCCTTCGCCTGATCCTAACGCGCCATGCTAAATCTGGGTGGGATGATCCGTTGCTGGATGACCATTCGCGGTACCTTACGTCGCGGGGTGTTCGCGCAGCCGGGGCGATTGGCCAGTGGCTTGTCGAAAAGGGACATCGCCCCGATTTGATACTGTGTTCGGATGCGAAACGCACCCGGCAAACCTGTTCATTGATTGCAACAGAATTCCCGTCACCGATTGAAACCCGGTTTGAAGCAGCTTTGTACCTTGCCTCGCCAGACGTGATGCTAAAACAGCTTCAGCAGGCCGGCGACAGCCAGGTGGTGATGATGATAGCCCACAACCCCGGGACAGCGCTGACAGCTGGTGGGCTGGCCTCTGCGCCTCCGATGCACCCCGATTTTGACCGCTACCCGACCTGCGCGACCACAGTCCTAGAGTTCCCGACCCAGAGCTGGTCGTCGGTCACATGGGGGCATGGCAAAGTCCTGGATTTTGTCGTACCGCGCGACCTGACCAAATCGAACCGATCAGAGTGAATTCAGAAACGAAAAAAGCCGCCGACATCGGTCAGCGGCTTTTCTTTTTTTGATGGATGGGTCAGTGGCCCAAGATCTGGCTTAGGAACATCTTTGTCCGTTCGGATTTCGGATTGTTAAAGAATTCTTCCGGCTCATTCTGTTCGACGATCTGGCCTGCATCCATAAAGATCACCCGGTTTGCAACCTGACGGGCAAAGCCCATTTCGTGGGTCACACAAATCATCGTCATGCCCTCTTCGGCAAGCTCGATCATTGTATCCAGAACTTCCTTGATCATTTCCGGATCAAGCGCAGAGGTCGGCTCGTCAAACAACATGATGCGCGGCATCATGCACAAGGACCGTGCAATCGCGACGCGCTGTTGCTGGCCACCTGACAACATGCCGGGATATTTATCGGCCTGCTCTGGAATCTTGACCTTCTCCAAGAAGTGCATCGCCGTTTCTTCGGCTTCCTTTTTGGGGATCTTGCGCACATAGCGCGGGGCCAATGTGCAGTTGTCAAGAATGCTGAGATGCGGGAACAGATTGAAATGCTGAAAGCACATCCCAACCTCTGACCGGATCTTGTCGATGTTCTTAAGGTCAGAGGAAAGCTCTGTCCCATCAACAACGATCTTGCCGCGCTGGTGTTCCTCTAGCGCGTTGATACACCGGATCAGGGTAGATTTCCCCGACCCGGACGGACCACACACCACGATGCGTTCGCCGCGGTTCACAGTTAGGTTCACATCCTTCAGAACATGGAAGGTTCCATACCACTTGTTCATATCAGTGATCTGAATGGCCACTTCATCGGACACCTGCATCTTGGGTGCAGTACTGGTTTCACTAGACATTATTCGGCCTCCTAACGGCGGTCAGTTTGAAGCTTACGCTCCAGATATTGTGAGTATTGAGACATTGAGAAACAGCAGATCCAAAAGACCACGCCGATGAAAATAAACAATTCCCAATAGATCCCATTCCAAGCGGTTGTCGCGCGGATCAAATTTGTAAACCCAAGCATGTCCGGGATCCCAATGAACAACACCAAGGTGGTGTCCTTGAACAACCCGATAAAGATACCAACGATGCTGGGGATCGAAATCTTGAGCGCTTGTGGCATGATGATCAGTTGCTGGGCCTGCCAATAGTTCAGCCCCAAAGAATCCGCAGCCTCGTATTGACCCTTAGGCAAAGCCGCAAGACCGCCGCGAATTGTCTCTGCCATGTAGGCGGCCGAGAACAGTGTCACCATGATGATAACGCGCACAATGATGTCGAAATTAGTACCCTTCGGCAGGAAGTAGTTCAACAAAAGCGATGCCGTAAACAACAGCGTGATGAGAGGCACACCGCGAATAAACTCGATGAACGCAACACAGATCGATTTCACAATGATCATGTCAGACTGACGTCCGAGCGCCAGAACGATGCCCAATGGCAAGGACAACGCAATCCCCGAAACCCCAATGATCACCGACACGAGGAAACCACCGATTTCCTTGGATTGCACGGGACGCAATTCAATCGGAATTATCGAATGGAGCAATTCGGTCATTGGAGATGCCAGGTACAACCACCAAATCACCGGTGCCAGAAAAGCCAGGATCAACCCCGCCAAGGCGTTCATTGGCGACACAAAGCGATACACAAGATATCCAATTGCAAACCCAGCCAATGTCGAAATCGGTGCCCAGACAGAACCACCCCAAACCAAATACACCATCAAAAATGGGTACAGGGCAGAGAACCAGAACATCTTGCGTGGAACCCGATCAAACAAAATTGGCGCAAGGGCGACAAACAACAGGACAAACGACAAAACAGGTCGCCAGTATATATCCTGCGGGTAAAACCCAAAGATCAACTGGTGCCACCGATCAACGATGACCGCAAAGCAAGCGGCCTCATGATAGCCCAGTGCATCCCTAATTTCTCGGCATTGCGACAAAGAATCCGCGCGCCAGATGCCATGTATCAGCCAAGGCGTAATGGACGCCAAAACGTAGTAGATCACATAAATTGAAACGATCGTCAGAACACTATTTGTCCAACTGGAAAACAGATTTTCACGAATCCATTTTAAGATACCACGCTCTGTTACCGGTGGTTCCTTGGGTTGCAGCATCTCAGTGCGGACATAGGATAAATCAGCCATTCTACCGCTCCTTCAGCTTAACGGAGTTGTTGTAAAGATTCATGCTGCCAGAGATGACCAAACTGACAATCAGATAGATCAACATCATCAACAGCATGCATTCCAATTCCCGACCCGTTTGGTTCAACGTAATCCCACCAAGGGTAGACCGCAGGTCCATGTACCCAACTGCCAAGGCAAGCGAAGAGTTTTTGGTAAGGTTCAGGTATTGTGAAATCAACGGCGGAACGATGACCCGCAAAGCCTGTGGCAGGATCACAAGGTTCATTGTGACGCCTGGGCGCAGGCCCAAGGCATAAGCGGCCTCTGTTTGGCCACGCGACACCGACAAAATTCCAGCACGGACGTTTTCCGCGATAAAGGCCCCGGTGTAAAAGGAAAGCGCCAGCCATAGCGCAATAAGCGAATTGCGGAAATTGGTGCCCCCGGAAAAGTTGAAGCCCTTGAGTTCAGGATAGCTCAGCGAGATTGGTCGCCCCATGATGTAAAATACCAAAAGGGACGGGATGATAAAAATGCCTAGGTTGATCCAAAACGTGGGAAGAATTTGACCAGTCGCAGCCTGTCTTTGCTTTGCATAGCGACTGAACAGGAACATCCCAATGATCGACAGGATGAATACAATCACGACCACAGATGAGCCGTCATTGAACACGGGTGCCGGGAAAAATGTACCCCGGTTTGTGATAGCAACAGAGTCGTTGAACAGCATAGACGCCGTCGCATTGTCCCCTTTGAAGGCGCGGGGCGATGGTGTTCCTTCCGAAAGGACCGCGAAGAACGCAAAGATCCAAAGCAATACTGGAATATTGCGGAAAGATTCAACATAGACAGCCATGATTTTGGCCGTCAGCCAGTTTTTGGACAGCCGCAAAACGCCTGCAATAACGCCGATGATCGTCGCTAACACACAGCCCATTGCCGACACCAGCAACGTATTAAGCAGCCCCACCATGGCGGCCCGAAAATTGGTTGAGTCAGGCGAATACTGAATCAGTGTTTGGTTAATTTCATAGCCAGCGCTTTCGTTTAGAAACCCAAAGCTAAAATCTTTTCCAAGTGCCTCCAAATTCACAATTGTATTTGAAATCAGCCAGGCTGCGGCCCCAACAAGCCCAATCATCGCAATGACCTGAATGGTCAGCGAGCGATAGCGCGAGTCGTAAAGCAGCTGGCTGAGGCGAAACGAATCCGTATGCGGATCGACCGTTGTCGTCATGAATGACGCCCCCATCTTCCCTGTTGTTGATCTTTGCCGGTGAATCTTTAGCGTCCACTCGGCTTGTTTTTATTTTTGGTCCTACAAAGTCAAAGGGGCGCAGTGTTACCTGCGCCCCTTTATTTCCGGTTCCTAGCGGAACGGTGGTGAGTACTGCAGACCACCCTCGGTCCACAGGGCGTTCAGCCCGCGCGCAATCCCAATTGGCGTATCTGTACCAACGTTGCGTGCAAAGGATTCACCATAGTTTCCGACGGATTCAATGATGTTCTTGGCCCAGTCAGGGGACAGACCCAGCTGTTCACCAAGGTTGCCATCTGTACCCAGAAGACGGTTGATCTCTGGGTTGTCCGTGCCTTGTGCAAGCTCTGCAACATTCGCAGAGTTCACGCCCAGCTCTTCAGCTGTAACCATGGCGTTCAAGCTCCAGCGAACGACGTCGCCCCAAGCGTTGTCGCCGTGGCGAACAAGAGGACCAAGTGGCTCTTTCGAAATGATTTCCGGAAGAATGATGTGATCTTCTGGGTGTTCGAATGTCGAACGTGTCGCAGCCAATGCGGATGCGTCAGTTGTGTAAACGTCACAAGCGTTTGACAGATATAGCTGTTGGCCTTCGGCGTTTGTTTCGATTGGAACCGCACGGAACGTCATGTTGTTGGTGCGGAAGTAGTCCGAAAGGTTCAATTCGGTTGTCGTCCCGGTTTGAATACAAACGGTCGCATCATCCAATTCCTTGGCTGAAGAAATGCCATATTCTTTTGGCACCATAAAGCCCTGGCCGTCATAGAAAGCAACACCCGCAAATTCGAATTTCAGGTCAACGTCGCGTGAGAATGTCCATGTTGTCACACGTGACAACATGTCGATTTCACCCGAAGCCAGTGCCGAAAAGCGTGTCGCACTTGTCAAAGGAGTAAAATCAACGGCGGTCGGATCCCCGAAAATCGCTGCAGCAACAGCCCGACATACGTCAACGTCAAAACCTTCCCAAACGCCATTTGCGTCAGGGGATGCAAAACCGGCAACGCCTGTTGTCACGCCGCAATTCAGCTTGCCGCGCGCCTTTACGTCGTCCAACGTCGCAGCCGAAGCCGCACCCGCCGCCAAACCCGCAATGGCCAACACGCCACCAATTAGAAACTTGTTCATTTTTACCTCTTCCTGATTTCCACCCAAATTTTGGGCGGCCCACATTGCCACATCGTGCCGTGGGACTATGAATAATAAGGGGTTTTTCCCCTCGTGTGCCTAAGTCTGGGCGAAATTACCTTTCTGCGTCAAGGGCTTGATTCCCCAAAAAAGGGGTTGTCCTGACGTAAAGTTGAGCATTTGTCCAACAATCGCGCACAATATTGGTGGATTGGGTCTATTTTACCGCGCGCGACAAAACGTGCCAAAGGCCACCGCATGCAAAAAATCGGCCTTTTTTTGCTCAGACATGGCGTGAGCTTCGTCATCAACGCCCCATTGATCCTGCTGCCAAAGCTCGTCCACACGCGACGCAGCCCACATTTCCAGCGGGTCATGCGCCCCCTCAAAGACGGCAAAACCGATGATCAAAGATCCCGACAATCCAACCAAATCGTGAAATGCGACAAGTTGAAATTCATCGAGCTGCGCCACACGGGTCTTGAGCGTTTCCAGATCCTTTGACTCTTGCGCCTTGTGCATGATCCCGGTTTGCGGCCGAAGCCGGGCGCCAAGTGCATCTGCGGCCCAATCCAAGAGCGGATCCCAGGTCTGGTTTTGCCGCTCAACCAGCCCTGCCGGAGAGTCTGCACGATAGCACAGCAAATCAGTATCGCCATATTCAGCAAGCATTGCCACCACGTCCCCATGTTGGGGGCGCACCTTATCAACGGCTGAATTGGCGCTGCGGGTAAAGGGCATCTTAGAGGGGGCAATCTCTTCCTCTTGGTCCTGCCATTCTTTGGCGACCTGATCTGCCAAAGCCTGTGTCGGAACCCGCAATGTCGATTTTTTCGGGGTCTTTAATTCTTTGTCATCCAGAAAGATGGAATATCCGTCCGGAAAATCCCGCACGGAGACATCTGTCCAAAATCGTTTCGCTTTCCAAGTGCTCAAAACTCATCCTCAAACGGGTCAGCGGGGACATCCTGCGCCCGCCAGTCAAGCAGCTTCCAGGTCTTTGCCATATGGTCGGGAAGCGGTGCCGTGAAAGTCATGATTGCTTTGGTTTCCGGATGCTCAATACGCAACGACCGTGCGTGCAGATGCAATTGCCGACTGATATCGCCACCCAAAAGCGATCCCCATCCATCGCCAAGGTTTTCCTGACCAGAGCCACCGTATTTGCCGTCGCCGACAATTGGGTGACCCATTTCAGCCATATGCGCCCGCAATTGGTGGGTGCGCCCGGTGATCGGCACCAACGCCACCCAGGCCGTGCGACCGCCAAGCGCTGACATGACCGCGTAGTCGGTTGTGGCCCGCTTCGCGCCGGGCGTTTCGGCGACGCGCTGCGGATGAATACACATCATCTTTTCCGCGCCCTTGCCGCCCTGCCCGGACCCTTTGACCAGACCGAACCGGATGGTTCCCATTTTAGGCTGAGGCACACCTGCGACCGCCGCCCAATAGATCTTGCGGGTTTCGCGATGGCGAAATGCAGCCGTCAAAGCTGTGGCCATACGCTGTGTTCGGGCCAGAACCAAAACGCCGGATGTGTCTTTGTCCAGACGATGCACCAGACGCGGTTTGTCCGGGTAACCAAACCTTAACGCTTCGGCCAACCCATCAACATGTTTGTTTTGCCCGCTGCCGCCCTGGCTTGGCAGTCCCGCGGGTTTGTTCAGGACAATCATGTGGTCGTCTTTGAACAAGACGGTCTCTTGCATCATTTTCGCATCATCATCCGAAATGCGAACCTCTGCCCGGGGGCGATCCGGGTTTTCATCGGGCAATGGGGGAACGCGAATTTCCTGACCAGGGGCAACCCTGGACGACGCCTTTACCCGACCGCCATCAACACGAATGTCACCCTTGCGGCACATCTTTTCGATTCGCCCCTGCCCAACCTCGGGAAAGTGGCGACGAAACCAACGATCAAGCCGTTGTTCCGATTCGTCTTGGCCGACAGTCACTATTTGTGCCCGGCTCATCCCTGAATCCCCCGCATAAGCACCACAGCCACAACGATGGCAGCGATAGAGAGTGAGACCGACGCCGCAACATACCCAAGTGCGGCGACCGCACGGCCAGATTCAAACAAACGCAACGTATCCAGCGAAAATGAAGAAAAGGTTGTAAACCCGCCCAGCAATCCGACCATCACCAGCGGAACCCATCTGTCCAGCCCTTTTTCAACCATCAAGACCAGCGCAAGCCCCATGACAAAGGAACCGACAATATTGACGATCAACGTTCCAAAAGGAAAAGCCACCTGGCTTGATATGCTATATCGCAGCATGGCGCCAACGGCACCACCAAGCGCTACGTGTACGAGTGTGAGGTTCATGGGCACTCTTTTTCGTGGCAGGGCCGTTTTGTCAACCGTCCTGACGTTTGGCCCGCAAACGTTCGAAGTAATCAAGACGTTTTTTGAGCTCTCTTTCATGTCCGCGTTCAACGGGCTTGTAGTATTCGCCGCGGGCCATGCCATCAGGGAAGTAGTTTTGCCCTGAAAACCCATCTTCGGCGTCATGGTCATATGCATATCCCTCGCCATAGCCCTGATCTTTCATCAGGCTGGTCGGGGCGTTCAGGATATGTTTCGGCGGCGGTTCTGATCCGGTCTGGCGCGCTGCGGCCATCGCCCCCTTATAGGCCGCGTATCCGGCATTCGATTTCGGGGCTAGCGCCAGGTAGGTGACCGCCTGCGCAAGGGCCAACTCTCCCTCTGGGGAGCCAAGCCGTTCGTAGGTTTCCCAGGCATGCAGACACACGGTTTGGGCCTGAGGATCGGCCAATCCGATGTCTTCAACCGCCATGCGGGTGATGCGGCGGGCCAGATAGCGCGGGTCCTCTCCGCCGGTCAGCATACGGGCATACCAGTACAATGCCGCGTCCGGGTCAGACCCCCGCACCGATTTGTGCAAAGCGGAAATCAGGTTGTAATGCTCATCGCCCGATTTGTCGTATTTGGCGGCCCGGCGCATCAGGCGCGTCGTAAGGTCATCCGTATCCAGCTGTCCCGCGGGCGCCCAGGCTGACACCTGTTCGATCAGGTTCAGCAAGGCCCGCCCGTCGCCATCTGCCATTTCATGCAGCGCCAATCGGGCCGCAGAAGTCAGGGGCAGCGCTTTGCCCAGCTCTTGCTCTGCCCTTTGGGTCAGGGCCTCTAGGTCATCCGCGGTCAGACGTTCAAGCACCAAGACCTGCGCGCGCGACAACAAAGCCGCGTTCAGTTCAAAGCTGGGGTTTTCCGTTGTCGCGCCGACCAACAGAATTGTGCCGTCTTCCATATGCGGAAGAAACCCATCCTGTTGCGCTTTGTTAAAGCGGTGGATCTCATCAACGAACAGCAAGGTCCCCTTGCCGTTCTGCCGTCGGATCTTGGCGGATTCAAAAACCTTTTTCAGATCTGCGATGCCGGTAAAGATCGCGCTGATCTGGACAAAATTCAGCTCTGTCTCATCTGCCAAAAGCCGCGCAATCGTCGTTTTGCCAACCCCCGGCGGCCCCCACAACACCAAGGACGACAGGCTGCCCGTGGACAGCATGATGCCAAGCGGCGCCTCTGGTCCCAGCACCTGTGCCTGCCCTATCACATCGGCCAATGACGTCGGACGCAGCCGGTCTGCCAACGGGCGCGGCGCGTTGGAATCTTTGGGCTCGGTCGGTGTGTCAAACAGGTCTACCATGCGCCGACCGTACTGGTCTGCGCATGGTGGGGAAAGTGCAATCCGCACCCGTATGTCTGGGAAATACCCGGTGGTGGCGGAAAACCTAGTGCAGGTTGGAATTCAGGCGCATCAGGATGGCTTGGTTCAACGACCCGCCAATATCCAGACAAGGCCCCACATGTTCCGTCTCATAGCCAAGCCGCGCCATCCAACGCTTCCACGCCCGTGGGCACAGGCCGATGAGCTGTGTGGCGCCGTTGTCCCGTGCGGTGCGCACCATTTCCTGCATCAAGCAGGCCTGCACGTTCATGCGGCTTTTTGCGGGCACATCCTGAGCGACAAACACACGCGATGCTTCCCAGATATGCGGGCTTACCGGGGCCTCATCGTATAAAAGATTGGAAGGGATAGTATCCAGCAACTGCTTTTGTGCGTCGCGGATCATATAGCTGTAGATGCCGCACCGTGCGGTCGTGGGGGTCATGCGAATTCCAGCCAAGACACGCCCGTAATCATGCACCGCGATCCACCGGCTTTGCGGTGTGTCATACTGGTCGAATTCCATGCCGTCTTCTTGCGGCAGATCCCATTTTTGATGAACGATAAACGACGCGTGGCGCGCCTTGAGGACGTCAGTAAAAAGCGCACCATGCACGTGCATGTTTTGAAAGGAAAGTGTAGTTGTCTGCATTGCAGTCTCCAGCTTGGTTGGGTTGAGGTTGTTAACCTTTTCCAGCCGGGACGTTCTGTCAGAGCAAATTATACTCCTGTGCCCTTTGGATCGCCTCGGCAGTCGTCCGCGCAAAAAGACGTTCCCTTGCCGACTTGAGCCGGGCCTTTAATGCGCTTTCTGATATACCAAGCACTGCGGCAGCCTGAGCGTGACGGCTGCCTGTCGCCACCAACTTCAATGCCTCGCGCTGAGCGGTCGTCAGGCTTTCCGGTGGAGTCGATTCAACATGTAGAAGATGTACGGTCTTTGTGATCGCCGCTATTTCTTCGTCTGTGAACTCTCTGTCGCCACGGGCAAAACCGCCAATTGTCCGTGAAGATGTAGGGCCGTGAGAAACGGCAATCCCGTATTTAAGGCCGTATGAGGCCGCCTGCTCTAAAATCTTGTGCGGATCCGGGATGTTCAACGCGCTCCAGCGAATTGAACCTTCATTTCCGAATCCCCAAGACACGAGCGGATCACACATCATATACCCTTTGGTCGTGTATACGTTGATCCATTGCGGGTCATATGTCTGAACCATGATACTTGCAGACGCAAAGCGAATGTGAAGCCCCAATGCATAGCCCAAAGGGGCAAGCTTGTTCAGCTTTGCCAATCCAATATCAATTCCCTGCGTATCAGACATCTTTGTCGTTCCATGCCCACATCGTGTCGATCTGTATATCTCTTTTAGACATCTTGCACATATTGCGGTCAACCCTAAATTGCATTCTTACATTTCGACTAAACCAAAAGGACCTACTGGCTTCACACGACAAACGATCCACATTTCCGTTCAAAACCAGCAGAGGTTGAGTTCGTTCGGCACATTAGCACAAAAAATTACAGACGGTCTGCAAAAATAATCGATCAGGCGGCCACCCGCTTAAGGTGAACAGCCCAAGTGTTATCCGGGCGCCCAAAACAAAAAGACCCGCGGAAACCGCGGGCCTTTTAAAACTTTGAATTGTGATGCGGCGTGCTTAGGAAGCGGCTGCTTCTTCGCTTTCAAGACGGGCTTTGTCAGCCGCGCCTTTTGCATCAACGTCGCGCTCTACGAATTCGATGATCGCCATTGGGGCCATATCACCATAACGGAAGCCGGCCTTAAGAACGCGAACATATCCACCCTGACGCTCCTTGTAGCGTGGTCCCAAAACTTCAAACAGTTTCGCAACATAAGCGTCCTGTTTCAGCTGAGACGCAGCCTGGCGGCGGGCGTGCAAGTCACCGCGTTTGCCAAGCGTAACGAGCTTTTCGATTACACGACGAAGCTCTTTGGCTTTTGGCAATGTGGTTTTGATTTGTTCGTGCTCAATCAGCGAACCTGCCATATTGGCAAACAACGCTTTGCGGTGTTCGTGAGTACGGTTGAGACGACGGTAGCCTTTTGCGTGGCGCATGATTTAAATCCTTTAGTTCTTTTTACTTTGTCTGGCGGCCCGTGCGTGCAGGCCACTCTCCTTGGGGCGGAATGCCCGGATCGTATGCCAGAGGGCGGTTAGACCCTCTGGCGTATTTCTTCTTAGAACTGGTCTTCGAATTTCTTAGCCAGATCTTCGATGTTCTCAGGTGGCCATTCTTCAACATCCATACCAAGATGCAGACCCATTCCTGACAGAACCTCTTTGATCTCATTCAGAGACTTACGACCAAAGTTTGGTGTCCGCAGCATTTCTGCTTCGGTCTTTTGGATGAGATCACCGATATAAACGATGTTGTCATTCTTCAGACAGTTTGCAGAACGTACTGACAGTTCCAGCTCATCCACTTTCTTAAGCAGCAGCGGATTGAATTCCAGACCATCGTCTTCTTCCTGACGACCAGCCGCTTCCGGCTCGTCGAAGTTCACGAAGATGGACAGCTGGTCCTGCAGAATGCGAGCAGCATAAGCAACCGCGTCATCCGGCGTGATAGAACCGTCTGTTTCCAGTTTCAGTGTCAGCTTGTCATAATCCAGAACCTGACCTTCGCGCGTTGGCTGAACGTCGTAGCTGACTTTTTTCACTGGCGAATAGATCGCATCAATTGGCACAAGGCCGATTGGCGCATCTTCTGGCCGGTTCTTGTCAGCAGAAACATAGCCTTTGCCGGTCGCAACCGTCAGTTCCATGTACAGATCTGCACCATCATCGAGGTGGCACAAAACATGGTCTTTGTTCAGAACTTCGATCCCTGCAGTTTCTGAAATATCGCCAGCCGTAACAACAGTTGGACCTTTTGCAGAGATTGAAAGACGCTTTGGTCCTTCGACTTCCATACGCAAAGAAACGCCCTTAAGGTTCAAAACGATGTCAGTGACATCTTCCCGAACACCCGCAACCGACGAAAATTCATGAAGAACATTGTCGATTTGCACGCTTGTGATGGCGGCACCCTGAAGCGATGACATCAAAATGCGACGCAATGCGTTGCCAAGAGTCAGACCAAAACCACGCTCTAGTGGTTCGGCAATCACAGTCGCCTGACGCGACGGATCGTTGCCTGGTTTCACTTCAAGTTGCTGTGGCTTGATAAGTTCAGCCCAATTTTTGTGGATCATGCGTGTCTCCTCAATTCCAGTGCCCTAGCCCATATCCAAAGCCGGGGAACGCCCGAGGTTAAAATGACGAAATCCGGGTTGCAGAAACGTGCAACCCGGGAAAGCGAATTTGGGTTAGACCCGACGTCTTTTTGGCGGGCGGCAACCGTTATGCGCCATTGGTGTCACGTCACGGATAGATGTGATGTTGAACCCAATAGCCGCCAAAGCACGAAGTGCGGATTCACGACCGCCACCTGGGCCCTGAACTTCGACTTCGAGTGTCTTGACGCCATGTTCCTGCGCTTTTTTACCAACATCTTCAGCAGCCATCTGAGCGGCATAAGGTGTTGATTTACGAGAACCCTTGAACCCCATAGTTCCGGCAGAAGACCATGCAATCGCATTGCCTTGTACATCCGAAATCAGGATTTTGGTGTTGTTGAATGAACTGTTCACATGCGCCACACCAGCGGCGATGTTTTTACGCTCTTTGCGCTTTGCCCGAGTCTTTTCGCGTGCCATTGATCAGACCCCCTTATTTCTTTTTGCCAGCAATGGCCTTTGCAGGGCCCTTGCGTGTGCGTGCGTTTGTGTGTGTGCGCTGACCGCGAACGGGCAGATTGCGACGATGACGTAGGCCGCGGTAGCAACCAAGGTCCATCAGGCGCTTGATGTTCATTTGCGTATCACGACGCAGATCGCCTTCAACCATCAGGTTGGCGTCGATATACTCGCGGATAGACAGAACTTCTGCGTCAGACAATTCGTTGACCCGGCGGGTCGATTCAATGCCAACAGCTTCGCAAATAGATTTGGCCGAAGATGGACCAATTCCGGTGATGTATGTAAGGGCGATTGGAACCCGCTTTGCAGTCGGGATATTTACGCCGGCGATACGTGCCACGTGTCTTTTCCTTTTCGTTGCGATTCCGTAGTTCCGGAACCTTTTTTCACAACGGAAGCCCGCAGTCTTTCAGGACCTGCGGGCTACGCTGAATTCTTTTTGGTATCTCAGAGGAGCGACCCCGGTAAGACACCGATTCCCTTGCGGGATGCGCTGACTTACGGGTTATGCTCTGAGTCGTCAATAGCCGTCTTAAATCTACTTCAAGACCTCTGAAATAGAGCCGGCCACAACATCGATATCGGCAAGACCATCTACAGATTTCAAATCGCCTTTGGCATAGTAGTAGCCGATCAATGGCGACGTCTTTTTGTAGTATTCCATAAGCCTTTGGCGCAGGCTTTCTTCATTGTCGTCTGCGCGGCGTTTCATGTCTGATTCACCGCAATTGTCGCAAACGCCCTCAACCGCGGGAACCTTGGTGTCGTCGTGATAGACCTCACCACAATTCCCACATGTGAACCGTCCGGTAATGCGCCGCACCAATGCCTTATCGTCGACCTGCATTTCGATCACAGCGTCGAGGTTCTGCCCGACATTAGCAAGCAGCTCTCCAAGTGCATCAGCCTGGGCCAAGGTCCGCGGAAAGCCATCAAAGATGAAACCGCCGCCGTTTTCGCCGGATAGTTTTTCTTTGATCAGGCCAATAACGATTTCATCGGTGACAAGATCGCCGCGTGCCATGACTTCTGCCACGACCTTGCCCATCTCGGACCCACTGTTTTTGGCTTCACGCAACATGTCACCAGTCGAAAGCTGGATCATGTTACGTTCGTCAACCAGACGGCGGGCCTGTGTGCCTTTTCCAGCACCAGGTGGTCCAAGCAGAATTATATTCATCGTCTCGCAGATCCCTTGCGCGTGCGCTTTTTACCGCGCAATTGTGATTTCTCGATCAGACCTTCGTACTGATGCGCCAACAAATGCGACTGCACTTGGTTGATCGTGTCCATGGTCACCGAAACCACAATCAACACCGACGTGCCCCCAAAGTAAAAGGGAATCGCGAATTGGTTGCGCAGAATTTCCGGCAACAGACAGACCAGCGCCAGATAGGCTGAGCCCAGAACCAAAAGCCGCGTCACGACGTAATCCAGATATTCCTCTGTCTTTTTGCCGGGACGAATGCCTGGGACAAAGCCGTTTTGGTTTTTCAGGTTGTCTGCGACTTCATCCGTTTTGAACGACACGTTGAAGGTGTAGAAGAATGTGAAAAAGATGATCATTGCTGCAAAGAACAACAGGTACAAAGGCTGTCCCGGGCCGAAATAGGCCAGGATCGTCGACATGATCGGGCCTGTGTCCTGACCAGAGAATGTGGCCAAAGTCGTTGGCAGCAGCAACAAAGAGCTGGCAAAGATCGCAGGGATCACACCGGCTGGGTTCACCTTGACGGGCAAGTGGCTGGACCCACCATCATAGACCTTCATACCGACCTGTCGGCGCGGGTACTGAATGTGGATCTTGCGCAAGGCGCGTTCCATGAACACAACAAAGCCGATCACCACAACCACCATGATGATAACGCCGATCACAACCCCTGGCCCGATCGCACCAGAGCGCCCGGATTCAAAGAATTGCGCCAAAGCGCGCGGCAGTTCTGCCACGATGCCAACAAAGATGATCAGCGAAATACCGTTGCCAATACCGCGGGCCGTGATTTGCTCACCCAGCCACATCAGGAACATCGTGCCGCCGACCAGCGTGACAACGCAGGACGCGACAAAGAACAAGCCCGGATTGCTGACCAGATCCCCAGCCTGCAAAGAGGCTGCAAGGGCATAGGCCTGAAACGTTGCCAGAACGACCGTGCCGTAGCGCGTGTACTGGTTGATTTTCTTGCGGCCCTGTTCGCCTTCTTTTTTCAATTGCTCCAGCTGTGGAACCATTGCGGTCATCAGCTGAACGATAATCGAAGCGGAAATATAGGGCATAATTCCAAGGGCAAAAATGCCCATCCGGCTGATCGCGCCGCCGGTGAACATGTTCAGCATTCCACCAATTCCGGTAGAAGCCGCTTCCATGAAATTGCGAAGGGCGTTCGCGTCAATACCGGGCACCGGAATATATGTGCCAAGGCGGTAAACGATCAACAACCCAAGTGTAAAGAATATGCGTTGGCGCAACTCTGTGGCTTTCCCGAGGGTGCCCCAGCTTAAGTTGGCTGCCATTTGTTCTGCTGCAGATGCCATTTAAGGTCTCTCATGTGGCAGCACCGCCGAACCGTCTTCCGGATCGGCGGTGCCTAGAAAACTCAGGAAGATGTAAGCAGCCTGTGAGCTGCAAACAACCCTTTATTCGGCTGCCGACGCAGACGTTACTGTTAGCGAGCCGCCTGCCTTTTCCACCGCCGCGACCGCAGACTTGGAGGCGCCGGTGACGCTCAGTTTGATTTTAGAGGTGATTTCGCCCTTTGCGAGGATACGAACACCGTCCAATTTGCGACGGATCAGGCCAGACGCCAAAAGCGCGTCTTCGGTGATCTCTGCCTTGGCATCCAATTTCTTGGCGTCGATGAATTTCTGTACGAGGCCCAAGTTCACAACCGCGAACTTTTTACGTGTCCGCATGTTAAAGCCACGCTTTGGCAAACGTTGGTACAAAGGCATTTGGCCGCCTTCGTAACCTTTGATTGCTACACCAGAACGAGACTTTTGCCCCTTGATGCCGCGACCACCGGTCTTACCTTTGCCAGATCCAACACCGCGACCAATACGGGTGCGGCTTTTTGTTGCGCCATCATTATCGCGCAGTTCATGTAGTTTCATGTCGCTTCTCCTATGCCGGATATGACCCCCAGCGACGGGAGTGGCCAACCACGGCGTTTCTTTATCTTGATTCTGTGACCGTCGATCGGCCACTGGAGGCGTTTACACGGTGAACCCGCCGCGATCAAGTGCTGGATGACCGGATGCGACAAGAGCGCATTTCATTTCGCGACCTCATTTCACCACCGTGCGCGCAACGGCTGCGCGCGGTGATCGGGGGTTTGGCCCAAAACGCCCGTTAACAGTATAAAAACAAGGCCCATCAACCGTCGGCAAAGGGTCAGCACCGCGTCGGCAAACCGTATGGCAGTTTGTCGGCCAGATGCCGGGTTAACGCAGCGCACGGCCTGAATGTTAACGCCCCCCTAATCCACCCAAGGGCAGTGATGCCCGCGCAGGTTCCTCGATATTCACAGAAAACCGGAACGTTTTATTTGCAATCCAGCGACAAGATTTCGCCAGCATTGGAAACTAGACAGAAGGGCGAAAAAGGAACTGAGGACGCGCATGGCCGACATAACGACGAACCCAACTTCAATGCCGAGATGGCTGACGCCGGCCTTATTTACTGTGACTATCTTTCTGTCGGCGTCGTTGCTTTTCTTTGTGCAGCCGCTTTTTACAAAAGTCGTTCTGCCCCATGTAGGCGGCGCGCCTGCAGTCTGGACGACCGCCATGCTGTTCTTTCAGACAGTCTTGATCGGCGGTTACCTCTATGCCCATATTATCACCCGCCACCTATCCATGCGCGCCCAAATCGGCCTGCATTTGAGCCTTTGGGCTTTGGCCCTGATTTTTCTACCGCTCGCCGTGGCAGAGGGGTGGAGCTATGACGCAGAGAAGTCGACAGCCTGGCAAACCCTGATGCTGTTTGCAGGGGGCGTCGGGCTTCCATTTGCTGTTTTGTCCGCAAATGCACCGCTCATCCAAAGCTGGTATGCGCGGTCCAACGGTTATTCCTCCGACGATCCCTATTTTTTGTACGGCGCTTCTAATCTTGGGTCACTCATAGCCTTGCTTGGCTTTCCCCTTGTGGCCGAACCCCTGTTTGGCGCGACGCAGATCGGATGGGGTTGGACCATTGGGTTTTGGACCTTGGGGGCCCTTCTGTTGTGTTCGGGCCTTATGGTTGGAAAAGGCACAGGCACGGTGGCGCAAGCGCCCCAGCGGTCCGCCGCACCAAGCCTAGTCACGCGGTTTCATTGGGGTTTGATCGCTTTCGTACCCTCATCCCTGATGCTTGCGGTTACGACGAAACTGTCCACTGACGTTGGATCGGTCCCATTGGTCTGGGTCATTCCGCTTGCGCTGTTTCTGCTGACCTTTGTCTTGGTCTTCACCAACAAACCCATCGTATCGAACGATACATTGCGATTGGGGTATCTGCTGGGCCTTGGCGGGTTGGCTGCGGTGTTTTCAAACCTGATGGGGCTTCATGTTTCCATCCCATCGGCCGTGCTTACAGTAGCTGCATTCTTTTTGGCGGCGCTTTATGCGCATGCGCTATTATATGCGGCGCGTCCGTCGCCGGAACATCTGACTACTTTTTATGTTACAATGTCCGTTGGTGGCGCCCTTGGCGGTTTCTTTAATTCGATCGTCGCACCCAACCTGTTCAACGAACTGCACGAGGGCGCAATAACCGTGGCGATTGCGGCGCTTTTGCTGTTGGATGCAAAATCCAAGCCCTCTCGCTTGGCGATATGGGCTGCGTGTGGGCTTGCATTGCTACTGTCCGTGCAAGGACCATTTACGAATGTCGCGGGACCAACGGTCCTGGCCATCCTTTCGGCCGGGCTATTGGTCGTTATCGCGACAACCATCCGTGCCCACCATCAGGCGCAGGCGCTTGTGATCTTGTCGGTTCTTGTCGTCGGTCAAACCTTTGCCAATCACGAAACCCCATTGCTGTCAGATCGCAGCTTCTTTGGTGCCCACAAGATCGTGGAACGCGACGGTCTGCGGATCTATGGGAATGGAACGACGACGCATGGTGCGCAGCGCATTGCCGATTTGAACAGCGCACGGCCAGAGCCTCAGTTCTACTACCACAAAAATGGTCCAATGGCGCAAGTTCTGACGTCGGCCACCGGCACGGCGGCCCAGAGTGTTGGGATTGTCGGCTTGGGCATTGGTGCCCTGGCCTGTTACGGCAAACCGCATCAGGACTGGCACTTTTATGAAATTGACGCGCTTGTGGATCAGATTGCCCGTGATCCGCGCCATTTCACCTTTATGGACACATGCGCCCCGGACGCGCCCACCTATCTTGGCGACGCGCGCATGGTATTGGCCGATCAGGACCAATTGACTTTCGACATCCTGGTCTTGGATGCCTATTCATCGGATTCCGTGCCCGTGCACCTGACGACCTATGAAGCGCTAGAGCTTTATATGAACCGGCTTGGGGATGATGGTTTGCTGATCTTCCACATCTCAAATCGCTACTATGACATTGGCCGCCCCCTTGGACGCATTGCAGAAGCTTTGGGGCTAGAGGCGCGCATCCAGAACTATGCTGGCAATAAGACCGACGATCCGGGCGATGTTGGGTCCGTGGTGGTCGCTATGGCCCGAAGCCAGGATGCTTTGGGTGTGACCTTAACGGACCCACGCTGGAAAAACCTGCCATCGGATGGCGGCCGTGTCTGGTCGGATGACTTTGCAAATGTGTTGGAAATCCTGAACCGCTAGGCGTTACCGGGTCGCGCGGATCAGGGCGCAATCAATCGGCGGAACATGTCGCTGGTTTCTGTCGCAAGTTCTGGTGCGATCACAAATCCATTTTTCACAAGCACCCTGGCAGAGGCCGGGTTGGCCCGTTCGACGCCGCCCAAAAGTTCGATCGGCTCTTTTTGGTGCTGAAGGCAAAGGATCAAACCCTTTATGAGTTCCGAGGCATAGCCCTTGCCCCAGGCCTGTTCCCCCAGCAGGTAGCCCAGATGCATGCTGCTGCTGCCCTCAGCGTCGGGAAAGATCGCAAGGATCAACACACCCAGCACCGCGCCGTCTGTTTTGTCCACAAGCGTCATGACATCGCTTTCCGCCGCCCGGTCCGTGATCCAGTCACTGACGGCCGTCGCGCCCTTGGGCAGGTGAAGCGGTTCGGGCAGATGCTGCAAAACTGTTGGTGTCAGGATCGCCGTCAGGGCCGTGACCAACGCCGCATGTTGCGCGGGATCGTTCAGCTGCGATGTCCAGTTCTGAACATTTAGCCGTTCCGTTTGAAATGCATCTAGTCGCAATATCGCCCCCTTCGTCGGCCGCACAATATCGTTATCGCGGCGTCGTCCAGCTTATAAGATCATTGTCAGATTGGCCATAATTCCTGCGGCATGGCCCTTACAGGCGCGCGGGCAGGATGCGCAATTCCGTGCCGAGCCGATGTGGAAAACGTTGCCTTAGGCAATCGGATTACCGTATACTCTTGGCATCATCGTGTTGCACCGCGGTTTGGTGCAAGACTTAGTGTTTCCTAGTGCCGAAAGGGCCTGCAATGCGCAGCTATAAAAAATTTACAGCAATTCCACTCGTCCTCACCCTCGGGCTTAGCGCCTGCGCGAATACTGGGGCGGGCTACCAGCCGGTCATTGATGGCGCGGTTGGCCCAAACTACAGCAATGACCTGGCACAATGTCAGAATCTTGCGGCACAGCAAGGGGCTTTGGCAAGCAACACAGCAGGCATGGCTGCCGCTGGTGCCGGCATCGCTGGCGGAACGACCGCCGTCCTGAACAACAAAAACAACAACGTGCGTGACGCGGTGATTGTTGGTGCCCTCGCCGGGGTCACAGCCGGTGCGGTTGAGCAAAACGCCAACAAAGAATCGATCATCAAGAACTGCATGTTGCAGCGTGGATACAACGTCGTCGGCTAAGCAGGCCCAAGACATGAGCCTCGGCCCCATCGGGACCGATCAAGATTTTGACGCCGCCCTTCACGGGGCGGCGTTTTCTTTGCGGCGCGGCTTGGCCCGGTTTAGCCGTGTTCCGTGTTGTGATAGGCTTGGGCGGGAAAGAGGACCCCTATGAACCATTTCAAAACCAACGACACCCCGCCGGATTGGTGTGAGCTGCGCGCCTTTTCCGTGCATGCTCTGACCGTTGATGAGGCGCTTGACCAGAACCGGCAGGCCTCAAAGGAACGGCTGCTGGTGTCGGCGGGGCGTTGCCAGGTCATTGCTGGATCGCACAGTCAGGTTCTGCGGGCGGGGCAGTTTTTTGATCCGCCAGAGGATCAGGGACAGTGGCGTGTCATCGGCGCGACGACGGATGCGGAATTCGTGCGGCTTTCTGGTGTCTGGGGGGCAGAGATTGCGGGCTGCGGGATTTGGACCATGGAACGGGACGAACACGCCAGCGACGCCGGGGACCCGGTCGACTATCCGAAATACACGCGCATGGACAGTCATTACCACGACTATGACGAATACTGGATCTTGCTAGAGGGCAGCGCAACGGTCGTGGTCGGTGGCTGGTCGCAGGTTGTGAAAACCGGGGATTGCGTGATCATTCCTGCGGGCTGTCACCATGACATGCCGGATGTGCAAGACACCATGCGCGGCGTTTTCTTTGAAACAACGCTGATTGGTCAAAAACGGTTGGGGCATTTGTGGACCCACACCCATGGCCCGGCCACGCCCAGCCGGACGGTGCCCCTCTGATCAGATCAAGGCTGCGCCCCGGGGGCCGATTGCATCTGCATCAAGGACGCCAGCGCCGGATGCGGGTATTTGCGATTGATCGTGACCGCATAAAACGGTTCCAGAATGTTCAAATCGAACGGGGCCGTGACCAGCATGCCATTGGCGACTTCATCCGCCAGCACAACGGCAGGAGCCACGGCAACCCCCGCATCAGCCCGCGTCAACAGACGCACCATCGCCATGTCATCGACATCGGCGACGATCTGTGGCGTGACGCCCAGTTTCGTGATCAGGTTCTGAAACCCTGCGCGAATGCTGCCTTCGGTCGGAAGGATCAGCGGTTCATGATCCAAAAGCGCCTTGAGGGTCTTGTGCTGCAAACGGCCGGGGTGGCCATGCAGGCCGACGGCCTGATCTGAAATCCTTTGCGCCGCAAAGTCAGAGGTTGAATCCCCCGCCGGGATTTCCGTGGTCAGCACAACGTCCAGAGCCAGAGACTTCAGATCCTCCAACAAGGTACGGGTATTACCAGAGCGCAGCACCATCCCATGTTGCCCGCTCTCAAGGAGAGGGCGCAAAAAGGCGAGCTGAAAGTTACGCGATAGGGTCGACAAGGCACCGACCCGCAAGGGCGTGCTGACGGTGCTGGTCTGGCGCAAGGTGGCAAGCAATTCCTCACCCGCGCCGAAAATCCGGTCTGCGTGGTCAAGAGCGATGCGCCCGACCTCTGTCAGCACCAAGCCACGTCCGACGCGGTCAAACAGCTGTTGATCAAGCCGGTCTTCGAGCTGGCGAATTTGAATCGACAGGGCCGATTGGGAAATGTTCAGACGATGCGCCGCCTGCCCCAGATTTCCTTCGCGGGCGACTTCGCGGAAATACCGCAGGTGATGATAGTTCAGCTGGTCCATAGTTTTATTAAATAGAACAATTATAGAGAAAAGATATATTTTATTTTCGAAACCAATCCCTTTAGGCAGCCCCAAAACGCATATCGGGACAGAACACATGGACATCCTTACGCACATCCTTTTCACCGTGGTGGACCAACTGCAAAAGCCGACGCTGGCCTTTTTGATCGCCGGGATGCTTTTGGCCTCTCTTGGCAGCAAATTCGAAGTGCCAGAGCCGGTCTATAAATTCATCGTGCTTGTCCTTTTGCTGAAAGTGGGTCTGGGGGCCGGGATTTCCGTGCGCAGCGCCGATTTCTGGTCGCTGGCGATCCCGGCGCTCTGTGCTGCGGCTGTCGGGATCAGTATTGTTCTGCTGGGCAGCCAGACCCTGGCCCGGTGGCGCGGCGTGTCGCGGATTGATGGGATGGCAACAGCGGGGCTTTTTGGCGCTGTGTCAGCCTCGACGCTTGCGGCGGGTATGGCGGTGCTCGATTCCGAAGCGATCCCTTACGAAGGTTTCATCGGCGCGCTTTACCCATTCATGGATATCGCAGCGCTTGTGACGGCGATTGTGCTGGCCAAGGTCAGCCTGGCCCGGCGGGCGGTCAGCAGCGGGGGCAATGGTGGGGCCGCCACGATGACCCTGGGCGGCGGGGCCCCGCAAATGAAGTCTCAGGTGGTTGGGCTGGAAAAGGGACTGTTGCAGGGCATTCTGGTCGACACCCTGCGCAGCCCGGCGATTTCGGCGCTGCTGATCGGCCTGGGGATCGGCATTCTTGCGGAACCGGACGCGGTATATCACAGCTTTTATGAACCCTTGTTCAAGGGGTTGCTGTCGATCCTGATGCTGATCATGGGGATGGAGGCCTGGTCACGGCTGTCAGAGCTGCGCAAGGTTGCGCATGCCTATATCCTTTACGGTCTGGCCGCGCCGCTTGTGCATGGGATGCTGGGATTTGGCGCAGGGCTGATCGCGCACCATCTGACCGGATTTTCCGCTGGCGGTACGGTCTTGCTGGCGGCGATGGCCGCGTCGAGTTCTGACATTTCCGGGCCACCCACCATGCGCGCGGCCCTGCCAGAGGCGAACCCTTCGGCCTATGTTGGCACCTCGACCGGTCTGGGCACGCCGGTTGCGATCCTAAGCCTGCCCTTGTTCATCGCCCTGGCAGAGGCCTTTATTGGGTGGTAGGGCAAGCAGCTTTTGATTGTGGACGAGCCGACCAACCACCTTGATCTTGAAGCCGTCGAAACCCTAGAGGCGGCGTTGAACGGCTATGATGGCGCGATGATTGTGGTCAGCACCGATGAGACCTTTCTGGATCACATCGGTATTGAGCGCAGTTACGAACTGGGAATTTTCGGTAGAGACGCGTTTCGCTGTGCAACCATGGGCAAGACCAGCCCCCATGGTGTCTTTGACGGTGGACCGGATGCCTGGAACCCAAGTTTGGTATATACCGCTATCGCCCGCGTATTGTCTGGATGAGGATCGGTTGCGATCATCGGCGCGCCTGCATCAAACAGAGTCTGCATACGCGCACCAATAAAAGCACTGCCATGCCCGACGCCGACCATTTCCGGTTGCCCGATATACTGATCAATGCCTCTGGATCCTGCAGGCAGGTCTGCAAAATGGTGATCGTCCCATCCATGCACCGAATAGTCCTGCATGAACGCGAAGGGGCCACCATCCGTTGTGACGATCCAACGTGACACCCTGGGATCGTTTAGTTCATTTTGATCATAGGGTTCATCCCGGCCCCACCATTCACGGACATGCGGGTAGGCTTGCCATGCGTTTAGCATGTCGATGTCATCCAGCGTCACAGGGCGAAACACATAGGTCATGGTCTGGTCAATTCCACCAAGTGCAGCCGCCTTATCCGTTCATCCGAAATTTTTGTCGACCACATCAGCACGGCCGACCTAACGCGGGTCCTGCCAATGTTCAGGACGCAGTCCAAGCCCGACTGCACGCGCCGGAAGCCCCCGCAGCATTGGGACCCAGTTAAACAGTCGGATCGCGAAGGGCGGCTTTGGTGGGGTCTTGGTGGAAAGCGCCGGGACGAGCACGAATTTATGCGCCATGGCCTGGGCCTTTTGTGTCATGCTTGCGGGCCAGGCGCGGCGCTTTTGCACCTGGGCCAGGTCCTGGGGGTTTGGGGGGCCCTGCAACAGGGATGGCCCCAGAAGGCGGGCAGCGGCGACAGCGTCCTGAATGGCCAGGTTGATGCCGACCCCACCCACGGGGGACATGGCATGGGCCGCGTCGCCAATGCACAACAAACCATCCCGCCACCAGGTGGTCAGGCGGTTCATTTGCACGCTGAGCAATTTGACCTGATCCCAAGAGGTCAGCGCCTGGGTGGCCTCTGCCAGTTCCGGGGCAATTGCCGTTATTCTTTGGCGAAACGCCTCTAGCCCTTCGGCGCGGATGATATCCGCAGCCCCTTTGGAAAAGGGCAAAGCACATTGCCAATAGTCACCGCGATTGATCTGGACCAGAAACCCGCCTGGCCCGACCCGCCCCAAGGATTCCAGTTCAGGGGACGGGGTTCTGGGCAACCGCATCCAGAACACATCAATGGGCGCGCCAAGGTCCTCGACCGTCAGGCCGGACGCGGCGCGCAGCGTAGAATCCCGCCCGTCTGCGGCGATGGTCAGATCGGCATTGATCGTGAATGCCCCGTCTTTGTCACTGGCGCGGACACCGACGATTTTACCGTCACGTTCAATCAGGTCCTCGGCCTTGGTGGATTGCATCAGTTGAAAGCCTGGCAGTTTGTGGGCTGCGTCGGCCAGGCAATCCAGAAAATCCCATTGCGGCATCATGGCGATATATTTGCATGTGGTGGAGAGCCGCCCAAAATCCGCGATCATGAAATGCTGCCCCGAGATCGTCACAGAGACCTGTCGGGTTTTTTGATGCGGAAGAGAGAGCAGCTGATCCAGCAGGCCAAGTTCGTGGAACAGTTCGAGCGTTGACGGGTGAACCGTATCGCCGCGGAAATCCCGCAGGAAATCGGCGTGTTTTTCCAGAACGATAACCTCGACCCCTTGCCGCGCCAACAGATAGCCCGCCACCAACCCGGCAGGACCACCCCCTGCAACCACGCATTGAGTATCGATAGAGCGCATGATGTTCCTTTCTCACCGTCCGAGCGCAGTGGGTCGCTTGGATGCTCAGGCGTTTCGCGGATGCCGATGCGTCATCCACTCCACCAACCTGCCACTATAGCGCTAGGCCTGCCAAGCATTTTCCCGGTACGGTTTGCATCGGGGACAGGCTGCGCCCAGTACCCCTGTGTGACTGTGCCTTTGAACACTGCGATGGCGCAGAATCTGGAAATCGAAATACCTTCGCTTAATTTGGATCACAGCCGAAAGGGCGCTGGATCACGTCAAGAAAAATGCAACTGTCATTGCGGCCCCAAGGCCGATGATAAAGAGGCGCAGCATACCCACGCGTTCAATTCGCCGCACGTATTTCGTTGTCAGGTATGCCCCGCATATATTGGCCACCGCCATCGGCACGGCCGTGTCCCACGCGATCAGATCGGCCATGATGAATGTGACGACAGAAAAGACGGACAGGATTGAGGACATCAGGTTCTTGAGCCCGTTCATCCCATGCAGGTTTCGGTACCCTTGAAGCGACAAGGCTGCCAGCAATATGATGCCCAACCCGCCGTTGAAGTAGCCGCCATATGTCGTCACCGCCAAAAGCATCGCCCCGGTCAGCACCGCGGATCGTCCCCCCACCCCACGGGCTTGGGACCAGTTTTGCAGCCGTGGACCAAGGGCGAACAAGATCGTCGCAGTCAGCAAGAGCCACGGGATGAGGGACAGAAATGCATCTGGCGACGTCACCACAAGAAGCAGCGCCCCCAGGACGCCGCCAAGGGCTGCGAGAAAGATAATCGTGCGCAGACCCAACACGCCCTCAGCCCGAATATCATGGCGATAGGCCCAAACGCTGGCGATATATCCGGGCACGGCCATTGTCGTCGCCGTCGCATTCGCAACGGTCGGCGGAATGCCAAGCCAAATCAAAACCGGCAGTGTTACAAATGTCCCGCCGCCCGCAACGGCGTTCAATGCACCACAAAGAAACCCTGCGGCGATGACGATCAACACCTCAAACAGATCCAATCCTCCTGCTCACTTTCGTATTGTGTAGCACCCTGATAAATTGGTCTAGAAATTGGTCTGGTGAAAAATGCAAAAATCAAAAACAATTCTTGCCGCGCTGCGCGACCTTCTTGCGACGGATGCGTTGGCCATTGGCGAAAAGCTACCCTCAGAGCGTGAATTGGCGGGGCGGTTTTCCTGTAGCCGCGAAACGTTGCGGGGCGCCTTATCCACGCTTGAGCGCGAGCGTGTCGTTTGGCGTCACGTCGGGCAAGGGACATTCAAGGGGCCAAGACCGGGAACAGCACCGCTTCGGGACAATCTGGTTGTAGAGGCGGCGTCCGTTCAGGAATTGGTTCAAGCAAGAATCCTAATAGAACCGGTTGTCGCTGCAGAAGCGGCGAAACGGGCCACCGCTGCGCATATTGAAAAGCTGAATGACTGCGTTGCAAAGGGACGCGCCGCGCCCGACCGATTGGCCTGTCAGCGGGCCGACGATGTCTTTCACCGCACCATCGCAGAGGCGGCGATGAACCCCATCCTGTCGTCATTCCTTACCTTTTTGTCGGATGCACGCCGACGGTCAACCTGGCAGGCCCAATGGGATCGGACCTATCGCCATATCGGAATGGAAGAGTTTACCGGACAGCACAGCGACCAGCATCAACGGATCGTTGACGCCATCAAGGCCCGCTCTTCACGCGCGGCGGAAACAGAAATGCGCGCGCATCTTGTCACGATCCGTCGCGCGCTTCAGTTGGCGCCGGGATCGCCGAAATTCGCAGACCTGGACTAGATCCGCCCGCTTTACAGCTGTGGTTTTGTTGCCGCCCCGGGGTGTTTTCAAAGGTCATTCTGGCCCCTGCACGTTCAACAATCGGGACACCAGGGCTGCCTGATTGTGGGTTTGCGTCTTTTCGAACATGCGCCGCACCTGCGTGCGGACCGTGTTCACTGACACGCCAAGCTGTTGCGCTGCGCTGGCCAGATCACGGCCTGTCGCCAAAAGCTCTGCCAGATTGAGCTGCGCCGGAGAGAGCCCGAACGTTGCGACGGCCGTTTCCAACCGGCCGCGCAGCAAAAACGCGTCATCAAACGAAATGATAATCCGTTCCTGTTCTGATCGGATCCAACAAAACACCGGGTTTCCCGTCTCATCCTCCCCCAGAGGCACGACGGCGGGCATTGTGTTCATGAACCCTCGTGGCAGGTTCGTGGCAAGCCGGTCTTTGTTGTGTTTGATGGTCTCTTGCAGCGCGGGGTCAAACCGTCTGTTGCGGGCTCTGGCCCGGTCAGCGGACACCATCAAGCCGGGATGATCCGCCAGGCGTTCCTGGGCCAGCGGGTTGACCGAAACCACGCGCCCCGTGGCGTCGAGCTCAATGATCGGGACATCCTGCCGGCTGATCCCAGGGGCAACCACCATCACACACACCAGCTTCCAAGCCCCGTTGAAACGCTGGACGATCTTCGTCTCATGGGCAAAAGGAGCAGCAAGCAACCCGTCTGTCTGTTCAATGACAATTTGGTCATATGACACCCAGGCCATATCCGCCGTCGCCTCAATCTGAATATTGTCCCACCGCAAGACATTTTCGACGTCATAGTCCTGCGGGAATTGCAGAAAGCCTTCCTTGAAACGCGGCAAAAGCTCGTCCCAGCCACAGCAAACGCGGGTCCCGACATGGGGACCAGATAGGATGCGGCGTACCTCTGGGCCATGATGCCAATGATCAATGAACGCCTCAAAATCCCCACGGTAATAGCTGGCATGCTCTGACCGCAGAAAGGCGAGCACCTCTTCTTGCTGTTGCGTAAAGGCCATTGTCCGGCTCCTTTATCGGCCCAGTTGCACCCAGATTTCCCGGATCGAAGGGTGTTGGCCCATCTGCATCCTAACCTTGCCGTCTTGGCGAGGCTATAGCCGTGGCCATGTGTACCCGTTCCATGACAATGCGAAGACCCGCCCGACACGCGGCCCAAGCTTGGCGCAGATGATCGCGCCGGTGTTCAGCACGTCGGATTTTCTGATCCAAAACCTCTTGGTCGAAAGTAAATTGGTTAACGGCTTGCTGTTGGGCGACGGTGACTAAGCTCAGGTCCATGATGTTCTCCATTCATTGCACCCTTCAACCCTAACCGAGTTCGCGCAGGTCGTTTGTCATCCCAATGCATGACAAAGTGAAGAAAGGGGGACTTCATCGATCTTGATGTCCTCCCATGAGTTGGCAACAGATCAACCGAGCTTCAGGAGGGTGAGAACATACAAGTCCACGAAGACGCCCCGCCATGACCAGGGTCTTTGGTAAAAACCTATTGTCTTGAAAGAGCCCCCGCCGGTCAATCTTACTAAGACTGAGTGGCAATCCAAAAGCTGACCTCGGTGTGGTAAGCAGAGAATGCCGGGAACGAGCCCAATTTGCCTCTCCGCTCAGAATAGGTGAAGGGCGGCTTTGGCGCCCAGTTGTCGAGATTGAGAGATGGCCTGTCGCACCACAATTCAATGATTTCGCGCACGTTTGTTGGTCAGGAACCAGCTTTATTTGAAAGTTCTGAAACAACTTCACAATCGGCGTCACCCACCCACATAGGTTTTGTCCATTCGGCTTCGATTGCGGCGATGACCTTTTCGAACCGATCACCGTAATGTCGCAATTCCTCGATGTTGGCTTTTACCTCTGCGGGCATCGGACGCAGGTCGATTTGAGTGGATTGGATGTCCCCTCCAAATGCGGGCATAGAAATGGTGAGGGCTGTAACTGCTGCAATCAAGATTTTCATCTAAGTCTTCCTTTGTGTCTCTGACCCGGCGGTGAAGTCATTGCGTTGTGTGCCGCCATGGGTAGAGTCAGCACTAAAGGGAAGGCGAAGATCACGAAAGTGACCGGAAAAAATGACGAAATTTCTCGGAAAACACCAGTTTGGGGCGCATTTCTTCGATTTTGACTCCTTGGAGCTACGCAATGCCGACGGACAATTGGTACCTTTGCGTGCGCAGTCGGCAGAAGTATTGGCAGAGCTTGTTAAAAACAGCGGAAGCCTTGTCACTAAATCAGACATGATGGATCGGGTGTGGAGTGACACGTTCGTGACCGATGATAGTTTGGTAAAATGTATCTCGGATATCCGAAAGGCCTTGGGCGAGGACGGGCATCAATTGGTAACAGTGCCCAAACGTGGTTACAGGCTCGAAAAACAGGCCATTACCATGCCCACCACTGAGCAAAAAAAGACTGCACAGCCAAACAAATCACTAAGGGTATTCGTCACACTGATTGCCCTTTTGGCAGTTATTGGCAGTGTATTCGCCTGGAACCAAGGGCAGTCAGATGCCATAGGTACGGACACACAGAAAACGATAGCCGTGTTGCCCTTCCGAAACACGAGCGGTGATCCTGGGCAACGGTATCTGTCCGACGGCGTTGCTGTGGATTTGATTGCCGCCCTTTCGCAGGTTTCTGATTTGCGGGTGGTCGCTCAAGGCGCATCTTTTGCGTATTCGCTCGACGATAGTGATGTTCGGGATATTGCAGACACGCTCAATGCCGACGTCGTGCTTGAAGGCAGCATTCGCCAAGTAGCAGAAGGCTTGCGTTTAACCGCAGCATTGGTTGACGGTCATACCGGCGAGAACCTCTGGACGAAACAATACGACGGCAACCGGGATGATCTTCTTACCTTCCAGTCTGGTGTTTTAGATGAACTTGTTCGCGTTCTCTCGGTCCGTCTATCTCGCGCAGAGAGGACACGACTTGGCGTGCGTGGCACCAAGGACATCGAAGCACACGATGCCTATCTGAGAGCACGTGAACTAGTAAATCGCTTCACCCAAGATACTAATCTCGAAGCCGAGCGCATTTTGCATCAAGCTATTCGGCGTGATCCAAACTTTGCGTTACTTTACGCGTATCTAAGCCAAGTTTACAGCTTCCGAGTTGAGAACGGCTGGGCAGAAGAACCGGACAGTTCGATTGAAGCGGCGTTTTCTGCCGCAAAAAAAGCTGTCGAAATTGATCCGGAACTGCCATTCGCTCACTTCGCTCTGGGAAGGTTATTTACCCGGAGCTTTGCACACGACCTTCCAGATGCGGTTGAAAGGGCAAAGGAGGAGTTTAGCACCGCAGTGAAGTTGGATGAGAACTATGTGGATGGCTACGTATTTTTGGCAAATGTCCATATCTTTGACGGCGAGGCGGAGAAGGCTCTGCCGCTGGTCGCATCCGCGATGGAGCGCAATCCGAGGCCGCCATTCTGGTATGCTCTTGCTGAGGGAATGGCACGCTTCTTCTTGGGCGAGTATGAAGCCGCTGAAGCCTCGCTGGTCTTATCTCGCGATCAAAACTCGACAGCACCACATGCGCACCGATTTCTGATCGCTACATATGGAAAACTCGGGCGGCTAGATGATGCTGAATGGGCTGCTTTGGAATACGAAGCTCTTGGTCGGATTGCGACAATAGAGGCCATGGTCAAATCGGCTTCAATTTCTGACCCAGATTATCGCAAATTCTTCGCAGACGGACTAAGAACCGCCGGCTTGCCCGAAATGTGACCGCGACGTTTCCACTGCAGTCAAATTGTGTTGAATGAGCCGTTGTCGCAACGGCTGAGTCCCGAAGGCGAATCCTCGAACCGGACATTGGAGCATCTGCAGCAAATTCACATTATGTTCCGCGGAGCAGACATCCATTTATCCGGCTGCGAAGGTCGGGTCTGAGCCCCGATATCAACCGATCAATGCTATATATGCGCCGAAAACGATGCGCAGTGTTGCAGGGATTGCGGTGCACGATTGACTGGTCCTTTACGGCAGAACACTCTCTCTTGTTCATGCCATCGGTCGCACTGGATCCCCAACTGAAACGAAACTTTAAATCGCGACGACACCGGGCCTCCAAACAAAAAAGCCCCGCCAAAACTGGCGGGGCTTTCTTTTTAGATCGTCGTCAAAGGGGCGGTTTAGCCGCGCTCTTCGATGATTTCCACGAGATGTGGGATCTTGTTGACCATGCCGCGAACGGAAGGTGTGTCTTCCAGTTCGCGTGTCCGGTTCATTTTGTTCAGACCCAGACCGATCAGCGTTGCGCGCTGTTCGGCGGGGCGGCGGATCGGAGATCCAACCTGTTTTACAACGATGGTTTTTGCCATGTTCCTGGTTCCTTACGCTTCAGCAGCTTCAACAGCTTCGGCGGCCGGTTCAGCGGCTGCTTCAGTTGTCGGTTTACGCAGAATGTCAGCAACTTTCTTGCCGCGACGTTGTGCGACAAAACGAGGGCTGGCTTCTTTTGTGAGCGCGTCCATCGTAGCACGGATCATGTTGTAAGGGTTCTGTGAGCCGATAGATTTGGCCACAACATCCTGAACACCAAGCATCTCAAAGACAGCCCGCATTGGACCACCTGCGATGATACCCGTACCTTGTGGTGCGGTGCGCATTACAACTTTGCCCGCGCCGCTGCGACCTTCTTGGTCGTGGTGCAGCGTACGGCCTTCGCGCAGAGGCACACGGATCAGGCCGCGTTTAGCCTGTTCTGTTGCCTTGCGGATCGCCTCTGGGACTTCTTTGGCTTTACCTTTGCCAAAGCCGACCCGGCCCTTTTGATCGCCAACAACGACGAGCGCAGCAAAACCAAAGTTTTTACCACCTTTCGTTGTCTTAGACACGCGGTTGATCGCAACCAGACGATCGGCGAATTCCGGTGTTTCTTCGCGTTCGCGACGTCCACCCCGGCGATTATTCGGTTCTCTACCCATTCGATCGTCTCCTTAAAACTTCAGGCCACCTTCACGGGCAGCGTCAGCCAAAGCTTTAACCTTCCCGTGAAAGAGGAAGCCACCGCGATCGAAATAACATTCGGTCACGTTAGCTTTTTTAGCGCGTTCGGCGATCGCAGCACCAATCTTGGTGGCTGCTTCGATGTTGTTCTTGCCCACAACGCCCAGATCCTTTTCCAAAGAAGAGGCTGAAGCGATTGTGACGCCGTTTACATCGTCGATCAGCTGAACGCTGATGTTTTTGTTGGAACGGTGAACTGACAACCGGGCGCGCCCGTCTGCTGTTTTCCGCAATTTGTTCCGAACGCGCAGGCGGCGCTTCAAGAACAGGTCTCTTTTGCTGTTTGCCATTTTGTGCGTCCTTACTTCTTCTTGCCTTCTTTGCGGAAGATATACTCATCCACATATTTGATCCCCTTGCCTTTGTAAGGCTCAGGTTTGCGCCAGGCACGGATGTTCGCTGCGACCTGACCAACAACTTGGCGGTCAGAACCTTCGACAATAACCTGCGTCTGCTTTGGCGCAGTTACTGTGACACCCTCAGGCACGACAAAATCGACTTCGTGGCTATAGCCAAGCTGCAGCTTCAGGGTGTTGCCCTGCATTTGCGCCCGGTAACCAACACCGTTGATTTCCAGTTCTTTCTTAAAGCCGTCCGAGACGCCAGTGACGAGGTTCTGAACCATTGTACGGCTCATACCCCATTGCTGACGTGCACGTTTGGACGTGCCGCGCGGCGTAACAGTGATCGCGTTGTCTTCGACTGCGATTGTTACGTCGTCGGTTGCTTTGAAGCTGTGCGTGCCTTTCGGCCCTTTGACTTCAATTTTTTGACCAGAGAGCGATGCCGTAACACCGGACGGCAGGTCGATCGGTTTTTTACCAATTCGAGACATTGCCAGTTCCCCCTAGAATATCGTGCAAAGCACTTCGCCGCCAACATTGGCAGCACGTGCATTCGCATCCGACATCACGCCCTTAGGCGTTGATACAATCGACACACCCAGACCCTGACGGACCGATGGGATGTCTTTGACGCCCATGTAAACGCGACGACCGGGTTTAGAAACCCGCTTGAGTTCGCGAATAACAGGAGTGCCTTCGAAGTATTTCAGGCTGATTTCGATGGCCGGGTGGCCGTCTGCGCCTGTGGTGGCTTCGTGGCCACGAATGTAGCCTTCGTCTGCCAGCACATCCAGAACCCATGCGCGAAGCTTGGAGGCCGGAGTGATAACAGTCGATTTACCACGCATTTGAGCGTTTCTGATACGGGTAAGCATATCGGCGATTGGATCGTTCATGCGTCTACCCTCCTTACCAGCTGGACTTCACGAGGCCAGGAATTTGGCCCGCAGAGCCAAGATCCCGCAACGCGATCCGTGAGATTTTCAATTTGCGGTAATAAGCGTGTGGACGACCCGTAAGCTGGCACCGGTTGTGCAGCCGTGTCGCCGAGCTGTTGCGCGGCAATTTTGCAAGCTTAAGACGCGCTTTGAAACGCTCTTCCATTGGCTTGCTTTCGTCATTCGCGATTTCTTTAAGCGCAGCACGTTTTGTGGCATATTTTGCCACCAATGCTTCACGCTTGTTTTCGCGTGCGATCATGGATTTTTTAGCCATATCTAAAGTTCCTCCCGCGATCAGCTGTTGAAGGGCATGTTGAAAGCTTTCAACAGCGCCTTAGCTTCCGCGTTGTTCGGCGCGGTGGTACAGATTACGATGTCCATTCCCCAGTTTTCATCAACGTCGTCGAAGTTGATTTCAGGGAAAACGATGTGTTCTTTGAGACCCATAGCGTAGTTGCCACGACCGTCAAAAGATTTGCCAGAAACGCCGCGGAAGTCGCGGATACGAGGCATAGCCACTGTGATCAGACGATCCAGGAATTCATACATCCGGTCGCCGCGCAGCGTGACTTTCACACCCAAAGGCATGTCTTCACGCACGCGAAAGCTCGCGATTGATTTTTTCGCGATGTTCACAACGGCAGACTGACCCGCAATCGCCGTAAGATCGGCTTGGGCAGACTTAACCTTTTTGGAGTCTTTAACAGCAGCTGCGCCACACCCAATGTTCAACACGATTTTGTCGAGCTTGGGGATTTGCATCTCGTTCTTGTAACCAAACTCTTCTTTCATCGACGCGCGAATGCTGTCTTTGTAAAGAGTCTTGAGGCGGGGGGTATATGTTGCAGAATCAAGCATCAGATTGTTTCCCCTGTTGTCTTAGCGAAGCGGACTTTCTTTTCGTCCTCAAAGCGGAAACCAACGCGTGTCGGTTTGCCTTTGCTGTCAACCAAAGCAAGGTTGCTGATGTCCAGTGGCAAAGCAACCGGAACACGGCCACCTTGTGAGGACTGGCTTTGCTTGGTGTGACGGATGGCAATGTTGACGCCTTCCACAACAGCCTTGCCAGCGGATGGGTTCACAGACGTGATAGCGCCCTCTTTACCCTTGTCCTTGCCGGCCAATACGACGACCTTGTCGCCTTTGCGCAATTTAGCAGCCATCTTACAGCACCTCCGGCGCAAGTGAGATGATCTTCATGAAGTTCTTACCACGAAGTTCACGAACAACTGGTCCAAAGATACGTGTACCCATTGGTTCGTTCTGGTTGTTCAGGATAACCGCTGCGTTGGTGTCGAATTTGATCGACGTACCATCTTCGCGTTGGATTTGTTTCGCGGTGCGAACAACGACGGCCTTACGAACGTCGCCTTTTTTCACACGACCGCGTGGAATGGCTTCCTTAACCGAAACGACGATAACGTCGCCAACGGACGCATATCTGCGCTTGGAACCACCCAGAACCTTGATGCACTGAACTCGGCGTGCGCCGGAGTTGTCAGCTACATCCAGATTGGTCTGCATCTGGATCATTTAGTTTCTCCCGACCTTTGGGGGGCATTATCGCCTGTTCCCCAGGGTTTCGCTAAAACTGAAAAGCTATTGCTTAGTTGGCAATAACTTCCCAGCGTTTCGTTTTGGATTTTGGTGCACATTCCTGAATTCGGACTGCGTCACCGGTCTTGAAAGTATTCTGTTCATCGTGCGCCCGGTATTTCTTGGACTTACGAATGGTTTTTTTCAAAACAGGGTGTGTAAAGCGGCGTTCAACAAGAACCGTTACGGTCTGTTCGTTTGCGTCACTTGTTACAGTGCCTGTCAAAATACGTTTTGGCATCTGTCAGGCCCCTATTCGCTTGCCGCAGCAGCGGCTTTTTCGTTCAAAATTGTCTTAACGCGTGCTGCGCCGCGACGGACTTCACGCATGCGTGCAGTGTTTTCCAACTGTCCGGTTGCCTGTTGGAAACGCAGGTTAAACGATTCCTTTTTCAGGTTTTCCAGCTCTTCCCGCAATTGGTCGGGTGTCTTGTCTCTTAGTTCCTGGGCGCTCATTTCGCCACATCCTTTCAACATCACTGGCAGGCCCCTATGGGTGACCCTGATTCCAGTGGAGTTCATTCGTGAAGGGGCCATTTAGACGCCAATGCCTCAATAAGCAAGCCCTATTGGCAGAAGTCGCGATAAATAACGTATTACCTGCGAAATTGCGCCGATTCAAAGCGGACACTGCAGGCTCGCGCTTATGCAAACTCTGGGCTATGAAAGCCCTATGTCACAGATTGAGTCTCTTTTCGTAACCCGCCTATACCGCGCCCCGCTTTCCGAGTTTGGCAAGCCTGTGGATGCGCATGAACTTGAAGCAACCTGCCTGTCAATCGCTGAAGACGACGAGGCCGGGCAAATCTGGTGCGAGGAAAACGACTTTCCCGGCTATACCAGCTACGCCTCTTTGACGGATCTCGGCTGGCGCGCGCCGATCTTTAAGGATCTCAAAAAGGTTCTGAACAAACACGTCGCTGCGTTTGCCAAAGACCTGCATCTGGATCTGGGGGACAAAAAGCTAAAGCTGGATTCCCTTTGGATCAACATCCTACCCGAGGGCGGCATTCACACGTCGCATATCCACCCCCATAGCGTGATCAGCGGCACCACCTATGTGGCCATGCCAGAGGGCGCCAGCGCGATCAAATTCGAGGACCCGCGCTCTGCCATGATGATGGCCGCCCCGACGCGGCTGAAAGACGCCCCTCTGGATCGCCGCAACTTTATCTATGTCGCGCCAAAGGTCAGTGACGTGCTGCTGTGGGAAAGCTGGCTGCGTCACGAAGTGCCGATGAACATGGCCGAGGAAGACCGGATCAGCGTGTCGTTTAATTACAGCTGGGGCTAGAGATTCACCCCCCGGCCAAGCCAATCGGGACCTAAGGGGAATTCAAAATGCTGCGCCACATCGTGATGATCACATTCAAACCCGAAGCGACAGACGCCCAGAAAGACGCCTACCGCGCCGCTGTGAAAAGTTTTGCGGATACGATCCCGGAAATCCGGTCTTTGGTCTGTGGCGACAATGTTGGGTCGGGGCCGAACCACCACGATTTTGTAATCGTCGCCGATTTTGACGATATGGCCGCGTTTCGCAGTTACGTCGATGGACCTGTGCATCAGGCATATGTTCAGGAACATGCCCGCAAGGTTGTCGGAAAGCTCGCCGCCATTCAGCACGAGATCTAACACGGCCCAAACCCGCAGGACCCGAAAAGCAAAACCCCCACCGATGTCTCGGCGGGGGTTTTTAAGACTTTGACGGAAAGCTGTGCTTACCAGTCTTCGCGAACGATCGTGCGTGTTTTGATCGGCAGCTTCATCGCGGCAAGGCGCAGGGCCTCACGTGCGACGACTTCAGTAACGCCATCGATTTCAAACATGATCCGGCCAGGTTTTACCTTGGCGGCCCAAAAATCCACGGAACCTTTACCTTTACCCATCCGAACTTCGGTTGGCTTAGAGGTGACAGGTGTGTCTGGGAAAATACGGATCCAAACACGGCCCTGACGTTTCATGTGACGTGTCATTGCACGACGTGCAGCTTCGATTTGACGCGCTGTGATGCGCTCTGGCTCTACGGCTTTCAGACCGTATGTTCCAAAAGTCAGATCAGAACCGCCTTTTGCCTGACCGCTGATACGGCCTTTGTGCATCTTGCGGAATTTGGTGCGTTTTGGTTGGAGCATCTTTCAGTTCCTTCTATCGGCGGCCGCCGGCACCACGTGGTGCGGGACCTTCCTGAAGCTCTGAATGGCGACGGTCGTGTGCCGCCGGATCATGCTCCATGATATCGCCTTTGTAGATCCAGACTTTGATGCCGATGATGCCGTAAGGCGTCATAGCTTCAGCAGTCGCGTAATCGATGTCGGCGCGCAATGTGTGCAAAGGAACACGACCTTCACGGTACCATTCCGTCCGAGCGATCTCAGCACCGCCAAGACGACCAGCAACGTTCACGCGGATCCCCAAAGAGCCCATACGCATCGCGTTCTGAACAGAACGCTTCATGGCGCGACGGAATGAAACCCGGCGTTCCAGCTGTTGCGTAATGCTTTCAGCGACGAGTTGCGCGTCAAGCTCTGGCTTGCGGACTTCGACGATGTTCAGGTGCAGCTCGCTGTCTGTCATCGCGGCCAGTTTCTGCCGCAGAGTTTCGATGTCTGCGCCCTTCTTGCCGATGATAACGCCTGGGCGTGCTGTGTGAACGGTCACGCGGCATTTCTTGTGCGGACGCTCGATGATGACTTTAGAGACACCAGCTTGCTTGCACTCTACCTTGATGAAGTCACGCATCTTGAGGTCTTCAAGAAGCAGATCACCGTAGTCTTTGGTGTTTGCGAACCAGCGGCTGTCCCAGGTACGGTTGACCTGAAGACGCATGCCAATTGGATTAACCTTATGACCCATTATGCTTGTTCCTCTACCTGACGTACCGTGATGGTAAGTTCTGCAAACGGCTTCATGATTTTGCCAAACCGGCCACGTGCCCGCGGACGACCGCGTTTCAGTGTCAGGTTTTTGCCAACCCAAGCCTCGGCCACGACCAATTCGTCGACGTCCAGGTTATGATTGTTTTCCGCGTTGGCGATTGCAGACTGAAGGCATTTCTTCACGTCGATTGCGATCCGCTTTTTGCTGAACGTCAGGTCCGTCAGGGCCTTGTCAACTTTTTTGCCGCGGATCATCTGCGCAACGAGGTTCAATTTCTGCGGGCTTGTACGAAGCATTTTGGTTTTTGCCATTGCTTCGTTATCTGCCACGCGGCGGGGGTTTTTATCCTTGCCCATGACTATTTCCGCTTCGCTTTTTTGTCTGCCGCATGTCCATAATAGGTACGCGTTGGTGAATACTCACCGAACTTCTGACCGATCATGTCTTCTGTGACGTTGACTGGGATATGTTTATGGCCGTTATACACACCAAACGTCAGACCCACGAATTGGGGCAGGATCGTTGAGCGGCGCGACCAGATTTTGATAACTTCGTTGCGGCCAGATTCTTTGGTCTTCTCTGCTTTTTTGAGAACATAAGAATCTACAAAAGGGCCCTTCCATACAGAACGCGACATATCTACCGGCCCTTCTTTTTAGCGTGGCGCGAGCGGATAATAAGCTTGCTGGACGCTTTGTTCTTGTTGCGGGTTTTTGCACCCTTTGTTGGCTTACCCCAAGGTGTCACTGGGTGACGACCACCGGATGTCCGACCTTCACCACCACCATGTGGGTGATCAACCGGGTTCATAACCACACCACGCACAGATGGGCGGATGCCCTTGTGGCGGTTGCGGCCAGCTTTACCAAAGTTCTGGTTGCTGTTGTCTGGGTTTGAAACCGCGCCAACAGTTGCCATGCATTCCTGGCGCACCAGGCGGAATTCACCGGAGGACAGACGAATTTGCGCGTAACCACCGTCACGACCAACAAATTGTGCGTATGTCCCAGCAGCACGAGCGATCTGGCCGCCCTTGCCTGGCTTCATTTCCACGTTGTGCACGATTGTACCAATCGGCATGCCAGAGAACGGCATTGCGTTGCCTGGCTTAACGTCAACTTTTTGACCGGCAATGATGCTGTCGCCGACAGCCAAACGCTGTGGTGCCAATACATATGCCTGTTCACCGTCGGCATATTTTACCAATGCGATGAATGCAGTCCGGTTCGGGTCATATTCGATCCGTTCAACCGTTGCTGTGACGTCAAACTTGTTCCGTTTGAAATCTACGATGCGGTAAAGACGCTTTGCGCCCCCACCACGGCGACGCATTGTGATCCGTCCGGTGTTGTTCCGACCGCCATTTTTCGTAAGACCCTGTGTCAGGGACTTAACTGGGCGACCTTTCCAAAGCTCCGAACGGTCGATCAGAACCAGCCCACGCTGGCCTGGCGTCGTCGGTTTATACGACTTTAGTGCCATGCTTTCTGTCTTCCGTTGAATTAGGGCCCCGCAGGTCCCGTTTGAAAAGTATACGGCCCCGGAGAACCGGGGCCGAGAGAGATTCGTTGGCTTCTATCAGAGGCCGGTAGAAACGTCTATCGTATTGCCTTCTTCAAGTGTCACATATGCCTTTTTGACATCCTTGCGACGACCAGGCTGGCCACGGAAACGCTTTACTTTACCTTTAGTGATGGTCGTGTTCACGGCCTTCACCTTTACACCAAAGAGGTTTTCAACAGCCTCTTTGATCTGTGGTTTGTTCGCATCGATTGCCACTTCGAAAACAACCGCACCAGATTCTGATGCCATAGTTGCTTTTTCCGTGATGATCGGCTTGCGGATCACGTCATATTGGTCTGACTTCGTGCTCATTTCAATCGAGCCTCCAGTGCTTCGATCCCGGCTTTGGTGATCACCAATGTGTCACGCTTCAGGATGTCGTAAACGTTGGCACCCATAGTTGGCAGGATATCAACATCACTAATGTTACCAGCAGCCCGAGCGAAATTTGCATCCACTTCGGCGCCATCAATGATCAGAACGCGCTTCCAGCCCTGCTCTTTGACCGCTTTGGCCAGCTGAGACGTTTTCGCGTCAGCCATATCAGCCGCATCAAGGATGAACAGGTTGCCTGTTGCCGCTTTGGACGACAGAGCGTGCTTCAGACCCAATTTACGGAACTTTTTGGTCAGGTCGTGACCATGGCTCCGCGGGGTTGGGCCTTTGTACTGGCCACCACCACGAAAGATCGGTGCATTCCGGTCACCGTGACGTGCGCCGCCGGTGCCTTTTTGGCGATAGATCTTTTTGGTGGAATAGCTTGTTTCCGACCGTGTTTTCGCTTTGTGCGTACCAGCCTGCGCATTGTTGCGCTGCCAGCGGACAACCCGGTGAAGGATGTCTGCACGTGGCTCAAGACCAAAGATCGCGTCGTCAAGATCGACGGATCCGGCTTTTTTGCCGTCTAGTTTGACTGCATCAGCTTTCATTTTCGTCGCCTCCTGTCGCGGCTTCGGTTGCCGGGGCTTCTGCTACTGCAGCAGATTTCAGAGCGGCAGGGTAAATCACGTTTTCAGGGGTCGCTTTTTTGACAGCGTCCTTGATCGTAACCCATCCACCTTTGGAACCTGGAACTGCGCCTTTGACCATGATCAGGCCACGGTCAGCGTCTGTACGGACAACCTGAAGGTTTTGGGTCGTGACGCGTGCTGCGCCCATGTGACCGGCCATCTTCTTGCCCTTGAACACTTTACCTGGATCCTGACACTGGCCCGTAGACCCGTGTGAACGGTGGCTGATCGAAACACCGTGCGTCGCACGAAGACCTTTAAAGTTCCAACGTTTCATCGCACCCGCGAAACCTTTACCAATCGAAGTCCCGGATACGTCAACGTACTGGCCTTCGAAATAGTGGTTTGCAGTGATTTCTTCGCCAACATTGATCAGGTTTTCCGGGGCAACCCGGAATTCCGCGATCTTCCGCTTAGGCGCAACATTCGCAGCTGCGAAATGTCCGCGCATCGGCTTGCTGACGCGTTTTGCCTTGGCTGTGCCTGCGCCCAGCTGAACAGCGGTATAACCGTCTTTTTCAGCCGTACGATTGGCAACAACCTGAAGGCTGTCGAGTTGAAGAACGGTCACAGGAACCTGCTTGCCGTCTTCCATGAAAAGGCGGGTCATCCCAACCTTTTTCGCTATTACACCAGAGCGCAACATATTCAGTAGCCCTCCTTAAACTTTGATTTCGACGTCCACACCAGCAGCCAGGTCGAGCTTCATCAGCGCGTCCACGGTTTGTGGTGTAGGGTCTACGATGTCGAGAAGACGCTTATGCGTACGGATTTCGAACTGGTCGCGCGACTTTTTGTCGACGTGCGGACCACGAAGAACCGTGAACTTTTCGATTTTGTTCGGCAGCGGAATCGGGCCACGCACTGATGCGCCGGTCCGTTTTGCTGTATTTACGATTTCCTGCGTGCTGGCATCCAGTACGCGGTAATCAAAGGCTTTTAGCCGAATGCGAATGTTTTGGCTTTGAGTTGCCATGTGACGTGCCTTTCGCGGCTTTTAGATTGAGAGGTGGGGCCCGCCTTATTGCGGGCGCCACTTCGAACCAATAGGTATCTTCGTTACTCGATAATTTTTGACACAACGCCGGATCCGACGGTGCGGCCACCTTCGCGGATCGCGAAGCGCAGCTTTTCTTCCATCGCGATTGGCGCGATCAGTTCAACGGTGAAGGCAACGTTGTCGCCTGGCATCACCATTTCCGTACCTTCAGCAAGTGTCACCGTGCCGGTGATGTCTGTAGTCCGGAAGTAGAACTGTGGACGGTAGTTCGCAAAGAATGGCGTGTGACGGCCACCTTCGTCTTTCGTCAAGATATAAACCTCGGCTTCGAACTTGGTGTGTGGTGTGATCGAACCTGGCTTACACAGGATCTGGCCACGCTCAACGGCTTCACGGTCGATACCGCGCAGAAGAACACCAACGTTGTCACCAGCTTCACCGCGATCAAGCAGCTTGCGGAACATTTCAACACCCGTACAGGTCGTTTTCTGCGTGTCTTTGATGCCGACGATTTCGATCTCGTCACCAACGTTAACAGCGCCACGCTCAACACGGCCCGTCACAACAGTTCCGCGACCAGAGATCGAGAACACATCCTCGATGGGCAGCAGGAACGGCTGGTCAACAGCACGCTCTGGTGTTGGGATGTAGCTGTCGACAGCTTCCATCAGCTCAGCGATCTTGTTTTCGCCGATTTCTGGGTCACGGCCTTCAAGCGCTGCCAAAGCAGAACCTGCGATGATTGGAATATCGTCGCCTGGGTATTCGTATTCGTTCAGAAGCTCACGAACTTCCATTTCAACAAGCTCGAGCAGCTCTTCGTCGTCGACCTGGTCAACTTTGTTCAGGAACACGACCATGTAAGGGATGCCAACCTGGCGACCCAAAAGGATGTGCTCACGCGTCTGAGGCATTGGGCCATCTGCTGCGTTCACAACAAGAATAGCGCCGTCCATCTGAGCCGCACCAGTGATCATGTTCTTCACATAGTCAGCGTGGCCGGGGCAATCGACATGCGCGTAGTGACGGCTGTCTGTTTCATACTCAACGTGAGCCGTCGAAATCGTGATACCACGGGCTTTTTCTTCGGGCGCCGCGTCAATATCCGCGTAGTCCTTGAATTCACCAAACTGCTTCGTAATCGCAGCCGTCAACGTCGTTTTACCGTGGTCAACGTGACCAATCGTGCCAACGTTTACGTGCGGCTTATTACGTTCAAACTTTTCCTTCGCCATTTGGCCTCTCCTCTTAATTCTACAGGGCGTTACGCGCTATGCGTTTTGTGCCTGAATTTCTTCGCTGATGTTTTGTGGAACTGGTTCGTAATGGTCAAATTGCATCGTAAAGTTCGCACGACCAGATGACATCGAGCGCAATGTGTTGATGTAACCGAACATGTTTGCCAGCGGAACGAATGCGTCAATTGCAATCGCGTTACCGCGAGTATCCTGCCCCTGAACCTGCCCACGACGGGATGTCAGATCGCCGATGATACCACCTGTATATTCTTCAGGGGTCACAACTTCGACTTTCATGATTGGTTCCAAAAGCTTCGCACCGGCAAGCTTCATACCTTCACGCATACACATACGCGCGGCGATTTCGAACGCCAGAACGGATGAGTCAACGTCGTGGTACTTACCGTCGATCAAGGCAACCTTGAAATCGATGACAGGGAAGCCAGCCAATGGGCCAGAGTCCATCACGGACAAAATGCCCTTTTCAACGCCAGGGATGTATTCCTTTGGAACGTTACCGCCGACGACACGGCTTTCAAAAGAGTAACCTTCGCCAGGCTCCGTCGGGGAAATGATCATTTTCACTTCACCAAACTGACCAGAACCACCAGATTGCTTTTTGTGGGTGTAAGTATGCTCAACTTCGTGACCAATGGTTTCACGGTAAGCCACCTGAGGCGCACCGATATTCGCTTCGACTTTAAATTCACGCTTCAGGCGGTCCACCAGAATATCGAGGTGAAGTTCGCCCATGCCGCGCATACGTGTTTGGCCACTTTCCAGATCTGATTCAACGCGGAAAGATGGGTCTTCTGCTGCAAGACGCTGCAGACCAAGGCTCATCTTTTCTTGGTCGGCCTTTGTTTTAGGTTCGATCGCGATCTCGATCACTGGATCCGGGAATGTCATTGTTTCCAGAACGACGGGATCGCTGGAAGAAGACAATGTATCACCGGTCGTCGTTTCTTTCAGACCAGCCAGCGCAATGATGTCACCTGCAAATGCTTCGGTGATTTCATCTTGCTTGTTGGAATGCATCATAACCATACGGCCGATGCGTTCTTTACGACCTTTGGTCGAGTTCAGCAGCGTGTCGCCCTTGGCCACGGTCCCGGAATAGATACGCGTGAATGTCAGCGTACCCATGTAGGGGTCGTTCATGATTTTGAACGCAAGACCAGAGAAAGCCATATCATCATCAGCACGACGTGGGATGTCACGCGTTTCTGTTTCGTCGCCAGGCTTAAAGCCCATGTAGTCGACAACGTCCAACGGGCTTGGCAAGAAATCGATCACAGCGTTCAACAGAGGCTGAACACCTTTGTTTTTGAACGCAGAGCCGGCCAAGATTGGAACGAATGTCATGGCAATCGTACCCTTGCGGATCAGGCTGCGCAGCGTTGCTACGTCAGGCTCTTCGCCTTCAAGGTAAGCTTCCATGGCATCGTCGTCCATTTCGACAGCCATTTCGATCATCTCGTTGCGCATTTCAGCGGCTTTGTCTGCCAGCTCTGCACGGATCGGACGCAGTTCCCAGGACGCACCCAGGTCTTCACCGGCCCAAACCCATTCCTGCATCGTGATCAGATCAACGATACCTTCCAGCTCTGTCTCAGAACCGATTGGCATCTGGATCGGGCAAGGACGGCCACCAACGCGATCTTTGATCATTTCAACGCAGTTAAAGAAATCCGCGCCGATCTTGTCCATCTTGTTCACAAAAACAATGCGTGGAACTTTGTAGCGGTCAGCCTGACGCCAAACTGTTTCAGTCTGAGGCTCAACACCAGCATTCGCATCCAGAACAGCAACAGCACCATCCAGAACAGCCAATGAACGTTCAACTTCAATTGTGAAGTCAACGTGGCCGGGGGTGTCGATGATGTTCAAACGGTTCTTTTCGGTTTCAGGTGTTACGCCGTCTTCCGTACGTTCCCAGAACGTTGTCGTCGCAGCGGAGGTGATGGTGATACCACGTTCCTGTTCCTGCTCCATCCAGTCCATTGTCGCAGCGCCATCATGCACTTCGCCAATGTTGTGTGACTTACCTGTGTAAAACAGAATCCGCTCTGTACAGGTTGTTTTACCTGCATCGATATGCGCCATGATTCCGAAGTTACGGTACCGTTCTAGTGGATATTCGCGTGCCATTGGTCGGGCCTCTAAATCTGATTACCAGCGGTAATGGCTGAACGCTTTGTTTGCGTCTGCCATTTTGTGAGTGTCTTCGCGCTTTTTCACGGCGGTGCCGCGGCCATTGACTGCATCAAGCAGCTCTCCAGCCAGGCGTTCTTCCATCGTGCTTTCGTTGCGGTTGCGTGAAGCAGTGATCAACCAACGCAGTGCCAGAGCTTCACGACGTTCTGGACGAACCTCGACAGGGATCTGGTATGTCGCACCACCAACCCGGCGAGAACGTACCTCTACCGATGGTTTGATGTTGTCGATTGCTTCGTGGAACACCTCTACAGGTGCACGCTTTAGCTTTTCTTCAACGCGATCAAACGCGTTGTAGACAATCGTTTCTGCGACCGACTTTTTGCCGTCGATCATCAGATTGTTCATGAATTTTGTCAGAACCCGATCACCAAATTTGGCGTCGGGCAGGACTTCGCGCTTTTCTGCGGCGTGACGGCGGGACATATCTTATTCCTCTACTTCGGACGCTTGGCGCCGTATTTCGAACGACGCTGTTTGCGGTCTTTGACACCCTGGGTATCCAAAACACCACGCAGAATGTGGTAACGGACACCTGGAAGGTCTTTTACACGACCACCACGGATCAGAACCACAGAGTGTTCCTGAAGGTTGTGGCTTTCACCCGGGATGTAGCTGATCACCTCAAAACCATTGGTCAGGCGCACTTTGGCAACCTTCCGCATGGCCGAGTTCGGCTTTTTGGGTGTCGTTGTATAGACACGTGTACATACGCCCCGTTTTTGTGGGCATGACTCAAGGTGCATGGACTTTGAGTTTCTTACTTTTGGCTGCCGCGGCTTGCGGATCAGCTGTTGGATCGTTGGCATTCCGGTTCGTTCCCCGTGTTGCAACACATTTCAATCTCGTTGCATTTTACGCGTCCGCAAAACACAAAAACCGCCTGCGCCCCTTCGTTGAGAAACGGCGCGGGTGGGTTCTCAGAGGATCGAGACCATTTGGTCTGGATCATGACTGGTTCAAGTCTGTAACAGGCCAAGGATGTGACTCCTACGTGGCCCAAGTTCGCGCCGTATATGGGGAGTCGTTTGCCTTGTCAACAGTGCCCTTGCGCAGTTTTGCAAACGAAGCGCATCTAGCGCCCCCGCATCTCTGCCGGAGTCGGGTCGATTGACAGTTTTCGCTCTCTCCAAAGGGTAAATAGGCCGGTTCCGACAACGATCGCAATGCCCAGCATTGCCAGGGCGTCTGGCCACTCTCCGAAAAACAGCAAACCCAGCACCAGGGCCCATAACAGCCCCGTATATCGGAACGGTGCGATGAACCCGATATTGCCGATTCGCATGGTCATGACGCTGAAAACATATCCACCAATGATGAAGAACGAGGCCCCAACCAACAACAGCGACGGCCCGGTGCCCGGCTTCACCCAATCCTCGCCCAATGACGCGAGTCCGGCAAGGATCGTGACGCCAAGTGACGCCACAAACGCGATCGTCATGGATGATACATTCTTGGACATGCCCCGCACGGCAAGGTCACGCAAGGTGATCACTAGAACGGCCAGCACCGCATATATCGCATAGCTGTTAAACCCCGCCGCCCCTGGCTGCACGATCAGCAATATCCCAATAAAGCCGATGAGAATTGCCAAAAGGCGTCGCCAACCGACCGGCTCTTTCAGGAACAGCGCCCCGGCCAGGGTTACGGTCAGCGGCAACCCTTGCAGGATCGCGGTCGCATTGCCGATTGGCATGTTGAAGACAGCCGAAATAAACAAAAACGCTGCCGCCGATTCCGCCAGCGTTCGCACCCCCACCAAAGTCCAATCCATGCGCGGCAAGTTCAGCGTCAAGCCGCCTGTGGCAAAGACCAGAACCAGCATCAACGTACTTGTCAGGACGCCCCGCATAAAGATCGCCTGAAACAGCGGCACCTCACCCGATAGGCTTTTCATGCACACGTCGTTGAACGTGAAGAATGCCATGCCAGCCATCATAAAAAGCGCGCCGCGCATGTTGTCGGAAAGATTGGTCATCGGCTGATCTTTTTTGTTGCGAAGCGACCCCGGCTTTAATCAGGTCGCGGGGAACACAACGATTGCTGTCAGGAAACACCCCCAGATACAATGTCTGGAATTTCATTTAGTCGAATTCGACATGCACCAAATCGTAGACATAGGATTTTGAGCCCTTCCGGCTAACCCAGATCCCGGTAGGGGGTGCCTCACTCTGGTCCGTCGGCGCCACGTCCCACGGGCGCCCGAACACTTCGTCATGTCCGGGCGTGGTTGCAATCCACCCAAGCTGGGGATGACGGGTGATCCAATAATCGCCATCCGTTCTTTTGAAACCAACGACGCCTGACTGATCTTTTTGGCGCTGAAAGCAATAAACAAGCCCGTCCGCGTGACGATGCAGCTCGAATGCTGAAACCTTGCTTTTCATGGGCTGGGATCCATTGCCGATATTATGAATTGGTCAAGTCTTGTCACTTTTGAACTGCCGCAAGCTGACCTGCAAACAAAAAGGGCCCCGCCAATTCCGGCGAGGCCCCTTTTCATTTGTATCGGAAGGCGCGTTATTCTTCGCGGCTTTCAGGAACATCCATCATCGCATCGTCGAAAACGTCACCGGCGACAAAGTCATCAACCGGCGCAGCCAAAGCTGCTGCGGCTTCTGCCTGTTCGCGGGCCTCTTCGATGACCTTTGAGTCACGATCCGTTGCAACCTGACGAACTTTCATCGTCGCGCCACCTGTACCGGCAGGGATCAAGCGTCCAACGATCACGTTCTCTTTCAGACCGACCAGTTTGTCCCGCTTACCCTGAACCGAAGCTTCGGTCAGAACGCGCGTGGTTTCCTGGAACGATGCGGCAGAGATGAACGACCGTGTCTGCAGCGAGGCTTTGGTGATCCCCAAGAGGATCGGGCCACCTTTGGCTTCGCGTCCACCTTTTGAAACCGCCTTGGCGTTGGCAGCGTCAAATTCGGCCTTGTCGACATGTTCACCTTTCAGCAACGTCGTCTCACCGCTGTCAGAAATTTCCCATTTCTGCAGCATCTGACGCACGATAACCTCGATGTGCTTATCGTTGATCTTCACACCTTGAAGACGATAAACATCCTGAACTTCGTCGATCATGTAATCAGCCAAAGCCTCGACACCCATAATCGCCAGAATGTCATGCGGCGCAGGGTTGCCGTCCAGCAGGTAATCACCCTTTTGCACGAAGTCCCCTTCGGCAACAGGAATGTGTTTCCCTTTTGGAACCATGTATTCGACGGTTTCCAGAGTGTCATCCGCAGGTTCAATGCTGATGCGACGCTTGTTCTTGTAGTCGCGACCAAAACGAACGTAGCCATCAATTTCAGCGATGACGGCGTTGTCTTTAGGACGACGTGCTTCGAACAATTCCGCAACCCGTGGCAGACCACCGGTGATGTCCTTGGTCTTGGCACCCTCACGCGGGATACGTGCAACCACGTCACCAGCTTTGATGTCCTGGCCTTCTTCGACAGAAAGGATCGCATCAACGGACATAGGATAGGTCACTGGGTTGCCCGCATCATTGCGCACAGGTTCGCCATCTTCACCGAGAATGATGATTTCCGGCTTTAGGTCATTCCCGCGAGGGGCTGACCGCCAGTCGGACACGATCCGCTGCGTCATACCTGTTGCTTCATCCGTGTCTTCGCGCAGGGCGATACCCGCGATCAGATCAACAAACTTCGCTTTACCGGCCTTTTCAGCGATGATCGGCAATGTGTACGGATCCCATTCGAACAGCTTGTCGCCGCGTTCGATTGCCTGACCGTCTTCAACGTGCAGTTTCGATCCGTAGCCCAGTTTGTGGCTGGCACGTTCCTGCCCGGTGTCGTCCATGATGGCCAGAACCATGTTCCGACCCATAACGACGCTGTCACCAGCTGCGTTTTTCAGAACCATGGCATTGCGGAATTCGACCTTACCTTCATGGCTTGATTCCAGGAAGGACTGTTGGCCACCCTGAGCAACACCACCGATGTGGAACGTCCGCATCGTCAGCTGTGTACCAGGCTCACCAATGGACTGCGCGGCGATAATGCCGACAGCTTCACCCTGGTTCACCAAAGTACCACGTGCAAGGTCACGACCATAACACGCTGCACAGACGCCTTCTTCGGCCTCACAGGTCAGCGGGGAACGGATACGCATTTTGACCAGGCCAGACGCGTCAACCAAATCGGCTTTGCGTTCGTCAATCAATTCGCCTTTGGTCAGCAGAACTTCGTCTGTTCCGGGCTTAAGCACATCATCGGCTGCGACCCGTCCCAAAATCCGCTCTGCCAGTGACGACACAACTTCACCATCGTTGATCGCGGCTTCAGCTGTAATCGCATTTTCCGTACCACAGTCTCTTTCGCGGACGATGCAGTCCTGCGCCACGTCAACCAGACGACGTGTCAGGTACCCAGAGTTCGCAGTCTTCAAAGCCGTGTCTGACAGACCCTTACGGGCACCGTGTGTTGAGTTAAAGTACTCGAGCACCGACAGGCCCTCTTTAAAGTTTGAGATGATCGGTGTTTCGATAATCTCACCGGATGGTTTGGCCATCAGGCCGCGCATACCACCAAGCTGCTTCATCTGCGTCACAGAACCACGCGCCCCAGAGTGGGCCATCATGTAGACAGAGTTCGGTTCTGACACGCTGCCATCTTCGTCGATCTTAGGTTCCGAGATCGCGCTCATCATGGCGTCGGTCACTGTGTCGTTACACTTCGACCAGGCATCGACAACTTTGTTGTACTTTTCGCCCTGAGTGATCAGGCCGTCCATATACTGTTGTTCGAACCCTTTAACCTGCTCGCGCGTGTCATTCACGGTTGGCCATTTGGTGTCAGGAATGACCATGTCATCCTTACCAAAAGAAATGCCGGCCTTAAACGCTTCGCGGAAACCCATTGTCATGATCTGATCACAGAAGATGACAGATTCTTTTTGGCCACAATAGCGATAGACCGTGTCGATCACTTCCTGCGCTTCACGTTTGCGCAACAGACGGTTCACCAAAGAGAACGGCGCTTTTGCATTCAACGGCAGCAAGGACCCAAGTTTCACACGACCCGGAGTGGTTTCAAACCGAACAAGGACTTCGTTGCCTTCTTCATCGATCTGCGGCAGGCGCGCCTGAATCTTGGCGTGCAGGTGAACAGCACCCGCATCCAAAGCGTGGATCACTTCATCCACGTCAGAGAAGATCATGCCTTCGCCTTTGACCCCATCACGCTGAATAGACACGTAATAGATCCCCAGAACCATATCCTGTGACGGCACGATAATCGGCGCACCGTTGGCTGGCGACAGAACGTTGTTCGTCGACATCATCAGAACACGGGCTTCAAGCTGTGCTTCCAGTGAAAGCGGAACGTGAACCGCCATCTGGTCACCGTCAAAGTCGGCGTTAAACGCAGAACAGACCAGCGGGTGCAGCTGAATGGCTTTACCTTCGATCAGTGTGGGTTCGAACGCCTGGATGCCCAAACGGTGCAATGTCGGCGCACGGTTCAGCAGAACCGGGTGCTCACGGATGACTTCATCCAGAATGTCCCAAACTTCAGGACGTTCTTTTTCCACCAGCTTTTTGGCTTGTTTAACCGTCGAAGACAGACCCTTTGCCTCTAGCCGCGAATAGATGAACGGCTTGAAAAGCTCGAGCGCCATCTTCTTGGGCAAACCACATTGATGTAGCTTGAGTTCAGGACCGGTCACGATCACCGAACGACCAGAAAAGTCCACCCGTTTTCCCAAAAGGTTCTGACGGAAACGACCTTGCTTCCCTTTCAGCATGTCTGACAGAGATTTCAACGGGCGCTTATTCGCACCAGTGATCACACGGCCACGACGACCGTTGTCAAACAACGCATCCACAGATTCCTGCAGCATCCGTTTTTCGTTCCGGACGATGATGTCAGGAGCACGCAGTTCGATCAGACGTTTCAGGCGGTTGTTCCGGTTGATCACACGACGATAAAGGTCGTTCAGATCAGACGTCGCAAAGCGTCCGCCGTCCAGCGGCACCAAGGGGCGCAGCTCTGGCGGGATCACTGGAACAACGGTCAGAACCATCCACTCAGGGCGGTTGCCGGATTCAAGGAAGCTTTCGACGATCTTCAAACGCTTGATGATCTTCTTAGGCTTCAGTTCGCCGGTTGCCTCTTTCAGATCTTCGCGCAGCTGGTCAGCCAGGCTTTCAAGATCGATCGCGGACAACATTTCACGGATCGCTTCGGCACCGATATTCGCGGTGAACGCGTCGCCGCCATACGTGTCTTCGGCATCCATGAACTCTTCTTCGGTCATCAGCTGACCGTAGTTAAGGTCCGTCAGGCCCGGTTCAATCACAACGTAGTTTTCAAAGTACAAAATACGTTCCAGATCGCGCAGGGTCATGTCCAGCATCAGGCCAATCCGGGACGGAAGCGACTTGAGGAACCAGATATGCGCAACAGGTGCGGCCAGTTCGATGTGACCCATACGTTCACGGCGGACTTTTTGCAGCGTAACTTCCACACCACATTTCTCGCAGACAACGCCGCGATATTTCATCCGCTTATATTTGCCGCACAGGCATTCATAGTCTTTGATTGGCCCAAAGATACGGGCACAGAACAGACCATCGCGTTCAGGTTTGAACGTGCGGTAGTTGATGGTTTCCGGCTTTTTGATTTCACCGAAAGACCATGACAGAATCCGTTCCGGCGACGCCAAAGACACTTTGATTTCGTCAAAGGTCTTTTGTGGTGTCAGCGGGTTAAACGGGTTGTTTGTAAGTTCCTGGTTCATTTTGCGTTCCTTATGTCAGGGGAAGATGGAAGAGGCGGGCGCCAAAGCGCCCTATTCGTCCACCTCCGCATCCAGGAGTTCCATGTTGAGACCGAGGCCCCGGACTTCTTTCACCAGCACGTTAAAGCTTTCGGGAATGCCTGCTTCAAAGTTGTCTTCGCCTTTGACGATCGACTCGTACACTTTGGTACGACCCGCAACGTCATCCGACTTGACGGTCAGCATTTCCTGCAACGTATAAGCCGCGCCATAAGCTTCGAGCGCCCAGACTTCCATTTCCCCGAAACGCTGGCCACCGAACTGAGCTTTACCGCCCAGAGGTTGCTGCGTGACAAGGCTGTAAGGCCCGGTAGAACGTGCGTGAATTTTGTCGTCGACAAGGTGATGCAGTTTCAGAATGTACTTCATCCCGACCGTAACCTTACGTGCGAACTGTTCACCTGTCCGACCATCGAACAGAACCGACTGACCACTTTCGTCAAGTCCGGCCCGTCTCAAGGCGTCGTTCACGTCTGCTTCTTTGGCACCGTCAAAAACAGGTGTCGCGATTGGAACACCATGTGTGACGTTTCCGGCCGCTTCAAGCAGCTGGTCGTCAGACATGTCTTTGATGCCTTCCTCGAACACTTCGTCGCCATAGGCGATCTTCATTGCGTCCTGCACAGGCGTCATATCACCAGTCCGGCGATATTCCCCCAAAGCTTCAGCAATCTGATGACCAAGGCCACGGGCCGCACGGCCCATATGTGTTTCAAGGATCTGACCGACGTTCATCCGTGATGGAACACCAAGCGGGTTCAGCACGAAATCAACAGGCGTCCCGTCCGCAAGGAACGGCATGTCTTCCATCGGTACAACCTTGGAAATCACACCTTTGTTCCCGTGGCGACCAGCCATTTTATCACCAGGCTGCAGCTTGCGCTTCACAGCAACAAAGACTTTTACCATCTTCATCACACCCGGTGGCAGGTCATCCCCACGACGGACTTTTTCAACCTTGTCTTCGAACCGCGCCTCAAGCGCCCGTGTCTGGGCCTCATATTGCGCATTCAAAGCTTCGATCTGAGCGGCTTCTTTGTCGTCAGACACTGCAAGCTGCCACCACTGACCGCGGGACAGGTCGTCCAGCAGTTCATGGGTGATTTCAGTGTTTGCACTGACGCCTTTTGGTCCTTTAACGGCAGTCTTACCCACCAGCATTGTCGCAAGACGCGCATAGATGTTCCGGTTCAGGATAACCATCTCATCGTCGCGGTCACGGGCCAGACGTTCGACTTCTTCACGCTCGATCTGAACCGCACGTTCGTCTTTTTCGACGCCGTGACGGTTAAAGACCCGCACCTCTACGACCGTACCAAAATCACCAGGCTTAACCCGCAGTGATGTGTCACGAACGTCAGACGCTTTTTCACCAAAGATGGCGCGCAGCAGCTTTTCTTCTGGCGTCATCGGGCTTTCGCCTTTTGGTGTGATCTTACCCACCAGAATATCACCAGGGGCCACATCCGCGCCGATGTAAACGATACCAGCCTCATCGAGGTTGCGCAGCGCTTCTTCACCAACGTTTGGAATGTCGCGTGTGATTTCTTCTGGCCCAAGCTTTGTATCGCGCGCCGCAACTTCGAATTCATCGATGTGAATCGAGGTAAACACGTCGTCGCGAACGATCCGCTCAGAGATCAGGATCGAGTCTTCGTAGTTGTAGCCGTTCCAAGGCATAAACGCGACGAGCACGTTTTTACCCAAAGCCAATTCACCCAAATCAGTGGATGGACCATCGGCCAGAACTTCGCCTTTGCCAACACTGTCACCAACCTTCACCAAGGGGCGCTGGTTGATACATGTGTTCTGGTTCGAACGCTGGAACTTGCGCAGACGATAGATGTCCACGCCAGGGTCGCCGACTTCTAGATCAGCAGTCGCGCGAACAACGATACGCTGCGCATCAACCTGGTCGATGACGCCTGCTCGCTTCGCCATGATCGAAGCACCGGAATCCCGTGCAACGACTTCTTCGATACCGGTACCAACAAGCGGCGCCTCGGCGCGCAGCAAAGGCACGGCCTGACGTTGCATGTTCGATCCCATCAGGGCCCGGTTCGCGTCATCGTTTTCAAGGAACGGAATAAGCGAGGCCGCAACAGACACCAGCTGTTTTGGTGAAACGTCAATCAGGTCCACAGATTCGCGCGGCGCAAGGGTGTATTCCCCAGCCTGACGTGTCGACACCAGATCGTTTACGAAACGGCCCTGGTCGTCGAGGTTGGCGTTGGCCTGCGCAACAACGTGGCGCATTTCTTCGGTCGCCGCCATATAGTTGACTTCGTCGCTGACCTGACCATCAACAACCTTGCGATAAGGTGTTTCGATAAAGCCGTATTTGTTGACTTTAGCGAAGGTCGCCAAGCTGTTGATCAGACCAATATTCGGTCCCTCGGGCGTTTCAATCGGACACATCCGGCCGTAGTGAGTTGGGTGCACGTCGCGCACCTCAAACCCGGCACGTTCGCGGGTCAAACCACCGGGCCCAAGCGCGGACAAGCGGCGCTTGTGCGTGACTTCGGACAGCGGGTTGGTTTGGTCCATGAACTGCGACAGCTGCGACGAGCCAAAGAATTCGCGAACCGCAGCAGCAGCAGGTTTTGCGTTGATCAAATCCTGAGGCATGACAGTGTCGATTTCGACGCTGGACATACGCTCTTTGATCGCACGTTCCATGCGCAACAGACCAACGCGGTACTGGTTTTCCATCAATTCACCGACAGAGCGAACCCGACGGTTTCCAAGGTGGTCGATGTCATCAATGTTGCCGATGCCATCACGCAGCTCGACCAGCGCTTTGATACAGGCAACAATGTCTTCTTTGCGAAGCGTGCGCTGTGTATCTTCAGCATCCAGATCAAGACGCATGTTCATCTTGACACGACCAACGGCAGACAGGTCATACCGTTCGCTGTCAAAGAACAACGTGTCAAACAAGGCAGAGGCCGTATCGACGGTCGGTGGCTCACCCGGGCGCATAACGCGATAGATATCCATGAGCGCCGTTTCGCGGTTCATGTTCTTGTCGCTGACCAGCGTGTTGCGCATATAAGCGCCAACATTGACGTTGTCGATGTCAAGAACAGGGATGTCGGTAATACCTGCATCCAGTAGTTCCTTAAGAGAACCACCAACGACTTCGTCGTTCTTGTCCAGTTCCCAAGTCAGCTCATCCCCGGCTTCGACATAGATCGCGCCGGTTTCTTCGTTGATGATATCTTTTGCGGCATAGCGACCGATGATCCGGTCAAACGGAACCAAGAGTTCTGAAACCTTACCTTCGTCGATCAGCTTTTTAACCGCGCGTGGGGTAATTTTCTTGTGGGCTTCGGCAATGACTTCACCGGTATTTGCATCAATCAAATCATATTCAGGACGTGTTCCCCGAACACGTTCCGGAAAGAACTTGGTGACCCACCCTTTGTCTTTTTGCAGCGTGAACTGAACCGTATCATAGTAGGCATCCATAATGCCTTCCTGATCCAACCCAAGCGCATAAAGCAACGTTGTGACAGGCAGCTTACGGCGACGATCAATACGCGCAAACACAAGATCTTTGGCGTCGAATTCGAAATCCAGCCAAGACCCACGGTACGGAATGATCCGGCATGCAAACAACAGCTTGCCTGAAGAGTGCGTTTTTCCTTTGTCATGGTCAAAGAACACGCCCGGGCTACGGTGCATCTGGGAAACGATGACCCGCTCTGTTCCGTTCACGACGAATGTGCCGCTTGGCGTCATCAGGGGCATGTCGCCCATGAACACGTCTTGTTCTTTGATGTCCTTAACGGATTTCGCACCCGTATCTTCGTCGACTTCAAATACGATCAAACGCAGCGTCACCTTCAACGGCGCGCTGTAGGTCATGTCACGTTGCTGACATTCCTCAACATCGTATTTTGGCTGCTCAAGTTCGTATTTTACGAATTCAAGAATGGATGTTTCGTTGAAATCTTTAATCGGGAACACCGATTGAAAAACACCATTGATCCCCTCGCCGTCCATCGGCTGGGGTTCATCACCTGAATTCAGGAACAGATCATAAGATGATTTCTGGACCTCAATAAGGTTCGGCATCTCCAAAACTTCACGGATTTTGCCATAGTATTTACGGAGTCGTTTTTGGCCTAGGAAGGACGTCGCCATGCGCGTAGTCACCTTTCATTTTCGCAAACGTAGATTCCGCTGGGGCTGCGGCTCTACGCCCTTGAAACAGGGGTTTCCGGTCTATTCCTGCCCATCGTCCCACCGATGCGCTCCCGATCCGGAACCTCTCCTTAGAAAGGGTCTTTCAAAAAAAGACCCTTTCTAAGACAGGTTCGGCTGGACCCGATATTTCGGATCCAGCCAAATTTTTTACTGGGCCGTGAAGCCCAAAGACCTTAGGCCAGTTCGACCTCTGCGCCAGCTGCTTCCAGCTTGCCTTTGATCTCTTCTGCTTCGTCCTTAGAGACGCCTTCTTTGATCTTGCCGCCAGCTTCAACCAGATCCTTGGCTTCTTTCAGGCCAAGACCAGTGATGCCGCGAACTTCTTTGATCACGCCGATTTTTGATGCGCCTGCGTTTTTCAGGACAACGTCAAATTCAGTCTTTTCTTCCTCAGCAGCACCGCCGGCGTCTGCGCCGCCAGCAACCATCACAGCGCCGCCAGCAGCGGGCTCGATGCCATATTCGTCTTTGAGGATCGTCTTCAGTTCCTGTGCTTCAAGAAGGGTAAGACCCACAATCTCTTCAGCAAGTTTTTTCAGATCAGCCATTATACTGTTTTCCGTTCTTTCAGATGTGTTCCAACGTGTGAGATTTCAACCCACGCGTGGTCCTAAAGTTGCTTTACGCGGCTTCCCGCTCTTCCAGAGTTGAAAGAATGCTCGCGATATTAGAAGCAGGCGCGCCAATGGCACCGGCGATATTAGAAGCAGGCGCACCAATACAGCCAACGATCGAAGCAATAAGCTCGTCACGTGAAGGCATTTTGGCGACCGCTTTTACACCGTCGACGTCAAGTGCAGTACCACCCATAGCCCCGCCAAGAATAACGAGCTTTTCGTTATCTTTAGCGAAATCCACAGCAACCTTGGCCGCAGCCACAGGATCCTCTGAATAGGAAAGTACTGTCATACCATTGAGAAGATCGCTGATCGAAGCGTTCGGCGTTCCTTCAAGGGCGAGTTTGGCGAGCTTGTTCTTGGCAACGCGAACGGATCCACCTGCTTCGCTCATAGAAGCGCGCAGATCCTGCATCTCAGCAACTGTCAGACCAGCGTAGTGTGATACCACCACAACGCCAGAGCTTTCAAAGATCTGGCCGAGTTCCTCGACCACTTTCTCTTTTTGTGCTCTATCCACAGTTTCACTCCAATTTAGGAGGTTTAACCCTCCGGCTCGTATTTTGCCGGGCAATCACCCGACAATCGGGTCCTCACGGGTCCTTCGCAATCTCACCCCCGGGAACGAGCCCAGGAAATCATTGTTCCATTCCCGCCTCAGGCAGGATTTATGGCAAAGCCACCCACCGTCTCGGACGAATCACACAGGCCGCCACGAATCCGTAGCGACCTGAGCCCGCGCGTATTAGGCGTTTTAAACGGAAATGAAAAGAGCAAAGTTGCCCTTTGGCCTGCAATTCATCGCCAGCCTAGCCAAGATCCCCAACGGATCCACCCGGCATCAGGGCCGCTGGACGATCGCATCGGGTGGTTAATTCCACCGCAACGCCCTGCTCTGCTGACGAAATCAGGGATTCCATGATGTCTTGCACATGCAGCGCAAATTCACCAGATGCGCGATGCGGGCGCCCCGTCACGATTGCCTCTGCCATATCGGCCAACCCAATGCCCCGGTAGTTGTCGTCGCCATAGGCGTGGTTCACGGGCTGGGCCTGCCATTCACCATCATTGAACAGCTCTACCTCACCGACATAGCCGTTCGGATCAGGGATCGTCATAGAGCCTTCGGTCCCGTAAATTTCCAGCGGAGTATGGCGATGGCCCAACACATCAAAGCTGGACACGATCTGCACCAACGCGCCGTTCACAAATTCCATGACCCCGGCCACATGGGTCAAAACCTCTACCGGAACACTCTGCCCCGCCCGCGGCCCCGTCGCAATGACACGGCTGTCGCGGCTGCGGGACCCAAGCGCCGAAACCCGACGCACAGGCCCAAGGCAGTTTACCATCGTAGAGACATAATAGGGCGCCATATCCAGAACGGGCCCGCCACCCGGATGGCTGTAATAAAAGTCGGGGTTCGGATGCCAACGCTCGTGCCCTGCCAGCATCAGGGTTGCGGTCCCGGCCAGGGGCTGCCCGATTTGGCCACGGTCCAGAATATCCCGCGCGGATTGATGCGCGCCGCCCAGAAACGTATCAGGCGCACATCCTACGCGAAGCCCTGCCGCACTGGCCGCATCCATTAACGTCTGCGCCTCGGCCACGGTGCTGCCAAAAGGTTTTTCGGAATAGACATGTTTGCCAGCCGCAATGGCCGCCAGCCCGACCTCTACATGCACCGCAGGCACTGTGAGGTTCAGCACGATGTCCACATCCTCACGCTGCAACAGCTGTTCTGGCGTCACCGCCGGAACATCAAATTCTTCGCCTCGCGCCTTGGCGGCTTCTGGCGAAAGATCTGACACAGCCCGCATTTCGATTTGCGGGAATGTCCTGCATCTTTGCAGGTAGATCCCACTGATCACGCCGCAGCCGATCAAGCCAATTCCAAGTGGTTTCATGTAAATTCCCCCCAATGACGCCACGACCCTAGCCAGACCAGAAAGATGCGCAACAAAAAAGGCGGGCCAAAACAGACCCGCCTTTCGTAATTCTTTTTATCTGGCTTAGTTGCCGCTGGCAGAGTCCACAGAAACTGTGACGCCTGGGCCCATGGTAGAGCTGATCGTGATGCTCTTCATGTAAGACCCTTTTGCACCGGCAGGCTTGGCTTTTTGAACCGCGTCAACGAATGCGCGAACGTTTTCAACCAATTTGCCTTCGTCAAAAGAGGTTTTGCCAAGTCCAGCGTGAACAACGCCGGCTTTTTCAGCTTTGAACTGCACTTCACCACCTTTGGCAGCTTTTACAGCAGCCTCGACATCCATCGTCACCGTACCAACCCGTGGGTTTGGCATCAGGTTGCGTGGGCCAAGAACTTTACCAAGACGACCAACGATTGGCATCATGTCAGGTGTCGCGATGCAACGATCAAATTCAATCGTGCCGCCCTGAACAGTTTCCATCAGGTCTTCGGCGCCAACAATATCTGCACCAGCAGCTTTTGCTTCGTCCGCTTTTGCGTCACGCGCAAAAACAGCAACGCGAACCGTTTTACCTGTACCATTTGGCAAAGACACAACACCACGAACCATTTGGTCAGCGTGGCGAGGGTCAACACCCAGGTTCAGAGCGATTTCGACTGTTTCGTCGAACTTGGCGCTGGCGTTGCCTTTAACCAAAGAAACCGCATCTTCTACGGTCAGATTAGATTTACCAGCAAAAGCTTCGCGCGCGGCAGTTGTACGTTTTCCATATTTTGCCATGACGATTATCCTTTCACCTCAATGCCCATAGAGCTTGCTGATCCAAGAATGATCTTCATCGCCGCATCGATATCATTGGCGTTGAGGTCTTTCATTTTGGCTTCGGCAATTTCACGAACCTGCTTGATGGAAACAGACCCGACAACTTCACGGCCTGGCAATTTCGCACCAGACTGAAGCTTGGCTGCTTTGCGCAGGAAGTAAGACGCAGGTGGCGTCTTTATGTCCATCGTGAAGGACTTGTCCTGGTAATAGGTAATGATCGTCGGGCAAGGTGCGCCCGGCTCTAGATCCTGCGTTTTAGCATTAAATGCCTTACAGAATTCCATGATGTTGATTCCGCGCTGACCAAGCGCCGGACCCACGGGTGGGGACGGGTTTGCTTTACCTGCTGGAACCTGCAGTTTCATCGTACCTGCGAGTTTTTTGGCCATGTGGCCTCTCCTTTTTCACCTCCACCAGCATCGCGATGCCGATGGTCTTGGGTTTAGTGGTACGGTCGGTCACGCGCGCGCGCCGAACCTCCCACGCTCACAACACGCTTAGATTTCTTTCGTCACCTGCGTGTATTCCAGTTCGACCGGGGTTGCCCGGCCAAAAATCGAAACCGTCACCTTCAGGCGCTGGTTTTCATCATCCACATCCTCGACCAAACCATCGAAGCCTTCGAATGGACCATCGGAAACGGCGACCTTTTCGCCAACTTCGAAACGGACCAGAGTACGTGGCGATTGTTCATTTTCTTCAACACGATTCAAAATCGCGTTCACTTCGGAATCACGCATCGGCATCGGCTTGCCCATGGCGCCAAGAAAGCCTGTGACCCGGTTGATCGAATTGATCAGGTGATAGGCGCGATCGCTCATTTCCATCCGCACCAGAACATAGCCCGGCATAAAGCGGCGCTCTGCGGTTACTTTTTTACCGCGGCGCACTTCGATGACTTCTTCGGTCGGAACCAGCACCTCTTGGATTTCATCTTCCAGACCAGCCGCGGCAGCATCGTCTTTGATTTGCTCGGCGATCTTTTTCTCGTAGTTTGAGAGGACGCTTACCGAATACCACCGTTTCGCCATCTGTTTTCGCCTTTGCGTTGCCCGGGACACATGCCCAAGAGTTAAAAATCAAATACGGTTGCCCGCATGCCCACAACAAAAATCGGCGTGCGACTCGAATCGAAGCACGCCATTTCCGGAAAGTTCCGCACGGATTACAGGCGAAAATAACTAAATTCAAGCCTCGTGCTTCGAATTCCAAATCATGTTCCGCCCAAGCCCGTTTTGGCGGCCATGGTCAAAAAGGAATTGCAGGCGTTCCACCAACCCGGTTTCGTTGCTTGGTTAGCCGAACATATCCAAAATGGCCTTCAGACCACCGCGAATTGCAAAATCCACGAAGAAAAAGAAGATTGCAGTCAGGGCCGCCATGACAAACACCATGCCAGTGGTCAACAAAACCTCGCGCCGCGTCGGCCAGACAACCTTAGAGACTTCGCCTCTGACTTGCTGGATAAACTGCAGCGGATTCATCGTTTTTGCCATTCTTCTCACCTGATCGGTTTATTCACATCTGGCGCAGATACGGCGTTTGATGGCTCAATTCAAGTGCGATCCGCTCACGATTCCGTCGCATGTTGCGCAAGGAGGGCGATGATTGGCCCTATAAGACTGAATTTCGCATATTTTTCGCCATGGAACAGATCGCTAAGCGTCGCGCCATGTACCGTTTTCAAGACCCTCAATCGTCCAGTCCCCGACGCGATAACGGATGAGTCGCAAGGTCGGGTACCCCACAGCAGCGGTCATCCGGCGCACCTGTCGGTTGCGCCCTTCTGAAATCGTCAAAGACATCCAGCTGTCCGGCACGGATTTCCGGAACCGGACCGGCGGATCGCGTGGCCAAAGGTTTTCCGGCTCTGGCATCAACGCGGCCTGTGCGGGCGCGGTCATCCCATCCTTCAATTTAACGCCCTGCCCCAATTGCCTCAATGCAGCGTCGTCTGGCACGCCTTCGACCTGAACCCAATAGGTCTTGGACATCTTGCTGTCAGGATGCGCAATGCGATGTTGCAGTTTACCGTCATCGGTCAACACCAACAGCCCCTCGCTGTCCCGGTCCAACCGTCCAGCGGCATAAACCCCAGGCACGTCAATAAAGTTAGACAGCGTCGGCCGCGCAGAGCCCTCTGTTCCCTTATCAGTGAATTGGGACAGGAGGCCAAAGGGCTTGTTGAAGAGGATTAAGCGGCTCATTGATCGCTGTTCTAGCGGCTACCAAAGGCCAGCGCAATTGACGGCCTGCCCCGCTGTTTTCAAGCCGGATCCAATTTCCCATCCCTGTGTCAAACCGGTATCAGCTTGGACCATGCGAGGACCTTGCAACATGGCCGGATTGATTGCCGCAGCCATATCTTTTACCCTGTCCACCAAGGTTCGATGATGACATCTTAATCTCTCATTTTTCGTTGAACGAGATAGTCTTGAGAGGACAACAAAGTGGGTGCCATGTTTGAAACCGTAAATGCATCGCAAGCTCAGGCAAGACATTGGGATGTGATCATAGCGGGCAGCAGTTTTGCCTCTATGTTTTTTCTGTACGGACTTCCGCGCAATCTATCTGTTCTCGTTGTTGAAAAGGGCGGCATCCAAGAACATTGGGACCAGGTTGAAAATCAAATCAACGGTTTGGAAGATTGGCCCATGTCCAACACCAGCGGTCACGAAAAAGAATGGGTTGCGCATACTGTATTTGGTGGCAACTCAAACTGTTGGTGGGGCCAGACCCCACGGTTCCATCCGAATGATTTTAAGCTTCGCACTCTGGCTGGTGTCGGTGAAGACTGGCCAATCTCCTATGACGATCTGGAAGCCTATTATGGCGAGGTTGAAACAATTATGGAGATTGCCGGTGGCGGCAACGAGGCCGTTTTGCCAAGGTCCACAGCTTTCCCCTATCCGCCACATATTCCATCACTGTCTGACGCCGTTCTTCAGGACCATGATCCCCTGTGGTTTCCCGCCCCATCCGCAAGATCCAACGGCGGGAGCCGCGCAAATTGTTGTTCCAACGGCGTTTGTCATTTGTGCCCGATTGATGCGAAATTCACGATCCTCAATGCGTCCGAGAAATTCGCGCGCCCCGGCCTGTCGTTACTACACGATGCCGAAGTCTACGCCGTTGAAACCACCGCCGGCATTGCCAAGACCGCAATCATCCGTTCTGAGGGGAAGGACACCCCCATTACAGCCGATCTCATTGCCTTGGGGACCAATGCAGTGAACAATGCCGCTATCCTGTTACGAAGCGGCTTTGACAACCCCTTGATCGGCACCCATCTGCACGAACAGACTTCTTTGTACCTAAAGGTTGATGTGCCGCAGAAAAATTACTTTGGCGGGACGTCGATCACCGGTCACGGCTATCATTTTTATGATGACATCGACAGAACCTCAGCTGCCGCCGTAATGATCGAAAACTACAATGCACCGGTTGAGTTGCGCCAAGATAAAGATAGATGGACTGAGAGGCTGAACCTGAAACTAATTGCCGAGGATCTGCCACAACAGGAAAATCGAATCCTGTTGCGCGATGATGCTCCGTTCATTGAATGGACAGGGCATTCGAACTATGCGCTGGCTGGGTTAAAACGAGCGACAGACCAAATCCAATCGGTATTGCCATGGGAAATAGAGGCTCTGTCCGTCAGCGAACTCAGCAAGACCGAGGCCCATATTCAAGGGACGACCAAGATGGGGACTGACCCAACCAATAGCGTGGTGGACAGTAAATTAAGGTACCACGGCATCTCAAACCTGTTCATTCTTGGATCAGGCGCTTTTCCCAGTTGCTCGCCCGCGAACCCAACGCTCACCCTTTCGGCAATGTCGCTGCGCGCGGCACGGATGATCTGATGACCAAGCTAACACGCAGATTACTGATCCTCTCACTGGCATCCGTTCCCGCGATAGGCATCTTTGCTTTGCGCGAGCAGCCATTGGCATGGATCAAAGGGTGCTTGCAGGACGCTTTCGGAAAAAACATCGCGCAAAGCGAAGAAACAACGCTGTTTGTCACTGATTACTTGGTTCAGCTGAAATCAGAGTTGCCAATCGATTTTGCCAGGGTGATCGGCTATCCGCGTTGGTTTGCCCCGAAGGATCCAAAAGAACCGGCTGACCGCGAAAAGGTCATCAACGCGTTCATCCTGAGCACGAACATTATTCTGTCCAAACAAACAAATGCAGAGCTAGAATATCTGGGACTGTTTGATCCCTACGCAAACGCATGTTCGAATCCGCTCAGCGCCCACGCACTTTAGGAAGCCCCCCTAATTGGGATGCGAATATCCAATTTTGTGCCACATCGATCATGTGACACACAGAAACCCAATACATGGTTGAATGTGGCTTTGGCAGGGGTTGGGGGACTCGAACCCACGACCCTCGGTTTTGGAGACCGATGCTCTACCAACTGAGCTAAACCCCTAAAGCCGAAGAAGCGCATAACGGCAATCCCATTCACATGCAAGACTTCCTCTTGTATCCAGACGCAAATATGACCCAAATAACAGACGAAACATCAGACTAGATTGAATAATTGCAAATGAACCTGCGAAAACGCATCGAAAATTCGAAAACGCTCATCTGGCTTTTTTCGACAATCATCTCGTCATATCTCAAGCTTTGCAATTCGACGACGCGGTGGGACGCTGTTGGAATCCGCGAACTTGAGGAAACCTTGCGCGACGGCCCGGTGATCGTTGTGTCCTGGCATAGTAGCCTGCTGATGTCCGGGCTGCACTGGCCCAACGATGTGGCCAAGATCAAGCCGCTCCATGATACGTCGCCCGCAGGACAGTTGGTCGGTGGATCTATGCGTCAGTTCGGCCTGGACCCGATTGAAATGTCTTCGAAGCATTCGACCCTTGCCAGCTCTCGACTGATCTTGCGGGAAATCAAGCAAGGGGCCAGTGTCGGCATCGCCGCCGACGGGCCCAATGGACCGGCCAGAAAAAGCAAACCTCACGCAATTGGATGGGCCCGGTCGTCGGGGCGACCAATTTACCTGTACGCCTGGTCTGCGAAGTCGGCCTGGCGCATGAAGACCTGGGACAAAATGAAGTTTCCCTTCCCCTTCGCGCAGGGTGCCTTCACGATTGTAAAATGGGATGTCGAAATCCCACGCGGCCTGGCAAACGAGGAATACACAAAACTTGGGCGCCGGCTGAACCGCAGCCTAGACAGAATTACGCGTGAAACGGACATTCGGGCCGGGTATCCGCCCGAAGAAGACTAAAACAAAAAAGGCCGCCCCGAAGGACGGCCTTTTCGCTTCGAGATCGAAAGATTACTCGATAATTTTTGACACAACGCCGGACCCGACGGTGCGGCCACCTTCGCGGATCGCGAAGCGCAGCTTTTCTTCCATCGCGATTGGCGCGATCAGTTCAACGGTGAAGGCAACGTTGTCGCCTGGCATCACCATTTCCGTACCTTCAGCAAGTGTCACCGTGCCGGTGATGTCTGTAGTCCGGAAGTAGAACTGTGGACGGTAGTTCGCAAAGAATGGCGTGTGACGGCCACCTTCGTCTTTCGTCAAGATATAAACCTCGGCTTCGAACTTGGTGTGTGGTGTGATCGAACCTGGCTTACACAGGATCTGGCCACGCTCAACGGCTTCACGGTCGATACCGCGCAGAAGAACACCAACGTTGTCACCAGCTTCACCGCGATCAAGCAGCTTGCGGAACATTTCAACACCCGTACAGGTCGTTTTCTGCGTGTCTTTGATGCCGACGATTTCGATCTCGTCACCAACGTTAACAGCGCCACGCTCAACACGGCCCGTCACAACAGTTCCGCGACCAGAGATCGAGAACACATCCTCGATGGGCAGCAGGAACGGCTGGTCAACAGCACGCTCTGGTGTTGGGATGTAGCTGTCGACAGCTTCCATCAGCTCAGCGATCTTGTTTTCGCCGATTTCTGGGTCACGGCCTTCAAGCGCTGCCAAAGCAGAACCTGCGATGATTGGAATATCGTCGCCTGGGTATTCGTATTCGTTCAGAAGCTCACGAACTTCCATTTCAACAAGCTCGAGCAGCTCTTCGTCGTCGACCTGGTCAACTTTGTTCAGGAACACGACCATGTAAGGGATGCCAACCTGGCGACCCAAAAGGATGTGCTCACGCGTCTGAGGCATTGGGCCATCTGCTGCGTTCACAACAAGAATAGCGCCGTCCATCTGAGCCGCACCAGTGATCATGTTCTTCACATAGTCAGCGTGGCCGGGGCAATCGACATGCGCGTAGTGACGGCTGTCTGTTTCATACTCAACGTGAGCCGTCGAAATCGTGATACCACGGGCTTTTTCTTCGGGCGCCGCGTCAATATCCGCGTAGTCCTTGAATTCACCAAACTGCTTCGTAATCGCAGCCGTCAACGTCGTTTTACCGTGGTCAACGTGACCAATCGTGCCAACGTTTACGTGCGGCTTATTACGTTCAAACTTTTCCTTCGCCATAGACCTAAAGCCTCATGATATTGGGGCCACAATCGGCCCGGTTGATCTTCCGCGCGGTGGTTATTTGTATTTGAAGATAAAATCAAGCGTCAGTTGCCAGTTTCACCGCTTTGTGCAGCGGGTTCGACGACAGAACCATCCCCAAAGGCCGTTAAGCCTGCCGAGGGCGTGCCATCCAGCGCCTATTGAGCAGTCGCACCTGGCGCAGCCGCAGTGGTTGAGTCGCTCGCAACATTAGCCTGTTGTTCAGACACTGGCGGCAGCCCGATCCACTCTGGATTTTCCAGAATCCAATCCTGAATCATTTTAGCTGCATTCTGCGTGAGCGTCGTCATCTGTTCGTCTTTTGACTGCGTCAGCCCTGAACTCACCATGGTTTCTGCAGAAATGCTTTCAAAGACCGTGAACGACTTGGGTTCAGCATTTAGTTTTTTCTGTTGAGCATCATCATAAATATTCACAACAATCACCAAGGCTGACTTGGGTGTGAACAACACCGGGACACCTGGTATGGCCAGGGCGTATGCCTCTACTTTGACGCCAATATTATACAGTTTTCCGCCGGCATAATCGCCAAACCGCTCATCCATCGCGAGGGCCATCTTGGCTTTCCACTCTTGATCGCTGGCACTGCGCGAGAAGGGCAAAACTTCGGGGTTGTTGACGACAACGACATTGAGGCCAAGATCAAAGTCCCCCATCGGAACCCGGGGCGCATCAACATTGGCAGGCGCTGAACAGGCAGCCAGACCTGCGGTGAGAACTAGAAACGCCAAATTCCGGATTGCCTGTGCCATGTCTTGCTCCTCTGTTTTGCCAAGACCTAACCGAGCGCAGCTGCCAAAGCAATCAACCGCATATATTTTGCAACGCGGCCCAATCGGTCTTTGAAAGAGATGGCAGGTTTTCGCCAGTCATACCGACATTCGCCGCGTTGGCCGCATTGATTCGATCGCCAAGCTGCGGATGGGCCTGAAAATGCGCAACGATGCCCTCGGATTCGCCGTACTCATCGCGCAACCGTTCAAACATTGTTCCCAATGCAGAAGGTGCGATACCCGCAGAGATCAGCGTTTCATGCGCAAAAGCATCCGCCTTGGCCTCAGCATCCTGACTGTAGGTCGCATTGATCAGACGTTCGGCCATGAACAACACGACAGCCCCGCCGGCAAAGTCCCCCAAGACCAACCCAAGCACGCCAATAGACCCCGCCGACCGCAACGCCCCACGGGTCGGATCACGGTTCACGACATGGCCAATTTCATGGGTAAAAACGGCGGCCACTTCATCCGGGCTTTCAGCGGCATCGATCAGTCCCCTGAAAATCACCACCCGTCCACCGGGCAGCGCAAAGGCATTGATCAAATGGTGATCAAGAACATGAACCTCTAGCGGATAGGGAAGGTCTGTTTGCGCTTCCAGACGGGCTTGCATTGTTGCCAAGGCCGCGACGCCTTCGGGATTATCGCAAATGCCAATGGCCTCAAACGTGTCACCGGACAGCGCCGTCCGGATTTGTTCAAACGTCTTGTCACCAAGCGCCTTTTCACCTTTTGCAGGCAGGTATTCCGCCAGTTGGTCCGCCAGGATCGGCACCAAGACGAAGATAATCAACGCCACAGAACAAATAGCGGCCACGGCCCAGGCAAATAGCTTGCCCTTGCCCTTGACCGGGGGGCGTCGTTTCAGATTGCGTGCCCGCGCCTTGAACAGACGCTGTGCCTCTTCATCCGTAACGATTAAACGTGCGACCGGATCGCCCTTGACGGCCAAGACCATCATGTCCTTAGCCGCCTGCCCTGGCACCGTGCGTAAATCGTCAAGAGGCCAACGCACCGGTTTCATCTCTGGCGGTGAAATCTCAAGCACCGGCCCATTCGCGGTTTCTACAATCGTGATCTCTGCACGGCGAACAACTGCGTTTGTGCCGTCAAGAAAATCCGCAAAATCCTGAAAAGCCTGCGCTTTTGCCCCGACATTAATGACAGTCCCCGTCATATCGCCGCCCCAAGATCCAATGCATCGGCAAAGCCTTCGGCCTCTTCGAATTCATCACGGGCGCGCTGTTCGATCCCAATCAACTTGTCCGCACCGACGATCTGAAGCGTTTCGGCGTAGTGGCGGGCCAAAGGCATAACCACAAAGATTTGGCGCAACGCAAACCACATAATAAAGACCGTGAAATACAATATTGGCCATAATAGCGAACTCATGAAAATACCACCGCCTGTGCCTGTCATCAAATCCAAGAAACCCAACTCATCAGGGTTTGGCAGCATCGCCAGATTTACCGCAACGAAAATCGCCCCGAACAGTGCCGCTAACAAAACGGCAAGAAAAGACACCAGAAAATACCCCGAGATGTAGATCCAAAGGACCTTTCCGGGCCGCGGTTTGGCGATGAACGAAACGCCTCCTAATGTCTTCGTGTTGGTCAAAAGCCGGAAGCTATGAACATTGTAATGAACCAAACCGTAAAGGGCGATCAGTGAGCCGATTACGATGACCGGAATTCCAGCGGCCTCGTCCCCAAGATAGGCCACAACGGCCCCTATGGCGACGATGATCATGCCTGCCAAACAAGGCAAAGCCGGGCGAAACAGCATTTTCCATTGGCCCTGTTGGACAAATTTTTGCGATCCGAAATAGGTCAGGTCAGTTCGGTATTTTTCCAGCCAAAACGTCATTCTGGGCCACAGCAAACCCAAGGAAAGGATCGTAACCGCCCAATGCACCAAGGCGCGCCATGCATAGCCCCACGCCCCCTGATCCATTCCAAACCGAACACCCCGCCAGCGCGTTCGTGCCAAGATATAGCGCCTTGCACGAAACCGGGCGTAGAACATGATCGGAAGCAGCCCGACAAAGGATACGGCATAGGCCGCGATATTGGTGTTCAGCAAAGAAAAAGACGCGAACATCAACAACAGGTTCACGATCCCAATGTAGAACGCCAGAAACACAACTGCGATCAGGAACCCCAGCAGCTTTTCCAAAGGCTCGCCAACATATTCCAGCGGTTGACCGCCCGGACGCACCGAGGACCAATAGTAACGGCGCAGGCGGGTCTTCATCCAAAACCGGTAGATCCCCAGGGTCAGAACCGTCAGCAGGCCGGTCCAGGACGCCAGCCGAAACAAACGACCACGCTTGCCTACATATTCTGTCTCAAGATCCGAGAGCGCCATGTATCAGCTGAACCTCATCCTTTAGGTAAACTTGTTATCGCGTGGAAATCCTCTTGGGGCCATCCGGCCAGCCGTTGCGCGTTTTCCAATCCATTCGGTCAATTCGGTTTCCGTGCGGGTCCGCCCGGCCGGGTCTTTCCAGCTCAGGCCGTCCTCTAGGACAAAAGTCGTCAGATCGGACAGACCGCCATCCTTGTAGCGCTGTAGCCGAACCCCTTTTCCGCGCCCCATTTCGGGCAACTCGGACAAAGGAAAAACCAGAACCTTGCGGTTTTCGCCGACACAGGCAACGTGATCGCCCGTTGCATTCACACAGACATGCGCCTTGACACCGTCTTTGACATTCAAGACCTGACGTCCGGTTCGGGTCTGGGCAACGACATCGTCTTCGGGCACAACGAAACCATCGCCCGCGCTGGAGGCCACCAACATTTTGCGCCCCGGAACGCTGATAAACAGCGACACGATCTCTGCCTCATTGGGCAGGTCGACGATCAGACGAACCGGTTCCCCCATGCCACGCCCACCAGGCAGATTGGCGCCAGAGATTGTGTAGAAACGCCCGTTCGATCCAAACAACAGGATGCGATCGGTGGTTTCGGCATGGAACATAAAGCGACCTTCATCGCCATCTTTGAACTTTAGCTCTTGCCCAAGGTCGATGTGACCCTTCATGGCCCGGATCCAACCCATTTTGGAACAAACGACGGTGATCGGCTCTCGTTCGATCATCGCCTCGAGCGGCACCTCTTCGACTTCGGCGGCATCTGCAAACTGAGTCCGCCTTGCGCCACCTTCGTAATCCTTGCCGAATTGTTTCTTGGTCTCGCGCAGCTGTTCGCTGATCTTCTGCCATTGCAGCCCTTCGTCGGCCAGCAAGTCTTCCAGTCCGGCCCGCTCGATCAGCAGTTCTTCATGCTCGCGCTTAAGTTCCATTTCCTCAAGACGCCGCAAGGACCGCAGACGCATGTTCAAGATGGCTTCGGCCTGAACATCCGTCAGATCGAATTCAGCCATCATGATCGGTTTTGGCTCATCCTCATTCCGAATAATCTCAATCACGCGATCCAAGTTGAGGAAGGCGATAATGTAGCCTTCCAGAACCTCAAGCCGATGGTCGATTTTTTCCAAACGGAACTTACTGCGGCGCAACAAGACGTCACGGCGGTGGTCCAGAAACGCACCCAGCACTTCTTTGAGCGAACAGACCTTAGGCGTCAGCCCGTCGATCAGAACGTTCATGTTCATGTTGAACCGAACTTCCAGATCGGAATTTCTGAACATCATTCCCATCAACATTTCAGGATCGACGTTTTTCGACCTCGGCTCTAGCACCAGCCGGATATCATCGGCGCTTTCATCGCGCACATCCGTCAGGATCGGAACCTTTTTGGACTGTATCAAATCCGCGATCTTTTCGATCATCTTGGATTTTTGAACCTGGAACGGAATTTCCGTGACCACGATCTGCCACTGGCCGCGAGGCAGCTCTTCGATTTCCCACTTGGCGCGCAAACGAAATGCGCCGCGCCCTGTGCGATACGCTTCCAGTATGTTTTCGCGCGGCTCTACGATCACCCCGCCGGTCGGAAAATCAGGCCCGGGGATATAATCAACCAAAGTCTCATCCCGCGCATTCGGCGATTTGATCAGATGCAGACAGGCGTCACACAATTCGACGATATTGTGGGGCGGAATATTGGTTGCCATCCCAACGGCGATCCCGGTCGATCCGTTGGCGAGCAGATTCGGAAACTCAGCCGGCAGAACCGCAGGTTCCGTCAGCGTGCCGTCGTAATTGTCGCGAAAATCTACGGCGTTTTCATTCAGCCCGACCAGCAGCGCTTCGGCCGCGCTTGTCATTCTGGCTTCTGTGTATCGTGACGCCGCAGGGTTATCCCCGTCGATATTGCCGAAATTCCCCTGACCATCCACCAACGGATAGCGGACGTTGAAATCCTGGGCCAAACGGGCCATCGCGTCGTAAATCGCGGCATCACCATGCGGGTGATAGTTGCCCATCACGTCGCCACTGATTTTGGCGGATTTCCGGAACCCGCCACCAGAGGCCAAACGCAGCTCTCGCATGGCATATAGAATACGCCGATGCACCGGCTTCAATCCATCACGCGCATCCGGAAGTGCGCGGTGCATGATCGTCGACAACGCGTATGTCAAATAGCGGTCGCCGATCGCGCGGCGCAGCGGCTCTGTTATGTCCTGAGGGTCTATTGGTGGGGTATCTTTTGTGTCATTCATAGGGGATGTGATACCTGTGCGATTCGTCGGGGACAAGAAAACAAAGGGGAGAAAATCCAAATCTTTCTCCACCTTTTTCGAGTCGACTATGGTATTCGGACCCTGTTCTGCCGAATTTTGAGAATTGTGTGATGATTAGACTGACGCTGCTGCTTGTTGTTTGCCTTGTGGGCGCAATGTATTTTGCGGATAAACTTCCCGACCCTGCCCCTGTGGCCAGGGTCGAGCCGGCTGACAAAACGTCTCTTACGGAAAGCATCGCTGCGCTGATTTCCAACACGCCAGAATTGGGTGGCACACCGGCAGAACCCGCCCCTGTGGCGCCGCCCGTGGAACAAACGGCATCCCTGAACCAAGACCAGCCAACGATCGATGCGCCGTCTTATCTTGACCTGTTCAACAACCCCGCTGTCGTCGGTGACGACGGAAACCTCATATTTACTGCGCCACCGGCCGAACCCGCACCAACACCGACGGTCGAAATAGCCAACGTCCCGGATGCCCCCGAGAACGAGAACGTCACCGTGCGCTATGTCTCTGGAGAGCGGGTCAATGTTCGCGCAGGTCCGTCCACGTCTGAGGCCGTGCTTGACCAGGTTGTCTATGCAGATGCAGTGCAGGTTCTGGACGAAACCGGCGATGGATGGGTGCATATTCGAATTGAAGGGGCCGGCGTCGAAGGCTACATGGCCGGGCGTTTTCTTCAGGATACTGACCCGGTTCGATAAACCAGCGCATTGAGGTCGCTTTCAATTCAGCTTATGCCCGACAAAAACGGGTAGATTATGCACGCCAAAACAATACTGATTACAGGATGTTCGTCCGGCATCGGATACGATGCGGCCAAGACACTGGATGCACGCGGATGGCGGGTCTTTGCGACCTGCCGGGCCGAACAGGATTGCGACACCCTGAACGCCGAAGGGCTGGAAAGCTTTCAACTGGACTATGCCGACGAAAGCTCTGTTGAGGCTGCCGTTAAGGAAACGCTGAAACGGACCGGTGGAACGCTGGACGCAGTGTTCAACAACGGCGCATTTGCAATTCCCTGCGCCCTGGAAGATTTGCCGCGTGACGCATTGCGCTCTATCTTTGAGACGAACCTTTTTGGCTATCATGACCTGATGCGACAGGTGCTTCCCGTCATGCGAAACCAGGGGCATGGTCGCATCGTGAACTGCTCTTCTGTTCTTGGCCTTGTCGGGGCCAAGTGGCGCGGCGCCTATGTCGCCACCAAATTCGCGTTAGAGGGGCTCAGCGACACATATCGGTTGGAACTGCGCGGCAGCGGTGTTGACATGATCCTGATAGAGCCCGGCCCGATCACATCGAAATTTCGCGAAAACGCATTGGCGAACCTCAACCGATGGATCGATTGGGAAAACTCCCCGCTCGTCGAAGACTATCGCAAATCAATCGCAGAGCGGACCAGAAAGGATCGTGGCCCCGACCCGTTTGAGCTGCCCGCCTCTGCCGTCACGCAAAAACTGATAAAGGCACTAGAGGCCCCTGCCCCCAAGCCGCGCTACTATGTGACAAAACCAACCTATGCGATCGGGGCGCTGAAACGCATCCTGTCCACATCTCAACTCGACTGGGTGATTTCCAAAGGACAAAAGTGACGCAGCCGTTCTTATTTCTCAAAAAGGAACTACATGGTACAAGGCCGCAACCAAGAGGGAACCAATGCTGCAAGATCCACTGTTCATTATCGTCGTCCTTGCTGTCGTCACGGTTCTGGTCATCCTGATGGTCGGAATTGGCTCTTTTGCCAAAGGTGGTGAATTTCATCGCAAGAATGCAAACCGCATCATGCGGTATCGAATCTACGCGCAAGCCTTTGCGGTCGTGTTGATCCTTGCCTTTCTCTATTTCCGCAGCTCTGGGGGCTAATTCATGGTCGTTCTGAACAAAATCTATACCAAGACCGGCGACGCTGGCGAAACAGCCCTTGGCAACGGCGCACGGGTCGCCAAACAATCTTTGCGCGTTTCGGCCTATGGTACCGTGGATGAAACCAACGCCACAGTCGGCGTCGCACGGCTTTCGGCCAGTGGTGAAATGGATGCACAGCTGCAATCCATCCAGAACGACCTGTTCGATTTGGGCGCCGACATGTGCCGCCCTGACTATGACCAAGACGCCACGGCCGAATACCCACCATTGCGCATCACGGAATCGCAGGTTGATCGGCTGGAAGCTGAAATCGATGCGATGAACGCATTGCTGGAACCGCTGCGCAGTTTCGTCCTGCCCGGCGGCAGCCCTTTGGCCGCACAACTGCACGTGTGCCGTACTGTGTCCCGACGCGCGGAACGTCTGGCGGCAGAGCTGGCCGCCAGTGAACAGGTAAACCCATTTGCCCTGAAATACCTGAACCGTTTGTCGGACTGGTTCTTTGTGGCCAGCAGAATAGCCAATGACAATGGCAAAGCCGACGTGCTTTGGGTACCGGGCGCAAACCGATAGCCAGCACGGGCACCTGCGCGGCAATAATTAGCTGGGACGCATAGACGCGGTCGCAGGTCGATTTTGCACTGTTTTTCGATCTCACAAAACGCTAACACTCTTTTGATATTTGAAATGGCCGCGACGTAGGCCAAACGCCAATGGAGACGACGCTGATGAAGGTGCTAGTGCCGGTCAAACGCGTGATCGACTATAATGTGAAAGTTCGTGTGAAAGCGGATGGAACAGGTGTCGATCTCGCCAATGTGAAAATGTCGATGAACCCGTTCGACGAAATTGCTGTCGAAGAAGCAATCCGTTTGAAGGAAGCTGGCAAGGTTGAAGAAATCGTTGCCGTATCGATTGGCGTCAAGCAGGCTCAGGAAACACTTCGCACGGCGATGGCCATGGGCGCCGACCGCGCCATTCTGGTTGTCGCCACCGACGACGTTCAGCAAGATATTGAACCCTTGGCCGTCGCCAAGATCCTAAAGGCTGTGATTGACGAAGAACAGCCAGGCATCGTGCTTGCCGGAAAGCAGGCCATCGACAACGACATGAACGCAACGGGCCAAATGTTGTCTGCCCTGCTGGGGTGGAGCCAGGCGACCTTTGTATCAGAACTGGATGTAGACGAAGACTCTGCAACGGTAACGCGTGAAGTTGATGGCGGTTTGCAAACGATCAAAGTCAAACTGCCCGCAATTGTGACCGTCGATTTGCGCCTGAACGAGCCGCGTTACGCGTCGCTGCCCAACATCATGAAGGCAAAGCGCAAACCTTTGGAAGAAAAGACACCCGCCGATTACGGCGTTGACGTCACACCGCGCCTTGAGGTGGTCGAGACAAAAGAACCAGAGGATCGACAGGCCGGGGTCATCGTTGGCTCTGTGGATGAACTCGTCGAAAAACTCAAAGAAGCGGGGGCGGTGTAATGGCTGTACTTCTGATCGCTGAAGTCAACAACGGCCAGCTGGCCACCGACGCAACCGCCAAAGCGCTTGCTGCGGCCTCCTCCTTGGGCGACGTCACTGTTCTGTGTGCCAGCGCGTCCTGCGGGACAGCGGCACAAGACGCCGCAAAACTATCTGGCGTGGCCAAAGTGCTTTGTGCGGATGATCCTGCATATGGCAATGGCCTTGCAGAACCGATTGCCGATCTGATCGTTTCCCTTGCAGGGGATTACGAACATATCGTAGCCCCGGCCACGGCCAGCGCAAAAAACATATTGCCACGCGTCGCAGCCCTGCTGGACGTGATGGTAATTTCTGATGTTTCCGGCGTCGTGGACGGGTCAACCTTTGAACGCCCGATCTACGCGGGCAATGCCATTCAAACGGTGAAATCAAACGATGCCAAAAAGGTCGTGTCTTTCCGCACGTCAACTTTTGACGCCGCCGACGCGGGCGGGTCTGCAGCTGTCGAAGACATCGCAGCAGTTGCGAATCCAGGCCTGTCGGAATGGGTTGAAGACAAGGTCGCAGACAGCGACCGCCCCGAACTGACAAGCGCCGGTGTCGTTGTGTCCGGCGGCCGCGGCGTCGGTTCAGAAGAAGACTTCGCTCTGATTGAAAAACTGGCAGACAAACTTGGGGCCGCTGTTGGCGCCTCTCGTGCTGCGGTCGATTCAGGCTATGCACCAAATGACTGGCAGGTTGGCCAAACGGGCAAAGTCGTTGCCCCGGACCTTTACATTGCTGCCGGGATTTCTGGCGCAATCCAGCACCTGGCTGGTATGAAAGACAGCAAAGTCATTGTGGCAATCAACAAAGACGAAGAAGCACCTATCTTTCAGGTCGCCGATTTCGGTCTGGTCGCCGACCTTTTTGACGCTGTTCCAGAGCTGATCGAAAAACTCTGATCTCTTTCAAATCAAAGCAATCATGGCCCGCTGTTTTGCGGGCCATTTTTTATGGGACAAGCTTTGCAACGGCTGCGCTTAACCGTTGTGCCGCACGCTCATGCACAACCGGCCCCAACATTTCCCGCGCCGCCATCTCTTCGATTGGGGTGAACAGCATCCTGCGCCAGCCAGCTTGAACTTCGTCAGGGCTGGATACAATTTCGACGAGCGCATCAGCAGAGCCACCCAATTGGTTTAGCATCTCTCGGTCGACGAACAGCGGGTCGGCCCCAGACGCTGCGGGATGGTCAGCCTGATCAGGGCTGTGATCCGCCATCCAAAGCAAGATGATTTTGCCGTCAATCCGCGACAGCATGTTTTGCATCTTCGTCACCCAGTTTTGTTTCAGCTCATCGCGGACCCTGGTGAACTTGGCCGGTTCTGCCTGTTCAAGCTCTTCCACCAAATGGCGCGTGAAATTGATATGGGTCAGATCAAGGTCCCGGTAAATCGCATGCAAAACACCAGAACTGTTTAGGAACCTGTCATTGCGGCGCGGATGAACCGAATAGAAGCGATTGCTAAGGTTCTGCGCGCCTGTGATCTGTACGATCGTGACCTCTGCCCCGGAACATATGTCCAGCACGGTGTCGTCGCGCGCGAAAGCATCCACACCGGCATTCTTACAGCCCAGGTTCACAACCTTCCGGTTCAGCATATTGCCCAGCAGCGCTGGAAAAGGCTGTTCGATGAATTTTCCGAAACATTCCGTCCCGCCGATGACCGCACAATAGCGGCCATCAATTTCGGTTTTGGGCCCACGGAAGGCTAAGTTGGACGTGCCATAGCGGCACAGCTGATAGTCGAGGGCATCAACGCCCACATGTTCAAAGGTCATAACCACCCCATAATTTCACTTCACCCGAGGCCAAGATTCGCTCAATCAGCTTTCGAAAAGGCTAATCTTAAAATTTGACCCAAATGCTGCAACTGCATTGCCTCTTGCACCACCATTCCAGCCGGGCCTATGGTCTGTCTGAAACTTGAAAGGTGTCGAATTATGGAAATCTCCAGTGTCGGAATCGTGGGTGCGGGGCAAATGGGAAATGGCATTGCACATGTCTTTGCCCTGGCCGGATATGACGTTGTTCTGAATGACATCAGCGATGATGCGCTGAACGCCGCAATGGCCCAGATCGACAAGAACCTGGAACGCCAGGTGTCCCGCGAAAAGATCTCGGCCGCGGACAAAGCATCTGCCATAAGCCGAATCAGAACCACAAAGACGCTGGCCGAGTTGGGGCAGACCGACCTGATCATAGAGGCGGCGACGGAACGGGAAACGGTAAAGCAGGCCATCTTTGAAGAACTGCTGCCGCATCTTCAACCCCACACAATTCTAACGTCGAACACCTCTTCCATCTCCATCACCAGGCTTGCGTCCCGCACGGACCGGCCGGAAAAGTTCCTAGGGTTTCACTTTATGAACCCCGTGCCCGTCATGCAGCTGGTAGAGCTTATTCGCGGCATCGCCACGGATGAAGAAACCTTCAAAGCCTGTCTGGCCGTGGTGGATCGCCTTGGCAAAACTGCCGCCACCGCCGAAGATTTTCCCGCCTTTATCGTGAACCGGATCCTGATGCCGATGATCAATGAAGCCGTCTACACCTTGTTTGAAGGCGTCGGTTCGGTTCAATCCATTGATGAATCGCTAAAGCTGGGCGCAAATCACCCCATGGGCCCGCTAGAGCTGGCAGACTTCATCGGGCTGGACACATGTCTGGCCATCATGAATGTCTTGCACGAAGGGCTTGCCGATACAAAATACCGGCCCTGCCCGCTATTGACGAAATATGTAGAGGCTGGCTGGCTTGGCAGAAAGACGCAGCGCGGGTTTTACGACTATCGCGGCGAAACCCCGGTTCCGACGCGCTAGTCTTGTTTCAACGCCAAGGTATGGTCCCGCAGCCACGCCATAAATGACCGCGTGTTGGATGAATGCTCTTTAAGCTCTTCTGCAGATAGCGGCTTGCCCACAACCGGGTTCTGGGGCTTGTTCAGGGCGTGAACCACCTCATGCAACAACAGCCCCTGCCGTAGCGTGGCAGAGACCAGGTTCGCCATCAGATAAAGCCGGGTGTTTTGCCCCGGAAAAAATATCGGCAAAACTGTTGCGCCGGACCGCTGGATCATCTTGGCTGTAAACGGATTCCATTCGCTTTCAATTGCCGGCCCAAAGAACGTTTTGGATGACGCAACTTCGCCAGCGGGAAATAGAATAATCACGCCGCCTGCCTTTAGATGCGCCATCGCTTTTTTGCGCATCAACAGGCTTTCGTTAAAGCTGTCCTCTTCATGGGGAAACGGCACGGGCAGCATGAACTGGCTGATCTCTTTGATCCCTGAAATCAGCGATCGCGTCAGGATCAGGAAATCATCCCTTTTATGGCCAACAAGCTCTGCCATGACCATGCCGTCAATCATGCCATGGGGATGATTGGCCACAACGATCAACGGACCTGTCGCAGGGATGTTGTCGATCTGATCCTGCGGGGTTTGCAGCTTGATCCCCATAAAATCCAGGGCTTGCCGGAAAAAGGGCAACCCCTCATCAAAGCCAGCCGCCTCGAATTTGCGGATCAAACGCAGCAAACGCAGCTTGCCTGTCATCCATTCCATGGCGCGAATGGTGTAAATCTTTTTAGGATCTGAAAATGTGGTGGAATACGACAGCTTACGCTTGTCGTAGGGTACGTATTTTTCGGGTCCCTTAGGCTCTTCGGTCCCTGAAGATGCTACATGGTTCTTTGCCAAAGAATTGCCCCGTCTTTTAAACTATACGCGATGAACCGCGTCAAAAATCTTCACCAAACCGATCTGCGACCAATGCCTCAATCGCTTGTGCCAGTTTGTCTGACTCGGGTCCACGCGTTTCGACGTCAATATATGTGCCTTTAGACGCAGCCAGCATCAAAAGCCCCATAATGCTGTCGCCAGAGGACTGCATCCCATCCTTGGACACCTCTGCATCCGCATCGAAGGCTTCTACCACCTCAACCAACTTGGCCGAAGCCCGGGCATGCAAGCCTTTTTCATTTACAATGAGAAGCCGAGTTTTGTGTTTATTTGTCATAGCGGGCTCTCAATGAGGCACCGTGTCGAACGTGTCAATGTATTTGCGTCCAGCATTCTTGGCGCTCTCTACGGCCCGATCCACTGAAAGATGGCGCGATTTGGCCAGCTTTATCAACATCGGAAGATTTGCACCAAAAAGGATTTTCCTGTTCGACGGGCTGCACGCCAACAGGGATAGATTTGAAGGAGAGCCGCCGAACATGTCGGTTACAACGACGACACCGTCGCCGACATCCACAGTGTCTGCGGCCGCGCAAATTTCGTTTTCTTTGAGCTTTCGGTCATGATCCACGTCGATTGCAACCGTGCGTATGCCAGATTGCTTGCCGACAACGTGTTCGACAGCGGCCAAGTATTCCTTGGCCAATCCACCATGTGCGACGATCACGATCCCGATCACGTCAATACCCCAACTTATCGGCCATGTGTCGATGCTCCAACACTGCGGCGTTCTAATTCCCGATGTCGTTTAGACACCTGCCATCCGGATGCTGCAAGTGCATTCGTCAGTTTTTCCGCGACGGCAACAGACCTGTGTTGCCCTCCGGTGCATCCAAAAGCAATTGAAAGATGCGATTTCCCTTCTTCAGTGAAGGCAGGAAGCAACATTTCGACCAGTTCAGAGACTTTGTTGAAGAAGTCTTGGTATCTTTCGTCCTGCTCAACATAGTTCGCAACTGCCGCGTCCCGACCGTCCAGGGGCCGCAAGTCTTTGTCCCAATGGGGGTTGCGCAAAAACCGGCAGTCAAAAACCATATCCACCCCACGCGGCATCCCGCGCTTGTAGGAAAAGGACTGAACAGAGATGGCCAGCCGCGCCTGTTTGGACACGTTAAACCAATGTTCAATTTCTGATTTCAGCTCATGAGGCGACAGATCAGACGTATCAATCAGAAAATTGGCACGGGCACGTATGGGGACGAGCAAATCAATCTCTGTTTCAATCCCGTCAGAGGGTGTGTCTGATGCGGCAATCGGGTGCGGCCTGCGGGTTTCAGAGAACCTGCGAATGAGGACATCTATCGAACAATCCAGATACAGCAGTTCGATGTCCAACGCCGGATTGCGCGACAGGCGGTCAATCGCCTCGATCATGGCATTGGCAGAAAAATCGCGATTTCGAACGTCTATCCCAAGCGCCAGCGGACGGCCGATCGGCGGACCATCAAGCAAGCGCGGCAAAAGCGACAGTGGCAGGTTATCCATCGTCTCAAACCCGATATCTTCCAGCGCCTTCACAGCCGTTGATCTGCCCGCACCAGAGGGGCCGGTCACAAAAACCAGCCGTTGCACGGCAGGCACCGGCGTTTCGTTGTCCTGTCCTTTTTCGGCCATCTCAGTCACGCGATCCTTTCCCCCTTTAAGTATTGCATAATCGCCGCAGGAAAATAGCTGTGCACGGAACCGTGAACCAGGGGAAGCTGATGGCCCAAGACCGATAGGGTGCGAAACGGCGGTAGACGGTCTGTCTCTGTGACGGTCAAATCAACGACCAGTCGGACAGGTGCATAGGTTTGCGGTTCAGCCATAAGTATTCCAACGCCTCGCGCTTCAATCTTGCCAAGCAATGCTTGTGGGCAAGACGCGCGAACACCATACTCTTGCCGTGTGACAATCGTGCGGTCATCGGCGATCAAAGATGCCCCGCGCGACATGAGTTCTAATGCCAGGCCTGACTTTCCCGATCCAGAAGGCCCCATAATCAGAACCGCAGCGTCGTCGATGCCGACGCAACTGGCATGCAGGATTTGGGTAGAGGAATTATGATCAGTCACGGCAGTTCCAAACGACAATACAATCCGCACATTCCTGTGCTGATCAGGTGTTACTGCCTGATTTTATTTTGTAATGCCAGCCTGTTGGAAAAAGCTGGTTAAACCGGAATACCAACCACAAAACGTGCGCCCAAAGGCTCTGAAGTGACATCAGCATCCGTCGGGCGGATATTTTCTGCCCAGATCACCCCGCCATGCGCCTCTACGATCTGTTTGGATATTGCCAGCCCAAGGCCAGAATTGTCGCCGAACTGACCAACGGGGCGCGATGTGTAGAACCGGTTGAAAATCTTGGAAAGTGACTGTTCGGGAATACCCGGCCCGGTATCCTCGACAACGACCAGAACCCGGTTTTCCCTTTTCCTGGCCCAAACACGAATGGCGTCGCCTTCGTCGCAAAACGAAATCGCATTTGAAATCAAATTCACAAAGACCTGGGCCAACCGCGCCTCGAGCCCCTGAAGGGTGATCGGGTCTTTTGGCAGATCCGAAATGAATTCTACGCCCTTGGACGCGGCCTCACCCCCAAGATATTCATTGATGCTTGTCATCATTTTGGTCAGATCGAAGGTCTCTTCTTCTTCCTTGACCAATTCGCTGTCCAGACGCGAAGCATTTGAAATATCCGTCACCAAGCGATCCAGACGCCGAACGTCATGTTCAATGACATCCAACAACCGTTCCCGCTGCTCTTCTCTTTTGGCGATGCGCATGGTGCCAACGGCAGAGCGCAAAGAGGCCAAGGGGTTCTTCAGCTCATGCGCAACATCCGCTGCGAATTGTTCATTTGCATCGATCCGCTCATACAAGGCCGAAACCATCCCGCGCAATGCGCCGGACAGTCGGCCAATTTCATCGGGGCGGCCTGTCAGGTCTGGAATGCGCACGCGCCCTGGGCTGACCTTGCGCGAATTTTTGTCCCGCCCAACCTCTGCGGCGGCGGCCAAATCGGCCAACGGGTTTGCAATTGTCGATGCAAGAACAAGGCTAAGCCCGACCGACACAAGGATCGCAATGATAAACATTTGCAGCACCTGTTCGCGTTCACTGCGCACCAGACTGTCAATTTCCCCGGCCGCACTGGACATGGCCACAACGCCAACCGCAACACCATCCTTCAAGATTGGGGTCGCGACAGAGAAAATCGTCTGCCCCTCGCCGTCCAGCGTCGTATTGACCTGTGTGCTCCCGCCCATGGTCGGGGTCACAAGACTGCGCACTTGGTCTTCTGGGTCATAGTCGCTCTGAAGCGTCGATGTCGGCGCCAGGAGGCCGGAAATCCCGTCGAAAACCGAGTTAAGAAACTCTGTGATGATCGTGCTGCGCCCGCGCAATTGCAAACCGTCAACCGGTGAAGGTTCTGATCGTTCTGCCCCGACAGTGGTCGCCAACAAGTTTTCATTTGGATCGAAGACATAGACTTCGACACCGGCGTGCAGATCAAGGCTCTTCAGAATGGCCGAGGCGTTCAGGGATTGGTCCGTAACACCCGTAACCTGTTGGTTGGTGTCATTCTGCACCTCAAGGACACCTGCAATCAGCTCTGCCTCTGCAACAAGTCCCAGTTCACGTTGAACCACCAGGCTGTCGCGAAACGGATTGAGGAACAAAACACCCGCAACGAGAATGATAAGCGCCAACAGATTGAACGTGACGATCTTGCGCGCGAGCGGCGATCTGTTGATTGAAATCAGCCCACGGCGCGCACGTCTTTCGCGCACTTCTGATTCAGAAGTAACGTGGGGCGCGACCCAGTCATCCCCAAACACAACATCGGCGTTCTTGGTTTTCTTCGAGTTAGGCACGTCAATCCTCGACGCGAGTGTCATTACTCTTCGTTGTACCGATATCCGATACCGTACAGCGTTTCGATCGCCGTAAACTCATCATCAACGGACCGCATCTTTTTGCGCAACCGTTTGATGTGGCTGTCGATTGTACGGTCATCAACATAGACCTGATCATCGTAGGCAACGTCCATCAGCTGATCACGGCTTTTCACAAAACCTGGCCGTTGCGCCAGCGCCTGCAGCAATAGGAACTCTGTCACGGTCAGTGAAACATCGATGCCCTTCCACGTCACAGCGTGACGCAGAGGATCCATGCTAAGTTCGCCACGTTCCATAACCTTGTTTTCGTCGCCTTCCGGCGTGACGCCTGTGTCAATCGCTTCTTGGCGACGCAGCAGCGCGCGAATACGTTCCACCAGCAACCGCTGAGAGAATGGTTTCTTGACGTAATCGTCTGCACCCATCCGCAGGCCAAGCACCTCGTCAATCTCGTCATCCTTGGAGGTCAGGAAGATGACCGGCATTGCAGATTTTTGGCGAACCCGCTGCAACAGATCCATGCCATCCATCCGTGGCATTTTGATATCCAACACGGCCATATCCGGCAAACGCTTGTTGAACGCATCAAGCGCGGCCTGTCCGTCATTATAAGTTTCTACGTCAAAGCCTTCAGCCTCGAGTGTCATTGACACCGACGTCAAGATGTTCCGGTCGTCATCAACCAACGCAATCCTGGACATTGGAATTTCCTCATTCTGCTCTGTTATTGGCTACTGGTAGCCTATTTTTTACCAGCATAATCCTGTTTCCGCCCCTTGGAAGCAACAACTAAGTGCGAATCAGTCTTTCACTACGACCATATATGTCAACAAATCCAGTAATTAATGACTAATTTGTCTCACTTCGGGGGATCTGTTTCCACATCCGGCAAATTGGTTGCGCTAACTTAGGCGTGGTTGCGCTAACAACCGAGATACCCCCTATTTTCCTTTAAAAATATAGTGTTATAGCCAAATTGATTGGACGAATTCTCGACCAATCTCCCGGTCTTTTGAGTGGATTGGGGCTAAATGACTATAGGAAACCGTACTTTCGGCACAGGAGCAAAAAAATGACGGTCACCAGGGTAAACCCAGCAAAAAAGCTAACGGATCAGGGGATTACGGGGCTTGGCGGGGTCTATTATAACCTGACCGCACCCGCCTTGGTTGAACAAGCTCTTCTGCGCGAAGAAGGGAAACTGGGCAAAGGTGGCACCTTGCTTGTGACAACGGGCAAATACACAGGCCGCTCGCCGAAAGACAAATTCATCGTCAAAACACCGGGGGTTGAGGCGAATATTTGGTGGGAAAACAACGCCGAAATGGCGCCTTCGGAATTTGCTCAGCTGCACCAGGATATGCTGGCGCATATGAAGGACAAAGAATATTTCGTTCAGGATCTGTTTGGCGGCGCTGACCCGGAACATCGCCTGGATGTCCGGGTGATTACGGAACTTGCATGGCACAGCCTGTTCATCCGCCACTTGCTGCGCCGCCCTAGCGAGGCAGAGCTTGAACGGTTTTCACCGGAATTCACGATCATCAATTGCCCAAGCTTCAAGGCCGACCCAAAGAAACATGGCTGCCGCTCTGACACTGTGATCGCCCTGAACCTTGAAGAAAAAGTAATTCTGATCGGGGGCACCGCCTATGCGGGCGAAACCAAGAAATCCGTCTTCACGCTGCTCAACTACCTGTTGCCAGAAAAAGACGTTTTGCCGATGCATTGCTCGGCCAACCACGCCCCGAACAATCCGGTCGATGCGGCTGTTTTCTTTGGGCTGTCCGGCACTGGGAAAACCACGCTTTCGGCGGATCCATCGCGTGTCTTGATCGGAGATGACGAACATGGATGGTCGGACCGCGGAACATTCAATTTCGAGGGCGGCTGTTACGCCAAGACGATCAACCTGTCAGCAGAGGCAGAACCAGAGATCTACGCAACGACCACGAAATTTGGCGTTGTGATTGAAAACATGGTCTTTGATCCTGATACGCGCGATCTGGATTTCACCGATGACAGCCTGACGGCCAACATGCGGTGCGCCTATCCGCTGGAACATATCTCTAACGCTTCGCCGACAGCTCTGGGGGGACATCCCAAAAATATCATCATGCTGACCTGCGACGCGTTTGGTGTCTTGCCGCCTGTGGCCCGCCTGACACCGGCCCAGGCCATGTACCATTTTCTGTCCGGCTTTACGTCAAAAGTCGCAGGCACAGAGCGCGGCGTAACAGAGCCAGAGCCAACATTTTCAACATGTTTCGGCGCGCCATTTTTGCCCAGACGGCCAGAGGCCTATGGAAACCTGCTGCGCCAAAAGATTGCCACGCACGGGGCGACCTGTTGGTTGGTCAATACGGGCTGGACAGGGGGCGCCTATGGCACGGGCTCTCGGATGCCGATCAAGGCGACACGGGCCTTGCTCAGCGCAGCTTTGGACGGAACGTTGGCAGAGGCACCTTTCCGCAAGGATCCGAATTTTGGCTTTGACGTGCCGACAACGGTTCCAGGCGTTGCCGACATCCTTTTGGATCCACGGCGCACTTGGTCTGATGCCGATGCTTATGACGCCCAGGCAGAAAAATTGGTGAAAATGTTCTCTGACAATTTCGCGCAATACGCCGATTTCATTGACGATGACATAAAGGCCATCGCAATCGGCTAGAACATTTGGGCCCCGGACTTGTCTGGCATCCACATCGACATGGATGCCAGATACGCCGCTTATGCGAACAGCGCGCGCCGAACCAAATTCAGCCCGGCAATGAACAGCACAAGCAACGTAAGTTTGCGGAACAAGTTTTGATCGAGCTTGTCCTGAAGCTTGAACCCGATCAACATGCCGATTACCCCCGGCACAATCATCATGACAGACAACGGCAAGGTTTGCGCATTCAGCACGCCCGACTTGAGATGTGAGAAAAACAGAACAACGGCCCCGGTTCCAAAGATGACACCCTGAACGCGAATTTGTTCGGTTTTTGGTGTATCGATTGCCGTCAGATAGGTCGTCGTGGGCGGCCCCCAAACCCCGGACACACCGCCAATGGCCCCGGCAAAGAATGCAACGACGGCTTCTGTTATGCGTCGTTTTTCCGGGCGGATATGGGGGCGCCATCCCAATAGCTGGGACAATGTGATCAGCGTGATCGGGCCACCGATCAAAAGCAAAATCACCGATGCAGGCAGTTCCCGCACCAATTGTGCGCTTAACAGGATCATCACCAAAAGAACCGCAATATAGCGCCAAAACTGTTTGGCCGCCTCAAATGCAGGCCCAAACCCGCCGCGCAATGACTGCATAAGATTGGCCAGCACCGTCGGCACGATCAACGCAGCCAAAGCCAGTTCAGGCGGCAAGAATGATCCCAGCCCCGAAATCATGATCATCGGCATCGCAAAGCCGATCGCACCTTTCACAAAGCCGGCCACGATCGTTATTCCGATCGCCAGCGCCCAATGCGCCGGATCCATCAAGTCCAAAACACTCATTGCCTCAATTTTCCTTTTCGAATGCGTACTGTTGTAAGAGGCAGCACAACACTGGTAACTGACCTTATGTACCGATTGATCCTGATATTGCCGATTCTGCTGGCAGCGTGCCAAAAAGACGAAACCATTTCGGGTTTCGTTGATCCGCAAAAGACATTCAAGTTGGAACAGATCAATGGCAAGGCCTTTTCCGCCAATGCCGACATTTCATTTCCGGCACAAGGGACAATCACGGGGGCATCCCCCTGCAACAGCTATTCCGCCGCACAAACCGCCCCGTATCCTTGGTTCGAAATCGGGTCGATGACTGTGACCAGAGCAATCTGTCCGGCGTCCGGCAAGGAAGAGCAGGACTTTTTCCAATCGCTTGGCGAAATGACATTGATAGAGGCAGTGGGCGACGTTCTGATCCTGCAAAACGATTCAGGCGGTGAAATGGTCTTTAAGGCCGTTCAGGAATAACGCGCGATCGTATCCACCAAGCGTTGACGCGCCTCAGGCAAGGGGCGGTCGCCCATTTGCGGGGCCAATTTGGTTTTCAGAAAATACCCTGTCGTCGCCAACCCCTCGCCGATACCTGAAAGTTCGCCGGTTCCGTGCCCCAACAAACAGGCTGGCAAAGCCAACAGCTTATCTGCCCATTCTCCCGCTGCTTCTGCGCTGACCGCGCGGCCGGTCTTGGGGGAAACATAGGCCAGATCATCCAGGCTGCCCGTCACGGCACAGGCCGACAAATCCAGGCCAAACCCCATCTCTTCTAACAAGGAGAGTTCCCATCTGAGATAGGCCAAAGGCCACGCCTCAGACGTTCCCAGCAGGTCAAACAGGGTGATGCTACGTTCATAAAGCGCTGGATATGACGCACGCTCTGGCAGGCAAAACCCCAACAGGGCCGTCGTTGCGTTCAACCCAGCAAGCGCCAGCCTGTCGCCCATGATCGCAGCGGCGCGGCTTTGCACGGGTTCAACGGAAAAGGTTCCGATGTGGTCTTCCAGGCGCGCGCGCCACGCAACATCCAGCTGCGCGCCGGGTTGCAGGATCGGCGCAATTTTGCGACTTGTGCCTCCCCGAACGACGCCAGCGTGCCGCCCATGTTCAGCGGTAAAAACTTCGATAATTGCAGAGGATTCGCCATGCTTGCGAACGCTTAACAACACACCTTGATCACGCCAATCCATGTCAAAGCCTACTCTGCCAATCCCGGCTCGTCGAGCAGATGACGCCCTTGGCGATCTTCGACCTCAATCACCCACACATCCGGATCGAACCCTTTTTGGCGTGTGATGGCCGCATCGACATCTTGTTCAGCACCCGTTTCAAGCACATCCCAAACGCGCGCTCCGCTCATCAGATCAAACTGCCGTTGATAGACGCTGGCCTGACCATCCAATGTGTTGACCTTGACCAGGATCGCCCCTGCGGTTGCGTCACCTTTGGACGTAATGAACACAGGAATATCCGCCAGCCGAAGCCGGGTCAGATAGGCGCTGACCCAGACATCTGCCGTAAGACGGATCATGAATTTCCGTCAGAAAAGTCGAGCCCCATTTCTGAATAGCGCTCTTTTTCCTCAAGCCAGTTTGGCCGAACCTTGACCTGCAAAAACAAATGAACTTTGCGGTCCAAAAATTCCTCTAGCTCAACACGTGCGGCTTGCCCCACGCCTTTGATCGTTTCGCCCTTGTTGCCCAGCACGATGCCTTTGTGCCCATCACGGATGACATAAATCATCTGATCAATCTTAACGGATCCGTCTTTTCGGTCTTCCCAGTTTTCCGTTTCGACGGTCATTTGATAGGGCAGTTCCTGATGCAATCGTAGCGTCAGTTTTTCCCGTGTGATTTCGGCGGCAATCATCCGCAGCGGCGCATCCGCAATCTGGTCTTCAGGGTAAAGCCATGGCCCTTTGGGCAGCTCAGCCGCCAGCCACTTCCGAAGATCATCGACCCCGTGTCCCTTTTCGGCGGAAATCAGAAAGGTTTCCGCAAACGCAAAACGTTCGTTCAGTTCTTTGGTCAGTTTAAGCAACTTTGGCGCATCAACCTTGTCGATCTTGTTGATTGCAAGAACAACTTTGCGGTTGTCGCTGCGTTCGGCCAAACCGTCCAAAATCGCTTCGACACCTTCGGTGATGCCGCGATGCGCCTCGATCAGCATCACAACCAAATCCGCATCCGCAGCGCCGGTCCAGGCCGCTGCCACCATTGCACGGTCAAGCCGACGGCGCGGACGGAACAGCCCCGGTGTATCCACGAACACAATCTGCGCGTCCCCTTCCAGGGCAACGCCGCGAATTCTGGCGCGCGTTGTTTGCACTTTATGCGTTACAATCGAAACCTTTGCCCCAACCATACGGTTCAGCAATGTTGATTTACCTGCATTGGGTTCACCAATCAGGGCAACGAATCCTGCACGGGTCTCAGTCATTTTGTGCCTCCAATTGATCCAACAGCGTACGGGCTGCAACTTGTTCTGCTTGCCGTTTGGTCGGCGCAGTCGCTTGCGCCACCTGGCCAGACGCCAAACGCGCCTCTATCGAAAACACCGGCGCATGGGCCGGACCGGTGCGGCTGATTTCTTTGTATGTCGGTGGCGATTGCCGGCGGGCCTGCGCCCATTCCTGCAGCGCCGTTTTGGCATCCCGCGCGTCCTCGGCAACAGTGTGGATGCGATTGCCCCACAAAGCCAGAATAACCCGACGCGCCGCTTCAAAGCCGCCATCCAGATAGACCGCGGCCAATACCGCCTCTAGCGCATCCGCCAACAGCGCCTGTTTGCGACGCCCGCCGGAAACCATTTCGGAACGGCCCAGCTTTAGCCCAAGCCCCAGTTCAACTTGGCGCGCCACTTCCGCACAAGTTTCCTTGCGCACAAGCGCGTTGAAACGCGGCGCCATCTGGCCTTCGCTGGCCTTGCCGTCAGCCTCAAACAAAGCCTGCGCCATGACCAGCCCCAGCACCCGATCGCCCAAAAACTCCATCCGCTGATTGTCAGGGCGGGTTTCAGACGCGATCGAAGAATGTGTCAGCGCCTCAACCAGCAACTCTGGTCGGTTAAACTCATACCCCAAACGGGCAGAGAAGTCTTTGAGTTCCGCACTTAACTTCAATTGATCGCCTTAAAGAACCGGTCTGACCGCCAGGTCCAGAAATACAACATTGATCGCCCCGCGGATGAGAACATGATCCGGTCCGCCCGGCCAATCAGGTTTTCAAAGGGAACGAACCCAACACCGCCGACGGATTGGGAAAAGCGGCTATCTGTAGAGTTATCTCGGTTGTCACCCATGAAGAAATAATGCCCCTCGGGAACAGTGTAGACAGGGGTGTTGTCCATTTGAATGTTCCGGACATTCAAAATGCTGTGCTTTACACCATTTGGCAGAGTTTCAATGAAACGTTCTTTTTCACAGATACCGCCCATTCCAACAGTACCGTTCATACATTGCGGCACGCGCCCATGGGGGCCTTGTTTTTCGACAACTTCTTCAAACGCGATGTCGGGGGTTTGAACCGCTTCGACACCGTTGATGAACAGAACCCCATTCTTCATCTGAATCCGATCACCCGGCAGCCCGATCAGGCGCTTGATGTAATCTTCGTTGCTGACAGGATGACGAAATACAACAACATCCCCAAGCTCCGGTTCCTTGCCCAAAATGCGTCCTGAGAACGGACACATAGAAAACGGACAGGATACAGCCGAATAGCCATAGGCCATCTTGTTCACAAAAAGAAAATCACCAATCAGCAATGTATCCTTCATAGACCCCGATGGAATCCAGAACGGCTGAAAAAACAATGTCCGAAACACGCCGGCAATCAGTAAAGCGTAAACAACTGTTTTTATGGTCTCAAGAACACCGTCCTGCTTCTCAACATTACTGGCCATCAATTTCGTCCTGACTTTGAATTTTCTATTTCGGCTTCATGATCAGCCCTAGCGGCGGAGTCAAGCAATAGGCCGGGCTTCGATAACGACAAATGCTTGGGCCCACGGGTGATCATCTGTCAATGTGACATGGATGACCGCCTGATAACCTTTTGGTGTCATGTCCTTCAGGCGTTCGGCGGCCCAGCCCGTGACCGCCATTGTCGGTTGCCCAGTCCTTAGATTGCTGACCGCCATGTCCTTCCAGGAAATCCCCATCCGAAGCCCGGTGCCAAGCGCCTTGGAACAGGCCTCTTTCGCGGCCCACCTTTTTGCGTAGGTCCCGGCGGTATCTTTACGACGCTCTGCGATGGCCTGTTCGACATCCGTAAAGACACGGTTTCGAAATCGGTCGCCAAAGCGATCAAGCGTGCCCTGAATTCGTTCAATATTCGCCAGGTCAGTGCCGATTCCCAGAATCATTTCAAATGCACCGTCAAAACTTTGAGACTTGCCGTACCAAAGGCCACGGCAAAGACAAGTTCAAACCACCGGCGCGCCTTTTGATACCCGGCCACCAGACCGGCCGTCGAAAATAGAAATGCATATCCGATAAACACCAGAATAGATCCGGAATACAAGAAACCAAACATCCAAAAAAGTTCAACCCAACCCGCATCCGCAGGAACGGCTATGGCATAAATCGCACCCCAGGCGAAAATCGCCTTTGGGTTTGTAAGGTGAATAAGGGCACCTTTCCAAAACACACGACTTGGCGTTTTGGGCGATTTTGTTTCCATGATTGTTGATTTCTTTGACATCGCAGACCGCAAGGACTTAATCGCGAGGAACAAAAGATACGCCGCGCCAACATAGCGCAAGACGGTAAAAAGCCATGCGTTGGCCTGCATAATAGCCCCCATTCCCAAGGCCGCGGCAATTCCCCAGCAGGCGCTGCCCGCCAGAATCCCCAAGGCCATCACAACCCCGATGCGGCGCCCCAATTGCATCGAAGTTCCAGCAATTGCCAAAGTCGCAGGCCCCGGCGAACCACCGGCCAGGACCCAACCGACCCACAAAAGCGCCAGATGCGCCCAGGTCACGCCCGGGCCTCATCCATCAAGCGACGCATTTCGGCAATAGCCGGGGTCAGGCCCCTGAAGATGGCCTCTCCAATCAGGAAATGTCCGATGTTCAGCTCCATCACTTCGGGAAAGGCTGCGACCGGTTTGACGGTGTCATAGGTAAACCCGTGGCCCGCATGCACCTCTAGGCCCAGACTGCGGGCATGTGTCGACATGTCCCGCAAACGCTCTAGCTCTTCGGCGCTATCGTCGAACCGGCCTTCGGTGAAGGCATCGCAATAGGCACCAGCATGCAGTTCAACCACCTCGGCCCCAATCTTGTGGGCGGCGTCGATCTGTTGTTTCTCTGCGGCCACAAAAATGGACACGCGGCTACCAGCATCGCGCAAGGGGGCAATGAAGTGCGCCAAGTGGTTTTCGTCCCGCGCAACGTCAAGCCCACCTTCGGTGGTGCGTTCTTCGCGCTTTTCAGGGACGATACACACCGCATGAGGTTTGTGCCTCAGTGCGATGGCCTGCATTTCAGCAGTCGCTGCCATTTCAAAATTCAACGGCACGGTCAACGCCTCGACCAATCCCTCAATATCTGCATCAGAGATATGTCGGCGGTCTTCGCGCAAATGTGCCGTGATCCCGTCTGCACCAGCCTGCTCGGCCAAAATTCCCGCACGCACAGGATCCGGATAGTCCCCACCCCGCGCGTTACGCACCGTAGCGACATGGTCGATGTTCACACCCAACCGCAAGCGACCAAGAGCTTTGCTAGATGACATTTTGCATTCCTTCCAAGCGCACGAAAAACGTTATTCAGGCCTTACAGGTACGGGTGTTGCCTGCGCCGCGGCAATGCGTTTCTTTTCGTACCGTTTTTTGAGCCTTTTGATACGGGACTTTTGGTAAACGGTAACCATCCGATGTCCAAGGGAATAACAAATGATCCCGCAGATAATCCCGGGGATAATCCCCCCAACCAGATAGGGTAGGAAGACCGATCGGCCAAACCGTTCCAGACGTCCCCAATGGGCCACATCATCGGTAAAAATCGCCCAAAGGTTGGACCACAATTCGACAGAAGCATTGGAAAACGCATTCACGATGGAATGCAGGGACAAGCCGCCGGACATTCCCAACATCCACGAGCCAAGCTCAACAGACACCAATGCAATCAGCGGAAAGGTCAGCGGATTTCCGAAAAAGGTTGCAAGGATAGCCGCCAGAATATTGCCCTGCATCACAAGGGCAAGCGCCGCCGCCAAAACAAAGTGGAACCCGAAAAACGGCGTGAAGCATACAAACACCCCTGCCGCGATCCCACGCGCGATGCGATGAGGAGGGTCAGGCAAGCGACGCATCCGGTAAAACATATAGCTTAACGCACGCGTCCAACCGCCCTTGGGATATATCCCATCCGCCACATATTGTGCGTAGCTTCGTTTGTTGCGCCGTTTGAACACCTTTGTGTTCGCTCCTCTCAGTTAGGGCTTGCGCCCAAGATCTCTGTACCGCGTGACAGAGGCGACTTCGCTTTCCGCTTCCAGTCCCAGCATGATCGCGTGGAAGTGCTCTATATCTCTTAACTCCACATCAATAATGAGGCGGAAAAAGTCCGGCTTTCGGTCAAGAAAATGTAAATCAGAGATATTGGCCTTTTGCTCTCCGATCAAAGTGCAAATGCGGCCCAGGACGCCAGCGTCATTTCTGATTGTCACGTCAAGACTGACGGTGCTGACGGCAGGGTGTTTGCCGCTGTGCCACCGCAAATCAACCCAACGGTCCGGTTGGTCTTCGACGTCGGCCAAGGCCTCGCAGTCGATGGAATGGATGACAACCCCACGCCCGCGATAGCTGATCCCGACGATCCGCTCCCCTGGGACGGGTTGACAGCATTCGGCCCGTTGAAAGCTTTGATCCTGCGTCAAACCCACGACGGCACGGTCGATGTCGATCTCTTCGCCACTGTCGGCCAGCTCTGGGTAAAGCGACTGAACGATGTCCTTGGCCGCCAATTCCGCCGACCCAAGTCGCGCCAAAAGCTCTTCGGCATCCGGCAACCGCAATTGGGTTGCCGCCGTGCTAAGCGCTTTGTCGGTGGCCTTCTTTCCCAGATGTTCAAACGCAACACGCGCCAATTCACGGCCCAACTTGATAAACCGTTCTCTGTCTTCGTTCCGAAGGCTTCGCCGGATTGCAGCCTTGGCCCGCCCGGTCACCACGATATCGATCCAGCTTGGCTGGGGCCGTTGTCCTTCGGCGGTGATAATCTCAATGGATTGACCGTTTTTCAGTCGGGTCCATAATGGCACACGGATGCCATCCACTTTGGCGCCAACACAACTGTCCCCAATCCGGGTGTGAATCGCATAGCCATAATCCAGCGGCGTCGCCCCACGGGGCAATTTCACAACGTCCCCTTTGGGCGTGAAACAGAACACCTGATCCGAATACATTTCCAGCTTTACGTGCTCCAGAAACTCGTCGTGATCCTCTGCGCTTTCCAAACGCTCTGTCAGACTGGTAACCCACTTTGTCGGATCCGCTGCAAAAGGGTTGCTGGCAGGTGCGCCATCCCGATAGGACCAATGCGCCGCAACACCCGTTTCGGCGACCTCATGCATCTGGCGGGTCCGGATTTGCACCTCTACCCGTTTTCCATCCCGCCCTGACACGGTGGTATGGATCGAACGGTAACCGTTTGATTTCGGCTGACTGATATAATCTTTGAACCGGCCGGGAACGGACCGCCAACGCTGATGGATCACCCCCAGCACACGGTAACAATCAGATTCGCTGCCAGTAATAATCCTGAACCCATAGATGTCGGACAGGCGTGAAAAACTAAGGCCCTTTTCTTCCATCTTGCGCCAGATCGAATAGGGCTTTTTCGCCCGACCAAACACGTCGGCCTCTATGCCTTCTTTTTCCAGCTCATAGCGGATGTCATTCGTGATCTTGTGGATCACATCACCGGTTTCACGCTGCAAGGTAATGAAGCGCCGAATGATTGAATTGCGCGCTTCTGAGTTCAGAACATGGAATGCAAGATCTTCCAGTTCCTCACGCATCCATTGCATCCCCATGCGTCCGGCAAGCGGCGCAAAGATATCCATGGTCTCACGGGCCTTTTGGGCCTGTTTGTCAGGGCGCATCGACTTGATCGTGCGCATATTGTGCAGCCTGTCCGCCAATTTGACCAAGATGACCCGCAGATCCTTGGACATGGCCATGAACAGCTTGCGGAAATTTTCCGCCTGCTTTGTCTCTGTCGAGCTAAGTTGCAGGTTCGTCAGTTTCGTAACGCCATCCACAAGCTCGGCAATGTCTTCGCCAAACCGACTTGCAACCTCGCCATATGTAGATTTGGTGTCTTCGATCGTGTCGTGCAGCAGGGCAGTGACAATCGTCGCGTCATCCAGTTGCTGTTCTGTCAGAATCGCAGCAACAGCAACGGGATGCGTGAAATATTCCTCGCCAGAGTGCCGAAACTGGCCCTCATGCATCTTTCGGCCATAGGAATAGGCCGAACGAATAAGTTCTTCGTTACAATGTGGGTTGTAGTTGGCAACCAGCGCGATCAGATCGTCGACTTCAATCATGCGCTCCGCAAACCTTTTGCGCGATTGCGCCTGTTATTCCTGACCTTGCGCTTCCATCAAAGCACGCAGCAGGTTTTCTTCGGACATATCATCTTCGGCAGGCTTGTCGCTTTCAGCGCCCATCAAAAGAGCCATCGCATCTTCTTCTGGTTCATCCACCTCGATCTGTGTCTGGTGACTTTCGATCATCCGCTCGCGCAGATCTTCAGCTGACTGCGTTTCATCTGCAATTTCGCGCAGTGAAACAACAGGATTTTTGTCGTTGTCACGATCAACAGTAATCGCAGACCCGCTGGCGATCTCGCGGGCGCGATGTGACGCCAGCATTACCAGTTCAAACCGGTTCGGAACTTTATCAACGCAGTCTTCAACCGTCACACGGGCCATTACGCTCTCCAGTATAAATAAGGGTGGTGCGAAGACGACTATCTATGCGCTTCACCAAGCCTTGACAAGTCCAGTTTAGGAAAATCAAGGCGTATTTATCACCCTAATATCAGACTTTTCCTCAATTGGCAGCTCATCCAGCATCTCAGTGACGGTTTTTTTCAAAATCGGGTGAACCCAATCGGGCGCGATATCGGCCATTGGAATCAATACAAACCCCCTGTCCTGAAGCCGTGGGTGGGGCAAAATCAGGTCCTGTGGTGTTCTTTGTTTTTGTGCGCCTTGATCCAGCTGCGCCCAGCTTAGATACGTCTCACGATCTGGCAGAACCACATCATCCACGGCCAGCACGTCAATATCCAATGTCCGACTGCCCCACCGTTCCCGACGTTCGCGCCCGTAAGAGGCCTCTATTTCACGAAGCCTTGCCAAAATCTCGATTGGCTCTAGCTCAGACTCACATCGCAACGCGGCGTTGACGTAATCCGGCCCCGCACCAACAGGAAAGCAAGGCGTCTGATAATATCGGCTAACTGCCGCAACGTTCAACCCGCATGCCGCAACGTCGGGGATTGCAGAGCGGATCGTTTCCACGGGGGGGCCCATTTCAGAGCCGATATTGCCGCCAAGACCAAGGAGAATGTTTTTGGACATATACTTTTGTACAGGTTTCATATGTTTCTGACTATGGCAGACTTGCAGTGTTTTCACATTCAAATATGTATTGTTGATGATTTTTGAGCGGGCCAATTACTCGCCAAAGCTGTATGTGACGACAATTAATAAACCCAAGGGGAATCATATATGTTTTACCGAGACGAGCGGCTAGCACTGTTCATAGACGGGTCAAATCTTTACGCGGCAGGTAAAGCATTGGGTTTTGACATTGACTATAAGCTTCTGCGCAAAGAATTCATGCGTCGCGGAAAGCTGTTGCGTGCGTTCTATTACACCGCTCTTTTGGAAAACGACGAATACTCCCCCATCCGCCCACTGGTCGATTGGTTGAACTACAACGGCTTTACGATGGTCACAAAGCCGGCCAAAGAATACACTGACAGCCAGGGCCGCCGGAAGGTCAAAGGCAACATGGATATTGAACTGGCCGTCGACGCTATGGAATTGGCACCGCATGTGGACCACATGGTGATCTTTTCCGGCGACGGAGATTTTCGCCCTCTTGTCGAAAGCCTGCAGCGACAGGGAGTCCGGGTTTCAGTCGTTTCGACCATCCGATCACAGCCGCCGATGATTTCGGATGAGCTGCGCCGCCAAGCAGACAATTTCATCGAACTTGCCGAACTGAAAGATGTTGTTGGCCGCCCCCCACGCGAACATAGCGATGCGGATTACCAAACACTTGAAACCGAGACATAAAAATTTGGCGGGGCACCTTCCCGCCGATAAAACCGACACATCCTTACCGGCACGACTGGTCAACCATGAAAACAGCCATTAGATAATTCGTAACTTGCCTTGCGGCAGGAACATTTAAAATGGCGAGATTGGTTGATGTCTAAATCCCCGTTAACACTGTATTTGGCGGCCCCGCGGGGCTTTTGCGCGGGCGTGGACCGGGCCATCAAAATCGTGGAGCTCGCCATCCAGAAATGGGGCGCCCCCGTCTATGTCCGCCATGAAATTGTGCACAATAAATTCGTGGTCGACAACCTACGCGACCTCGGCGCCGTCTTTGTGGAAGAGCTTGAGGATTGCCCCACGGACAGGCCGGTTGTCTTTTCGGCACATGGCGTAGCAAAGGCCGTCCCGGCAGAAGCGCAAAGACGCGAAATGGTCTATGTCGATGCCACCTGTCCGCTTGTTTCCAAAGTCCATATCGAGGCGGAACGCCACAGCGAAAACGGGCTGCAAATGGTCATGATCGGCCATGAAGGCCACCCTGAAACCGTGGGCACCATGGGGCAATTGCCAGAAGGTGAAGTCCTTTTGGTTGAGACGGTCGAAGATGTCGCCAAGCTGACGCCGCGCGATCCCGAAAAGCTCGCCTATATTACACAAACCACGCTTTCCATTGATGACACCGCAGAAATCGTCAAAGCGCTGCAAACCCGCTTCCCGGCGATTGTCGGCCCGCACAAAGAAGACATTTGCTACGCCACCACCAATCGACAAACCGCTGTCAAAGCCATCGCGCCAAAAATTGACGCCTTGCTTGTGATCGGGGCCCCAAATTCTTCGAACTCAAAACGTTTGGTAGAGGTCGGCCGTTCCGCAGGATGCGCCTACGCACAGCTGGTTCAACGCGCCGATGACATTGATTGGCGCGCCCTGGATGGCATTCGAAACGTTGGCATTACCGCAGGTGCATCCGCACCCGAAGTCCTGGTCAACGAAGTCGTCGATGCGTTTCGCGATCGCTATGACCTTACCGTGGAAACTGTGGAAACCGCGCAAGAGAACATAGAATTCAAAGTGCCGCGCGTTTTGCGGGAACCAGCCTAATGACCGAAATCATTGCATTCACCGACGGGGCCTGTTCCGGCAACCCCGGTCCCGGGGGCTGGGGCGTGTATTTGGTGGCCCGCGACGGCGATAAAGTCGTGAAGGCCCGTGATCTGAGCGGCGGCGAAGCCGAGACCACGAACAACCGGATGGAGCTTTTGGGCGCGATCAATGCCCTGGAAACGCTAGAACGCCCATCAACTCTGACCATCGTCACCGACAGCGCCTATGTCAAAAACGGGGTCACAACCTGGATCCATGGTTGGAAGCGCAACGGTTGGCGCACAGCCGCGAAAAAGCCGGTTAAGAATGTCGATCTTTGGCAAAGACTAGAAGAAGCAGGCCAGCGTCATTCCGTGAAATGGGAATGGGTCAAGGGCCATGCCGGGCATCCCGAAAACGAACGGGCCGACGAACTGGCGCGCGCCGGGATGGCCCCTTTCAAACCGAAAAAGTCGTAAAGGGTTCTAGGGTTTTGGCCCATAGGTGCGCCACAGCCAAATCAGCAACATCGCCCCCAGAACCGCACCAACGAACCCCGAGGCCCATCCGGTAATCGTTAGCAACATCCGCAAAACAAGCCCACCAATCAACGCACCAAACACGCCGATTGCGATGGTGGTGATGACATTGGCCTCTTGCTTCATAAGCTTGGTGGCCAGGAAACCGGCGGCGATACCGATGATGACAAGGACGAGCAGCGGCATAGGTCTTTCCTTTTACAAACTCAGACAAGGCACGACGGAACGCCTTGGGCCCAGCCTAGACCAAACTTGGCGGAAGCGTCCATCCACGAAGCAGATCCACGGCTTGCATTGGCCGCTTTCCGGACCGCTGCGCCGTTTGGATCTCAACGGCCTGATCGCCACAGGCAATTGTGAAACCATGTAAGACCTGCCCCGGTTGACCTGTCTCTGCCACGACCCGAGAGCGGAGCAGTTTCACTCGTTCGCCGTCGATCTCACACCAGGCCCCTGGGAAAGGCGAAAGCCCGCGGATTTTTTGATCGACCTCGATCGCGGATTGCGTCCAATCGATCCGCGCCTCTGACTTGTCGATTTTTTGCGCATAGGTCACGCCATGCTCTGCCTGCGGCACCGGCGTCAGATCGCGCAGCTGGTCCAGCGTTTGAACGATCAAATCAGCACCAATCACGGCCAATCGATCATGCAGGTCGGACGTGGTTTCCTCTGCGCCAATTGGCGTGGCTTGGCGCAGCAAGACAGACCCTGTGTCCAAACCTTCGTCCATTTGCATCGTGCAAATGCCAGTTTCCCGATCCCCGGCCATGATAGCCCGATGAATCGGCGCAGCCCCGCGCCAACGCGGCAGCAAAGAGGCGTGGATATTCACGCACCCCAATTCCGGGGCCTGCAAAATCTCTGCCGGCAAGATCAAACCATACGCAACCACAACCGCGACATCAGCCTCTAACGCGGCGAAATCCGCCTGCGCTTCGGCGTTGCGCAAGCTTTTGGGATAGCGCACGCGCAAGCCAAGTTCCTCTGCCCTGACCTGAACAGGGCTGGGCCGATCCTTTTTCCCACGTCCTGCCGGGCGGGGCGGTTGGCAGTAAACCGCTACGACGTCATGGCCAGCAGTGACCAAAGCCTCTAGACAGCCAACCGAAAATTCCGGCGTCCCCATAAAGATGACTTTCATGAACGCCCCCTGATCTTGCCCGCCCGCTTTAGCAACATTTGCCGCTTTGTCCGCGACAAGCGATCGAAATACATTTTACCGTTCAGATGATCGATTTGATGCTGAACGGATGTCGCCCACAGATTGACGAAATCACGCTCTTCCATTTCACCGTTTTCATTCATAAAGCGCACAGTCACAGCCCGGGGTCGGTCAACCGCAGCCGAAACGCCCGGCAAATTTGGGCTGGCCTCTTCATGTGTGCGCAGCTCGGCAGAGGCATGCAATATTTCAGGGTTCGCCATTCGCACAGCCTGACCGCGTTTGTCAGAGGCATCCACCACAGCCAAACGCTGCATTACCCCGATTTGAGGCGCGCCCAGCCCCACACCCGGCATGGCCTCCATAACATCAATCATGTCATTCCAGATCGCCCGAATTTCATCGGTGATTTCAGCCACTGGGGCCGCCACAGTTTGCAATCGTTTGTCAGGCCAAGGCAGAACCTTACGGGTCAAGACCGGGCCCTTTCCCGCTTAAGCTTTTGCATTTTCCGCGTGATCATTTGCCGCTTCAACGGCTTCAAATAGTCAATGAACAATTTGCCGTTCAAATGGTCAATCTCATGTTGCACGCAGGTCGCCCATAGCCCGTCGAACTCTTCCTCATGGGCTTTGCCCATCGGATCGGTCCAAGAGACACGCACAATAGCGGGGCGTTCAACCTCTCCATACTGCTCAGGGATCGAAAGACACCCTTCTTCGTAGGTGTTCAAATCCTCTGACGACCAGGTTACTTCGGGATTGAACATCGCGATCGGCTGGGGCGCGGCCCCTTCTTCTTTGATGCAATCCATCACGATCAGCCGCTTCAGAATACCCACCTGAGGCGCGGCCAAACCGATGCCCGGCGCGTCATACATTGTTTCCAGCATATCCTCGGCCAGCTTGCCCAATTCAGACGAGATATCGCCAACGGGATCTGCGACGGTTTTCAACCTGGGGTCGGGGTGCAATATGATTGGTTTGACTGTCATACCCAGCATTTAGGCGATGGTCCGCTTGGTTGCAACGCCCCCTTGCACCTGCCGAACTTACAGGTAGCTTGGCCGCAACATTTTACGGAGCTTTTAATGAACTTTGACGAACAAATCGACCGACGCGGCACCCATGCTAGTAAATGGGACAACATGGAAAAGTTTTCAGGCGTATCGGCCGACGATGGAATTGCCATGTGGGTGGCGGACATGGATTTCCGGGCTGCGGATTGCATTCAGGACGCGATCAAGGCGAAAACCGAAAACGGCATTTACGGCTATTTCGGTGACTTTTCAGAATATCACGCGGCGATCAACTGGTGGATGGAAAATCGCCACGACTGGTCCGTTGACCCAAGCTGGATTTTCACGACCCACGGGCTTTGCAACGGGCTGGGTCTGTTGTTGCAAACATTCACCGAACCCGGGGACAGGGTCGCCCTGTTTTCACCCGTGTACCACGCGTTTGAGCGCGTCATAACCTCCGCCAACCGCAACGCCATTCCGTTGGAACTGGACGACAGGTCCGGACGTTACGAAATGGATTTCGACAAATACGATGCCCAGATGACGGGCCAGGAAAAGATGCTGATCCTGTGTTCGCCCCACAACCCCGGCGGACGGATTTGGACGGCCTCTGAACTCAAGCAAGTTGCAGAGTTTTGTGAGCGTCATGACCTGTTGCTGGTGGCAGATGAAATTCACCATGACCTGATCATGCCCGGTCATCAGCATATCTCTATGCCAGTGGCTGCGCCCGAAATCGCACACAGACTGATTATGATGACAGCGGCATCCAAGACCTTCAACACAGCCGGCGTTCACAGTGGGAACGTCATTATTCCCGATTCAACGCTGCGTCGGAAATTCGCGGGTACGATGGCGGCCTTTGCCATTTCGAACAGCGATTTCGGGACGATTATGACAACTGCGGCCTACTCTCCGGCCGGGGCCGCTTGGGTTGATGAATTGCGCAAATATCTGGATGGCAACCGGATTGCCTTCGAAAACGGTATTCGCGCCATTCCCGGACTTTCGATCATGCCGCTTGAGGCGACATATCTGACCTGGGTGAATTTTGCAGGAACCGGCATGGATATGGAAGAGGTCAATCGGCGCGTTCTGGGCGATGCCAAAGTCGTTCCAAATCAAGGATACACCTTTGGCAAAGGCGGTGAATCCTACTTACGGTTCAATATTGGCACACAACGTGCTAATGTAACCGAAGCTGTCGAACGGCTACAAAGCGCGTTTTCTGATCTTCAATAAGGGTCTTTAATGGAAAAAGTTCTGGGAATTGGAGGGTTGTTTTTTCATGCAAACGACCCTGCAATGCTTGCAAAATGGTATGATGAACATCTTGGCGTGTCACCGGTCCCAACCGACTATGACACGCCAGCCTGGCAGCCGACGGGCGGCGATACAGTGTTTGCGCCTTTTCCCAAAGACACTGAAATGTTCGGATCACCTGAACAACAATGGATGATCAATTTCCGTGTCAGCGATCTGGATGCGATGTGTCGTCAATTGGAAAGCGCCGGTGTTGAAGTCCAACAAGAAGGCGACTTTCCAAACGGGCGTTTTGCCAGACTTGCCGACCCCGAAGGAAACCCAATTCAGCTGTGGGAACCGTCAGGCCAATAGTTTTGCATGGCTGTTAGGTTAGCAACGCAACCGGCGCATCATCGGCACGCACGTAATCCAAAGGCGCTTTATCAACAGCCGCTGTATTGCGCTTGAATTCATAGATCATTTCGTTGCCTGTATCCTCTGACGCGACGATAAGGCACTGATAAAGATGGATTGCGCCATCATATAGATCGACAAGACCACGCAGGTTCGGTGCGTCTTCTGCATCCAAAGCAAAGCCAGACTCCCAGAACCGAAGAACCGGAAAAACGGATTCCCCAATCATCACGCGCAATCTGCTTTTCTCACGCAGCGCTTGCTTTCGAGCGGCTTCCAGCCCTTCACGTACTTCTTTTGGCAAAAATTCAGACATAGCACCTCTCCCCACAGGAAACTAACATGCCCGGTATTTTATCTGGGTCAAGTAACCAATGAATGACGCCCCAAAAATATTAAGGTTGACGGCCATTTACTGCGTTTTTGTTGACACTTTTGGCCGTAATACATGCGGAATCGCCGGATCGTAGAGCGCACTGTCGCGGAAATTTTGGACCTGCCCCAAGACCGGACCCACCAGAATCAACGCCGTGCGCGTAATTTTCTGGTCCCGGACCTTCTTCTGAATATCCTCTAAAGTGCCCCGAATGAACATCTGATCAGGCCAGCCAACACGGTACGCCACCACCACGGGACAGTCGGCCCCGTAAAAAGGCGACAGCTTGCGTTCAATCTCGCGCAGGTTCCGCACCCCAAGATGAATCGCAAGAGTCGCGCCGCTGCGGGCAAAGTTTTCTAGGGTTTCACCCTCTGGCATGGATGTCGACTTCATCGACACGCGCGTCAGGACAATGGATTGCCCGATTTCCGGGATGGTAAGCTCTTGCCCCAAGGCCGCAGCCGCCGCCGCATAAGCCGGAACACCGGGAATGATTTCGTAATCAATTCCGTCCTGCCGCAAACGGCGGATCTGTTCTGCAATCGCCCCATAAAGAGACGGATCACCCGAATGCACACGGGCCACATTTTGATTGTTCCGATGCGCCGCAAGGATTTCCGCATGCGTGTCATCCAGCGTCATCGGCGCTGTATCCAGCACGCGCGCGCCCGCCGGAGCACAGGCCACAACCTCTGGCGGGACAAGCGAACCCGCATAAAGACAAACAGGGCATTCGCCGATGATCCGCTCAGCCTTTTTGGTCAAAAGCTCTGGGTCGCCGGGGCCAGCGCCAATAAAATAAACTGTCACTCCAGTCGCCTTTCTAGGTCTTATATCCCCCGCAACGGGGGAGTGGGAATTTCGAGAGAGTTCGCGGTTAAGACGCCTCTTGCGCCAAATCGCCATCGATCTTGCGGGCATAGCCACGGGGCGTGAACATCCGTGGCCCTTCGCCCAATTGCGCAAGTCTGGAATGGGATGAACCGACCAAGACAACCGTCAACATGTCCACATCATCCGCGTTCAATTCATCCAGCCTGCAATACCGCACATATTCCTCTGGCCGCCCAAGCGAGGACGCCAACATAACAGGCGTGTCTGCCGGACGATTTTCCAACAGAATATTCCGAGCCTCTGCCAACAATGTCCGCCGCCGCTTTGACACAGGGTTATAGAACGCCACGACAAAGTCGCCCTCTGATGCCGCCTTTAGACGACGCAAGATATCGTCGCGCGGCGTCAAAAGGTCTGACAAAGAGATCGCGCAGAAATCGTGGCCAAGCGGCGCCCCTGCCCGCGCAGCAGCCCCCTGCAGCGCCGAGACCCCCGGCGCATTGATAACATCAACCCGCCGTGCAGCGTCGGAAACGCCCTTTTCATCCGATGGCCTGTCCAGCAATTCGAACACCAAGGCCCCCATGGCATAGATACCCGCATCGCCTGAACAAATCAGCGCTACATTCTTACCCGTCGCGGCCTGTTCCAGCGCATATCGGCAACGCGCCTCTTCGCCGCCCAATGGGAAATCAGACCGGGGCTTTCCGGCCGCCAGCGGGCCCAGCAGATCTATATACAAACCATACCCTACCAGCTCATCTGCCTCAGCAATCAAGCGGCTGGCCTCTGGCGTGCGCCACGTCGCTTGCCCCGGACCAATGCCGACAACGGACAATCTGCCTCTGGCCCGTCCAGCCAGCTCCACGATCGGCTGCGGCGCAATCGCCAGCGCAGCGGTTGCGTTCTTGGTCTTCACCTTGGTGGCCAGCAAGCGGCCATCCGGCCCCGCAGCGCAAAGGGCTGCGGCCTCTGACACGCCATGGCAGCCGACTTCGGCAAACACGACATCGGACGGATTGGCCAATCTTGGCGTTTCCTGTTCCAAAGCTGCCGCATCAAAAAACCGCGCATCCAGCCCCAGGTTTTCGGCCAGCATTTGAACCGCCGGTTCATCCGCTTTGACATCCAGCGAAAACACCCCGCGAAGGGCCGCGGCTGAGATATTCGCGTCTTTCAGCACGCGTTCGACAAGTTCGGCAAGTTCCTGCGGCGGACAATTACGTGCGCAGCCAACCCCAAGCGTGACCCTTTGCGGCCGGAACACCAATTGATTTGCCTCGGCGTGCAGCGGGGCCATGCTGGCCACCAGGTTCACGGCATCGCCTTTGGGAATGTCATGCAACCATGTGGCCTCATCCATTGCGTCACCAGACAAAGAGGCACCGCCACCGGCCAACAACGCCGCCATGACCGATTTGGCCTCTAGCGGGTTCTCAAGGCGCCAACCCGCAGGCGGTTCGTCCAGCGCCACGCCAATCGCAACATCCCCAGCTGTGGTGACGGCGGCAACAGCCCCCAAGACCTCTGCGATGTCGCGGGCCAACCGGTTGGCACCGTAATGCCCGCCCAAAAGCGGAACAACGACGCTGCCATCCTCTGCCACCGACAAGACTGGCGGCTCTGCCCGTTTGTTGGCCAAAAGCGGCGCAACCGCACGCACCAGAATTGCCGAAGCGCAAACGCCGATAACCGGAACGCCGGCGGCGAACAAATCCCGCGCATGATCCAGCGCATTGTCAAAAAACGCATCCGCCTTTTGCACACGGTCTGAGCGGCCATGCACCTGCAACCCCAGCTTGGCCGCAAGGGTGTGGGCGGTTTTTTCGCCCGAGGCAGAAAGCGTTAGAATTACCGGATCTACAGCCATGGATCGGCCCCTTTTGTAACCAAAATCATCGAAAAATACGGGGCCTTTTCGGGGGCCTGGGACAGGGGCAAACGCACCTCATCCGCCATGGTTGCGCGTTCGATATAGACAGCATTTTCTGACAGTCCAGCGTCTTCCAAGACCTGCCTTAGCTTCGGCAAATGCCGCCCGACCTTCATCAAGACCAACGTGTCAGAAGCCCCCAAACGCGCCCGCAGCTCTGCCTCTGGCAAGGGGCCGGGCAACACGGTCAGAACCTCGTTTCGCGCGACCAACGGCCGGCCGGCCAAAGCGGCACAGGCGGTCATCGACGTCACGCCGGGCACGACCTCGACCGCATGTTCTTTTGACATGCGGGCAAAAAGATACATGAAAGAACCATAGAAAAATGGATCGCCCTCGCAAAGACACACGACGTTTTTGTCAGCGTCGAGCGCTTTCCTGATGTCGTCCGCCGCCGTATCATAAGCCTTTTGGGCAGGCTCTCGCGCGGTGGACATGGGCACATCGATGCAAATCTCTGCAATGCCGTCTGGAATAAACTGTTCTGCAATGGACCGCGCCAAGCTGTCCCCCCCCTGCAAGGCGGGGTAGGCCAGCACGTCAGCAGATTGGATCAGACGCACCGCCTTTAGGGTCAAAAGTTCCGGGTCGCCGGGCCCAAGGCCGACGCCGTACAATGTGCCGCTCATCTCTTGATCAAGCTCCATTGCGTCACCGGCATCATCGGGCGCCATCCGCGATATGGGCCAACGGGTACTGCGCGGTTCACCGACAATTTCACCAAATCGCCACCATGATCTTTTGCCATCGCCACCAAGGACGCTTCGCTTTCCAAAGTGACAGCATTTGCGACCAGGCGGCCCAAAGGTTTCAACGCGCTCCACGCTGCATCAAACACCTCGGGCGACAGCCCGCCGCCGACGAAAACCGCGTCTGGGGCTTCAAGCCCGGTCAGAACCTCTGGCGCGGTGCCTTCGATGATTTCCAGTTTCGGCGTCCCAAGTGCCAATGCGTTGGCAGCCGCCAAGGCACGGCGGTCCGCCCGTGGTTCAATCCCAATGGCCCGGGCATATCGCGCAGCCCGCATCCACTCTACCGCGACAGAACCGCATCCCGTGCCGATATCCCACAACAGCGCACCGCGCATTGGCATCAACTTGGCGACCGTGACTGCGCGAACTTCTTGTTTTGTCATCGTGCCGTCATGTTGAAACAGATCGTCGGCCAAGCCGGGCACGCGTGGCAAAAGCGCGGCATCAGGGGCGGCAACACATTCAATCGCAAGCGTGTTAAACGGCGGAACAGTCTGATCCCAGGACCGCGCAACGCCGTCAAAACGCGCCTCTGTTTCACCCCCCATATTTGACAGCACAGACATGCGACTGTCCCCAAAGCCGCGTTCGTTCAGGAACTGAGCGATCTTGCCCGGGGTGTCAGCGCCAGTTGTCAGAATAAGCAACCGTTGGTCGGGCTGGATGAAAGCAATCATCTGTTCCACAGGACGCCCATGCACGGTCAATGTTTCGACATCGGCCATCGACCAACCCATCCGCGCGGCGGCCAGCTGGAAGGCAGACAATTGCGGGTGGTACACAATCTCGGCGGCATCTATCGCGCGCCCAATGCGTGCGCCGACAGAAAACCACAGCGGATCGCCTGTCGCCAGCACAACCACCCGGCGTCCGGCATAGCCTTTGAGCTGTTCAATCAGGGCATCAAACGGGCTGGGCCACGACACGCGTTCAGCGGTCAGCCCGTCAGCCAATTGATGGTGTCTTTCGCCGCCAATGATCACCTCGGCCGCATTCACAACGGCGCGCGTCGCCGGGGTCAGGCCGTCGATACCGTCCTCGCCAATACCAACAATGTGCAACCAAGCCGTCATGTTCGATCCTCGGGCAATCCCGCCGCAAGGGCGTTGACCGCAGCCGACGCAATGGCTGACCCGCCACGCCGTCCCCGCAATGCGATAAAGTCGCAGCCCCGAGGGTTTTCCGCCAGTTCTGCCTTACTTTCAGCCGCGCCCACAAACCCAACAGGAAAGCCAAGGATGAGCGCGGGCTTTGGCCACCCCTGATCCAGCAATTCCAGCAGATGAAACAACGCTGTTGGCGCATTTCCGATGGCAACAACAGCCCCTTCCAGCTGGTCGCGCCACAGCTCTACCGCTGCGGCCGACCTTGTGTTGCCGATCGACTTAGCCAAATCCGGAACGGTTGGGTCATTCAACGTCACCAATACAGGGTTGTCCGCTGGCAAATAGCGCCGGATGATACCGGCCCCAACCATTTCACAATCGCACAACACCGGCGCGCCCGCCGACAAAGCCGCCCGTCCCGTGTCATAGGCCTGTTTCGAAAACGCCAACCGGTCCGCGACCTCGACCATACCGCATGCATGAATCACACGGATCGCCAAAGACTCCAGCCCCGGCGGAAACCGATCCAGCCGCGCTTCTTTGCGAACGGTCGCAAAGCTGCCCGCGTAGATGGCGCTTGGATCCGTTAAATAGGGTCGCATGATACGCCGATCAGAGATCCGTCAACCGTGCCGAACATGGCCCTGCTCATGTCTTGGCCTTGCGCGCACTTTCAGGCCCGTGTGGGTGGTCTGCATGTGGATACTGCGCGTGATGGTGATGATGGTGGTGATCATGTTCCGCTTCCAGGCGGCAAACGCCTGTGCAAAACGTGTCACAAAATTCGCAATCCGCCACATTGGACCCCGGCGCATTTGCACCCTGCCCTTCAACATGATGATGGTGGCTTTCCTGAACCGCGCCGACTTCACCCTCAAAGCCAAGCACCTGCGTGCGGTATTTGCACATCGCACAATTCGGTGGAGGCACCTCCCCCAATTGCTGGGTCACACGCTCTGCAAATGTTTCCAGCACTTTTGGATGGTCATTCAGATAACCAGCTTTGACGAATTGCAAATCCGGATGACGATCAGCGACCTGATCCGTGAACCCGTAAATCCGGTCCACCAAAATGCCTGAAAATAAGAAATACGGAAAAACAATAATCCGCCGATACCCAAGCCGCGTCACATGTTCCAGACAGGGTTCAACCAAGGGGAAGGTCACGCCGGAATATCCGACCTCGCACCAGCCAAAGCCCATGCCTTCCCACAACATCCGGGCGACCTTTGAAACGTTCCCGTTTGCATCCGGGTCACTGGCCCCGCGCCCAATGACAACAAGGCAGGTCTCGGACAATGGCACCTCGCCATGCTCTGCATTTCCCTGATCCACCGCATCCTGAATCCGCGCGCCAGCTGCCGCGATCATCTTGGGGTCGACGCCCAGTTCTGCGCCATAAGACACATCAACGCCATGTTGCGCCGCATATGTGTTCAAAACGGTTGGAATATCATTCTTGGCATGCATCGCCGCGAACAACATCCCCGGCACGGCCAGAATCCGGTCGCAGCCCTTTTCACGCAACCGGTCCAGACCGTCGCGGATCAAAGGATTGGCGAATTCCAAATAGCCGTAATCCGTTTCCCATTCAGCAGGCAGCAAGGCCGGCAATTTTTCGGCAAGCACCGAAAACTCATCCACGGCCGATTGACTGCGAGAGCCATGGCCACAAATCATTACCCCGATTTTTGCCATGCTCTAGGCCGCTTCCGGTTCTGCGTCGATTTCTTCTTCGTCGGACTCTTCTTCAGTCTTGTCCTTTGGATCGCCCTTCAAAAGGCCCCAAAGACCGGCCGCGATGGCCGCCCCAATCGCAATCCCGGCAAGCCAGTGATCATGATCCAAACCGGTCAAATGCCCCGGATGGGCAGCTGCAGGTGTCGCAAAAAGTGCTAATAAAATTGTAAGTCGCATCAGATGTCCTTTGGTCCAGGCGCACAAATAGCCAGGAGGAAAAGTCATCCACTTTGACGACACTGTTTCAGATCCCCGTTTTGGGTCAATCTTTCACAGCCAACCTCTCTGGCCCAAATGGGCTTCGTCTGCATTAGCTATAAAAGCCACCCGGCCAAGGCGCAATGCGATTCGCGCTGTTGGGCGGAAAGGATCTGGCCTGCGATCAGACCGTGCTTAAAACGCGCCGTAATGCTCAACAATTGCGCCAAGATCTTCTGGTGGGACCTGGCTGGGCATCATTGCACAGGCATTGGGGATGTGCTGAAAAATCGAACCATCCGAGAAAAAGCTTGAATCCGTGACAAAGATAACCTTGGCAGAGGGGCGTCGATAGCTGGCAAAATCAGCCACGGCGAAAGCGCTTCCTTGCGTTAAGATAAGATCCAAAACGATGACATCGACATCCTCATCGCGCAGCAACTCGATCGCATCATTCTGTGTCGTTGCCAGATCGACGATGCAACCGCGGCGTTGCAAATGACGACGCCAGATAGACCCAAGATTTGGGTTACCTTCTACAATTAATACTCGCATTTTTCCTCTGAGCCCCTTGGGCGGGTTATGGTTATCCTTTCCCATCCCCTATTTCCTATCAAGAAGTTAACAAGCCGTTAACTTTATACTCATCATTGTTAAAAATTCCTTTCGGTTGCTTTAGCATCAAATACCGTACAAAAGGCCGTGCATTCGCCGCGAGGATAAAATGACGACTTGGATTACAATCTGCGACACTTGTAAGCGTGAAGGCTGGGACCAAGGAGACATGGCCCAAACCGACGGCGAAAAACTTGCCGATTTGATAGAGCAGTCAAACCTGCCCGACACCGTAAAAACGCGCCGCGTATCCTGCATGATGGGCTGTGCCCATGGTTGCAATGTCGCGGTGCAGGCCAAGGGCAAACTCGCTTACACCATCGGCAAGTTTGAACCCAACCAGGATGCTGCCGACGGCATCGTCGCCTATGCCGAGCTGCACGCAGACAGCGAAACCGGCCAGGTGCCGTACCGCACATGGCCCACGGCGATCAAAGGCCACTTCATCACGCGCCATCAGCCCCTGCCGGAGGATGAATGAGCGCAGAAACGACACGCGACCACGGCGGAAACCTTGACGCCGCGATCGCCCGATTTGGCGGGACGCGGTCTGAATGGCTCGATCTTTCCACGGGGATCAACCCCGTGCCCTACCCGATCCAAAATCTCAACGCTGACCTTTGGCAAGCGCTGCCTGACCAAAATTTGTCCACCGCAATTGAAAAAGCCGCCCGCGCGTTTTGGAACATTCCCGACAGCGCTGCGGTCTTGGCAGCACCCGGCGCGTCGTCACTTATTGCGCGGATCCCAAGTCTTGCGTCTGGAACCGTTCGCATCCCCAGCCCGACTTATAACGAGCACGCGGCAGCCTTTGACGCCAATGGCTGGAAGATCATCAAAGACGCCGCAGACGCACAGGTTCTTGTGCATCCAAACAATCCTGACGGAAAACAATGGGGGCCGGCCGACATCACTGCGGGCCTGACAATCATTGACGAAAGCTTTTGTGATGTCCTGCCGGAACACTCTCTCGTCGCGCAGACGGCAAGACCGGGTGTTTTGGTCCTAAAGAGTTTCGGTAAATTCTGGGGACTGGCCGGCCTGCGTCTGGGCTTTGCAATCGGCGACCCGGCGCGGATCAAACAACTGGAAACCAGCCTTGGGCCGTGGCCTGTCTCTGGCCCCGCGCTTTGCATTGGCGCGCAAGCCCTTTCGGATGTGGAATGGGCCCAAATGACCCGCGCCAGATTGCAAAAAGACGCCCTGCGGCTGGACCAAAAAATGGCAGCGCTTGGCGCTGAGCTGGTCGGCGGAACGTCTTTGTTTCGGCTATACGACGTGGAAGATGCATCCGCATTGCAAACGCGCCTTGCCGAAAACAAGATCTGGTCGCGGATCTTTCCATACTCACGTCGCTGGCTGCGACTTGGCCTGCCGCATCCGAACCGTTGGTCGCAGCTGGATCGCTTGTGATGTCGAACGTCGCTGTTCTGGCCTTTGCCATGTTGCTTGACGCCACATTTGGCGAACCAAAATGGCTTTGGACAAAAGCGCCGCATCCGGCTGTGTTGATGGGGCGCGCTGTTCATTGGCTTGACGAAACCCTTAACTTTAGCGACCAGCGCCGCGCCAAAGGCATCGTCGCCATGATCTTTTTGGTCACCGGCATGTGGGTTCTGGGCGCGGTCCTGGCCAAACTGCCCGCAGCGCCAATTGTCGAATGCCTGATCGCAGCGATCCTATTGGCCCATGGCAGCCTTGTCGCCCATGTGCGCGCCGTCGCAACAGGCCTGCGCCAAACCTTGCCCTTGGGCCGTCACGCAGTGTCCCTGATCGTCAGTCGTGACACCAATAACATGGATGAAGCCGCCGTTGCGCGGTCTGCAATCGAAAGCGCCGCAGAGAACTTTTCCGACGGGGTCATCGCGCCCGCGTTTTGGTTCTTGGTTTTCGGACTGCCCGGCTTGCTGGTCTATAAAATGACCAACACGGCGGATAGCATGATCGGGTACAAAACCCCGCGCTATGCAGAGTTCGGATGGGCCGCTGCCCGGTTTGACGATCTGCTAAACCTCATCCCCGCGCGATTGACCGCCCTGCTGATCTTGCTGGCCCATTTCAGCTTTCGCGCCTGGCCGATTGTGCGACGCGATGCGCGGCTTCACCGTTCTCCCAATGCGGGGTGGCCAGAGGCCGCGATGGCAGGCACGCTTGGGATCGCACTGGCGGGCCCAAGGCAATATGATGGGACGTTGCGGGACTTTCCTTTCGTGAACCCCGACGGTCGGCGAAATCTGGATGCAGATGACATTTCTGACAGCATTGCCGCGCTCTGGCGCAGCTGGGCTGTAACATTCGCGCTTGTCCTGTTTCTTGCGGTTGCCTGATCAGACGATCCTGCTAACGTGCGCCCAGTTCACATTTCGGAGGTTCCATGCGTATCCCATTCATTTTTGCGGCCGCCCTGCTTTTGGCCAGCCCCGTCTCTGCTCAGGTCCAATGCGGCGGATCGTTTTCAAGCTTCATTTCAAACATGAAGGTCCAAGCTGTTTCTATGGGATACAGCCAAAACACCGTGAACAGCTTTTTCGCAAATGCCAAAGAAGATCCAAAGGTCATCCGCGCGGACAGATCACAAGGGATCTTCCAGATGAGCTTTGTCGATTTTTCGCGGCGCGTGATTAGCAAAAACCGCATCCAGAACGGCAAGAGCTATTCCAAGAAACTCGACAAGACCTTTGATCAGATCGAAAGCCAATATGGCGTTTCCCGCGGGGTCTTGTTGGCCTTCTGGGCGCTGGAAACAGATTTCGGTCAGGTGCAAGGCGACTTTAACACGCTGAATTCATTGCTGACGCTGTCGCATGATTGCCGCCGCCCAGAATTGTTCCAACCGCAGGTCTTTGCGGCACTGGAACTCTACCAGCGGGGCGATTTTGATCCCGTCACCACAAAGGGTGCCTGGGCTGGCGAAATCGGAATGGTCCAAATGTTGCCCAAGGATATTCTGGAAAATGGCGTCGACGCAGACGGGGACGGCCATGTCCGCCTAAAGACATCTCAGGTTGATGCGTTGTCCTCTGGCGCGAAAATGCTGCGCGGCCTGGGCTGGCGCCCAAATGAGCCGTGGCTGCAGGAAATCACAGTACCTTCTGACCTGAACTGGGCAGAGACCGGACTGACCACAACGAAAACCGTCGCCGAATGGAAAAAGCTGGGGGTGAAACCGACATCCGGCAAGCTGGCCAATCGAAAGTTGCAGGCGTCGGTGCTGCTGCCAATGGGCCGCAAGGGACCGGCGTTTCTGGCCTATCCGAACTATTCCGTTCTTTTTGAGTGGAACAAAAGCTTTGTCTACGTGACCTCTGCCGCCTATTTCGCAACCCGACTTGAAGGCGCACCTGTCTTTACCGCCGGCAATCCAGACCCGGCGCTTAGCGATGCGCAGATGAAATCTTTGCAGAAAAAGCTGGCAAACCGTGGCTATGACGTTGGCAAGATCGACGGGATTCTTGGGGCCAAAACCCGCGGCGCGGTTCAAAGCGAACAAATCCGCTTGGGTCTGCCCGCTGACGCCTGGCCGACCGCGCAGCTTCTCAACAGCCTATGACACTGCGCCCGCAGTATCACTTTCGCCCCGAGGACGGCCATATTCTGATTTGGAACGTGGCCAAGCTGTTAGAGTTGACCAAAGACTTGCCGATTCAAAAAGTTCCTTTGACGGAGATTCGTGAGCTGGACGAAACCTATTGGTTCGGAAGCGAAGGCAACACACCAACAGTACGCGCCATCGTAGATCACATGAAATTGGTCACAGATGCGGATCTGAATTATCCGATCATTTTATGCGCAAAGGGCCGCGTCATGGATGGAATGCACCGCGTAGCCAAGGCCCTCATGTCCGGGCAAACCACCATCGACGCCGTCAGGTTCGAAAAAACGCCACCACATGATTTTCAGGATATGGACGCAGATGAGCTCGACTACAGCTAGCGGGCGAGGATCATAGGGCCTAGGCCACCAACGCTGCGGCCTTTTTCAGATCAACAGACACAAGCTGGCTGACACCCTGTTCACCCATTGTCACGCCAAACAGACGATCCATGCGGGACATCGTAACAGCATGGTGGGTAATGATCAGAAAACGTGTTTCCGTCTGGCGGGTCATTTCGTCCAGCAGGTCACAAAACCGCGTGACGTTAGCGTCATCCAGTGGCGCGTCGACCTCATCCAGCACACAAATGGGTGCCGGGTTCGCAAGAAACACCGCAAAGATCAGCGCCATGGCTGTAAGCGTCTGTTCCCCACCTGACAGCAAAGACAGTGTCGAAAGCTTTTTCCCAGGCGGCTGACACATGATTTCCAGCCCAGCATCCAGAGGATCTTCGCTTTCCACCAAAACAAGATTGGCTTCCCCGCCACCGAACAGATGTTTGAACAACATCCCGAAATTGGAATTGACCTGCTCGAACGCCGTCAAAAGCCGTTCCCGGCCTTCTTTGTTCAGATTGGCAATCCCCGTGCGAAGCTTTTTGATGGCCTCTTGCAGATCATTCATCTCATTGGTCAGGGTTTCGTGTTCTTCCTGAACCTCTTTGGCGTCTTCCTCGGCGCGCAAGTTAACGGCCCCCAAAGAATCCCGCTGCCGTTTAAGACGGTTCACATCCGCATCAATCGTTTCAACGCTTGGCATCTTATCTGGATCCGTTGCCAGGGTTTCCAGCAATTGGGCGGGCGTTGTTTGTTGTTCTTCGGAAATACGTTCGACAGCAAAGGCCACGGTTTCTTTCGCAGCGTCGGCCTGCGCCTCGGCACGGGCCCTTGCCTCTCGCGCTTCAGAGGCGCCGCGTTCAGCGTCACGTTCGGCCGACACCGCATCACGCTGCGCAGTGTCACCGATCGCCAATGCATCAGCGGCATTGGCGCGACGCTGTTCGGCATCATCAATGCTGTCTGCCAAGGCCTCTCTTTTGGCTTTGATATCTTCAGGAACAGAAATCGCTGTTGCCAGCTCTTCTTCCGTCGTTTCCTTGCGCTCGTTCAGCTCTGCCATCCGCGCATCTGCGGTTTCAGAGCGATGCCGCCAATTGCCGACTTCCTTGGCGACCTCTTGTGCGCGACGCACCCGTGCCTCGCCTTCGCGCCGCAACTCGTCATGCCCTGATCTCTTTGCCATCATGGTCATGCGGGCAGCTTCGACGGTCATTTTCACATCTTCGACCTGCCCACGCGCCTCATCCAGATCGCCAAGCTCTGCCACGGCGGCCTCTGCCTCTTTCAGCCGAGACCGGGCGCCCATGGCCTCTTCTTCGTGACGGGCAACGGCAAGGTTCAGGGATTCCACCTTGCTGGCGGAAATATCCCGATCGGCCTCTGCACGAGACAGGGCGCGGCTTGCCTCTGTCATGGCCTGATCTGCAGCGCGGCGGGCATCGCGGGCCATACGATCAGCTTCGGCCAATTCGGTCAGCCGCATCTTCAGCATCTCATGCGCCTGCACGGCCCCATCCGCCCGTGCAGTTGCTTCGTTCAAATCCTTTTTCAGCTCTTCCAAACGGTTCAACTGTTGCAGGCGCAGCGCCGCAGCACTTGGCGCATCTTCCGCCCCGGCACGGAACCCGTCCCAACGCCACAGATCCCCCTCGACGGAAACCAATCGCTGTCCGGGCAACAGGTCTGCCTGCAGGCCTGGACCATCGGCCGCATCCACAAGGCCAACCTGCCCCATACGGCGCACCAAAACCTCTGGAACAGACACATAATTTGTCAGCGCGGCAATGCCATCAGGCAAAACCTGCGCCGTTCCGTAGGCCGGCAATGTCGCCCAGCCAGACGGCCCTGAGCTGTCAATCGCAGGTGCCCGCAGGTCATCCGCCAAAGCGGCACCCAAAGCTTTTTCATAGCCGGATTTCACGGTCAGCAAATCAAGCACTTGCCCGCTTTCGGTCGCGTCGCGTTCGACCAGACGGGCCAAAGCACCGACCTCTGCACGCAAAGCGCTAAGCTCGCCCTCGGCTTCGGACCGGGCGGCGCGGGCGTCGGCCTCTCTGGATTGGGCCTCTCCACGAGCGTCGTCAGAGTTGATCAAATCCGCTTCAGCTTGCTCTGCCGCTTCAACCGCATAATCCTGCGCCTGATTGGCCAGCTCAAATTGCTCTCGGGCCACGGCCAAAGCCGTTTCCGCATCCTTAACAGAACCCCGCGCCCGTTCGGCTTCTGCCTCGCTTTTTTCAAGCGTCTTTTGCAGGTCCTCAAACAAACGATGCGCAGATTGATGACGCGCCGACAGCCGCGCCACATCTTCGGTCAGTTCTGTCAGGAAATCCTCGCGCTCTTGCAAAACGGAAGCACCTTCGCGCGATTCCGTTGCCGCAGCTTCCAGCAGTTCCGCATGGCCCTCTGACGCTTTTTCAAGTTCCCTTGCTTCCCAATCCAAACGCTCGATCGTTTCGCCCGCATCCCGGGCCAACGCTTCTTCCCGGGTCATGTCATTGGCAAGCTGGACGATGCGCGATTTGAGCGTGTCTATCGTCTGAACCGCGCGTTCTTCCTGATCGGTCAAACTGTCGCGTTCCACCATCAAACGCTGCAAAATAGCCGCCGCGATCGCCTCTTCTTCACGCAAGGCTGGCAAGGCCGCGTCGCATTCTTCGCGAACCTTGGTTGCCGCCCGCGCCAGACGTTCTGCTTCTGATGCGGATTTTACCCGCTCGGTCAGAACAGCAGTCGCCGTCGCGCTGGCCTCATCCGCTTCTTTCCAACGGCGATACAACAAAAGCCCTTCTGCGTGGCGCAATTCCTCGCCGATTTGGCGGTATCTTGCGGCCTGCCGGGCCTGCCGGGCCAATTGCCCCAGCTGCGTGGCCAATTGTTCGATCACGTCTTCGACCCTGACGAGATTGGTCTCTGCGCCTTTTAACTTCAGCTCAGCTTCGTGACGACGTTGATACAGCCCGGAAATGCCCGCCGCCTCTTCCAGAATGCGACGCCGCGCCTTGGGCTTGGCGTTGATCAGCTCGGCGATTTGCCCCTGACGTACCAAAGCGGGCGAATGCGCCCCTGTTGAGGCATCGGCAAATAGCATCTGAACGTCGCGTGCACGAACATCCTTGGCGTTTACCTTATAGGCGCTGCCCACATCCCGTGTGATGCGCCGTGTTACCTCAAGCAGATCGCTTTCATTAAATCCAGACGGGGCCAACCTGTCAGAGTTGTCGATATGCAGCGACACCTCTGCAAAATTGCGGGCAGGCCGGGTCGCCGCCCCCGCAAAAATCACGTCTTCCATGCCCCCACCGCGCATGGCCGATGGACGGTTTTCCCCCATCACCCAACGCATCGCTTCCAAAAGATTGGACTTGCCGCAACCGTTTGGGCCAACCACACCTGTCAGGCCTTCGGCGACGACCAAATCAGTTGGGTCGACGAAGCTTTTGAAACCGTTAAGACGAAGTCGGGAAAAACGCACAGATTCGGGGCCCTTTGGCAAAATAACCGTAGCATGAATATTTCGCGCCAGAGCGAGACCAAGTCAACGGGGAACCCCACAATCTGCCCACAGAAGCAGAGTTATCCCCAACATCTTGCGGTTTAGGGCCAAAATTCGCCAACCCAAATCGCTAGAAACCTCAAGATTTACCGAATCTTTCCCCATTACCGCGGCCCAATACCTGTGGGGAACCATCCCCACATCGTCGCGAACCAAACCGCACCCGTCGCAATATGCCTTGACGGCACCGGCAGGTTCACGCGACAACGCAAGGGCATGGTTCCCCCAAATCGCGCGAAAAATCGCGAAGGGAACAATTGGGAATATGGTGAGGGAGACCCAAATCGGGGCCCGAATCCATGGCCGCCCCCGCGACTGTTAGCGGAGAGTGCTTTGTCATTTTGCCACTGGGAAACCGGGAAGGCGACAAAGTGCACTGACCCGCAAGCCAGGAGACCTGCCATGCATCAACGTAGCAACGCCGTCGGGTGTGACGGTAAGGAGTAAATGAAATGCATATCGAACCCGGAATTGTCACCGGAGCTAAACTCGCCTTGGGCGCAGCAACCGCAGCAGGCGCAGGCCTTTACACGGCCAAACTCGCCTGGAACGAACTGAAAGAACGCAATGTGGGCTCACTGGCCGCAAGAACCGTCGCGTCCACCGCTTTGGTTTTTTCTTTTTTCCAGATCTTGCCGCACTACCCCGTCGGCGTGTCAGAGGTCCACTTGATCCTAGGATCAACGCTCTTCCTGATCCTCGGCGCGGCCCCGGCGGCCTTCGGTCTGGCACTTGGGCTATTGCTTCAGGGACTGTTCTTTGCCCCGTTTGACCTGCCGCAATACGGCATGAACGTCACCACGCTTTTGGTGCCTTTGTTCGGACTTCAGTATCTGGCCAAAAAGATCATCGCCCCAAACACCGCATATGTGGACCTGCAATATTCACAAGCCTTGGCCCTATCGACGGCCTATCAGGGCGGCGTTGTTCTATGGGTCGCATTCTGGGCCGTTTACGGCCAGGGATTTGGCGCAGAGACTTTGGCGAGTGTCGGCCTGTTCGGCGGCGCATATATGATGGTCATCTTGCTGGAACCACTTATTGATCTGGCTGTTTTGGCTGGCGCAAAAAGCCTGTCCGGCCTGCGCGAAAGCGGTTTGGTCACAAAACGTCTGTTCCAAGCAGCTTAGACCTGATCCGGGGTACACCCCGAACCAGATCGTCTAACACATCACCTCAATTCAGCCGGAGCCATTTCTTGGCCCCGGCGTTTTTCCCATTGAAATGAAGGGTCCTGTTATGGCCGCCAAAATACCTGCAACTGTCATCACCGGCTTTTTGGGCAGCGGTAAAACCACGCTTATTCGCAACATCTTGGCCAACGCCAACGGTCGCCGCATTGCTTTGATCATCAATGAATTTGGCGATCTTGGCGTGGATGGGGACATCCTAAAAGGTTGCGGCGACGAAACCTGCAGCGAAGATGACGTAATGGAACTGTCCAACGGCTGTATCTGTTGCACCGTGGCCGAAGATTTTGTCCCAACCATAGAAAAGCTGTTGGCCCGCGAACAGCGCCCGGATCACATCGTCATTGAAACCTCTGGCCTTGCGTTGCCACAGCCGCTTGTCCGGGCCTTCAACTGGCCCGAAATTTCGACCCAGGTCACGGTCGACGGCGTTGTCACCGTTGTCGATGGCAAGGCCGTCACCGAGGGGCGCTTTGCCCATAATGTGGCCGCCGTCGACAAACAGCGCCAGCTTGACGAAAACCTCGATCACGAAACGCCGTTGTCTGAATTGTTTGAAGACCAGATCGCCTGCGCCGACATGATTGTGGTGAACAAGGTCGATCTGTTGAACGACGATGAAATCGACGCGTTGACGCACAAACTCGATACCGAAAGCCGCGACAGCGTTCAGGTGGTTCGCTCTAGCATGGGTGTGTTGCCGGTTGAAATCTTGCTGGGCCAAGCCGTCGGTGCCGAAAACGACCTGAGCGCACGACACGAAGTGCACCACCATCACCATGATGACGACGACGACCACCACCACCACGATCATGACCACGACGAATTCGAAAGCTTTGTCGTGACCCGAGATGAAATCACAGATCCCGTTGCCTTTTCCAAACAGGTTCTGGAAACCATCAACGCGCATGACATTTTACGGCTGAAAGGGTTCATTGCGGTATCCGGAAAACCGCTTCGCATGACCGTTCAGGCCGTTGGCCCCAGAATCGACAGCTATTTTGATCGTCCCTTTACATCCGACGAACCGCGCCAGACCCGGCTTGTCGTCATTGGCGGAGCTGGGATGGACAGGGCCGCGATTGAAACAGCCCTTGCGTCATGACCGTCACCATTGAAACCGGTGATCCGCGCGATCCTGCGGCCACGGCCTTGCTGAAATCAAGCCATGCCCTGATGCAAGAATTGTTCCCCGCCGAATCGAACCACTACCTTTCGATCGACGACCTCTGCGCGCCGAACATCCGGTTCTTTATTGCCCGCACAGGGAATGACATTAAAGGCTGCGGGGCAGTGGCGATCTACGACGGCTACGGCGAAATCAAGTCGATGTTCACCGCTCCTACCGCACGTGGGTTGGGGCTGGCCGGCAAGATTTTAACCAAGATCGAAGACACCGCCCGCGCTGAAAACCTGCCGGCCTTGCGCTTGGAAACGGGCGATCTGTTGCACGACGCGCATCGGCTATATGCCTGTATGGGGTTCACGAAATGCGGTCCCTTTGGGGACTACGTTGACGGGCCGCACAGCGTCTTTATGGAAAAGCGACTGTCCTGATGCATTTATTGGCGGCGACACCCGGAGCGATTGATGATGGCACCGAACCCGTGGATTTGGGGCAAACCCCGGCAGAGCTGGTCTTTATCAGCGCCGCCGACACAGAGCTTGCAGCCCTGTCCGAAGCCCGGTCAGAAATGCAATCCCCGCCCACATTGCGTCTGGCCAACCTGACCCATCTCAGACACCCGATGTCGGTCGATCTGCACATCGAAAACTGTGCCAAACAGTCCGGCCTGGTCATCGCCAGAATTCTGGGCGGGGCCGGGTATTGGAAATACGGGCTGGAACAATACGCGGCCCATTTGCACGCCGCCAATGTGCCCTTTGTGGCCCTGCCCGGTGATGACAAACCCGACGCAGAACTGCGAGAGCTTTCGACCGTATCCGAAGAAGACTATCAATCGCTGTGGTCTTATATGACAGAGGGCGGCCCCGAAAACTCTGCCAATTTTCTGACCTATGCCAAAGCCATGCTGACAGGGTCCGAAAAGCCTGAACCCGCAAAACCTTTGCTGCGGGCGGGGCTTTACTGGCCCGGGGCAGAGGTCACCGATCTGGAAACGGTCCGGGCGAACTGGGTCAAAGACGCACCAATCGTGCCGATCACCTTTTATCGCGCCCTTGTTCAGGGGGCCGGGCTGCACCCGATCAACCGCCTGATCCGCGCCGTGTCGCGGCAAGGGCTGAACCCGATGCCGATATTCGTGGCCTCGCTCAAAGACCCGGTGTCGCAAGCGACCGTGCAACATCTGTTTGAACAGGCCCCGCCGGATGTGATCCTGAACTGCACCAGCTTTGCGGTCGGCTCTATGCATGACGACCCAGAAATCACAAACCCGCTTGCCTGTCCCTCCAGCAACGATGCGCCGGTGTTTCAGGTGGTCTTGGCCTCGTCGACAGAACAGGCGTGGGCCGGAGGCCTCACGGGCCTATCCGCCCGTGACATCGCAATGAATGTCGCCCTGCCCGAAGTGGACGGACGCGTCCTATCCCGCGCCATTTCATTCAAAACCGAAGCGTTTTTTGACGACGCAACCGAATGCCCAATTGCAACCTACAGGGCGCAAGGTGACCGCGTGGATTTCGTTGCGGCGCTGGCCGCCAACTGGGCCAAATTGCGCAAGACCCCCGCCCCGGATCGCAAAGTCGCCCTCGTGCTTGCGAACTACCCAAACAAGGACGGACGTCTGGCCAACGGCGTCGGACTGGACGCGCCCGCCGCCACTGTGCATGCGCTGGAATTGCTGAAGGACGCTGACTACCACGTTTCAGAGATGCCCGAGAACAGCCAGCACCTGATGGATCAAATCCTGGCCGGTCCGACGAACTGGCTGACAGACCGCGCCACACGCACCGGCGGCGTTTCTTTGGATCTTGCCACATATGAACGCCACTTTGCCGCTTTGCCATGGGACGTGAAAATCCGCGTCGAAGACAGATGGGGCAAACCGCAGGACGATCCGTTTTTCTGCCAAGACGAAACAGACCCTAACACAGGATCTTTTGCCCTTTCCGTGCTCGAATTCGGAAATGCAGTGGTCGGTGTTCAGCCCGCCCGGGGCTACAATATCGATCCGACCGAAACCTATCATTCGCCCGATCTTGTCCCGCCGCATAACTACATCGCCTTTTACATCTGGCTCAGACAGGTTTTTGAGACGGATGCAATTGTACACATGGGCAAACATGGCAATCTGGAATGGCTGCCCGGCAAGGCGCTTGCCCTGTCAGACACCTGTTTTCCAGAGGCCGTTTTCGGCCCCACGCCCCATATCTACCCGTTCATCGTGAATGACCCCGGCGAGGGCACGCAGGCCAAACGGCGGGCCCAGGCTGTGATCATTGATCACCTGACGCCCCCCCTCACCCGCGCCGAAAGCTATGGCCCGATGCGCGATCTAGAGGCTTTGGTCGATGAATATTACGAAGCCGCCGGTGTTGACCCCCGCCGCATTACCTATCTGCGACGGGAAATCCTGTCCCTTGCCGCATCCAGCGGGCTGGATGCCGATGTGGGCATGTCTGGCGCAGATCAAGACGGCGACCTTGCAAAGCTGGATGCCTATCTTTGCGACCTGAAAGAGGCACAAATTCGCGATGGTCTGCATGTGTTCGGCCAGTCGCCAGTGGGCGGACTTGAACGCGACCTGACCGCCGCCCTGTTGCGCATTCCACGCGGGAACGGGCGTGATGAACAGGCCTCTTTGGTGCGCGCGCTGGCACAGGATCTGGGGTTGGACTTTGACCCATTGGATACCGAAATGTCCGCGCCCTGGACCGGTCCAAAGCCGGATGTTCTGGACGAATTGACCGACGACACTTGGCGCAGCAATGGCGACACCGTGGAACGGCTGGAACTGATGGCGCTGGACCTTTTGGACGGCAAAACACAATCGCCGGGCGCCGCGACAAGCAAAGTCCTGGACTATGCCAAATCCGTGCTGCGCCCGGCCATCGCCGCCTGCGGCCCTGCCGAGGGCGGTGGCTTTCTGCACGCCCTGTCTGGTCGCTTCGTGGCCCCTGGCCCTTCCGGCGCGCCGACCCGAGGCCGACCAGATGTGCTGCCAACCGGGCGCAACTTTTACAGCGTCGACAGCCGGGCCATTCCCACGCCGACCGCTTGGGCGCTTGGTTGGAAATCCGCGAACCTGCTGATCGACAAACATCTGCAAACCCATGGCGACTGGCCCAGAACGCTGTTGTTAACCGCATGGGGCACGGCCAACATGCGCACCGGCGGCGACGACATCGCGCAATGTCTGGCACTGATGGGGGTAAAGCCGAAATGGGACAGCGCCAATCGCCGCGTCACCGGGTTTGAGATCATTCCCCACACCGCATTGGGCCGTCCAAGGGTGGATGTCACATTGCGTATTTCCGGGTTCTTTCGCGATGCATTTCCACAACAGGTCGCGCTTGTTGATTCCGCGGCACGTGCCGTCATGACGCTTGATGAGCCGCAGGACATCAACCTTGCCGCGCATCGTGCAAAATCTGAAGGGCCAGAGACACAATTCAGGGTCTTTGGGTCGAAACCGGGTGCCTATGGTGCCGGGCTTCAGGCGATGATTGATGAACGCCTGTGGGGCGACAAAAAAGATCTGGGCGACGCCTATCTGGAATGGGGCTCTTACGCCTATGGCAAAGAGGCCGAAGGCCTTCGCAACAGACAGGCGTTCGAAACCCGCCTGTCCCAAACCGAAGCGATTGTGCAAAATCAGGACAATCGCGAACATGATCTTTTGGACAGTGACGACTATTACCAATTCGAAGGCGGGGCCGCTGCTGCGGTGTCCAGCCTGCAAGGACAAGACGTCCCGATCTATCACAACGATCATTCCCGGCCCGAACGCCCGGTCATCCGCACGTTAGAGGATGAAATCAGCCGCGTTATCCGCAGCCGCGTCGTCAATCCCAAATGGATCGACGGGATGAAGCGGCACGGCTACAAAGGCGCGTTCGAAATTGCCGCCACGGTGGATTATATGTTCGCCTTTGCCGCAACAACCGGGGCCGTCAAAAACCACCATTTTGATTTGGTGCATGCGGCGTTCCTCGAAGACGAGGACACACGGGACTTTATCGCGGAACATAATGCACCGGCCTTGCAGGAAATCGCGCAGCGGTTGGCAGAGGCCATCGACCGAGGTTTGTGGAATCCCAAGTCAAATTCTGCACGAAACCTGATCGAAAGACTGTCATCCTTGGCATGACGCCAAAAACGTTCAGCGCGTCATTGACCCCAGCAAAGCAATCAGCAAAATTGACCTATGGATCACCTGAAATATGCGAATGCCCCTGCCCAAACACAGCTAGAGGCACTGATTGAAATCGTCCACGACAGCCCAACCCTGATGCAGGTCTTTTCCCGCGCGCGAGAGATGGATTTGCCAGACTGGTGGGTCGTGTCGGGTGCCATTTACAATCAGGTTTGGAATGCGCTGACGGGTCGCCCAGACATGTATGGCGTCAATGACATCGACATGTTCTATTTTGACCCCGACACCAGCTATGAGGCAGAGGATCGGATCATCAGAACCGCAACCGGTTTTCCCGAAACGCCCCCGATTGAAATCCGCAATCAGGCCCGCGTGCACCTATGGTATGAAGAACATTTTGGCGTGTCCTACACCCCGCTGACCCAGAGCAGACAAGCCATTGATCGCTTTGCCTGCCGCACGCATTGCATTGGCCTGAAACTGTTGGAAGATGACAGTTTCGCCCACTATGCCCCCTTCGGGCTGGACGACATATTTTCGTTCCGCGTGACGCCAAATGACGCACGAGACAATCGTGAAACACATGAACGCAAAGCGAAACGCCAGATCCAGCTTTGGCCAGAGCTGGAAGTCATTCCATGGCCTGCGTCCCAGCCGGAACCAGCTGATCAGAAAAACAATCCACCTCTGCCGTTATGATGGCTTGGTCCCCGTAAATTGATCCGTCAATTACCCGGCACTTCGTCGCGGTTTCAATTGCCTTTTTCGCGGCCCGAAAGACCCGCCTTTTGCTGGGAAGCATTTCAACACTGACACGATAGGCCTCAACCTCGACCGTGCCGAATTTGTGATACACTAAAAACGTGCTGCCATCAGCCTCTGCCCTGATTGGCTTCACGCCCAGATAGCCCGGGCTGGCGCACCCCGCCAAGATCAAAACCGCAAAAGAAAGGATCGTCACATGTCTCATGACGACAGAGTCGCTCGAGATGGTTAAGCAAACTTTAACACCCGCAAGGGCCATCTGGCGCCGGGCAACAGAATTCTGTTTTTCCTGCCAATCCGCCCCACGCCCCCTTGCCTTTCCGGCCCTGTCGAAGCACTGTTTGGTACTTTCCAAACGGGGGCAGAGATGAGCGAAGACACCGACCGCCACGCGATGAAGATGGCCAAAAAGAAAGCCGCACGCGACAAGATCATGGCGACGAAAACGGACAAAAAGGGTCTGATTATCGTTCACACCGGCAAAGGCAAAGGCAAGTCCTCTGCCGCTTTTGGAATGATCTTCCGCTGCATCGCCCACGATATGAAATGCGCCGTGGTGCAATTCATCAAAGGCGGGATGAGCACCGGCGAACGCGATCTGATTCTGTCGAAGTTCAAAGACGAATGTGATTTCCACACAATGGGCGAAGGGTTCACCTGGGAAACACAGGACAAGTCCAGAGATACCGAAATGGCAATGGCCGCTTGGGACATGGCGAAATCGCTGATCCGGGATCCCGCCAATAAGATGGTTCTTTTGGACGAAATCAACATTGCGCTGCGATACGGATACATCCCAATCGAAGACGTCATTTCTTTCCTAAGCACGGAAAAGCCCGAAATGACTCATGTTGTTTTGACCGGTAGAAATGCCCATGAAGACCTGATCGAAATCGCCGATCTGGTCACGGAAATGGAATTGGTCAAACACCCATTCCGGTCAGGGATCAAAGCACAGATCGGCGTGGAATTTTAGAAAAACGCCATTTTTCCATGCGTTAGACTATGTTTTCTTACCCAAAGCCCGGGTTTCGCTTAACGTCAGCCCGGTCGACAAAGCCTCTGCGTCCAACTTTAGCTCAATAACGGCGGGGCCGTTGGCGGCCTCGGCCCGCTTGAACGCGGCGGCGAAATCTGCGGTCTTCGTCACGGTTTCACCATGCCCGCCATAGGCCCGCGCCAACGCAGCAAAATCTGGACTTGCCATATCCGTCCCGCTGACCCGACCAGGATATTTTCGTTCCTGGTGCATTCTGATCGTGCCGTAATAGCCGTTATTGGCAACGATAGTGATGGTATTGGCCCCATATTGCGCGGCCGTCGACATCTCATTCAACGTCATCTGAAAACACCCGTCGCCCGCCAAACACACGACTGTTTTTTCCGGGCACTGCAACTTGGCCGCAATGGCCGCCGGAAAGCCATATCCCATACTGCCAGAGGTCGGGGCAACCTGCGTGCCAAATTCACGAAAGCGATAATACCTGTGCAGAAACGCGGCGTAGTTACCGGCGCCATTCGTAAGAATAGAGTCTGTTTTTAGAGTGTCAGACAGCCATGTGATGATCTGTTCCATCTTCACATCGCCGGGCGTTTCTTTCGGTTTCTGCCAAGCCAGATAGTCCGCACGACCAGCGGCGGTCCATTCCCCCCAGCCCGGATCAACCGCCACATCCTTCAATGCGGCAGTGGCACGAACCGCCGAAGCGGTGATCGCCAAATCCGCGGCAAAGACCGACCCCGGAACAGCGGGGTCCGGATGCACATGGATGATCGTCTTGCCCGGATTGGCGACATTGACCAATTCATACCCAGCGGTCGGAATATCCCCAAACCGAGACCCCAAAATCAAAAGACAATCTGCCTGCCGAAGCATGGTCGCAAGCTTGGGGTTCATGCCAACGCCAAGGTCACCGACATAAATTTCTGCATCATTGTTGATATAATCCTGACGCCGAAAGGACACGGCCACAGGCAACTGGTTCTTGGCGGCAAAACCCTCAAGATCTTGCGCCGCTTGCGCGCTCCAGCCAGAGCCACCAGCGATGACCAAAGGACGCTTGGATCCCTGTAATAGAGCCTGTATCCGCCCCACATGCTCGGCTGAGAGCGCAGATTCTTCCACAAGCGTTGCCGGCAGAACCGGGGACAGAGTTTGCGCCGACAACATGTCTTCGGGCAAGGCAAGCACAACAGGTCCCGGCCGCCCGGATTGCGCGACGCGAAAGGCGCGGTTGATATATTCCGGCAGTCGATCCGCGTCATCGACCTCTGCCACCCATTTGGCCACTGTGCCAAAAAAGGATTTGTAATCCACTTCCTGAAACGCCTCGCGGTCACGATGTCCCCGTGCGATTTGCCCGACAAACAGAACCATCGGCGTCGAATCCTGCCGCGCGATATGAACACCTGCGCTGGCGTTGCTGGCGCCGGGTCCACGTGTGACAAAGGCAACGCCCGGACGCCCCGTCAGTTTACCGGTCGCTTCGGCCATCATCGCAGCGGCCCCTTCGTGGCGACACACGACATTGGTGATGCCGCTGTCGACCAAACCGTCCAAAGCGGCCAAAAAGCTTTCACCCGGCACTGAAAAGACCCGCGTCACACCGTGAACTTTCAGCTGATCGACCAGCAACTGGCCCCCGTGTCCCGCCATGTCAGTACCTCCCCATGGCCAAAGCAACATACGTCATGGCCTTGTGCCTTTTGTTGAATCTGTTACCTCAAGTGTCCGATGAATCAGGAAGGACATTCAATGGCTGAATTTGAATTGTTGGGGATCTCTGGATCACTGCGCAAAGCATCGACCAACCGAAAACTGGTGCGCGAAGCCGCACGCCTGTTTGAGCCCGCAAAATTCATCGAAGCGGACCTGAGATTGCCGTTGTTCGACGGCGACCTTCAGGACGAAAAAGGCATCCCGGCAGAGGTTCAAATTCTTGCAGATCAAATCAGATCCGCAGATGCGGTGGTCATTTCCGGCCCCGAATATAACAAGTCGATTTCCGGCGTTTTAAAGAATGCATTGGATTGGGTCAGCCGTACCGACGACAACCCGTGGCGTGACAAGCCCGTCGCGGTTCTATCCGCAGCCTCCGGCCGCGCCGGAGGAGAGCGGACTCAATCTGCGTTGCGCCTATGCCTCAACCCCTTCCGGCCCAGAGTTCTGCCCGGACCAGAGGTCATGGTCGCCGCGTCGGGACAGGCCTTTGACGAAGCGGGTCAATTGACGAATGAACGGACAGTCAAAGGCCTGACGGAATTGATGCAGGCCCTTCGGGCGGAAATCTGTATTCGGTCGTAATAGTGACTATTGCGGAACCGATCTCTTGGCTAAGATAAGTTCGCTTCGACCGTAAATTCGTCTGGAATAGTGTCTAAATTTTTCAAAACCAAGTCGGCCATCACCTGGGCCGATTTCGGCACCATTCCAAACCCGATCTTAAAGCCGCCATTTGCAACAAACTGATCTGGCTTGCCGGGGTAGCGCCCTAGAATTGGCGACCGCGATTTCGCCCGAGGGCGCACGGCGGCCCATCTTTGCAGAACCTTTGCCTCGGCGAGGATTGGCATGATCGTTTTTGCCCGCTCAATCAAATCCTCTAATTGCGCATCCGTTTCGGATGGGGTGTCAAAATACCGCTCGCTGGTCGAACCGATCGCAACTGTGCCATTTCGGTGCGGAATGAAATGAATGCCATCCACAAAAATTTGGGGCACGTCGCCTGCGTCATACTGCAACAATGCAGCCTGCCCTTTGACACCATTGCCCACCAAACAGCCAAATTCGTCAGACAGATGTAACAGCCCCTCATACCCTGTGGCCCAGACGATTTTCCCGGCCGCGTGCCCATCCGGCACAACGAAAATACCCAGAGATTCGAGCGCGGATAAGAGACTATTACAGGCTGCATTAGGGTCTATTATTGCACTTAACGTGTCATGCACCAGCAAGCCAGTTGGGCTCTCTGGGGCCCAAATCCCAAATTCGGACCGTGGCACAACGCGCCAATCCGCTTTGCCTTGCCAAAGATCTGCCGCCTGTTCGATCCGCTCGCGCGCAAGGTTAAGCGTGTGGTCGTCAGAGATGGCCTGCAGCCGCCCTGCACGCACATACCCGGAGGACCGCCCAGACATTTCGTCCACGCCCGCCCAAAAGGAACCAGCCGCCATCAGGCTTTCAAACTGAAACGCTTTTTTCGTGTCCCACCGTTCCGGCGTGTGCGGGGCAAGTGCGCCGACGATTCCACCGCTGGATCCAAAGGCCGGCCCGTTCGGATCGATGATCTGAACCTTGGCACCCCGCCGCGCGCACATGTAAGCAATCGACAGGCCAAAGACGCCCGCCCCCATTATTGTCACGTCAACCGTTGCCAAATTCTGCCCTCACGCGCATTGTGCCCAATGTTGGGGTTCTAGGGCAAAGTCATATGGCAGACCAGTCGGCAAAAATCGCGTGGCGCGATGGCACCGTGCCTGTTTCAATACAGTTCGATGATCCGTATTTTTCCATCACGAATGGGCTGCGCGAAACAGAACATGTGTTTCTGAACGGAAATCACCTGCCCGAAAGGTTCAAGCCCGGGTTTCACATCGCAGAGCTGGGCTTTGGCACCGGGCTAAACATGATTGCCGCCTGGCAGGCCTGGAACCGCGCGGGCATTGCGGGTGATCTGCGCTTCACCAGTTTTGAGGCCTACCCAATGGCAAAGAATGACATTCAGCTGGCCCTTGATGCCTTTCCAGAGATCGCGGATTTGGCAGAACCATTTCTTGAACAGTGGTCAACGGGCACGCGCCAGATAAACCTGCCAGGCCTGTCGGGCGAAATCGTTGTTGGCGATGCCAGACAAACGCTGCCAGACTGGGATGGTTCGGCCGATGCCTGGTTTCTGGATGGCTTTTCCCCTGCCAAAAACCCAGAGCTTTGGGCCCCAGACCTACTGCAAAGCGTTGGCGACCATACAGCGACCCAAGGCAGCTTTGCCACATACACCGCCGCTGGCCATGTGCGCCGCGCCTTGAGCGATGCTGGTTTTTCGGTTGAACGGGTGCCTGGCTTTGGCCACAAGCGGCATATGACAATTGGGAACAAGGCCGCTTCGGTTGAATAGCAACAATGTAAAACTGGGCATTCTGCTCATGATTGCCACGACCTTTGTGTTCGCAATCCAGGATGGGCTGTCGCGCCATTTGGCCGGGAACTACAATGTTCTGATGATCGTCATGATCCGGTACTGGTTTTTCGGAGCGTTCGTGATCGCGCTTGCGGCCCGAAACCCGGGCGGAGTACGGGCAACAGCCTCGACCAGGCAATTGGGTCTTCAGATCGTCCGAGGCTTGTTGCTGGCCTGTGAGATTTGCACGATGGTCTGGGCCTTTGTCTTACTTGGCCTTGTCGAAAGCCATGCTGTGTTTACCAGCTATCCCTTGCTGGTGGCCGCCCTGTCGGGCCCCGTCTTAAGAGAGGTGGTCGGATGGCGGCGCTGGACCGCGATCGGAATTGGCTTTGCCGGTGTCCTGGTTATCCTGGAACCGGGCGTCGCGGTGTTTTCGCCCAAAGCTCTCGTGCCGCTATGTGCCGCAACCATGTTTGCGCTTTATGGGCTGCTGACGCGCTATGCGTCGCAAAAGGACAGTTCCGCCACCAGCTTTTTCTGGACCGGCGTTGTCGGCGCCATCGCGATGACTTTGGTCGGCGTGTGGTTTTGGGAACCGATGACCCAGACAGACAAAATGTGGATGGGGCTGTTGGCGGTAACCGGGGCTTTCGGGCATTGGTTGCTGATCAAATGCTACGAAGTAGCAGAGGCCAGCGCGGTTCAGCCCTTTGCCTATCTGCAACTGGTCTTTGCATCTGCAATCGGGATCTTTGTGTTTGGCGAAGTGCTAGAGCTTAACGTGATCATAGGCGCAGCGCTTGTTGTTATGGCCGGGGTGTTTACCCTGTGGCGCACAAACAAAGTCGCTGCAGGGTCTTAGCCGCCGGTCAATGCCTTTGACAGGCTAAAGGGGACCGGTTCACCAGAGAGCCGCGCGCGATAGACGGGCAGCGATTCCATCACCCGCATCACGTAATTCCGTGTCTCTCGAAAGGGGATATGTTCGATCCAATCGACCGCATGTTCCGTAGAACGGCGCGGGTTGCCATAGAGTTCCGCCCATTTCAGCGGGCGGCTTGGCCCGGCATTATATCCCGCAGCGACGAACGGATAATAGGCTCCAAGATCATCAATCAATTCTTCCAGATAAGCGGACCCCAATGTGGCATTGTATTTCGGGTCGGCGGTCAGCCGTTCGAGGCTGTATTTCACGCCCACCTTCTTGGCCATTGCCTTGGCGGTGCGAGGCATCAGCTGCATCAAGCCGCGTGCACCGACGCCGCTTTTAGCCGCTGGATAAAACTCACTTTCCCGACGAGCGATGGACAGCGCAAGCTCTTCCGGCACGGGCAGCTTGGCGTCGATAAGATCCGTTACCGGAAAATAGGCCCGCATCAAGACATCACCATCGCGCGCCGAATATTTGGCCAGGTACAAAGCCGCGAAAGGTTCTTCCAGCTCTAACGCAACTTGGGCCAAAGTGCCCCGTTCTTCCAGTGTTAGGGTCTCTGCCAGATGACGCGTGAAGCGCGTGAACTGCAAAGGATAGCCTGCTTTTTGAAACAACAGAGCAGCCTGAAAGACCGTCGAATTGCGAAATTCTGACGCGGCCAAATCAGGATAAACTTCCCGCCCGGCCAGTGCTGTGTCCATGGGAAGATCTACCTTTTCAGCGGCAAGCTGCCCGTAGAAACTGGTCTGAAACTCTGCGCCGAATTCGTAAGAAACCTGGGCAGACTCATGATCCCCCAAAGCGTCATAGGCGCGGCCTTCCCAATATCCCGCACGCCCTAAACTGATCGGTGAATTCACCGCGCGCCGGAAGGCCTGGAAATGGGTCAGCGCTGTTTTCGGATCATTCAGATCGGACAACGCAATGTAGCCAGCCAACCATTCCAAATCTGAATAGTCATCCCCGCTTGTCAAAAAATGGCGGCTTGCCAGTCGATAAGCTTGCTTTGCCTTGCCATCCCGCATCAGTTGCCGGGCGTAACTGCGCCGCTTATCCGCCCATTTTTCCGGCTTTCCCAACGCTTCTGCAGACGTGCTCCGCCCCATCATCAGGGCAATCGCATCATCTTGACGCTTCTTTTTGACCCGCCACTGGAACCTTGCATAGGCAAGGCCCGGATCGTCTTTCAGATTTGCTGGGACCGCTGCAATTAACCCATCCACGCCATTTGATTGCGTGATCAGTGCGATCCGCGCATCCGACAAAGCACGATGGCCACCGCTGACAACCTTGTTCATCCGTCGCGCATCTTCGACATTTCCTTGCCACAAGAGCATGTCGATTCGATCGTTGTGATAGGGGGCCAATAGCGATCCATATCGTGCCAGATAGGCTTCCTCTGTCCCCGGGCTCATCACAGTTGTTTTCCACGCACGGATCAGTTCCGCATCAGCCTTTTTGGCATTTCCCTTGGCGCGATACGCATCCGCCAGCCGGGCCGAACCTGCCCCAGTGCGCGGCGCCTGTTCCGCGAAATAGCCAAGCACGACATCCGGATCTGCATTTTTCGGGATATTGTTTTCACCACTTGTGCGCAGCAACGGCAGACCGGGCCAATCGGGCAATCTGTCGAGAAAAGCCAGATATTCGTCAAAACTGCCGTTCCCGGCGCGCAACTTGTACCACTCAACGATGTCCAACCCGACCTGCCCTGCAGGTCTTGCCGCCTTAGCGGCATCATCCCAATCCTGGGACACAACATATTTCATCGCCGATGAAAGCGCCGAAGCGGCCTTTTGGTCTTGCGCAGACGCCGTTCCAAAGCCAAGACTTAATGCACAGAATGCAAACAAGATCCGTATCATAGTATCAGTCAGCCTCTTGTTATCGCAGCAAATCGAACCCTATCCCAGCAATTGTGTATCGCAATACACAATCATGGCATTCTGTTTAAAATAGGGCTAACAACCGCATCGTCCACAATTGGATGATTCAAAACCAAACTTTAAAGGAGCGCATACTATGATCAATGGGTCCATTCCAGCCCTGGTGACCCCGTTTAAGAACGGTGAACTGGATCTAGATACGCTCAAATCATTGGTTGAGTGGCATATCGAACAAGGCAGCAATGCGCTGGCCCCCGTTGGCACAACCGGCGAAAGCCCGACGCTTAGCCATGACGAACACAAGATTGTCGTTGAAACCGTTGTAAAAACGGTCGCAGGGCGCATTCCAGTGATAGCTGGTGCAGGTTCGAACAACACCGCCGAGGCAATCCACCTGATGCAACATGCCGCACAGGTTGGTGCAGATGCAGCGCTCGTCGTGACACCTTATTACAACAAACCCACCCAGGACGGCCTGATCGCCCATTTCACCGCCCTGCATGAATGCGCCGACTTGCCGATCATCATCTACAATATCCCACCCCGCTCTGTGATCGACATGACACCTGAAACCATGGGTGAGCTGGCCAAGCTGCCGCGGATCATTGGCGTAAAGGATGCAACCGGCGACGTATCAAGGGCGTCCCTGCAACGTGAAACCTGCGGCAAAGACTTCATCCAACTGTCTGGAGAGGACGCATCGGCCATCGGCTTTAACGCTCAGGGCGGCGTCGGTGCGATTTCGGTGACAGCCAACGTGGCCCCCAAGCTTTGCGCAGAGTTCCAGGCCGCGACCTTGGCCGGCGACTATGCCTTGGCTTTGGAATATCAGGACCGTCTGATGCCGCTGCACACGGCGATCTTCCTGGAACCCGGCCTGGTTGGGGCGAAATACGGCGCCTCTCTGCTAGGGAAATGCAGCGAAGAAGTGCGTTTGCCGCTGGTTGGCCTCTCTGATGGCACAAAGCAAAAAATCCGCGCCGCGATGGTACACGCCGGGCTGATTAATTAGGGTCTAATCAAGGGAAAAGGATCGATTCCGCGCGTCAGGCGTGGTTTCGACCAAGATGGTCGCCCACCATAAATTCATGGGGTGCAAGATGCAAAACGCAAAAATTCACATGGTCTGCGGCATGACAGGCGCAGGCAAATCGACCTATTCCGAAAAGCTGCGCACAGAGCTTGGCGGCGTGCGGTTTTCCATTGATGAATGGAACGCACGCCTATTCTTTGTGGATCGCAGCCCAACATCTGATTTCAATTGGTTTTACGAACGCGTCCAACGGTGCTGCGCTCAAATGCGGGAAGTATCCGAACAAATACTGGCTGTAGACATACCGGTCATATTTGATTGTGGGTTCACCAATCTCAAGGAACGAACGATTTTCTACGAGTGGGCCGCAGAACTTGGTCATGGCGTGGTGCTGCACCACCTAGACGTCCCGATGGAGCTTTGCTGGCAACGCGTTCAGAAACGCAACGCAGAACGCGGAGAGACATTCGCCATGGAAGTCGATCGGGGCATGTTCGAATTTATGCAGAACATTTGGAGCGCCCCTGATGAAGCAGAGCTTGCCGAACACAACGGGATCGTGATTTCCAACTAGCTTTGCAACGCTTCCGGGCTTGGCCAAAACGACCAGACCCCCTATATGGGTGCGATCATGGCAAAAGATTCTGACCCAAATTACAAAGTCGTCGCTGAAAACAGACGCGCCCGCTACGATTATGCAATCGAGAGCGATATTGAATGCGGCATTCAGTTGATGGGGTCCGAAGTCAAATCCATGCGCGTCGGTCAGACCAACATCGCCGAAAGCTATGCCGCCGTTGAGGATGGCGAGCTTTGGTTGGTGAACAGCTATATCGCACCCTATGAGCCTGCCAAGACCTGGGGTCATCAGGAACGGCGTAGACGCAAATTATTAGTGTCTAGAAAAGAGCTTTCGAAGCTTTGGCAAGCTGCGTCTCGTCAGGGCATGACATTGGTTCCGTTGGTTATGTATTTCAATCACCGCGGCATGGCCAAGATCAAAATCGGCATCGGCAAAGGTAAAAAGGCGCATGACAAACGCGCTACGGAACAAAAGCGCGATTGGCAGCGCCAAAAAGGCCGGCTGCTCCGTCAAAACAGCTAAGCGCCCGCCGAAAAAGTAACGAAAGATTGAACGCACAGTTTTTCTTGCTATCGTCCCGTCGACGGTGGCGAATGGATTTTCCATCGTATTTTGATTTTTTGTGAACTGGTAAGAGGGCTAACACTATGGAAGAACTCATTATTCAACTGATTTCAGGGGCCGTTGGCGGCAACATTGCAGGGGCGGCGATGAAAGATCGCAGTCTTGGCACGCTTGGGAATTCAATCGCCGGATTGGTCGGCGGCGGTCTAGGCGGTCAGATTCTGGGCGCATTGATGGGCGGCGGCGGTGCTGCGGCAGCTGATGCAGCGGCCGGATTGGATATCGGCGCTATTGTTGGTCAGGTGGCATCTGGTGGTGTCGGTGGCGGTATCGTCATGGTTATTGTTGGCATCGTCAAAAATATGATGGCCAAATAAGATAACGGTGTCAGGTGCTCATTTGGGCACCTGACCCTTGCAAGCAATGCTCCTGCTCGTTAGTGACAAATTGACGAATCCCTGGGGGCAATATGCTGGACAGCGATCCAAAAACTTTGGTTTCTACAGACTGGCTGTTCGGCCAGATGGAAAATCCCAATCTCAGAATCATTGACGCATCTTGGTATTTGCCCGCCATGCAACGGGACCCCTATGCGGAATATCTGGAACACCACATTCCAGGGGCAGTCTTTTTCGACATTGACGATATTTCCGACCCAGACTCGGATCTGCCGCATATGGCCCCGCCGATGGAGCTGTTTGTCAGCCGCATGCGCGCCCTTGGAATTGGGAACGCCCATCAAATCGTCGTCTATGACGGGGCCGGGCTGTTTTCAGCTGCGCGGGTTTGGTGGCTGTTCCGGCTGATGGGCATTGAAAACATCGCCGTGCTGGACGGTGGATTGCCCAAATGGCAGGCCGAAGGGCGTCCCACGACGCAAGATTTGCCAGACTATGCCCGCACACATCTATCCGTCCGCTATCAATCTGATCACGTAGAGACCTGTGACGCGATCCGGGCTTACGCCGAAAACGGTGCGCGGCAAATCGTCGATGCCCGTGCGAGCGCGCGGTTCAAAGGTGAACAACCGGAACCACGGGCAGGAATGCGGTCTGGCCATATTCCAGGCTCTAAGAACGTGTTTTTCCAGGATCTTCTTGACCCTGACAAAACCATGAAGCCGACAGAGAACTTACAACAGGTCTTTCGCCAAGCCGGCGTGGATCTGGACAAGCCGATTGCGACAAGTTGCGGTTCTGGCGTAACGGCCGCAGTGCTCAGCCTTGCACTGGAAAGGCTCGGCCACCGCAATCACAGCCTTTATGATGGGTCCTGGTCCGAATGGGGTCAGATGGACGGACCTGAAATTCAAACTGGGGAAGCATGACATGCTGACAAATTTGCAAGCGCAACCAACCGACAAAATCCTGGAACTGATGCAGCTGTTTCGCGACGATCCTCGCGAAAACAAAGTTGATCTGGGTGTTGGTGTCTACAAAAACGCAGAGGGCGTTACGCCCGTCATGCGGGCCATCAAAGCGGCGGAAAAAGAGCTTTGGGAAACGCAAACGACCAAGGCCTATACCGGTCTGGCGGGCGACCCTGAATATGCCAAGGCGCTTGGCAATCTGATTCTTGATGGTGCTGTTGAAACCGACCGGATCAGCGCCGTAGCGACGCCCGGCGGGACCGGCGCAATCCGTCAAGCGCTCGAGCTGATCAAATTGGCCGCGCCCGACGCCACCGTCTGGTTGTCTGCCCCGACATGGCCAAACCACCCGTCCATCATCCGGTATCTGGGCATGAAAATGTCAGAGTACCGCTATTTCGACAATGCCACACGCGATGTCGATTTTGACGGCATGAAAGAAGACCTTAAAGCGGTCAAGGCCGGTGACGTTGTCCTTTTGCACGGGTGCTGTCACAATCCTACAGGCGCAAATTTGACACTGGAGCAGTGGCAAGAGGTGGCAAATTTGCTGGCCCATAACGGCGCTATTCCATTGATTGACATCGCTTATCAGGGCTTTGGCGATGGCCTGGTCGAAGACGCCACCCCCACCCGCTATCTGGCGGCGAACCTGCCAGAGGTGTTGATTGCCGCAAGCTGTTCCAAAAACTTCGGGATTTACCGAGAGCGGACAGGGTTGCTGATGGCGATTGCGCCGACGGCCGCAACCAAACCTGTTACCCAGGGAACCCTGGCGTTTTTGAACCGCCAAAACTATTCCTTCCCCCCGGATCACGGCGCACGTTTGGTCACGATGATCCTGAACTCGCCAACGCTGCGGGAGAACTGGCAAACCGAACTGGAAGAAACGCGTCTGGGCATGCTGACCCTGCGACAGCATCTGGCACAGGAGTTGCGGGAACGTACGAATTCTGATCGGTTTGATTTCATTGCCCGTCATCGCGGGATGTTTTCGCGTATCGGCGCAACTCCGGAACAGGTTTTGGCCATGCGCGAAAGCCACGGCATCTACATGGTGGGCGACAGCCGCTTGAACATCGCAGGTCTGAACGCGCAGTCGGTGCCTATCCTTGCTGAAGCGATTGTTGCGGCAGGGGTCTAACTCCCTGCGACAGTCCTCTTAACCTTCTAAGCAATAGACAAAAATATACCCGGACGTTTCCGCCCGGGTACATTTTTTAGAGTGTTGGAAATTTAGCCTTTAGAGAACTCTGGGTAAGCTTCCATACCCAGCTCTGCCATGTCGAGGCCCATGATTTCGTCTTCTTCCGAAACCCGGATACCCATGAGAGCTTTCAGGATAAACCAGACAATCGCGGATGCGATGATAACGAAAGCAGCAACCACAACGATAGAGTAAAGCTGAACACCCAGAGACGCGTCAGGGTTGGTGAAGACCACGGCGATTGTGCCCCAGATACCAGCCATCAGGTGAACCGGAATAGCACCAACAACATCGTCGATTTTCAGCTTGTCCAGGAATGGAACCGCAAAGACCACGATCACACCACCAACAGCACCGATCAGCGTCGCTTGACCCAAACCAGGTGTCAGCGGTTCCGCGGTGATTGCAACCAAGCCTGCCAATGCGCCGTTCAGCACCATTGTAAGGTCAGGTTTCTTGTACATCAGCTGCGTCAAGAGCAGCGTTGCAACAGCACCACCAGCAGCAGCTGCGTTTGTGTTCGCAAAGATGCGGCTGATGTCAGCAACGTTACCGGCAGTGTCCATGTAAAGCTGTGAACCACCGTTAAAGCCAAACCAACCCAACCAAAGGATGAATGTACCCAAAGTCGCGAGTGGCAGGTTAGAACCCGGCATAGGTGTTGTTTTGCCGTCTTTGTACTTACCAATACGTGGTCCAAGGATCAGCGCGCCAGTCAAAGCAGCCCAGCCACCGACAGAGTGCACAACAGTAGAGCCCGCAAAGTCAAGGAAACCCATTCCGTCAAGGAAACCGCCGCCCCATTTCCATGAAGCTTGGATTGGGTAGATCAATGCCGTCAGAACGATGATGAAGATCAAGAAGGGCCACAGCTTGATACGTTCCGCCAGTGTACCTGAAACGATAGAAGCAGTCGTCGCACAGAACATCAGCTGAAAGAAGAAGTCCGATCCGACAGATGCATATGTCAGGTCTGTTTCTGTGTCCGCAAGGCCAACAGGCTCTAGCGAGGCAGGGCCGAACGCGCCCAGAATGCCATCAATCGACCAGCCATCGCCCGGATACATCAGGTTATAGCCGATCAGGTAGTAAAAGATCGCAGCAAGCGAAAACAGTGCCACGTTCTTGGTCAACTGCATGGTTACGTTTTTACCGCGAACAAGCCCGGCTTCGAGCATTGTAAATCCAGCGGCCATCCAAAATACCAGAAAACCTGCCACGAGGAACATGAAGGTTGTAAAGATATAGCCAATTTCGCCATTTGGCGGTGTTACATCCGCCTCTTGGGCAAGTCCCATAACCGGCAGCGCGACGAGAGCGGCCACGATAGGAAGGGTTTTTGTAAGTCTCATGATTTGATTTTCCCTAAAGATTTTTGCGCCGCTCACAGCGCGTCTTCGTTTGATTCACCGGTGCGGACCCGCACGGCGCTTTCCACATCCAAGACAAAGATCTTGCCGTCGCCGATCTTGTCGGTCTTGGCTGTGCTTGTGATGGTTTCGACAACTTGTTCTGCCATCGCTTCAGAAACGACGATTTCAAGTTTAACTTTTGGAACGAAGTTCACGGCATATTCAGCGCCGCGATAGATTTCAGTATGGCCGGATTGCGATCCAAAACCTTTGACTTCGGTGACCATCATTCCGCGGACGCCGATTGTGGTCAGCGCTTCACGGACCTCCTCGAGCTTAAACGGTTTGATCGCTGCAATTATGAGTTTCACATTTTTCCCCTTCTCGCTTGCAGAATGAGCTGCACAAGTTTCATTGAGGGAAAAAAGCGCCGTTGCTGGCGGATAGACAAGGATTCGAGCGGTCAAGAATTGATGAAAAACCGAACAATTGCACATTTTTTGCACAAATGGCAAAACATGCCTCTTTTTTGTGCGATAACTTTACGGGGATGTGACGCAGCTAAACTCTCCACATTCCTGATCCAAACCAGTATCGTAAGAAAAAAGAGCAGGAATTGGATCCGAATCCGATGAGCGGAACAGGCAAAAAGCGCGGCCCACTTGTGGCCGAAAAGCGCTATTCAAAAAAGACGACCAAAACGGGCAAGACAAACAAACCCGCGCCCAAAAGAACGGCACGCAAGACCAAAACACGCAGAAAACGGCCACAAAACCGATTCTTAGCGTTTCTGTTGCGTCCATTCAAATGGCTGTTCAGGCTGATATGGAAGCTGACCTGGCGCATCGGCCTAGTGGCTGCCGTCTTCTTAGGCGTGGCGATGTTTTACTTTTACTCAACCATGCCGCCAGTGACAGACCTGTTGGACGCGCGTGCCAGAGGATCTGTCACCCTGCTGGACCGCAACAACAACGTGTTTGCGTGGCGCGGCGAACAGTTTGGTGGGCAAATCACCACCGATACGGTTTCCAAGAACCTCAAAAACGCAATCGTCGCGACGGAAGACAAACGCTTCTATTATCATCTGGGCGTCAGCCCGCGCGGCGTTGCCTCTGCCGTTCGGATCAACCTGCGCGAAGGCCGCGGGCCTCTGTCAGGCCACGGTGGTTCCACAATCACCCAACAGACGTCCAAATTGCTGTGTATCGGAATTCCGTTTGATCCGTCATCCGGGATGACAGAAAAAGAATACGAGGCTGACTGCCGCCAGGGCTCGCTTTGGCGCAAAGTCAAAGAGGCGATTTACGCCCTCGCCCTAGAGGTCAAATACTCCAAAGACGAAATCCTAACGATCTATATGAACCGGGCCTATCTGGGTGCCGGATCACGTGGGTTTGAGGCCGCGAGCCAGCGCTATTTCGGGAAATCCGCCGCAGATGTGAGCGTCGCCGAGGCGGCAATGCTTGCGGGCCTTTTGACCGCACCATCTCGTTTTGCGCCGACGGCCAATCTGCAACGCTCTCAGGATCGGGCCTCAGTCATTGTCGGGCTGATGGAAGACCAAGGTTATATCACAGCGGCCCAGGCCAAAGAGGCCCGAAACCACCCCGCACAGCTTTCGCAAGCAGCCGAGGCGCGGGCCGGCGGATATTTTGCCGATTGGGTTATGGACAGCGGGCCATCCTATTTCACAAAGGAAACAACCGAAGACGTTGTCATCCAGACAACCTTTGACAAAAGAATTCAGACTGCCGCCGAAAACGCCCTGAAAAATGTGTTTGCGACGAAGGTGCGTGAAGGGTCAGAAGCACAAGCAGCGATTGTTGTGATGTCTGCGGACGGCGCGGTCCGGGCCATGGTTGGTGGACGAAAACTGAAAGGCGTTGCAGGACAATTCAACCGCGCAATTCAGGCCAAACGGCAAACCGGATCAGCCTTTAAACCGTTTGTCTACGCCGCCGCACTCGATCTGGGCTATACCTATGCAGACACGATTGTGGATGAGCCGATTACGATTGATATCCCCGGCTCTGGCCCCTGGACGCCGAAAAACTACAGCAAGACATTCCTGGGCCGCGTGACGCTGACCGATGCCCTTAAGAAGTCTTTGAATATTCCTGCGGTGAAGATTTCGGAATTTGTGGGGCCCGACAATGTCAGGCGGATCGCCAGCGGCTTTGGCATCGAAAGCGATCTTGCCCTTGGTCCCGCGCTGGCCCTTGGGGCGTCTGAATCCACCCTGATAGAGATGACCGGGGCCTATGCCGGTATCCTGAATGGCGGGTCCAGCGTGACACCCTATGGCCTGATTGAACTGCGACTGAAGGGCGACAACGAACCCATCATGGAACAAGACGGCGGCATTGGTGAACGTGTCATCACAGAAACAGCGGCAGAGCAGCTTATTTACATGATGAACCAAGTTGTCGAAAGCGGCACGGGCACACGCGCCAAGCTGCCCGATCGTGAAGCCGCCGCGAAAAGCGGAACGACCCAAGCCGCACGCGATGCCTGGTTTCTGGGGTTCACCGCAGATTACGTGGTCGGCGTCTGGATGGGGTATGACGACAATCGGCCGCTATCCGGTGTAACCGGCGGCGGACTGCCTGCGGATATCTGGCGCGAGACCATGCTGGGCGTCAACGAAGGGTTGCCGGCAACACCTCTGCCAATGATCCATCCCGACCATCCGCCGGTTGTTGTGGAAAACAACGCGCAGAATAACCGAAAGAAACGGAAACGCAGCGAAAAATCCGCGCCGGAACAATTGGTGGATGATTTCCTGAACCTGCTGAAAGGTGACAGATAAGAAAAGAACCGCTTAACCAGCGGATCTTAGGTCAATCGTCAGCTGATCAAGGTTGCCTTTGCGCTTGTCCAGCATCGCCCCGATTTCTGACCGCTCGGCTTTGACCAGACTGATGCCTTCAATCTTCATGTCGATGAACCGACCAGTCTTATCCGATACGACGAATTGCACCAAGAAAGGCGCTTCGCCTTTCAGGTGCGATGTGGCCGTCACTTCGTAATAAGACTTGATCGCCTTGGTGTCGTTGACTTCTATCCAACCGCCAATGAACTGCCGAAACTGCCGCCCATATTTGCGAGAAATGTAGGTTTGAAACGACTTTGAAAACGCTTTCTTCTGAGCCGCGCTCGCTGACCGTCCGTCCGGACCGAGGACAAGCGCACCAATGCGATCAACATCGGCATATTTCGCGAATACCTTTTCAAAGCTCTTGAACATCGCGGCCTCTGACTTTCCAGAGTTGATGATCGCGTTGATGTCCTCGACAACCTTGTCGATCAGCGCTTCGGCCTTGGCCGCGCTAAAGGCAAAGGCCGGGCTTGCGGCAAAAAGGGCAGTTCCGGCCAATCCAGCAAGAACACTTCGACGGTCCAAACGCTTACTCATAGGATTCCTCATAGATATCATAAAGATCTTCTTCAATCCCGCTATCGCCCCCAAGCTGGAAACGGCGGTTTTCTAAGTAGAAGAGCCGCGCCTGCGCATAGCTGTCTTCACTATCATACAAAAGCGCATCAACGGATGAACTGTATTTCATGCGACTGCTCACACGTCCAGCCCCGGCGATGGTTGGCGGAACCCACCAACTGCCCGCAGGCAAGACCAGGAATAACGGGTTGGTCACATAGTCCACAGCCAACCCAACAGAATCCCGCGTGGTCGACGGCCCAAGGAAGGGCAGCTCTACATAGGCGCCTTCTTCTGCGCCCCAAACATACAGTGTTTCACCAAAATCGGTGCGCCGCGGTTCTACCCCGCCTTTGAGCGCCGGATCGAAAACACCACCGATCCCAACAGTTGTGTTTACTGCAAACCGAACTGTGTTATGGGCCGCATCCTCTAGGTTTAGCTGCAAAAGGTCATTCAGAATCGAACTGGGCAATTGCCAGTTTGCGGCGAAATTACTGACCCCGGTCAGCAATCCATCCGGAACCTTGCTTTCGCCGCTGTCAGAGGAAGAACTGAAAAAGCTCTGATCGACCTTTAGATTTGCCTCGTGGATGTTTCGGTTCCGCTCTTCATACGGATCATTTATCCCACGCGCGACTTCTGGTTGGGCGCAGGCCGTCAAAAGCCCCGCCATCAGCAAAAGGATAATCAGTCTCATCTTATTCAACCCAGAACGCATACCATTTCCAAAGGACGCCAGTCACCAATTCATCACTGTGTCACATAGAATGAATCGCTATGAAACCCAGCCCTGAACATGATGTTCCATCAAATGTTGTTATTTGGCGACAGAACAGCCGCCTATCGTCTGGGTTTCGGCAAGAATGCGCCGTAAGTTCTAAGCAAAAACAAAGCGGTGCGTGCCGTTTCCGCTAGAAATAGGCACGTTTTCCGAACAGATTCACCGAAACGCCCGGCGCGGCCCGTGAAATAGAAAAAAGGTGTTTGCACCCCCGCAATTCCTCGGTACCGTTTGCGCAAATTGATATCAAGGAGACCGAAATGACCCGCGTAATAGAAGAACGGTTGGCGCAAATGGGCGTTGTACTTCCAGCAAGCACGCCGCCTGCCGCGAATTATGTTCCATTCGTAAAATCCGGAAAAATGCTTTATGTTTCGGGGCAAGTTTCCAGCAATCCGGGTGGATTGATCATCGGCAAAGTCGGGGCGCAACTGAACACCCAAGAGGGATACGACGCGGCACGCACATGCGCGATCAACCTTTTGGCCCAAGTCAAAGTCGCCTGTGACGGAGATTTCGAACAGCTGGATCGCGTCGTCAAACTGACGGGCTTTGTCAATTCGACCCCCGATTTCACAGAACAACCGACTGTCATCAACGGCGCCTCTGATTTTCTGGTCGAAGCCCTTGGCGAAGCCGGACGTCACGCACGGTCCGCCGTCAGCGCTGGCGCGCTGCCCTTGGGCGTTGCGGTAGAGGTGGAAGGCATCTTTCAGCTTAAATGATGAAATTGCCGCCCGAATTTTTGACAGGCCCGATCGCGCATCGGGCCTATCACGACCTTGCGAAAGGCCGTCCTGAAAATTCAATGGCGGCCATTATCGCTGCAATTGATGCAGGCTACGGAATTGAAATAGACATCCAAATGTCGTGCGATGGCATTGCGATGGTTTTTCACGACGATGATCTTGATCGGCTGACCGACGAAACGGGACCCGTGCTAGATCGCACGGCCAGGGAATTGACTGGCATTCAGCTAAAGAATTCCGCCGAAACGATCCCAACCCTGAAGATGGTTTTAGACACGGTAGCTGGGCGCACGCCACTGCTGATCGAAATCAAAGATCAGGACGGAAAGCTGGGTTCCAATGTTGGCCCCTTGGAAAAGGCCGTCATTTCAGATCTGGCCAGCTACACCGGCGCAGTTGCATTGATGTCGTTCAATCCGCACTCTGTCGCGGAATTGGCCCGCCTTGCGCCGCACATTCCTCGCGGCATCACCACATGCGCCTATCGGACAAAAGACTGGTCCGGCGTCCCCCAAGACACATTGAACCGTCTCAAGCCGCTTCCCGATGTAAAACCCACGCAGTCATGTTTCATTTCACACGAAGCCTCTGACCTCGATAACCCCATGGTTGCCGCACTTAAAGAGGACGGGCTGTCAATCTTGTGTTGGACGATCCGATCCCAAGATCAAGAGACGCGTGCACGGGCTGTTGCCGATAATGTTACCTTTGAAGGGTATCGCGCTTTGCTGCCTTCCGCTTGACGATCTGTGGGCATGGCCCGACACTGACATTCTCAAACTGGGCAGCGCCGTGACCGAAACACAAATCGAAATTAATGTTCTGACCGGCGTCTGCGAAATTGACGCCGCAACCTGGGATGCTTGCGCAGCCCCGGAAACAGCAGATGGTGGACGCCCGCATGATCCATTCACCACACACCGTTTTCTGACCGCGCTAGAGACATCGGGTTCTGTCGGGGGCAACACGGGCTGGGCGCCGCGGCCGCTACAGGCCAGCATTGACGGGCAAACCATTGCCGTCGCGCCGCTGTACCTGAAATCCCACAGCCAGGGCGAATACATATTCGATTTCAGCTGGGCCCATGCCTATGAAAACGCAGGCGGCAACTATTACCCAAAGCTGCAAATCGCAGTGCCCTTTACCCCCGCGACAGGCCGTCGCTTTTTGGTGCGCCCCGGGTTTGAGACAACGGGCCAATCCGCCTTGATCCAGGGGGCCGTACAACTGGCCAGTGACAATCAGATGTCTTCGCTTCACGCCACGTTCTGCACCGCAAGCGAGGCGGATTCCGGCGCGGCCATGGGGCTGATGCACAGAACCAGCCAGCAATTTCATTGGCAGAACAAGGACTATAAGAGCTTTGATGATTTTCTGGCCGATCTGTCCTCGCGCAAACGCAAAAACATCCGCCGTGAACGCAAAAAAGCGATGGAGTTTGGCGGCGACATACTGTGTTTGACCGGCGATCAAATCCAGCCGGAACATTGGGATGCGTTTTGGCAATTCTATCAGGACACCGGCGCACGAAAATGGGGCACGCCCTATCTGACCAGAGAATTCTTTGACGAAGCGCAGGCGCATCTACGCGACGACATTCTTTTGATGTTGGCCGAAAAAGATGGGCGTTTCATCGCCGGGGCGCTCAATTTCATTGGTCGTGACACGCTTTATGGGCGGTATTGGGGCTGTATCGAACATCACCAATGCCTCCACTTTGAACTGTGTTACTATCTGGCCATCGAATACGCGATCGAACACGGGCTGAAATACGTAGAAGCCGGCGCTCAAGGCGAACACAAGCTCGCCCGGGGGTATCTGCCCGTCACCACACATTCACTGCACTGGATCGCGGACCCTGGATTCAGACGGGCCGTGGGCCAGTTTTTGGAAACCGAACGCGCTGCTGTGGATGAAGAGAATGAAATTCTGACCAGCTATGGCCCGTTCCGCAAAACCGGACAGGAAGAAGAATGACAGAACCGCTTTCCCAAGAGCAGCGAACAGAGATGCTTCTGCCGCTGCTGCAAAATGGCTGGGCCATGACTGAGGGTCGGGATGCCATCGCCAAGACATTTACGTTCAGGAATTTTGTTCAGGCCTATGGCTGGATGACGCAGGTCGCAATCTGGGCTGAAAAACTGAACCATCACCCGGAATGGGCCAATGTCTACAAAACCGTAGAAGTCACCTTGTCGACCCATGACGCCGACGGGTTGACGGAACTGGACATCAAACTGGCACAGAAAATGGATGCGCTGGCCGGGTAGCCGGAAAAACCGCTTGGAAACCGCCGACTGTGGGCGCAACACCATGCTTGTTGGTTTGCGTTTCCCTAACGCAAAGCTATAGGTTTACCGCAAGTTTTTGTAAGCCAGAATTGGGGTTGGAATGGAACATTTTGTCGTCGTCGGGGCCGGTCAAGCTGGCCAATCTTTGGTCACGAAACTTCGCAATCTCGGGTTTGAAGGCAAAATCACCTTGGTTGGTGAAGAACCTATTCCGCCTTACCAACGGCCCCCACTGTCAAAAAAGTATCTGTTGGGTGAAATGGATGTGGAACGTCTGTATTTGCGGCCACTGGAATTTTACAAAGAACAGAATATCGAATTGCGACTGGGCCAAGCCGTCACTGCAATTGATCCCGACGCAAAGACGATCGCACTTGGCGATGAGACGCTGAACTATGACCAACTGGCGATTACGACAGGGTCAATCCCACACAGGCTGCCTGCTGCCATTGGTGGGGACCTGAGTGGCGTTTACACGGTGCGCACGCTGGCAGATGTGGACGAGATGGCCGATGAATTTCAGAAAGGCCGTCGTGTTCTGATCGTCGGTGGCGGTTATATCGGGCTAGAGGCCGCAGCGGTGGCCGCGCGGCTTGGGTTGCAGGTTACCCTGGTTGAAATGGCCGAACGCATCCTTCAGCGCGTCGCATCCCCCGAAACCTCTGCTTTCGTCAATGCCGTTCACAAGGACGAAGGCGTGAACATCCGCCAAGGTGTCGGGCTGAAAAGCCTACTTGGTGAGGATCGCGTCACCGGGGCCGCCCTGACCGATAGCAGCGAAATAGAGGTCGATTTCGTATTGGTGGGTGTCGGCATTGCGCCCAATACCAAGCTGGCAGAAATGGCGGGGCTGTCGATCGACAACGGCATCGAAACCAACGCCTTTGGGCGCACGTCCGATGCCTCTATCTGGTCCGCAGGCGATTGCGCCTCTTTTCCGCATCAGGGGGGACGCATTCGACTGGAAAGCGTCGGCAATGCCATCGATCAGGCCGAAGTGGTTGCCGAAAACATGTTGGGCGCCACGACGGAATACCACGCAAAACCCTGGTTTTGGTCCGACCAGTTTGACGTAAAGCTGCAGATTGCGGGGCTGAACACAGGCTTTGACCTGATCGCAACCCGCCCTGGGGAAACCGAAGATTCCGTTTCTTTCTGGTACTACAAGGATGACAAATTGTTGGCTGTCGACGCGATCAATGACCCACGTGCCTATATGGTCGGCAAACGCCTTATCGAAATGGGAAAATCCCCCGATCCGGATGTGGTCGAGAACCCCGAAACCGCGCTAAAAGCATTGCTGAAAGCCTGATGCGCATAATTGCCGGGCAGCATCGCGGCAAGGCGCTGGTATCCGTCGGCGCAGGGGACGCGGCGGCACATCTGCGGCCCACAACAGACCGGGTGCGCGAAAACATCTTTAACATGCTGCAAGGCGGTCGTTACGGAAACCCCATTTCCGGCGCACGGGTGTTGGACCTATTCGCAGGCACCGGCGCCCTTGGGCTAGAGGCCCTGTCGCGCGGCGCAAGCCATGTCTGTTTTGTCGATAACGGTGCCAAAGCCGGCGCCCTGATCCGCGAAAACATAAAGCTGCTTGGGGCGGGACAGGACACGACCTATCAGCGCGGCAGCGCCCTAAAACTTGGGCCTTGCCCGCAAGACCCGTTTGATTTGATCTTCCTCGACCCGCCTTACGATCAGGGCATGGGGAACATCGCGCTGCAATCTGCCGTCAACGGCGGCTGGGTCGCCGCAGACGCACTGATCGTCATGGAAGACGGCTCTGCGATGCTACCGCCACCGGGCATGCGGCAACTGGACCAGCGCAGATACGGGAACACACATATTATGATCCTCCGATCGGAAGACACAGAATGAACCAACCAAAACTTGTTATTTTTGATTGCGACGGCGTCCTTGTGGACAGCGAACCCGCCACGATCGCGGTCCTTTTGAAAGACCTTACGGAACGGGGGCTGACGCTTACCGAAAAGGGCGTAAACGACCTATTCGTCGGCGGAAGCATCATGACCGCCGGAGACCAGGTCAAACAACTTGGCGCGGAAATCCCAGAGGATTGGGCCGATCTGATCTATGCCCAGATCTACGATATGCTGCGAAAAGGTGTCGCCAAAATCGATGGCATCGAAGAACTTATGGACCGTCTGGATTCGCAGGGCATTCCTTACTGCGTTGGTTCAAACGGCAGTGAAGAAAAGATGCAGATCACCCTTGGGCAGCACCCGTCCCTGCAGCAGCGTTTGGCCGGAAAGCTGTATTCAGCCCACACCTATGCCGTGTCCAAACCCGACCCAGAGCTTTTCCTGATCGCCGCCCGTGATTTCAATGTCGCACCGCAAGATTGCGTTGTGGTCGATGACAGCCCGACAGGGTGCACTGCCGCGAAGCGCGCAGGCATGCGATGCTTTGGGCTGGCGGAACATGACGATGGATCAAGACTTGCCGCGCAAGGGGCCGAAGTCATCCATTCACTGAATGAAATCGCCCCGTTGCTGGGTCTTGAGTAACGCTCAATAAGTCGGGTGGAATGTGCCTGAAGGCGATAGGGTAAAAATCTCTACCCCGGTGGCGGTAACGCCGACCGAATGTTCAAACTGCGCAGAGTATGACCTGTCCTTGGTCACCGCAGTCCAGTCATCCGCCAGAACCTTGGTTTCTGGACGGCCCAGATTGACCATTGGTTCAATGGTGAAAAACATACCTTCCTGCAGAACCGGCCCAGAACCCGGCCGGCCGTAATGCAAGACATTTGGCGGCGCGTGAAAGACCCGGCCCAGCCCATGCCCACAGAAATCCCGCACCACAGACATGCGGTTGCTTTCAACATATCTTTGGATTGCTGCACCAATGTCGCCAAAGGTATTGCCCGGCTTAACCGCCTCAATCCCCAGCATCAGCGCATCGTGCGTGACCTGAATAAGACGTTCATCGCGGCGGCCTAGCTTGCCCGCGACATACATGCGGCTGGTGTCACCGAACCAACCATCGACGATCACTGTGACATCGATATTCAGAATGTCGCCGTCCTTGAGAACCTTTTTGCCCGGAATACCGTGGCAAACCACATGGTTCACACTGATACAGCTGGCGTGTTGATAGCCCTTATATCCGATCGTCGCCGACTTTGCCCCGGCGGTTTCGACCTTGTTGGTGATGATCTCATCCAGCTTTGCCGTCGTCACACCAGGAACCACATGTTCCGCGATTTCATCAAGGATCCGGGCTGCCAGTTCCCCAGCAACACGCATTCCCGCAAAATCGGCAGGTTCATAAATCCGAATTCCATCTTTTGTCAGATGGCCACGATTGCGATCGTCCAAGGTTCTCTCCAGCGTCAAAAAATTCCGGGCTTTACATAAGCCACCATGGTTCAAATAACCAGTGCTGCCCTAAGGGCTAATATCAATTGAGCGGCCCAAGGCCACACCGTCAACACCAATGAGGCTGTCGTAACACAAAATTTCAACCCCTGCGGCACGGGCTTGGTCAAATGCAGCCGCATATGTTGGGTCAATATCGCGCGCCAGCCTGAATTTTTGGCAATCCGTGCGCTGCACCAGATACAGCATAATCGCACGGTGACCCTGACGCACCATTTCAGCAAGCTCGTTTAGATGTTTGGTCCCGCGGACAGTCTTGCTGTCGGGGAACTCTGCCCATTCTGCTTCGCGGCTTAGATGCACATTCTTGACCTCGACATAGGCATCGGCAAGCCCATCTTGCTGCAACAAGAAATCGATCCGGCTGGCCTGCCCATATTTCACCTCTGGCCGGACAACCGAATATTCAGCCAAGGCCGCAATCTTACGATCCAGCAAGGCCTCTTTGACAACGCGATTGGGAATAGAAGTGTCTATTCCAACCCATGCGCCCCCCGGCAGTTCCAAAAGCCGCCACCCATAATCCAGTTTCTTCTTCGGATCGTCATTGGGTTCCAACCACACAGAAAGCCCAGGCATGTCCAACCCGGTCATCGCGCCGGGATTGGCGCAATGGGCAACCACGACCCGCCCGTCATCCAATTCGACATCAGCCAGAAAACGTTTGTATCGACGCAAAAGTCGGCCATGAATTAGTGGGGTTGGAAACAACATGGTTGCCGACTTATACCCATAGGGAAACCACTTCAAGGAATGCCAATCATGCAAAACCCAACCGCCGCAATGTTGGTCATTGGTGACGAAATCCTGTCTGGCCGCACCGCCGACACGAACACCAATCACCTGGCCAAAGCGCTGACCCAAGCCGGCATTGATCTGAAAGAGGTGCGCGTCGTTTCGGATGACAGTGGTGCCATTGTCGGGGCCGTGAACGCGCTGCGGCAGGCCTATGATACCGTCTTTACCTCTGGTGGGATTGGGCCGACCCATGATGACATTACCGCCGACAGCATTGCGGCAGCGTTCGGCTTACCGATCGACGTTCGCGCGGATGCCCGCGCGATCCTTGAAGAACGCTATGAGAAAATGGGAACCAAGATCAACGAAGCAAGGCTGCGCATGGCCCGCATTCCGGACACCGCCACTTTGATCGACAACCCCGTTTCCGGCGCCCCCGGGTTCACCGTTGAAAACGTGCATGTCATGGCAGGCGTCCCGGCGGTGTTTCACGCGATGGTCGAAACCGTTGTGCCAACCCTCAAGGGCGGCCCGCCTGTTGTCAGCATGACGCATCGGATCAATCAAGGCGAAGGCAATGTGGCTGGGCCATTGGCAGAGCTTGCCGCCGAATACGCGGATCTGTCAATTGGATCCTATCCGTTCCAACACCAAGGCCAATATGGCACGAATATCGTCATTCGCGGGCAAGATGCCTCTCGCGTGGAACAGGCTATGCACCAGCTTGTGGATCGGTTTCCGGATGAAAACCCGTGACACCCCCCACAGCCTCCCAACTTTATGAAACCGTAGAACGGACATGGCCCCCCGCCAAAACCTTTGCAATAGGACCATGGATCATTCGCGACGGCGCTGGCGGAGGGAAAAGAGTCTCTGCCGCAACAGTCACGCGCGACTTCACCTCGCAGGACATTGAAACCGCCGAACGGGCAATGGCCGACCTGAACCAGCCCCTCTTGTTTATGATCCGACCCGGGGACGAAACTTTAGACGCTGATTTGCAAGCGCGCGGCTATCGCGTGATTGATCCCGTGTCCTTATATTCCTGCCCCGTCCAGACCCTGTTGGACAAAACGGCAGGCCCCACCACATCGGTAGAGATCTGGCCGCCGCTGGAAATCATGAAAAATATTTGGGCCAGTGGAGGAATTGGCCCTGCAAGACTGGCCGTCATGGAAAGGACGCAAGGGGCAAAAACTGCGATCCTGGAACGCACCACCGAAAACGCCGCGGGATGCGCCTATGTTGCGATCCACCAAGATATCGCGATGATCCACAGCGTCGAAGTCTTACCCGCATTTCGGCGACAGGGGATTGGTACGAAACTGTTGCGAAGCGCAGCACTATGGGCCAAACAAAATAACGCACGACAGTTCGCACTTGCAGTTGTTGATGCAAACCAGCCTGCAAACAGTTTATATGTTGGGCTAGGCATGGCGGTGGCAGGAAGATATCACTATCGAATACGCGACGAAAAAAGTATCTAGGGCAACCGTTTCAATGAAAACCAATGCGTGTGCCCTAGTATTCCTGACATGGCTCGTGCCCAGCAACGCGTCTGCACTGCAATTAGACCTGCCGGAAGATGCAAGACTTGCGGCAGAACTCAACAACGCGGCGGCCAGTGCAATTATTGCGACATCGCCATTTGAAAACGGCCACCTTGATACAGTCGCGGCACAGGGCACGGTCTATGCATCGGCCTGGCAATTGCCCAATTCCAGCGTTCCGACCTTGCAAATGATTTCGCCGCTGCGGGACCAGTTGGTCTCTGATGGATTTGAGATCTTGTTGGATTGCGATGCGCAAACCTGTGGTGGTTTTGATTTTCGCTACGCAATTGATCTATTGCCGGAACCCGATATGCATGTGAACCTTGGGGACTTTCACTACGTATCCGCACAAAGGGCCCCCCTGAACCAAGCGGCTGAGTATTTCAGCATTATGGTGAGCAAAAGCGCACGGACCGGGTTTATTCAGATCACACATGTGGAACCGTCCGACCCAGTGGAACCAATGACAGTCGCGCCGACGAAATCCATTGATGTCGACGCCCCTCAGGGCGTGGATGATGCGGACCAAACCGTGGCAAGCCAGCTAGAAAGCTTAGGCCACAGTGCGCTGGATGATTTGGTGTTTCAGACCGGTTCTTCAAGATTGGGCGCTGGCGACTTCGCCTCTCTGTCCCAATTGGCCGAATATTTGAAATCGAACCCCGACACCCGCGTCGCGCTAGTGGGGCATACTGATGCTGAAGGAAGCCTTGCGAACAATCTATCGCTGTCAAAACAAAGAGCAAATTCAGTCGTACAGCGGTTAATCTCAGACTTTGGCGTATCTTCACGACAACTAGAGGCCGCAGGTGTCGGCTATCTTGCGCCCCGCGCCAAGAACGATACAGCCGAAGGCCGGGAACAAAATCGGCGGGTCGAGGTCGTGGTGACATCGATTTCTGATGAAGACCCAGGCTGACCCTGCACTAAAAACTGAATGCCGCAGACAAAAATCGGGCCAGGGAAAGATCCCCGGCCCGATGTAAAAGGCAAAATACTTGCCAATACTCGTGACGCTAACTTTGTGCGTTTACCAGGTTTCAGGGCCTTTTTCGGCAAAAGCCTGAACCAGGAAATCAATAAAAGCGCGAACTTTTGGCTGTGTGAACCGTCCCGGAGGATAAACCGCATAGATGCCTTGCGTCTCGACGGGCAATTCAGGAATGGCTTCTTCAACCAGGCCTTGTTGTTTTGCTTCCGCATAGAGGAACGAGGGCAGATAGGCGATTCCGAGACCGGAAATTGCAGCATTCAGCAACGATTGTCCGTCATTGACCGTCAGCCAGCCGGCAGTGCGGACCTGACGTTTTTCACCCGACGGGGCAGTCAATTTCCAGACGGCGCTGTTGGCCTGATTGGAATAATGCAGCAGTTTATGATCGTTCAGATCATCAATCTTTGTAGGACGGCCATATTTTTCCAAATATTCTGGCGACGCGATCATCCGACGTGTTGTTTCGGTCAGTTTTCTGGCACGCAGCGTGCTGTCTTCCAACTCTCCGATCCGGATGGCCATATCAAAGCCCTCAGAGATCAGTTCAACATAGCGGTTGTTAAGCACCATATTCACCGTGATATCCGGGAATTCTTGCAGAAAGTCCCCCAGTACCGGCGACAGGTGGTTCACACCAAAATCCGTCGCGACCGAAATACGCAGCAAACCCGATGGTGCAGATTGCATCGATGTTACCAGCGCATCAGCTTCGCCGGCGTCATTCAACACCCGACGAGCCCGATCGTAATAAGCAAGTCCAATTTCCGTCGGGCTAACCCGACGTGTCGTTCTATTTAGCAGCCGTGCACCTAACCTCGCCTCCAACGAGCTTACATGCTTAGAGACAGCGGACTTAGAGATCCCCATCTTTTTGGCCGCATCTGTGAAACCGCCTTGATCCACAACGGTGGCAAAGGCTTCCATTTCAGTCAGTCGGTCCATCACGCGTTACCTTAGTCTTGGCCCCTCGGTGAACAGGTATCGTTTCCAAATCAGGCGAGATTGGGGTTGAGTGCAGACATTGTTTGGGTGTTATCCCGCTTTTGGGCGATGATATTGCCCTTTTTGTCTCTGTTTTCGCCACAATTGATAAAATATGGTTAATTTTCAATGGATTAAAAGAGACTCGAATTTGCGATTCACAAAAGGTTCGAAATGGCGGCTCTTGGATTTCTTCGCATTTTGCACAAAGTTCATCCCCGAACCCTACTTTTCCCTTCGTCAACCACTTGGCAAAAACCCGCTCAACCATCGAACTGGCCCGATCGGTGACTTTTTCTGCCACATTTCGCCGTCCAATTTCGCGAATCTCAGGAAAGAAGCCTTTGCGCCCGGCTTGAAATCATAGCCCCCTGGCGAACCACTCGTGCGCTTCCCTTGGTTAAGCAACCCCAACCTTTTTTGCAGAACGCACAACGGAGATCCCCGAAAACCTTTGTTTTATTGGAATTTTTCAGCCTTTCCCTTGATCCCAATACTCAAATTCATTGGATATCGAGCAGATTGGAAGGCTCGACGGAACCCCAATTCCGCTGTGTGTTGGCGCATTTCTTTGGTCATAGCGGTGGAATTGGCCTAGATGCCCGCACCCAACAGATTCGCCCGATCAACCGTCCCCGGGCAAAATTCCGCGCAATGAATAGGCTGGGCTTTGCACAACTTTTCCAAATCGACCGAAAACTTGGCCAGCTGTTGCCGCGATCCGGTTGCAGCTGTGACCAAACAAAAGCAATCGGGACTGCAAATGATTGTTTCCACCCCAGTGGGCTCGAAACCGCAATGGATTGTTCAGAAAACTAGGATTCCAAACAATGCCGCCGAAACGCTCTTTTCAGCAAATCCAGCTCTGCCCGCAAAAGCTGCATCTCTGCACGGATGTCGTCATCCAACGGTTCACCCGTGATGATGGTGAACGAATCCAGCTGTTCACCAGTTGACTTGTCGTTGATCAAAAACACCTGAATGCCGTCCGACAAATGTTCGGGTGGTATCGCAATCCGCAATTGCCAAATTCCGGTGTTGGCCGCATCCAAAGCCAAGGAAATACTTTGAATGGGTTGATCATTATGGACAACTTGAATCTGCGGTTCTTCCTGATTGGCACCCTTGCCGGTTATCACACCTTCCCAGATGCCCGCATAAATCCGTGTCTTGGTGACAGAAAAATCCGACATGTCCCGTCCTATACTTCCGCCCTGGGGCGGCGTGTCATGGTGATATCGCGCAAGATGATCTGATTCATATCAGGCCGCTCAAAGATAAGATCAAGCCAGGCGCGATCAACGCGTTTTTCGTTCAGCTTGGTGTAAGCCAAATCAAACTCAACAAAACTGTCGCCAGAGGCCTTGGGCAATTCGCGAACGACCTGTTCCGTGTTTGGCCCGTGCTGAATGTTCAAACGCGCAAATATCTCTATCGGGTGTTCCATATCGACGACGATGGACAACCCAACCAAATGCCGTCGCTTTAACCCATCAACGGCGCTGTCCGGCAGTTCCAGCGCAAGAGACAAAAAACTGCCGTCAAATTGGAAAACGTCCAGCCGCAAGCCGAAAGGCGCAAGGTCTTCTTCACGTGTGTTTCGAACCTGGCGAAGGGTCAGTTCCGAAATCTTGCAGTCATGGTGCAGCGTGATTTCGCTTCCGATACGCGCCTTGGACTGAATTGCAGCAAAGCCAGGCGGGCTGATCGGACCGCGCCAAAGCTCAGGTCGATAGGCCCAATCGGAATGCAAGGGTTTCTGAATGGCGTTCGGGCCAATCAGCGGCAATGTCAGGCGCGCATCCGCGATATGCAAAATCTGGTCGCTGCGCCGACGCAATTCGCGTTGTCGTACCCGCAGGGTTCGCAATGTTTGCAGATCAACGCTATCGGCGCGTTTTGCAAGTCGGTCCAACCGGCGCAATATGCGGCGATGAATCAGCCGGTCGAACAGTCTTGTAATACGATCTGACACTTTCGCCTCAACTGTGGGTCACGCCGGTTATCCCACAATGTGGGACATTGGTTTATATGATGCAAACATTACCGGCGCGACACGCAAAGTGCTTATAGATCCATGTAAATGTGACGCTCTTCTTTTGCGCCTGGATGCGTAACAGCGCCCAGATAGGTCGACCCGACCAGTTTGGCATATTTCCACAGCGCACCACTTGCATAAATGGTTTCCCGCGGACCTGCCCAATCCGCTTTACGCGCCGCCATTTCTTCATCGGACACGTCGACAGAAATTTCGCCCTTGATCGCATCAATGGTGATCACATCGCCATTCTTGACCAGCGCGATTGGCCCGCAATGCGCAGCCTCTGGCCCGACATGGCCAACGCAGAACCCGCGCGTTGCGCCTGAAAAGCGCCCGTCGGTGATCAAAGCAACCTTTTTGCCCATGCCCTGACCAGACAAAGCCGCCGTAGTGGCCAGCATTTCACGCATGCCAGGTCCGCCAGACGGGCCTTCGTTGCGGATGACCAGAACTTCGCCCTCTTTATAGTCACGCGCTTTTACAGCCTCAAAAGCATCTTCTTCGCATTCAAAGACATGTGCCGGACCGCTGAACACCTGTTCTTCTTCACTCATACCTGCGACCTTCACGATCGCGCTTTCTGGCGCCAGATTGCCTTTCAGGCCAACAACACCACCGGTTTGCGTGATTGGATTGGAAACTGGGTGGATCACACGACCATCTGCTTCCAAACGAACCTCGTCGATTTCTTCACCGATGGTACGACCCGTTGCCGTGATGCAGTCTTCGTGGATAAGACCCGCCTTTTTCAGCTCTTTCATGACAACAGGAACGCCGCCCACCTCATAAAGGTCTTTGGCCACGAACTGGCCACCCGGTTTCAGATCCACGAAATACGGTGTGTCGCGGAAAATATCGCAGACATCATCCAGATTGAAATCAATCCCGGCCTCATGCGCGATGGCAGGCAAATGCAGCCCCGCATTTGTCGAACCACCCGTACAGGCCACAACGCGGGCCGCGTTTTCCAGGGATTTGCGGGTCACAATATCACGAGCGCGGATGTTAAGCTCCAACAGGCGCATTACAGCCTCACCGCTGGCCTCGGCATATTGATCACGAGATTCATAAGGTGCCGGCGCACCAGCCGAATTCGGCAGGGCCAGACCAATCGCTTCGGACACACAGGCCATTGTATTGGCCGTAAACTGGCCGCCACACGCACCGGCCGATGGACAAGCCACACGTTCCAGCGCCGTCAAAGCCTCTTCTGACATATTGCCCGCTTGGTTCTGACCCACAGCTTCGAACACGTCTTGAACCGTCACGTCTTTGCCGTTCAAACGACCGGGTAGGATCGATCCGCCATACAAGAATACAGACGGCACATTCAAACGCACCATCGCCATCATCATGCCAGGCAGCGACTTGTCACAGCCGGCAAGACCAACAAGCGCGTCATAACAATGCCCACGCATCGTCAGTTCAACCGTGTCTGCAATCGCCTCTCGGCTGGCCAAAGAGGACCGCATGCCCTCATGCCCCATGGCGATCCCATCTGTAACCGTAATGGTGGTAAACTCGCGCGGCGTACCAGAACCCGCTTTGACGCCCAACTTCACAGCCTGTGCCTGACGGTTCAAAGCGATATTACATGGTGCCGCCTCGTTCCAGCATGTCGCAACGCCGACAAAAGGTTGCGCAATGTCAGCCTCGTCCAGGCCCATTGCATAGTAATAGGACCGATGCGGTGCACGCGCAGGACCTTCGGTCACATGGCGGCTTGGCAAATTGGTCTTGTCAAATTTGGTTTTAAGCATTGCTTCTCACTCCCGGTCAGGTTTGACAATTTGAATACGGCGGTCGCTCAGGATTCACAAGTGCAACCGAAAGATTGCCCTATGGTCAACTTGACCCTAGGGTGGCGGAAAAAAGCAACGAGGCAGACATAAATGTTTACCGCTCATTTCGAACGGTTCGTACGACCGGCCAGAGCATATCCGCAGGTTTGGCGGCTTGTGGCCGGAATCGTCTTGATTGCTGTCATCTACTTTTTGGGCCTTGCCGTCCTTTTCACGCTGATTGGCGCTGTTTCGGGCATTACTGGCATCCAAGAATGGGCCGTAAAAGTTGCAGAGGCATCGACGCCAACAAGCGCATTGCTGATGTTGTCCAGCTATATCGGCCTCGCCGTTGCCGTGTTCATTGCAGCCAGAGTGTTCCAGCACCGATCAGCAGGCACGCTTTTTGGCCCTATGAAAGGGCTCGTCAAAGATTTCGCGATCACAGCGGGCGTGGTGGCCGTTTTATACGGTGTGCTGCAAATTTCATGGTCGTCCACCTTTGGCGCAACACCAAACACAGAACTGTTGCTGTGGCTGACCTTCATGCCCTTGGCCCTGCTCGCCATTTTGGTGCAAACCGGGGCGGAAGAGCTGGTTTTGCGCGGCTATCTGCAACAACAGCTCGCCGCGCGGTTTCGCAGCCCATATATTTGGATGGTGTTTCCCAGCATCGTTTTTGGCCTGTTGCACCTGAAACTCAACGCCGCGGGCACCAATGTTTGGCTGCCTGTCGTCTCTGCCACTGTCTTTGGGTTGGTGGCCGCTGACCTGACCCGGATCACCGGATCGATCGGCGCGTCTTGGGGGTTTCATTTCGTCAACAACGTGCTGGCAGTCCTTATCGTCGCCGTCGAAGGCACGATCCCGGGCCTCGCGCTCTACCTGACCCCCAGCACCGTCGGTGACTCTTCCCAATTCCCCGCAGTGCTCGCCTTTCGCATCGCCGCGCTCCTTGTGGCTTGGATCATTTTACGCAGAGTATTGCGGCGCTGATTGCAATTCCCTACCTGTAGGATTATCTGATCCGTGAAATACTAAAAGGCCAGAGGCGCGAATGAACTGGATTTCCAACTACGTCCGTCCAACGATCAATTCACTGTTTTCCCGCCGCGAGGTGCCAGAGAACCTTTGGACCAAGTGCAGCGAATGCGGCACAATGCTGTTCCATCGCGAGCTTGCGGAAAATTTGAACGTCTGCACAAGTTGTGACCACCACATGGCGATCACACCGCGCGCCAGATTTACCGCGTTGTTCGATGGCGGTGTCTTTACCGAAGTCGAAGTTAAAGATGCCATTCCCGATCCGCTAAACTTTCGCGACCAAAAGAAATATCCGGATCGCTTGAAGGCGGCCCAAAAAGCGACCGGGGAACATGAATCGATCCTGGTGGCCGAAGGTGAAATCAACCGCACCCCGATTGTTGCGGCTGCGCAAGATTTCTCTTTCATGGGCGGCTCTATGAGCATGTATGTCGGCAACGCCATTCTGGCCGCTGCCGAACGCGCCATTAAACTCAAGCGACCGCTGGTTTTGTTTTCCGCCGCGGGTGGCGCCCGCATGCAAGAAGGCATTCTGGCCCTGATGCAAATGCCACGCACCACGGTTGCTGTGGAAATGCTAAAAGAAGCAGGCCTGCCCTATATCGTCGTTCTGACCCACCCGACCACGGGTGGTGCCACGGCCAGCTATGCGATGCTGGGCGATGTTCATATCGCAGAACCAAACGCTTTGATCTGTTTCGCAGGGCCGCGCGTCATCGAACAAACTTTGGGTGAAAAGCTGCCCGAAGGCTTTCAGCGTGCCGAATATTTGCTGGACCACGGAATGCTGGATCGTGTGACGCATCGCAAACAGTTGGGCGATGAATTGGTGACGATCATTCGGATGCTGACCGGTGCGACACCTGCCGTCAAAGGCGACCTGCCCGCCCCGACCCCAGCCGGGGAACCCGATGCCAAACCGGCGAAGAAACCCGCAGCAAAATCAAAGAAATGACCGCAGACAGTTCAGACATCATCCTTGAACGGATGATGTCGCTGCACCCCAAGATCATTGACCTGACCTTGGACCGCATGGTGCCCTTGCTTGAAAAGCTCGGCAACCCTGAGCGATCCCTGCCCCCCGTCATCCACATTGCCGGAACCAACGGCAAAGGGTCGACCCAAGCGACCATTCGCGCCGGGCTAGAGGCGGCAGGCAAAAAGGTTCACGCCTATACCTCGCCCCATTTGGCCCGGTTCCACGAACGCATTCGCCTGGCCGGGCACCTGATCTCTGAAGAAATGCTCACCCAGGTTCTGGATGAATGTGTTGTCGCCAATGGCGATGCCAACATCACCTATTTTGAGATCACAACCATCGCGGCAATGCTGGCCTTTTCCCGCACCCCGGCGGATTACACATTGCTAGAGGTCGGTCTGGGCGGCGAATTTGACGCCACCAATATTTTCGACGCGCCGGAATTAACCGTGATCACGCCAATATCCATCGACCACCAACAATATCTGGGCGAAACCCTTGGCGAAATCGCAGTTGCCAAGGCGGGCATTCTCAAACGCAACACGGCTTGTATCGTCGGTCCGCAACCCGATGACGCGTTGGACGTGATAGAGACCAAGGCCGCGCGGTTAAACGCGCCGCTCAAGATCTACGGTCAGCACTGGCATATCGGTGAAGAGCATGGCCGGATGGTCTATCAGGATGAGGTTGGTCTTCTGGATCTTCCGTTGCCCAAATTGATCGGGGCGCATCAAATCCAAAATGCAGGCATCGCAATCGCCGCCTTGCGGCATCTTGGGTTTGACGACACCGTTTGCGAGGCCGCTGTGACCCAAGCGGAATGGCCGGCGCGGCTTCAACGGCTGCGCAAGGGGCCATTGGTCGACGCGGCGGGCAGCTGCGAGTTGTGGCTTGATGGCGGGCACAATGCAGCCGCTGGCGAAGCGCTGGCAGAGGCTTTGGGCCGTTTGCCCGATCGCCCACTGCACATGATCTGCGGAATGCTGAACACAAAAGACGTCAGCGGTTTTCTGCGACCATTCATATCGCAGGCACGCTCGTTTCACGCGGTGTCCATTCCAGGCGAAAGCGCAACGCTTTCGGCCCAGGACACCGCCCAATTCGCTAGCGGCCTTGGCCTGTCACCCAAACAGTCAAGCTCTGTCAAACAGGCGATCAAAGACATTGCCGCTGCGGACCCAACGGCACGCATCCTGATTTGCGGATCGCTTTATCTGGCTGGTGCAGTCTTGCGCGAAAACGGCTGACGCGGCACCGCGCCTAGCCCAGTTCGGCCCAGTCGTCGCTTTGCATTTCCATCAAACGGCTGGCGGTGCGTTCAAACTCAAACGTGCCTTCGCCCTCAATATACAATTGATCCGGGACGTCGGCAGCGCTCATCACCAAACGGGTGCGAGCTTCGTAAAGCGTGTCGATCAACGTGACAAAGCGCTTGGCCTCGTTGAAATTAGACCGGCCCAAACGCGGCACGTTTTCCAAAATCAAAACCCGAACCGCATCTGCCAAAGCCAGATAATCGGCAGGCCCCAAAGGCTTGCCGCATAAATCCCAAAAATCCGCGCGGGCCACGCCATTGCTGAACTGCGGAATCTCAACCTCGCGCCCCTTCACATGCAGGGTCAGCGGCTCTGCCGTCCCGCCGGAAAGCCCCTGCCACAACCCATCTATTGCGCTTCGCGCCGCCGAATCAATCGGCGAAAAATAGACCTGAGCGCTGGTGAACATGGCCTGCCGATAATCCGTCTCCGACCGCAGCTCTTGCACCACCATCTTGTCCTTGAGAATGTCGATGAACGGTAAGAACAGCGCCCTGTTCAACCCGTTTTCATATAGACCCTCTGGGGGGCGGTTCGATGTCGTCACAATCACTACGCCGGCCTTGAACAATGCCTCGAACAAGCGGCCAACGATCATCGCATCGGCAATATCGGTGATCTGCATTTCGTCAAAGGCCAGCAATCGAATATCCGCAGCGACCGCTTCAGCAACGGGTTTGATTGCGTCATCAACACCGCTTTGCCGGGCCTTGTGCAGACCGGCCTGAATCTCTTGCATAAACGCATGAAAATGCACGCGCCGTTTCGGGGCCTCCACCGCGGCCACGAACATATCCATCAACATGGATTTTCCGCGCCCCACCCCGCCCCAAAGATACACGCCCTTGGGCGGCTCGACAGGCTTGGCAAATAACCCACGCAGCCCCTGCCTTTGCTGAGGCGTATTCAAGAAATCCCGCAGGACCTCAAAGTTATCCAGCACGTTTAGTTGCGCAGGGTCGGCTTCAATCTCGCCTGACGCCACGCGGGCATTGTACATATCTTTCAAAGACCGGGTCATCCGGTTCCCTTAATCCGCCGACCGAAATAAGAAAAGGCCGTACGCACATTCCAAGGGACGATCAGGCCCATCAAGCCTCTGCATTCCAGATCACCGGGAACCAATCAGACCGCAGCTTTTGCCCCGCAACCATGCCATGCCCCGGAAACGGTGGAGAGGTTCGACCAGGGCGCACAACGTAGCGCGCATCATCGCCGATCCAACGCAAAGACAGCGCCCTGCGGCGCGTGCCAGACATATTCCCGCGCGCCCCGTGAACGGTTCGAAAATCGAACAGCACGGCATCCCCCGGATCCATAGACCATTCGAGAATTCTGTTCTCATCCGGGTTCGCATCAGGGTCGGGAACCGGGGTCCATTCTTCATTGCTTGCGTAAAAGTCACTGTCATCCGACCAACTGACCGGGCGCACCAGCTTTGGCCATTTGTGCGATCCAGCGATCAGGCGTAGGCTTGCCTCTTTTACCGGATCCAGCGGAATCCACATGCTGACCGTTTGTTCGCCGTGGACGAAATAATAGGGTGCATCCTGATGCCAGGGCGTCGGCTTGGGCGTGCCGGGTTCCTTGACCAAGACGTGATCGTGAAAAATCTGCGCCGTCTTCGATTGCATGACGCTGGCCGCGATTTGCGCAGCCGGGCTTTCCCGGATCACGCGCTCAAATTCAGGTATCCGCGTCCAGTTGCAATAATCGTCAAAAAAGCGCCCCTCCTCCACGTCATTTTCAGAAGCATATTCACCGGGGTGGGCCATATTCCGGTCGATGCCGGTAATCATTTCGTCAATCCAGTCGTTGAAAACACCGCGCAATACGATGGCCCCATCTTTCTGAAAATCCGCGATGTCCGTGTCAGAGATCATCGATTCCCCCTTCCGTTGCACCTTAAACTGCCGCGTCTCGCCCCGCCGCCAGAATCGCCCGTTCAAGACCGTCCAAAAATCTGGACCGGTCCGCTTGCCCAAAGGCCTTGCCGCCCCCCTGCCGAAACGGATCTGCCGCCCGCAAATCTGTCATCAGATCGCGGGTGGCAAGGACGTTGCCGATATTGGCCTGCGTCAAGGCTTCACCGTTGTGCTTGAGCACCCGTGCCCCGGCCTCTACACATTTTGCCGCCAAGGGGATGTCCCCTGTGACCACAACGTCACCGACGGCTGCACGCTCTGCAATCCACATATCCGCAACATCGGGGCCGTCCGCAACAAACACCATCTCAATGAATGGATTTTGTGACGGCCGCAGCCCACCATTGGAAACGATAAACGTCTTCATCCGATGGCGCGTCGCGACCTTTTCGACCTCTGCCTTAACCGGGCAGGCGTCTGCGTCGACATAGATCATGCGTAAAGGGCTTGGGCATGAAAGGTAACGTGATCTTCCATAAAGCTGGAGACAAAGAAATACCCGTGATCATATCCCGGATGCATACGGATGATCGCCTCTTGCCGACGGGTTGCGATGGCGGAGGCCAGCGCTTCGGGGCGCAGCAATTCAAGATTGCTGTCAGCCGCGCCTGTATCCAGCAACATCGGGCCGTCAAAGCCGCGCTCTGCCATCAGCAAAGTCGCATCATGCGCGGCCCACAAAGACGTGTCGTCACCCAGATAAGCCGCCAATTGCTTGCGCCCCCAATCGCTTTGCGTCGGATTGCAGATCGGCGCAAAGGCGGACACGGATGTGAAGCGCCCCGGATGCTTCATCGCAAGGGTCAAAGCCCCGTGACCGCCCATGGAATGGCCGGTGATTGCTTGGCGGGATTCATCCAGCTCAAATTCGCGCATGATCAAGGCTGGCAGCTCTTCCATGACATAGCTTTCCATCTGGAAATGCGGGGCCCATGGGGCCTGCGTCGCGTTTACGTAAAACCCGGCGCCCTGACCCAAATCATACTCGGGATCGTCTGCAACGCCTTCACCTCGCGGGGAGGTGTCAGGAAAGACCAGCGCAATCCCCTGATCTGCCGCCCAGGCTTGCGCGCCCGCTTTGATCATTGCGTTTTCATGTGTGCAGGTCAGCCCAGACAAAAACCACAGGACCGGGACAGGCGCATATTCCGCCTCTGCCGGGCGAAATAGGCCAAAAGTCATTTCCGTTCCGGTGACAGCTGAGTCGTGCGAATACACGCCTTGAATACCGTCAAAACACTTGTTTTCAGAAATCGTTTGCATGTTGAGTCTCCTTGCTTGCCCGATGGCTAACCCAGCCAGCGGCAACCGGCAAGTGCGACCTAACCCCCCCCGATCAGCGCACCAGCGGCAAAGACCAAAGCCCCCCCAAGAACGACCTGAAACGTGGCCCGCAGGAACGGCGTATCCATGAACCTGTTCTGGATCCAGACGATGGCCCAAAGCTCTACAAAGACGACAATGATCGCGATGATGGTCGCGGTCCAGAACTCTGGGATCAGATAGGGCAACGCATGGCCCAAGCCGCCCAAAGTCGTCATGACCCCCGCGGACACCCCTCTTTTGTAGGGCGAGCCTCGCCCGGACAAGACACCATCATCAGACGCGGCTTCGGTGAAGCCCATTGAAATGCCAGCCCCGATCGAGGCGGCCAGCCCCACAAGAAATGTCGTTGCCGTATCCTGGGTTGCAAACGCCACCGCAAAGATCGGCGCCAAGGTCGACACGGACCCATCCATCAGCCCAGCCAAACCGGGTTGAACCCAGGTCAACACAAACTGACGATGTGCTTGGTGGTCTTCCTCGTCACGCTGTTCACCGGGCAAATATTCTTGCTGTAAATTCGTCGCCAGATCCGAATGCCCAGCCTCTGCCGCTGCCAAATCCCCCAACAACTTGCGCGTATCGGCATCCGTCGTCCGCTCAGCCGCCTTGCGGTAATATCGCTCGGCGTCCCGCTCCATCGCCTCGGCCTCTGAACGAATGCGTTCAAGGCTAAGGTTTTCGACCAGCCAAACCGGGCGTCTGGCATAATAGCCAGAAACATGTTCCCGACGGATCAGAGGGATCACATCGCCAAAGCGTTTCTTGTGCAGCTCAATCAGCAAATGCCGATGGTGGTCTTCCTCTTCGGCCATGCCATCAAATATTTTCGCCGAGGACGGAAACTCCGCCCGCAACCCTTCGGCATACTGACGATAAATCCGCGCATCGTCCTCTTCAGACGAAATCGCCAAAGCCAGAATTTCTTGCTCTGACAAATCGGAAAATCTTTTGCGGTTTGAAACGCCCGGGATCATGGCGGCCTCCAGTTTTAGAATAATTCTAAACTAGCAAAAGATTCAGTGATCGCAATCGAAAACTAGTTTGGACGGATTCGCCGCGTCTTCAACGATCCATCGATCATTTTGACTTCAAAATGACCTGTCTTGCGCAAGAGATCGCTAAGCTTCACACTTCCATAAGTTCTTGTATCGAAATCCGGATGTGTTGACACCAAAGCCTGCCCAAGTGCGCCAAGAAAGAACCAATCATCTTCCTGATTCATGGAATTCATGGCTTTTCGTATCAGCGGCACAGCCTTGGATGGCGGTTCTTTTTCAGCTTTCTCTGGCGTGCCGTCCTGCTTTTGCTCTTCTCCATCAACGCTCAGGTTTTCAATGAAGACGAAACGTTTACACGCGTTTCGAAGAGATTCTGGTGTCTTGGATTCCCCAATACCAATCACATCCAGCCCTTGCTCTCGTATGCGACTCGCGAGCCTGGTGAAATCGCTGTCGGAAGACACCAAGACAAACCCGTCGAAATGGCCAGAATGCAAAACATCCATCGCGTCGATGACCAACCCAATATCGCTTGCATTCTTTCCTGTGGTGTTCGCCGATTGCTGATGCGCAACCAAACCAAGTTCTCTGATCTTTTCCGTCCACGGGGCCATCTGTGGCAAAGACCAATCCCCATAAACACGGCGCAAACCCGGTTCACCGTACCGGGTAATTTCCTTTAAAATAGCATCTGCAAACCGCGCAGGGACATTGTCGGCATCAACAAATACCGCGTAGAGCAATGGTTTCTGTTCGTGCAACACTACCGAAGCTGGTCGATCGAACTGATCACAGAGCCCAGCAAACCATATTCAAGGGCTTCATCCGTTGTCAGCCAGAAATCCCGCGCCGTGTCTTGGGCGATTTTTTCCGGCGTCTGACCAGTGGCCTCTGCGAACAATTGATCAAAACGTTGGCGCATCTGCAGGATCTGTGCTGCCTGAATTTGCATTTCAGTTGCCGTGCCGCCAATGCCACCGCTTGGCTGGTGCAGCAAGAACCGGGTATTTGGCAGACAAAACCGGTTCTTTTTCTCTGCACCAACAAAAATAAGGGCACCGGCACTGGCAACCCAGCCACTGCCGATGGTCCGTACTTCTGGGCGTATGAACTTGATCATATCATGCACCATATCGCCGGATTCGACATGTCCACCCGGCGAGCTGATGTAAAGATTGATCGGGTCGTCATTCTGTTCGGCCAATGCAAGCAGATGCGTCACGGTTTTCTGAGCAAGCTTGTCATCAATCGTACCCGTGATGATGACGTTACGGCTTTTGAAAAACAGCGCCTGAATGGGCGTGTGGTCTTCTTTATCGTCCTTGTCGTTCGACTCGTTCAGCATCTGAAATTGCATACCCAAACTTCCTTTGAAATTAATATTCGACGACAGACCGGATTGATTCACCCGCATGCATCAGGTCAAAACCTTCGTTGATTTTTTCCAGTGGCATTTTGTGAGTGATCATTGGATCGATCTCAATCTTTCCATCCATGTACCAATCAACGATTTGCGGAACATCTGTACGTCCACGCGCGCCGCCAAAGGCCGTGCCGCGCCAAACGCGCCCGGTGACCAGTTGGAACGGACGGGTCGAAATCTCGGCCCCAGCCGCTGCAACGCCGATTATAACGCTTTCGCCCCAGCCCTTATGCGCTGATTCCAAAGCCGTCCGCATGACGTTCACGTTTCCGGTTGCGTCAAACGTATAGTCGGCGCCGCCCTTGGTCAGGTTCACCAGATAAGGCACGATGTCGCCGTCAACTTCGCTTGGGTTAACAAAGTCTGTCATCCCGAAACGTTCAGCCATTGGTTTGCGGTCATTGTTCAGATCGACACCAACGATCTGGTCCGCACCTGCAAGGCGAAGACCCTGCACCACGTTCAGACCGATACCACCCAGACCAAACACGATGGCCCGGCTTCCGATCTCTACCTTGGCGGTGTTGATCACAGCACCGATGCCAGTGGTGACGCCACAGCCGATGTAACAAATCTTGTCAAAAGGCGCATCTTCGCGAACTTTTGCCAAAGCGATTTCCGGCAGGACGGTGTAGTTCGAGAATGTCGAACAGCCCATGTAGTGCAAAATCGGGTCGCCATCCAACGTTGTGAAACGCGATGTGCCGTCGGGCATAAGGCCAGCCCCTTGTGTCGTGCGGATCGACTGACACAGGTTTGTCTTTGGATTAAGGCAGTATTCGCATTCGCGACATTCAGGTGTGTAGAGCGGAATAACGTGATCGCCTGGCTTTAGACCGGTCACACCGGCCCCAACCTCGACAACAACGCCCGCACCTTCGTGACCCAGAATGGCCGGGAACAATCCCTCTGGATCCGCGCCTGACCGTGTAAATTCATCGGTATGGCACAACCCGGTTGCCTTGATCTCTACCAAAACCTCACCAGCCCGAGGGCCGGCCAGATTGACTTCCATAACCTCAAGCGGTTTCCCGGCTTGAATCGCGACGGCGGCCTTAGTTCGCATTGGTTTTCCTTTCACGAAATTTTGCGGATACCTTAGTGATTGCCAGCCTTAGTTCAACCGAAACAAACACTTAATTACGTGCGATACTGCATATGACAGCTGCGGCAAGTGCCACCTATTGTCGCAAGCCCCCGCCCCAAAGCGTCGGGGGAACTGGCATCGACCCCTTGTGCCGCCGAGTTCAGCGCGTTCGATTGGGCGACGAAATCATCCCAGTTTGTCCAAATCTCTGGCTTTGCCTCTGATTTAGGGTCTGTTTCCTGGGCCTCAAACAAGCTGGGGATCTGCGCCGCTTGCAGGGCAATTTCATCGACAGCAGCCTGCGCAGCATCTGCGTCAAATGTCACTTGACGTTGCGCCATCTTGCCTATGGTTTTCATATTTTCCGAAATCACATCCATCGCGTGCATGCGCGCCTTGACGGCCGGGTTCTTGACCCCGTTATGGGCCGCAGCGGCAGTTGCAACAAAGACCAGCCCGGCCAGTCCAACACTTAACAATCGGTTCATTCAAATCGCTCCTTGGTCGCCCTGACTTTATCTCCAAATTGCACAGCGGCAACGAATAAGACTCGACTCTGGCAGCTATGTGAACTTACATAAAGAACAAATAGTGAACATTTGCTGCCGCGCATGTCCAAACGTCGAATTTTATCCCTGTGGTTCCCCCGTCTTGGGGCTGAACGCCTTATCCGGCTGGATCCCGGCCTGTTGGGCGGCCCTGTTGCCGTTATCCGGGATCAGGGGAACATGCAGATTCTGTCCAGCCTCTCTGCCGAGGCGGAAGCCGAAGGCCTGCGCCCCGGGCAGCCCTTACGTGACGCGCTGGCAATGTGCCCAAGCTTGCTGACCCGGCTATCCAATCCTCAGGCCGAAGCGGCCTTTTTGACCGTGCTGCGCAGATGGGCTGGCAAATATTCCCCCTGGGTGTCCGAAGAAGCCCCGGCCTCTTTGGCCATTGACCTGACCGGATGCGCACATCTTTTCGGCGGCGAAGAAACCATCACCGAAACAATCGAAAATGACTGCGCTGACCTGGGCCTGACCGTTCACGCCGGAATAGGCGATACGGTCGGTGCCGCTTGGGCCCTGGCCCGGTACGCCAATCAACCACTGCAACTGTCCCGAACCGGGGACGCCATAGATCAGGAAGCCCCCGCCACCCGGGCACGTGCCGTAAAACGGCGCAACTGGGAACGTGGGGGGCCGCCGCCCAGACTGACACAACCCGGCAGCCGCACCAGCCGGATCGCGCCCCCCGGGCAAACCCGAACCACACTGTCCCCCCTACCGATCGCGGCCCTGCGCCTGCCGCAAGACGCCGTCACAAACCTGAACCGGCTGGGGTTGCGACGTGTGGGCGACCTGATCGGGACACCTCGTGCAAGCCTCGCCCGCAGGTTTGGCAAAGACGTGGTGCGCCGACTGGATCAGGCCCTGGGGGTCGAACCAGAGCCCATTTCCCCAGCTCGCCCGCCCGTTCAGTTCACCCTGAGACTGACCCTACCTGACCCGATTGGGCTAGAATCCGACATCATGGCCGGGATTGATCGCCTGCTGCCCGTCCTTGCGGAAAAACTCACCAAAAAAGGACGTGGCGCACGCCGGATCCGCATGCAGTTCTTTCGCTGCGACCAGACCATGCAATGGTTTGAGATCGGGCTGGCCCGCCCCTCGGCTGATCCGGATCGCATACGTCCTTTACTGGTCATGAAGCTGGGGGATGTGGATGCCGGGTTTGGAATAGACACGCTACGCATCGACGCTTTTGTGACCGAACCTCTGCACAGCCACCAGCACAAAGGTCATCTTGACGCAGCCAATCAGGCCTCGGCCCAACTGGGCGCAAATACCGCGCTGGATGATCTGATTGGCAAGATCGGGGCGCGCATCGGGCTGGACTCTGTGACACGCCGCCATCCCGGCAACAGCCACATCCCGGAAAAGTCCAGCCTGACCCTTGCCGCCGCATGGTCTGACCCGACAGCCGACTGGCCCGCCCCGACCACGCCTCGCCCGCTCATGTTGTGGCAACCCGAACCCGTTACAGCCCCGGACACCCATGACCTGCCACTTTCATTTCGCTGGCGGCGGCGCGATTTAACCGTTGTCCAGGCGCTTGGCCCGGAACGCATTTCGCCAGAATGGTGGCTGGATGACCCCGATTGGCGCAGCGGGGTGCGCGACTACTGGCAGGTGACAGTCAATGGCGGTGAACGTCTGTGGCTGTATTTTGCACATGGCAACACCATGTCAGCTGGCTGGTTTTGCCACGGAGCGTTTGCCTGAAACGAAAAACCCCCACGCAAAAGCGTAGGGGCAAATAAGGTCCCCGACGTCGCAAGCTGGGTGGGGGCAATTATACCGCGACGTCGGGGCAAGCGTATTTCGCTATGTCACCTTAGTCACAGGCAAAAGCGGCGCGAAAATGGACGACATCAGGAAAACACCAGACCATTTTACGGCCGCATCAAGGCAGGGTTGATTTTAAATGAAAGAGAGGACAGACTTTTGGAATGAACATACAAAACATTACCCCAATTCCGCGCAATCCAAAGGTTCCGGAAAAGGTCGCCTTTGATCGGCATGAGCTTGGGACAATCCTTGGGCTCTACGGACGCATGGTTGCCGCCGGTGAATGGCGCGACTACGGAATGTCATTTTTAAAAGACGTCGCCGTATTTTCGGTTTTTCGCCGCACAGCAGAGCATCCGCTCTACCTCATCGAAAAAAGACCAAAACTGCGCAATCGCCAGGGCATGTACAGCGTCATCGCAATGGATGGTCACATTCTGAAACGCGGGCATGACCTGAAAAAAGTATTGCAGGTGTTGGAACGCAAACTGATCCGGGCCGTCGACTAAAGCCGCTTTCGCACCGTCACGTCCCCTTCGCCCTGCCGCGCGATGCGCTCAATCGCACCGCTGATCGTTTCGACGGACACGGCCATCGCATGGGCGTTGGCATGGATCAGCCTGTCTTCATCCAGCGCGATCGCGACATGTCCGGCCCAAAAGAACAAATCACCGCGGTGAACTGCCGTGTTGTTGCCAACCACACCCCCCAAATCCCGCGCCTGTTGATCCGCATCCCCCGGGCAATCAACGCCGCAAGCCAAAAGACTGGCCTGCACCAGCCCGGAACAATCAAGACCAGAGGCCGAATTCCCGCCCCAAAGATAGGGCGCGCCCAAAAACTTTTCCGCGACCGCAACCGGATCGTCGAAACTATGGGGTAAGGGGGAAAGATGAACCTCCGGCGCAAAACCATGCCCCTTGGGCAAAGCAACCCGCGCCCATCCCTTTTCGACCTCGGTAACAGCAACCCGTGAGCCGAAATGCAACGGGCTGTGCGGCTCCCACGACTTCAGGTCCGGGCTTGGCTTATGATAAGTTCGCAAAGTCGTGACGACATGGGTTGCGGGTGGTGCTTCGTGCAGGAAATCATGCTGAACATAGCCGCAATACCCGTCATGCCGGGTGAACCCAAAGGCGTATCCGCGCATTGTGTCCAGCACACAAAACTCTTGCCCGAACAGCATTTCCCGAATGCGAGGCCCCTCTGGCCCGCCCAGGATCGGTGCCACAGCAACGCCAACCTGCATCCACTGCCCGTCAGAAAACCTGTCCGCTTGCACAAGACCTGCCAGCGCGCTGTGCGCCACGCGGCCATTCGAACGCAGGCTGCGCGCGTCAGCCATAGTTCAACAACTGCGGCATGGCATCCAGCAAGGCCCGCGCCCCTTGACCGACGCCCCCCTTGGGTCGTGCCGGTGCGGCGGCGGGTTGCCAGCCGTAAATATCAAAATGCATGTAACGCTTGGTATCGGTCACAAATCTCCGCAGGAAAAGCGCCGCAGTGATGGACCCCGCCATGCCACCCGCAGGCGCGTTGTCCAGATCGGCGATACCGGGTTCAATCATGCTTTCATAGGCATCCCAGAACGGCATTTCCCAAACCGGGTCGCGCACCCGCTGTCCCGCCGCACCAACCACAGAGGCATCCGCCGGTTGTGTGGCATAAAACGGAGCAAGATCCGGTCCCACGGCCACCCGCGCCGCGCCCGTCAGCGTCGCCATAGACACGATCAGATCTGGCTTAGCCTCATCCGCAAGGGCCAACGCATCCGCAAGAACCAGCCGCCCTTCGGCGTCGGTGTTGTTGATTTCCACGCTAAGCCCCTTACGGGACCACAAAATGTCACTGGGTCGAAACGCGTTGCTGCTGATAGAGTTTTCCACCGCCGGAATCAGCACCCGCAAACGCAATGGCAAATCCAGCGTCATGATCATATGGGCCAAGCCCAACACGGTCGCCGCGCCGCCCATATCCTTTTTCATCAACCCCATAGAGGCACCGGGCTTTATGTTCAGACCGCCCGTATCAAAGCAGACCCCTTTGCCCACCAATGTCAGTTGCGGCCCGGTCGTGCCGTAAGACATGTCAATTAATCGAGGCGCACTGGCCGACGCACGGCCCACGGCATGGATCATCGGAAATCCATCCCGTAACAAATCGTCGCCCTTGGTCACAGTGATCTTTGCGCCAAACCGATCCGCCAGCTCAACAGCGGCATTTTCCAGCTCTTGCGGGCCCATATCGCTGGTCGGCGTATTGATAAGATCACGTGTCAGCGCCTCGCCAGCGGCGATGGTTTCCAGCCTGGATCCCTCAACACCAGCGGGCACCTTCAAATCAGCGGTGACAGGATCGGTCTTTGCATATGCCCCAAAACGATACCCCGCCAAAAGCCATCCAAGAGAGGCCTCTTCCAGTGCGTCCGGGTCAAGATTTCCCTGCAGCTCATATACGCCTTTGGGCAATTTTTTGCGCGCAGAGGCCAGGATGAAACGGTTGCGTTTCAACGCCGTGTCGTCCCCCAAACCAAATACAACCGACGAAATCGTCCCGTCTGGAGCAGGCATCACCAACAGTTCCGCAGCGCCCGCCGCAAAGCCCATTGTGGTGACCCATTGCGACTCTGCCGTGGACAAGCCTGCTTGCCACTCAGCAAACCCTGACTTTGTCAAAACCAACAGCGGGATGGATTTAGCGTCGTCCGGAGCAAATTTTATCTTCATGTCATTCTCTGATTTGGGGCGTTGCGTGCAGCCTAGACCCAAATCAGCCACCCGCAAGGGTCAAATGGGCGGGTTGCCTACATCCTTTGCGGCAATCAAGGCGTGTTCCCCAACGCGGAACAACCGGGCCGCGACAGCCGCCAGGGCCGTGCCATCCTGTCCACCTGAAACGTTGACGATATCAGCGGCAACCAAGGCAAGCGTTTCCAAACCCACATGGGTCGCCAGCCCCAAAATCTTCGTCGCGCCCCCCTGAACCCCAGCCAGGTCACCGCGGGTCAGAAAGACATGCACTTTCGCCAACTGAACCGCCAGTTCAGCACGAATTTCAGCAAGTTTCGCATCTGCCCTGGATTGGCCAAACCGCAGCTGTAATTCCACCAACCGATAGTTATCGGATTGGATATGGTCGTTGACCGCCAATGTTTTTATCACGTTGGCCCCTTCGCAAATTTGCAAACTCGCGCCCATCTAACCGGATGGCCCTGAACAAAAGGTTGAGAGTCTCAACAGAAATCGCTCGAAATGCTCTCAAATGACATTTAGGAAGGGTCAATCGGAATAAATAAGGAAACCAAGCCGTCATGGAACATGCGAAAATGCTGCCTGCGTATCTTGTCCAGCGTTATCACGGTTGGAAAGCAACCACATATTCCGAAAACAAGGCCTGGTACAAACGTCTGGCCGAAGACGGGCAACGCCCCCGCGCCATGGTCATTTCCTGCTGTGACAGCCGCGTGCATGTCACATCTATTTTCGGCGCGGATCAGGGAGAGTTCTTTATCCACCGCAATATCGCCAACCTCGTCCCACCCTACTTGCCAGATGGCGACCACCACGGCACGTCCGCCACGATTGAATACGCCGTCACCGGCCTAAAGGTCGCGCATATCATCGTGCTGGGGCATTCCAATTGCGGCGGCGTCAATTTCTTCCACGAGGCCTGCACCGGTCATGGCCCCAACATCGAAGAAGAAACCAGCTTTGTCGGACGGTGGATGGATATCCTTCAGCCCGGATATGACAAAATCGCTGATATCAAAGACACCGCAGAACGGACGCAAGCACTGGAAAAACAAGCGGTGCTTGTCTCGCTTGAAAACCTGATGACCTTTCCATTTGTCAAAAACGCGGTCGAAAACGAAGAACTGACGCTTCACGGTCTGTGGACAGATATTGGTGAGGGCGGGTTGGCCTGCTTTGACCCGGAAGAGAAAAAATTCATCCCCGTCTAAAAAAATAAGAGCGCCGTCCAGGACAGCGCTCTTACCAAAAAATCTTTTGGAATGGGCCTTAGCCCTTTTTCAAAATCCGACGCCCCAAAAGCTCTGCGATCTGCACGGCGTTCAGCGCCGCACCTTTGCGCAGATTGTCTGAAACGCACCAAAAGTTCAGACCGTTGTCGATCGTTGGATCCTGACGCAACCGGCTGATGAAAGTCGCGAAATCGCCTACACTTTCAACCGGTGTGACATAACCACCGTCTTCTTTCTTATCGACAACCATAATGCCCGGCGCCGTCCGCAGAATTTCCGCAGCTTCATCCACGTCCAGAAAATCTTCGAACTCAACATTGACCGCCTCGGAATGGCCGACAAAAACCGGAACGCGAACACAGGTCGCTGTAACCTTGATCGCTTTGTCGATGATCTTTTTGGTCTCGACGACCATTTTCCATTCTTCTTTGGTTTGACCATCTTCCATGAACACATCAATATGCGGGATCACGTTAAACGCGATCTGCTTGGTAAAGACGGATGGCTCTACTTCCTGACCCGGAACGTAAATGCCCTTGGTCTGGTTCCACAGCTCATCCGCACCGCCCTTGCCCGCGCCAGACACGGATTGATAGGTCGACACAACAACACGCTTGATCGTCGCGCGATCATGCAAGGGCTTTAGCGCCACAACCATCTGCGCGGTCGAACAATTCGGGTTCGCGATGATGTTTTTGTTGGAATACTGCTCAATCGCGTCAGGGTTCACCTCTGGCACAATCAACGGAACAGCCGGGTCGTAGCGATAAAGAGAAGAGTTATCGATAACCACACAGCCCGCGCCCGCAGCCTTTGGCGCGTAGATTTTCGTCGCTTCAGATCCAACCGCAAACAGCGCGATATCCCAGCCCGTAAAATCAAACGTATCCAGGTCTTTGACCTTAAGCGTCTTTTCACCAAAGCTGACTTCTGAGCCCATTGATTTGCGGGACGCCAGCGCCACGACTTCATCAACAGGGAATTCCCGTTCATCCAGAATATTCAACATTTCGCGGCCCACATTACCAGTGGCACCGACAACGGCGACTCGATAGCCCATTTTGGGTCTCCTTGGTCAGATACGGAGGCGGTGATTACCGGAAACAACACGGAAGTGAAATAGGCAAATCAACTGCCTTATTACGATGTTGACCTATTTGTGCAATTTCACCCGCGCATCCTGCGCCATCAGATCAGCGACAAAGCCTTTTTCAGACCCAAAATCATGGGGAACCTGATCTGCGGTTCTGCTGCCAGACAGCGACTGAGACGCAAAGAAATCGAACCCATAAAGGTCCAGCGACGCGGCATCCGACTTTGCCACGATATCAATCATCATCGCGCCCGTGGTCGGCGGGCCGGTCAGCCGCTGACCCAGACGCGACCATTCGGCCAAAGGATGCAGGTAAAAACCGGGCCGCTCGGCGATCCAGCGCTTCAGGCGTTTGCGTTTGTGCGACATCCACAAAATTCGGCCCGGATTTACCCGGGAATAATCCGCCGCAGGCAATGTCGTCGCCAGCGCCAACCAATCTGTGCGCGTCCCATGGGATTGCGTGGCGGGCATCGGCGCGCGGTTGATCCGGATCACCAGATCAGCCGCATCAATTTGCACCCCATAGCTGCTTTGCCCAAGTGCACGTGAATTGCCGATCAAGGCAACACGCTTGCCAGCCAGATCACCTTTTAGCGCGTCCAGCGAAACCGAAAGGCCTGACAACCAGGCCTCATCGCGCAGCACTTTTGCCAATTCGAACCGCACTGCGCTGACCATTGCCCTGCCCTTCCATGATGCAAAGCCACCCGGCCCTGCGCATAGCAGCCAGTCTTACACGCTAGCGACCAACGGCGATATAGCTTTCAAATCCGGCACGCGCAGCTTCGCTTTCCGAATAGATATTGCGCAGATCTGCCATTTTTGGGGACGCCATTGCGGACGCAATTCTGGACAGATCCAACGCCCGGAATTCATTCCATTCCGTCAGAATGACCACCGCATCCGCATCCTTGGCCGCTGCATAAGCGTCATCCATCCAGATGGCACCAGGCAACAAATCCTCTCCCTCACGGCGTCCCTGCGGATCAACCACATGAACCGTCGCACCGCCACCGATCAACGCAGGCACAATCGCCAGCGAAGGCGCATCACGCATGTCATCTGTGTTGGGCTTAAACGTCACCCCAAAAACTGCGATCTTCTTTTTGTTAAAGGACCCGTCGCACAGATCCTGAATCTTCGTCACCATCCGGCGTTTGACTTCCTCATTCACCTTGATCACAGTTTCAGTAATCTGCATCGGAACAGCATGTTCTTGCCCAATACGCGCCAAAGCGCTGGTGTCTTTGGGAAAGCATGACCCGCCATACCCAGGCCCGGCATGCAGAAACTTGTTTCCGATCCGCCCGTCCAGCCCCATGCCCTTGGACACCTGCTTTACGTCTGCGCCGACTTTTTCACAGAGCGCTGCAATCTCGTTGATAAAGGTGATCTTCACCGCCAAAAACGCGTTCGCGGCGTATTTGATCATTTCCGCGCTTTCCAGATCAGTTGTCACAACTGGGAAATCCCGCAGGAACAATGGCCGGTAGATATCTTCCATCACGTCAGAGGCGCGTTCGCTTTGCACACCAACGACAACGCGGTCCGGGCGCATAAAGTCGTCAATCGCGGCCCCTTCGCGCAGAAACTCTGGGTTCGACGCCACATCAAATTCAGCATCAGGGTTGGTCTTTGAAATAATCTCTGCCACTTGACGATTTGTGCCAACAGGCACCGTCGATTTCGTGACAACAACCGTGTAGCCGGACAACGCGTTGGCGATGTCCTCTGCGGCTGCGTAAACAAATCTTAGGTCAGCATGACCATCCCCGCGCCGGGTTGGGGTGCCAACGGCGATGAAAACCGCGTCAGCCTCGGCGACGGATTTTTTCAAATCCCCGGAAAAGGTCAAACGACCAGCAGCGACGTTTTTGGCCAAAAGGTCTTCCAGACCAGGCTCAAAAATCGGAACTTCGCCCTTTTCCAACATTTCAATTTTGGTGGGGTTGTTATCGACACAAACAACTTCATGTCCAAAATCAGAGAAACAAACACCAGAAACAAGACCGACATAACCAGTCCCAATCATCGCAATCTTCATAATATGCCTCGAACTATTGACTAGGTGTTCAGATGGTAGATTGCGCGATCGATGTCAACGAAAAGGCCAACTCTGTGCCTTTCAAAATATCCCAGCCGCCGAATGCTGACCAATCCGCCATGTTTTCATCAACTGTTCACGATTTTGGTCATTGATAAAACACCTCCCCGGCCAGATAGGCGCCGCGAAAACCTGCGCCTTACGCAACTCCCATAAAAAATGGCCAACGAATGCTGGCCATTTTTGTCATTTCAATACCAAAAGGAAAGTCCTTTCGGAACTTAGTTACAACCTTCGGCCGCTTCACAAATTGCGCCTGCACCGGCACCGATAATTGCGCCTGTCAAAGGATCTGCGCCCAACAAGGCCGCGCCTCCGGCACCAGCTGCGGCACCCAGACCAACTGTTTTACCTGGCGTGTCACAACCTGCCAGAACAAAGGCCGAAAACGCGACCGCTGTGATGATTTTTGCCATATTCTCTGTCTCCCGATTTTTTGTTTGAGTAGAGTAGTTTTCCTGTTCGCAAGAACTTATCCGCGCCCCCAAAAAGACAAGCAGCGACATATGTTCACCTAACGGAATACGCCAACCACAAGGCATCGTCCAGCATTTGACGACGCCTGCCCCCATGACACGCGAATCATCGCCAATCGCCTGCGGCGTTAACTGTCTTGATGGTTCTCCCAGGCTGCCGACAGCAAACGGCGCAGCTTTTGGCCCCGATTGGGATTGATCGTTTCAACCCATCCGATCTTGCCAAGCAAGCTCTCCCTGAACGTCGCATCGTAAAGACGCCGGTCCGCGGGCTTTCCACAGGCATGGATGATTGCCTTAAGCGCATCAAAGTCCCTGCGGTTGATGTTGATGTGTTGGTTCACAACAAGACCCGTCACCGTTTGCCGCCCCGTTCCTTTCATGGATCGGCTCTTGGACGCATTGATCGCAAAACCCTCTTCCTGCACGATTTGGGAGACAGATCGGGCTAGGCTGTGCGCGATCCCCCGTGCCCCGGAAAAGGTAAGATCATCGGCATACCGGCTGTAATTGGCATCCATGCGCCCCGCCAATGCGGACAATCGGCGATCCAGGTTAAAGGATATCTGATTGGCCAAGCCTGGCGACGCCGGTGAACCCTGAGGAAGATGTGCCGCCTGGTAGGTCTGCCTGTCCTGCACAAGCAACATTCCCAAAACTCGTGGTGGCGTCTGTGTCGTACACAGGGCCGTCAAATAACGTGCGACAGTGTGGGGATAGCCAAGACACCGAAACAGGCCGAAAACCCGCCCGGCGCCGATCGACGGAAAATAGTCCTTAAGGTCGAAACAAACCACCATCTCTTCCCCAGAGTGGCGACTGGCGGCCTGCACACAATTTCTGCCTGACACAAATCCAAAAGCATCCGGGTGGCTGGGAATGACATCGATAATTCCCTTTAGTATTCGGCGTTGCACAGCCTTCAGCCCTTGCTTTGGGGCCTCGATCAACCTGACACCGCCGGACGTTTTAACCCTCAGATCATAGTGGTAATGGTTGATCGATGTCTCACCATGTTCTTCGTAGCGAGACGTCAAATCGGCCAAATAGTCCAACCGTTCGACCGGCAAAAACAACCAATCCGCAAGCTCTGCCACTGTCGCCAAGCGCGGATGCGCCAATTCAGCAAAAGCGGCAATCGGCGCAAAGCGGGTCGGTGTCAGATCCGGCGTTGGCCATAGGCTGTGCTTTTGACAGTAAAGAAAAACTCTCTCAAACGCATCGATACCGATCAAATCAGTGGCCACCGCATCTTTGCAAGGCGCATATTGCATCGGGAATGCCGCCAACAGCCCCTCGGCGAGTCTCGGGCCAAACCGGTGCAATTCACTTGGAAGGCGGCGCAACAGCCCAGCCAGAACCGCTTCATAGGTCCAAGCGCCCAGTGTCAGACTGGGCGCAATGCAACGTGCAAAATTAGTCCTATTCATGCCGAAAATCCTGGCGCAACGAACGATCTTTGCTCTTCTCAGTTTCGCGCGACCCGATTTGGGCAAAGCCCAAGGAAGGTCGTGCCATGTTTGCCTAGGTGGGTCCAAAAGACGGGGATACCCCGCCCCGCTTTACACATCTCTGCATAAAGCATCCAAAGACCGCCGTTGCTGTTCAAGGTTAAGCAAACAAATCGCGCGATGCCAATGCGCGCGTTGCGAAAACTTCCAAGATTGCACGACGTTCAGCCGGCGCTTTCCACCACCTTTCACTGACCAAACATCGCTTGAACATCTGACCATGGACGTGCATGAATCCCAAAACTACGCGCAAAGAGACAACACCATTATGCCCATCACTCCACCGGATCAAAATCCAAAAATTGGCTTCGTGCATATCCCAAAATGCGGTGGCACTTCACTTGAAGTTGCGCTGGGCATTGCCAAATCTTATCCAGACTTGGGCGTCAAAAAAACAGTAACTGACGCAGACAAATCCGTGATATTCGGCGGCGGCTTGCAGCATCTGACGGTTCGAGAATTACGCCGAAACTATTCGGCTCAATGGAATGAGTTGGATGAATCCTTTACCGTCGTACGTGACCCACTGGACCGTATTATATCTCATATTTTCTGGGGCATGAGCCGGTTCGAAGAATTTGATGGAAACGAAGAAGATGTAATCCTTCGTTTGAAAAAACGACTTGAAAAAATCGAAAATCACGCACGGGGAAACGATCTGTTCCAAAATCCGACAATTGGAAATGAGTACGACAATACTGACCCCAATACTTTGTCGCCCAAAGAACTTGCGCAACGCCATTTGTTACCTCAATCGGCGTATATATTTGACCAGGGCATTGTGGGCGTAGACAAGATTTTCTTGTTGGACCACATGGATACTCTTGAAACTCATTTGAAGTCCTTGGGAGGCCTTTCAGGGCACATCGAAAAACGAATGTCTCGAGGGTCGCACCATGATTTCGCATCAAAGATACCAGAAGAGTTGAAGTCCCGAATTCGGGAAATTTACAGACATGACTTTGAATTGGTCGATATTGTCAGACGCGTGTCAGAAGACACTGGTCTTGGCTATTGCACTGGCCCTGCACTTCAATCTGCGATGCAAAACACTTCGAACGCACGGGGCATGCCACCTGCAAAAACAACACGTCTCGTGCCCCGCAAATTATTCCTATATTGGCACCAAGGTTGGGATTCAGCACCAGAATTAATGCAATATTGCCGCGACAGCTGGGCGATCCACAACCCTGGCTGGGAGCTATGTTTGTTGACCAAAGACAACCTGCATGAATACGTTTCTCTTCCGGGGATTTACGTGGATAATCCATCACTTACCCTCGCTGCGCTGTCAGATGTCATTCGCATTCATCTTCTTGCGGAACATGGCGGCGTTTGGGCAGATGCTACGACATTTTGCACGAGACCTCTTGATGAATGGATAGATCGCTGTACGCCCGAAGACAGTTTTTTCGCGTTTATAAGACCCGTACCGGGGGAACCCATTTCGAGTTGGTTTATTTCTGCACATCCCGACAGCGACTTAATTCATATATACAGGGACGCCGTAAACAATTTTTGGCAGCAATTTACTGCCGGCCTTGGAGAAGAGGTGCATTTGGCTGTGTTCACAGGACCAAAAAGTGTAAAGTTGTCTGCTACTGATGGAACACTTTCAAAACGGCGCTTATGGTTTCTAAGTCGGAAATTCCCCAAACTGCACAACAAACTTTTCAAAAACAAACATCTGGGACCCGCAGGGAAGCCTACGAAAGGATACTATTTTTGGTTCCATGAAATCTTCCAGGCATTGAAACTCTGTAATCCAAAAGTTTCATCACTTTGGAAACGAACAGCCGAAGTCACTGCCGATGCCCCGCATTTCGTCCAAAAGACCGGAATGTGCACACCCATCACGCCAGAGTTGGATTTCCACATCACCAACCGCATGTCGAATATGTACAAGCTCAACCGCCGGGAAGAGCTGCCATCCGACCTAAACGGCACAGCCCTTGGGTTATTGATCGATATGCACCTTGGGCAGTCCCCAAAGCCCTGACATCACGCAGCACTGCAAAAGCAAAGAGCTGCGCTACGAGTTAGGGTCTTTGGATTTCGTACTTTTCCAACGCAGGGATCGGGGCAGAAATGTCCCGATGCGAAAGGTCGATCCGGTCTCATACCGGCTGCGCGTGCGCAGAACTGGTGTGTTCTCTGACGCTGTGGACGTGCTTTCCCGGAACACAATATACAATCCCGATGCGATAATGATGCCTGCGCCGATCAACGTATTCTGGCTCAGTGTTTCGTCAAAGACCAGATACCCGAACACAGAGGCCCAAATGATCTGTGAATACTGCATTGGGGCGACGATAGCGGCCTCTCCGTTTTTATAGGCCGCGATCAGGGCCAGCCCCCCGACAAACCCAAAAACCGAAACGACGCCGACCATTCCTAAATCTTCTAGCGGCATCGGAATATAGTAAAACGGCATGATACAAGCCATCACCACAAAGTTCGCCACCATCGGGTATAGCATCAAAACAATACTACGTTCATCTTGCCCAATCTTTCGAACAATGATCGACGCAAGTGCGCCAAAAAAGGCCGCCACGATGGCCGCGAGATGCCCAAGACCCAGATCGGTTCCCCCGGGCTGCAAGACAATAATCACACCGCTCAACCCGACAATCACTGCCAGCCAACGCCGCAAGCGCACACGCTCTCCCAAAATCGGGATCGCCAAAAGCGTGATGATCAACGGCGAGGCAAATAAAATGGAATAGGTCTGCGCCAATGGCAAAACGGAAAACGCGTAAAACGCTGTTGCACCCGTGATCACACCTGCCCCCGTTCGCAAGGCAACCCACCAAGGATGCACCGGCCGCAAATGGCTCGGGGTCCTGTCGCGCATCAACAAAAGAGTCACCAAAGGAAAGGACAACAAGACGCTGAAAAAGATCAGCTGGAACGGCGCATATGTGCCACCCAAAATCTTGATCAACACGTCGTGCGACGCAAAAATACCAAAAGCCAAGAGAGCGTAAAGGATGCCTTTTAGATTGGCCAAAACGTGATCTCCACCCGGGTTAAGTCCAACATTTGGAATTGTGTATTAAACGTTCGGTTAAAATTTGAACAAGGTCTAGCAATGAAACAGGCCGCGTGCTGATCACGCGGCCTGTTCTTGTAAGCTGTTGGTTTTTTGTTACAGACTGGCGTCCAGCGCCGCAACAACCGCATTGCCCACTTCGACAGTGGTTGCAGGTGTCGCGTTCGGATCCTGCAAAAGGTCTGGCGTGCGAATGCCATCGGCCAAAACCTTTTCAACCGCCTTTTCCAAACGGTCAGCTTCCGCCCCCAGATCAAACGAATAGCGCAGCGCCATCGCAAAGCTGAGGATACAAGCACAAGGGTTGGCCTTGCCCTGACCCGCAATATCAGGCGCAGAGCCGTGAACCGGTTCGTAGAGCGCCTTAGGGCGACCGTTTTCCATTGGAACACCCAAACTGGCCGAGGGCAGCATGCCCAAAGACCCGGTCAGCATCGCCGCCATATCAGACAGCATGTCACCAAACAGATTGTCCGTCACGATCACGTCGAACTGCTTGGGCCAACGGCACAGCTGCATCGCACCCGCATCCGCATACATATGCGACAGCTCTACATCCGGATACTCATTGTCATGCACCCACTGAACTTCTTCGCGCCACAGAATACCGGATTCCATGACATTGGCTTTTTCCATCGAACAAACTTTGTTGTTGCGTTTGCGGGCCAGCTCAAATGCCGACCGGGCAACGCGGCGGATTTCTTCGGTCGTGTAACGCTGAGTGTTCACGCCAATCCGGCCACCTTCATTGTCTTCGATGATGCCGCGAGGCTCGCCGAAATAAATGCCGCTGGTCAGCTCACGAATGATCATGATGTCCAGACCGGCCACGACCTCTGGCTTCATTGACGAAAAGTCAGCAAGCGCGTCAAAACACTGTGCCGGGCGCAGGTTGGAAAACAGATCCATTTCCTTGCGCAAACGCAGCAACCCGCGCTCTGGCTTTACCGAAAAATCCAGGTCGTCATATTTAGGCCCACCAACAGCGCCCAACAGCACAGCATCAACCGCCTGCGCCCGCGCCATGGTCTCATCTGTCAGCGGCGTGCCATGCGCGTCATAGGCACAGCCCCCCACCAGATCTTCGGAAACGTTAAACTTGATGTCACGCTTGGCGCCAAACCAATCAATGACTTTGCGCACTTCGGCCATGACTTCGGGGCCAATTCCGTCGCCGGCAAGGATAAGTAAGGAAGGGGTGCTCATGCGGTGTCCTCGTTCAATAAATTTGTCGTCCCCCGCGTAAACTGCGCGCCCCAAAGGGTCAAGCACCGGTCCGCACAGCCAGGGCCTCAGATAGAAAATCCCAAACCGCGCGAATCCGGGCGTTGCGATGCAAAACCTGCGGAGCTGTTAGCCAGATCGGCAGCGAGGGAAGCTTAATCTGTTCATCCAGCACACGTTCAACCAGCGGATCAGCATCGCCAACACGGGTCTGCGCCCCGCCAAGCCCGCAGCCCGATCGAACCAATTCCCAATAAACCGCCTGCTGATCACAGCGCACCGCAAAGAAATCGCGCGTCACGTTCAATCCGAAAGAGGCAAGGCTGCGAATGATTAGGTCGTTTTTGTCAAAGCCGACGAAATCCAGGGTGGCAGCAGCGTCCAAGTCCTTTGGTCGTCCCACGCGGTCAAGATAGGATTTGGCCGCATAGACGGCGGTCGGCTGATCCCCCACATGCTTTGTGATCACATCCAGCTGCGTCGGGCGGTACATGCGCACAGCAATGTCAGCCTCGCGGAAAATCAGGTTCTCGGTCGTGTCGGACGGTACAAGTTCGATCTGAATTTCTGGCAGGGCCTGCCGAAGTTCCGAAATGATCGGCGGCAGAATTGCATGCGACGTCACCACACTGGCCGTGATGCGAACGGTCCCAGCAAGATCGCCCGCCTTTCCATCTGCAACACGCCGCAACCGCGCCGCGGCATCATCCATATCGCGCACCATGTCAGAAATCTCGGTCCCGGCAGCGGTCGGCACCAACCCACGCGGCGCACGGGTGAACAAATCAACGCCCAGAACCTCTTCCAACGCTTTGATATGCCGGCCTATCGTCGGCTGACTTTGCCCCAGCTTGCGGGCAGCCCCCGACAAAGAGCCCGTCTCAAACACAGCCGAAAACGACTGCAAGAGCGTCCAGTCCAGCATGCCCAAGCCCTTATCCATTCAAATTTGAATACCACATACAGTTTCTTGGTCAATTTCTTTTCATTTTTGAATGCCTGATAACGGGCCAATCGCAAAACAAACCAAGGGAACACCCCAATGTCCAATACAGTTCTTATCCTCGGCGGCTCTGGTAAAATCGGCAAGACCGCGGCGAATGCCTTTGCCCAAGCGGGCTGGACCGTTCGCAAATTTGACCGCAAATCTGACAACATGACAGCCGCAGCCCGTGGCGTTGACGTCATTGTAAATGGCTTGAATCCCCCGAACTATCACAACTGGGCCGAAACCATTCCGGCCATCACGAAACAGGTCATCACGGCGGCAAAAGCCAGCGGTGCAACCGTAATTATCCCCGGTAATGTTTATAATTTCGGGGATACGCCCGGGGTCTGGTCCGAAAACACACCCCAAACCCCTGTTTCAGCCAAGGGTCGTATCCGCGTGGACATGGAAAACACATACCGCAGCTCTGGCGTGCAAACCATTATCCTGCGGGCCGGGAACTTTATCGATCCGACCCGCGACGACGACGTCATGGGAATGCTCTATTACCGGTCGATCAAAAAGGGAAAGCTGACCGCAGCAGGCCGGCCTGATGCGGTGCAAGCCATGTGTTACCTGCCCGATTGGGGCAAAGCCGCCGTCCAGCTTGCCGAAAAACGCAGCGAATTGGCAGTTTTCGAAGACATCCCCTTTCCCGGCCACAGCTTTACAACGCTTGAGCTTCGCGACGCGCTGCAAGACCATCTGGGCCGGGCCATCAAGATCACCAACTTTCCTTGGGCCATCTTCACGCTTCTTGCCCCGGTCTGGGAACTCGCCCGTGAGATGAAGGAAATGCGCTATCTCTGGAACACATCGCACCAGTTATCGGGGGCCAAATTCAACCGCTTACTGCCCGATTTTGTGCCAACGGATTTACGCACCGTTATGTTCGCCTCATTGCCAAAGGACGTCCACCCAAACCAGACCATGCCAGGACCGCTTAAGGTCACGGCCAGCTAAGATGTCAAACCCGGGCTGCCCCGATGCGGGCCAAAACACCCCCGCATCGGTCACGGTCAGGTCCCGCGACGGCAAAACATAGTCAACGCGCAGGTTTCCCGGCCCATCCACATCCCGCCAATCCGCCGTGTCGAGCGCCGGGTCACCGCCCTGTCGCGCATTCACGCCACCCTGAACTTGCGAGGCCTCTGCCCCGCCACGACTGCTGGGTCTCGGGTCTTGCAGATCCGGACGCGCAAGCAAATCGGCAATGGCCGGCCGCTGCCCATCCCCGTCCACCGGATCAAGGTTGGCATCCCCGACAATCACAAACCGCTGATCTGGCGGCTTCACCCCCAATCCACCGTCCAGATAGGTGGACCAAAACCCAATTTCATCACGGTTTCGAAACCCGTTCCGATCCTCGGGCCCATCAAAAGCAGGCGTCGTCGCATGAAACGCCAACAGGTGCAGCCTCTCTCCCGCCCCAAGATCAATCGGCACGTCCCAATGCCCGACGCTCGACAAACGCTGCGCCGGATGTACCGGTAAATCGCCATAGCTCGCGCCGGGAAGCTCTGCCCAAAGAACGGTCGAAAAATCGCGCGAAGCCTTTGCATCAATCGGCAAGACCGACAGAATCGCCATTCCCCCCTGACCTGCAAATTCCCCAAAACCTTGCGCATCTCTGGCCGTGCCAAGGCGCCCGTCGCCATCCATATCCACCCCGGTATACATCCCGGAATTCGGCGCAAAGGCAAAACGATGCGGCATCCCGTGCCCTGCCTCGGCCAACAGCGCCTGAAACCGCGCCAAGGCCTGTAAATCATAGTCATAATCAAAACCGGTCAAGACCAAAATGTCAGGCCGCACGGCCGCAATCATATCCCGCACCATCAGGATTTGCGCATCTTCACCGCGCAGAATATCGCGCAGCAAAAGACCGGGCCCCTTGCGTGACAACCCGGTGTTCAACGTGGCGATACGATAAGTGTCGGCGCTCGCGGGCAGCACAGCCACCCATAGAAACAAAACGCTTAGGTAAGCTGGTAGTTTTCGTCCTTGGCGGTGTCCTGCGCCTGCGCGTAGGTTTCGCGCCGTTTTGCGGCAATCATTTCGGCCACACGCGCCAATGCGATTCCACGCATAAACAAGCTTGCCGGCAAAAACGCCCATGCAGAGACCGTCCAGATCAGGGTTTGCGGATTGTCCAGCGTCACGGACCCAAACAGGACCGAGGCCGACTTGATCGCAGCTGGCGTCAAGAATGGCAGCAAAAACCCTAACGCAATGTTAAAACGGGCATCCCGTTCCAGTCTTTTCACAACGTCTTTACCCGCCGTCGGGTCAAATGTCGGCAGGTTCACCCAAACATTAAACGTCCCGCTGGATGCAGGCCAACTGCGTAATCGCAGCACAATCAGGAAGATGCCAAGCGTCAGCAATGAAATCAAATAGCTCATCCCGGCGGCCGTGCGCACAAGTGAAACCTGGCTCAGGCTGGTGCCATCGGGCAGCATCAGCACCACCAAACGTACCGGGCTATAGGGAAAATCAATCGCAAGACCAATCAGGGCCCCAATGGCCGTGATGAATTGCGTCAATGTGGTCGGTTCAATCTGTCCGCGTGCGATCACAGTTAGCAAAAACACAGTCGTGAACAGAGAAATGTAACGGATTCTGTTGAAAGGCGGCGCGTCCCGAAACTCAACAAGTCCCGGATAGGCAGAGGCATATTCAAAAATGGTAAGCGCCGCACCAAAGATTGCGACAAGCGCCACGATCTGTTGACCATCCGCACCAATGCCCGGCAACAGCAAGGATGGCGTCGCTACAAGCAACACCACCAACATCGCGCGAAGTACCGCGCCTGATAGCCGCGAAATCACTGCCCTATACCCTCAAAATGGCCGAGCATGGTTCGACGCCACACCCTTGTCCCACTTTTTTTCCGCCAATTATGGCGGCTTGCCTCATTGTTGCCCAATTTTTGCCTTCTTTCAGTTGCTCCAGCAAGCACTGGGTTCACTAAACAGAAAGTTTGGGGCTAAATCGTGGAGAAACTGGTGCGGCTTTGCATCATTTTGTTTTTCGGGAACAACTAATTGTTCCCGAACTATCAATATGTTGTGGTTAACGAAGGGTTACACCCAAGGACGCGCCACATTTGCTTCGGCCTCAAATGTGTCAATTGATTTGGCCTTTTCCATCGTCAAACCGATATCATCCAGACCTTCCAACAGACATTTGCGTTTGAACGGATCAACGTCAAACCCATAAACATCGCCATCCGAGGTCGTGATTTCCTGCGCTTCCAGATCCACAGTGATCCGAGCATTCGCGCCTTTTTCTGCTTCTTTCATCAAAGCATCGACCTGCTCTTGCGGCAGGATGATGGGCAAAATGCCGTTCTTAAAGCAGTTGTTATAGAAAATATCGGCGTAGCTTGTCGAAATCACACACCGAATTCCAAAATCCAGCAAAGCCCAAGGCGCATGTTCGCGCGACGACCCACAGCCAAAGTTATCACCGGCCACAATAATTTCCGCATTGCGGTAAGCAGGCTGGTTCAGAACAAAGCTTTCAATTTCGTTGCGATCATCGTCGTAACGCATTTCATCAAACAGGTTCACACCCAGGCCGGACCGTTTGATCGTTTTGAGAAATTGTTTGGGAATGATCATATCAGTGTCGATGTTCACCAACGGCATTGGTGCAGCAACGCCCGTGATCTTTTCGAATTTATCCATTTTCGTCTCCTGTGCGCCCTATGTCAGAGCGCTAAAATTTTGGACAACCCAGCTCAACTGGCCATGGCCAGCAAGCGGGTCACAATCACATCAAGTCGCGAACATCCGTCAACCGACCCGTGATCGCAGCAGCCGCAGCCATTTCAGGCGACATCAAATGTGTGCGCCCCCCACGGCCCTGCCGCCCTTCAAAGTTCCGGTTCGACGTCGCAGCACAGCGTTCACCCGGCGCCAACTGATCCGGGTTCATCGCAAGACACATGGAACACCCGGCCAGACGCCATTCAAAACCGGCCTCTTTAAAGATATCCGCCAGCCCCTCTTCTTCCGCCTGCGCGCGCACCAGACCAGAGCCGGGAACGATCATCGCCCGCATACCCTCTTTGACTTTGCGACCCTTCATGACTTTCGCCACAGCCCGCAAATCCTCGATCCGGCCGTTCGTACAAGACCCGATAAAGACAGTGTCGATCTCGACCTCGTTCAACGGCGTGCCGGGTTTAAGATCCATGTAGTCCAGCGCACGTTGCGCCGCTTCAACTTTGCCACCTTCAAATTCGTCAGGCGAAGGCACATTGCCTGTAATTGGCAATACATCTTCCGGGCTGGTGCCCCAGGTGACAACTGGCGCAATGTCTTCGCCCTTCAACGTCACAACCTTGTCAAAATGCGCGCCTTCGTCAGAAAACAGAGTTTTCCACCAGGCAAGCGCGGCCTCCCATTGTGCCCCTTTAGGCGCATGCGGGCGGCCCTTTACGTATTCAAAGGTCGTTTCGTCCGGCGCGATCATACCCGCACGTGCGCCACCTTCGATGGCCATGTTGCACACGGTCATCCGGCCTTCCATCGACAGATCACGGATCGCTTCACCGCAATATTCGATGACATAACCCGTGCCGCCGGCGGTACCTGTGGCCCCAATCACCGACAAAGTAATGTCCTTCGCCGTCACCCCAGGGCGCAGCTTGCCGGTGATCTCGACCTTCATATTTTTCGATTTCTTCTGAATTAGGGTCTGTGTCGCCAAGACATGCTCAACTTCAGATGTCCCAATCCCGTGGGCCAAAGCCCCAAACGCACCATGCGTCGCCGTGTGGCTGTCGCCGCACACAACCGTCATGCCGGGCAAGGTCCAACCCTGCTCTGGCCCAACAATATGCACGATCCCCTGACGGATATCATCCACAGGGTAATAATGGATGCCAAAATCCTTGGCGTTCTTGTCCAGCGCTTCAACCTGAATGCGGCTTTCTTCGTTGTCGATGCCATTGGCACGATCCAGCGTTGTCGGAACATTGTGATCCGGAACGGCGATCGTCTTGTCCGGCGCGCGCACGCCGCGGCCAGCCATGCGCAACCCTTCAAAGGCCTGCGGGCTGGTCACTTCGTGAACGAGGTGACGGTCAATATACAGCAAACTTGTGCCGTCTTCGGCTTCATGCGCCAAATGCGCATCCCAGATTTTATCATAAAGGGTCTTGGGGGCAGTCATGTTAAGCTCTCCCGGGGGAATTTAGGTGTAAGTAGATATAAAGACAGACTCGGTGCGGCGCACTACAGGCGGGCAAGCACAGTCAGCGTTGCGCCGAAAAAGCGCCACGGCAAACGGGCGCGATCATCCATGTCAAAAATCCGTATCATGCAGTGCAGATACATCCCCAATGGCCTGCGATCAAGTGGCAGGCTGAATCAGATCCCAGCGATTGCCAAAAGGGTCGGTAAAAACCGCGACAATTCCATAGGCTTCGTGCCGCGGGTCTTCCTGAAACACCCCACCGGCCCCGGTGATCCGCCCCGCATCCCGCTCAAAATCATCCGTATGTAAAAAGAACCCCACACGGCCCCCCGCCTGATTGCCAATCGCGGCTTCCTGCTCGGCCCCAACAGCGCGGGCCAAAACCAACCCGGTCTCCGCCCCCACGGGGCGCACAACAACCCAGCGCTTGTCACCTTGGGGAATGTCATCCACCAGCTCAAACCCAAGCCCGTCAACGAAAAAAGCCAATCCGGCCTCGTAACTGGGCACCACCAGCGCGACCAAACCAAGTTTCTGTTTCATGAATAGAATGCCACCCTTATTGTTGCATCTATCGCAACTGATTTAACCCAACTTCCGTCCTCTGGTCACATAAGAGGAACTCAACCCAACCAGATTGGCGAATCTCGAAATGATGGAATAATTGGGGAAGGGCAAGCTTGGATTGGGCGATTGTCATTCGCGAAGCGGTGTGGATTTCTGTCGTTCAAGGCATCTATGCAAGGGCAAAGCATGATTGATCCACCGTTACGGTGCTGAAATGGCAGGGAAGCCCAAGTTGCGCGGCGCCTGTCCGAAAACGCAAATAATTAGATATGGGGCCGGAATGCCGACCAATCACCGCCGACCTTTTCGAAAAACAGCGCAGCCGTGAACCACTGCCGGTTATTTAACTATACCTATTCAAAGAATACTCCTACGATTCCGTAACTTGCGAAAAGGCATACAATGGAATTTGATCTTCAACCCTTTGTAGACCAGTTGACGGCACTTTGGTTGTGGCTCCATAGCTCTATTGCCAACCTTTTGCTTCCCTCGCGCCTGACCCAGGTTGTCATTCTGGTCCTGCTGTTTTTTGTCGCCGTTGGCCTCAATCGCTGGCTTGCGCCAAAACTTTACGAGCAGATGCGTAGGCTGGAGGGTTGGCCAAAATGGCGATTGCGACTGTTGCTTGTCGTACATCAGCGGCTTCAGCTGATTTTCTTCGTTGTCCTGTCCTGGTGTTCCGCCGGATTGATGGCGCAATACAGTATGTTCGGGTCACGCCGTTATATTCTCGTCCTTATCGCGACCATTGCAACGGCCTTGCTGCTGGCGGGGTTTGCATCGCGCCTCGTGCGCAATCGAACCCTGAGACGCATCGTGCGCTGGGGCCTGTGGATCTATATCACGCTACACTATTTGAACTTGGACAAACCAACAGCAGAGTTCCTGGACAGCGCGGCCATCCAATTCGGTAATTTCCGCCTCAGCGCACTGGTGGTGCTGAAAGCGCTTATTGTCCTAGGTTTGCTGTTTACGATCGCACGGCTTACCAGCAGCCAAATTGCCAAACGCGTAACCGCCAACCAAGACATTTCGCCATCGATGCGGGTGCTCACCGTAAAGTTCGTTCAAACCGGTTTTTATGGGGCGGCCTTCTTTTTGGCGCTCAAAGCCGTCGGTTTCGACCTGACAGGCCTCGCCGTTCTGTCAGGAGCCATCGGTGTTGGCCTGGGCTTTGGCCTGCAAAAAGTAGTGTCTAACTTGGTGTCTGGGGTCATAATCCTCTTGGATAAATCCATCAAACCAGGCGATGTCATATCATTGGGTGACACATTTGGCTGGATCAACGCATTGGGCGCGCGATTTGTATCCGTCATCACACGCGATGGTCGTGAATTTCTTATTCCAAACGAAGACCTGATCACCGGTCAGGTGGTCAACTGGTCTCATTCGAACGATCTGGTGCGCCTGGACATCTACTTTGGCACTGCCTACGACAATGACCCCCACATCGTACGGGATCTGGCAATCAACGCGGCCAGCTCTGTCCACAGGGTGCTGAATTCGCAACCTCCGGTGTGCCACATCGTCGGTTTCGGCGACAGCACAGTTGACTACATCCTTCGGTTCTGGATCATGGACCCGACAAAAGGCCTGACGAACATTCGCGGCAATGTCTATTTGGCGCTCTGGGACAGTTTCAAAGAAAACAACATCACTTTCCCGTTCCCACAACGAGAGGTCAGGTTGCTCAAAAACCAGGAATAGACACGAATTTCCACGCGCCTCGCCCGTTTGCGGCACAATTGCCGCGTTCGTGATGTTTAAAAGCACCATCAATATTGAGAATCGGACATACCGATGTTACTTTAAACTATGTCCAGTGTCGGGGCTTAAGCGACACGCAACCAAGGAGGACACAGTCCTGTCCCAAACGACTCATGCGGTCCATGGCAAGACCGCCCCGAATTCGGCCATCGCCGGAAACTCGGAAATCCCCTCAAGCGATGCTTTGCTTGAAGACATTCTTTCATTGCTCGATGACGAAAAAGCCGAAGACGTTGTCTCGATCAACCTACGCGGAAAATCCGAAATTGCTGACTTCATGGTGGTCTGTTCAGGCCGCTCGACGCGTCAGGTTTCTTCGCTTTCAGAAAAGCTGACCGACACGTTAAAGCAAAAATACGGGATCATCTGCAAAACCGAAGGCAAGGATCAGGGCGATTGGGCACTGATTGATGCCGGTGATATCATCGTCCACGTCTTTCGTCCCGAAGTGCGAGAGTTCTATCAGCTCGAAAAGATGTGGATGTCCCCAGGGCCTGCTTCGGCCCAAAGCTGATGCGCGTCGAAATCTGCGCCGTCGGCCGCCTTCGGGCGGGGCCAGAGCGCACGCTCATCGAAGACTACCTGACGCGGTTTGACCGCACCGGGCGCGCCCTTGGGCTTGGCCCAGCAAATATCATCGAAGTCGAAGACAAAAAGGGCGGCGGCAAACCGGCCGAGGCCGCCCTTTTGCGCAATGCCCTGCCCAAAGGTGCCGTCATCTGCGCCTTGGATGAGCGCGGCAAAACGCTGACCTCGCCAAAATTCGCAGACCAACTGGCCCGTATTCGCGACCAGGGCGCACAGGACATGGCCTTTGTCATTGGCGGCGCCGATGGTCTGGAACCCGGTTTTGTCGCAGAGGCAAACCTGACCCTCAGCCTTGGCACGATGGTCTGGCCCCATATGCTGGCCCGTGTGATGCTGACCGAACAGCTCTACCGAGCAGCCTCAATTCTGGCAAAAAGCCCCTACCACCGGGAATAGAACCACAAGTGTTACATTTCCGGGTAAATTATCTGGGACACCGGTTCCGCCCGCGGCAAAGCCACGCTAGAACACCCCAAAGAACAGGAGCGCCCAAATGAGCACACCCAAACCCGTTGTCCTTTGCATTCTTGATGGCTGGGGCCTGCGCGAAGACACAACCGCCAACGCGCCTGCCCTGGGCCACACCCCCACATTTGATCGCATCATGTCCGAATGCCCGCACGCAACGCTGGTCACCCATGGCCGCGACGTAGGTTTGCCCACCGGGCAAATGGGCAATTCAGAGGTTGGGCACACGAATATCGGCGCAGGTCGCATCGTCGCAATGGATCTGGGCCAGATCGATCTGGCGATAGAGGATGGCTCTTACGCAACCATGCCCGCGCTCCAAGACTTCATCACCGCGCTGAAATCCAGCGGCGGCACTGCGCATCTGATGGGGGTCGTCTCTGACGGCGGGGTGCATGCCCATATCGACCACCTGATCGACACGGCAAACATCCTGGACGCTGCCGGTATCCCGATTGTTGTGCATGCCATCACCGACGGGCGTGATGTCGCGCAGAAGTCGGCTCTGAAGTACTTCGAAACCTTGGATCAGAAACTCCCCCAAAACGCTGTAATAGGCACTGTTATCGGCCGATACTTTGCCCTTGACCGCGACAACCGTTGGGAACGCGTGGCGCAAGCCTATCACGCCATGGCCAATGGCACCGGCCCAACCGCCGCCACCCCGGCAGAGGTCATCACTGCGGCCTATGCCCACGATAAAACGGACGAGTTCATTCCCGCGACAACCATCGCAGGCTATGACGGATTCAAACCCGGTGATGGGCTGTTCTGCCTCAACTTCCGCTCTGACCGCGCCCGCGAAATTCTGGCGGCCATCGGCAAACCCGGTTTCGATGCCTTCGACACAGGCCCGCGCACAGACCTGACCCTTCTGGGTATGGTGGAATATTCCGACGACCATTCCACCTATATGCCAGCCGTGTTCCCCAAACGAGACATCGTCAACACGCTTGGATCCTGGGTTGCTCAAAAAGGGTTGACCCAGTTCCGCCTGGCCGAAACCGAAAAATACCCGCACGTCACTTTCTTTTTGAACGGCGGCAAGGAAGCCCCGGAAACAGGCGAAGACCGTTTCATGCCGTCCAGCCCCAAAGTCGCCACCTATGACCTCCAGCCGGAAATGTCCTCTGGCGAAGTGACCGACAAATTCGTCGAGGCGATTGAAAAGGGCTACGACCTGATCGTCGTGAACTATGCCAACCCCGATATGGTCGGCCACACCGGCGATCTTGACGCGGCGATCAAAGCGGTCGAGGCCGTGGATAAGGGTCTATCCCGGGCCGTTTCGGCACTAGAGGCCGCAGGCGGTGCCCTGGTTCTGACCGCAGATCACGGCAATTGCGAAACCATGGTCAACCCGGAAACTGGGGAACCGCACACGGCCCACACCACCAATCTGGTGCCCGTCGCTGTGCTTGGCGGACCCGAAGGGGCGCAGTTGCGTGCCGGACGACTTGCCGATCTGGCCCCCACCCTGTTGGATTTGATGAATCTGGACAAACCCACCGAAATGACCGGTGAAAGCCTGCTGATCAAATGAAGCGACTGATCGGTCTTTGTCTGGCGCTCGCGCTGGCGGCCTCTCCGATGGCCGCGCAGGACGATCCGGCCGAACAGGCCCGGGTCGCCGCAGATCAGCTAGAGGCCGCACATATCGCGTTGAATGAGGCAGAACGCGCCAGCGATCGTGTTGCCGCCCTGACCCAAGCCATTCGCGCCTATGAAATCGGTCTGGACGCCCTGCGCGAAAGCCTGCGCCGCGCCGCCCTGCGAGAGGCCGCCATCCGGCAAGAATTCGACGCCGAAAGCGAAAAGGTTTCGGAACTTTTGGGCGTGTTGATGAACATCCAATCCGCCGCCGGACCGTTGGTTATGTTGCACCCCGCCGGACCTCTTGGAACGGCGCGTTCTGGCATGATCATCTCGGACGTGACGCCTGAACTCCAGAAACAAGCGCTCAAACTGCGCGCCCGTTTGGAAGAGGTCGCATTGCTGCGCGCTTTGCAGGAAAATGCAGCAGAAACCCTGCAAAACGGTCTGATTGATATCCAAACCGCACGCACAGATCTAAGCCAGGCCATTTCCGATCGCACCGATTTGCCGCAACGCTATGTGGCCGATCCCGAACAGTTGCAAAACCTGATCGACAGCAGCGAAACCCTGGAAGGGTTTGCCAGCGGTCTGATCGGCGCTTCGCCGGGGGCAACTGCGGACGATCCCATCAGGGATTTTCGCGCCGCCAAGGGCACCTTGCCACTGCCCGTGTCCGGCACAGTCCTGCGCCGTTTCAACGAAGTTGACTCTGCCGGTGTAAAAAGGCCCGGAATAGTTGTTGCAACGCAGCCCCTTGCAATTGTAACCAACCCTTGGCCCGCAACCATTCGGTATCGTGGCCCGTTGCTTGACTACGGAAACGTGATGATCCTTGAACCGGAATCCGGGACACTTTTGGTTTTGGCCGGTTTAGATCAGGTGTATGGTGCCGTCGGTCAGGTGGTGCCACCGGCGACAGCCCTTGGATATATGGGCGGCGCAACACCCGATCCGGAAACGTTTTTGCTAAATAGCGAAAATGGTGCTGGCTCTGAACTGACAGAAACGCTCTATATAGAGCTGAGAGTGGGCGGAAAGCCCGTAGACCCGGCAGCGTGGTTCGCCGAGACAAAGGAAAAGACGGAATGAAGAAATTTGTGATGGCCGCAGTAGGTGGTACTTTGATAGGGGCGGTCCTGACCACACAGATCGCCGGGCCGCTTGTCGCGCAGGAAAATGACCGGAACGCTTCTGTCTATGAACAGCTTGACCTGTTCGGCAACATCTTTGAACGCATCCGCGCACAATATGTCGAAGAGGTCGACACCCAAGACCTGATCGAAGCTGCAATCAACGGCATGCTGTCCTCTCTTGATCCTCATTCCAGCTATTTGTCACCCGAAGATGCCGCAGACATGCGCGAACAGACCCGTGGGGAATTTGGCGGTCTTGGCATCGAAGTCACCCAGGAAGACGGCTGGATCAAGGTCATCACCCCGATGGATGACAGCCCCGCATCCCAGGCCGGCATCGAAGCAGGCGACTTTATCACCCAAGTCAACGGCGAAAGCCTGTTGGGCCTGACATTGTCCCAGGCCGTCGAGCTGATGAAAGGCCCAATCGGATCTGAAATCATCGTGACCGTTGTGCGCGAAGGCACAGACGACCCCTTTGACGTCTCAATCATCCGCGACACGATCAAGCTGACCGCCGTGCGCACCCGCGCCGAAGGCCACGCCGTCGTCATGCGCATGGCGACCTTCAATGACCAGACCTATCCAAACCTGTTGGAAGGCATGTCCGAAACCATCGAAGAACTTGGCGGCATCGACAATGTAGAAGGCTTTGTTCTGGACCTGCGCAACAATCCAGGTGGTTTGCTTAACCAGGCAATCAAAGTTTCCGACGCGTTCCTGAACGCCGGTGAAATCGTTTCAACCCGCGGCCGTGATCCCCAGGATGGCGAACGCTACAACGCCACCGAGGGTGACCTCGCCATGGGCAAACCAGTCGTCGTGCTGATCAACGGCGGCTCTGCCTCTGCGTCGGAAATCGTGGCCGGTGCCCTGCAAGACCACCACCGCGCAATTGTCGTCGGGACCAAAAGCTTTGGGAAAGGCTCTGTTCAGACGGTTATGCCATTGCAATCCGATGGTGCGATGCGCTTGACCACAGCGCGCTACTACACGCCATCTGGCCGGTCCATCCAGGCGCTTGGGGTTTCCCCTGACATCATCGTTGAACAACCTCCACGCCAACCCGTGACGGATGAGGCGGAAGAAGAAACACCACAGTTCCGCTCTGAAGCTGACCTACGCGGCAGCCTCAACAATGACAGCCTGTCTGATGACGAACGCGACAAGATCGAAGCAGAACGCGCCGAAGCAGAAGACGCCGCAAGACTGCGCAAGGAAGATTACCAATTGGCCTATGCCATTGATATCCTCAAAGGCGTCTCTGTCATTGCTCCTCAGGAATAAGGCCAGCGGGTCGGCGGCAACGTCGACCCCAACCCACCATGACACCACAAGAAATCTCTGAACTTCCCTACCGCCCTTGCGTCGGGATCATGCTGTTGAACCCACAGGGACGCGTCTTCGTGGGCCAGCGCATCGATAACAATCAGGACGCCTGGCAAATGCCACAGGGCGGCATCGACAAAGGCGAAGACCCCAGGGACGCAGCCCTGCGGGAACTGTGGGAAGAAACCGGTGTGTCGGCCGAAAACGTCACGATTACGGCGCAAACGCCCGATTGGCTGACCTATGACTTGCCCCATGACCTGCTCCCAAAGATCTGGAAAGGCCGCTATCGCGGGCAAAAACAAACGTGGTTCCTGATGCGCTTTTCGGGCACGGACGATCAGGTGGTGATCGAAACCGAACACCCTGAATTCTCTGAATGGACATGGATCGACCCCGCAGATCTTGTCGAAAAGATCGTCCCCTTCAAAAGAGAAGTCTACGCACAGGTCGTCGCCGCCTTTTCAGACCACCTGCGCTAGGCCCACTGGCCTATAAATCTGACAGAAATGGCTTTGCCGGGCTGCACCAAGCTTTCCAAGCGCGCGTCCGCACCATAAAGTCATCCCGCAGGCTTTGACATATCCAAAGGACCAGACATGAAAGTACTCAAGACTACGATCCTGGGCGGCATACTGTTCTTGGTGCCCTTTGTGTTCATCATCTACATCGGCGAAAAGGCGTTTTCGATCGCACGAATGGTCACGGTTCCCATTCATGACATGCTGCCAAATGGCGGGTTCTTCGGCATAAACCTGCTCCTCCTCTGCCTGCTTGGGCTGTTTTGCTTTGGCGCGGGCATCCTTGCGGAAAAGTCCATCTTTGCAAAACGGGCCAAGGCGCTTGATCAAATGCTGGTGCAGAAAATGCCGGGCTATTTTCAGATGAAAAGCATCCTCTCGGGCCATTTGGGCGATGATGAAGGTTCTGCCATGTATATCCCCGTCATCGTCCGCGACAAAAGCGGTGCGGTGCGTTTGGGGTTTCAGGTCGAAACAAACCCTAACGGCTATACGGTTGTCTTTTTCCCAAGCGTGCCGAACCCCCAAACGGGGCACAGCGCTGCGGTGCCCACCGGCTCTGTTGAACAGCTGGATATTCCGCTTCCAAAAGCAATGGACATCTTTCAGTTTTCCGGCCGCGGCCTGGCAGAGCTGATCGCCGAACATGACGCCAAAAAAATCACCGACCAGACATAGCCGTTAGTCCAAAGCAGCCGCCGCGACTTTTTCGTCAAAGAACGCCTTAAGCCTTGGCGTATCCGCCGGATCCCAGTTCTTTGGCGCGGTGACAGCGATCCAACTGGCGATATAGTCCCTTGGGTGGTACCTATGCCCAAACCCAAAGGGCACAGACGTCGCCGCCATCATATCCAGGGCAAGCTGCAGCGACGTGACCACCGGATACCATGTAAATTTCGGTGACACATCCGGGCCGCGCGGCGGCAACATCCAGTCAGACCGCCGGAACGCGCCCCCCATGTCGAAAAAGACGATCGGGTCGCTGGCATATTGCAGATACACAATCCGCAATGGCCCCCAAGGCGCCGTGGCCGCGTTCAGCGCATTTGTCTGGCTGGTGAACCTGAACACGGAACCATCCCGAAACCTTGGCAACCATTCTGGCGTGCCCGGGTTTCTGTCCAGCGTCACAGAGCTGTGGATCGTATTTGGAAAAGGCGGTCCAGCCCACAAAGCCCCTTGAATAGGGTCTCCTATCAAGTCGTATAACCGCATAGAGGCCTCTGACCCGTGCGACCCCAGGCTCAACCCGTTTAGATACAATTCCGGCCGCGACTGTTCGGGCAGTCTTCTCCAATGGTCATAGATCAGCGTAAAGACAGCCTCGGCAGAGGCGCGCGATTGCTCGGGTTCGGCCAACAATGAAATCGGGCTGGACAGATAGGAATACTGCACCGCCACAGTCGCAATGTCGCCGTCATGCAGATACTCAACAGGGTCCTGCCCCATCGGATCGACCCAGCCCGTGCCCGTAGGTGTAACGACAACCATGATCTTTCGCGCAAACGCATTGACCCGCTTTAGCTCTGCCAATGCCATCTGCGCGCGGTCCTCAATGCTATCGGCCGAATTCAAACCCACATAAATGCGAATAGGTTGCTTCGCCGGTCGCCCCGTAAAGGCGCTGATATCGGCTTGGTTCGGCCCGGTCGCGGCAAACTCACGGCCCCTGCGCCCCATGGCGTGCCAGTCGACCAGGGAATTGGGGCTGCCGGATTGCACATCAAGCTCTGGCGGTGGAACATCTTCCTCGATCAAATCGTCCATCGCGGCATAGGAGGAATCCAATACATCCAGAATTCCCTTGATCACCACACCGTTGGTCAGGTTGATCAAGGTAAGCGCGACAATGATCGGCCCAACGATAAAGGCCACGCGCCTCGGAACGTAATTCTGCATCCGGTGATAGGAAAACCGTGTCAAACCACCGACCAGACGCCCCAAAATGATCAACACCAGTGCAACAATCAACGCAACAGCGGCCACCTGCACCGGGTGGCCGGTTTCCACAGGCTCCATCCCCATAAGATCACGGATGCTGTTCTGCCAGTCCGCCCCCAGCCAAAGGCTGATCAGCATGGTTACGATCACCGCAAATGCGGTCAGACTATTGAACACACGCAAAGGCCGCTCGGACAGCTGCGGCAGCTCTAAATAGAGCCAATTCCAGCGAATAAGCACCCCAAGGCCATATCCAAGGGCAAAACAAACCCCCGCCAAAGCCCCCTGAAAAAGGAACCCGCGCGGGATCAGCGAAGGCGTCAGTGACATCGCGAAAAACACGCCACCAATCAAAAGCCCCAGAAAGCTGAACCGTTTCAGGCCCCGCAAGATCCAATGGATCAATCGCATAGCTGCTCAACGCCCCCACACCCTGCGCCCCCTTTATGACCGCAGAGTCTTCATCAAGCAATCATCGGGACTCCTCAAAAGAACAAAACGTGAATATACTAAAGACTCACCATGTTTGCAGAACTCAACATAACCTCGAACTTCACGTTCCTGACCGGCGGCTCTCATGCCGAGGAATACATGCGCCGTGCCGCGTTTCTGGGGATTCAGGATATTGTCATCGCCGATGAAAACTCCGTCGCCGGCATCGTCCGCGCCCATACAGAGGCGCGTGAAATCAAACGGCTCGTCGGGTTGCGCCGCGCCGCAGATGCCGATCCCGTCGGCCCCCTGCGCCCCGATCACCTGCCCAAACCCGCGTCACTGGACATCTACAACACCCCCCGCCTGATCCCCGGCGCGCGCATCGTGCTGATGGATGGCTTTAGCGTCACCGCCATTCCCCGCGACCGGACGGGCTGGGGCAATCTCTGCCGCCTGATCTCTCTGGGGCGCTTGCGCTCTGAAAAAGGCGCCTGCCAGCTGCGGTTTGAGGATCTTGTGAAGTGGGGCGCGGCGCAGGACCTTCTGCTGCATCCCCAAACGACCCCGCCGCCGCCCGGCGCGAACAATTGGCATAATCTTGCGACACGGCTGACGCGCCGCTTCCCCGGGCAAGTCTCTCTGCTGATGGCCCCGAAATATGACGGCCAAGACCCGGCCCGGTTCGCCCGCCTGTCCGATCTGGCCGAAACCCTCGACATTCCCACGGTCGCTTCGGCCGCGCCGCTGATGCACCACGGCGCGCGGCGCAAGCTGACAGATGTGCTCACCGCCATCAGAACAGGTGTCCGCGTCGACAAGCTGGGCCGCGCCGCACAGGCCAATGCCGAACGCCGCATGCGATCGGAACCGGAAATGCACCGCATCTTTCAGGGGCACGAGGCCGCCATCACCTACAGCGCCGAAATCGCCACCCGCTGCCGCTTTTCGCTGGACCAGCTGCGCTATGAATACCCGTCAGAGCTGGCCGATGGCGAAACCCCGGCCAAACGCCTGTCCCGCCTGGCCCATGCCGGGTTGAACTGGCGCTACCCCGGCGGCGCCCCACCCCATGTGCAAAAGATGCTGACCCATGAACTGGACCTGATCGCCAAACTTAAATACGAACCCTATTTCCTGACCGTGCATGACGTCGTCGCCTTTGCCAGATCGCGCAACATTCTGTGCCAGGGGCGCGGCTCTGCGGCGAATTCTGTCACCTGCTACGCCTTGGGTGTAACCTCTGTTTCCCCTGAAATAGGCACTATGGTGTTCGAACGTTTCGTGTCCGAAGCCCGGGATGAGCCCCCGGATATCGACGTGGATTTCGAACATGAACGCCGCGAAGAAGTCATCCAGCATATCTATGAACGCTATGGCCGCGAACGGGCCGGGCTCTGCGCCACGGTGGTGCATTATCGCGGCAAACGCGCCATCCGCGAAGTGGGCCGCGCCATGGGCCTGTCCGAAGACACGCTGTCGGCCCTGTCCTCGCAGCTCTGGGGGTTCTTTTCCGCCGATGGCATTCAGGAAACCCGCCTGCGCGAAATCGGGCTGGACCCCACCGATCGCCGCCTGAATCAAACGCTGAACCTGATCCAGGACATCATCGGCTTTCCCCGGCACCTGTCCCAGCATGTGGGCGGCTTCATCATGACCGAAGGACGGCTGGACGAACTCGTGCCCATCGAAAACGCCACGATGGAAGACCGCACCGTCATCTGCTGGGACAAGGACGACATCGACAGCCTTGGTATTCTCAAGGTCGATGTCCTCGCGCTTGGCATGCTCACCTGCATCCGCAAGGCCTTTGACCTGATCCAGCGCCACCACCAGATCGACTATAACCTCGCCTCGCTGCCCCCAGAAGATCCCAAAGTCTATGACATGCTGTGCAAGGCCGATTCCGTGGGCGTGTTTCAGGTCGAATCCCGCGCCCAGATGAACTTTTTACCCCGCATGCGGCCACGGTGCTTTTACGATCTGGTGATAGAGGTCGCGATCATCCGACCCGGCCCGATTCAAGGGGATATGGTGCATCCCTTCATCCGCCGCCGCAACGGCGAAGAACAGATCAGCTTTCCCTCTGATGCTCTGGGGCAGGTGCTGGGCAAAACCCTTGGCGTGCCGCTGTTTCAGGAACAAGCCATGCAGATCGCCATCATCGGCGCGGGTTTCACCCCAGAAGAGGCCGACCGCCTGCGCCGCTCACTCGCCACGTTCAAAAAACACGGCAATGTCAGCGATTTTCACAGCCGATTCATCCGGGGCATGCAGAAAAACGGCTATGATCTGGAATTTTCGGAACGCTGCTTTTCCCAGATAGAGGGCTTTGGCAGCTATGGCTTCCCCGAATCCCACGCGGCCAGCTTTGCCCTGCTGGTCTATGCCTCTGCCTGGTTGAAATGCCATGAACCGGGCATTTTTGCCTGTGCGCTGCTCAATTCCCAACCCATGGGATTCTACGCCCCGGCCCAGATCGTGCGCGATGTGCGCGAACATGGGGTCACCGTGCTGCCGATCAGCATCAATGACAGCTATTGGGACAATCAGATGGAACCGGACGGGCGCGGCGGTCTGGCCCTGCGGCTGGGGTTCCGCCAGATAAAGGCCATGCGCGAAGAAGACGCCAGCTGGATCGTCGCCGCGCGGGGCAATGGCTATCTGTCCGTCGAGGATGTCTGGCGACGCGCCGGAACCAACCCGCGCAGCCTGCGCGTGCTGGCAGAGGCTGACGCCTTTGCCTGCCTTGGCCTCACCCGACGCCAGGCCCTGTGGGAGGCCCGCGCCCATGGCGCGATCGACCCCTTGCCCCTATTCGCAAATGATCTGGATGGCGAAGGCATCACAGAACCTGCCATCACCCTGCCCGAAATGACCGAAGGCGAAGAAGTCGTCGAAGATTACGTTTCGATGCGCCTGACCCTGCGCTCTCATCCGATGGCGCTGCTGCGCCACCGTCTGACACCGGGCATGGACAAATACACACATTCCACATCCGGCGACAGGGTTGCAGCATTGTCCCCTTTGCCGGTATCTTCATCCCGCTAGGACCACATTAAAGGACAGCCCATGCCCCGTCTCGTTCCCGCCCGAATACCGGACAAACCGGTGATCCAGAATATGCTGACACCCTATTTGATGGAACTGTCCCCAAACACCCCAAGAGCGCCACAATACCCTTATTTAGACACGTATTGGCAGCAAAATCAGAACCGCTGGCCCTACCTGATAAAGCTGTCAGGCCGAACCATTGGCTTTACCTTCATCAACCAGCACGCACCATCAGGCCAGCACACCGATTTCGCCATGGCAGAATTTTACATCCGCCCCGACGCCCGCAAAAAGGGCTATGGCAAACGCGCAGCAGCCCAGGCCTTTGTGCAACATCCCGGACAATGGGAACTGGCCGTCGGCATCCGAAACACGCGCGGCAAGGCATTTTGGACCAACGTTCTGGCGCCCCTGTCCCCTCAGCAATTCCCAGGCACCAACGAGACGATATTCAGGTTCAACAGTTCCGGCCGCAAACTTTGACCGGAAAACACGTCCCGGTTCCAATGCCCGATCTCACGATTCACCAAGCAAAAGACATCGCCCGAAACTGGTGCGTCACGCAGGCCAGCCTAACACCAGGCGTTGTTGGCGCATTGCTGACAGGCTCCGTCGCATGGAAGCCCGACAGCGCGCCATATCCAACAGGCTCTGACATTGATATCATCGTCATCGTCGATGCAGCCACGCTGCAAAACGCTTTGGGAAAATTCCTGTACCAAGGTCTGACACTAGAGGTTACTTACGCAAAACACTCTGAATTGGCCGAAATAGATACTGTTTTGGCAGATTACCACAGGGCCGGCCTGTTCCGCCAAACAACGGCGCTTTGGGATCCGGCAGGGCAATTGCACCGGCTTATGATTCAAGCCGCCCCCCATTTTGCCAACACAAAATACGTCCAACGTCGGATGCAACATGCAAGGCAGAACGCCCTCAACTTCCTGACGCGGTATGAAAACGCCACAACGCTTCATGATCAGGTGACGTCTTTGTTTTTTGCCGCAGGCGTCACCGCTCACATTGTTCTGACCGCCGCCCTGCAAAACCCCACGATCCGCCGTCGATATATTTCATCCGGGCAGGTCTTGACCGAAGCCGGTCTTTCGGATCTTCACGAACACATGCTGGGCACCCTCGGGTCACGCGACCTGGATGCAGCTACCACCCAAGCCCATCTCGATCGGCTTGGCCGGCAATTCGATACAGCCTCGCGGCGTCTCTCCTCGCCGCACCCCTTTGCCGCCGACATGAAGCAAACGGCCCGCCCCATTGCCATCGACGGCACCCAGGCCATGATCGACCAGAACCATCACAGAGAAGCCGCCTTTTGGATCATCGCCGTCTATGCCCGATGCCGCGCCGTCATGGTCGCGGACGGAACCGCATCAGACCTTGCCGATTTTGACACGGACATGTGGCTGGCCCTCAACGCATTCGGCCTGTCCAATCGGGATGACATGCAACAAAGGGCGCGGGCAATCCGCACAGATATCGACCAAGTTTTCGACATCTGTCAGGATCAGCTCATTCCGCAAGATCACTGAAAGTGCCATACGCTTGCCATACACATTGCCGACGCAATGCAGACGTCAAAATCGGCCAATTTCCCAGCATTAGACACGTTTCTTGAAATCCGCGCTATTTCAGCTGCCGCAAAATCTCATAAGATGCGTACCCGTCCGGAATCACACCGCGCGACATCTGAAACGCCCGGATCGCGGCGACGGTATTTGGCCCGATCATGCCATCGGCACCATCAGTATCAAACCCTGCCGCCGTCAGCCGTTTTTGCATCTCGGACATCTCTGAGAATGACAAAGGACGATCCCCTGTCGGCCACGCAGCTTGGATCGGCGAAGCACCGGCAATCCGGTCCGCCAAATGCCCAACCCCGATCACATAGGCATCCGCTGCGTTGTAGCGCAGGATCACGTGAAAATTCTGGAAAACCAAAAACGCGGCCCCACATGCACCCGCCGGCAACAACACCCGGGCAGGCCCATCCGTCCCAACCGTCTTGCCCGCAATGTCACGCACCCCAAGCGCCATCCACTCGGCCACATCCTTTTTCACGCGATGACCGGACTGGGTATAGTCAAACCCGTCGGGCAACTGCACCTCAACGCCCCAAGGCTGCCCTTTGGTCCAGCCAAACCGCGCCAGATAGGCCGCCGTAGACGCCAGCGCATCCGTGGGATTATCAGACCAAATACCGCGCTTTCCGTCCCCGTCGAAATCAACCGCATAGGCCAAATAGCTTGTCGGCATGAACTGCGTATGCCCCATGGCACCCGCCCAGGAACCGGTCATTTCATCCGGCTTCACGTCGCCGGATTGCACTATTTTCAACGCGGCAATCAGCTGCGTTTCAAACAACCGCCTGCGCCGCCCGTCAAAGGCAAGGCTCGCCAGGGCTGCAATAGCATTCTCATCGCCCCGTATCGTACCATAGGCGCTTTCCAGCCCCCAAATGGCAACGAACACTTCTTTTTCAACGCCGAATTCCCTATCAATTGCATCCAGCATGTCGCGATTGTCCCGCAAGGCCTGCTGGCCATTCCGAACCCGAGCCTCGGAAACCGCGCTGTCCAGATACTCCCAAATTGGCTTGATGAACTCAGACTGGTTGCGATCTTTTTCTATGATTCCAGAAGCATACCGAACACCATCAAAGGCCATGTCCAAAACCGTTTCAGAAATGCCCTGCCGTCTCGCATGGGTGCGGAACCGCGAAAGCCACTGCTCAAACTCTGTGTTCATGTTTTCGGCTTTCACCTAAACCATCCCATCCCGCCGCCAAAGACAGTTCCTTACCGTCTTTTGCGGGCGACTTTTCGTTTGGTCTTTTGGGCCTTCTTCCGCGACGCGTTTGGTTTCCGGGCAGAGGATTTGCCACGCCCCCGAACCGGCGAACGCGGCATCTTTGCGCCTTCAATAGACAACAATTCCAGCATCAGGCCACCGGTCACCGGCACGGCCTCTGCCAGACGCACCGTTACCCGTTGGCCCATACCGATAACCATGCCAGTGTCGGACCCGGTCAGGGTGTTGGTGTCCGCGTTATGTTCGAAATATTCACGCCCCAAAGACCGGATCGGCACCAGCCCGTCAGCCCCGGTTTCATCCAGTTTCACAAACACTCCGAAACGGGCAATTCCGCTGATGCGGCCGGTAAATTCATTGCCCACCCGCTCTGACAAATAGGCCGCCAGATACCTGTCCGTCGTATCCCGTTCCGCGGCCATGGACCTGCGTTCCGTGTCAGAGATATGCACCGCCGTTTCATTCAGCCCTTCGATATCGGCAGGGGTCAATCCATCTTTGCCCCAGCCATGCGCCGTAACAAGCGCCCGGTGAACAATCAGATCAGAATAGCGCCGGATCGGCGATGTGAAATGCGCATATGACTTAAGCGCCAGCCCGAAATGGCCAAAGTTTTCAGCGTTATAATAGGCTTGCGTCATCGACCGCAGGGTCGACAAGTTTATCAACTCGTCGAATTCCGTATTCTCTGCTTGCTTCAACAACCGGTTCAGATGTTGTGTCTGCAAAACCTGCCCCTTGGCCAAGGTCAGACCCGATGCCAAAGCCACCTCTCGCAAAGAATCCATCTTCTCGGCAGAAGGCTCTTCATGCACACGAAACAACAGCGCTGTCCGACGGGCGATCAGCTCTTCGGCTGCGGCCACATTGGCCAGGATCATGAATTCCTCGACCAACCTATGGGCGTCCAATCGATCGCGGAAGGCAACTGACTCGACCTGCCCGTCATCGGTCAAAATGATCTTGCGTTCCGGCAAGTCCAGATCCAAGGGCTGGCGGACCGCGCGAGCTTTGGTCGCCGCCTCGTAAGCCTCAAAAAGCGGATTGATGACATCATCCAGGAACGGCGCCGTCTTGTCATTTGGCGTCCCATCGCGGGCCTGTTGCACCTCGACATAGTTCAGCGACGCGGCAGAGCTCATGAACCCGCGACAAAACCGATGGCTTATCTTTTGCCCTGATGAATCCAGAACCATCCGCACGGCCAAACAAGCCCGTGGCACGCCTTCGTGCAGGGAACACAAATCGCCTGACAACCTGTCGGGCAGCATCGGCACCACACGATCAGGGAAATAGGTAGAGTTACCGCGCTTTCGCGCCTCTCGGTCCAGGGCGGTGCCGGGCTGCACGTAGTGCGCGACATCGGCAATTGCGACCCAAACGACATGACCACCCTTATTGGTCGGATCGTCATCCGCATGGGCAAAAATCGCATCGTCGTGGTCCCGCGCATCCGCGGGGTCAATCGTGATCAACGCGATGTCGCGAAGGTCTTCGCGCTTGCCCAGTTCCGCAGGCTTGGCCATGTCGGCCTGTTCAATCACATCATCCGGAAAAGCGTCTGGGATGTCGTGCTGATGGATGGCGATCAAAGAAACAGCCTTGGGCGCCGTCGGGTCCCCCAGCCGGTTCACAATCCGCGCCGAAGGCATCCCCATCCGGTTCTTCGGCCCAGCCTGCTCTGCCTCAACCAGCTCACCGTCTTTGGCCCCTTGGGACACGGCCTCTGCCACACGCCATTCGGTATCCGCCCCCTTGTCGATCGGGACGATCCGACCGCCGTCAGAACCGCGTCGAAACACCCCAAGAATGCGCTTGGGGTTGCTGCCGATCTTGCGGATCAGGCGCGCCTCATAGCGGTGCTCTTCGTCTTGCACTTCGCTCAAACGGGCAAGGATCCGGTCACCGGCCCCAAGGGCCGCATCCGAGGATTTTTGCACGACGAGTATTCTTGGCTCGGGCCCCTTGCCCTGCCATTCGACGGGCCGCGCAAACATGTCGCCATCTGCATCCGGGTCATTCACCACCAGAACCGAAACAGGCGGCAAGCTGTCGGGATCGCGGTAAGAGCGTTTGCGTTTTTCCAAATGGCCGTCGGCTTCCAGCTCTTTCAGAACGCGTTTCAGGTCAATCCGGGCCGCGCCCTTGATGCCAAAGGCGCGCGCGATATCACGCTTAGAGGTCTGGGTCGGGTTTTCAGAAATCCAATCCAGGATTTCCTTGTGTGTGGGTACTTTTTTCATATGCCTCGCCTACCACGATCCGAATGCAACGTCTCGGGGAAAACGGAGCGCTAAAGGTCAGCGGCTGTATCCACGTCACGCAGGGTTTGGGCCTTGGCAATCCGCAAATCCCCCATGCTTGCTATGCTGTCGCGCAATGCGAATTTCGTGGACCAGCGCACATCCTTGAACAAGTGGCGGGACGGCGCTTTCACCCGTTTCAGCCCCACCAGCCAATAGCCCCCGTCAAAGGCCGGTCCAAACACCGCCTCGGCAGATCCAAGCGCCGCAAATGCGCGGTTAATCGCAGGTCGGGACACACCGGGAATGTCAGACCCGATTATGGCAATCGGCCCCGGCGGAAGGCCAGCAAAGATACCCGCCATTCGAACCCCTAGATCGCCGCGCCCTTGGGGAATCCTTGGAAATTGTGCTGGCCAGACCCGGCTGTTCAGCCCCTCAATATCAGGCGAAACCGCAAGAATAGTGTCCCATTTCGACGATGTGACCCGCCGCAACAATCCTATGGACTGATGGCGATACCACCAGGCAGAATTCACCAGACCAATGTCTTTGCCCAACCGCGTTTTAACCCGACCGGGCCGCGGCTCTTTCACCATCACCACCAGCCTGGGACGGAATTTAGCCGAAATAGTCACGAAGTATCCGGGCGTAGATGCCTTTCAGCTGCCGTATCTGTTCAACGTCGACCCGTTCGTCCACCTGATGCATTGTGCTGCCAACCAGCCCGAATTCGACGACAGGACAATGGGTCTTGACGAACCGCGCATCCGAAGTGCCCCCCGACGTCGACAGCTCTGGCGTGACACCAGTTTCGGCCTGCACAGCCTTGGCGACCATGTCTGACAATGCACCGGGCGGCGTGAAAAAGCTGTCTCCGGTGACGGAAGATGTCTGGGTGATTTTCAACCCGGTCTCGGCAACGATCTGATCGACCTCTGACTTGATCCAGGCCTGAAGGCTTTCGGCGCTGTGGGCGTCGTTGAACCGGATGTTGATCGTCGCCAAACATCGCGCAGGAATAACATTTGTCGCCGTGTTCCCCGTGTCGATCGTGGTTATGGCCAATGTGGACGGATCGAAATGCTCTGTCCCTGTGTCCAGAACATGCGATGACAACCGTTCCATCAAACGTGCCATCCCGGTCATCGGGTTGTTGGCCCGATGTGGATAGGCCACATGCCCTTGCACGCCCTCAACGACGAATTTGGTGGTCATCGAGCCGCGACGGCCGATCTTTATGGTTTCGCCCATGACTTCAGGGCATGTCGGCTCTCCGACAAGACAGACCGACATCGACTCATCCTGGTCCTCCATCCAATCCAGAATGGCCGTGGTTCCGTCGACGGCGTCGGCCTCTTCATCGCCGGTTATGGTGATAATGACAGCCCCCTTTGGTGGGGTCTTTGTGACCAATTCCACAGCGGCGGCAACAAAAGCCGCCACGCCGGATTTCATATCCGTCGATCCACGCCCCCACAGGAATCCATCGCGAATTTCCGCACCAAATGGCGGCATCGTCCAGGCAGCTTCATCGCCAACAGGCACAACATCTGTGTGACCGTTGAACCCAAAGGTCTTTGGATCACCCTTGTCGCCCCAACGCGCAAACAGGTTGGAAATCTCTCCCCGATCCGCCCGGTGACATTCAAAACCGGCCTTCGTCAACACGTCCTCTAAGACACGCAACGCGCCGCCTTCGGCAGGCGTAACCGAAGCGCATCGCACAAGATCTGCTGTCAGTTGCACCGGATCGATTGAAACATTTGTCAAAATGGACACTCCGTTCTTCGGTTTTTCGGGGTTTTGGACCAAACTCTGTGGCGAAATGGCTACATCGCAAGGCTCTGGTCATGCAAGCAATTTCAAAACGTTAACAGGCCAATCCTAATCGTTCATAGTCTAATCAACAATAAAAGTCCTGAGGCAGGGCACGGGCAAAAAGCCCAAAAGACTGAACTGAACCCACATGACGCACCCCGTGCGGCATGCAGGCGAAAGGTTTGCCCTGCCCAAAAGACGATAGAGGCAGGTATGAGTTCAGTGACGACAGGCGACCCCAGACACCCTGAAAAAGGGTCTGTCACATGACGTGGCTTTTCAGTCGTGACTGTCTGGCCCAACCCGCCAGCAGCTTTGCATCGCCCTTGCTAGAGGATTTCGAACGGACCCGTCCTTTGTTGGCAAAGGGCACCATTCTTGTCGAAATCGATATTCGCAAAGATGGCCGGGTTCCTGCACGTTTGATCCATTACAAATGCACCAAGGACTGGACCCGCCGTTTCACGATTTTTCTAAATCCGGATCATTCCCTTTCAATAGAGTCTCAACAAGGCTTGGCGCGCAGCTATGTGCATTTGAAAGATTGGAAGCGCCAGTCGCGCAATCGCCTGAGATTGACTTACGCTTGGGACGCACCTGCCCGGCTGGGGTTGCTTACGCTGGAATGTCTGGAAACCGGAAGAATAGAACAGGCCCTGTTCGACGCGCCCGTGCCGCTGCCCGTCGAAGACGCCAAGGCAATTGCCGAAAACAACGACACCTGCCACATCGACCCGCGTGTGGTCAGCCTTTCAATTGCAAACTCGATTGAGCCGATCGGGCCGTCCCCCTCGATCGCGTCCGGAACAATGGTTGAAACCGCACATGGTCCACGTCCAATTGACCGGCTTCAGCTTGGCGATACAGTTTTGACCACCAATAACGGGATGCAACCAATCCGGTGGATTCTGCGCCAGGATTTGCCCGCCGTCGGGTCTTACCGCCCCATCCGGCTGCGTGCGCCCTATTTCGGGCTGCAATCCGACATTACGGTTTCTCGAAACCAACGCATTATGGTTTCCGGCGCAGAGGCAGAATACCATTTCGGCCAAGACGCCGTGCTGATCGAAGCGCAAGAGCTTTTGGGGCACCCTTCCGCAACTTTGCAATCCGCTGGCTTTGCGACGACATATTATCAGGTTTTGCTAGACACCCATGATTGCATTCAATTGTGCGGCACATGGAGCGAAAGCCTGTTTGTCGGCAAGCTGGCCCGATCCCCACAGGTCTTGGCCACGTCCCGTCTTGCGGAATTGCCACGGTCCGCAATGCCGGTTCACCACGAACCTATCCGTCCGACGCTAAAACCGTTTGAGACACAAACACTACTCGAATCTATCAGCGCATGATTCTAACCATTGCCGTTGCTTTCTTGTCTGTGCGATAAATGATCCTGGATGGCGGACAGACGATGAAAAGACTTTTGATACTGGTGGTTGCGTTGGCAGCCCAGATTTCTACGGCAATGGGCCAAGAGCTGACAATCGCGACGGTGACGCGACCGCCGTTTTCAATGGTGGAAAACGACAAAGATACCGGCTTTAGTGTCGATCTTTGGGAAGCCATCGCGAAAGATCTTAAGACCGACTATAAATTCGAACGCGTCGAAAACTTTGGCGAAATGCTGAAGCTTGTGGAAAGCGGTCAGGTTGATGCGGCGATCGCGAATATCTCGATCACGGCGGCACGCGAAGCGACAATGGATTTTTCCCAGCCAATATTTGAAAGCGGGCTGCAGATCATGATCAAATCAGACTACCAGTCTGATCTTTCGCTGTTGCGCGCCGTGTTTTCGCGGGATGTTCTGACGGCCATCGTGCTGGCCTTTGTGCTGTTGCTGGGCGGGGGCATGTTGATGTGGCGGTTCGAACGCAATGCACAGCCCTATTTCGACAAGCCAGCAAAAGAAGCCATGTTCCCAGCCTTTTGGTGGGCGCTCAATCTTATCGTCAATGGCGGGTTTGAGGAACGCGTTCCCCGAACTGCGTTTGGGCGCATATTTGGCGTGTTCCTGGTGATTTCATCGCTGTTTATTGTGTCGATCTTTGTCGCGAAAATCACAGCCGTGCTGACGGTAGACGCGATCCAAAGCAGCGTCGAATCCCTAAGCGACCTTGAAAGACTACAGGTCGCATCAATCGAAGGCTCTACCGCCGCGGATTTCCTGCGGGAACGGGACGTCCAGTTCAAAGCGTTTTCGGATTTGGAAGAGATGTACGCGGCCTTTGAATCGGGCGAAGAGGATGCGATCATTTTTGACGCTCCTGTCTTGGCCTATTATGCGACGCTCTCTAACGGGCGGGCCAAAGTCGTCGGACCTGTGTTCCAGCGCGAAAACTATGGTGTGGCCCTGCCGACGGGCAGTGTTTTGGCGGAACAAATCAACCAAAGCCTGCTAGAGCTGCGTGAAGACGGGACCTATGACGCGCTTTATCGAAAATGGTTCGGCAGCGGATTGCGCTAACCCTGCACCGCTGCCAATTCGGTTGAAATCACCGCCGGCAAGTCTTCGCGGCGGGCGCACTGGCGATCAGCTTGCTTCAACTCGGCCATGTCACCATAACCCCAGGTCACACCGACCGAACGCATTCCAACAAACTGGGCAGCTTTGAAATCCAAAAGCCGGTCCCCCACCATGATCGCGTCACGTGCGTCGATGTTCTGGGTCGCCAAAGCGTATTGCAGCAATTCGCCTTTATCGTTGCGCGTACCATCCAGCTCTGGCCCATATTCCGCGTCAAAATACTGGGCCAAATCGAATTTCGCCGTGATTTTTTGGGCGTAAACATGCGGTTTGGCAGTGGCAACAAAAAGACGATGGCCCGCTGACTTCAGCGACGCCAACGCTACTGGAATGCCGGAATAGACACTGTTTTCGTACAAACCCACAGACGCGTATCGTTCCCGGTAAAGGGCGAGCGCTTGGGTCGGGTCGGGAACATTCAGCTTTCCAAAGCTATCAAGCAAGGATGGACCGATCACCCAATCCAAGTCGTCTGGCTCTGGGGATGGCAGGTTCATGCCTCGTAGCGCATGAATAACCGAAAGCGAAATCCCAAGCTTTGGGTCCGTTAACGTCCCATCCAGATCAAAGAAAATACTGCTCATTTATCTTTGTCGTAGAACGGCGTCATCTGGGCCACGACAACAGAATTTTCCGCCAAGGCACGCGCCATCAATTCACGTTCATCCTCGGCAATTTCATGCCCTTCAGCCAGGCGTTCTTCCAAAGTGCCATAGCCCGACACGTCCAGCGGGGCCAGCTCTGCCTGTTTGAGGATCGCGACGGTTTCCCGTACGGCTTCGGCCTCGTCCACGCCGCTGGCGAAACACATCAAGGCCCCGCCCGTAGAGTTCTTGGGCAGGCCGTCGCCCTCGCGACGCCCCACCTCTACCAAAAGCGTATACACCTTTTGGCGTGATTTTGGCTTTTCGCCCATGTTAGTCACGCAACAATTCGTTGATGCCGGTCTTAGAGCGGGTTCTTTCATCAACGCGTTTTACGATCACGGCGCAGTACAAATGCACCCCGTTCTTAGACGGCATAGAGCCCGACACGACGACGGAATAGGGTGGCACTTCGCCATACATGACCTCACCCGTTTCACGATCGAGGATCTTGGTTGATTGCCCGATAAAGACGCCCATGCCCAGAACAGACCCTGTTCTGACGATCACACCCTCTACCACTTCGGACCGTGCACCGATGAAACAATTGTCTTCGATGATCGTCGGACCGGCTTGCATAGGCTCTAGAACTCCCCCAATGCCAACGCCGCCAGACAGGTGCACGTTCTTGCCGATCTGCGCACAGGATCCGACCGTAGCCCATGTATCAACCATTGTACCTTCGTCGACATAAGCGCCAAGGTTCACAAAGGACGGCATCAAAACAACACCTGGTGCGATGTAGGCGGATTTTCTGACGACGGCATTGGGAACCGCGCGAAATCCAGCGGCGGCCCACTGATTGGCCCCCCAACCTTTGAACTTGCTGTCGACCTTGTCCCACCAACCGCTGCCTTGCGGACCACCTGACTGCTCTTCCATGTCTTTCAGACGAAAGCCCAACAAAACCGCCTTTTTGGCCCATTGGTTGACATGCCAGGACCCATCTTCCTGCTTTTCAGCGACGCGCAACGTGCCCGCATCCAATGCTGCAAGTGTATCCTCGATCGCTTCGCGTGTTTCGCCTGTTGTTGCGGGTGTAATTGCATCCCGCGCTTCCCATGCGGCCTCGATCGATTGTTCAAGCTGTTCGTTCGACATCCCAGTCTCCAATTTGTCATGTGCCCTTGTTAGTCGCAGGCTATAGTCGTTACCAAGACGACGCGCAATCTAGGAGCAGGCAATGAACGACGACGGACGATCACACCCCTTTCGCGATTCCCATCAAGATCGCGAGGCAAGCCACCATATACCCGACACGCCGCAAACCCGGTCACCCGCGTATCGACTGGCATTTGATGATGAAAATTTCCTGTGCCGGGACGAATTGCGGCCCGTGCGTTTGCAGCTTGAACTGCTCAAGCCAGAAATGCTCATGGAAGAATATGGAATCAATTCAACCATTGTCCTGTTTGGCGGTGCCCGCATTCCAGAGCCAGCCAAAAAAGATACGGCGCGCACTGAAACACTGCGCAACCTATCGAAATATTATGATGAAGCCCGTGAATTTGCCCGGCTTATGACGCTCCGCTCCAAAAAGAACGGAAACCTAGAAGACGTTGTCGTCACCGGCGGCGGGCCCGGCGTGATGGAAGCGGGGAACAGGGGCGCGGCGGATGCAGGCGGCGTGTCCATCGGCCTGAACATCGTATTGCCGCACGAACAGGCGCCAAACGAATATGTCACGCCTGATCTTTGCTTCAACTTCCACTACTTCGCCATTCGCAAAATGCACTTTCTGATGCGGGCAAAGGCGGTTGCGGTGTTCCCCGGCGGATTCGGCACATTGGATGAAACATTCGAAAGCCTAACCTTGATCCAAACCGGCAGAATGGCCCGCGTTCCGTTCCTGTTGTTTGGCGAGGCGTTTTGGAAAAAGATCATCAACTGGGATGCTTTGGCCGATGCTGGGACGATTTCAGAAGAAGACCTAAGCCTTTTCCGATTCGTTGAAACAGCCGATCAGGCCGTCGAAATCATCGACAACTGGCAAGGTGCAGGCGAAAAAAGAGGTGCTATTCCCGGTCGATAACTGTGTCTATTGACCGGTTTCAGCCGCGATTTGCGCCTTGCTTTTGCGGGCACGTTCCGTTTCAGATTTGAGCTGGCCGCATGCCGCCATGATATCCTCGCCCCGCGGTCTGCGGATCGGCGAGGCATATCCGGCATCATGAATGATATCAGCAAAAGCCATGATCCGATTCCGGCTGGATCGTTTATAAGTCGCGCCCGGCCATTCATTGAACGGGATCAGGTTGATCTTGGCCGGGATGCCACGAATGAGCTTCACCAACCGATGCGCGTCTTCGTCTGAATCATTCACACCCGCCAACATGACATATTCAAATGTGATCCGTTCCGAATTCGACACTTTCGGATATTCCCGCAAGGCGTTCAAAAGCGTTTCGATGTTCCACTTTTTGTTTATCGGAACCAAACGATCACGGACCTCATCCGTCGTGGCGTGAAAAGATACGGCCAACAGACATCCGATTTCTTCGGCGGTCTTGGCGATTTCCGGAACGACCCCGGATGTCGAAAGGGTAATGCGCCGCCGCGACAAGGCGATTCCCTCTGGATCCATCGCGATCTTCATCGCGTCACGAACAGAATCGAAATTATAGAGCGGCTCGCCCATGCCCATCAGAACAACGTTGGACAACAGCCGCGTTTCGTCATTGGGCGTTCTGCCAAGCTCTGGCCATTCACCCAGATCATCCCGCGCGACCATGATCTGCCCGACAATTTCAGCAGGCGTCAGGTTGCGCACAAGTTTCTGCGTGCCCGTATGGCAAAACGAACAGGTCAGCGTGCAGCCAACCTGGGACGAAATACACAGCGTCCCCCGGGATGCTTCCGGGATGTAAACAGTCTCTATTTCGTGGCCACCAGCGATTTTCAAAAGGTATTTGCGCGTTCCGTCAGAGGACACCTGCCGTGTCACAACTTCTGGCACTTCGATGACAAAAGCCTCTGCCAGCTCTGTGCGAAGCGACTTGGACAGGTTGGACATATCAGCAAAGTCGCGCACGCCCTTTTCGTAGATCCATTGCCACAACTGGCCCGCACGCATGCGCACCTGCTTTTCCGGAAGACCGAATTCGGCCAACAGACCCTTCAATTGTTCGCGCGATTGCCCAACAAGATTCACCGGCCCCTCGGGGAGTTTCCGAGGGATCGTAATCAGATCCTGTGTGATCGGTGCTGTAGGTGCCATTTGCCCAGTCCTTTTGCGACGAACGATAGCCTATATAACACCACCTCACGTCAATAAAGGCCTTGCGGCCTATTGCGACACTTAATCAGCTTTTAGCCGCTGCAGCGTTTTTGCGCATCTTCAAGAGCGGCCGTAAATCCCAATAGGGAAAACGTGTCTTTGGTATTTGTGCCCCGCGACGAACGCGCTGTTAGAACGGCTTCGGTCCCGCGCTTCAAGGCGTCCACGATCTTTGCATCGTCGCTTTCGCTGGCAGACCACGCCATTTCAGGGTTGGTTCCGGTATCTGTGAACAACTGAAACTGAGTTCCACCAACCAGCAACCCAACCTGAGAGCCTGGGGCGAACGGATAACCACCTGTAAACGAAATTTGACCCTTGGCGCCATTGCTTGGGATAAAGGTCACAAACAGTTGGATTGCGCCCCGTCGAACCGCAACGACCCGGCCGTCTTTTGTGTTCACGGTTTCCTTGGGAATGGATGTCACCCAACATGAAGTTGGGTTTGATTCCACAAAGACATTCCAATCGGTTTCTACAGCAACGCGATTCGTTGAATCTTCCTGTGAAACCGCTGGCGATACGGCGAGCGCCAAAGCAATCGCGACCACACCCCGAGTTAAGGTTTGTTTCATTTTTTGCACAGCCTCCAGCCGCTTCTGCCTCTTGAGAAACTTCAGTCCGTTACCGGATCTTTCTGTAAGGTTTCTCATCTCTACTCCGATTACGCTACTTTAGCTTGATTAACCTAGTGTTTTAAAGACCCGTTGGCGAAAATTCGCGTAGGTCTGAACCAGATGTGAAGTAGAGCCGCGGCATTTTCCTGAAATTTGCGCAGGGCAACTGCGGATCATTCAACAAATTCGTCTTTTGAATAGCCCTGCAGGTACAAAAGCGCGGTCAAATCCCCGAAATTGACCCTAAAATCACACGCCTCGGCCACGACTGGTTTGGCATGAAGCGCAACGCCCGTTCCCGCCAATTGAAGCATGCCAAGATCATTTGCACCGTCACCAACCGCCAGAACCTGTTCTGTCGACAAATCAAGCCGCGCGCAGATGTCGTTCAGCGCCGCAACCTTGGCGTCGCGCCCCAGGATCGGTTCTGACACGGTTCCGGTCAATTTTCCGTTCTTGGACAAAAGCTCATTCGCGCGGTTCTCGTCGAACCCCAGTTCAGCCGCAACCCGCGACGTGAAATCAGTAAACCCGCCAGATACCAAAGCCGCGTAAGCGCCCGCTGCTTTCATCGTGGCCACCAAAGATCGCCCCCCCGGCATGAGCGAGATCCTGTCGCGGAAAACAGTGTCTATTACAGAGGTTTCAAGCCCCTTTAACAAGCCAACCCGCTCTTTCAACGCCCCCTCAAAATCCAGCTCTCCATTCATCGCTCGGGCCGTAATCTCTGCTACTTTGGGCCCAATACCGGCCGCCGCCGCCAGCTCATCAATGCATTCCTGTTCGATCATCGTCGAATCCATGTCTGCAAGCAGAAGCGACTTTTTGCGTCCCGCAATCGGCTGAACAATCAGGTCCACAGACATGTCCTGCAGGGATCGCCACGCCTGCCACATATTGTCCGGAAAGGCCGGCAAAGAAAATTCTGCGGCCTCGCCAGGGCATAACCAAAACGCCTGTTCGCCCCCCCAGGCGTGCTGTAGATTTTCCACTAAGGCATTGGTAAGGTTTTGTTTTTTGGGGTCAGTCAATAATGTTGCAACGTACATTTCAAAACATCCGTAAGCGCGCGTTTCACTGCCGAGGCGCAGCGTCGTTCCGGCTATAGACCCGTTTTTTCTCTTGTGAAAGGGGAGAGATCGTCCTATTGCGGCAAGTGGGACACCCTTCCCCAACGAAGGGCGAATATCTGTGAGGATACCACTGATGACTACACCTGAACCGGCCACGCGGCCGGCTAATCCGCGTTTTTCGAGCGGCCCTTGTGCCAAACGACCAAATTTCTCTCTTGAATCGCTGTCTGACGCCCCTTTGGGCCGTTCTCATCGCGCCGGTCTGTGTAAGACCAAGCTGAAGGACGCGATTGAAATCACCCGTGAAATCCTGGGCGTACCTGCAGACTACCGGATCGCGATCGTGCCGGCCTCTGATACAGGCGCCGTTGAGATGGCGATGTGGAACTTGCTGGGCGAACGTCCAGTAGAAATGCTTGTCTGGGAAAGTTTCGGGGCTGGCTGGGCGACCGATGTCGTCAAGCAGCTGAAACTGGACGCCAAGGTCACAACTGCCGAGTACGGCCAAATTGTAGACCTGGATCAAGTCGATTTCGACAATGACGTTGTCTTTACCTGGAACGGAACCACCAGTGGTGCGCGCCTGCCAAATGGTGACAAGATCCCTGCGGACCGGTCTGGTCTGACGATCTGCGACGCCACAAGCGCGGCCTTTGCCTGCGATCTTCCATGGGACAAGCTGGATGTGACCACATTCAGCTGGCAAAAAGTGCTGGGCGGCGAAGCAGCCCACGGCATGTTGATCTTGTCCCCTCGGGCGGTGGAACGGCTTGAATCATACGTTCCAGCCTGGCCTTTGCCAAAGATTTTCCGCCTGCTGAAGGCTGGCAAAATCGTCGAATCAATTTTCGAAGGCGCGACAATCAACACACCTTCGATGCTGGCCGTTGAAGACTATTTGAAATGTCTGGAATGGGCCAAGTCAGTTGGGTCACTGCCCGGCTTGATTGCCCGCGCAGACGCAAATTTCGGCGCATTAGACAGTTTTGTCGAGAGCGTTGACTGGTTGGAAAACCTCGCAGATGATCCGGCCGTTCGGTCCAATACAAGCGTGTGCCTGAAATTTACCAATGATCAGATCCCCGACGGCGCTGCCTTTGCCAAGGCTGTGGCCAAACGGCTAGAGGTTGCAGGCGTTGCCTATGATATCGGCGCCTATCGCGATGCACCTGCGGGATTGCGCATCTGGACAGGTGGCACGGTCGAAACCTCTGACATAGAGGCGCTGACCCATTGGCTTGAATGGGCCTACTCCGCCGAAATCGCTGCGATCTGACGCTGTTTCCAACAGCTCAATTTCAATCTGAACACCAAATTCTACATGACAGGAGTGCCTAAAATGGCCCCCAAAGTTCTCGTTTCTGACAAACTAAGTGAAACAGCCGTTCAAATCTTTCGCGATCGCGGAATTGATGTGACCTTTGACCCTTCCATTGGGAAGGACAAAGAAAAACTATTGGAAGTGATCGGCGAATACGATGGCCTTGCCATTCGGTCCGCCACCAAGGCCACCGAAAAAGTTTTGGCCGCAGCAAAAAACCTCAAGGTTATTGGCCGCGCCGGGATTGGCGTGGACAATGTCGATATCCCAGCGGCCTCTAAAAAGGGTGTGATCGTGATGAACACACCTTTTGGTAACTCTATCACCACGGCCGAACACGCCATTTCCATGATGATGGCCGTCGCGCGCCAGATCCCAGAGGCAAGTGCCTCTACCCATGCCGGAAAATGGGAAAAATCGCGCTTTATGGGTGTGGAACTGACCAACAAGACTTTGGGCCTGATCGGCGCGGGCAATATCGGTTCGATCGTCGCAGATCGCGCCTTGGGTCTGAAAATGAAGGTCGTTGCCTATGATCCATTCCTGTCCGAGGAACGGGCCGCCAAATTGGGCGTGACCAAAGTAGAGCTGGACGAACTGCTGTCCAAAGCAGATTTCATCACGCTACATGTTCCGCTGACGGATCAGACACGCAACATCCTGTCTGCCGAAGCGATCGCAAAGACGAAACCTGGCGTGCGTATCGTGAACTGTGCCCGTGGTGGCCTGGTTGATGAGGCAGCCCTGGCCGAAGCCCTGAAATCCGGCCACGTGGCCGGCGCTGGTTTTGATGTCTTCGCTGAAGAACCCGCAACAAACAGCCCATTGTTCAACCTGCCAAATGTCGTTGTGACGCCGCATCTTGGGGCCGCAACAACAGAAGCGCAGGAAAACGTGGCGCTGCAAGTTGCTGAACAGATGTCGGACTATCTGCTGACGGGTGCAGTCTCTAACGCGCTGAATATGCCCTCTGTTACTGCCGAAGAAGCAGTGGTCATGGGCCCATGGCTGAAACTGGCAGCCAATCTGGGGGCTTTTGCGGGCCAACTGACAGATGAGCCGATCAAAGCGATTAACTTTTTGTACGATGGTGGCGTCAGTGAAATGAACATCAACGCCCTGAATGCGTCTGCAATTGCAGGCATCATGAAGGCGAATAACCCTGATGTGAACATGGTCTCTGCCCCGATCATTGCAAATGAACGCGGGATCAGCCTGTCGACAACGACACAGGCAAAATCTGGTGTCTTTGATGCCTATATCAAGCTGACAGTCGTGACCGACAAACGTGAACGGACAATCGCCGGGACTGTTTTCTCTGACGGCAAGCCACGTTTCATCCAAATCAAGGGCATCAACATCGATGCCGAGATTGGCCGGGACATGCTGTACACCACCAATCGCGACGTTCCCGGCATTATCGGGACACTTGGCCAGACCTTGGGCGCAAACGGCGTGAACATCGCCAACTTTACGCTTGGCCGCGCGTCCGAAGGCGGCGACGCAATTGCCCTGCTTTACGTCGATGGCAAAGTGTCACCAAAAGCGCTTGATGCCTTGACTGAAACTGGCCTATTCAATCAGGTGAAACCACTTTCATTTGATATTGATTAGACACTCCTATCAGCATTTTCCAATTGAATTAGGAACGGGACCAAAGACATGCGTGTATATGCGATCGGTGACGTTCATGGCCAACTGGAAAAGCTGAAAGACATCCACAAACGCATCGCCGAGGACCAAAAAGAACACGGTCCCGGCGGTGTGACACTCCATCTTGGGGATCTGGTCGATCGCGGCCCCAACAGCGCAGGCGTCATCGACTATCTGATGACCGGAATCGCCAATGGACAGGATTGGATTGCCTTGAAGGGCAACCATGACCGTTTGATGAGCTTTTTTCTGGAAGATCCGCTGAAAAAAGATCGCCGGTTGCGGCCTGAATACAACTGGCTCAGCAAGCCTTTGGGTGGTTTGGCAACCTTGGCCTCTTACGGTGTCGATGCCGCGGAAGAAGACCCCATTCAAGAAATTCACGAACAATTTGCAAAAGCAGTGCCAGAGGCACATCGTGACTTTTTGCATCGTCTGCCCCTGATGCACAAAACGGACGGGTTCGTCTTTGTGCATGCCGGAATCCGCCCCGGCGTCCCATTCGATCAGCAGACAGAGGATGATCTGGTCTGGATTCGCAAAGAATTTCATGAAGATCACAGCGATCATGGCGCAGTCATTGTCCACGGCCACACGCCGGTCGATGTGGTGTCTGACTATGGCAACCGGATCAATGTGGATACAGGCGCGGCATTTGGCAGGGAACTGTCTGTCGTGGTGATCGAGAATGGCACATCGCTAGAGCTGGGCCCAGAAGGTCGTCGAAAAATCGCCCTAGGCTGACTGTAAGCGCGGTTTAGCCCAATACTGCAAACGCATTCACCAAGCCGACAATAACCCCCGGGACGACTGACCAAATAGCGAACCATATCGCGCAGAGCCTTAGAAACCTGTTCATAAATTACCTTGCAAGAATTCGACGCGATTGCCCACAGCGTCCTTGGTAAAAAACCTCCGACGTCCCAAGATCGCTTCATCCCAATCCACGGACCAGCCATGGGAAGCCAAATTTTGTGCGGTTTCATCAATATTAGACACTGAAAACGCCGGATGCGCTTTTGCAGCCGGACGAAATTCTTTTTCCACGCCCAAATGGATTTCTACGGTGTCGCATCGAAACCAAATCCCGCCACGCGCCTGAAGCGCCTTTGGCTTTTCAATTTCTGAAAACCCCAAAAGTCCCTGCCAAAACAATCGGCACTTGTCTTCGCTTCCTTCCGGAATTGCGAGTTGTATGTGATCAAGTCGCATGTGCCCCCACAGCCTTCACGTCGAACCTAATTGGATCGCAACATGTTGCGCAAGTCGCCCCGCTCTGATCCCACGTCGTTTCCCTAACGCTTTGGCGACTTCACTTGTTGCATTATGCGACAACATCGCGCGGCCATTCGTCATGGCCTGTTTCTGGCCATTTCGGGCGATATAGTAGATATTCGCGGCTTATTGGAGCAAGGGCAGAGATTTGACGATTTTTCATCACGCACGAAAGTTGGTGTCCTTTCGCGGTCGACCCTCACCTTTGTTCACGGAATATACCCTTGGGTTAGACCGTTGGACCGGACCCGAGATGTCGATTGCCGTCATGTCCGATTTGCACGTCGCGGCACCTTGGGTTTCGTTGCAAGAGATTGAGCAGATCACCCACACCGTGAATGCTGCCCAACCGGATCTCATTGTACTGGCTGGGGACTTTTTGGCAGGTCATACTATTCCGGGCCGCCGCGCGAACGCTGTTGAAATCGTCGATGCCTTATCAAATCTGACAGCGCCTCAAGGTGTTTACGCCATTCTGGGCAACCATGACTGGCAGGATTGTAAGCTTTCGCATGAGACCAACAGGGAAAGAAACTCGGTCGTTGAGGCGTTTGAACCCTCTTCCATTTCGCTGTTGCGCAACGCGCATGTTCAGCAAGAGCACCGGGGCCAACGCTACAGCCTGGTCGGGTTTGACAGCCAAATCCCCACCCCTGGTGATTGGACATCCGGGCTGCACCAGCCAGATCTGGCGTTTGAGGGCACGCCCAAAGACGCCCCGGCCATTTTGTTGGCGCACGAACCTGACTATTTCCAAGACAAGGATCCGCGGGCTGACTTGCAAATCAGCGGGCACACACATGGGGGGCAGATGAATCTATTCGGTTGGCGTCCTTTGACCCCTTCCCAATTCGGCCCCAAATTTGCCTACGGGCATCATATGTCCGACAACCGTCACTTGGTCGTGTCCGGGGGGATCGGCTTTAGCGGTCTTCCAATGCGCATCGGCCAACCGTCAGAAATCACCATGATCAAAGTCGGGCCTCAGCCCGCAAGTTAACATCCTATTCACCTCATTCCGGCTAATTTTAACAAACCCTATTGGATCGCAGCTGATCCTCTTGGCCGGAGAATTCGATGAACCTAATGGAAGAGATCGCAAAAGAACGGCGCGCCCGTCTTGCGGCCGAGCATCTTTTGAAGCTGAAACAAGAAGAACTGTTTGCCGCAAACGCTGAACTTTCCAAACACGCTTTGGCCCTAACGGGGGAAATCGTGGTGCAAAGGGAAGAAGTCCAGAATGTGCAATCCAAAGCCAAGGCGCTTGAGGGCGAAAAAGAGCGCGTTCTGGAAGACCTTGAAAACGCCAATGAAGCCATCAACATTGCCGAACGTCGGCTGTGGGACTCTGTCGAAACGATAGAAGACGGGTTTGCCGTTTTCGACAACGCCGACACGCTGGTCGCGGCAAATTCTGCCTATCTGTCCGTGTTTGACGGGCTGGAATGCGTGGCGCCTGGGATTTCTTATTTCGATGTGGTCCGCCTGATGGTCGAGGAAGGCATCGTTGATATCGGCAACGAACCCTCTAAAGATTGGGTTCAAAATATCTGCACGCGCTGGCGCAGCGACACGTTGGAACCGACGGTGCTTCGGCTGTGGAACGGTCAGTTCATCAAGCTGGTCGATCGCCGTTCAGAGGGGGGCGATACGGTCTCGCTTGCGCTCAACATCACGGACACCATTCGAAATGAAAAAACCCTGAAAGACGCACGCCTAAAGGCGGAAACCGCCAATCAGGCCAAATCGGCGTTTCTTGCAAAGATGAGCCATGAACTCCGCACCCCGATGAACGGCGTCGTCGGCATGGCCGATCTGCTGGCAGACAGCCCCCTGAACGACGAGCAAAAGCTTTTCGTAGACACTATTAAGACATCGGGAGAGGCGTTGTTGGAATTGATCAACGACGTTTTGGACTTCTCCAAGATCGAGGCTGCCAAACTGGTTCTTCACCTGGATACATTCGATCTGGAACGCTGCATTCATGATGTGATCCTGTTGTTTCAGCCCGCCGTTCAGACAAAGGACATTGATCTGGATCTGGACTTTGATCTGTTCCTGCCAACTGAATTCGTCGGGGATTCCGGGCGCATCCGCCAGATCCTGACCAACCTCATTGGCAATGCGGTCAAATTCACGCCGAACGGCCATGTCGTGGTGCGTGTCGTCGGTATCCCTGACCAAAGCAGTGACGAAATCCGTCTGCACATCACAGTCGAAGACACCGGCCTTGGCATTCCTTCTGACAAAATCGATCACATTTTTGGAGAGTTCAATCAGGTCGAAGACGAAAAGAACCGCAAGTTTGAAGGCACAGGTCTTGGCCTTGCGATCACCAAACAATTGATAGGGCTTATGGGCGGTGAAATCTGGGTCGACAGCGAAGAAGGCGTCGGTTCGAATTTCGGCTTTCACATCACCTTGCCGACAACCCAAAAAGACCAATCCATGCCGACCGCTGTACCAGACTGGATACGTCGCGTCGGAATTATAGAATCCAACAGCCTTGCCGCCGACACCTTAAAGCGACAGCTTACGGCCCTGGGGCTCGAGGTGATCGAAATCGACAGCACCGACAAAACCGGGCAGACGCGACCCGATCTGTTGGTTCTGGATTGCACCACAAACCTTGAAATAGACCCTGATACGCGGTGTATTTTGGATCAGGTCAATACAGTCCCGCCAATCGTGCTGCTCCCTGCGGGAGTATCAGAATCATCGATCGACATGGGGAAAGAATTCGTACCGCTCTACAAACCTTATTCGCGCTCGGCCTTGATCCAGACAGTGGCTTCACTAAAAACGCCGCAGGCGGACGAACCGCCAGCCGCGCGCAAAATGCGCATTCTTGCCGCCGAGGATAACAAGACCAACCGTCTTGTGTTTTCAAAGCTGGTTAAGGCTTTGAACATCGATCTTAGCTTTGCCGAAAACGGGGCGATCGCCGTTGCCAAATGGCAGGAAGAAAAACCTGATCTGGTCTTCATGGACATCTCTATGCCGGAAATGGACGGAAAAGAGGCGACTCGCGCGATCCGTGCCCAAGAAGCCAAGGACAGCCTGCCGCACACACCAATTGTCGCATTAACCGCACATGCAATGGCGGGCGACGACAATGAAATTCTTGCTGCGGGCTTGGACCATTACCTGACCAAACCCTTGAAAAAAGACGAGATTTTCGAACGCATTCGTGCTGCAATTCCTGCCGGTGCCCTAACCGTGTTCCCGGACACAGAAGGCGTTTCAACTGACATATCAACGTCAGAGCCGCAGCCCATTCGGGCATAGCTAGTCGCTGTGCAACACGTCCAAAAAGGCGCGACCAAAGCGCTCTGCCTTCTGCTCACCGATCAGGCGCGATACCGCGTCGAAATCGGCGGATCGCAGGCTGGCAACTTTCGCAAGGACAGAGGCAGAGCAGGACAAAGGTTTGTCTGTCCCGTTTTCGCCCCGCGACAACCCTGCCTGAACCTCTAGCAGCCGATCATAGACCTGTCCTTCGCTGCGACCTGCCAATTTCCGCCGCGAGGGGTGCAGGTCTTGGGCAATTGCACCGGTTATCACCTCTAGAAAGGCCTTTCCGTAACGTTCAAGTTTCGTCGCACCGATCCCGCTGATCCCCATCAGCGCATCCAAACTGCTGGGCCTGGTTTCTGCCATTTCAATCAATGTCTTGTCAGTGAAAATCACATAAGCTGGGACGCGGGCAGCCTCTGCCAGGGCGCGCCTTTTGGCCTTGAGTGCAGACAACAAAGGCGCGTCCTCTTCGGACACAAGTGTCTTGACCTCTGAACGTCGTTTTCCCTTTGCTAGAGTATCTTTTCGCAACTCTATGCTTGCTTCGCCGCGCAGGATTGGGCGGGCCGGGTCTGTCATGCGAAAGCCGCCATGACGTTCGGGATCCGGCCGAATAAGATCATGCCCCATCATCTGTCGAAAGATGGCCTGCCACTGGCGCCGGTCGTATTCCTTGCCGACACCAAAAGTCGGCAAATCATCGTGGCCGCGCTCCAAAACTTTTTCCGTCTTATTGCCGGTCAGAATGTCGATCAAATGCCCCGCGCCGAAATATTGCCCGGTCCGCAAAATCGCAGACAAGGCTTTGCGCACGGCATCCGTGCCATCAATAATCTCAGCCGGCGAGTCACACAGATCACAATTGCCGCAGGGGTCGGACTCTTCCCCAAAAAACGCCAACAGGTTCTGGCGTCGACAGCGAAGCGCCTCTGCCAAGCCCAAAAGAGCGTTCAGCCGCGTGTGGTCAGCTGCACGCCGATCCGCCGGGGCCGGGCTTTCATCAATTTGGGTGCGTCGAAACCGGATATCATCCGGACCAAACAAGGTAAGCGTTTCCGCCGGGGCCCCATCCCGCCCCGCGCGACCGATTTCCTGATAATAGGACTCGATCGATTTGGGCAAATCAGCATGGGCCACCCATCTGATGTCAGGCTTATCCACGCCCATACCGAACGCCACCGTCGCCACAACGATCAATCCGTCTTCGCGTTGAAACCGGGTTTCCACGTCGCGGCGGTCCTCTGGGGCCATACCTGCGTGGTAGGAACAGGCAGAATGGCCCTGCTCTGCCAAAGCGGCGGCCAGGGTCTCTGTTTTGGCTCTGGTCCCGCAATAGACGATGCCCGACTGCCCTTTGCGCGCCGCTGCGAAATCCAAAATCTGGCGTCTTGGGCTGTCTTTGACGGCAAATGCCAAGTGAATATTTGGGCGGTCAAACCCATGCAAAAAGACCTCTGGCGTGGCATCCGCGAAAAGACGTGCGACGATCTCTGTCTGGGTTTCCTGATCCGCGGTGGCTGTGAACGCGGCAAGGGGGACATTGAGCGCCCGACGCAAATCCCCGATCCGCAGATAATCAGGCCGAAAGTCATGACCCCACTGGGAAACACAATGCGCCTCATCCACAGCCAGCAAAGTGGTTCCGATCCGGCGCAGCAAGTTCAGCGTACCACCAGAGGCCAAACGCTCTGGCGCCATGTACAATAGCTTTAGGTCCCCGGCCTCTAGCGCCGCAAACACCGCGTCTGTTTCTTCCTCGGTGTTGCCCGATGTCAGCGCCCCGGCGGCGACCCCAGCCGCCTGCAACCCACGCACCTGATCCCGCATCAAAGCAATGAGAGGAGAGATCACAACCGTTACGCCCTCGCGCATCAAGGCAGGAAGCTGAAAGCACAAAGACTTTCCGCCGCCGGTTGGCATGATCGCCAGGGTGTTTTTGTTGGCATGGACAGCATCCACGATTTCGGCCTGTCCGGGCCGAAATGCATCAAAGCCAAAGACTGATGATAAAAGTTCGTTCGCCTGCGGCATGTGCCTGCTGTTTTTTATTGGTGTTGCCTATTGGCGGGCACCATTTCACAGGAGGAATCCGGGAACAAGGGCAATGCTAGACTTGGCTGAACATCTGCAAAATCAGATGAAACAGTCACATGTCTAGAAAAAGTAGCTGGCGTTATTAATCAAGATAATCCGCACAGCATAAATGCCGATCAGCAGAACCATAGGTGCCAGATCCAAGCCGCCCATGGCGGGCAAGAAGCTGCGAATTCGGCTATAGACCGGTTCCAGCAATCGCTGCAGCCCATACCAAAGTTGGGCGACCAAGGGCTGTCGCAAATTCAGCACCTGAAAGTTGATAAGCCAACTCATGACGATATGCGCAATCAGGACAAACCAGATAACGTCCAGTATCAGCATAAGAATTTGGAATAGCGACGTCATGGCCCGGCCTCTTCATTGTTCTTGATTGGCTATCTAAGTGCATGCTGGCCAGCTGACAAGAGGACAAGGGTCAAGGTTTGCATTGCACCCCTTTTGATTTCGCTGTCTTATCCAGCCGAAAAGACGAAGGCGGGCAGGTTCATGGAAGTTTCGACCAGAAAGAGAATCTGGGGTTGGTTTTTCTTTGATTGGGCCAGCCAACCCTACAACACATTGTTGCTGACATTCATTTTCGGCCCCTACATCAACGAATTGTTGGGCGACGGAAGCCAGGCACAGTCGGTCTGGGGCCTGGGCGTCGGCATGGCCGGGATCGTCGTCGCCATATCCGCGCCGGTTCTTGGCGCAATTGCTGATTCCTCAGGCAGACGATTAAGCTGGATCTGGCTGTTTTCCTGCCTCTACGTCGTCGGGGCTTTTGGTCTGTGGTGGGCAAATCCCGAAAATTTCAGCCTGTTCTGGACGATGTCCTTTTTTGCATTGGGCCTCATCGGTACAGAATTTGCGACGATTTTTACAAACTCGATGCTTCCTGACCTGGGCACCAAGAAGGAAATCGGACGGATTTCGGGGAACGGCTGGGCCTTTGGCTATGTCGGCGGCCTGATCGCGCTGGTCTTTACGCTGCTGTTGCTTGCGGAAAACGGACAAACCGGAAAAACCCTGTTGGGCATCGGCCCGATCTTTGGTCTGGACGCCGCAACGCGTGAGGGCACCCGTGCCGTCGGACCTTTCGTGGCCATCTGGTACGCCGTCTTCATGATCCCGTTTTTTCTTTATGTTCGGGAACCCAAGACCAAAAAGGCCAAGCGCGGCGCAACCCGCGAAGCCTTGTCGGGCCTTGCCGCGACCATAAAAAACCTGCCAAAGACGCCAAGTCTTTTTGCGTATTTAGGGTCTTCTATGCTGTATAGAGACGCCTTGAACGGGATGTATACATTTGGCGGGATCTACGCCGCAGGTGTCTTGAAGTGGAGCGTCGTTGACACGGGCGTCTTCGGAATTCTTGCGATCATATCTGGCGCTATTTTCGCGTGGCTCGGGGGCCGTGCGGATAGCCGATTTGGGCCAAAACCCGTTATTAGGGTCTGTATTATTATCCTAACCTTGGTCGCTATCTCGGTCTTGGCGATTTCCAGGGATTCGGTGTTTGGGTTCTCCGTCGCCGCAGAATCTCGGCTACCGGACATCTTCTTTTACTTTCTCGGCGCTTGTATCGGGGCGGCTGGCGGAACCATTCAGGCCGCAAGCCGGACCATGATGGTGCATCAAGCCAACCCAGAGCGGATGACCGAAGCATTTGGCCTATACGCATTGGCCGGAAAGTCGTCGTCTTTCATCGCCCCGTTGCTGATTGGCGCAGCGACTTACCTGACCGGCAGTCAGCAGTTGGGGGTCGCGCCCTTAATCGTGCTTTTTCTTGGTGGGTTATTCTTGTTAAGGTGGGTGAAAGAAGATCCTGAAAGAATAGTCCCATGATCCGGTTTCTGTATCTCTTTTGTCTGTTTTTCTCGCTTGCCTCTGCGGGGCATGCGGAAACGCCTGCAAAACAGTATTTCGGCGCGGCAAAAACCGGGTCGGATCAGAAACCCGCCCCCTATGGAAGCTACGCAAAGGGATGTGCCGCCGCCAACATACAGTTGCCCGAAACCGGGCCCACCTGGCAGGCGATGCGTCTTAGCCGAAACAGGAACTGGGGCCAGCCTGAAACCGTCAAATTTATCGAACGGCTGTCGAAAAAAGCCGCGCGTCAAAAAGGCTGGAAGGGTTTGTATATCGGCGACATTTCCCAGCCACGTGGCGGGCCAATGCTATCTGGGCATGCAAGCCATCAGATCGGGCTGGATGTCGATATATGGATGCTACCGGCCAACCGACTGAATTTAAGTGCCAAAGAACGTGAAAACCTTTCGTCAATTTCCCTGCGACGTGCAAAGGGGGCCTACGTCAACGACAATTGGACCAAGGCCCATATGGAAATCCTTAAGGCCGCCGCAAAAGACAAGGCTGTTGCCCGCATTTTTGTGTTTCCAGGTGCAAAGGTACAAATGTGCAAGGACGCCAAAGGGGATCGCAAGTGGTTGAACAAGATCCGCCCCTGGTATGGACATCACTACCATTTCCACGTCAGGCTCGCCTGCCCGCGCGGGGCCAAAGGCTGCATTGACCAGGCACCACCCCCAAACGGCAACGGCTGCGCTGATGCCGAAAAATGGGTGAAGGATATCCTCAATCCTCCTCCGCCTAACCCGAATGCGAAACCACCTAAAAAGAAACGCGAATTGGTCATGGCCGACCTACCCAGCCAATGCAAAAACGTTCTTTCTTCACGCTGATCGCGCTCGCGCTTGGTGCGATCGGTCTGATTGCGTCCGCGGATGAAGTTCAAAACAAAGCTGTTTTTTTCGATAGCTATCGTTGGACGGATGAAAACCCGGATTTTGGCGGTTTTTCCGGGCTCGAGCTTTCGGAGGATGGCGCCAGTTTCTATGCCATCAGTGACCGTGGTTTCATTGCGCAAAGCCGGCTGATCCGGGATGAAGACGACGGCAAGATCATCGGTGTGGAAGGGTTCCAACCCGTCTTTCTCAAGAATTCAAAAGGCGAAAGGCTATATTCCTACTGGGATGACGCCGAGGGTCTGGCCATTGGATCGGATGGAGAGATTTTTATCTCTTTTGAGGGAATCCACCGTGTGTGGAAATACGACACGCCCGATTCCGACGCCACCAAAATCCCCCAACACCCTGATTTCAAAGGCATGCAAAACAACTCTTCGCTAGAGGTGCTCGCCGTCGATGATGCCGGAACGCTTTACACGCTGCCGGAACGATCGGGCGTACTGACCCGTCCCTTCCCAGTGTATCGGTTCAAAAATGGCGTGTGGGACCAACCCTTTGGCATTCCGCGCAAGCCACCATACTTGCCCGTTGGCGGCGATTTTGGACCGGATGGAAAGTTTTATCTGCTCGAACGACATTTGCAGGGCATCTTCGGCTTCAAGACCCGCGTCAGGCGATTTACCTTTACCGAGGACGCCGTAACCGAGGAAGAGACACTGTTGGAGTCGAGCACGGGAACCCATGACAACCTGGAAGGCATTTCTGTCTGGCGGGACGACGCAGGCCGCATTCGCATAACGATGTTGTCCGATGACAATTTCAAATCCTTCCAACGCACCGAATTTGTGGAATATTCCTTAAAGGAATGACTTGCGCCCAAAGGCGATGCCCCGTAAGAGGCTGCTTTCCCCAAAAGGGGCAAGTGTCCGCAACCTTGTCAAAACGGATTTTAGACATGAAACGCTTACTTCCCGGTATCGCCGCAATGGCGATCGTCGTCGTCGCATCAAACATTCTTGTACAGTTTCTGTACGGCCAATGGCTCACCTTTGGTGCATTCACCTATCCAATCGCCTTTTTGGTGACGGATGTCATGAACCGCGTTTACGGCCCAGCCATGGCCCGCCGTGTTGTTTTTGCTGGTTTTCTGGTCGGTGTCGCCTGTTCTTTAATCGGCACCCAGATCAACGGTGAATTCGGCCCACTGGTCACCTGGCGCATCGCCATCGCATCTGGAACAGCGTTCCTGGTGGCACAATCGCTCGACATCGCAGTCTTCAACAAACTGCGCGGTGGCACGTGGTGGAAGGCCCCCTTGGCGTCAACACTGGTCGGGTCCAGCGTTGACACTATCCTGTTCTTTTTCATAGCTTTTTCAACGACCCTGATCCCGTTGGAGCCCTCAAATGACGTCTCTTGGGCCAATGAAATTCTGCCGCTTCTTGGCGTCGGTCCGCAGGCCCCGCTTTGGGTCTCTCTTGGGGTCGCTGATTGGGCGGTAAAGCTGTCATTGGCGCTGATCGCACTGATCCCATTTAGGCTCATCGTGCGCCGTCTTTCGGCACCAGTGGTATAAAAACATTTGACATACACAAAATCTGTGGCAGGCTACCCCTAACAGAAACAAACGAGAGGAGGTGGTCCAGTGTCTAGAGTGATAATGGAGAACGGTGTCGGGACAGTCGGAGGTTTTGTCTCATAGGGTAATTCCTGTGTTTGAACATACTCTGATTGGGCTAACCTAACTGGCCCTCTTCGGAAGATCTCGGGAAGGTCGTCACACTGTGGCGGCCTTTTCATTTGCCCCTGACCTGCCGCATCTGTAGCGGTCTGGGCAAACAAAGCACTGCAAATGAGCCATGTTAAAAGTTAACGAAAATATCACCATCGAGGATTGGGAACTAAGCGAACAATTTGTCCGCGCCTCTGGCCCGGGCGGGCAAAACGTAAATAAGGTTTCCACGGCCGTCGAGCTGCGTTTCGAGGCGCAGCGGTCCCCCAATTTGCCAGATTGGGTCAAGGCAAACCTAAAACGCAAAGCCGGGCGACGCTGGTCCAAAGACGGTGCGATCATTCTCTATTGCGATGAAACACGGTCGCAGGCCAGAAACCGCGACATCGCGCGGACCAGATTGGTGGAGCTTGTCCAAGCCTCTACCCATAGGGCCAAGCGGCGTATTGCCACCAAACCGACCTTGGGCAGCAAACGCAGACGTCTGGACAGCAAGACAAAGCGGGGCGCCGTCAAAGGGCTGCGCGGACGGGTCACACCAGACGACTAAGGCCTTTACACCGCACTTTAAAAACATGTGCGCCGCCCCATATAGAAATCAAAGAAGGAGCGCGAAACATGTCCATTCGGCCGATCAAGTCACAAACCCAGTCCACGCCAACCTTGGAAGGCGCGGGCGTGCATCTTTACCGCGCGTTTGGTTTCCATGATCCCAAGGAAAGCGATCCTTTTCTGTTGCTGGACGACTTTCGCAATGATGAACCTGAAAAGTTTCTGAAAGGTTTCCCTTGGCACCCGCATCGTGGGATCGAAACGATCACCTACGTGCTGGAGGGTGAGGTCGAACATGGCGACTCTCTTGGCAATAGGGGCGTGCTTGGGGCTGGTTCAGTGCAATGGATGACCGCCGGGTCGGGGATCATGCATCAGGAAATGCCACGCGGGAACGCCGCCGGTCAGATGCACGGGTTTCAGCTTTGGGCGAACCTGCCGTCCAGCCTTAAAATGACGGACCCGCGGTATCAGGACATCAGCGGGTCTGATGTGGTTGAAATCATAGACGATGACGGAACGCGCGTGCGGGTCATCATCGGCAAGTTCTGGGGCAAGACCGGGCCGGTTGATGGCGTGGCCGCCGAGCCAATGTTTCTGGACGTTTCCATCCCGCCCAACACCAAAAAGACTTTGCCAGTGGACACCTATGCGAACACATTCGCCTATGTGTTTGCCGGAACCGGAAGTTTCCGCGATGCCTCTGCCCCGATCGGGGTTCGGATCGAAAAAGAAGTGTCCGGCGAAGAGCTTAACATTCGCGATATGTCGGGCAACAGAACCTTGGTGCGGTTTGACACAGGCAATGAAATCTTTGTGCAATCCGGGCCAGAGGGGTTCAGGTTTTTGTTGGTGTCCGGTCGCCCAATTCAGGAACCTGTGGCCTGGCATGGGCCCATTGTGATGAACACAAGATCAGAACTGATGCAGGCGATGGACGATCTGAAAAACGGGACTTTCATCAAGTCCCAGCACTAGCCATTATGCGTCAGACCAAAACGTCTTGTTCATTTTGTGCACCCACATGGAACACCCGTTTGTAGCGTTCGATTTCGCTTATCGGGCCCATGGCTTTGCGCGGGTTGTCGGACAGTTTAACTGTCGGTCGGCCATTGGCAGACACGGCCTTGCACACCAATGAGAATGGAGAAAGTGAGTTTCCGGGCGTCAAATCCCGGAAATCATTGGTCAACAATGTCCCCCACCCAAAAGAAACTTTGACCCGGCCCGCAAACTGTTTTTGCAGCGAAACGATTTTGTCCACGTCCAAACCGTCAGAGAAAATAACCAGCTTTTCTGTGGGATCTTCGCCTCTGGATTTCCACCACTCAATCGCTGTTTCTGCGCCCGTCGCCGGGTCACCTGAGTCAATGCGCATGCCGGTCCAACCCGCCAACCAGTCCGGCGCATTGGCCAGAAAACCCTCTGTCCCGTACGTGTCGGGCAGGATAATGCGCAGGTTTCCGTCGTGTTCGTCCTGCCAATCGGCCAAAACATCGTATGGCGCATTGCGCAACGCTTCGTCGCTATCCGCAAGGGCCGAATACACCATTGGCAATTCATGGGCGTTCGTCCCAATCGCTTCGATGTCGCGGCGCATGGCGATCAGACAATTAGAAGTTCCGATGAACTTTTCATCCAGCCCTTCCATCATCGCCTGAACACACCAGTCCTGCCACAGAAACGAATGGCGGCGACGAGTGCCGAAATCAGCAATCCGCAAGTCATCGATCTGGCGCAAAGCTTCCACTTTTTCCCATAGCTTCGTCATCGCTTGGGCATAAAGAACCTGCAATTCGAAACGACCCATATTGTTCAGAACAGCGCGCCCACGCAGTTCCATTAAAACAGACAGGGCCGGAATCTCCCACAACATGACTTCTGGCCATTTGCCTTCGAACGTCAGCTCATATTGGCCATCCTTTTTTTCAAGATGGTACGGCGGCAGGCGCAGGTTTTCGAACCATTCCATAAAGTCAGGGCTGAACATCTGGCGGCGACCATAAAACGTGTTGCCGCGCAACCAAGTAGATTCGCCTCGAGACAGGGACAGCGACCGAATGTGATCCAGCTGTTCACGCAGCTCACCCTCATCGATTAGATCGGCCAACCGAATGGTTTTGGTGCGGTTGATCAGTGAAAACGTAACATCCGTATCGGGTTTATTGCGGAACACGGATTGGCACATCAACAACTTATAAAAGTCAGTGTCGATCAAAGACCGAACAATAGGGTCTATTTTCCATTTGTGATTGTAAACACGCGTCGCAATATCGATCATTTTAGCCTACCAAATTTACGCCGCTGTCGCGCATCAGTTTTTGCGCCGCATCCAAGGACCCATCAAGGTCAATCGCGCGGGACAAATCTTGTCTAACGGTGACTGAATATCCCAGCTTTGCGGCATCCACGGCCGAATAATTCACGCAATAATCCGTCGCCAGCCCTGCCAGGGTCACCGTGTCAATTCCACGAGTCTGCAAATAGCCATGCAACCCAGTAGGGGTCACATGATCGTTTTCGAAAAACGCTGAATAGCTATCGATTTCCTTGCGAAACCCTTTTCGAAAAATCATGTCCGCCGGATCGGTGCGCAAATCTGCGTGAAACGCGGCCCCCTGTGATCCCTGAACACAATGTGTCGGCCACAAAACCTGCGGACCATAGGGCATTTCGATCATCTCAAAAGGGGCCGATCCTTCGTGATTATCGGCAAATGAACTGTGATCCGCCGGATGCCAATCTTGCGTCAAAACGACAGCCGAATAATCATCCATGAGCGCGTTGATACCACTTACGATTTCGTCGCCACCTGCAACGGCCAACAGACCACCTGGGCAAAAGTCATTTTGCACATCAATTACAATCAACGCATGTGTGTCGGAATTCATAGCAGGCCCTCAATCAGTTGCCTATGCGTAAGGAGCAGAGCCAACGGCGTCAATGGTGCGCCCGGCCTGAGACGATTTGTGGCCTTGCCTTTGGGCCTCAACCTGCCGTATTTCGCAATTTATGTATACGATAGCTGCACTCTACCATTTCACCCGGTTTGCGGACCCGGCCTCTCTTCGTGATCCTTTGCTGGATCTGGCCCGACGCCAAGGCGTTAAGGGCACCCTTTTGCTGGCCAATGAGGGCATCAACGGCACGATTGCTGGCAGCCGCAACGGGATCGATGCCGTTCTGGCCCATATCCGCGCCTTACCGGGCTGCGCTGATTTCAGCTGGAAGGAAAGCACCGCGCAGGATGAACCCTTCAATCGGATGAAGGTTCGGCTCAAGCGTGAGATTGTCACTATGGGTCAGCCCGACGTGGATCCGACCGCCTCGGTTGGCAACTATGTGGACCCCAAAGAGTGGAACGAGTTGATCCAATCCCCCGACGTTGCGGTGATCGACACCCGCAACGACTATGAAGTGGCGATTGGCACATTCGACGGCGCAATAGACCCTAAGACAAAATCTTTTGGCGAATTTCCCGCCTGGTGGGAAGAAAACAAAGACCGCTTTCACAACAAACGGATCGCGATGTTTTGCACTGGCGGCATTCGCTGCGAAAAGTCGACCAACTATTTGCTGGGGCAAGGGGTTCAGGATGTGTACCACCTAAAAGGCGGGATCCTGAAATACCTAGAGGAAGTCCCAGAAGATCAAAGCACATGGGACGGCGATTGTTTCGTATTTGACGGGCGGGTCTCTGTTGGGCATGGCTTAAAAGAGGGCCCGCACGAGCTGTGTTTTGCCTGTCGGCAGCCAATCTTGCCCGAAGACAAAGAGCGCCCCGAATTTGAACTGGGCGTGTCATGCCATCAATGCATCGACCAAACCACAGAAGAACATAAGGTCAGGTTCCGCGAGCGCCAGAAACAGGTCGCCCTTTCGGCCAAACGCGGCGAGCGGCATATCGGTCGCTAAGGGGACTGGCCTTGGGCTTTTGAGAATTCAACATCCGTGCCCGATTTTTGGCGGCGGGTCGGTTTCGGTCTGTTAGGGTCTGGCCATGCTATTTGATTTGCCAGATCACGAAACCCTGTACCGGGCCTTATGTGCCCGTGATGAAACCTATGAGGGGCGCGCCTTTGTTGGCGTGACCAGCACCGGGATTTTCTGCCGCCTGTCCTGCCCCGCGCGAAACCCAAAGCCAGAGAACTGCAAGTTTTTCGGCTCTGTTTCCGAATGTATGGAGGCAGGCTTTCGCCCCTGCAAACGATGCACCCCCCTTGCCAAAGGCATGGAGGCCGATCCCGCAGTTAAGACCCTGGTCGAAGCGCTGAACAATGACCCCGGAAAGAGGTGGAGCGAGACCGATATCGTCCGCCTGGGGCTGGATCCGTCTACTGTGCGGCGGTCCTTTAAGCGCCACTATGGCGTGACGTTTCTGGACATGGCGCGGATGACCCGCATTCGGCACGGGGCCAAAACACTGGAATCCGGCGACCGCGTTATCAATGCCCAGATTGATGCCGGGTTTGAATCCGGCAGCGGGTTTCGGGCTGCTTTCGCCCGCGTCCTGGGCGTCGCGCCCTCCAAATTTTCAGGTGGAGAGCTGCTAAAAGCGGATTGGTTCGACACGCCTTTGGGCGCGATGATCGCGGTGTCGGACAAACGCCATCTTTTGTTGCTGGAATTCTTCGAACGCAAATCGTTGGTGACAGAACTGAAGGCCCTGCAAAAGGGTTCAAATGGCAGCATTGGTGTTGGGCGGTTTGAGCCCACGGAACAGATCAACGCGGAAATTTCGGCCTATTTTCGCGGAGAGTCAGCTAGATTTGAAACACCGCTTGCGCCTTTGGGCACTGCATTTTCAAAATCCGTTTGGGCCAAGTTGCGTGAGATCCCCGTCGGGGCCACGCAAAGCTATGGCGACATTGCCAAACAAATTGGCCAACCAACAGCAACACGCGCCGTGGCCCGGGCGAATGGTGCAAACCCAATTGCAATTGTCGTGCCCTGCCACCGTATCATTGGTGCCGACGGGTCGTTGACCGGCTATGGTGGGGGTCTTTGGCGGAAAAGATGGCTGATCGAGCACGAAGCCATGTTGGCCCAAAACGGCCCGGGCTAATCCGGGCCGCCTGAATTGCAAAGATTAGACCCTAAAAGTCCAGGTTCTCGACGGACAAGGCGTTCTGCTGAATAAAGTCGCGCCGCGGCTCGACAATATCACCCATCAGTTTTGTAAAGATATCATCCGCATCCGCGAGATCCTCTACCTTGACCTGCAACAGCGTCCGCGCTTCTGGATCCAAAGTTGTTTCCCACAACTGGTCTGGGTTCATTTCCCCAAGCCCTTTGTACCGTTGCATGGACAGACCTTTTTCACCTTCGTTCAGAATGGCATTCAACAAATCAGATGGCCCATAGACGGTGACTTCGCGTTCCTTGCGCATCAGCTTGGCAGGGTTGGTGTACACATCCCGCGTCTCGGTAGAGATTTGCGCAAGACGGCGCGCCTCACCAGAGCGAAGCACAGCGCCATCCAAGGTGCGGATTTCTTCCACGCCCCGCAGAACCCGCGCCAAGCGAATACCGTGATCTTGGGTAATACGCCCTTGCCAGCCTTTTTCATATTCGACGGCGACCAGATCCAACCGGCGGGCCACGTCATCAGCAACGGCCTGCAGATCTCCATCCGCTTTGCCCGGATCAAACGCCCCGGCCAGCGCGGCTTGTTCCAGAACATGGCGTGGATAATGGGTTGGGAAGGCATCCAGAATCCGGCGGAATTTCCGGGCCCCTTCGACAACGCGCGCAAGATCAGCACCAGCGATCTGTTCACCTGACGGCAATTGCAAAATTGCGCCATCAATCCCCATTTCGATCAGGTAATCATCAAACGCACCCTGATCTTTCAGATACACCTCTGACTTGCCTCGAGACACCTTGTACAAGGGGGGCTGCGCGATATACAGGTATCCGCCTTCGATCAGCTCTGGCATCTGACGGAAAAAGAACGTCAGCAAAAGCGTACGAATGTGGGCACCGTCAACATCGGCATCGGTCATGATCACCACCTTGTGGTAACGCAGTTTCGAAATGTCGAACTCATCCCGTCCAATGCCGGTGCCAAGCGCTGTGATCAACGTACCGATCTCGGCGCTGCCCAACATCCGGTCAAACCGGGCCCGTTCAACGTTCAAAATCTTACCGCGCAAAGGCAGCACAGCCTGATTAGCACGGGACCGCCCCTGTTTGGCCGATCCCCCGGCAGAGTCACCCTCCACCAGGAACAGTTCGCGTTTGGCCGGGTCACGTTCCTGACAATCCGCCAGCTTCCCAGGCAAAGACGCCACATCAAGCGATGACTTCTTGCGCGTCATTTCGCGGGCCTTTCGGGCAGCCTCGCGGGCTACGGCAGCCTCAACCATTTTGGTGACAATCAACTTGGCCTCGTTCGGGTGTTCTTCGAACCATTCGCCCAGCTTTTCGTTAACCAAACCCTCTACCGCTGGCCGCACCTCGGAACTGACCAGCTTGTCCTTGGTCTGGCTACTGAATTTTGGATCGGGCACCTTCACCGACAAAACGCATGTCAGCCCCTCACGGGCGTCGTCACCGGTAAAGTTGATCTTTTCCTTACGGGCGATCCCAGAGGACCCCGCATAAAGGTTCATGGTTCGCGTCAGCGCGCCCCGCAGCCCGGCAAGGTGTGTCCCACCATCGCGTTGCGGAATGTTGTTGGTAAAGGGCAAAACCGTTTCGTGATAACTGTCATTCCACCACATCGCGACTTCGACGGTCATGCCGTCTTTTTCGCCCGTGAAAAAAATCGGTTCTTCGATCATCGAAGCTTTGGAGCGGTCAAGGTAGCGCACGAATTCGCGCACGCCGCCCTCGTAAAACAGCTCTGACTCCAAGGCTTCGGCGGGCCGTTCATCGCGCAATTTGATCCGCACACCGGAATTCAAAAATGCCAATTCGCGCAGGCGGTTTTCCAACGTCTTGAAAACGAAATCACGGTTCGAAAACGTATCCAGAGAGGCAAGGAAGCGTACCTCTGTGCCCTTCTTTCCGTTGGCATCCCCGACAACTTTCAAATGCTCGGTGGTTTCGCCATGTTCGAAGCGTGCGACATGCTCTTTGCCATCGCGCCAAATTCGAAGCTCTAGCCAATTGCTCAGCGCGTTCACAACGGAAACACCAACCCCGTGCAGACCGCCCGACACCTTGTAAGAGTTCTGGTCGAATTTACCGCCCGCATGCAGCTGGGTCATAATAACCTCTGCCGCTGACACGCCTTCTTCTTCGTGAATGCCGACCGGGATACCGCGCCCGTTATCGCTGACCGAAACGCTGGAATCCGCGTGGATCGTGACATTCACAACATCCGCGTGACCCGCCAATGCTTCGTCAATTCCGTTGTCGACGACCTCATAAACCATGTGGTGCAGACCAGAGCCATCATCAGTGTCACCGATATACATACCGGGACGCTTGCGAACAGCCTCTAAGCCTTTGAGAACTTTAATAGAATCTGCGCCATAGTCTTCAGAGTTTTGCGCGTCTTCGGCCATGCTTGGCTTCCTTCTTATTACCACCCCTAAATATACTAATTTTTGCAGGGAATGTCACGGGTTAGCCACAATATTTGGTGGTTTTGGGTTCCTGCGACACAGTCCGTTTTCCAAACACCATCTGGCGCGGATTTTCGACGCCGCATTGGCTAGAAGAACGGGATCGCAATTCCCACCAGGATCAGCAAAACGCCCGCAGTCAGATTGATCCTTCGCAAGGCCTGGGGCGACGCGATGAACCTCCGCGCGCGGTCAATTGACAGGGAAAGTGCCAGGTTTCCAATCAATGGAACGGCCAAGGACGCCGCAATGATTGCAAGGATATCAAGCCGCGTAAGCGCCGTCAGATCAAAGAACCCTGGCAACACACCCATGTAAAACAAGACGGCCTTTGGGTTGCTCAAGATCACAAGAACACCTGCCACAAACCCGGCCCAGACGCCGGGCTTGGTCAAACGTGAATCGGTCGAGATTTCGTTGTCAGCGTGCCGAATGATCTGCACCCCCATGAACAAAAACATCACGCTGGCGACCCATTTCATGACGATCATGAAACCCGCAAAGGTCGAAACAACCCAGCTGACACCAAGGATCGCGATTAAGGGCCACAGGATATCGCCCACGACAACGCCCAAGGCAAATGGCCAGGCCGCGTTAAACCCGCCCGACAGGGTGCGGGCCAGAACCGCCACCCAGACCGGACCGGGCGTCAGAAACAGCACGGCGAGGGCGCCTGCATAAAGCAGGATTTCTGTCAGAGTTATCGTCATTGAGATTTGGGCAAAGTCAAACTGCCATCATCATTCAATGGCCAAAAAGGATTCATTGCGACTTCCCAGACATGACCATCTGGGTCGGCATAATAACCAGAATACCCACCCCAAAACACCTTTTCAGGCGCTTTCAGGGCCGTTGCGCCCGCCGCAAGGGCAGCTTGATAGGCCGCATCTACCTCATCCTCAGTGGAAAAATTCTGGGCCAGCGTTATCGCGCCCGTGCCCAGTTTAGCGTCAGGGCGACCCTGATCCTTGGCCAACGGCCCAAGGCCAAACAACCCAAGAACAAGCCCGTTGATTTGATAAAAACTAACGCCCTCTTGTTCTTCGGCGGGCACCCATCCAAGCGTCTGGTAAAACTTCCGAGACCGCTCAAGATCGGACACACCTAAGGTGATTAGGGTAACGCGTTGCGGGGTCATGTTCAGGCTCCTGAAAATACGGAATTGGGCCTTGGTGTCCTAATGCGCCGATTTGACAGCAGAAACGCCCTGGGTTTCGGTGACTTCAAAATACTTTGCGCGCTCGCCGAGATCCGTAAACAGCTCTTCGCCCGTCCCCGTCATCCACGCCTGCGCCCCAAGGGCACAGATTTCGTCATATAACGCCGCGCGGCGCCCAGCATCAAGATGCGCTGCCACCTCATCCAGCAATAAAAGCGGAGGGGCCCCGAAATCCTGCGCCAAGGCGCGTGCATTGGCCAGGATCACCGAGACGAGCAAGGCCTTTTGTTCGCCAGTCGAACACTGATTGGCGTCAACATTCTTGGTGGTGTAGATGCCACGCAGATCCACGCGGTGCGGCCCCGTTAGGGTGCGCCCCGCCAAAATGTCACGTGCTCTGCCCTCTGCAAAAGCCTCTGACAGGTCTTCTTCGGTTTCTGGAAAGGGTTGGTCGTCTGGGCCGATAACGGACAGCGCCGCATTGGGAAACGCCGTCTGGCTACTGCCTTGCGCGTCTTCGACCCGTGACAGCGCCAAGGATCGGTTTCGGACTATATCCGCCCCCGACCGCGCCATCTGCGCCTCTAGCGCGGAATACCAGGCCGGGTCACGCACCTGATCTTTTAACAAACGGTTCCGCTCTCGCATGGATTTTTCATATGTCAGAACCGCATCTGCGTGCATCGGCTCAAAACTCAACGTCATACGGTCCAGAAAACGCCGGCGTCCCTCGGCCCCCTCGATCCACAGGCGGTCCATAGACGGCACCAGCCACAAGACCCGTGCGATCCGCCCAAGCGCCGTCTGAGACGCGGCCTTGCCATCAATCTTGACCTGACGAGAGCTGCCCGGCTCTGCCCAGGTTTCCACCTCATGGGTTTGATGCAGGCTTTTGAGAACGGCGGTGACTTTCCAACCCAGAGCTTCAGGCTTGCGCGACATGTCATCGGCCCCGGCCCGCCGCAAGCCTCGCCCCGGCGAAATCAAAGACACTGCTTCTAGAATATTCGTCTTACCGGCCCCGTTTGGCCCGTAAATCGCAACAGGTCGCGCATCCGCCGAGATCCGGCCATACTTGTGGGATCGAAAATGGGACACCATAAGCTCTGTTATGGCCAGTTCCGTCATAGGACTGGGCCCCTCGACACCAAAGCTAGGGTACGGCAGCGTTCGATTGGGTCAGCCCCCTTAGACCCGCATTGGCATGACGACATAAATCGCAGATTCGTCGCCACCTTCCCGCATCAGGGTCGGGTCGCCAGATGAGTTGAACAGGAACACCGCGTTTTCGCGATCAACTTGGCCGGCGATTTCCAGAAGATATTTCGCGTTGAACCCAATTTCCAGCGCTTCGTCGCCATAAGCAACGTTCAGCTCTTCTTCCGCCGCACCGCTTTCAGGCGCGTTGACGGACAAGGTCAGACGGTCTTCGTCCAGAACCAGTTTGACCGCACGGGACCGTTCAGATGAAACCGTCGCCACGCGATCGACAGCTTTGGCAAATTCCGCAGCGTCGACTTCCATCTTGCGCGTATTGCCTTGAGGAATGACGCGTGTGTAATCCGGGAATGTCCCGTCAATCACCTTAGAGGTCAGTGTAATATCCGGCGTTGCGAAACGCACTTTGGTCTCTGACACCGACACGGCAATCGCAACGTCATCGTCATCCAAAAGCTTGCGAAGCTCACCAACCGTCTTACGAGGGACGATAACGCCGGGCATACCGTCGGCACCTTCGGGCAAATCGGCGTCGATACGCGCCAAACGGTGACCATCCGTTGCGACACAGCGCAGCACTGTTCCGGTCTCTCCGCGTGCGACATGCATGTAGACGCCGTTCAGGTAGTAACGTGTTTCCTCGGTCGAAATCGCGAACTTCGATTTGTCGAACAGCCGACGCAAAACAGGTGCCGGCGCAGAAAAATTCGATTCATATTCCGAAGACGCCATAACCGGGAAATCTTCGCGCGGCAAAGTCGCCAAAGAGAAATTGGACCGCCCCGCTTCAACAGTCATGCGCCCCGATGCACCGTCATCCGTCAACGTCACCAAAGCGCCGTCGGGCAGCTTTCTTACGATTTCATGTAATGTCACGGCCGACACAGTTGTCGCCCCAGCCCGTTCCACCTGCGCCGGAGCTTTGTCGACGACCTCGATATCCAGATCGGTTGCGCGAAAGGTGACATCGCTGCCGGATCCTTCGATCAGCACGTTTGCCAAAATCGGGATTGTGTTCCGCCGTTCGACGACAGATTGAGCCTGACCCAAGGCCTTTAACAAGGCTCCGCGCTCGATGCTGATTTTCATATCCCACTCCTGCATGATCCGGGCATGTGCCGGGGCGGCGAATGTACCCCATTCACCGCCCGGCTCAATAGTTTTTTGGAATGTCTGACGAACACGCCGAGGCGTCAAGTCCCGATAATCAGGACTCGAGCGCGCGGCGCAGCAATTCTAAGTCTTCCGCGATCTGTTCATCCTGCACTTTGAGCTCTTCAATGCGCTTGACGCCATGCATGATCGTCGTGTGATCACGCCCCCCAAACCGCCGCCCGATTTCTGGCAGACTGCGTGTTGTCATCTGCTTGGCCAGATACATTGCGACCTGCCGCGGGCGGGCAATGACCCGAACTCTGCGTGGACCAATGATGTCAGACAAACGGATGTTGTAATGTTCCGACACTTTGCGCTGGATCTCTTCGACGGTCACTTTCCGCTCTGACGCGCGCAAGATGTCGGCCAAGCAATCTTGCGCCAATTCAAGCGTAATTTCACGCCCAACCAGCGAGGCAAACGCAAACAGTCGCATCAACGCGCCTTCCAGGACCCGAACGCTGGTGGTTATGCGAAGGGCAAGAAATTCCAGAACGCCATCCGAAATAACAAGGCCCGGATACTGCTGGCGGTAAAAATCGACCTTCTGCTGCAAAATCCCAAGGCGCAGCTCATAGTCAGTCGGATGCAGGTCGACGACCAAACCACATTGCAGGCGCGACTTGATACGTTCCTCAAGATCTTTGATTTCGCTCGGAGATCTGTCGGCAGAAATAATGATCTGTTTGTTTTGATCGACCAGGGCGTTGAACGTGTGAAAGAATTCTTCTTGAGTAGAATCTTTGCCCGCAATGAACTGCACATCATCAACCATCAAGACATCGACGGACCGGAAAATCTGTTTGAAGTCCATCATTTGCTTTTCACGCAAAGCCTGCACAAAGCGATACATGAATTGTTCAGCCGACAAATAGACGACGCGAAGCTCTGGCCGTTTTTGTTTCAGCTCCCATGCGATCGCATGCATCAAATGCGTCTTACCCAGACCCACGCCGCCATAAAGGAAGAGTGGGTTAAATGTCACAGGTCCGCCTTCGGCAACGCGGCGCGCTGCGGCATGGGCCAGCTCGTTTGGTTTGCCAACCACAAAGCTATCGAATGTGAATCGCGCGTCCAACGGGGCGCCTGGCAAATCATCCTTGATCACGGCGGGCGCTGCTTCGGCAGCCGTACTCGCCCGGGACTTTGCCGCTTTGCCCGGCTTGGATGATTTCTTTTTCTTCGGCTTCGGCACCGAAAATTCTACGTGGCTGACAGATTCGCCAGCTTTGGCCAGCTGAAACAAGATCTGTTCACCAAAATGCCGCGACACCCAATTCCCCATGAAATTCGTGGGAACAAGAAAAGTCGCAATACCATTTTTTAGATTCTTGAACTGAAGTGGCTCGATCCAGTTCTTATAGTTATTTTGCCCAACCGTTTCGCGCAGTTCTTTCTGCACGCGTCCCCAGGTGTCGTCTGTCATTCTTTTTTGACCCGTTGTTCTTTTTTCGTTTCAAGACCAGCGCAGTGCCAGCCCCCCGTTGCATCCACCCAATCTGAATGCCCCGGTGCCCATTTGCATCCACACCATCCGCAAAACCTTTCACCCACGTCGGTAAGGGTCACTGTCCAGCTCCTCGCAGAAAGGAACCCAGCAACCGCCACCGCGGCATGTAAGATTGCACTTCGATCAATTGCAGCGCCAAAAACGATCTGGGACCTCATCCCCCAGTTCTGTAAGCCTGCATTCACGAAGCGCGGGATATCTGGACACTTCCGGAACAATGACCCACGCATCATTGGATGAGCGTGTGGTCGATTCCGAAATGTTAGGAAAACTGACAAAACCCCATTTTGCCTGCAGCCTAACACCGACGAGCCGCGCACCAATTTCTGTTGCCAGAACCTGAAATGCAACGCTAGGCGAAGCCCCAAAAACCAGGGTTTTGCCCTACTCATCAACTGTCCCCCCAAGAGACGATGTGAATCGCTTGGTCAAGTTAGCAAGGGGTTTGGGGCTGTCGCAACTGATCTTCGTGCTTGACTCATACCTTTGTCAGGCCGAATCTCGTAAGCGGTTTAAATCGTGTTTTTCCGGGCACGAAATTACCACCGGATGCACAACAAAAAAGCGCGCCCGAAAGGCGCGCCTTAAAAAATTTTCGTCGGTCTCGGAATTAACCGATCGCTTTTACCCGCGAAGACAAGCGCGAGATTTTGCGAGATGCTGTGTTCTTGTGCATCAAACCTTTAGACACGCCCCGCATCAATTCAGGCTGTGCAGCGCGCAAAGCAGCGACGGCATTTTCTGAATTTCCAGATTCGATTGCTTCTTCTACATTGCGCAGAAAAGTACGAATGCGCGAACGGCGCGCTTTGTTTACGGCGAAGCGACGTTCGTTTTGACGTGCGCGTTTTTTAGACTGAGGCGAATTGGCCATGCGTATCGGTTCCACTATGTAGGTGGTGTAAATCAGAAGTGGCGCTTCTAGGCCCGACTCGCAGGCAAGTCAACGGTGTTTCCCAAGTTTTTCGCCGTCATTTGTCACGAAACTTCGGTTCTCGTTTCTCTAGGAACGCCAACATGCCCTCTTTCTGGTCATCTGTGGCGAATAACGAATGAAAACTGCGCCGTTCGAATCGCAGGCCTTCACTCAACGTCAACTCATAGCTGCGGTTCACACATTCTTTTACGCTCATTGTTGTCAGCGTCGATTTCTCTGCGATCTTTTCGGCAATAGCCGTGACCTCTTCTATCAACTTTTTGGCAGGCACCACCCGGCTGACAAGGCCGGATCGTTCGGCCTCATCCGCATCCATGAAACGGCCCGTCAGATTCATATCCATTGATTTGGACTTGCCCACGAATCGCGTCAAACGTTGTGATCCGCCCATTCCGGCAACAATGCCCAGATTGATTTCGGGCTGGCCGAACTTGGCCGTATCCGCCGCAATGATAAAGTCACACATCATTGCCAGCTCACAACCGCCGCCCAGGGCGTAACCGGCCACAGCAGCAATCACAGGCTTGCGCACGGCCATGATGGCTTCGACCTCTTTGGCGAAAAGATCCGCTGTGTAGACATCTACAAAGCTCTTTTCGGCCATCTCTTTGATATCCGCGCCAGCGGCAAATGCCTTTTCCGATCCGGTCAGAACAATGACCCGGACTTTGGGATTGGCGTCTGCCTCTTGCAAAGCGGTGCCCAGTTCGTTCAACATTTCCAGATTCAATGCATTCATCGCATCAGGTCTGTTCAACGTGATGAGCGCGATGTTGTCTTCGATATCAACGATAATAGATTTATAGGCCATGCTTGGGCCCTTACATTGTTGCGGTCATGGCGATTCCTATCAGCCCTGCCCGCTCGATCAAGCTATCTTTGGCAAACCGGGCAATAGAATGTTGATCGCCCCGATTGCACCACACGGGCAATCGTTCCGCTGCACCCCGGGGTCGAGCATCTTTCACCTTCTTGGTCATAAGCGCGGAACCCATGCTGGAAATATCCCAGCTCTCCACTGGCTTGCCGATGGTCCTTTAACGATGAACCGCCTGCCTCTATCGCTTCGTTCAAAACGTCCCGAATGATCGGAACCAAAGAGGCCACACGCGCCGCAGAAATGCGCCCCGCCTTGCGCAGCGGGGAAATCCCGGCCCTGTGCAAAATCTCGCAAACATAAATATTCCCAAGACCGGCAACGATGCGTTGATCCAACAACGCCGTCTTGATCGGGGACATCTTGCCACGAAACTTTTCGATCAGGTGATCTTGGTTGAACGCGTTGCCCAAAGGCTCTGGTCCGATGTCTTTGAGCAACCAATGCTGATCCAACACATCTGTGGTTGCCAGATCCATCGCCCCAAACCGCCTTGCATCATTAAACGTGACCCGCGCACCAGAGGACATATCGAAAACAACGTGATCATGCTTTTCAATCGCGGCCAGTGGACTGTGGAATTTTCCCGGGGCTTCCCCCGAAATCAACATACGCCCTGACATCCCCAAATGAATGATCAGCGTTTCCTGTGAAGACAAATCCACGAGGATATATTTGGACCGTCGACGCAGTCCCAACACCGTCTTGCCCGTCAGCCGTTCCGACATCCGGTCCGGAAACGGCCAGCGCAGGTCCGGGCGGCGCACATCAGCGGTCAGGATTTCACTGGCCTCCATGACCGGTTGCAGACCGCGGCGGACTGTTTCGACTTCTGGTAACTCTGGCAAGTGACCCCCTTGGACAAAGCAGCGCATTGTATCGGCGCTGTAGAAACATATAAGAAGGGTGAGTTTTTACAGAACGGCAAGCGTTGATGACCCAAACATCAGAAAAAAAGACCCATTTCGGATTTCAGGACGTCGCCGAAGACGAAAAGGCAGGCATGGTCCACGGTGTGTTTTCCAACGTGGCCAACAAATACGACATCATGAACGACGTCATGTCAGGCGGCATCCATCGGATCTGGAAAGATGCAATGATGGATTGGCTGGCACCGCGCAACGGACAAAAGCTGTTGGATGTGGCTGGCGGCACGGGCGATGTTGCGTTCCGGTTTCTAAAACGCGCGCCAGAATCCCAGGCCGTCGTGCTGGACATGACAGAGCAAATGCTCATCGAAGGCCGCCAACGCGCAGAGGCGTCAAGACTGGCGGAAAAGCTTGATTGGATCGTCGGGGATGCAATGGCGCTTCCGTTTAAGGATGCAACATTCGATGTCTATACCATTTCCTTCGGAATTCGGAACGTCACCCGCATACCAGATGCCCTGTCAGAGGCCTATCGCGTCCTGAAACCCGGTGGCCGCCTGATGGTCCTGGAATTCAGCCAATTGCCGAACCCCGCAATGCAAAAGGCCTATGACCTTTATTCGTTCAACGTCATTCCGCGCATGGGAAAGCTGATCGCCAATGACAGCGCCAGCTATCAATATCTTGTCGAATCAATTCGCAAATTCCCGGATCAGGACAGTTTTGCCAGCATGATACGCGATGCCGGGTTTGATCAGGTCAAATACAGAAACCTGACCATGGGCGTCGCCGCACTTCATTCCGGATGGAAGCTTTAGGTGCGCGGCCCACATAACATTTGGCGCTTGATCCGCACAGGCGCCACCATGGAACGCACCGGCGCGATGCAAGCCGCCTTGGACGGGTTGGACGCGCCCGTGTCCCTGCGTGTCGCCGCCCGCATTCTTGGCTGGCCGTTCAAATGGCTCGGCTACAAGGGCGACCCCAATCTTCCACCGGTCCCCCGTGCCCTGACGGCATTGGGGCCCGCTTATATCAAGTTTGGGCAAATCCTTTCGACGCGGCCAGACGTTGTTGGCAACGAACTCGCCGGACAGCTGCAGATGTTGCAAGACAACCTGCCACCGTTTTCAACGGACGTCGCCAAGCAGATGATCGAAGGCGAACTTGGCAAATCTGTCGATGACGTCTTTGACCATTTCAGCGATGCAGTTGCCGCCGCTTCTATTGCACAGGTTCACAAGGCCAAGCGGCGCGACACGGGCCAGATCGTGGCTGTGAAAGTGCTTCGCCCCGGAATCGAAAAGGCCTTCAAACAGGACATTGACGCGTTCTATTTCGCGGCGTCTGTTATCGAGTTCCTGTCCACCTCTGCGCGACGCCTGCGCCCCACAGAGGTGATCGAACATTTCGAAGGTGTGGTTAAGGGCGAACTTGATCTGCGCCTTGAATCCGCGTCGGCTGCTGAATTTGCGGCAAACACGGTCGATGACGACGGTTTTCAGGTGCCACCCGTCATTTGGCCCCTGTCTGCGCGCCGGATCATGACATTGGGATGGGCCGAAGGCATTGCCATCCATGACCTGGACGGGATCAACGCCGCCGGGCATGACCGAAAGGCCCTTGGGAAACGCGTGCTGGAATTGTTCCTTAGCCACGCATTGCGAGATGGCTATTTCCACGCCGACATGCACCAGGGGAACCTAAAAGTTGCGCCCAATGGCGACATCATTGCGCTGGATTTTGGCATCATGGGGCATATCGACGACTATACGCGTCGGGTCTATGCCGAAATCCTGTACGGCTTCATCAAACGCGATTTCCGCCGCGTGGCCGAGGTTCATTTCGAAGCGGGCTATATCCCGGCCGATCGCGACGTAGAAGAATTCACCCGCGCCCTCAGGGCCGTCGGGGAACCCATTTTTGGCCAAGACGCCAGCCAGATTTCCATGGCGCACTTGTTAAGTTATCTGTTTGAAGTGACCGAGCGGTTCGGCATGGAAACACGCACAGAACTGATCTTGCTTCAACGCACAATGGTTGTTGTCGAAGGAGTCGCCCGTTCGCTTGACCCTCATATCAACATCTGGGACGTGGCCAGACCCACTGTAGAAGACTACATTCGCGATAATATCGGGCCCAAAGCCCTGCTGCGCGATCTTGGCCGTACAGCTTTGGTTTTGGCCCGGTTTGGCCCGAAACTACCGCAATTGGCCGAAGCCGCGCTTATTCGTGAAGCACATGTGGCCAATCCCACACCACCATCCAACAAGCTAAAAAATGTTGCTCTGATCGCCGTCGGGGCCAGTGCGGCCTTGGTCGCCACTTGGATTCTTCAGCTTTTCTAAAGCGAAAAGTTCCAACGCCAGCCCTTTTTCATATTCCGCATTTCCGTGTTCCACCTTCCACAGACAATGCGCCGCCATACGCCAATGAAAAAACGGCCGAAGCATCGACAAGCGGCTTATCAAATCCGGTTGCCCATAGCCCTTCAAGAACAGGTCATGCTGTTTCTGGGACAAGGGCCCTTCGCCATAAAGCGCCTGCATTGCGGGCGACAGAAACGTCGCCAGATCCTCACATGGGTCACCGATTCCGGGACATTGCCAATCTATGAACGTCGCACCGCGTTCCGTTATGATCGCGTTTGCAGGTACAAAGTCTCCGTGCAAAAACACCGGGTCAACCGGCGAAAGCTCCGGCGCCGGAAAGTCGATTTGACACAAACGAAACGACAAATCCGATGTGCAGTCCGACAGTATTTTTAGGGTCGCAGTTTTCAATGCTTCAACACCCATTTCAATGTTTCGCATGGAACTCGGCAACGGATGTTCGTGCAATTGCCGCAGTTGACGACCCAAGGCATGGACGTCTGTCAACGCCGACTCACCGTCGACATACTGGTAAACCAGACATAACCCCGCTTCAGTTTCGAGCATTGTGATAGGCTCGGGCGCAATTCCGCTGTCTGAAAGAAACTGCAAAGCCTGCATTTCAGCGCCAGAATCGTTTGGGAACAAATAAGAAGCAGCATCCTCTTTGAAAAGTTTGCAAACCATCGCATCTGGACCGGAACCCAGCTTCCAAAGTTGGTTGGTCCGCCCGCCCGTCAGAGCAGTCCACGACGTATCTGATTCAACCAAACCGGCCTGCAGGAACCTTCTTTTTATGGCACTGATCAAGTCTCTTGCCCCACGGCGATTATCCCGGCAGAATTTCTGCCCCGCACCCAAAATGCGTAATCGTGCTGTGCTAAAGCCGCGTCAGAGCATGTGTCAAGTTTAACCCGGATTGCGAACGGCGGTGACAGTGGATGCGGGAACTTCAATTCCACCCGTCAACACCACCTTGATTTCACCAGCTTCCATTTTAACCTCTGAAACACCCGCGTAGGCCTCGGCCATATCGGATGAAATCACTTTGCCATTGGAATAGCTTTCGACCTGAAAAGAATAGGTCCCTGTCAAAAAGACCTGCCCGTCCGGACCAACGCCCGACCATTCCATGTCACCGCCGGAGACATCAATTTGAGCGCGATAAACCTCGTGATTCTTGGCGTCTCGGACAACAAGCAACGCTTCTTCAGCTCCTTCTGTCGGAGCAGTATGCAGTTTGACCGGCGAGCCGTCAAAATGGACCGGGGCCGCGGCACGAACCTCTTTCCCTATCCAATCCGCAAATCGCGCGACACCGCCGGTGCCCAATTGTTCACCCAATGCGGCCAGCAAATCATTGGTTTTGACCTGCTGTTCAACACCAGAAAACGTCGCCAACTGAACAGCATAATCCGAAGAATCGACCGGATTCAGCGGGTCCTGATTTTGCATCTGAACGGTCAGCATCCGCAGAAAAGTTTCAAAATCGGAACTGACAGGCTTTGGCGGCGCAGGATCACTTTCCCTATTCGCAGATTCCAGCCGAGTGCTTGCAGATATTTCCATAGATTTTCCTTATACTAAAATCGAAGATCAACGCCGTCGGCGGGCAGCACAGCGATCCGCTGGACCTGAGCAATCTCAATAGGCCTATCCTCTTCGCCAGTTTCCGGCCCTTGATGCTCGCTATCCCTCAGAAATGCATCCGATTGACGATCATCCTCAACAAATTCGAACGAAAGCGTTTCATAGCCAATATCGGACAGCTGATCGGCCAACAGATCAATGTTACGCCGTAACAAATCTAGTGTTTCAGGGCGCTCCACGGCCACAATGACCCCCATTGCGGAGTCCGATGCATTCAGGCGAAGCCGGACCCGTCCCAATTCTTCAGGGCTTAAGACCAGCTCAATCGGTTGGTCTTTGAGCGTTTGCGCCGCATTTGAAATGAAAGATATGACTTGGGTCGAATTGGTCGGCTGGGAATACGGAGTGGAATTCAAACGAGGTGTGGCATCCGCGCGCGCATCTGTGGAAGTCACTTGCATCTGAACATCGCGCGCTTCCAGACCATTATGTCGGCCATCCATTACGGCGGCGTCTTGTGCAACGTGCAGATCACTCACCATCTGGCTTGCTGATAGGAAGACAGCGTTTTGATCTTGGCTTTGCTTCCCACCGTCGGCGTGACCTGGGATCATTGGGCGCATTTCTGACGACAATATTGGTTCCGACATGCGGTCAGGATCCCCTGTGGGTAACTCAATTTGCCCAACCGGCGGCATCAGGCCTAGCCCTTTTGCAGACCCCAAAAGCAGGCCAGAATTGATCGCCCGCATAGGCGGATCCCCCACTGCCTTTTCGCCAACAGTGGTCCGCCCTGCGGCCGTGACGTCTTGTTCAGATCGACCCACTGGTAGTTTTGCCAATTCCACACTTTCACCCGAAACTTTGCCGAATGAATCGAAGGCCGGCTTGCCCGCCAGCATGTCGGAGTCAGACGCAGCTTTGGGCTCTATGTCAGTCAAGGGAGCATCCAGCATTTGTATCGGTGCACGGCTTACATCATGTCCCCCACCTTTTTCCCAAACCGGAATTTCCCCACCAACCTGCGCACCTTGAAGGTTGACCAAGGGGAGTACCCCCCAAGAATTTTCAATTGTTTCAGCGTCTTCTTCAGTCTCAGTTTCGCGAACGGTTTCATGATCAGCGCTTTTAACTTGATCCTCGACGATTTGATCAAATCCAACCCTCGCGTCACCCCTGGGCAAACCGTCCACCAGTGAGGCGCTCGCGATTTGTGCGGCAGAATCCGGAACAGGTGCAGCGACCGATAAGTCCATTTGAAGCAACCAAATTTTTTCAATTGGCCTGAGTATTTCCCAAATAGGTTACTGCTTATTTACCGACTCAGGCGCAAAATCAGAAAAACTGGTTCAATTGAAAGAATTCAATGGCACATATTGCGAATCTTGGCGCGGTAGCGTCCCAGGCATCGGCAAAAGACTTGGCGCTTTGGAAAACGGCCCAAAAACTGGAAGCTAATTTTCTTGCAGAAATGCTGAAATCGAGCGGTTTGGGCGCTGTGTCCGACAGTTTTGGTGGTGGCGCAGGCGAAGAGCAGTTCGGTTCATTTTTGCGCCATGCCCAAGCGGATTTAATGGTTCAAGCCGGTGGAATCGGCTTGGCTCAATCATTGTTCGAAGCGTTAAAGGACCAATAAAATGATGCTGTTTACTCGGGACGTGGACGCCATTGCGCTAGAAGATCTATTGGACCGGGAACGGGGCGTGATCTTGAAGGGCGATTTTGTTAGTCTGCAAAAAATTCAGCGCGAAAAGAACAAGATGTTGGCCGCCCAACTCAACAAAGAAAGCGTGGCGCGCGACACGCATAGGTTAAAGTCTAAAATTGAACGAAACCAAAAACTGCTTCTGGCCGCTGCTGAAGGTGTGCGGTCCGTCGCGCAGGCCCTTAAGCATACCGACCAAAGCACCCGCCCCCTAAGCACTTACAATGAAGACGGCAAAAAACAGGCGCATGGCGGACAAGAAGTGTCCGTCGAACGCCGGGCATAGTTACCTTCAATTTAAGTAGAATTTTCGGCAAACGGCTTGGCGATTTAGGGTTCTCTTAGCATCTTGCAATCATGGTTGGCATGCACCCGGAATTGGGGTTGGCACGGGCGAAGCTGAAATCCCGTATCTGTCAGAATGACAAAAGGCGACTGCCTACAGGCGGTTTGGTTAATTCGTGCGCAAAAGCGCCGTAAAGCAAAAGGAACAATCATGTCTAGTATTCTGACAAATGAAGGCGCAATGGTCGCCCTTCAAACGCTCAAATCCATTAATACCAACTTGTCAAAAATCCAAAGTGAGATTTCAACAGGTATGAAAGTGGCATCCGCCAAGGACAGCGCTTCTATTTGGGCGATTTCGAAAATCATGGAATCAGACGTCAAAGGCTTCAAAGGAATTTCCGAAAGTCTGTCACTTGGCGAATCCTCGGTAGCCGTCGCGCGCCAAGCCTCTGAAACGATCACAGACCTGCTAACAGACATCAAACAAAAGGTTGTCGCCTCTCAAGAGGAAAACGTCGACCGCGGCAAAATCCAGACGGACATTGCAGCGCTGCGCGACCAAATTTCGTCCGTTGTCAATGCTGCCCAATTCAACGGCTTGAATTTGTTGAAAGGCACCGACGACGTTAACGTTTTGTCTTCATTGGATCGCGCCAGTGATGGGTCGGTTTCCGCCAGTAACATCAAAATCGCCCGCCAGGACCTGACGACAACTGCGGGTACCCTGGGTACCGGCACGGATTTGTCTGCCAATGCAACTTTGAGCGCTGCAGCCGCCACCAACACCGGCAACACGGCAACGGTCACAATTGCCACTGATGCGGATATGAGCGACAATGTGCTTTCAATCAATGTCGGAGGTGCGACCCTTAGTTTTGGCGCTGGCGATTTGACGGGCGACCAGGATGCCGCTGCATCGTCGATAACCGGGTCAATTAACGCCTTGGGGATTGTCGGTGTCACGGCGAGCGTGTCATCGAATGTTATTACACTTACTTCCACCAGAGCATTCGAGGACGTTGCATTGTCCGCGACCGGCGCAACAGCATCTGCTGCATCAATTGCGGAACGCGCCGAAACACTTACCTTCTCTGGCGCGGCGAATGTGGCAGAGGGCGACGGCTATCAAGCGACCGTCGGTTCTGCAACTTTCACCTATGTTGCTGGCAAGGGCGAAACTTTCGAAGATGTGGCCAAGGGTTTGAAATCCGCAATCGATGGTGGATCCATCGATGGCATTTCGACCCAAGTCACCCAGAATTCGTCCGGTCAATGGGCACTAAAAATCGACAATAACACAGCCTCTTCGGTTTCTCTGGCACGTGCAGGGGCCGCAGGCGGTACGGCATCTGGCGGCATGTTTGGACTGGATTCCATTGATGTAACAACGGATGCTGGTGCAAATGCAGCGCTTTCAAATATTGAAACGTTGATCAACAACTCGATCGATGCCGCGGCCGAATTTGGGTCCGCACAGGGACGGATTGAAACGCAACGTGATTTCATCGGCAAACTAACAGACTCATTGAAAGCCGGTATCGGCACAATGGTCGACGCCGACATGGAAGAAGCCTCCGCACGGCTTCAGGCGCTCCAGGTTCAACAGCAGCTAGGTGTGCAATCGCTTTCGATCGCCAACCAGGCTCCGCAATCACTGTTGTCACTCTTCCGATAACCACGTCGGGACGGGGCGCCACTCAAGCACCTCGTCCCACTCAAATAGCTGACACATCTCAACTATTCTTGGTCAAAGGAAGGACCTAACTTGAACGCATTGCAAATGGCACAAAATGCTTATGCCTCAACCGGCGCCCCTATACGGACAGAGCGCGGAAATGAGGGCGACATTATTGCGCGAGTCACGCATGATCTTAAACGATCTGATCCTAAAAAGAATTTTAAGGAATTCGTCACCGCACTGCACCAAAACAGACAAATGTGGATCCTTTTGGCCGTCGATGTCGCCAGTGAAGAAAACGGCCTTCCCCAAGATCTGAGGGCGCAAATTTTCTATCTTTACGAATTCACGATGGACCGAACGTCACGTATTTTGGCGGGAAGCGCCACAGCTGATTCCCTAATTGAAGTAAATACCGCAATCCTTCGCGGACTACGTCATCAGGAGGGCACATCATGAGCGGACTTGTTCTTAAACTCGGGCCCAAAGAACGCGTCCTAATAAACGGCGCCGTCATCGAAAATGGGGATCGCAGATGTAAATTGTCGATCATGACACCAAACGCAAATATACTCAGGCTGCGTGATGCATTGCATCCAGAGGAAGTCAACACGCCAGTGCGACGGGTCTGTTATATCGCTCAACTGGTTCTGTCGGGTGACGCCGTTCCGGACGAGGCAACGCCACAATTGTTGCGAGGTATTGAACAGCTAAGCCAAGTTTTTAAAGATTCTGACAGTCGGTTTCTTTTGGCAAGAGCAACCCAGTCCATTCTGGACGGGCAGTTTTATCAATCGATGAAAGCGCTTAGGGAAATTCTACCGCGCGAAGAACGTCTTATGGCAACAAGAGCAACATGAGCTTTCAACCTATCATTCCTTTCTCCGGCGTCGCCGGTTGGGGATTTCTTCAACGAACAATGGAAGACCAGACCAAAGCCTTTGCGGATTCCCAACAGATCAAACGGGACCGCGACTATTTTCGTGAAAACATAAGCTCTGTCACCTCAGCCCAGGATCTCGTGGCCGACCGACGTCTATTATCTGTCGCACTGGGCGCGTTTGGTCTGGGGGAAGACATTAACAATACGTTCTTCATCAAAAAGGTGTTGGAAGATGGAACTTTGGACGATGACGCTTTGTCGAACAGGCTTGCTGACAAACGATACTCTGAATTTTCAAGGACATTTGGTTTCGGCGACACCGGAATTGGATACACACAAATTTCGACCTTTGCGGACAAGATCATCGCATCCTACGAAACGAAAGAGTTTGAAAAAGCAGTCGGCGATCAAAATGAAAACTTACGGTTGGCGCTTGGCTTCAGCCAAGACCTTGCAGGTATATTATCCAAACAAAGTACAGAAAACGGTTTTTGGTTTTCTGTCTTAGGATCGCCTCCGACACGGCGCGTGTTTGAGCAAGCATTGGGTGTGCCATCCGCTGTGGCAACTCTGGATCTGGACAGGCAGGTTGAAGAATTCAGAAGCCGTGCAGACCGAGTTTTTGGAAAAAGCGAAGTTTCAGAATATTCGGATCCAGATACGCAAGAAGAACTTGTGAAAAGGTTTTTGATTCGGGCCGAACTGACCTCACTCGCCACGGCCACGTCATCAGGGTCGATCGTATTGACACTATTACAAAACGCAGGGCCGGGAAATCAGGCCGGTCTGCTTGGTACATAAATTGGCTTCAATCTGCTCTTTCGACTGTTTCGTCATCCGGCTGAAAACAACTCGCCAACTTCTGAAAGCTATGTTCAATTTTGCCAGCCTCACTCGACCCAAAGAAGTCATCTAGCCTTGGCCAAACGTCGATCGCTTCATCAATCATTTCATTGCTACCCGAAGAATAAAGACTGGCCCGGATCATCATTTCATTTTGCTCGTAAACACTTAGCGTTTGCCGTGTCCGCGATATCAAATCGTTTTCATGATTTTCTGCGGCTTCGGGCAGAGATCTAGACACCGAGCGTAAGACGTCGATTGCTGGAAACCGACCTCTTTCCGCGATAGACCGGTCCAACACGATGTGCCCGTCCAGAAAGCCGCGCAACATATCTGCAACTGGCTCTTCCATGTCGGATCCAGCAACGAGAACGCTGAAGATTGCAGTGATATCACCACTAAACTCAGTTCCGGGTCCCGACCGTTCGCAGAGCTGGGAAATTTCCTGAGACACTGACGGAGGAAATCCTCCTAATGTTCCTGGCTCACCTGAAGCCAATGCAATTTCGCGATGCGCCTGCGCAAAGCGGGTGACGGAATCCAGAACAAGGACGACATGATTGCCCTGGTCCCGAAAGTATTCGGCAATTGTCGTTGCAGCTCTCGCACAACGACGGCGCGTTATTGCCGATCGGTCGGAGGTTGCAGCAACGACGACCGCGCGCGCCATCCCTGTGGGCCCGATAATTTTTTCTACGAACTCCCTTACCTCTCGACCGCGCTCCCCGACCAATGCAATTACGACCACATCCGCCTGCAATCCCCGGGCCAGCTTGCCCAAGAGCGTCGATTTACCGACGCCGGACCCAGCAAAAAGACCGACCCGCTGCCCCCGTACAATCGGCAACACCGTGTTCAACACAGAAAGCCCGGTCTGCAATCTCTGCCCCAGACCACGCCGTTGTGCCGGATTGATCGGTTCACCTTGCAAAGATAGCCCTTCACCACCACGCAAAAGCGGTAATCCATCCAACGCATTTCCATATGGATCAATGACACGACCCAACCAATTTACATCGGGCCAGATCAAATCGCGGCCCAAATGCACGATCCTGTCCCCGACCTGCACCCCGTCAAGCCGCCCATCCGGGAAGAGTACCACACAATCCGGTTTAAGCTGGGACACTTCCGCGAGAACAAATTCGTTATTTTTGCGAACAATTTTAACCATGTCCCCTAACGCCGCAATGTCGCAAAGCCCGGAAACCAAGACGCACCCCCCCTCAATCGCGATGACGCGGCCAACTCTTTTTACCGGTTTAATGGCGGCGACCTCTGCCTGCAGGGCCTCTAGTCCTAATGTCATCGGATATTCCTTCTTGGGTTCTGACAACAGTTTTTAAAGGAATCAGGGTTAAGCCTTGGTTGAAGCCAATCGAGGGAGAAGCCCCGATGTTTGAAAATTTGGAAGTTTTCCGCGTCGCAAACCAATTTGCGCAACACACAGAGCGCCAGCACAGCATCATCGCGCGAAATATCGCGAATGCTGATACGCCGGGCTATAGGGCGGTGACGGTGCAATCTTTTTCCGATGCCTTTTCCGGGGACTCGGGCTTTAAAACGATGCGCGCGACCCGCCAGGGCCACATCCAAGCAACGGAACCCTCACAAGCCCGATCCGATACCTTCGCCACAACCAGCGCGGCCTCGCCCAATGGAAATTCTGTTTCATTGGAAACGGAAATGATGAAGGCAACAGATGTTCGACTTCAGCACGATCTGGCTTTGTCCGTCTATTCCTCTTCCTTGAACATTCTAAAGACCAGCCTTGGCCGCGGTCGGTAGGAGAGTACAAAATGTCAAATCTGCTTCAAAGCATTGAACTATCTGCAAGCGCCATGACGGCCCAGGCAAACCGCATTCGGCACGTTTCGGAAAATATCGCTAACGCCGATACCCCCGGGTATCATCGGAAAACGGTCGCATTCGAACAAGACTATCGTGCCGGATCAACGACAGGGACTGTAACGACGTCGCCCGTCACCCTTGATCACACCCCGCTGACGCAAATCTACGATCCGGGAAGCCCATTGGCCGATGACACCGGCCACTACCAGGGGTCCAATGTTAACCTTGTCGTCGAAATCGCCGACGCCCGGGAAGCGCAGCGCAGCTATGAAGCGAACCTCAAGATGTTCGATCAAGCCCGGCAAATGTCGCAAAGCTTGCTCGACCTGTTGCGCAGATAGGAAGCATAATCATGGACTTACGATCTTCAATCGCGGCACAACAATATGCTGCAACCCGTCCAGCTACGGCACCCTCAAAACCGGACGCCGGCACGGGGCTTGGCGAAGTCGTCGCGGATTTCGCAAAAACCGTTCAATCCGGCGAAGACGCCGCACTTGCGACAATGACAAACGGCGCGGACCCACAATCCTTGGTTCAGGCACTTGCCCAAACAGAACTTGCCGTGGAAACCGCCGTCACCGTGCGCGACAAAATCGTTGAAGCGTACCAGGAAATTCTGCGGATGCCGGTGTGATCTAATGACAGAAAACCTCTTATACGACATCCTGCGAAGAGCGCTTTGGATATCCGTCGAAGTGTCGCTTCCGATCTTAAGCGTCGCTTTGATCGCTGGTCTGATCGTCGGTTTGTTCCAGGCTTTGACCTCTATCCAGGAAATGACCCTGACTTTTGTGCCAAAGCTTGCCGCCATCCTTTTGGTGTTCTGGGCGACCATGGGGTTCATGACAGAAACCTTGGTCGGCTTCTTTTCACACGATCTTGTCCCCCTCATTGCCGGAATTTGAACAATGGATAACGCAGGTTACACGTCCCTTACCCGACAATCCGGTCTGTTGCGCGAAATGCAGGTGGTCGCAAACAACATTGCCAACATTTCCACAACCGGATTTCAAAAAGAAGGTCTGCTCTTTGCGGAATTTGTGAATGACTTGGAAAATGGCGGCGCCTCTTTGTCCATGGCCAATGCCGATGTTCAAATCACCAGTACCGCACAAGGCCCGCTGTCCGAGACACAGAACACCTTTGACCTTGCGATCGAGGGACCCGGGTACTTTTTGGTCCAAGGGTCGGACGGCGTCCAAATGACCCGTGCGGGCAATTTCGGCACCAATGCAGAGGGCGAACTTGTGGCAAGTGATGGGGCGCGGGTTATGGATGACGGCCGGGCGGCGATCATCGTTCCACCAGATGCCAAGGGCATCACAATTTCAGCAGACGGAACCTTGTCTGCAGATGGGCGCCCACTTGGACAGATCGGTGTTTTTATCACGGACAACATCAACGAAATGTCGCGCCACAATGGCGTTCGGTTTGAACCTCAAGGCGATGTCAATCCCGTCGACGACCCCAAAGTTTTGCAAGGGTTTCTGGAAGGATCAAACGTCAATCCTGTTCTGGAAATCACCCGAATGATCGAAGTGCAGCACGCCTATGAAATGGGTCAAAAACTGATGGACCAGGAAGATCAGCGTATACGCAATGTCCTGCAGACATTGGGCAAGTAAAGGAGCCGATTATGCGAGCCTTAAAAATCGCCGCGACAGGTATGAGCGCGCAACAAATGCGGGTCGAAGTGATCTCTAACAACTTGGCGAATATGAGCACCACGGGCTACAACGCCCGACGCGCCGAATTTGCCGATCTTCACTATCAACAATTGACGCGACCAGGATCAATAAACGCGGCGGATGGAACCGTGCTTCCAACCGGGGTTCAACTTGGCTTGGGCGTCCGTCCATCTGCAGTATCGGTCAACATTTCCCAAGGGTCCTTATCCGCAACCAACGGCGATTTGGATCTGGCGATCGAGGGCAAAGGTTACTTTGAGGTGACGTTACCCTCTGGCGCTTCGGCCTATACCCGAGACGGCGCATTAAAGCGTTCCGGTGATGGTTTGATCGTGACATCAGATGGGTTTGGTGTGGTGCCAGATATCGTCATTCCCGAAGACGCCCGCAGTATTTCGATAAATGCAGATGGTGAGATTTACGCCTATTTCACCGACCGGGTCGAACCCGAACTTTTGGGGCAATTCACCCTCGCCGGGTTCTCCAACAGCAAAGGGTTAGAGGCGATCGGCAACAATCTGTTCCTGGAAACAGAGGCATCCGGGTCCCCTCTGGTCGCCGCGCCGGGCGAAGACGGTCTGGGCACCGTGCGCCAAGGCTATCTGGAAGACTCTTCGGTCGATGCGGTGCGGCAAGTCACCGAACTGATCGAAGCGCAACGCGGATATGAACTGAACGCCAAAGTCATCACTGCAGCGGATCAGATGATGTCCGCCACCACTCAGGTCCGGTAAATGAAACCTATTGTCGTCATATCTTTGGTTCTGGGTTTGCTTTCAAATGCGGCTTTCGCAGACACTTTGCGCGCGGCGCGGACCATCCGCAGCAACACCATTCTCACTGCTGCTGATGTGATCGTCGAAAAAAACGCAAACCCAAGTGCATTTTCCAAACCGTCTGACGTAATCGGGATGGAGGCGCGGGTAATTCTATACGAAGGCCGCCCCATTTCGCGTGATCAAATTGGGCCAGCAGCCGTGATTCAACGAAATGAAATTGTGACATTGGTGTTCCTGCGCGGCAGTCTTTTGATCTCAACCGAAGCGCGATCTCTTGGCAGGGCCGGCGTCGGTGACACCCTAAAAGTCATGAACATCGCCTCTAGAACCAGCCTAACCGGCACGGTGGACGCCAACGGAAATGTGGTCGTTGACGGGCTCGGGCAATAGCGAAACTAGGACAAAATATGAAATATCTTTTGCCATCCTTGGCTCTTTTGTTGGGCTGTTCAAACGGCGACTTCGTCGAACGCAGTGCAGCGCTGTCCAGCAACCAGACGGGCGCGGAACACAATGCAATGATGTCACCAGGTCTTCCTTACCGGCTCGACCGGCGCGGACCATATGATCAGGCTTCGCTGTGGAGCTCTGGCAAACAATCGCTTTTGGGTGATCGTCGCGCAATCGGTCAGGGCGACATCATGACCGTCGTGATCGAAATCGATGACAAAGCCGAAATTTCAAATTCATCTTCCCGGGAGCGCACCGGATCCGAAGATTTGTCCATTCCGTCACTGCTCGGCATCCCCCAAAGAATAAACCCTTTGTTGCCAGAGGGCGCCAGCTTGGATCCCGCAGTCGCGCTGAAATCATCGAGCAAATCCGCAGGCGACGGCTCTGTCCGTCGCAAGGAAAAACTGACGCTTAGGGTTGCGGCCACGATTACCGGTGTGTTGCCCAATGGTGTCCTGCAAATCGAAGGGTCACAAGAAGTTCGGGTCAATTTCGAAGTCCGCGAACTGCTGGTCTCTGGCTATGTGCGGCCAGAAGACATTTCGCGACAAAATGAAATAACCTACGATAAAATTGCGTCGGCGCGAATTTCTTATGGCGGACGCGGACAAATATCCAATGTCCAAAAACCAAGACCTGGCCAACAGGTTCTTGGCCAAGTCCTACCATTTTAGGATCTTAAGAGATGCGTAAACTCTTGCCAGTTATTTTGTCCCTGATGGGCCTTGTCGCGGGTATCGGCGCAGGCAAAATTTTGCAACCTGAACCGGTTGCGGAAAATGCGCTTGGCCCATGCGGCGATATTGCATCGCATGACGCTGCTGACCATACCGAAACAACCCAAATTCAACCCGCCAATTTGAATGTCGATTTCGTCAAGTTGAACAATCAATTTGTGGTTCCGGTAGTCTTCGAAGGAAAAGTAACGTCTTTGGTCGTCCTCTCCTTGACCTTGGAAATTGTGACTGGAGGGCAAGATCAAGTCTATCAATTGGAACCGAAACTGCGTGACATTTTTCTTCAGGTTCTTTTTGATCACGCCAATGCAGGCGGTTTCGATGGCGTTTTTACGACCAGCCGAAACATGGACCTGCTGCGCCAAGCCCTGTTGGAAACAGCGCAAAAAACACTCGGCGACGCCGTATCAGATGTATTGATCGTCGATTTGGTCCGTCAAGATGTCTGAGAAGGCACCGACAATCTCTCTACCTTGAACCGTCATTCTTTCGAGCAAGCTTTCGCACGACATCCGCGCGCCCAATTGCAGTCTTAAGCTCTATGGCCTGACGTTCTTTCGCCGCCAAAGAATTGGCCTGCCGCAACAACATCGATTGTATTTCTTGCTGTAACCAAGCGTTCCACACACCGCGTTGACCAATGGCAAGAGCATGGGTCGTGTCAGGTTCGGCATATTGCGCCCGAAGCTCACTTAATTCCTCCTCCACCTGAGAAATCTGCTTGGCCAATTCAGCGTATTTTTCACGTTGCTGGACTTCGATAAGCTCAACAATTGGGATCAGCTCTTGAAACGAGTTTTTCATTTTCGCCCCCCCGTCGTCTTGGCCATTTTCGCGGCCATGCTGTCTGCAAACCGGATCGCCGCGGCCACGGCACGGTAATGCTCTGGCAAAATCTGCTCTCCGATGTCTACCGTTCCGAACAACGCGCGCGCCGTTGGTGGATCATGGTGAATTGGTATGCCCGATTCATGCGAAATCTCTCGGATTCTGGCCGCAATTTCGTCGACACCCTTTGCAACACAGACAGGAGCTTCACCAGGTGCGCGGGTCCATTTCAAAGCGACAGCAAAATGCGTCGGGTTAACAATCACGACATCTGCTGTTGGGACATCAGCCAACATCTTGTTCAACGCAATTTCTTGGGCGCGCCGGCGGCGCTGTTGTTTCACATGCGGGTCGCCTTCGGATTGTTTCGCTTCGTCAGTAAGTTCTTTTCGCGACATTCGGTTCTTTCGAATGTGTTCTGACTTTTGCCAAAGGAAATCTATGGCGCCAATAACGACGGAAATCAGCAAGACGATTCCAACGAACTGAACAACCAACTCTGCCATAAAAGCGACGATTTGAACTGGCTTCATTTCCACGGAAACAACAGTGTCCGGAAACGTCTGGACCAGGAAGATACCAAGAACCAAACACAACAAAAGTAACTTTGCGAATGCCTTTGCAAATTCAAATAGTCCCTGACGCCCGTATTTATTCTTGGCATTGGCCAACAACGAAATTCGACTGAGTTTGGGCGTCAATTTGTCTGGCGCGACGACGAACGATTGCTGGACCAAGACCGACAAGACCGTCGTGATGAGGGGCAAAATGAACCAAGGCGATACGGCCCAAACAACACTGGTCATTAGATCACCAAATACTCTTTGTGCACCCCCGGAAAACATCTCTTCACTCAATTGCGTTATATCGGAAAACACTCTTGTCAAATCCGAACCCATTTGGGCCAAAATGCTTGCACCAACCGTAAAGGCGACCACGTAAAAACCAGCATATGCAGCCGCGGCGTTCAAATCCGCCGATCGCGCCAAATCCCCTTTCCTTCGGGCATCCTCCAACTTTTTCTGAGTTGGCTCGTATTGTTTGTCGTCGCTTTCACCCGCCTCGCTCACGGCTGGCCCCCAAACGGATTTGCAATAAACGACTCTATTTCAATGTGCCAAACCGACAGAATTAGGGGCGTGATAATAGCCAGCATGACCAAACCCCCTGCCGTAATTGCCGGTGCGCCGACAAAGGAAACCATAAGCTGCGGCATGGCGCGGTTGATTGCCCCAAGCGCGATATTGTAAATCAACGTTGCAACAACAAACGGCGCAGCGAGCGAAAACGCCAGGGCAAACACGCGCGCAATTTGCATAACTCCCCATTCAGACAGACCTGAGCCCAAAAGGAATTTTCCAGGCGTAAAGAGTTGATAGGAAAACAAAATCAACTGAACAAACTTGACGTGCAATCCAAGCGTCACAGCCAAAGCCAAACCGGCAATAACCAAGACATGGCCGATCGCTGGCTGTGGGTCCAAACCAGCGCCGCCAAAGATTTGCGACAGAGACGTGGATTGCGCCACGATTGCGCCGGTGATCTGTAGGGCGTGAACAAACAACCGCAACGACACCCCAATCGTCAAACCAGCAACGACTTCTGCTCCGACAAACAGGACCAAACCACTGCCCGACGGAATTTCCGCCGGAAACCAAGGCAATGCGCCTGGAAACACCACCAGCGCCAACAACACCCCAATCAGCAACCTTATCCTTTGAGGGACAGATTTTTCGCCGAGCGCGGGCAACAGGGCCATGGCCGCTCCCACCCTAAGAAAAACAAGAAAACCAATCACCAACCAATCTGGGTCAATCTGAAACAGGCCTGTCAACTGGCTGGTCATGCGGCGACAAGCCCGACCAATGAAGGTTTGGCATCTGTCCCGATTTCATCATACGACAAGACGGGGTTCGGCAGGCCCTTGGTTCCAATCACTGTGTGCAGATATTTACGTCGATTGGCGCTTGTCATGAGCGCTGGATAGACACCATTTTCACCCGCAGCCGCGACTTTTTCAGCGATTGAATTTGCCAGCCGGTTAAAGACCTCTGGCGGCAACGCCACATCGGATCCGTGCTCGGCATTCAGTTGATACTTTTCAAAAATGCTTTCCCATCCCGGATCCAATTGAATTAGGGGCACTGTGCCATCGCCGCGCCGAATCTCTGCGACCAGCTGAAATCCCAGCTTTTGCCGAACATGCTCACAAACGGCCTGCGGTGGCGTCACTGCGGGCCGTGCCTCTGCGATTGCCTCTAGGATTAGGGGCATATTTCTGATCGACACGCGTTCCTGCAGCAGCAACCGCAATGTCGCTAACAACGCATCCATGGGAACTTTGTCCGGAATCAGATCGTCCAATAGCTTTCGGTTTGCGTCGGACCTGATTGGGTCGCTCAAGTTCGTCATTTCATCCAGCAATCGACGCAGCGATTTCATTCCCAACAAACGACCAAGGTTCTTTTTTAGAACCTCCAGCAGGTGCGTGGCCAAGACTTCCGCCGGGTTCACCAACGTGACCCCGGCCAGCATGGCCGCTTCATGGTCTTGTGCACCAATCCACCGGGCCGGCGCGCCGTAAACGGGTTCTTTAACATCGTGGCCCGCCGGAAAGTCAGTTGTATCGTCCGGCAAAAGCGCAAGCGATCGGTCAGAGTCAAGAAAATCACGCACCTGCTCAACCCCATGAACTCGGATAACATAGGTTCCTGTTGGTAAGGTCACGTCATCCGTTAACCGGATTTCCGGCAGGATGACTCCGAACGTCCTTGCGACATGCCGCCTGATATTTTCAACCCTGGCCTCAAGACCATTTGTCGGATCAAGCACCATCGAAACAAGATCGGGCGAAAATTCGACATGAATGTCATCAAGATCCAACACGTCGCCAAGGGATTGTTTTGCGGCCGGTTCAAGTTCTGCAATTGTATCGACTGTTGTGTCGAGCTTTTCCTGCAAAGACCGATGAGAGACGACCGCACTCAGCCCCAAAGTGACCGCACCAATCAAGAATGGAATGAACGGTAATCCCGGCACCAACGCAAACATCCCCATTAAAACGGCAACCGTTCCAAGCGCCGCCGGGTATCGACCCAGCTGCGCGAAAAAGGCCACATCAGTCGATCCCGTCGCCCCGCCCTTGGCCAGCAAAAGCGCCGTTCCGATCGAAATGATCACGGCCGGAAATTGCGACACCAAACCATCGCCCACTGTCAGGATCGCGTAGGTTTCAAAGGCCCGCGAAAGCGGCATTCCATGGAGCGCGACGCCAATGACCAAGCCCATCACCAAATTTAACATGGTGATAAGCAAGCCCGCGATGGCGTCGCCTTTTACGAATTTCGATGCGCCATCCAGCGATCCGAAAAATGTGGTTTCAGCCAGCTCTGTCTCTCGCCGGGATTTTGCTTCAGCATGATCGATTGCTCCCGCCGACATGTCACTGTCAATCGCAAGCTGTTTGCCTGGCATTCCGTCAAGGGCAAACCGGGCCCCGACCTCTGCCATGCGGGTGGCACCTTTGGTGATCACGACGAAATTTACGATCAAAAGAACACCAAAGACCACCAGACCCAAAAAGACACTTCCACCCATTACGAATTGCGCAAAGCCTTCAATGACATTGCCGGCTGCCGCAGTTCCAGTGTGGCCTTGGCCAATAATTAACTTTGTCGAAGAAATGTTAAGCGAAAGCCGAAGCATCAAAGACGCCAGCAAAACCGACGGGAAGGCCGAGAAATCGAGCGGCCGTTCAATGAATAATGTGACCGTAAACATCAAAATTGCGAGCGTAAAAGAGGCGGCCAAGCCGACATCGAGCACCCAGGCCGGCATCGGCAAAATCATCATCACGATAATCGCCATCAGAGAAAGAGCCAACAAAACCGTTGGCTGAAAGACGGCAGCGATCTTTATCTCTTGGAACATATCAGCCGCCAATAAAAAACGGAGCCGCCGTGCCGGATGTGCCAGAAGGGAACAGTGATCCCATGCCGGTCTGAGCCAGGGAATTTCCATGCAACAATGGAAATCCGTTTTCAGTCCCAACTGTCGCTTCAGGTGCCGCTTCCAGCTGGTGCCCATTCTTAGATTCAGCGAGGAGTTTCTTATCTCCCCCCTCCGGGCTCAGCCGTGCATAAATTTTGTCGAATCTCGCTTTGTATTTGTTGGCATGTTTTGGCGTTCGTGAATGATACGCGCCCGCTGCGTCCGACCAGTTTCCCATTTCACGGTAGAGTTCCCGCAGAAACTTTGCCGCATATAAGGCGTTGGTCATTGGGTCGAACATTTCTTCGATCGAAGAAAACCCATGTCCATGCCATTTGTAATTTAGCTGAAAGCACCCGACATCGAAACTTCTCGCGCCTCTGGCAAATTCCGCATCAACGAATTCTTGCGCGGCAGCGTAGGTATCAAACCAAACGCCGCGCCCCTCCATGTTGACCGTCCACGGCCAGGGGCCAAAGCGCTTGTCTTTTTTGCGGCCAGTCTCAGCAAGCGAGATTGCGTACAACACGTTCTCAGGTACGCCAGTTGAAAGTGATGCCAGTTTGGCGACTCTACGACATTCCTCTAGATCGTTTGGGGACATTTTGGCTGTCGCCAAACCAGACGCGATCAGTAAAAATACTAAAGCCGCCAAGTATCGGATAAATCCCGCACGCAGACGGGCTTTTGTCTTATTGGCCATTTCTTCGCAATTCTTGCTGCTTTTGACTGGCCTTCAGATTATGCAGTAATGGTTTACAAGACGTGACTCACAACGAACTTTTGGTCTTGATCAACAACTCTTCAAGTATCTCGCGCGCCGCGCGCCCGGTATTGAGGGTCTTTTCTTCTACGTAATACTTGGTCGACTGTTCGCCCGGCAATGGCTCTTGCTGAACCGCGATCCGTTCCATAGCCAGTTGAGCTGCCTTGGCCATAACACCGTCATCGATTTCAGCGACTCTTTTCCAATCATTATTTCGCCATGCAGTGCTTAGCTCGTCTTTAACATTACCGAGTTCGGCATATTTCGTACTCGCTTTTGACAGATCGCCGATTTTCTCATCAATTTTTGCCAACAGTATGTCTTTGTCGGCCCTTGAAAGCCCTGCAAGAATACCCTTTGCTTCCACAAAATTTCCCTTTGAAACTGCGATTTCTGCAAGCAGAAGTCTGATGTCTTTGGAAGGTGTGCCATCATACAATTCGGCAATATTCCGGGCTTTTTCAGCAAAGCCCAATTTCAACAATCGCGAAGCTGTGGCCAACTTTGCATCATACGACATTTCTTTCGTAAACGTGCGGGAAAATACGACCCGCAAAAACGTTTCGTCATTCGAAAATTGAGCGTTTCGAAGAAGCGCTTCTGACGTCAGGGCCGCGACTTGAAGGTCTGATAAACCGTCAACCTCCCTGGCAGTTTCAATAAGCCCCATGATCGTTTCAACTGGATCTGTCTGAGCACCCCCCCGGATAGAAGCCATCTTTAATCGGATTCCGACGGGCGTTCCGCGATACTCGACCGCCAAGGCGCCTGCAGCACGCGCGTTTTGTTTATCAACTGGAATCTCGTTCTTGATCTGGGTTTCGATCAATTCTGCCAATGCAATTGCTGCATCGGGCCCATTTGCCAAATATACTGAGTTCAATCGAGATAGAGACTTTTCTGTCTCGCCGCTCTTGTCAGAAATCTTGGCCTCTAATAGCTCCAAGTCCGGGACAGACAGTTTTGACGCGCGGCCCGCAAGGTTCTTTATGCTCGTGGCCGTGTCCAAGTCGTCAATGTCCAAAAAATGATTCGCCAGAGCCCGAGCAAAATTTTTCCGGAGATGGACCGGTAAAGCAGAAAAAGCTTGTAAAACAGATTTTGTATCGATGGTTGTTTTGTCTGGAATGCGCCTGTGTGCCAGTAATCCCCACATCGAAAAGGCGCCGGGACAAGTAATTTTTGACGCTAAGACAGAGCCCTCGCCCAAGCGATCTCCATCGACCAAAATGGCCATTTCACGCAACATCCTGGCTTCCGGAATTTCACCGGAAAATTCTGCCATCAAAGCGTTGGCTTCGGCTCCGAAACCTAGATAAATCTGTCTTTTGACCAATGCATCAACGGCTTCCTTGGACAACTCATCGAACTCACCTACCAGCCGACTACGCAGATCATCATAGGGATCTTGCAATGTCTCGGGGTTACCCCAAGACCCAATAGAGGCGAGAAATGTATCGTCGCACATTTCGTCTTCAGTCGTCATACTAGGCGCAAGACTTCGATCATCGCGATCCACAACGGTTTCAATCCGAATATGGCCATTTACGTCGTTGGCCTGGGCAGATTCTAAACTTTCTTGCGAATCACTCTCTACCGCTGAATTCAATACTTCTTTGTCCTGTTTTTCTCCGGGTTTGACTCGCGGTATACGAACTAGACCTTGCGCTGCAGCGCGTTGAAGGCTTTTGAGCAATGATGTCCGCGCTAAATCAGCCGTTCTGGGCTGCGCCCGAAACTGGAAATAGGGCATAGCATTGATTTTTATCGGCTCGGATTTTTCTGGTTTTGTATTGGCAATGACCTCTTCCGTCGATGCCTCGACTTCATTTAGGTCGACGTCCTCCGCCAAATTCGCTTCTATTACTTCTCCAACAACAAACTGCAGCGCCGTATCAGTTGATGAGGATATTGAAGGGGTCGGCGTTGATGCGAATTGTGGTTGCGAAACAGAAGTTTCCGGCTCAATCTTTGGCTGAATCTCTGCAGTAAGGCTTGTTTCGCTCTTCTTCAAAATTTGTTCTTCGAACAATGAACCTGGCGATCCAGGACCATCTTTGATGTCCAATACGATCCGCCCATTGTGCATTTCAAAAGCATCGCCGTGGCATTCACAATCTACGAACAATTTTAACCGACCTGGCCCCGGCACAACAACATTTTGGATACGTGTTTTGGGAATGAGGTCGAATATTTTACTGACATCCAACACCTGCTGTTCGTCATCAAACCGAAACTCGTAGCCTCCGTCATCTCGTCCAAAAACCCATTTCGGATGATCTGGAAACTGAATAACCAACCGGGAAAAATCTGCATGTTCGCCACTTCGAACGACTGTCGTATTTGCCACTGCCGAAATCGGAACAAGCAGTGCCAATATCAGGGTCGAGATCCTAATCATGCTGCGTCCTGTTTGACTTCCTTCAGCGCCTCCTCGAGCTCTGCAAAGGTAGGGCGATAACTACTGGGCGTATTCTGGCGTCCGACCTCTATACAAATGTTGGTTGAATGTTCGTAAAGATTGGCAACAAGGACTTCGCGGATCAAATGATAGAAGTGACTGTCCTCTTCGACGACCGCTTTGACCTTGGCCGCAAACGGTCCGACGAGACCATAGGCCAGGAAGATGCCCAAAAAAGTACCGACCAGGGCACCGCCGATCATTTTTCCCAAAATTTCAGGTGGTTGATCGATTGATCCCATTGTCTTGATCACGCCAAGAACCGCAGCCACAATCCCAAGCGCAGGCAGCCCGTCTGCCACCGTTTGCAAGGCATGGCTTGAATTTAGAGAATGATGCAAATTGGCGTCGAGCCGTTTTTCAAGCACCTCTTCCACCTGATGTGGGTCATCATAGTTCATTGACGCGGACCGCAACGTGTCGCAAATCAGATTCACAGCCTCTTTATCGGCCAGGATTTTGGGGTATTTCAAAAAGACAGATGACTGGTCGGGCGTTTCGATATGTTCTTCAAGACCAACGGGATTCTGGCGCGCAATTCGGATAAGTTCAAACAACAGGCACAACAAGTCCCGGTAATCCGGCGGCGTCCATTTCAACCCCTTGAAGACTTTTTTCAGATCTCTGAGTGTTTGCTTAACTGACCCAATATCGTTGCTGACCACAAAAGCGCCCACAGCGGCACCGCCGATCATCGTCATTTCATATGGAAGCGACTTTAGGATAATCGCCATTTTGCCGCCGCCAGCCAGATAGCCGCCAAAGACCATTACGAAGATCATTCCGATTCCAAATAATCCAACCACGCTGCGCACCACTCATCTTGTCATTTCATCCAAGAAAACTCTTTCAAAAAGGAGTTAATTTTCCGGCAACATAGACTGCGTATCTCCCGCTTTTGCATTTCTGCCTGCCAAAATGACGCTAATCGAATAGGCCGATTGCGGTGACAGACCCGCCATGACTGATGCCGCAGCGTCGGGTCGCATTCGACCAATGAAACCGGCCGCGAAAGTTGCATTCATTTCTTCAAAGAGCCGTGCGGCGTCTGCTGGCTTCATGTTTTCATATACGGAAGTCAGCTTGGAAAGATCGTCTTCTGCAGCCGTTTTGGATTGGGCAATGGTTGCCGACAACCGATCTTCAGCCTGCTTCATTTCTGCAAGTCTTGCACGAACTTCAGTCTCGGTTAACGCAAGCGCCTGCTCAAACTCTTGCAGTCGCACATTCTTTTTTTCAATTTCTTGCTGCCGCAACACCAATGTTCGCGCAAGTTCAGCCGCCCCTGCCGTGGGCTCACAGAGGGGAGACGCATGCGTATCTACCTCCTGCGATCCCATCTCTGCCACCTCTTTGGCGATTGCCTGGCCACTGCCTGCGGCAAACCGGATCAACGCTGAGGCCGCAAACAAGCCGGCAACAAAAAGCAACGCACCACGACCACTTGACCATTTCTTGATAGGCATTTTTGAATTCATCATGTCATCACCATCAAACTTGGGAACGCTTGCTTAGAAAAAACGGCTCTGGCGCTTTTTCGGGTTCCGGATCTTTTGGCTTTTCTTGCGGCTCTGGAATGTCATGCAATGAGGCCACAAGCAGTTCCAAACGCCGCGCCGCACCTTCTGCCCGGCCCGTCAATTTATCGAGCGATTCCGCAGAACCGGTTGCTGAAGACTGGGCCACCTGCAATGTCTTGGTCATGTCGTCCACCTGCGCAGACAAGACCGCGATTGCGCCACCAACGCCCTTTTCCAGATCGGTAAAACGCCGCAATCTTCTGGACAAGACGATGCAATAGATCGTGGCTGCGATAGCACCTAGGATCAGTAAAATGTCAGAGATGATTTCCATAATTTTTTACCTAATTCAGTACAAATTCCATGATCAAAAGATCCCGAACGCGGCCTTCCCCTGTTACCACTTGGATCCTTCGCAACATCTGCGCGCGCATTCGAATAAGGGCCGTTCTTTTTTCCAGCTCTGACGGTTTGATCGCCCGCAAATACCCGTTCAGCACGTCCACAATACGCGGGATCAGTTCGGTAATCTCTTGTTCCGCAGATTTGCGCACCTCAAGCTGGGCTTGGAACCGAAGATATTGGTTGTCACGACTTTCCCCCAAATTGATGATGATTGGCTGGATCGGAACGAAAGCCACGTCGGGCAGCGGCGCCAAGGCGAGCTCCTCTGTCGGCTCTGTCTCTGCATGATCTGCCAGAATCAGACCCGACCAGACGGCGTAAAACCCGCCGGCCGCCAAAATGACAGCCAACACAAGCCCGAAGAGAAGCGGGCGCTTCGACCGCTTTGGGGGCGGAGTTTCATCTGGATCTGCCGTGTCGCTCATTTTGCACCTGAAATTTCATTGACGCGAATCTGTATAACCTCTGGTTGGCTAACCGATTGTTAAGGCTGTTGCCGCAAACAGGGTTGGCAACATCTGGGCAGAAGCCCTTGAAGAGGAAAAATTCAGTGGATCAATTGATTTCACTTTGGCAGGGATTGGGTGGCAGACGCCAAATGATCGTCGGAATAAGTGCCGTCGTCATGTTCGGCAGCGTGATCCTTTTGTCGCGCATGGCAACCACACCGACCCAGGCTTTATTATATTCGGGCATCGACCCTGGATCAGCCGGCGAAGTGGTTCAGGCTCTTGAACAGCGCGGCGTATCCTTTGAAATCCGGGGCAGTTCGATTTTCGTTGAATCCGCTTTGAGGGACGAATTGCGGATGACATTGGCGTCTCAAGGTCTGCCAAGCCTAAGCGGCCAGGGGTACGAACTTTTGGACGGGCTGTCCGGGTTCGGGACCACCGCGCAAATGTTTGACGTTGCTTATTGGCGCGCGAAAGAGGGTGAATTGGCGCGAACAATCACGGCCGGCCACCTGTTTTCCGCCGCGCGTGTCCACATCTCTAACAAAAGCACCAGCCCCTTCAAGCGCACGGAAACCATGACCGCATCTGTCACCGCCAACAGCACCTCTGGTGGATTGACCTCTGCAAACGCCAAAGGCCTAAGGTTCTTGGTTGCCTCTGCTGTGGCGGGGCTGACACCGGATAATGTTACCGTCATCGACGGGCGGACCGGCAATGTCATTGCGGGCGATTCTGAAACGGCATCCTCAGACAACAGTCAGGACATTGAAACGCGACTGCGCGGCAACGCCGAACGATTGCTGGCCGCACGCGTGGGCTCGGGAAATGCTGTTGTCGAGGTCAACGTTGAAACCGTGACAGAAAGTGAATCAATCTCTGAAACTCTGATCGATCCTGACAGCCGGGTCGCCATCAGCTCTGAGGTTGAAGAACGCACGAACAGCTCTGATGATGTTCGCGCTGGCGCCGTCACCGTCGCAAGCAATCTGCCGCAAGGGGATGCCTCTGGCAGCAACAACAACTCATCCAGCAAAAACAGTGAAACCACGCAGCGCACCAACTTTGAGGTCTCTGAAACACGGCGGGAAATTTTGCGCGTGCCCGGCAAGATAAAGCGGGTGTCCACGGCAGTTCTGATCAACGGCATATCAAGCCCCAACCCGACAACCGGCGAGGTAGAATGGCGCCCAAGAAGCGAAGAAGAACTGGCCGTATTGGAACAACTGGTGAAATCGGCCGTGGGGTTTGACGAGGCACGTGGCGACAGCATCACACTGCAGACACTTGAGTTCGAAGCCTCCGCGCCAGAGCTTGTCTCGCCCCCTGTGTCCTTCGTCCAAAACCTTGGTTTGGATGTTATGCGTCTGGCCCAAGTGGCAATTTTAGCCGTGGTGAGTTTGGTCTTGGGGCTATTTGTCTTACGCCCAATCTTAATCGCCGGGCCAAACGGCCCAAACCAGGCCAAAGCAATACTGGATGATTCTGGCCCCATGTCCCTTCCGACTGCGGCAGATGCCAACAGAGCACCCGAAAGCCAAACGGCCCTAACCGGAGAGATCGAAGACGGGCCTATCCCTGTGATCGACCTTCACCGACCAATTTCAGGTTCAACTGGTGAAATCGCCCTGCCCCAAACCGCGTCGCCCACGGCCGATCCCGTCGATCGTCTTCGCCAAATGATCGAAGACCGACAAGAAGAGACTGTCGAAATACTGCGAACCTGGATTGAAGATGGCGAGGAAAATGTATCATGAACAATGTATTCAAACTGGAAGAGTTTCGCGTCGCCTCACTTGAAACCCCGACCGAGGATTTTGCCCCCTCGAGCGAAACGGCTGCCTCTGGCGCCCAAACCCCCAATGACTCGGCCGTGTTTGAGGCAGGCTACCAGGCTGGATGGGACGATGCGGTTCGCGCGGAAGCCGAGGATCAAAAACGAATTGGCGCAGAGCTTGCCCATAACCTACAAGATCTCGGCTTCACCTTTCATGAGGCAAAGGGCCAAGTTCTTAGGTCTTTAGAGCATTTGCTGATAGAGCTTTCAGGCCAACTGTTGCCAAAACTTGTGTCCGATTCAGCAGGGCATTTGATTGTTGAAAACATCATGCCGTTTGCCCGCCAAGCAGCGGAGGCACCCGCTGAAATCATAATTGCCCCCACTGCCCGCGCAGCACTAGAGCCGCTCATCGAACAAGCAGCGGCTTTCCCGGTGACGATCATCGACGAACCAAGTTTAGGAGAAGGGCAAGTCATTCTTCGCGCCGGAACCATCGAACAAGAAATCGACTTCAGTGAAGCATTTCAAAAATTATCGGACGCCATTCAGGCGCTGTACATTTCAAATGAAAGGTCCCTTGATCATGGATAGCACCGCTGGCGCAAATGACGGCGACGTTGAAAACACCTTTCGGCAGGTCCCCGTTGAAATCACAATTTCCGTCGGCCGCGCACGGCCAATGGTAAGTGACTTGCTGAAACTGCAAAAGAACTCTGTCCTGCAACTTGACCAACACATCGACGATCCGGTGGATCTCTATGTCGGGGAAAAACTGATCGCGCGTGGAGAGCTGCAAGAAGTTGAAGGCATGGCCGGTCAATTGGCCGTGCGCATTACGGAAGTTGCCGATTTGAAAACCGGTTTGTGACGCCTGTGTCTAGATTAAACACAGCATTCTGGGGCGCGTTTACCCTCTTGGCCATTTCTGGACTTTTTGCGCCGGCAATGGCGCAAGAGTTTTCCTTTTCCCTCTCTCAAGATGGTTCGCTCACCCAAAGCAGCATCCAACTCATTCTGTTGATCACGTTGTTGAGCTTGGTTCCCGGCCTGGCGATCATGATCACATGTTTTCCGTTCATCGTGACCGTCCTTTCCATCCTGCGTCAGGCGATTGGGCTCCAGCAAGCGCCGCCAAACATGTTGATCGTCAGTCTGGCCCTTTTCTTAACCTATTTCGTCATGGAACCGGTTTTTCAAACGGCCTGGGAACAGGGAATTCAACCATATGTTGATCGTCAAATCGAACTGGAACCAGCGTTTGAAAAAACCCTGGAACCATTTCGTGCATTCATGGCAGCACGCACAGATGCAGACACCTTCAGATCCCTTGCAGATCTACGCATGCAAAATGGTTCACCGATAGACGAATTGAACCCTGGCTCGCCCCTGTCCGTCTTGATGCCCTCATTTTTACTTAGCGAAATAGAGCGGGCATTTCAGATCGGTTTTTTGATTTTCCTACCGTTCCTGATCATTGATCTTGTCGTGGCGGCAGTCCTTATGTCCATGGGCATGATGATGGTTCCCCCCGCCATGGTCGCACTGCCCTTCAAATTGGCATTCTTCGTGATTGCCGATGGTTGGACTTTGATCTCGGGCGCATTGGTGCAGTCTTACTACTAGCGATGGAGGTCGCAATCCTGGCGGTCTGGATTGCTATCTCACCACAAATTCAGCGTGTAATGCACCTGCAGCCTTAATGCTCTTCAAGATATCAATCATGTCACGGGGTGAAACGCCCAATGCGTTCAGGCCCTCAACAACCTCTGACAAGGAAGTCCCCTCAGTCAACTCGGCCAGCGCGACCCCTTCTTCTTCATCAATCGTTGCCGTGGTGCGCGGAACAACAATCGTCTGACCCTCTGAAAATGGGTTTGGTTGAACTGCAATTGGGTCTTCCTGGATGCGCAAAGTCAGATTTCCTTGCGAAACTGCAACGCTCGAAATGCGAACATCTTCTCCGATAACGATTGTCCCGGAATGCGGGTCGACCACAACACGCGCTTTTCTTTGTGGCGTGACCGAGATGTTCTCAATACGCCCCAAGGCATGCGCAGGCGACAAGGCCCGCGTCGCCCCAACATCCAACAATACAGTTCCGGAATCCAACATACGCGAAACGACTCTTCCAAAAGATTTGTTGATTGCCTTTTCGATCCGCTCTGCCGTTGTAAAATCCGGAACGCGCAAAGCCAATCGTATCGATTTCAGTTGTCCAAAATCGAATTCGATCTCTCTCTCTACGCGGGCGCCTGCCGGGATGGTCCCAGAGGTGGGCACCCCCGTAACAACACTTGCCCCGTCCCCCGACGCTTCCGCCCCGCCAGCCAACAAGACACCTTGCCCGACGGCATAAATCTGCCCATCTGCGGCCTTCAAGGGCGTCATAACCAACGTGCCGCCCAACAGGCTTTTTGCGTCGCCAATAGCAGATACCGTTATGTCAATTCGACTGCCCGCTCGCGCGAATGGTGGCAATGTTGCAGTTACAAATACAGCGGCGACATTCTTCGGGCGAAACTGCTCTCCGGTTACATTGACGCCAAGACGTTCCAGTATGTTGGACATTATTTCTTCGGTAAATGGTGCGTTGCGCAACCCGTCACCGGTGCCATTCAAACCGACGACCAAACCATATCCGACAAGATCATTTCCCCTGACCCCATCAAATTCAACAAGGTCCTTTATTCGCATCGACCCGGCTGACGCAGACATCGCAAAAAGGGTGAGGATTAGGGCAAGGAAAATAGAAATTGATTTCATCTTAAAAAATCCGCCAAGGACAGCCGCGACATGCGCGACGTAAGGGTGTAGAGCGTTTCGAGTTGCGTTTGCACCGCTTCCAGCTCAACAGCGGTTCGATAGGAATCGACGCCCGTCATTTCAGCGCGCGTAAGTTCTATAGCTGTCTTACGCGCCGAATTTCCTGCCTGCGCATTTTCAATTTCAGCTTCTGTTGAGCCGATATTTGCGCGAAGCTCTGACAAGTTTGACTGGGACGATAATAACTTTTCTCCCGTCAATTTGGACAGTTCTGACCTTTGGGCGGTATCGACACCAAGAATACCATCACCCAACAATGCCCCCAATGCGAAACCTTTGAGCGCCTCGCGAACATCCGAATCTGCGGCAGTTGTGGCCAGGCTGACCTGAATGTGCTCAGAAACGGCCACGTCAGACAGTTTCACCATTGAGCCGAGATAGGCATCTGTTTCAAAGCCCCCCCCAACCGTATCGAACCATGCGTCAACGACACTGACCACACCCGCAGCTGTCGTTTCCGACGCCGTCGCCGTACGCAAGGACGATAAAATTGTCGTGGCATCGGCGAATGCTGGCATGTTTGTTGTCACCCCGGAAAATGCATTCCGATCGCCGACGCGGGTGTTGAATGACGAGAGCACAGAGGCAAATTTGTTTTTTGCGTCGATCCCGGCGGTATCGACGATCGCACTGCCTTCTGATGTTGCGGCCAACAAAAACGCTGGAACAAGCTCTGAAGAGTAATCTTGAACGACGCTCAGCGAGGCTTGCATCGTTGAAGCAATCTGCGCCGCTTCAGCCGCCGCTGTGGAATACGCGATGATGTTTTTTTCCGTGCGGGCAAGCGCTGCAATTGGACGAAAGTCGCCGGACGTCGCCGTCGATATATCGCTGCGGATGCCAGACGTCAGTTCCTGAGCAAGCCTTTGCATCGCCGATTTCAAGGATGTGTTGTGGCGTTGATCAACAAAGGTTCTTGCCAAGTCTCCGGACGAAATTGGATACACTTTACATTCCCAACAAGGTTTGAATCATTTGGTCAATTGTCGTTATGACGCGCGCATTTGCCGAATAGGTTTGTTCGATCAAAAGCAGTCTTTGCATCTCATGGTCAGTGTCCACACCTTGCGAAAGTTCGCTGGTTTTTAGGGTATCGTACCGCGCCAAATTAAAGGCCTGATCAGACTCTTCGTGTTGAAGTTGTTGGTTATTTTGGGTCAAAAATTCAGCCGCAAAGCTGGCAGACGTATATGTGCCACTGCCAAAACTGCCAGAGCTTGGTGTATTTGATTTCTCCAACGCTGCAGACAAAGATTGCAAAACCGTTGCCTGACCAACATTCCCTGGAACGCTGGCACCAAGCCCGTCGCGGAGCTTCCAAACCGCCCCCCCCATTGCCGGATCGACAAGACCGTTGATCGAAAGACGTCCGGCCACGCCGACCTCATTTGTCGCAGAAAAAAATGTTCCACCGTCAGTGAAGAGCCCCGCATCTGTCGCCGAAAGGGTTGGGTCGGTGGCAGGATCCTGGAACCGTTCGATCATGTCTCTTGCAAGCGCATCAAGTTTGGCCTGCATATTGACAGCATGTTCGTCGCGAACCGCAAAATCCGCAGCAAGCGATCCACCCGCGAGCGGTCCGTTTCCATCCACACGAACTGGTTGTCCATTAATCGACAGCCCAGACAAAGCACCGGATCCAAGAGACATTTCTGGGACAATGACACCGACCGGCGAAAATCCAATGGTTACGGCTTTGCCGTCCACGAGAATGGCCCCCCCGGGGGTGAAAAGCGCGACCTGACCGTGATCGCGTTGAATCTCCCGCAATGGCACGATGCCCGAAACGTCATCAATCAGCTTTTGCCGCTGATCCATGAGGGCAGAGACATCCTGGCCACCGCTGATGAATTGCCGAATGTCGTGATTCATCTTGGAAATCTTGGCCAAATTGTCATTCAATACAGTGACCTTGTTGGAAATCGATTGATCCGCCTCCATTCGGAGCGCCTGAAGTTCCGTCGAAATCGCGTTAAATTTTCCTGCCAGATCTTTGGCTGCGGTCACCGCGATATTTAGTCGGGTTTCTGAATCTGGCCGGCTTGAAGCTTCGATCAGGGACGCTTCTAGCGTTGCAATTTGGCCGGTCAGAGATTTTGGATCATCCGGCATTCCAATCGCGGTTTCGAGCCGAGAATAAAAGCCAACACGAGTGTTGTCTGCCCCAAGAGAGGCCTGCGCCAATCGCCGTTGCGCGATGGTCGGTTGATCAACGGCCCTTTGGATACCCGTGACAGAAACGCCAGCGCCGTTGCCACCCAAAGAAAGCGAAGAGGTTTCAAGTTCGCGGCGCCCGTAGCCGTCGGTCATCGCGTTGGCGACGTTTGCCGATACCACCTCGGCAGCGCGGGACGCAACGTTCAGGCCAGACATGGCATTGGAAAGAGAACCAGAAATAGACATCTATTTTACCTACAAATTGTGTCTATCGTTTGATATTCGTGGTTTCCTGCAACATCTCATCCACGGTTTGAATGACTTTTGCGTTGGACGAATAGGCCCGCTGTGTTTGGATCAGTTGCGTTAGTTCGGCCGCCACATCAGTCGCGGATTCTTCCCTGGAAAAGCCTGAAACTTCCCCCGTCGGGCCATCACCTGCATCCCACAAAAAGAATGACCCGCTGTTCGGCGACACCTGATAGGTTTGGTTGTTCAGGGAAATCAGCCCGTTTGGATTGGGAACGTCAACAAGCGGCACTTGATAGATCACGCGAGTAAAACCGGCGTCATAAACGGCATGAACATTTCCGCTTGGGTCAACTTCTACCGATGTAAGATTCCCGACAGGAGAGCCGTTCTTGCTGATGGTGCCTGGGACAAAACTATCCGACAACTGTGTCATTCCGTTCGGGTCCCCGATTTGACCGATCGTCATCTCTAACGGGCCACCAGCCACTGTCAGGGCCAAACTGCCCGTTGTGGGATTATAGGCGCCACCCGACACAGGCGTCACCGAAGCCAAAGTGCCGCCCGCCGCCCGTGAGCCGCTGAAGACCAAAGTATATTGCCCAACCGTCGCGCCACCAGAGGCCGAATCCGTGATCGTCATCGTCCAAGTGTTAGAACTGCCAGAGGTGGGAACAGTCGGGGTCAAATTCACCCCAAGCGTTTCAGACGTTCCGAGGTTTCCAAAATATTCGACCGAAAGATCTTGTTGCGTTCCGGCTGCGCCTGCCGTGGTCTCGGTCGCTGGCAGATTGGGTGTCAGGCTAAGTTGCGTTGTCGGATCGCCCGCAAACTGGTTGATGTTAACCCTGATCGGTTCCAACCCGGCCACCGTATCGCGGGGATAGTTACCGATCGTGCCATCCACAGCCGCCGGCCACCCCATCAGAACCATGCCCGATTCAGTTGTAAGAATTCCGTCGGCATCAGGACGAAAAGAGCCCGTCGTCATCAGCATCATCGGATGATCTGTACCGCCAGAGGTCGCGGAAACAGAAGTCGTCACCGGAAGCATGCCCCGCCCCGCCACAGCAATATCTGTTGGATTCGTGGTCGAGATCAAAGGCCCGCGTTCATCAATGAGCCGCGTCGTGGTTGTCCGCACGCCCCCCGCCGAATAGATGCCAGAACCGCCCCCAATGACCTGAGAATGAAAGTCGGCCTGAGACCTTTTATACCCGAAAGTCGCCGAATTCGCGATATTGTCAGAGATCGTTGCCAGCCGCGTCGCGTTGGCGCTAAGCCCTGCAACGCCTGCATTCAAAGAAGATGAAATTGTCATAGGTAGCGCCTTTCTGATGCTATCCACATTGGATTGCCACCAGAGCTAGGGCATTGTGTTTAACAGCAAGCTAACAGATAAAAACTTACATATTTTCGGGCGCGACATCACGCAGCAGAATGAATTCCAGTCTGTTGTTGCGCGCAGCCATGGGTTCCGTGGCTGCAGGCTTTCGATCTGCAAATCCCGTCACCCTTTGGACCCTGGCCGGTTCAAATCCGTTCTGTTCCAACAATTCCCGGGCCTTCTGCGCCCTGGCCGATGACAAATCCCAGTTGGGATTATGAGCCAAAACAATAGGTTCGGCCCGAACAAAGCCATTCAGAGCGACCGCGTTTTCGGTCAAACCGAATATCTGCGCAACCTCGGCAACGATTGCGTCAAGCACCGCCAAGGGCTGATCCGTATCCTTTTCAAACAACGGCTCACCCGGCAGATCAAAGACCTCTACGATCAAACCCTCATCCGTGACCCGAGTCACGATATGGCGCTTGGTCTGGTTGCTTACCATGCTTTCACCGGACCTGCCCGTCAGCGCGTTTTCGATTTCACCGAAGTTTTTGCGATCCAGTTCATCCTGTTCCTGGGATGTGCCAGAATCGCCCCTGGACGCATCAGAATTGGTCGCCCGACGCGATGTCGCGCCAGTGCCGTTTTGCGCCAAAGTGTCTTCGGAAAAGACACTATCGCCGCCAAAAGAGCCGTCTCCACCGCCAGAGATCCGGTTGATCGGAATCGTCGGACTAAAGTAATCCGCGATCCCCTTACGTTGTGTTTCCGTCGTCGCGTTTAGCAGCCACATCAGCATAAAAAAGGCCATCATCGCCGTTACAAAATCGGCATAGGCCACTTTCCAGGCCCCCCCATGATGACCACCGCCACCAGAGACCTTTTTACGCTTAATGATGACTGGCGCGTTTTGTTTCGCACCCATCCACCACCTCAAATTCTCACCCAAATTCAGGCGTAGCACCGAGGCGTGAAGAGACGCTTAACGATTAAACTTGTCCGTTTTTCGCATCGCTCAAGATCATGTCGGCGGCCTTTTCGGCAATCATGATCGTGGGCGAGTTCGTGTTGCCACTGGGGATCGTTGGCATGACGCTTGCATCGACAACGCGTAAACCCCTGACGCCCCGCAAGCGCAGCTGCGGGTCAAGCGGCGCATCGGCGTTTGGCCCCATATGTACGGTCCCGACGGGGTGGAAAATGGTCGTGCCAATGTCCCCGGCCGCGCGTATCAAATCGGCCTCACTTTCGACTTCAGATCCTGGTCGGAACTCCATCGGCCGGAACGGGGACAGGGCGGGTTGCTGCATGATCTTGCGCGTTAGACGAATGGAATCGGCGGCGACCTGTTGATCCTTCGCGGCACTCAGATAATTCGGCGCGATTTCTGGCGAGGCGAATGGATCAGCGGAAACGATGTTGACGTGACCTCGGCTTTCAGGTCGCAAAAAGCAAACACTGGCGGTGACTGCGTCAAAAGCGTGAAGATCCTCGCCAAACGCATCTAGGGACAGGGGCTGGACGTGATATTCCAGATCAGCCGTTTCGGCTTGCGGCCCAGAGCGCGCAAATATCCCCAATTGAGACGGGGACATCGACATTGGCCCGGTCCGGCGCGCTGCATATTCCAGTGCGATTTTAGCCTTGCCCCACAGGCTTGCCGAAACCGTGTTCAACGTCCGTGTCCCGTGGACTTTGTAAGCACAGCGCAATTGCAAATGATCCTGCAAATTCTGCCCGACCTGTGGCGCGTCTTGCAGCACATCGATTCCGAATTCACGCAACAATCCACCCGGCCCAATCCCAGAGACTTGCAGCAGTTGAGGTGAGCCGATGGCCCCAGCCGACAAGATCACCTCTGCCCGCGCATGAGCGGTCTTGGTCATGCCCCCTTGGCGATAACGCACACCGATGGCACGTTTGCCCTCAAACAGAATACGTTCCGCCCGTGCCTTAGTCTCGACCTTTAGCGAAAGCCGGTTCTTCACAGGCCGTAGAAACCCCTTCGAGGTATTCCAGCGCCAACCGTTCTTTTGGTTCACCTTGAAATAGCTGACGCCTTCGTTGTCGCCCGTGTTGAAATCTGTGGTCTTGGGAATGCCCGCCTGAACGGCTGCTTCCTGAAAATGATCCAGAATGTCCCAATGCGAGCGCTGTTCTTCGATCCGCCACTCACCGCCAGAGGAATGCGCTTCTGACGGTCCGTCGAAATAATCTTCAGATTTCTTGAAATAGGGCAAGACGTCATCCCAGCCCCATCCAGGATTGCCCAACTGACGCCAGTGGTCATAATCACCGGACTGCCCCCGCAGATACAGCATGCCATTGATCGAACTGCATCCGCCCAAAACCTTGCCGCGCGGATAAGACAGGCTGCGGCCATTGAGGCCCGTTTCTGCAACCGTCTTGAATCCCCAATCCGTGCGGGGATTTCCGATGCAATAAAGATAGCCAATCGGAATATGAATCCAATGATAGCTGTCCCGTTCCCCGGCCTCTAGCAACAAGACAGAGTGGTCCTTGCTCAGGCGATTGGCAAGAACACACCCGGCGCTACCGCCACCGACGATTACATAGTCAAATTCTTCCAAACCGGCCTCCCGACGGGCACTCTAACAGTCCAACTGACGGAGGCAACGAAAGAGACTATTTAACCAATCTCGACAGTTTCGGTCTGGACTTTGGACACTTTGCAGGCCGCAAACTTGAATTCCGGTATTTTGCCAACCGGATCAAGTTTCGGGTTGGTCAAAATATTCGCGGCGGCCTCTACATAGGCAAATGGCAAAAACACGTTGTCTTCGGCAATAGCGCGATCTGCGCGGGCCATCAGCTCTACCACGCCTCGACGGGTTTCCAGCCGGATCAACCCTCCCGGCTTTACGCCGAGACGCCGCAACGTGCGTGGGTGCAACGATGCGTTTGCCTCTGGCTCTACCGCGTCCAGCACCTTGGCCCGTCGCGTCATAGACCCGGTGTGCCAATGTTCCAACTGGCGGCCAGTAATCAAGACAAAGGGGTATGCCTCATCCGGCAGCTCTGCCGGGGGCAGGACATTCGCGGGCGTAAACAAAGCGCGACCATCGCTGCGTGGAAACTCATCCGCAAAGACAATCGCCTGACCCGGATCGTCCGCGCTGAGCGACGGATAGGTCACGGCGTTTTCACGTTCCAGACGATCCCAGGTGATGTTATCGAGCGACCCCATTGTGCGTTTCATTTCGGCAAAAATCTCTGACGGAGAGTCATAAGACCAGCCCAGCCCCATCCGGTTGGCCAGGGCGACGATCGTGCGCCAATCCTCTTGCGCCTCGCCGGGTGGGGACACGACCTGACGCCCCATCTGAACCTGGCGATTGGTGTTTGTGACCGTGCCGGATTTTTCAAACCACGCAGACGCCGGGAAAATCACATCTGCATAATTGGCCGTTTCGGTCACAAAGATGTCCTGAACCACCAAATGATCCAGTTTCGCCAAGGCAGCCCGTGCATGCACCACATCAGGGTCGGACATGGCAGGGTTTTCACCAAGAATATACATCCCCTTGATCTGGCCTGCATGGATTGCATCCATAATTTCGACCACCGTCAAACCCGGCTCTTGCGGCAGATCTTTGACGCCCCAGACATCTGCGAATTTCGCGATCACGTCTGGATCTTCGACAGATTGATAATCCGGCAGGAACATCGGGATCAAACCAGCGTCAGAGGCCCCCTGCACGTTGTTCTGGCCACGCAACGGGTGCAACCCGGTTCCGGGCCGCCCCACATGGCCGCACATAAGCGCCAAGCTGATCAAACACCGCGCGTTATCCGTTCCGTGAACATGTTGGCTGACGCCCATGCCCCAAAAAATCATGCCCGCCTTGGCTGTGGCAAATTCACGGGCAACCTGACGCAAGATATCGGCGTCGATGCCGCACACTTTGGCCATGTCTTCTGGCGCAAACCCCTTAAGATGCTCTTTCATCGCGTCCCAATTGTCTGTCATGGCGGCGATATACTGTTCGTCGTAAAGCCCTTCTTCCACGATGACATGCATGATGGCGTTCAACATCGAAACGTCAGTCGCGGGTTTGAATTGCAGCATATGCGCCGCATGAGACTTCAGCCCCTGACCGCGCGGGTCCATGATGATCAGTTTTCCACCACGCTTGGCGAATTGCTTGAAATAGGTGGCGGCAACGGGATGGTTTTCTACCGAATTTGTACCGATCAGAATTGCGACATCGGCGTTTTCTATTTCGTTAAACGTCGCGGTTACGGCACCAGAACCCACGTTTTCCAACAACGCCGAAACAGAAGACGCATGACACAGCCGCGTGCAGTGGTCGACATTGTTATGGTTGAACCCCTGCCGGATCAGTTTTTGAAACAGATAGGCTTCTTCGTTGGAACATTTGGCAGACCCAAACCCCGCGATCGCCTCACCACCATTGGCGGTCTTGAGATCGATAAAGCCGTTCGCCGCGATGTCCAGGGCTTCCTCCCAAGAGGCCTCTCTGAAATGCGTCCAGGGGTTGGCCGGATCGACATTAAGACCCTTTTCCGGGGCATCGCTGCGCCGCACCATGGGTTTGGTCAACCGGTGTGGATGGCTTGTATAGTCGAACCCAAACCGGCCTTTGACACATAAGCGGTTTTCATTGGCCGGACCGTTGATACCATCCACGCGATTGATCTTGCCATCTTTCACCTTGACGGAAACCTGACACCCAACCCCGCAGAACGGGCAAACAGAGCTTATCTCTTCGTCAAAATCCGCACGGTCCCCGACCTGATTGTCATCCACAACCTCGGCCTGCATCAATGCGCCCGTGGGACAGGCCTGGACACACTCACCACAAGCCACACAGCTGGACGCGCCCATGGGATCTGCAATGTCGAACACCGGATAGGCATTATGCCCGCGCCCAGCCATCCCGATCACATCATTGACCTGAACCTCTCGGCATGCCCGAACACACAAACCACATTGAATACAGGCATCCAGATTGACCCGCATCGCAATGTGACTGTCATCCAACAACGGGACGTGATCAGGCTCTAACTTGGGGAAACGGCTTTCCTGAACATCTGCAGCCTTGGCCACATCCCAAAAATGAGACGACGCATCATGGGCCTCGTTTTGCTCTGGTTGATCCGTGACCAACATTTCCACAACCATTTTTCGGGCCGTCTTTGCCCGTGTGGTATCGGTGTCAACCACCATGCCTTCGGTCACTTCCCTTATGCAGGACGCCACCAACGTACGATCCCCTTCCACCTCTACCATACAGGCGCGGCAGTTGCCGTCGGGGCGATATCCCGGTTCGGGCTTGTGACAAAGATGCGGGATCACCAGACCGCGGCCATGTGCGGCCTCCCAAATGGTTTGACCGGCCTGAACGGTTGTCTCTTTACCATCCAGTGTAAAGGTTACGGTGTCAGTCATTGTTCCGCTCCTGCCAAGCTTCCAAAAGGGTCCGTGAACTTCGATCCAAGGTCATGAGATGTCCTTGCCAAAATGTTTCATGGTCAGGCGGATCGGGTTGGGCGCCGCCTGTCCAAGCCCGCAGATAGAGGCATCCGCCATCACCTGGCACAGCTCTTCCAACAGCGGTTGATCCCATACATCAGCTGACATGAGTTTGACGGCCTTCTCACAACCAACACGGCAAGGGGTGCATTGCCCACAGCTTTCGTCCTCAAAGAACCGCAGCATGTTGAGCGCCGCCTTCTTGGTGCTGTCCTGATCCGACAAAATCACAATGGCTGCCGAACCGATAAAGGTGCCATGTTCCTGCAACGTGTCGAAATCCATCGGGACGTCGTTGATCGTGGCCGGCAACAACCCCGCCGAAGGACCTCCCGGCTGATACGCCATAAAGCTGTGCCCTTCCAACATGCCGCCAGCGGCATCAATGATGTCCAAAATCGTGGACCCCGCCGGCAGCAGATGAACGCCGGGCGATTTGACCCGACCGGAAACGGAATATGACCGCAGTCCATTTCGCCCATTGCGTTCGTGCGCGTTCAGGACTTCCGGGCCGCCCCGGGCAACCTTGGAGACCCAATACAAAGTTTCAACATTGTGGACCAAGGTCGGGCGATCGAAAATGCCAACCTGCGCAACAAAAGGCGGTCGATGGCGTGGAATGCCCCGCTTGCCCTCAATGCTTTCAATCATCGCGCTTTCTTCGCCGCAAATGTAAGCCCCGGCACCACGGCGCAAATCAATATAGCCCGGCGTGACGATCCCAGCAGTCTCCAACGCTTGGATTTCGCGACGAAGGATCTCCAATACGGCGGGGTATTCATCGCGCATATAGATGAAACATTTTTCAGCCTCAACTGCCCATGCGGCGATCAGCATCCCTTCCAAAACGACGTGAGGTTCACGTTCCAAATAATAGCGATCCTTGAACGTGCCGGGTTCACCCTCATCCCCGTTCACAGCCAAATATCTTGTGCCGTCCTCGGCCCGGACAAATGACCATTTCCGCCCAGTCGGAAAACCAGCGCCGCCCAAACCGCGCAAACCGGCATCCAGCATCATGTCTTGAACCTGCTCTGGACCTTTGGCCCCGTTCCGAAGCGCCAAAAGCTCTGCATAACCACCGGCCTGATAATAGGCCTGAAAATCCTCATATTCAGGGATGCTGGGATGTATGTGACCCGCCTCAATCGCAGCATTGGCCTTATCCACCGTCGCGAAATCAATGTGATTGTGACCAATTTCCAGCACCGGCGCGGTATCGCATCGCCCCATGCAAGGTGCCCGCACAACACGAATTTTTGACGCATCGACGCCTTGCTCCAAAGCCTGCTGCAACTGCGCTGCCCCGGCCAGTTCGCAAGACAGCGAATCGCACACGCGGATTGTTAAATCCGGTGGCGCGGTCTCGCCCTCTTTCACGACGTCGAAATGAGCGTAAAAGCTCGCAACCTCATAAACCTCGGCCTGGCCAACGCGCATCTCATGCGCCAGAGCTGCCAAATGCTGTGCGGACAGGTGGCCAAACCGATCCTGCAGAAGATGCAGAAACTCTATCAATAAGTCCCTATTGCGGGGCCTATCACCTAAAATCGCCCTAAGATCCTCCATGGCTTCATCAGTATACTGACGGCCCTTCGGCATAGTGCGGCCTTTACCACGAGCGGATTTCCAGACGCCTTTTTCGGTGTCAAGCGGTGCCATTAGCGATCTCCTAGAACGACAAGCGCGGCGCATGGTGGACCGCACAGGGTAGTAACTTCATGTTCCAAAATCGCGAGAGTGTAAACTCTTGGACAGACGTTCCCGGTGGTTTTTGCGACATGCGGATTCCCGACAAGCGATTGCTATGATTACACAAACTCAGCACCAAATGGTCGCAACGCCGCCCCAATAACACGCGATCTTGACCGCGGGGCGCTAGAATGGCCACGTTATGAACCTGCGACGCGCAGTCCTGACAAAACGATCCATCGCAGTTGCTGCGGCCTGTTTGGCTGCGTTTTTGGCGCTTGCCCCAACCAACGCCGCCCCGACTTGTCCTGCTCCTTCGAACAACACGGCAGCGCAAACGCCGATTGGCAAAACAGTTTTGGACCAACAGCTGTTCAACAATGCTGTGCTTAAGAACGTGAATTTCCGGCGGTGCCAACACGGGCTACCCCCTGTACGGTCCGATCCGGGGCTTGTGTCTGTGGCCAAGGATCATGCGGAATGGATGGCACGCCAACGCAACCTTAGCCACCTTTCAACCGTGAATGGGCGAACCAACGTCGCGATGCGGATCAAAGCCGTGGTGAACCACCCAAAGGCGGGTTCCGAAAATATCGGCTATGTTCACAGATACAAGGTCGACGAAATCGACCACTTTTTTGCCCGCGCCCAAAGCTGCAGCTTCGTCACCCAAGCGGGCCGGACGATCGGCCAGCACAGCTATGCAAGCCTGGCACAACGCATCGTCAGCCTGTGGATGCAATCCCCGCCGCATAGAGTAAACCTATTGGCGGAAAACGTATCGATTTTTGGAAATGCCGTGGCACTGGATGCAAGCGGGCCATATTGCGGCGTCTATTACATCGCGCAGAACTTCGCCGGATAGACACTAAACCCCGTAATAGTCTCTGTACCAAGCCACAAATTTCGCAACACCTTCTGTGACGGGCGTGCCAGGATTGAAATCCGTCAACGCGCACAACAGCTTTGTATCCGCCCAGGTCGCAGGCACATCGCCGGGCTGCATTTCCATGTAATTCTTTTCAGCTTGCTGACCGATTGCAGTTTCGATGGCGATTATGAAATCCCCCAACTGAACCGGATCAGCGTTACCGATGTTCAAAACACGAAACGGCGCGACAGCAGAAAGACTGTCCCCGGCTTTGATCTCATCCTTGCTGGCCGGGCGAACGGGGGCCTTGGATGTTAAGCGAAACAAGGCCTCTGTCAGATCGTCGATATATGTGAAATCCCGGCGCATATTGCCGTGATTGTAGATATCGATCGGCTTGCCTTCCAAAATCGCTTTGGTGAACTTGAAATGCGCCATATCAGGACGGCCCCAGGGGCCGTAAACGGTGAAGAACCGAAACATCGTCGTCGGGATATCGTACAAATGCGCATAGGAATGGGCCATCGCCTCATTCGCTTTTTTCGTCGCTGCATAGAACGACATTTGCGTATCAACCTTGTCAGTTTCCCGATACGGCATGGAATCATTGGCGCCATAAACAGAAGAGGTCGAAGCCATCAACAGATGACCCACACCGGTAGCCCGCGCGGCCTCTAGCAAATTATAAGTGCCGATCAGATTTGAATCCACGTAAGACCGCGGATTGTCGATTGAATGCCGCACGCCGGCCTGAGCGGCCAGATGGATCACAACGTCCGGTTTGACCCGATCCATCAACTCCGCCAACACACCATCTGTTTCCAGACGTCCGATGACGGCTTCGAAATTCTCATACTCGGCCAGCATGGCATGGCGGCGCTTTTTAAGCTCTACATCATAATAGTCCGATAGGGCGTCAAAACCGGTGACGGTCCACCCTTCGTCCAGCAGACGCTGGCACATATGATACCCGATAAATCCGGCCGACCCGGTGACAAGTGCTGTTGGCATAAAATCTCCTGCGTTGCGTAGGTTTTAGCAACGACTTGCAGGAGTACAAACAAAAACCGCCCCGATAGACAAGGGCGGTTCTGAATATGCTGGGGCGGGCGTTAAGAAGACAGGGCCTGAAGCTCTGCATCTGATAGGCGTGTTGGGTAATATGTCAGACCCTCGGCGATCATTTGCGCCTGTGCCCCCCAAATGGATCGCCCAATTCGCAGGGTCGTCAGCCCCGATGGCATCGTGCCCGATCCATCCGTTGCGACAGGGCCACCATTCAAGGAAATCGCGAAACTGTTCTGGGAAAACGCGACTGCAAACCGAAAGTGGTCGCCCAGGTTAATCGCAGACCCAGATGGGGCAATGGCCGCCTGCAACGCGCTTTGGTCCCAAACCTGAAACTGCGGTTTGCCCAAAACGGTGTTCCACAAAACCGATAGTCGGGTCGATGTTGTCCCACTGTCCATTTCAATGATCCGGTCATTGGCAGACGCGTTTTCAAGCGCGCCGCTGAAGACGATCGTGCCTTCATTCGGGTTAAACCACCCGCCCAATGACGTGCCAGCGATGTCTTCGCTGCGAACCCCAGATTGAGGGCCTGAAGGAATATATGAAGACGCCCGCGTTCCCTCTTCAAGTTGCAGGTTCGACACAGCCCCGGAAACAGAAAGGTCAAGACCGCCAGCCGCAGGTGTAAAACTTTTGGAAACACGAGAGTTAGACACTGTATTTCCCAAAATAGACTCTGAATGGGCGCCAGAGAGTGTCACGCCACCTGTCCCTGAAAAGGACAACACATGCGGTACGGCTGCGACCGAAATTGTCTGAGTCGTCGGCGCGTCGCTGTTCAGGACCAGATTGGCACTGGCCGGTTCCAGCAAAGCGCCAAGCGGTGCCAGGGTTGCCTGGTCATGTGTGATCCGGGCAACGTTCGGACCAACAACCTCAACTGCGCCCGTTGCGTCAATGCGTGTTGCGTTTGACGCACGAGACAAGTTCAGCACAGACGACAAAGGCCCTGCGTTTCCGCCCGGCCCATAAGCGTCGGCCACAAAGTCCAGAACCAAGGCGGGGGATGTGCCCGTTAATGGGGACTGCCAGGCAACATCCCAAGGCGCCAAGGTCGAAGGAACGGCCTGAGTCGCTGTGGTGACGGAAAGATCAAACACCACCTTCATGAAATCACCATTGCATGAATGCCGGTCGCCGTTGTGCCGCTTGCGTTGACACGTCGCGTCCCGACCGGAAGGATTGAATGATCCGCCACCGAGACGCTGCGCTGCCCCCCGCGCGCGGTAAGCAAGGACAATGTTCCGCCGGTTTCAATGTAGAGGGCAATGGCAACATCGGGCAGCTCTGTCACATCATCCGGTGAAACTGGCAAAATGTCGGTGGCTGGTCCGGCCAAAGAAGAAGTTCTGTTTTCAAATGGATTGGTCAAATGCGTAATCCTCAAAGCAAAAATTGAACAAACGTAAGGATCCGGCCCAATTGGCCGGATTAACAAACATTTGCTCTGTTGGAAGGTGCGGCGACGCTAGCCAGACTTAATGAATTTATGATTAATTTTATTCAATTGGACGGCAAAAATTAAGAAATTAGTGTCTATTTATGGACTTTTATAAACTCGACATCGCCATTTCGCGTCAAAATTGCTGCTGCCAACTTTCCGGTCCGCCACGCGCCAATATCCACGGCTATACGCCCGCGGGCGCAAGTCGGCTGGTCTACAATCCAATGACCATGTGCCACCCATAGCTGGTCGTTGCGCTCATCTCTTAGAAATCTCTGATGACCCCAAAGAAAGGATTCTTGGTCTTGGGCATCCATCGGCAATTGCGGGTCAGGCCCGGCATGGGTCACCACCAAGTTTCCGCTCTGCCAATATGACCTCAACGACCCAAGCCAGTCTGCCGTTTCGCCCGACAGGGTTTCTGCCAACCTGGCATGGGCGTCCATGATGCCTGCGCTGTCTGTCGAGTCGTCCAAAGAAATCCCGAAGCTTTCCAATGTCGCCAACCCACCATGTTTGAGCCACCGAAGGCCCTTTGAGACCGGATCGCCAAGAAACTCCAACATCATGGTCTCATGGTTTCCCATCAGAAACACAGGCGCATCTGGCAAGTCGGCAAGCCGCAAGAGAACCTCTTTGCTGGATGGTCCACGGTCAATATAGTCGCCCACGAAAACCAGTCGATGGTTTGGCGCTTTTCTGGCAATCTCGTCCAGAATATCGTCCAGCAAATCCAACCGACCGTGAATATCGCCGATCACGACGAGATCCTCATCTGGCAATGGCGGGTTATCAAAGTCCGAAGCCGAAAATTTCCCACGTGGCCGGAACAGTCTTTTCAATTTCTCGGAAATGCGTGGACTCAAAACACCATCCGCCAGCTTGCCACGGCCCCAATGACACAGGCTTCACCAAACGATAACGGCACAGTTTTCGTGACGCAAGAGTCCCACTGATCAGGAAGCACCGACGCCTAAGGTTTGCGCGGCGCGACGATTTCACCCGCTTTCAGCAACTCCTCAAAAGACACCTGAATCGCATGGACCGCTGCGGCAACAACGATCCCTGACAGCAACAACCCCGTAAATGCGCAGAAGACTGATAGGATTTTTGAGGACTTCTGTACCGGTTGATAATCCCCATATCCGACCGTCGTTGCATTGATGAAGGCGTGATACACGGCGTCAAACCTTGTCCAGCCCTCGATCCGGCCAATCGCCAGCCCTAAACCGGTGACGACGCCGAATAGAAAGATAACCAACGGCGCCAGATAAAGCAGGTCCCACAAAAAGTGCTTTATGAAAAGTAAGACCAAATCCATTTCAATGACTTTCGCTAGATCCCACACGCAAGCACCAAACGGTGCCCTGTTTTCACTGTCCTGATCCTGTTTCGCCCACGCTCAATGCGTCAGGCGTTTTTGGGCAAGATCCTGTAAGAGCTGTTCAAATTCAGCCGGACTCGTGCCGGCGGCCAAGGCCTTTTTCATGTGAACGGCTTGCGATACCGGGGCATGACCGCTTGGGGGGGGATCCCTGTCGAGGTTTGTCGGAAAGGCATACCCCTCTGCGGTTGCAGCAATCGCCGCATCGATCCCCGCCGCATCCAGACGGCCAGCGTTCCGCAGGTTTTGCAGCTCTGGGTAAAGACAACGTGCCATTCTGGTGCGATCGACCGTCTCCATCGCCCGACCAAAGGCAGAGGACACCTGAACAAGGTTCGCCAAACGCAGGATGTCGCTGGACACGTTATTGCCTGCGCCATGCATCAAAGCCGGGTTGAAAAACACGCCATCGCCCTTTTTCAGGGCCATTTGCACATGGTTATCCTGAAAATACTCCTGAAACTCCGGACGTTCAAACGCCAGGTAGCCTTCGAAATATTGCTGCGAAAACGGCAGGTACATTGTCGGTCCGGCCTCGACCGGCATTTCAACATGGGCAAGCGCGCCCTGCAGCGTGAGAACCGGGGACACTGTGTGAATATGGGATGGGTATTGCGCGATTGTTTCGGGGCTCATGAAACCCAAATGGTAGTCGCGATGCGCCGCCTGAGCCGTGCCACCGGGATTCACGCGGTTAACTTGCGCGGTGATCTGATATGCTGGCCCAAGCCAAGCTTGGCAGACCGCAGCCAAAACCGGGTTTCCATAGTACAGCGCAAACCCTTCCGGATCAGCAACGCAGTGTTTTTCAAGCGCGTTCCAAACCCGATCGTTGGACCCAGGCTTTGCGAAATGATCCGAGACGACCGCACCCGCGGCCTTTTCGTCGTCGATCATCTGCGTGAACAACTCCGTGGCGCGATCCATCACATCAGCGGCGATCATATTTTCAACGACGATGATGCCAGCGCCATGCATAAAAACGTTAACCCACTCTGCCATTACACTGCGCAGCGCGGCCTCATCCATCGCTGCGATATCATCAGCGTGATAGATAGGCACATTGGCAGCGACAGAGCGCGCGTAAGGAACAGAGTCCGGATTCGTATTCTGGCCGACGATCGCTTTGAAGTCATCCAAAGAACCGGAATTGGCACTTAGCCAAACAGGCCTTGCGGTCACGTCATGTGTCATCCGTTCCTCCCAAGTTTCGCAGATATTGACTGACCTGCTCTCGCAAGGGCCATCACCAGTCATCCGACCTATGTTTCTTTAGGCGTGGCTCCGATCAGGCTCTTAATCTTCTCACGCGCGGACTGCATCACGACATAAAGAACAGGCACCAAGATGACACCAATCAAAGTGGCTGCCAACATGCCCCCAAACACGGCCGTACCGATTGCTTTCTGGCTTGCAGCACCGGCACCGGACGCAACCAACAATGGGACAACCCCCAACAAGAAGGACAATGCCGTCATCATAACGGCCCTGAATCTTTGTCGGGCAGCTTCAACGGCAGCCTCTATAATGGTCATGCCGGCACTTCGTCGCTCCATCGCGAATTCGACGATCAGGATGGCGTTCTTGGCCCCAAGACCAATCAACATGATCATACCAATTTGCGTGTAAAGGTTGATATCCCCGCCGGTCAAAGCAACCGCACCAATCGCACCGAACAAGGCCACGGTGACGGACATGAAAATCGCGACTGGCATGGTCCAGCTTTCATATTGCGCGACCAGAAACAGGTAACCGAACAGCAAGGACATCATCAAAATGATCCCGACCATCCCCTGAGAGGATTGCTGTTGTTGCGCTGTGCCTGTCCACTCATAGGTGTAACCTGACGGAAGCGCAGTTGCCGCTTCTTCTTCCATCGCCTTGATAACATCACCCGTCGCCATGCCCGGTCCAGGAACACCCGTCACAGTGGCAGAGCGGAACATGTTATACCGGTTCAACAAAATCGGACCCAAGACATTTTCGACGTCCAGCAATGTGTTCAACGGAACCATTTCGCCGTCCATCGACCGGACATATAACTGGCCGATATCCTCAACCCTGTCGCGGTAAGAGCCGTCAGCCTGGATCATCACCTTGTAGACACGGCCAAACAAGTTGAAGTCATTCACATAGATGGACCCCATATAGCCCTGCAAAACAGAAAAGACGTCACTGATCTGAACGTTGAGCGTCTTTGCCTTTTCGCGATCCAAATCGACAAACACTTTGGGCACGTTCGCGCGGAACGTACTGTAGGATTGGCCGATTTCAGGGCGTTGGTTGGCCGCATAAACAAGCGAACCGATGGCAGAGGCCAGATCCTGTGGTGTACCCCCGCCTGTTTGAAGCACTTTCATCTCTAGGCCCGCGCTGGTTCCAAGCCCTGAGATTGGCGGCGGATTGAACGCAATGATCCTTGCTGCAACCTCTTGATCCGCAATCGCCAGAATTTGCCGCAATATGCCCTGTGCACTCAATTCCGGAGTGTTGCGGTCTGCCCAGTCATCCAGCGTAATGATGAACATCGCATTGTTCGATCCAGACCCATTCAGCAGGCTATATCCGTTTACGATAATGGTGCCAGCCACACCCGGTATTGCTGAAATCTGCTCTTCAAGACGATCACTCACAACCATGGTTCTGTTGATCGCAGCGGCATCAGGCAGCTGTACATCCGCAAAGACATAGCCGTTATCCTCTTGCGGCAAAAACCCGGCCGGGGTTGTCGTAAGCAGCCCACCAGACGCCACAAGAATGGCCCCGACAGCGACGAGACCCAGCAAAGCCAGCCGCACAAATCGCCGAACAATGCCGACATACCCATTGCGGACAAATCCGATGCCGTTTTCAAAGATCGCCAGCAGGCCCTTGGGGGGGCCGGTCCTTGGGCGAAGAATCAACGCACAGAGCGCGGGCGACAACGTCAAAGCGTTGATCGATGAAATCAGGACAGCCGTCGAAATTGTGACAGCAAACTGTGAATACAGTTTACCGGTTATTCCCGGCATAAAGGTGACGGGCACAAAAACGGCCAGCAGAACCAAGGTGGTCGCGATCACCGGCCCCGTTATTTGCCCCATGGCTTTGCGCGTGGCGTCTGGCGGCGACAGCCCTTCATCAGCCATCAGACGTTCGACGTTTTCGACAACAACAATCGCATCATCAACAACGATCCCGATCGCCAGCACGATGGCGAACAGCGAAATGGTGTTCAAAGACATTCCCAGCACCAACAGGAATGCGAATGTACCGATAAGCGACACTGGAATCGCGACCATCGGTATGATTGTCGCCCGCCAGCTGCCCAAGAAGATGAACACAACGGCCATCACCAACGCAAAAGTCAGCATCAGCGTTGTCACCACGTCTTCCAGGGATTTTTCTACAAATTTCGTCGTATTGAACGGAATTGCATATTCAATATCGTCTGGGAACGCCGCAGAAAGGCGATCAAGTTCGGCCACCACTTTTTCCGAAACCGCCAGGGCATTTTCCCCTGGCGCTTGGTAGACGGCCAAAACGGTCGCCGTTTGGCCGTTATAGCGGCCCGACACATTGTAGTAATCTGATCCCAACTCTACCCGGGCAACATCCTTTATCCGAACGATGCTTCCGGACTCACCTGTGCGAACGACGATATTCTCAAATTCTTCGACACTGCCCAAACGTCCTGTCGCTGTGATCGTGTACTGAAATTGCTGGTCGCCAGGGACAGGAGGCCCGCCGATCTGACCGGCCGAAACCTCTATATTCTGTTCCCGGATCGCATTCACAAGGTCGTTTGGCGTCAACGACAAGGTGGCCATCTTGTTGGGATCCATCCACATGCGAATTGCGTAGGCAAAATTCGTCATCACGTCCGCTTTGCCGACGCCGTTGATACGCGCCAAAGCATCTTTCAGATTGATGGACGCGTAGTTGGACAAAAAGATATCGTCATATGTGCCATTGGGCGAAACCAGCGTGACCGCCATCAACATGTTGGTCGATGCTTTTTGTGTGATGATACCGTTATTAACGACTTCGGAGGGCAAAGACGACGTTGCTTGCGCCACCCTGTTTTGCACATTGACCGCCGCGATATCCGGGTCGGTTCCAATCTCAAACGTGATGTTAAGGGAATAGGAACCGTCATCTGACGAATCCGAAGACATGTAAATCATGCCATCAACACCGTTGACCTGCGCCTCAATCGGGGCGGCAACAGTGGTCTCTACCGTTTCCGCATTCGCACCCGTGTAAGATGCCGAAACGCTGACCACGGGGGGGGTGATTTCCGGGAATTGTTCAACGGGCAAAACCAAATAAGCAATGCCACCCAGGATCGTCAAAACCAGCGATATCACCATCGCCATTTTCGGGCGCGAGATAAATACGGAAGAGAACATCTTCTATTCCTCCGGTGACGCTGCGAGAACCGGATCAACCGGCACGCCGGGACGAACCCTTTGCAAACCCTCTACAATCACAGAGTCACCAACTTGGAGCCCGTCTTCGACGACCACAGATGTCTCGATCTGCTCACCCAAAGTGACGTAACGCTGCTCTACCATTTGCTGCTGGTTGACCAACAGCACAAAGGCCCCTTGTTGATCTCGTTGCACGGATGCCAGAGGAATCAAAAGCTTGTCTACCGCTTCCGAGGTTTCAACCGTGACGCTGACAAACGCGCCATCAAAAAGCAGGCCCTTTTCATTTGCGAATTCCGCGCGAAGACCAATTGACCCTGTCGTCGGATCGATCCGGTTGTCGACAAAAACGATCGTTCCCTTTTCATCCAAAGTCTTACCGTTCGGCAATCCAACATAAACACCAAGGGTCTGCAGCACAGCACCAACGGCCAGATCCGTTGTGCCTATTTGCGTGCGAATATCGACCAGTTGTTTTTCAGTGATCGAGAAAGAAACATAAATCGGTGCCTGTTGCACCAGCGTGGTGATCGGATTTGCGCTCGACGTGCTGACAATGTCGCCGACGCTTTGGTTGATCCGGCCGACATGCCCGTCGAAAGGCGCGTGGATTTTGGTGTAACTGACATCCAGTTCTGCCAACTCGATTGCGGCTTTTGCGGATTCTATCGCGGCCTCTGCGATTTTTTCGTTGGCAAGCGCGTTGTCGCGATCTTCTTCGGTGCCTGCCTGGCGTTCAAACAATGTCTGCTTGCGGCTAAGTTCAATCTTGGCAAGTTCCAGATCGGCCTCTGCGCGTTTCAAATCAGCCTTGCGAGCATTCAGTGTCGCCGTGTACCCAGCACTTTCGATCTCAAACAGCAGGTCGCCTTTTTTGACATCGCTGCCATCTTTCACAGCGATCTTATCAAGAAACCCGCTGACCCGTGCGACCAGGTCAATCTTGTTGATCGCCTCACCCCGGCCGATAAATTCGGCGTTTTGGTTGATCTTTTTGGTGATCGCAGCAGCGATCGTAACCTTGGGCGGCGCGGCGTCTTCCTGAGCGATTGCCAAACTTGGAAGACTTAAGGCCAATACCAACCCCAAGACTCTAGCCAAAACAGTCGATTGCCCCATTAATCAGCGCCCTTCAATTCGTTTCCGCGCCAAAAAAAAGCGCATTAAATTATTGAAAAACCTAAACGTTGGATGTGAACACTGCAAGCCTGTTAAACCCAGTGATGGGCGCAAATCAGTGGGCGCAACGCAGGGATGCTCTTTTAGTTTAAAACATAGATTGCAGCGTTCAGCAGCGATGCGAACCCCACCCAGGCGGCGTAGGGGATAAACAAACCCGCCGACAGCCGGTCACGTTGCCATGTCAACACGATAAACGTCAAAATCGCACCCAACACCGCCAAGATCACAACCAGCGCCAAGCCAGGCATTTCGGCCGCAAAAAACAGCGGGGACCATAAAAAGTTCAAACCCAGCTGGACAAACCATGCTTTCATTGCAGCGCCGTCTTTGGCGACACGCCAGGTGCGCCACCCTGCAATCGCGATGAAAACATAGAGAATGGACCAAACGGGTGCGAACACCCAATTGGGCGGATTGAACACAGGCTTGGTCAATCCTGCGTACCACTCACCCGGGACGGTCTGTGACCCGATTACAAATCCTCCGCCAAAGACGACGGCCAAAAACACGAATAAGGTTCCAACTTGTCGTGAAGCGATTTGCATAAATCTGTCCAGTCATTCTGTGAAGCGGCCATCCCGCAGAGCAACGCCATCCAAGGACACCTATGTACCCCATCTGGTGTGCGGTTCTTGCGTTTCAATCGCATGTGTCAAAATCAAAGCCAAGGCCTGCCATACCCGCGCCAGAATACGCGATTTTTTGGCCGACCGACCCCGATAAATCCACGGCAAGACGTTTTTGGTATCGAAATTCGTACCACCTGTCTGATATGTCCCGGCAAGGTATTGTCTATCAGCGAAAAAACACTACCCATATGTAAACGTTTCTGACGCATGGACTTGATTGAGGAGCCCCGCCAGTGTCCCTGATGCTTATCGCGCTTTTGCCGTTTCTAGGTGCGGTGTTGCCGCCACTTCTAATTCGCGCAGGACGCAATGCCGCTGCTTGGTCGGCAGGTGGGACAACTTTGTTAGCCTTGGTCGGGTTGATGACGAACGCGCCAGCAGTCATGCGCGGTGAGGTCGTCACCGCCCGGCTTGACTGGGTGCCAGCCTTGGGGCTGAACGCGAATTTCTTTTTGGACGGGCTTGGTTTTTTGTTCGCAGGGTTGATCCTGGGGATCGGCCTTTTGATCATCCTTTATGCGCGGTTTTACCTGTCGCGCAACGATCCCATGGGGCAGTTCTATTCTTATTTGCTGATGTTCCAGGGCGCCATGGTCGGCATCGTGCTGTCCGACAACATCCTGCTTTTGCTGGTGTTTTGGGAACTGACTTCGCTGTCGTCGTTCTTGCTGATCGGATATTGGAAACACCTGCCCGCAGGGCGGCAGGGCGCGCGCATGGCCCTGACCGTAACCGGCATGGGCGGCCTGGCAATGATCGGTGGATTGCTGATCCTCGGTCAGATCGCTGGCAGCTATGACCTAAGCGTTATCCTGACACAAAAAGAGGCCATTCAGGCGTCACCATACTATATCGTTGCCTTGGTGCTGATCTTGATTGGGGCCTTTACCAAATCTGCGCAGTTCCCGTTTCACTTTTGGTTGCCACATGCCATGGCCGCGCCGACGCCCGTTTCGGCCTATCTGCACTCTGCCACTATGGTAAAAGCCGGGCTGTTCTTGATGGCGCGGCTTTGGCCTGTGCTGTCGGGGACAGAAGCGTGGTTTTACATCGTCGCGACAACCGGGCTGATCACAATGGTTTTGGGCGCTGTCATTGCGCTGTTCAAAGACGATTTGAAGGCGCTCTTAGCCTTTTCAACGGTCTCGCATTTGGGGCTGATCACGATGCTGCTGGGCTTTGGCACAAAGCTGGCGGCCGTCATTGCGGTTTTTCACATCATCAATCACGCGACCTTTAAGGCGGCTTTGTTTATGACGGCCGGTATCGTCGATCACGAAACCCACACCCGCGACATCAAACGCCTTGGCGGATTGCGCAAGCTGATGCCTATGACATTCGGTCTTGTTACGCTTGCCAGCCTGTCCATGGCCGGCATCCCGCCACTGAACGGGTTCTTGTCCAAGGAAATGATGTTAGAGGAAACCACCCATACCATCTGGGCGAATTCCCATTATCTGGTTCCCGGACTGGCGCTCTTGGGTGCGCTGTTTTCTGCAGCCTATTCGTTCCGCTTGATCGCTCATGTATTTTTCGGGCCCGTGCGCGATGACTACCCCGCGCAACCCCATGACCCCGGCGTCGGGCTTTTGATTTCCCCGGCCATTCTGGTGACGTTGGTTGTGCTGATCGGGCTATTTTCACAAGCGATTGTGGGACCGTTGGTCGCCATCGCCTCGCAGGCTGTCATTGGCGATCAAGAGCTGCCCTATTACTCTTTGAAACTATGGCATGGCTTCACCCCGGCCCTTTACATGTCGGGCGTCGCGATTGCGGGCGGGCTGTTTTTGCTGTGGCGTCACGGAAGCCTGGAACGGTTTTGGAATTCTCTTCCCAGACCAGAGGCCAAGACAATTTTCGATGCAATCATCAACGCCGCAACCCGGGCAGGCGATCGGATCACCGCCACATTGCACGATGGCTCGCTTAGCCGCTATGCAGCGATTTTCATGGTCTTCACACTCGCGCTGGCATTTTATGCCTATACCACGGGTTTGGCGCTAGAGCCGGTTCGCGAAATGGCCACCATCGGGCCAATCGCAATAATCGGGTGGATCTGCATGATCGTATCGGCGATCTGCGTTGTGATCTTTCACCGAAACCGCATTCTGGCACTGGTGATCATTGGTGTGACCGGCTTGATGGTGTCGATGTTGTTTAACTTCTTCTCTGCTCCGGATCTGGCGCTTACCCAGATTTCGGTTGAAGTCGTGACGATCATTTTGTTGCTGCTGGCGCTGAACTTCATGCCCAAGGATACACCGGTCGAAAGCACCCCGGGCCGCAGAACCCGCGACATCGCCATATCTGCCGTTGCCGGGCTGGGCGTTGGCGGGCTGATTTATGCCGTCCTTCGGGGCGATTTCGCACATCCTTCCATTTCGGATTATCACCTGGAAAATTCATATTCCGGCGGGGGCGGCACAAACGTCGTCAATGTCATTCTCGTCGATTTCCGGGGCTTTGATACGTTCGGTGAAATCATTGTTTTGGGCATCGCAGCCGTGGTGATCTTTGCGCTGACAGAATCCGTCCTTGCCTCGCATGTCCGCGCCAAACTTTTGAACCGGGAACCCGATCAGCCCATTGCCGGTGACGCACACCCAATGATGATGGTCGTTGCAACGCGCGTGATGATGCCGATTGCGCTGATGGTTGGGGCCTACATCTTTTTCCGGGGGCACAACCTGCCGGGTGGCGGGTTTATCGCGGGTCTGATCGTCGCCATCGCGTTTGTGATGCAATATATGGCATCCGGATTTGCCTGGGCCTCTGCCCGTCAAAGACTGCCCTATCACACTGTGATTGGTGGGGGCGTCCTGATCGCCGCGCTCACCGGGATGGGGTCTTGGCTGGGGGATGTGCCCTTCCTGACCAGCGCCTTTGGCTACGTGAAATTGCCCGGCTTTGAAGAGTTCGAATTGGCCACTGCGGCGCTGTTTGATCTGGGCGTGTTCCTTGCGGTATCGGGCGCAATCATGCTGGCGCTGGAAAGCTTTGCCCGGTTCGCCTGGCAACCAGATATCGAAACCGACTACCCAATGGACATCAATCCGGAACGGGATGAACAGCTCGCCAAAGAGGGAGAGGCATAATGGAAGCTCTTGTCGCAAGTGCCGTTGCCGTTTTGACGTTTTGTGGGGTCTACCTTGTGCTGCGTCAACGCACCTTTCCCGTCATTTTGGGGCTGTCGTTTTTGTCCTATGCCGTGAACATCTTTTTGTTCTCGACGGGACGGCTGGCGCAAAACATGCCGCCGATCCTCAACAAATACGGGGATGCATCTTACACTGACCCATTGCCACAAGCCTTGGTTCTGACAGCCATTGTGATTTCATTCGGCATGACCGCCCTGGCCGTCATGATCGCTTTGGGCGCTTATCTGTCATCGGACACGGACGACATTGACATGAAAGACACTCCTGAGACAGGAGACAACGCGTGAGCAATCTTATCATTGCCCCGATCGTCCTTCCGGCGGTTCTTGCCCCTTTCATGCTGATGGTGCTTCGGCATCACCTTGATCTTCAGCGCATCTTTTCTATCGCGGGCACGGTTGGCTTTTTAGCCATCGCCCTTGCGCTTTTCGGACAGGCCGCAGACGGTGACATCACCGTCTATGAACTTGGAGCCTGGCCCGCGCCCTTTGGGATCGTGCTGGTGCTGGATCGCCTTTCTGCCCTGATGGTCGTGCTGACTGCAGTGCTGGCGAATATGGTTCTGCTTTATGCAATCGGGACAAACTGGGACAAACGCGGGCATCATTTTCATCCCCTGTTTCAGTTCCAATTGATGGGGCTTGTCGGGGCGTTTTTGACCGGCGATGCGTTCAACCTTTTTGTCTTTTTCGAAGTCCTGCTGATCGCGTCTTACGGCCTTATGATCCATGGCGGCGGTCAGGTGCGGCTGCGGGCCGGATTGCAGTATGTTGTCTACAACCTTATCGGATCGACCCTGTTCCTGTTCGCGCTTGGCACCATCTATGCCGTGACTGGCACGCTGAACATGGCTGATCTTGCGGAACGAGTTGCGGCCTTGCCGATAGATGACACCGCCCTGATACGGGTCGGAGCCGTTCTGCTGTTGCTGGTCTTTTCCATCAAAGCCGCAGTCCTGCCCCTGCATTTTTGGCTCCCCGGCAGCTACGCAAACGCCCCTGCCCCCGTGGCCGCGTTATTCGCGATCATGACCAAGGTCGGGGCCTATTCCATCTTGCGTATGTACACCCTGGTCTTTGCACCAGATCTGGAGATCAGCGCGGGTCTGGTTGGGACCTGGCTGTTGCCAGCAGCGCTTGCCACGCTTGCCATTGGAATGATAGGAATCCTTGGCGCAAAAGACATTGCGCGTTTGGTTGCCTTTGCCGCGATTGGGTCCATGGGGACTTTGCTGACGGCGATAGCGCTGTTCACGCCTTTGTCGGCCGGGGCAGCGATCTACTACATCGTGCATTCAACCTTGGCCACGGCGCTGATGTTCTTGATTGCAGATATGGTCATCGAACGACGCGGGCCTGCAATTGCCGCGGGCCCCGCCTTTGCACAGCGCGGCCTGATCTCTGCCATGTATTTCGGCGCTGCAATTGCCTTGGCCGGAATGCCGCCTTTGTCAGGGTTTCTGGGCAAGTTGATGGTGCTGCAAGCCGCCGCCGATTCATCGAACCAAGCGCTGATCTGGACGGTTATCCTGGTCTCTTCACTGATCGGAATTGTCGGGTTTGCCCGCGCGGGCAGTTTGATTTTCTGGAAGACAGAGGACGTCCCCGAAGAGGACCCCACAGACGAAAGCGAACCGGAACCAGAACCCACCAAAACACCGGCTTTGCCCTTTGTGGCCGCCTTTGGCCTGTTGGCCGGGCTGGTTGCCCTGACTGTTTTCGCCGGACCCGCACTGACATATTCGGAATCGACCGCTGCTCAGTTGTTTGACCCAACCGCCTATATCAACGCGGTGCTGAAAGGGGGCGCAGAATGACCTTGGTTCGCAGAATTTTCCCGCACCCATTGCTCAGCATCTTGTTGACCATTGTTTGGTTGCTGCTGGTCAATCGGTTCTCGATAAACTCGCTGGTCTTTGGTGGGTTTCTGGGCATCGTGATCCCGTTCATCACACGGCCCTATTGGCCCAATATGCCAAGGATCCGACGCCCCTTCAAAATCGTGGAATACATACTGATTGTTCTTTGCGATATTATCGTCGCCAATGTGATTGTCGCCACTTTGATCCTGTTCCGCCGCAACGAGGATTTGAAACCGGCGTGGGTCGCCGTGCCCTTGAATCTTACATCGCCCGAGGCCATCACAGTGCTTGCAGGCACCATCACGTTGACCCCGGGAACGGTGTCCAGCGACATTTCCAGCGAAGGCCATGCTATTTTGGTACATTGCCTGAACGCGCCGGACCCGGAAGCAGTGCGCGATGAAATAAAATCACGCTACGAAAGCCGGTTAATGGAGATTTTCGAATGATAGCAATTGCCGTTCAATTCGCATTTGGCTGTTTCGGTGCAGCCTTGTTAATGAACCTTTGGAAAATCCTGCGCGCCGAGGGCGTGGGCGATCGCATTCTTGCGCTGGACACGATGGTCATCAACGTCATCGCATTGATCGTGCTGTACGGAATGCAGACAAAGTCTGAAATCGTCTTTGAAAGCGCGCTGATCATTTCGATGCTTGGGTTCGTTTCGACCGTCGCCTACACGCGCTTTTTGTTGCGCGGCAACATTATCGAGTGAGGGGAATATGGAACAAATTTATGAAATTCTGATCGTATTCTTCCTGGTGGTAAGCGGCGTTTTTGGTCTTGTCGGGTCATTTGGGCTCGTCAAACTGGCCGATCCCATGTCACGCCTACACGCCCCGACCAAGGCGACGACCTTGGGTGTTGGCGGTGTGCTTATTGCCTCAATGCTGCATTCGGTTTTGATCGAAGGGCGACTGTCTTTGCATGAGCTTCTGATCACACTGTTTCTATTGCTAACAGCACCGATTACAGCACATTTCATCGCCAAGGCGCATATCCACCGACATGTTAAATCCGAAGATCTTCCCAAACCCGCAGGGGATCGCGATTGGGCGTCATTGGATCACGAACCCAAAGAAAAGCCGTAAACAGCACTGGCAAATCGCGGTGATTTTCGGTGACTCGCAATCCTTGAGCGGTAGAATCATCTCGCAATACGCGCTGTATCGGAATTTTTACCTCTGAAACCGCCTCTTAAGCGAACAATTTCCGCGCAAAATCCTGACGTTGCGTCGCTATTCGTCTAATAGCGTCACCAAACCGTCGTGTTTGGCTGGCGGATCAAAAAAAACCCTGCTTTAGTGTGGGCATTAACACACGGCCTAATCAATAAGGTCGAAGAACAGGGAGTTCGCAAAAATGAAATCGAAACTAAAGTTCACATTATGCGCTGCCGCGCTTGCTGCATTTTCAACTGCAGCCAGCGCCCAGTCGCTTGTCTATTGCTCAGAAGGATCGCCCGAAGGGTTTGACCCCGCGCTTTACACAGCGGGTACAACCTTTGATGCGTCAAGCCATCCGATCTACAACCGCCTTGTCGAATTCAAGGTCGGGACAACAGAGGTTATCCCAGCTTTGGCAGAAAGCTGGAGCGTGTCTGAGGACGGAAAGACCGTAACCTTCAACTTGCGCAAGGGCGTCAAGTTTCACTCTAACGGAAATTTCACGCCAACCCGTGACTTCAGCGCTGACGACGTGGTCTTTAGCTTTGATCGTCAAGGCAACGAAGAAAACCCGTATTTCACAGTATCCGGTGGTACTTGGGAATATTATGGTGGCATGTCGATGCCCGACCTGATCGAGAGCGTTGAAAAGACAGATGACTACACGGTTGTCTTCAATCTGACTCGCCCAGAAGCACCGATCATTGCCAACATGGCGATGGACTTTGCCTCTATCGTTTCCAAAGAATATGCGGATGCGATGATGGAAGCTGGCACGCCTGAAATGCTTAACCAGGCGCCTATCGGCACTGGTCCATTCGCGTTCCAAGCCTATCAAAAAGATGCGGTTATCCGCTATCTTCGCAATGACGATTATTGGGGCGACAAAGCCAAGGTTGAATCGCTGATCTTTGCGATCACACCAGATGCAAGCGTTCGCTACCAAAAGGTCCAGGCCGGCGAATGTCATGTCATGGCATACCCGAACCCTGCAGACGTTCAGGCGATGAAGGACGCGTCTGACGTTGTCGTCATGGAACAAGAGGGCCTAAACGTTGGCTATCTTGCTTACAACACGCAGATCCCGCCGTACGACAACCCAAAGGTTCGCAAAGCGCTGAATATGGCCATCGACAAACAGGGTATCATTGATGTTGTGTTCCAAGGTTCTGGCCAAATCGCCAAGAACCCAATTCCGCCAACCATGTGGTCCTATAACGACGCCGTCGTAGACGATCCATATGATCCAGAAACCGCCAAGGCGATGCTGGAAGCTGAAGGTGTGACAGATCTCAAGATGAAGATCTGGGCGATGCCAGTTCAGCGCCCCTACAACCCAAATGCGCGTCGTATGGCTGAATTGATGCAGGCTGACTTTACCAAAGTTGGTGTAGAGGTCGAAATCGTTTCTTACGAATGGGGTGAATACCTGTCCCGTTCTCGTGAAATCGACCGCGACGGCGCGATCCTGCTGGGTTGGACAGGTGACAACGGTGATCCAGACAACTTCCTGGCAGTTCTGCTGGGTTGTGACGGTATCGAAAACTCTAACCGTGCACAGTGGTGCTACCAGCCATTTGAAGACCTGATCCAAAAAGCCAAAGTTCTGCCAACACAGGCTGAACGTGCACCGCTTTATGAAGAAGCTCAGGTTATCTTCAAAGAGCAGGCACCATGGGCGACCATCGCGCATTCTGTTGTTTACATGACAATGCGTCCAGAAGTTGAAGGCTACGTTGTTCACCCACTTGGCGGACACATCTTCAACCAGGTTGGCCTGTCTAACTAAATCCAAGCTATTAGGGGTGGCGCAACACGTGCCGCCCCTTTTTTCTTAGCCAGGTAATTCAATTGTCGAATTCACTATCTGAAAGACTCGCAGCTTATGCGGATGTCGCGCGGCAACTAGACGTCGACGCTGTCGCGCTTGTGCCCGGTCCCAATTTCACCCGTGCCGTAAATCATTTCTTCATGAGCCATGAACGCCCCTTTCTTATGGTCGTTCCGGCAAATGGCGCCCCCGCAGCGCTGGTTCCCAATCTTGAGCTGCGCAGTTGGGATCTTGTGGGATTTGAGGGCAAAGTTTTCGATTGGCGCGATCAGGATGGCTATGACGCCGCCTTTGCCGATCTGACGAAGCATCTGCAAATTTCTTCGCTGGCCGTCGAAGGCCAGATCATGCGCGTCTTCGTTCATCACGCGCTGATGACGGCGCAGCCCGATTTGAAAATTATCGACGGCGAATCCGCCATTTCCGGCCTTCGCATTATCAAGACGCCCGACGACATCACCGCGCTTCAATCCGCGATTGATATTTCCGAACGCGCACTTGAACAGACATTGGCCGGCGTCCGCCTTGGCCAAACCGAAAAAGAGATCGAACAAAAGCTGATCCAAGCCCTGTTCGCCCAAGGCGCAGAGGATCAGTCTTTTCATCCAATCGTCGCCGCTGGCGATGGCTCTGCCAGACCGCATGCAAAGGCCCGCGCAGATTATGCCGTGAAGGCAGGGGATGCGTTGTTGCTTGACTTTGGCGCCCGCAAGGACGGGTTTTGCGCCGATATCACACGCACCGTTTTCCTTGACCACGCCAGTGACGAAGGCCAGGCGGTTTATGACACCGTGCTGCGGGCCAATCTAAAAGGGCACGAGGTCACCAAAGCCGGGATCACCGCCCATGAAATCGACGATGCCGTCACCGGCGTGCTAGAGGCTTCGCCCTATGCCGACCGTATCCGAACGAAGACGGGGCACGGGTTGGGACGGGATGTGCACGAAGCGCCATATATCATGCGCGGCAACCACACGGTTCTAGAGGCGGGAACAGTCTATACAAACGAACCCGGCCTATATGACATCGATAACTTTGGTGTTCGGATCGAGGACGACGTTCTCGTCACCCAAGACGGTTGTGTCTCGCTCACCAAGTTCCCAACAGAATTGCAGGTGCTGAAATGCTGAAATATTTCGGATCACGCCTGCTGACATTTATCCCGACGTTTCTGGGGGTCACCCTGATCTCCTTTGCCTTCATCCGCGTATTGCCAGGCGATCCGATCATCGTCATGGCCGGGGAAAGAGGTCTGACAGAAGAACGCTATGCAGAGCTTAGCGCACAGTTTGGCTTTGATCGCCCGATCTATGTCCAGTTCTGGGAATATTTCGTGGGCGTTCTGCAAGGCGATCTGGGCCAGTCCTTTGTGACCAAACGCCCGGTTTGGGATGAATTCTTTTCCCTATTCCCCGCAACGCTGGAACTGTCCATCTGCGCGATGTTTTTCGCGGTTTTGCTGGGGCTCCCGGCCGGCGTGATCGCGGCGGTCAACAGGGGGAAATTCTTTGATCGGGCCCTTATGTCAACGGCCCTGGTCGGGTATTCCATGCCGATTTTCTGGTGGGCCTTGTTGCTGATCATCGTGTTTTCAGGAAACCTGCAATGGACGCCGGTGTCGGGTCGCATCGACCTGATCTATTATTTTCCGGATCCGACCGGGTTCATGCTGATCGATTCACTGGCCTCTGGGCAAAAGGGGGCGTTTCTGTCTGCGGTTCGGCATTTGATCCTGCCCACAATCGTCTTGGGAACCATTCCCCTGGCCGTTATTGCCCGCCAGACCAGATCAGCCATGCTTGAAGTTCTGGGCGAAGATTACATCCGCACGGCCCGTGCCAAGGGCATGCCCCCTGCGCGGGTCAACGGCATACACGCGCTGCGCAATGCTTTGATCCCCGTCATCACAGTCATCGGCCTGTCGGTTGGCACATTGCTGGCCGGGGCTATCCTGACCGAAACCATCTTTAGCTGGCCGGGCATCGGCAAGTGGATGGTCGATAGCATTTTCCGTCGGGATTATCCCGTTGTTCAGGGCGGGCTTTTGCTGATCGCGGTCATGGTGATGATCGTCAATCTAACGGTCGATATGCTGTACGGCATCATCAACCCCAAAATCAGGAAGCGCTAGATGTCAGAAACCACCGCTTCACCCGACGCCTCAGACCGCCCTGGCCGCCTACGCGAGTTCTGGTTTTACTTTCGTGAAAACCGCGGCGCCGTAATCGGGCTTTATATCTTTATCGCGTTCGCGTTTTGCGCGGCCTTTGCTCCGCTCCTGTCCCCCTATGACCCGACAGAACAGTTCCGCGATCATACGCTGCAACCTCCCTTTTGGCAGGAAGGTGGGAACTGGACCTTTCCTTTGGGCACCGACCCACTTGGCCGGGATATGCTGTCCCGCCTGATAGAGGGCGCGCGCTATTCGTTCTTTGTGGGCATTGTCGTTGTCACAATCGCGGCCTCTGGCGGCATTCTGGTCGGGTTGATTTCCGGGTTCGCCCCAAAGTGGCTGGATTCGATCATCATGCGGATCATGGACATCATTCTGGCCTTTCCATCGCTGTTGCTGGCCTTGGTTCTGGTGGCCATTCTGGGCCCGTCCCTGACCAATGCCATGATCGCAATCGCAATCGTTTTGCAGCCCCATTACGTCCGGTTGACCCGGGCCTCGGTGCTGTCTGAACGGCAAAAAGACTATGTGACAGCGGCCCGCGTTGTCGGGGCCAAACAGTTGCGTCTGATGTTTGTCACGGTCCTGCCAAACTGTCTGGCCCCAATCATCGTGCAAGGGGCCCTTTCGTTTTCCACGGCGATTTTGGATGCGGCGGCCTTGGGCTTTCTTGGGATGGGTGCGCAACCGCCCACCCCGGAATGGGGCACCATGCTGGCCGAAGCACGTGAGTTTATCCTGCGCGCCTGGTGGGTTGTGACCTTCCCCGGCCTTGCCATTCTGGTCACCGTTCTTGCCATCAATTTGATGGGCGACGGCCTGCGCGACGCGCTTGATCCCAAACTGAAGCGGAGCTGAGACATGAGCCTGCTTAGCATACGAAACCTCAGCGTTGATTTTGCAACCGCCAGCGGCCAGTTCCGCGCCGTGGATTCGGTTGATCTGGACATTGACGCCGGTGAACTGGTCGCAATTGTCGGTGAAAGCGGATCGGGAAAGTCCGTGACCATGCTTGCCATGATGGGGCTGCTGCCTTGGACGGCGACGGTTCGGGCCGATGAAATGCAGTTTGACGGCCATGATCTGCGCAATCTTAGCCCACGCAATCGACGGCGGATTGTGGGCAAAGACCTGGCGATGATCTTTCAGGAACCGATGACTTCTTTGAACCCGTGCTTTCAGGTCGGCTGGCAGATCAAAGAGGCGCTGCGGTTCCATCTTGGGATGGACCGAAAAACCCGCCACGCCCGCGCGATAGAGCTGTTTGAACAGGTCGGTATTCCGGATCCGGAAAAGCGTCTATCCGCCTTTCCGCACCAAATGTCGGGCGGCATGAACCAGCGCGTGATGATTGCAATGGCAATCGCCTGTAAACCCAAGCTGTTGATCGCCGATGAACCCACCACCGCGCTTGATGTGACGATCCAGGCGCAAATCCTTGATTTGCTGGCGGGTCTTCGGAAAGAAACCGGGATGGGGCTGGTTCTGATCACCCATGACATGGGCGTTGTTGCGGAAACAGCTGAACGCGTTTGCGTCCAGTATTCCGGCCAAAAGGTCGAAGAACAGCCCGTCGTCCCGCTTTTTGAAAAGCCGCATCATCCCTACACGGCCGCGCTTTTGGATGCTTTGCCGGAACGTGCGACCGAAAAACGACTGCCAACCATTCCCGGCGTTGTTCCGGGCCAGTTCGACAGGCCCGATGGCTGTCTGTTTTCCCCGCGCTGCCAGTTCGCTGACGAAAAATGCCGCACGACTCCGCCACAGCCTTGTGGCCCGGAACTGGGCAAGGCGCGTTGCCACTACCCGCTGAACGCAAAAGAAGGAGTCGTGTCATGAACGCACCCGTGATCTCGGCCACTGGGTTGGTCCAGCATTACCCCGTCGGCGGCAGCATCTTTTCAAAACCGAAAATCCTGCGGGCCGTCGCCGGTGTGGATTTTGAACTCTACGCCGGACGCACACTTGCGGTTGTGGGGGAATCCGGCTGTGGCAAATCCACGCTCGCCCGGATGATCACCCTGATCGAAGAGCCGACCCAAGGCACCATCACGCTCAACGGAAAACCCGTCAGCCGCGAAGATTGGGCAGAGCTGCGGACCTCTGTTCAGATCGTTTTTCAGGACCCTTACGGATCGCTGAACCCGCGTCAGCAGATCGGGACGATCCTGCAAGAACCTCTGGTGATCAACTTCCCCAACATGTCCCCGGCGGAAAGAGAGGCAAAGGCCCGCGAAATGCTGGGCCTGGTCGGTCTGCGCCCGGAGCATTTTGAACGCTATCCGCATATGTTTTCCGGTGGCCAACGTCAGCGGATCGCCATTGCCCGTGCACTGATGCTGGAACCCAAAGTTCTGGTGTTGGATGAGCCGGTCTCTGCGTTGGATCTGTCCATTCAAAGTGCCATCCTGAACCTGTTGGTGGACCTGCAGGAACGCCTGAATCTGGCCTATCTGTTTATCAGTCACGACCTAAGCGTCGTGCGCCATGTCGCGGATGATGTGATTGTCATGTATCTGGGGCGCGCGGTGGAAAAGGGCAAAAAGGAAGACGTGTTTTCTACCCCCAAACACCCTTACACAAAGGCGCTGCTGTCCGCGACGCCAAGCGCTGATCCAACGGGCAAGGCGGAACGGATCAAGCTTGAGGGCGAATTGCCATCTCCGTTGGACAAGCTTGACGGCTGTGCCTTTGCGCCCAGATGCTGGAAAGCGCAGGACCTGTGCCGGTCAACCCGGCCAGAGCTTGAAGGGCCAACCCAATTTGCCGCCTGCCATTTCCCCATTGCGCCGGGCGAGAGCTAAAGGTCAGAATATACCTTGTCCGCCGCCTGCTTTACGATCTTAGAGATCTCTTCGAACTGACTGGAAAGCGGGCTGGTCTTGCGCCAGACCATGCCAATCGTCCGCGACGGTCTTGTCCCGCCAAACCGCGCGATCGATACCGGCGCCGATCCGGTTTCGACGGAAATCGCCATTTCCGGGATCAGCGTAACGCCAAGGCCCGCCCCGACCATTTGGACAAGCGTTGTCAGCGAGCTGGCATCCAATGTTTCCTTGGGCACCACGGATTGCGTCCCACAAAAGGACAAAGCCTGATCGCGAAAACAATGCCCTTCTTCCAGCAACAACAACCGCATTTCTTCCAAAGCTTCGCTGCTGGGCACCGGCAAATCCCGATCGGCCTCTGGCCGGACGAGCACAAACTCTTCGGAAAAAATCGGCACCTCTGTCAGGGATGGCGAGGACACAGGCAGCGCAACAATTGCGGTATCAATGCGCCCCTCTGACAGCTCTTGTATCAGGCGCGACGTCAGGGTTTCCCGCACGTGAATTTCCACACCCTCGTTGGATTGGGTGAGCGACCGGATCAGTGTCGGCAAAAGATATGGCGCGATCGTGGGGATGATTCCCAGACGCAACCGCCCGACCAGCTGATTTCGGCGGGTTCGCACAAGATCACCCAGCTCATCAATTGACCGCAATATATCCGCGACGCTTTGCGCGAACTCCTCTCCAAAACTTGTCAGCTGAACCTCACGCGGGCCTCTTTCAAACAGGACGCCCCCAAGTTCCTGTTCCAGATCCTTGATCTGAAGCGACAAGGCCGGCTGCGTGATCGACAGCACGGCTGCGGCGCGGGCAAATTGGCGGTGATGGGTCAGCGTTTGAAAATAGCGAAGCTGTTTTAATGTGAAGTTCATATTACAAATTCTTATGCCAGACATGAGAATATTAAACTTATCATTATCGCGCGGCCTTGTTAAGTTCACGCCAGACAGGACATGGATCACGGGTGGATTTGGCCGAACAGAACGGATTTCGGCTATTTTGTAAAAAATTCAAGAATCGACCCGGTTGCCTGTTCGCCATCGCGAATTGGTACCTACATGTCATGGTAAGAAACGCATCAACCTTAGTACTCGGGAGACAAAAATGGACGGAAACGACATCGGAGCGGGCGGCAAATGCCCAGTGATGCACGGAGCCACAAAGCTTGGGGATCGGTCAAATTCTGACTGGTGGCCGAACCAGCTAAATCTGCGGATTTTGCACCAGAATTCTGCCCTGTCCGATCCAATGGGTCAGGATTTTGACTATGCCGAAGAATTCAAAAAACTGGACCTGACGGCCCTGAAAAAAGACCTTTATGCATTGATGACGGACTCTCAAGACTGGTGGCCTGCCGACTATGGCCATTACGGTCCGTTCTTTATCCGCATGGCATGGCACAGCGCCGGAACGTACCGCACCGCCGATGGCCGTGGCGGGGCGACCTCGGGAACGCAGCGCTTTGCGCCGCTCAACAGCTGGCCCGACAACGTCAACCTCGACAAAGCCCGGCGCCTTTTGTGGCCTCTCAAACAGAAATACGGCAACCAGATTTCATGGGCCGATCTGATGATCCTGGCTGGGAACTGCGCAATTGAATCCATGGGTGGCACGACCTTTGGCTTTTCCGGTGGCCGTGCCGATGTCTGGGAACCCGAAGAAGACATCTATTGGGGGTCCGAAACCGAATGGCTGGGCGACAACCGCTATAGCGGTGAACGCGATCTGGAAGACCCGCTGGCCGCCGTACAAATGGGTCTGATCTATGTGAACCCGGAAGGTCCAAACGGCCATCCCGACCCGGTTGCCTCTGGTCGTGACATTCGCGAAACCTTTGCCCGTATGGCGATGGATGACGAAGAAACCGTTGCCTTGGTTGCTGGTGGTCACACATTCGGAAAGGCCCATGGGGCCGGTGACGCCGCATTGGTTGGCCCCGAGCCAGAGGGCGCAGGCATCGAAGAACAAGGCCTGGGTTGGAGCAGCAGCTACAAATCCGGCAAAGGCGTCGACGCCATCGGAAGCGGCATTGAAGGCCCCTGGACGGCGAACCCGATCAAATGGGACAACGGCTATTTCGATGTGCTGTTTGGCTATGACTGGGAACTGACCAAAAGCCCGGCGGGCGCGAATATTTGGCAGGCCAAGAACCTGTCCACCGAAGACCACGCACCGCAAGTCGACGGGTCAGATGCACCGGTTAAACTGATGATGACAACCGCTGACATGGCCATGCGCGAGGACCCGATCTATGGGCCAATTTCCAAGCGTTTCCATGAAGACCCAGCCGCATTCGCGGACGCATTTGCCCGCGCATGGTTCAAGCTGACACATCGCGACATGGGCCCTATTTCGCGCTATGTCGGGGCTGAAGTGCCCGACGAAGAACTGATCTGGCAAGACCCAATTCCAGCCGTGGATCATGAGCTGATTGACGACAGCGATGTTGCCGCGCTTAAGTCAAAAATCCTGGGCTCTGGCCTGACCATACCGGAACTTGTCGGGGCTACTTGGGCTTCTGCTTCTACCTATCGTGGGTCAGACAAACGCGGCGGCGCAAATGGCGCGCGTGTTCGTTTGGCACCGCAAAAAGACTGGGCCGCGAACCAGCCGGACCAGTTGGCTAAGGTGCTGAAAACGCTTGAAGGCATCCAGGCCGACTTTAATGCTGACCAATCTGGCGGCAAGAAAGTCTCGCTTGCGGATCTCATCGTTCTTGGTGGGGCTGCCGCGGTAGAACAAGCGGCCAAAGCTGCGGGCCATGACGTGGTGGTTCCGTTCACAGCTGGCCGCATGGATGCCTCTGCAGAGCAAACCGACGCGGAAAGCTTTGACGTTCTGGAACCCGTTGCAGACGGTTTCCGCAACTATCTGGAAAAAGAGTTTTCGATTTCCGCCGAAGAGCTGCTGATCGATCGCGCGCAACTGTTGACCCTGACAGCACCGGAAATGACGGTGCTGGTCGGCGGCTTGCGGGCATTGAACGCCAACACGGGCCAAGCGCAGCACGGTGTCCTGACCACCCGTCCAGAAACCCTGACCAACGATTTCTTTGTGAACCTGTTGGACATGGCGACGGAATGGAAACCGGCCAGCGACAAAGACGGTGTCTATGAAGGTCGTGACCGCGAAAGCGGTGACCTGAAATGGACCGGCACACGCGTCGATCTGGTCTTTGGGTCAAACTCTCAGCTGCGCGCCCTGGCCGAAGTATATGCCCAAGGCGATTCAGAACCTCGGTTCGTGAACGACTTCGTTTCTGCATGGACCAAAGTGATGGACGCAGACCGGTTCGATCTGAACTAGATCACTGCGATCTCTGACATTTGAAATGGCGCTCGAACATCGCTCGGGCGCCATTTTTTTGGTCCGGCCTTTTCAGGCAACACCGCATTGGAAATCCCGAAAATTGGTATCATTGCCGCATCGCCCGGAAACGGGTAAGTCATGTCCGATTTCGACCAAAAAGAGGCCAGCCTCCGAAACATGCGGTCGACAGAAACAGTCATGGAAAAATCATAGAATATCGTTTTTGTTCAATAGATTACGGAATTCTCACGAAAAGGACTTACCAGATGCGCGTGGACGAACTGCTAAAAAACAACCGGGCGGGGAAGGCCGTCGGGCTACCGAGTTTTTGTACCTCTAACATGCTGGTCATCGACGCGGCGCTGGAATTCGCGGCAACCCATAACGTGCCGGTTTTGCTGGAAGCAACCTGCAATCAGGTGAACCAATTCGGGGGCTACACAGGCATGCTGCCTGCCGACTTTGCACGCATCGTTCGTGCCCGTGCCACCGCCAAGAACGTGTCGGACGAAAACCTGATCCTGGGCGGCGATCATCTGGGTCCGAACCCCTGGCGGCACCTGCCCGCAGACGAAGCGATGGAGCACGCCAAACTGCTGGTTCAGCAATTTGTAGAGGCGGGTTTTACCAAGATTCACCTGGATGCCAGTATGGCCTGTGGCGGGGAGCCGACACCCAGTTTTGAGGAGGTCGCCAAGCGGGCGGCGATCTTGTGCAAAGTGGCTGAAACCCATGCACCCAACCCGGATGCGCTGTTCTATATTGTGGGAACAGAGGTTCCGATCCCTGGCGGCGAAACCGAGGCCATGGACGGCTTGCAGGTCACAGCCCCTGCCCGGCTGGATGAAACGATCGAAACCCATGTGGCGTCCTTTGCCAGCGCCGGGCTAGAGGCTGCGCTGGGGCGGATCGTTTCCGTCGTTGTGCAACCGGGTGTCGATTTCTCGCATACGGAAATTTTCCCCTATGACGCGGAAAAAGCAGCGGGCCTGATCAAACAGGTCATGACCCATGACGCCATTTCGTTTGAGGCCCATTCCACGGATTACCAAACAACCGCCGCCCTGGGACAGCTGGTGCGGGATCACAACCTGTTCCTTAAAGTTGGACCAGAACTGACCTTTGCCCTGCGCGAGGCCCTGTTTTTGTTGGCGGATCTCGAAGATACATTGCTGGGCGATGCCGCATCGGGACTGAAATCTGTCGTCGCCGAGGCGATGAAAAGCAAGCCTGCAGATTGGGCAAATTACTATAAGGGCACGCCAGAGGAACAAGAGTTTCTGAAGATCTACAGCTATAGCGACCGCATCCGGTATTACTGGGATCAGCCAGAGGTCGCGGCCGCGATTGAAAAGATGATTTCCAATCTGGACGGGGCGAAACTCTCCCCTGTGATCGTGTCGCAATTTTTCGGGCTGCCCCCGGCTGAACAGTCCGACGAAACGGCGGCGTCCCTAATCAAACGGCGGGTGAATTACGTCGTGTCGCGCTATTACCAAGCCTGCGGTTACAGCGTCTAAGCAGCGTCAGGTAACCGCTGCGTGCGGTGCCATGGCGATTCGAGCGTTAACGCCTTTAAAAACAGGGTGCCGAGCGGTCTGCAAAGCGTCGGCACCCTGTCGGCAATGCGTATGGCAGTTTGTCGGCGATTGGCCCGATTAAGGCTGCGTGCTTTACCTTCGTTATCAGAATGTTAATGCCGCACTGGCAGGGCCTTCGCCTGTGGCAAACTTTGCCCTGTCTTTCGGCGTTCAAAATGAGCGCATCAGCGCCGATTTTGGAAATATCGACTTTTCGGCTAGCATGAGACCCGTTTCGTAAAAGGGAGGAGCCATCATGCCTGCATATTCGGTCCAAGATTACGTCAGAGATATCCGCGCTGTTGTCGCAGAAGAGTCAGAGATTGACGCAATAACCGATAGGGTCAAACCTCTTGCGCTGCGGCTTGCGTCCGACCCCGGCTGGTTCCAGGAAAAATACCGTTACACAGATCCCGATCAGGGAGTCGGCCTACACCTTTTGCACGAAGAGGATAACCACGATCTTGCAGTCTTTGCGATCGCTTGGGCGCCGGGACGAGGGGTCGAGGCGCATAACCACAAGACCTGGGCCGTTGTTTCCGGCATCGAAGGACAAGAACACGAGACGAATTACAGGCGGTTGGACGACGGCTCTGCCCCCGGTTTTGCCGAACTTGTACCGACCAAAAGTGAAACGCTCTACCCTGGAACGGCGGTGTGCTGTCTGCCCGAAGACATCCACAGCGTGGTCAACAATGGCGACAAAGTTGCCGTTTCACTGCACACCTATGGGCGCCACCTGAACCACACGGGCCGTTCGACTTTTGATGTCGATGCAAAAACAGAGACGCCCTTGATCTTAAAGGTAGAGGAATAGCGCTAGACCCTGCCTGACCTCGGCCCATGACGAGATTTTCGAAAATAGCGCTGGGGATTGCCGCTGATGTGACCGTGGCCACAGCGTTGGTCTTTGGGGTGTGGGTTTATGTTTTCCCAACGGGACGGCCTGTTTAGATACTGTGTCAGAGAAACGGGCCGCCCCCAATAAGACCCATCGCATGTTTTTAACTCGCAGCGAAGGGCCGGTTTGAGGCCAATAAAGACATTCACCCTCATTATGTATAGCCTGTCCAAGCATCGATTGAGCGGAGGGCTGAACATGCCGACACCTGAAAGCAGATTGGAACAACTCGGCCTGAAATTGCCGCAGCCGACGAAGCTGCCCGAGGGCTTGCACTTGCCCTTTACGTTCGTGAACATCAGAGGGGATCGCGCGCTTTTTTCGGGACACCCAAAGAATGCAATGGATGGTCGTATTGCCGGGCCCTTTGGCGTTTTGGGGGCCGACATTGAAACGCAACAAGGATATGACGAAGCCCGAGAGGTGGCGCTGAGTGTGTTCGCGAACCTCAAGGCCGAAATTGGTGAGCTGTCTCGAATTATTGGCTGGGTCCGCGTCTTTGGAATGGTGACCTCTGCGCCAGGCTATTCGGAACAACATGTTGTGGTGAATGGGTTTAGCGACCTTGTCATCGAGGTGTTTGGCCAGGACGTTGGTCGTCACGCGCGTTCTGCCATCGGCGTGTCCGGGTTGCCGCTTGGTTTCGCAATGGAGATAGAGGGCGAAGTATTGATCGCACCGTGAACTTTTGAAGTCGGTTAAGCCTACATAGCTGACGCTGAATGCCTGTTTTCTTTTGATGTAGCGAAGGGCGGGTTCGCCCAATTCACAGTTTTGCAGAGCAGCGAATGGCCGCTCTGCAGGCCTGACCTCCTGAAACCGTTGTGCGCCGGTTGCGGGAAGCTATGCCGTTTTCCTGGTGCGCATTTCATCCAGGATCGTTTCAAATTCCCGAGGATTAAGCCCCGCAGCGAGGGCCCGGGCAAACAGCGCTTGCTGGGTTTCGGGTGCAAGCCCGTCTTTGGGGGGATCGCGGTCCAAATTGGTCGGGAATGAATACCCTTCTGCAGAGGCAGCGATTGCGGCAAAGAGTTCTGAATCGTCCAATGTGTCATTCTGGCGGGCGGCCATCGCAGAGGGGTACAGCAATTTGCACATCTTTTCCCGGTCGAGTGTTTCCATGGCGCGGCCAAACGCAGACGAGACCTGCAACAAGTTGGCCATGCGATGAACGTCGCGGCTTTTATTTGCGCCGGCCGCATGGAAAAGGGCCGGGTTGAAAAACACCGCATCCCCTTTCGCCAGCGGCAATTGAATGCACCGTTCTTCAAACAACGCTCTGAAATCGTCCCGTCGCCACGCGGCATAGCCCGCGCGGTAGAGCTGCGAAAATGGCAACAGCTTTGTTGGGCCACTTTCAACAGGCATGTCACAATGTGCAACGGCTCCTTGCAGCGTGAGAGCGGGCGATAGGTCGTGAACATGTGCGGGGTATTCTGCGCTGACGTCAGCGGTTTGAAAGCCGAGGTGGTAATCTCTGTGGGCCTGCTGCGCTGCACCGCCGGGATGAACCAGATTGATCTGAGCCGTCATTTGATAATTCGGCCCAAGCCATGCCTCACAGACCGCGGCGATGGAGGTGTTTGCAAAGTATCGTAGGAACACATCGGGAGAATGCTCGCACAGTTTCTGCAAGGAATTCCAGATCCTGTCATTGGCCCCGGACGCCGCGAAATGGTCGCCCCCGCCGCCCGAGCCCTGTTTTTCTGTTTCAATAATCTGTTCGTAGATTGCAGTTGCCTCGTCCAGAACGACGGTGTCCGCGTAGGCCGCGCGCAGAACCAGAACACCCGCACCGTCGCGAAGGACCCGCGCCCATTCCGCCATGATCGTCGGGCGCTGTTCTTTGTTTTCAAGCGATGCACGCAATCTGGACATGTCATAGATGGGGGTGTTCTTTTGAATGTCGTCTGCGTTGGGAACGGTTGATGCGTTTGCCGTTTGATCGATCAGCGCCGTGAAGGCCGTCAGATCACATGCCGCGCTGTCAAAATACCCGGTCTCTGTTTCGATATGGTTCTTCATTGAATCTCTCCCTGTGTTGTCCTCAATCTGCAGCAATGAAACCTTGATTGGTTTGCCAAAAGGCATCAGAAACACATCAAATGACGCATCGGTTTCCGCTCAAAGAAATTGCGAGACAGGCAGGGCTCAGCACCGCGACGGTTGACCGTGCGATCAACAACCGTGCGCATGTCAGCCCCCAAACCAAGATACGCGTGGCCACCGCGATCTCGGAGCTTGAAGGACAAGAGGCGCAATTGTCGGCCCGGGGGCGGCGTCTGTTTTTTGATTTTGTGATCGAGGCGCCAACGCGTTTTAGCCGTGAAGTGCAACACACCGCAGAGCAGGTTTTACCACGGATCGGCAGCGCCGCATGCCGCACAAGGTTCCTTGCGCAAGAGATTATGAGCGAAGACGAGGTCACCGCAGCGCTGTCGCGCATCGCCAAACGTGGCAGCCATGGTGTGTGCATCAAAGCGCGTGACCTGCCCAAGATCAGAGCGGCGGTAGATCAGTTGATCGCATCAGGTATTCCTGTGGTCACCCTGGTCACTGATCTGACCACACCCAAGCGCAGCGCCTATGTCGGCCTTGATAATCAAAGCGCAGGCCGCACGGCGGCTTATTTGATTGCGAAAACGGTCGGCACCCCCGCAGGAACGGTCCTGACCTCAAGAAGCCATGATCGGTTTTTGGGGGAGGAAGAGCGCGAAGTGGCGTTCCGGGCGACCCTGGGCCGGCTGTGTCCAAACCTGCGCATGACAGATGCCAGTGGTGGCAGCGGCGTGCATTTTGAGACATCGCGCATCATGCAAAGTATCGTCGCTGGTTTGGATGAAATACGTGCCGTGTATTCTATGGGTGGCGGCAACACGGCGATTTTGAGCGCCCTCGAACAGAACGGCTTGCAGCCTGAAGTATACGTGGCGCACGATCTGGATAACGACAACAGACAGTTAATCGAAGATGGCCGTCTGAGCTTTGTGCTGCACCACGACCTTCGCGTTGACCTACAGAACGTGTTCCATGCCTTTTTGCATCATCACAAACTCACGCCTGCGCCCCTTTGCGCCACGATGTCTCCTATTCAGGTCATCACGCCCGAGAATATTCCGCCGAAAAGCGTTCGTCTTTAGAAGCAGTCCGTTCTGCAAGATCAGGTAGGCATTTTATCGACTTATGAACTTCGGCGCGAATGGCGGTTTGGAGCCTGGAGCAGTCACACATCTTTCAACCGGCGTAAACAAGACGATCCCAAGCCTGTGAAGACAGACACCGACCGTCATTAGGGTTGTCTGATATGCCCCGCGAACTAAGTTAATGTACAGACCTGCTGAAAAATTGCCTGGTCTCGACAGACAAACAACTTGGAGGAAAACATGCGATTTACATCACTTCTCGTGGCATCAACGATGGCCGCGGCACCTGCCGCCCTGGCGGAGGACGTGTCCTACTCGGTTGATGGAGAGGCCTTTACCGGATACTGGGCCAAAGCCGCGGACCCCAAGGGTCTTGTTTTGATTATCCACGACTGGGACGGCATGACCGACTACGAGCGCCAGCGCGCGGATATGCTGGCGGAAATAGGGTATGATGCCTTTGCGCTGGATATGTTTGGTAACGAAACACCCACCGAAACAATGGACCACCGCATTGCTGCAACCGGCGCCCTGTATGGGGATCGTGATCGGATGAAGGCATTGGTTCAGGCTGGCTTGGAGCAAGCACAATCGCGGTCCGGCACCGATGAACTGGTTGTCACAGGTTACTGCTTTGGGGGCGCCGTCGCTCTTGAAATGGCACGGAGTGACATGTCGGACACGGCAAGCGGGTATGTGACCTTCCATGGGGGTCTGGCGACGCCGGAAGGTCAGTCTTGGAGTGGAGATGAGCCGCCTGTACTCGTGCTTCACGGTGGCGCCGATACGTCGATTACAATGCAAGACGTCGCCACATTCGCGACTGAGCTGGAGGCGGCTGGCACCACATACACGCTCGAAGTCTACTCAGGCGCGCCACATGCCTTCACGGTTTTTGGCTCAAATCGTTATCAGGAGCGTGCCGACGCTGCTAGCTGGGAAGCCTTTTCGAATTTCCTAAGCGAGCGCGTTTCAGGCTAGTTAAATTCGGGATTTGGTGCACCCTTCTTATATTATTTGGGGTGCACCTTTGTAAGTAATCATCTCCGCACGTTTCGCCCACTTGCAGTGTTCATAAATGACAGCTTTGTCCGCACAGCGGACCCTGATACCGGCCCGCGCCCTATGGGCCGCTTTCGCCGGGCCTAGAACCCCTCAAAGCTCAACGGATCCGGGCCAAGACGTGTCCCGGTTTCTAGGGCGGAAAACGTGTCCATATCGGATGCGGTCAGTTGAAAATCGAAAATGTCGAAGTTTTCTGCAAGCCGCTCTTTGCGGGAAGAGCGGGGAATGGCAGAGGCGCCCATTTCTATGTGCCAGCGTAGAACGACCTGGGCCGGGGTCTTGCCGGTGCGGGCGGCGATGGTTTCGATGACCGGGCTGTCAAAGGCGGCCCCGCGGCCAAGGGGGGTCCAGCTTTGGGTCAGGACGCCACGCTTTTCATTCTCGGCCCGCATGGCGGATTGTTGCATGCGGGGGTGCAGTTCGATCTGGTTGAGCACGGGGGCCACGCCTGTTTCGTCAATGATCCGGTCCAGGTGGTCGGGGTTGAAATTGGACACGCCGACGGATTTCACCAAACCGTCTTCGCGCGCGGCGATCAGGGCTTTCCATGTGTCGACATAGAGGTTCTTTTCCGGGCAGGGCCAGTGGATCAGCATCAGGTCAAGATAGTCGAGCCCGGTGGCTTTCACGCTGTTTTCGATGGCGCGGCGGGCCTGGTCATAGCCGTGATCGCTGGTCCAGACCTTGGAGGTGACGAACAGGTCTTCGCGCGGGGCATTGGCCTTGCGCACGCCTTCGCCCATGCCTTGTTCATTGTCGTAAAAGAACGCCCCGTCGATCAGGCGATAGCCCAGCTCAACCCCGGCGGCGATCACATCGGGCAGGGTTTCATTCGGGATCTGGTAAACGCCCATCCCAAGCTGTGGAATGTGCCGTCCGTCGTTTAGCTTCACTGTGGGGCTTTGCATCGTTGAGGTCCTCTTTGCGTGCAGGCGTTTTCTACGCTGCACCCCCAGAGGCCCCAAGTAAAGCCGATTCCTTACACCGTTTCGGGAAAGACATGCGCCTGATTTGGGTCGAAATCAAAGGACACGGTTTTGCCCGACGGCAGGATCGTATCCTCTGCCAGGGCGGCGATGATTTTGCTTCCATCGGCCAGAGTGACATCCACAACGGTTTCGCTGCCCAACCGTTCCGTGAGCGATACGGTCCCGTGCAATTTGCCTGATCCCGGCTCTGCCGGGGTAAGGTATTGCGGGCGCACGCCAAGGGTGGCCTTTTGGCCAACGGTAAAGCTGCGGCCCTTGCTGGGCACGCTGATCTTTTCGAGGGACGGATTGCTGAGCGACACGCTGTCGCCGTCGACGGCGTCGATGGTCACCGTGATGAAGTTCATCGACGGAGCCCCCAGAAACCCGGCGACAAACAGATTGGCCGGTTCGTGGTACAGTTCCATCGGGGCGCCGGCCTGCATCACCATACCGTCCTTGAGCACGACGATCTTGTCGGCAAGGGTCATTGCCTCTACCTGATCATGGGTCACATAGATCATGGAAGCGCCCAGATCCTGGTGCAGCTTGCCGATTTCCATGCGCATATCCATCCGCAGTGCCGCATCCAGATTGGACAGCGGTTCGTCGAACAGAAACACCTTGGGGTCGCGCACGATGGCGCGGCCGATGGCAACCCGCTGGCGCTGTCCGCCGGACAGTTCGGAAGGGCGGCGGTCCAGCAGATGTTCCATTTGCAGGATCCGCGCGGCCTCTGCCACTTTGGCGTCTTTTTCGGCCTTTGGCATTTTGTTGATCGTCAGACCAAAGGCCACGTTTTCCCGCACCGTCATATGCGGGAAAATCGCGTAGGACTGGAACACCATCGCGATGCCGCGTTTGGAGGGTTCGGTGTCGTTCACCTGAACGCCATCGATTTCAAGCGTGCCCGATGTGATATCCTCTAGCCCCGCAATCATCCGCAGCAAGGTGGATTTGCCGCAGCCGGACGGGCCAACGAACACGACGAATTCGCCGTGTTTGATGTCGATATCCACGCCTTTGATGACCTCTACCGGGCCATAGCTCTTGCGGATATTTCTGAGTTTGACGTCTGCCATAAGCTACTCCGCTGCTTGGGCGCGCGGGACGACGCGCAATTCACCATCCGCTGTGACAACAACCGGATCCGGGTCCATGACATGGCCGATGAAGTTTTCGCCATCCGGCTGATTGGCAAAGCCCATGATCATCAGACCTTCGCCTGTGTCCACGATCCGCGCCGCATAGCGGTCGCCGTTTTTTGTGCCGTCCAAAAAGCCGGGCGCGATGCGCCATGGGCCACGTGGGCTGTCGCCGATCAGGTAGTGATTTCCGGTCACCGGACCGCCGGCTGTGGCCTCTGCCTGCGCCTTGGAAAAGTGGTGGTCCGCCGTGCAGAACAGGCAGTACCACTGGCCGTCCACCGCAAAGACCTGCGGCACTTCAAGCTGGCCATAGCCGCCAACAAAGACGGGGGGCTGCAATGTCCATGTGTTCAGGTCGTCCGATGTGGCGAACCCAATGCAACCGCCGTCATTCGCCTCGGCGATGCCACTGGCGCGTGCGGTGAAAAACATCAACCAGCCGTCGCCGTCCGGGTCTTTCATCACCCATGGGTCACGCATGGCGCGGTCGTGCCAAAAGCCGATCGCGTGGTCGACCTCATAATATTTTGCGTTTGGCCCTTCGAGATCCAGAACAAAGCCATCCCCGACCCGTTCCCAATTGTGCATATCCGTGGACGTGGCATGGCCGATACGCTGATAGAGACCCTGTTCAGACTTCTTAGAGCCCGTGTAAAACAGGTGCCAGACAGCGCCTTCTTTCAGGACTGACCCTGTCCAGGTGGTATAGTCGTCCCAGGACTCTTCTTTGGACGGCTCAAAACAGGTGCCAAGATGTTCCCAGTTGATCAGATCATCGCTGACCGCGTGGCCATAGCTGACGTTAAAGTGGCGCAGCTCTGGATCACCGATGGATTTGTCCGCTTTTAGAAAATATACGTGATAGCGGTCGCCGTCCTTGGCGTACCAGCTGTCCCATATCCATTGTTTATCAAGTGCCAGTACCATCGATCAGCCTTTCACGCCGGTAGATGCAATCGAGGCAATAAATGCTCGTTGCAGGATGAGATAGAATATCAACACAGGGATGGTGATGACCGTCAGATAGGCCATGAGTTCACCCCATGCGATGTTGAGTTGGAAGAAGTACTGCAGCCCGACCATGACGGGGCGATAGCCTTCTTGCTGGACCACGATCAGTGGCCACAGATATTGGTTATACATCACCAAGAATTTCAGAATTGCAGCCGTCGCCACAACAGGGCCGGACAGCGGCATCACGACCTTGAGATAGATCTGCCACCAGGACGCGCCTTCAACGCGCGAGGCCTCTATCAGTTCGGAAGGCAGATCTTTGAAATACTGCACGAACAGGAAGACAGTCAGACCATCGGCAACCCACGGGATGATCTGCACGCGATAGCTGTTCAGCCAGCCGAATTCGATGCCTTCCATGCTGAGCCATGGCAACTTGCTGACGAACAGCAGCAACGGGATGGCGATGGTTTCAAACGGAACAATCAGCGTGGCCAGAATGATCGACAGCAGAACGTCGCGCCCGCGCCAGTTGAGAAACACAAAGCTGAACGCCGCAAGGGAACAGACCAGCAGCGACAGCAAAACGGTAACCCCTGTGACCAGGACAGAGTTGAACACGAATGTTGCAACCGGCGCCCGCGCGAAGGCATCGACATAGTTGTCAAAGCTCAGATCCCCGACCGGCAGGAAGGCGCGGAAACTGGACGTGTCCCGCAGCAATTGCAGGTCAGGCTTGAACGAAGACATGACCATAAAGACCAGCGGAAAGATAAAGATCACCGCGATCAGCGTCAGCACCGTATAGCGGACGATCAGACGTAGGCCGTGATTGTTTGGATTGATCGCCGCCATTACGACTTCTCCCGCGTTAGGTAACGTTGGACCAGGCTGATGCTGAGCACCAAGAGGAACAGGATCACACTGATGGTTGCACCGCCGGAAATGTCTTGTTTGCCATAGCCGCGCTCAACGGTCTGGAACACCAAGGTGGTGGTGCTGTCCAGCGGGCCGCCATTGGTCATCACGTCGACCTGGGCGAACAGGGCAAAGGCCTGCATGGTGATCACAATCAGCACAAGAACAGCCGTGTTGCGCAGGCCCGGCCAGGTCACATAGCGGAAAGTTTGCCATTTGCTGGCACCTTCGATGGCAGAGGCTTCGTAAAGGGTCGGGCTGATGGTTTGCAGACCAGACAGCCAGATCACCATGTGAAACCCAACCGCCTGCCAGATTGACATGGCCATAATCGCACCAAGGGCTGTATCGGGGCTGCCAAGCCAGTCGCGCCCCTCAAACATGCCAAAGCTGATGGCCGTCAGAATACTGTTCAACAGCCCGTTTTCACCGTCATAGATGAACCGCCACAGCAAAGAGACAACGACGATCGACACAACAACCGGCATAAAATAGATGGCCCGGTAGAAATTGATCCCGCGCAGGCGCTGGTTGATCAACAAGGCCAGCCCAAGGGCCAAACCGCCCTGCACGGGGGCCACGATCAGCACGAACAGGATCGTGTTTCGCAGCGACTTCCAGAACAGCACGTCTTTGGCCACAACGACCTTGGCGTTGTCGCCAGAATGCCAGCGGAACCATTCGCGCATGCCGTTGAACTGTTCGTAATCCGGGTTCTTACGGGTAAAGCTGCGCACCCGCGGATATTTGATTTCACCGTCGTCATCCCGCACGACTTGGCCGGACTCATCGCGCTCTGGCTCTATCGTCAATACGCCGATGCTCAGCAAATTGCGGTAGTTTTCCAGGCCGACATATTCTGTCGGATTTGGGGACACCAAACGTTGGTTTGTCAGGGACAGGAAAAAGGCAAAAAAGAAGGGCACCACAATGAATAATGCGATCAAGCCAAATCCCGGCAGCGCAAAAGCCCAGCCCGCCCGGTTTGATGTGGTAAGTTTGGATGCCATTGTTTCAGACCTTTTTCAGAGGGAGTGGGGCGACGCAAATGCCGCCCCACATCCTTGGATCAGTTGCCGTAGCCAGAGTTCTTTTCGATGTCAGAATCGATTTCGTCTGCTGCTGCATCCAGCGTGTCTGCAACATCTGCACCGTTAGAGATGTCGGCCAAAGCCTTTTCAAAGACCTTCGCTGCAACCACATAGCCAGGTGTTACCGGACGCACCAAAGCCTGTTTTTCGCTCAGGCCAAAGAACACGTTCAGCGGTCCGCCGTCTTTGTAGGTCTCTGTCATCTCAGCCGCAGATGGTGTGGCCGGGATGAGGCCAATGCCGTCAGAGAAGGCGGCAAGGTACTTGTCCTGCAGGGCAAATTCGATGAACGCATTTGCGCCTTCTGGATGCTCAGAGGTGGCCGACACACCAAACTGCCAGCTTGCAGCGCCGATGATTGAGCCGTTGCCAAAGTCTGGGGCTGGCAAGAAGAGCGCGTCGTCAACACCCGCAAGTGTTCCAACCGCTGCCCAGTTGCCGTTCCATGAAAACGCGTATTTGCCATCAATAAAGCCGCTGTCCCGATCTGCCGGATCCTGGCTTGTGCCTGGGGCATATCCGTCAGCGAACAGGCTTTGCCACCATTCGCCAAACTCAATCGCAGGGTCGCCGTTCAACGCGCCGTCTGCTGTCAGGTAAGTCGAACGGTCAACGATGTCGCCGCCAAAGGACTGCAAGAACGGGCTGAACGCATATGGGTACCATTCGCCAGTCCAGGCCATCCCAAGATCAAACGCATAGTCATAATTCCCGGATGCTTTTGCGGCTTCCAGCGCGCCCATGAATTCGTCTTTGGTCCAAGGCTGATCCAATGTCGGGGTGCGAAGACCAAGCTCATCCAAAGTGGACTGACGTGTAAACAAGGCAACCGCCGCGTCCCACAGGCCGATGGAATAAAGCTTGCCGTCCCAGATGCCTTTTGTGCCTGGCAGGAAGTTTGCGATTTTGCTTTCGTCGATGCTTAGCGGCTGAAGGTAACCAGACCATGCCCAGTTCGGCATGACAGGACCGTCAACGTCGATGATGTCAGGCAGGTTGCCCGCCAATGCCGCAGCAACAACGGAGTCGTTATAGCTGGCCTGTGGGAAGCTTTCGAGCGTGACCTTGTAGTCAGCCTGGCTGGCGTTGAAATCATCAACCAATTGCTGAATCAATGCGCCTTCTACTTCGCCGCCAGCACCGTGGTACCACATGCTGATATCTTGTTGTGCTGCGGCCATTCCGGCCCAGCTTACAGTTGCCACAAGAGCGCCTGCAAAAGTTGTCGTGAATTTCATTTAAGATTCCTCCCGAGTGATGAAATTTGAGTGATGGGTTGAGGTTGAATACGCACGGAGTCTCCGTGATGGACGGGGCCGCTGACCAGCAACGGCGTTTCTGGCGCGGTTAACTTGTCTTCGATCAGGCCCAAAAGCAGTTGGGTCGCCCGGATGCCGATGGCCCCGTAAGACAGTTCTACCGAGGTCAGAGTTGGGTAAAGAGTTTCAGTGATCAGCCGATAATTGTCATAGCCGGCAACGCTGATGTCTTCGGGCAGCAAAAGCCCGCGAGACCGCAAAATTCCATAGGCCCGAACCGCCATGCGATCATTCCCGAAACAGATCACGGTCGGTGGATTGGGCAGATTCAGGATCCGGTCAATGGCGTCCCATAACAGTTGGGAATCCTCGATTTTGTCGACAGAGATCACCTCTGCCGGGATGATCAGATCTGGGTCAACCTCTAGACCTGCATCTTTATGGGCCGCGATATAGCCTGCTGTGCGCAGCTTGGTCGCGTCGATCTGTTTGCTCAGCGACAAATACCCGATCCGGCGGTGACCTTTTTCGATCAGATCCGCGACAAGCATCTGTTGCCCTTTAAAGTCATCCGGCAGAACCGACGGGGTGCCCTGATCATCATAGCAATTCGCAAGCACAAGCTTGATACTGACCGGGACGGGCGGCAGGGAGACGCTGCGGTGATGGTCCGACGCATAGATCATGCCTTCGACCCGGTGCTCTTCGAAGGTGCGCATCAATTCTGGAACACGATCCGTACGCCCGCCAGTATCGGCGATCAGCAACGTTTTGCCGCTGCTTTCGATCGCTTTCTGGATGCCCTGAACGATGAACAAATCCGGCAAGCCAGAGCTGGCATTCGTGATGGTGCTGTCTGAAATCGCACCCGTGATCAGCCCGATCAGGCCAGAGCGGTTGGACCGCATGGCGCGGGCGGCGGAGGACGGAACATAGCCAAGCTCTGCGATTGCTTTTCGAACGGCTGCGACGGTGTCTTTCTTCACAGGGGCATCGCCGTTCAGCACACGGCTTACGGTCTTGGGCGACACGCCTGCGGATTTCGCAACGTCGTAAATTGTGCTCATCTTCCCCCCTTTTGGATGCCGTTTACGATGCGGCCTCCAATCATGACATCGGTGTCATGACATCGGTGTCATAACTTTCGAATCGGCGCTGCGTCAAGAATATTTTTGCTCTGTACCGCCAATTTGGGGCGACCGGCGTAAAGTCGCGTTAGCTTGAACAGGGTCCCTGTTGCTATGATTCCCCAAAAGTTCTATTTCGCATCAACGCCCAAGCAGCATTTTGAAAGAACGGAAACCACGTGGCCAACCATCTGTACCAAAACGACTTGCCCGACGATCTGGACCTTGGACCCATCGTTGCAATTGATTGCGAAACCATGGGGCTGAACCCGCATCGTGACAGGTTGTGCGTTGTTCAACTGTCCAGCGGCGATGGAAATGCGCATTTGATCCAAGTGGCCAAGGGTCAGACAGAGGCGCCGAATCTGTGCAAAATGCTGGCCGACCCCAACGTTCTAAAGCTGTTCCATTTCGGACGTTTTGACATTGCGGCGATGCTAAACGCATTCGGGACGGTCACGGCCCCTGTCTACTGCACCAAGATCGCGTCTAAACTGATCCGGACCTATACGGACCGGCACGGGCTAAAGAATCTGCTGGATCAATTGCTAAAGATCGACATCTCTAAGCAACAACAGATGAGCGACTGGGGCGCGGAAAAACTGACCAACGCGCAGCTGGACTATGCGGCATCAGATGTTTTGTATCTGCATCGCCTGCGCGAAGAGCTGAACGAACGTCTGGAAAGAGAAGGTCGCATGGACCTTGCGCAATCCTGTTTTGATTTTCTGCCAACACGTGCAAAACTCGATCTGGCCGGTTGGCCCGAAATCGACATTTTCGCGCATTAGGCAAAGCTGGGGCCCAGCATGAACAAAGATACAGTCCTGACAACCGGCCGCCGCGTGATTGCGCAAGAGGCCGAAGCCCTGACGGCTTTGGCCGATGGGCTGGGGCAAGAGTTTGCCGCAGCGACAGAGCTTATGGTCAACGCACGCGGACGCGTTGTGGTCTGCGGGATGGGGAAATCGGGCCATGTTGCGCGCAAGGTTGCCGCAACCCTGGCAAGCACCGGAACCCCCGCCCAATTCGTGCATCCAGCAGAGGCCAGCCACGGCGATCTGGGGATGATGACCCGCGACGATGTGGTTCTATTACTGTCTAATTCAGGGGAAACGCCCGAATTGGCGAATGTGATCGCCCATACGCGGCGGTTTAAGATTCCGCTGATTGGTGTCGCCTCTCGGCCGAACAGCACCTTGCTGAAACAGTCCAATGTCGCGATTCTGTTGCCCCCCGCGCCAGAGGCCTGCGCCATGGGGCTCGCGCCGACGACCTCTACCACCATGACCCTTGCGCTTGGCGATGCTTTGGCCGTGGCGCTGATGGAACATCGGCAATTCACGTCAGAGAATTACCGGGACTTTCACCCAGGCGGGCATCTGGGCGCACGCCTGTCCAAAGTGCGCGACCTGATGCACACCGATCTGCCGATTGTCAGCAAAGACACCGAAATGAGTGAGGCATTGCTGGTGATCAGCCAAAAAGGCTTTGGCGTTGTGGGTGTGGCCAACACTGATGGCACATTGGCCGGGATCGTTACGGATGGGGATTTGCGGCGCAACATGAACGGGTTGCTGGATATGGCCGCCGGTGACGTGATGACCGCCAATCCGCAAACAATCCGCCCCGGCGCCCTGGCCGAAGAGGCCGTCGCCGTTATGAATGATCGCAAAATCACCTGTCTTTTCGTCGTGGATGAGGATCAAGACGAAACCGCGATCGGCATTTTGCACATTCATGACTGTTTGCGGGCTGGCGTGGTTTGAGCATGGCCAGCTTTGACAATGGTTATTCCCACTTTGTCGCATGGATGAAAATCGTGCTGCCGCTTTTGGCGCTTGGGATTTTGTCGACGCTGTTCCTTGTTTCCCAGACCTTTAATTCCGGCGACGCCCCGATCCTGGACACCGTCACCGTTTCAGACATGGCCCGCGATCAAAAGATCAGCGGACCCAGCGTGTCTGGTGTTTCGGATGACGGATCGGCCTATACCATCACCGCGGATTCCGCCAAGCCCAACTTTGGCGCCGATAAGGGCGTTACTGCCCAAAACGTGACGGCCAATGTCGATTCCATTGATGGCACGACCTACACCGTGACCGCGCCGTCAGGTCTGGTCGACAGCAAAACCGATACGGCCAAGCTGGAAGACGGGGTTGTCGTCGAAACCTCGGAAGGTACGAAGATCGAAACGGAAAGCCTCACATCCGATCTGGGCCTGACCCGTTTGGCAAGCGACGGCACCATCACGGGCGCAGGGCCATTTGGCAATTTCACCGCTGGAAAAATGGTGGTGACACAGCAAATGACGGATGGCAAAGCAACGGGTTATCTTCTGGATTTCACTGGCGGCGTTAACCTGTTATATATTCCTGAACATGAATAGTGCGTGGTGTTTTATGACCTGTCTGAAAATTCTTGCCGCCGTCGTAACAATGACTTTTTTCGCGACCGGCAGTTTTGCGCAAGGAACTGAGGTTCCCTTTGGTGGGCTGAAACATGACCCCAAACTGCCCGTCGAGGTGTCTGCCGATCAACTTAAGGTGGATCAAACAGGCGGATCCGCCACGTTCATCGGCAATGTAATTATCGGGCAAGGCCAAATGCGCCTGTCTGCGGCCAAGGTCTTTGTCGAATATGGCAAGGAAAACGGCAAACCCACGAACAAAGTGTCCCATGTCGTTGCAAGTGGCGGGGTGACCTTGGTGAACGGCCCCGAGGCCGCTGAATCAAAGGATGCGGATTATGATCTGGAAAAAGGCATCATCGTCATGACCGGTGATGTTCTTTTGACACAAGGGCCCAACGCGCTGTCTTCTGAAAAGATGACCGTCTTTCTGGAAACCGGAACGGCAAATATGGAAGGCCGGGTCAGATCGATTTTCAACCCGGAAAGCAGCCAATGAGCCCGGCCAAGCTAACCGTTTCTGACGGCAGCGCCGGGCTGCATATCAGCAACCTGCGCAAAAGCTATCGCAAGCGCGTTGTGATCCGCGATGTCAGTATGGATCTGATGCGCGGAGAGGTTGTTGGTCTGCTTGGCCCTAACGGATCTGGCAAGACCACCTGCTTTTATTCCATCGCCGGATTGGTGACACCCGAGGGCGGCAAGGTGGTGATTGACGGGCGCGATGTGACCTCTTTGCCGATGTATCGTCGGGCCAAGCTGGGTGTTGGCTATCTGCCTCAGGAAGTGTCTATCTTTAGGGGTTTGTCCGTTCAGGACAACATTTTGGCGATTCTGGAGATCACCGAAAAAGACCATGCGCGACGCCGCGACCGTCTGGAAGAGCTGCTGTCAGAGTTTTCGATTGAACATCTGCGGCGCGCGTCTTCGCTGTCCTTGTCGGGTGGCGAACGTCGGCGCGTCGAAATCGCCAGATGTCTGGCCGCTGACCCGAAATATGTCCTGCTGGACGAACCGTTCGCCGGGGTTGACCCAATTGCTGTGGGCGAAATCCGGGCGTTGGTGTCTGACCTGACCAATCGCGGAATCGGCGTTTTGATCACAGATCACAACGTGCGCGAAACCCTGGATATCGTGGATCGCGCCTATATTTTGCATGATGGCATGGTCCTGATGAGCGGCACAGCCGACGAAGTTGTTCAGGATGAAAATGTGCGTCGCGTCTATCTGGGGAACAGTTTCAGCATCGGATAATTTCCGTATGATTTGCGGATTAAGTTGACACACACCCCCGAGTCAGCGCCAAATGGGTCCAATGCAGGACGCCAAAGACCCAACTGAAACCCATGATGCTGCGGGGTGTAATTCCATCGCTCAGGTTGCGTTTCGATTATCAATACATATTTAACTTTTGACAGAACCGGTCTTTGGTTCTGTTCGCATTCTCGTTGCAACATCAAGAAAAGGCATAATAAAATGAGATATCAAATCAGTGGCAGACAAATCGATATTGGCGACGCTCTCCGTGAACATGTAGAATCGGAACTTAGCGTTGTCGTGGCGAAATACGCCGAACGTCCCACTGAAGCCGTTATTGTCTTTTCAAAAAGCGCCCATGAATTCGTGTGTGAATCCACCGTGCATCTTTCAACCGGCCTAACCGCACAGGCCAAGGCGCATGCCACTGAAATCTATGCGGCTTTTGACGCCTGCAGCGAAAAGATGGAAACCCAGCTGCGGCGCTATAAACGCCGTCTGAAGGATCATCATCGCGATCGGGAACAGCCTGTTGAACTTTCCGGCGCTTCCTCGTATATCCTCGCCTCGTCTAAGGACACCGATGAATCCGAACCTGACTCTTTGCAGCCAATGATCATTGCAGAGATGGAAACGAAGATACCATCCGTCTCTGTTGGAGAGGCTGTGATGCAAATGGAACTGGCCGGAGCAAACGTATTGGTTTTTCAGAATGAAAACAGCAGCGGCCTAAATGTGGTATATCGCCGGGACGATGGAAACATCGGATGGATCGACCCGAGCAACGTGTCATAAGCAGCACCGGCCTCTAGGCCCCAGACAAAGCAGCGTATAATGGAATTAACAAATATTCTGACACCGACGGCCGTAAAGGTTGCGGGCAAAGTCACCAGCAAGAAACGTCTTTTTCTTGATCTGGGGGAAATTGCGCAGGACCAATTGGGACTGTGTCAGGAAGACACGGTTGATGCCCTGTTAGAACGCGAAAACCTGGGGCCAACGGGCGTTGGCAAGGGCGTTGCCCTGCCTCATGCCCGCATTGACGGGCTGGAAAACGTGGTTGGGGCCTTTATTCGCCTTGAAAAACCGCTGGAATTCGAAGCGGTCGACCGGCAGCCCGTCGATTTGATCTTTGCGCTGTTTGCCCCAAAGGATGCGGGTGTTGAACACCTTAAGGCGCTTGCATTGGTGTCACGCACCATGCGGAACCCAGAAGTTTGCCACAAGTTGCGCGCAAACGCAGACCCGGCCGCCTTGCATGCGATCCTGACGGAAACAAAAGCCAACCAGGCCGCTTAGGCCTGGGCGGCGTCCCAAGCCGAAAATCCGAACATCATGTAATCGCGCTGATAGGCCGCTTTAACTGCGGATTCTACGGTTTCGTCGTATATATCAGCCAATGGCAGGCCCAACGGCGCCTGACCCGGTGAAATGGCCTGTGACGGGCGCCCGATTTCAGCTGCCACCTGATCCAGCCCAAGCTGCAGCTGATCCTCGCGCAAAATGTGATCGGGCAGCATGAATTGCCCCATACCCTGCACCACCGCCGTCTGCGACGCCCATGCGCCATCGGTTCTGATGCTGGTCTGTCCATCCAGATTGCCCTTTACGAAACTGGCAAAGGCCAGAAACGCTGTGCGAAGGTCTGTGGCGGATAAGTTTGCGTCTTGATCAGCCGCCGGTATCGGCAATTTGTAGTTCTTGCGCAAAGTTTGGCGAATCTCGACAAATTGCTGGGGCCCCGGCAACAGGATGTGCCGCAAAAAAGCATCGTATAGCCGCGCGACCGGATGCCGAAGAACCGTGAAACTGCGGTGCCCTTTTGCGTGGCGCTTCCAGTGTCGCAGGGTTTTTTGCGTAAACCCGCGTTGAAGGTCGCTGTCCGTCACGCGATCCAACGCGACCATCCAGGCCAAGACCTGATCCTCGGCGCTGGACGGGATCGGCAGATACAACAAAGGTGCCCGCGCGCAAGCCACATAGGACGGCACGCGCGGCCCGCGCCGAGGTTCGAAATTCGGTGTCTTGTTGATTGCAAACAGGTCAATCCCGGAAAGCCCCTGTTCCATTTCAACGTAGTTTTCGACCTTTTCCTGCAACGACCGCGGGTTTTGCTTTTTCGTTGCCTTGGATATCTTATCCAGCGTTTCGGTGACCCCCAAAAAGCGGGCCAACCCATTCAAAACGTCAACATCCGGGATGTCTTCGTAGGTCAGGTAAAAGGCGGATTGCCCTGTCGTTTGCAACGCCCGCTGCAATTTCACCTGAAACGCTTGACGGTCTTCCAGATGTGCCTCAAAGGCCTGTGCATCGAACCGGATTTTCGCAGTCTTGGCGTTTTTCAGATCATTCAGACGCCATTGGCCCGTCTGGCGCACAATTTCACGCGAAACATATGTGTCTAGCGGGTTGCGCGTCAAAATCACCTTGGCGCAACGCGGATCGGCAAGACAGCTTTCCAAAATACGCGGGTCGTGATCATGGAAGAACCGAAACCCCGCCAGGCCTTTGGTTTTCACGCGCACGGCGTCCAGCAGTGAAAAAGGGTCTATTTCACGGTTTTCGAGCGAAATTCCATGCAATTCAGTCGTGTTTGCATGGCCGATGAAATGCGGATTAAACAGCTCTCCATGACATTCGACGGACGCAAAACTGTTTAGGTTTTCTTCCAGAAAATTCGAACCGGTCCGCATTTCGGCAAGAACCACGAAAGAGTCAAAGGCTTGTCCCATCACACTCACCGAACCAGATAAGGGCGACTGTGCGACGTGTTTGCTGTTTCCAAATCATCGCCCATAGGAAAATCACCCATAAGATAGGGCTGCATGCCCTGATTGCGAAGGTTTTGCAGGAACTGTCCGAACCCGTCCAGATGCACCATTTTGGGCGCTTCCGTCAGCCGACGCACATTGCGATGCCCGATTTCGTCAATGATGGTCTGCAAAGGTTCCATGGGCGCCTCTACGAAATCAGCCATGGTCCAGATCCGCACGCGGGCCTTGGTGTACATGGATCGCAGGATTTCGATATGTTCCGCCTCTATCCGTTGCAGGCGCGCCGCCTCTTTGCGGATTTCTAGGAAATTCATATTCGATTTGAACAGCGGAATGGCCCAGGCCCCCGAGATCACCGAAATCTGCGCATTAGGGTCGGTTGAAAGCAACCAGGTGATGTCCTGGTTGTCGCGCGGGCCAAACTGAAAGCTTTGATATTCCCCCCGCGTGTTCCAGATCAGACTGGTCAAGAATCCCTTTGGATCATAATCGCGGATCAGGGCGCTGTCGCTAAGCGCGCCGGAATAGACCGTTTGCTTTCCCGAGAACTCCACCCGTTCCGGCGCGTAAAGATGCCCATGCACACGCCCCCCAACCGCCTTGGTCAGCCAGTCTTCAAAATTCTCAAACAAATCGCTAAACCCTTCGAACACCGAATACTGGGCGCAGGTCTTGCCGTTTTCAAACCCCTCCTGCGGGTAACGGCTGTGCATATAAAGACCGGGGCGCCCGCGGGTTCGACGCTCTACCGCTTTAGAGAATATTCTGTCGATTTTCGCTGGATTGGGCTCTGCTTTGCCGATTCCTTTTAGGTCTGGCGACAGGAAGTTAGCATAAAGTTTTTCAGCATAAGGCCACGCCTTACGGGCAACAAAGCAATCCGACCGGCGCAGCAATTGCAGGTGGTCATCGTAAAAAATATGCGGCTTGCCCTGAAAGTCGAATTTCGACAGCGTGAGGGAGCGGCTTTCAACATCCGTGGAATAAAGCCGCACGAGGGTCTGAAAATAGCTCTCGTCCGGGATCCAGACCTTGGAAAAGTATTTGTCATAAATCTCACGATCCGGATCCTTAAGGATCGCGGACAAGGTCTGCCGCGTCAGGCACCACCACTGAGACCCAAGATGCGGCGTAATGGATTCCGGAATTTTCCGTTTAAAGCCAAGCCGACGCTGAAGCCGAACATAGCGATCAAACAAATACCGTCGGTCTTTCCAGGAAAAGGGAAACCGCAAAGTGAACCGTTCAACATTCAGCCCGCCGGTGGTCCAGTGAACATCCTCTGTCGTCACGGATTCGATGAAATTGGTTCTGGGGCGTTCCGCCAGATAGTCCATCAACTCTGTCACCGGGCGCAGGGGCAGACAGGCCCCGGACGCCAGATAGACGTGTCGCACCTCTGGGAAGCTGTCCAGCATAAGCTCTGACCCGGACTGCGTCGCCGCAACAAGCGGCCAGGTGCCCCATTTGCACCTGTGCCGTTTGCAGAACAACACGTTGTCCATGTCAGACAGCGCCAGAACGAATTGATCATAGACGGGTTTGGCGACCCGTTTATCCACATGGATCACCACCGGGCAGCCATGGCTTGCCCAATGCCGGGCCACCTGTTCAGCGCGATCAAGTGCCTCATGCACCATCATGACGAAACCGATGCTCATGCCCAGTTGCCCTTGGACATCAGACCCAAAATCTCAAGCTGTCGCCAGTTGATATACTTCTCTGACCACTTGCACCAAAGGTCCGGATTATCCTGAATTTTCTCGTAATAGGCACTATATTCGACACTGCTTGCGTAGTGCTCTTTCCGCTCCATTTCCTCTTTCGACTTTTCTGCGAAAGTGTTCAGGAACTTGGCGTGCAGCAAACAGCCAGAGACCTTTTCGCCCCCCCATTCGTCATAGACAAAGTTCAATCCGCGCGGCAACAACATGTGGGTCGAGCTGGCAAAGGTATAGCGCCGGTCCCATTTCACCAGCGGAATTTTGTTCAGTGCCGGGGCCCGTTCGGGTTTATCGGCAAAAAAGGCGCGGGCCCGTGGGCCCCCTTGAATCCACAGGTTTCCGTATTCTTTGTTTCGGGAAATCATGTAGTTCCCGCTGTCAAACCAGGGCGCCACAGTGATCGGATCTTCACCCTCTGCATAAGGGGCGGCGGCAAACGGGCCTTTTGGGTACATGTCCAGCAGCATCGCGCCAAAAGATCGGATGGATGACGCATCCAACCAGTCTGTCAGGGCCCGCACAGGTCGCGTATCGCAGAAGGGGTAGACAAAGAATTCATCCACATCGACGACCAACGCCCAATGCCCGTGCGCATATTTGCGCAACAGCCAGTTCAGCCAGTCCGTGCCGAACCGCGCCCGTTTATAGCTGGCATCGGCGCGCCAAAGGGACACATCCGGTTGATCCACAAGATAGTCCGCCGACCCATCATCAGAGCCGTTATCAACGATGACAAAATGGTTCACACCAAGGTCGCGGTAGTATTTCAAAAAATATGGCAGACGAACGCGTTCGTTGCGCAATGTCACAAACAGCAAGATGTCCTTGGGCTTGATCTTATCAGTACGGTTCTTGGCAACCATAAGATCGCGACGTTTCCGCAGCGCACGAATACGCCACCGTTTCCGTTGCAGTCTTAGCCGATATGATTGCAATGCACCCAAAACTGTTCCCTGCGCAACACGCTGTTGGTCTTGGGCTAAGGCCCTATCATGTGCGATTTAAAGCAAGGTTGAAATGATCGTCCCACGTGAATGGTTTCATTTCGACCTTAGATTTGTGCCTTTTACCGCCCGGATCTTTGCCCTCAACAGCGAGCTTTTCTATCTCTTTTTTCCATAGATACATATCCGTCACATCAGCGTAAATGGGGTAGTTGCCGAACAGTTCGCGAAAGACGGGCAAGTCATTGCAAATTACGGGCAAATCTGCGGCCAGCGCCTCTGCGACGGGCAGGCCAAATCCTTCGGCAAAACTGGGCATCAACAGCCCATTTGCACCCGCCATGATTGCAGCGACGCCAGCGTCGGACAGGGTGTTGAGCTCGGTGACATGCCGCGGATGTCGGTCTAGCCGGACAAAAACGGCATCGTTGTTCCAGCCTCTTTGACCGATGACGATAAGGTTTGGCGCATGTTCCGATTCCGCAAATATGTCCCAAATATCCAGCAATAGACTATGGTTTTTGCGGGGTTCGATTGTTCCAAGCGCGACGAAATATGGGGTCGTAACCGTGACCTCTGCGGGAATATCAGAGCCCGCCGGCGCGGTTTGGCGTACACCGATTGGCACGACGCAAATCTCTGGCATGCGGCCTGAGGTTGAAAGATGCCCAAGAATAGCCTGATGGCTATCCTGAGAGATTGTCAGGATCAAATCCGCATATTTAGACACTGATTTTAGTTTTTCGCGCAATGCGATGACCGTTTCAGGTTTTTGAAACTGAGGCAGGTCCAGCGGGATCGTGTCATGGATCATGACGGTGATTTGGCTGCTGGGAAGGGTCTTGATCGCCGCGAACACCGCATCCGAAAGATTGCTGTGTCCCACATTCAGATAGGTCACGCCGGCGGGCAGATGGCGTTGCAGTTCGACCGCAAGGCCTCGTCTGCTGCAAATCGCGACGGCCAGACGCCGAATGTCAGCGGCAGCGCGCCTTGGCCCGTCCGGGGCCCTAAAGGAAACGGCCGCGATAAAATCCAGCCCCCCCCAATTTTCGCGCCCTGTCAGCCGATCAAACACCGCCTGAACCCCGGAACGGTCCAGCAGGGCAAAGCCGGGGCGAACCCGCACCAGACCAAAAAGCGGTGCGTCGAGTTTTAACAGATGGTGGAGATATTCGAATTCGACCCGGTCAATGCCGGTCATTGGTCCGCGACCAACCCGCGAAATCAGTCTTGTCAGATCAAGACATCGTGCAGGCGCGCTATTTTTCGTAATGGCCATTTTGGTGCCAACGCCAGGCATCCGCAATCATCGTGGGCAAGGTGGAACGGCTTGCCTTCCAGCCCAGTTCTTGTGTGGCCCGGCTGCTGCCGGACACCAGCTTGGTGCAATCCCCGGCACGGCGTGGACCCTCTTGATAGGGAACGTCCTGGTTCGTCACGGAAGAGCTTTGGTCGATAACCTCGCGAACGGAATATCCGTGACCGGTGCCAAGATTAAAGACACGGCTTTGTTTGCCATCCCCAAGCCATTTCAGACCCAAAACATGGGCATCCACCAGATCCATCACATGCACATAGTCCCGAATGCAGGTGCCGTCTGGCGTGTCGTAATCCGTGCCATGGATCGTCAGCGCATCGCGCTTGCCCTCTATCACGTCCAGCATCACCGGGATCAAATGGGTTTCGGGATCATGGTTTTCGCCGACTTCACCGTCGGGATCAGCGCCCGCCACATTGAAGTAGCGGAAGATCACGCTGTTCAGACCGTCGCTTTGGCCGAAATCACGCAACATTTCCTCAATGGCGCGTTTGGAGGATCCGTAGGAATTTGTAGGATGTTGAGCGCTGTCTTCGTCCAACACAACATTGTCCTGGTCGCCATAGGTCGCGCAGGTAGAGGAAAACACGAAGTCCAGACATCCAGCCGCAATGGCCGCCTCTATCAGGGTCAAAGACCCCGACACGTTGTTGCGCCAGTATTTGCCCGGCTTCACAAAGCTTTCGCCAACCTGGCTGAGCGCGGCAAAATGCATCACCGCGATCGGCGCGTATTTCGCAAAAACCTCGTCCAGACGATCCCGGTCAAGCAGGTCGCCCTGCTCAAACGGGCCAAATTTCACGGCATCCTGCCAGCCTGTGGAAAGATTGTCATATGTGACCGGAACGTACCCATTCTCGTGCAAGACCTTGCATGCGTGCGAGCCGATATAGCCGGCCCCTCCAGTCACAAGAACATTTTTCACAGCGATTTGCCCGGTCTTATTGTGCAGCGTTTGGCAGTGTTACCATTTCCCGCAGGTATTCGGCAAACTCTTCGCGCAGCTCATCACGTGCAAGGCCAAAAGCGACCGTTGCCTGCAAAAATCCTGCCTTGGACCCGCAATCAAAGCGCTGTCCGCGGAAGCGATAACCATAGACACCGCGATCAGATTCGATTTCCTGAGCAATCGCATCGGTCAGCTGGATCTCTCCGCCTGCACCGGTTTTCATGTTGTTCAGGTTTTTCAGCACGCTTGGCGGAAGAATATAGCGACCAATAACAGCCAGGTTAGACGGCGCAGTTCCAGCAGCAGGTTTTTCAACCATACCACCAACAGACACCATTGAACCCATGTCTTCTTTGACGTCCAGAACACCGTAAGACGATGCGGCCTCTGGTGGGACTTCCATCGCGGCAACCATGCAACCACCGGTTTCTTCATATGCATCGATCATTTGCTGCAAACACGGTTTTTCCGCAGCGATCACATCATCGGGCAGGATAACAGCAAAAGGTTCATCGCCGATCAAACGGCGGGCACACCATACGGCGTGTCCCAAACCCAATGCACGGTGCTGGCGCATATATGCGATCGCACCACTGTCCATGTTTGTGTCTTTCAAAATTTCCAGAAGCTCATTCTTACCTTTTTTGCGCAACGCCTCTTCCAAGACGGGCGAATGGTCAAAATAGTCTTCCAACGCGCCTTTTCCGCGCGAGGTGACAAAGATGAACTCTTTGATCCCAGCTGCGCGTGCCTCGTCGATTGCATATTGAATCAACGGGCGGTCAACGAGCGTCATAATCTCTTTAGGGATGGACTTCGTTGCGGGCAGAAACCTTGTTCCCAACCCGGCCACAGGAAAAATTGCTTTTGTTACTTTAGTTTTCATTTTCAGCCTCAACCATTTTAAACAGTTACTCTTCGTAGGTCACCCTGTTTGCCGGATATTCAGAGATTGTGGCATTTGCATGGAACAGTTTGGTAATTTCAAGGTATCTCATCCAATTCATTTTGCCCATCCCACGGAAATCTGACCGGCGAAACCCGGCCCGTTTCCCGACGGGTTCTGGCTGCCAGACTGCAACGGCGAAACACCGGTTCATTCCGCCGGGCCTTACCGTAAACCCCCCCGGTCTGAAGCCAATAGCCATCCGGGTGATAGCGCAGCCTGTGGTATAGGGATGTCCTGCTGAACAGGAACAGTGAAACGATACACCCCGCGTCAGACAGGGTTTTAGCGTTGTTTTTTAACGACTTACCTTTTGAATAGTGGCCAGATAGAACCCTGTGCTCTGGGCGGTTATTCGGTTTTCCAAAGGGTAAAAACGGTTGATCCGTGCCCGCGATAGGAACCAGCGAATCCATAGCCCGGTTTCGCCCTGCTGCGGCACCGCTGTCAAAAGTAGACATCAGGCGCGCGACCTCTCTTGGCTCACATGTCCCGGCGACCATTTGGCGCAGTACGATTTTGCGCTGCGCCGCACGTGCCTGTTTCAGGGCAAACTCGGCAGAATCGTTTTTCAGGAATTTGCACAAAAATACAGCAGTACTGGCACCGATTTCATACAACGATGTGGCGACGCGTTCGGATGTTCTGCGGGCCGATTCTGCCACAGAGTGATGCACCTGCGCCAAAGGCACCACGGCTGTCTTTTTCCCGCAGGCCCCGATCCGCATGTTGAGATCGGAGTCTTCGAGATAATATCGGTAGTTTGAATCAAATCCGCCGATCTCTGAAAACAACGACCGCCGGAACGCGCAATTCGTGCCCGGCGTCTTGATCGCTGTGCCATCCTGCCCGCTGTGGATCGACACCCTGTCTGTTGGGGCCGGCAGGTCGGATGTGACGCCGAAAGCGTCGATCACATGGGCCTGCGATTGAAATGAAATGCCGTTGCGCCCCAAAACGTATCCCGTGGCGGCATCAACATTTGGGTCCTCAAACGGGGCGATCAGGTGATACAGCCAGGCCGGTTCCGGCACCGCATCGTCATCAATAAAGGCCACAACTTCGCCAGCGGCGTGACCTATCCCAAGGTTTCGGGCAAGAGAGATATTCTCATCTTCAAACCGAACCGTCTTCACGTGATCCGTCAGGTCCTCAGACCGCAGCGCGTTCAAGCCAGAGCCATCCGAAACCACGACAATCTCGAATGGGGAATACACCAGCTGGCGCACGGCCCGCAGGCAGGTTTTCAGGCTGTTGGGCCGACCGTGACTAACAATAACAACGCTGACAGGTCGCCCCGTCATTCAACATCCATTTCCATCATCATCGCTTCGAGCCTAGGAACGTCTTCAGGGTTGTTCAGCTCCCAGAACTGGCGATTGCGGGCATCCACCGTCACGCAGAGAATCTGTTGGCCTTGTTCCAGAAACCGAAGCTGTTCCAATCCCTCAAGCGTTTCCAGCGGACCGACGGGCCAGCTGGGATATTGCGCCAGAATTTTGGGCCGGTAGGCATAGACACCCACATGGTGAAACACCGGCGTATCTGCCGTGTCGCCATAGGTGTTGTCGGTATAGGGGATGACTTCCTTAGAGAAATACAATGCCAGGGCGTTTTGATCAAAGACCGCCGTCGTGCCGCCGACACGGCCTGCGGCGCGATCCTCTAGAAAGCTTTTCAGCGCCCGCCCGTCACAGCGCAGAACCGGCGTTGCCATTGCAGCGCTTGGATGATCGGCCAGAGCCGCGACGAGATCTTCGACGAACCAAGCGGGCGTCAGCGGGGCATCCCCCTGCAAATTGACCACGATGTCATAGTCTTCGTCGAAATGTTCGATCGCTTCGGCACAGCGTTCCGTGCCATTCACGCAGGTCGACGAGGTCATAACGACTTCGGCGCCGAACGCCTTGCACGCTTCTGCGATCCGCGTGTCATCGGTTGCGACGGCAACGCGCGTTGCGCCTGTAACGTCTTTCGCGGCCTTCCAAGAGCGTTCGATCAAGCTGCGAGACACACCCGTCGCGCCCTTGAGCGCAACAAGGGGTTTTCCCGGATACCGGGCCGACGCATAGCGCGCCGGGATGACGATAAGAACTTTGTTCATGGCTGTTTCAATTCCACACCGGGCGCATAGGCAATAAAGAATGGGTTGTCATAGCCCGATTTACCATAGCGCAGCGGCGTGTGATCATCAAAGCGAACAACTTTACCACCTGCCCCGGCCAAAACGGCATGGCCCGCGGCGGTGTCCCATTCCATTGTGCGCCCAAGCCGGGGATAGATATCCGCCTCTCCTGTCGCGACAAGGCAGAATTTCAGCGACGATCCTGCGCTTTTCATATCTGCCGTTGCATATTTAGAGATATAGTCATCCGTCGCCTGATCCCGGTGAGATTTGGACGCGACGACCAGCAGGGCCTCATTGTTCGGGGACGACACCGAAATCGGCGCAGTTGGCCCGGCCGCCTCTTTGGCGAAGTCACCAGATTCTTCGACAGAGGTGCCATCGGCGTTTGTATAGAACAGGCGATCCTTGGCCGGGGCATAGACGACACCGCGGATTGGCACGCCATTTTCGACATAGGCGATGTTGACGGTAAAGTCGCCGCGCCGTTGCACGAATTCCTTGGTGCCATCCAACGGATCCACGATCAGGAAATTATCTGCCATTTCCGAATGAGAGGCGGCCTGTTCTTCGGTGATCAGCGTCACACCGGGAAACGCCTTGCGAAGCCCCGCTGAAATGATCGCATCTGCGGCTTCATCCGCTTCGGTCACGGGGCTTGCATCAGACTTGGTCCGTACTTCGAATTCATCAGAATTATAGATTTCCATAATCCTGTCACCGCCCTCTAGCGCCAGTTGGCGCATTACCGCCGTCAATCGATCAAAATCCAATTTATTCTCCACTCTGCTCATTAAAGGGCGCTATTGTTGAATCGCCGTTACTTTCCTTTTATGATGTGGCGCTAAAAGAACGGCAAGAATTCCCTGACATAATAAAGGGAACAGTTTTGGGCAGATTGGGCAAACCGCGATGTTTGAAGTACACAGCAGCACGACCAACATGGGTACGGCCGTCAATCTGGCGGAACTGATTTATCATGCAACTGTGCGTCAGCTGCGCAAATCTCACGGCAATGCGCTGATCGGACTCTTGAACAATATCTTGCAGTCGATGCTGTTCGTTTTGTTCTTTCTGGCCATGTTTGAAATACTTGGCATGAAGGGATCCGCGGTTCGGGGCGATTTTGTGCTGTTCATCATGTCTGGTGTGTTCCTGTTTTTCACACACACCAAAGCCATGGGGGCCGTTGTTGGCGCTGAAAACGCTGCCTCTCCAATGATGCAGCATGCGCCAATGAACACAGTTGTTTCTATTACTTCTGCAGTTCTTGCCTCGCTCTATATCCAGGTGCTTTCGGCGGTCGTCATCTTGTCTTTGTATTATACAATCGTCACGCCATTCGTCATCGACAACTGGATCGGCACGATTGGGATGTTCCTATTGGCATGGTTATCCGGTGTTGGCGTTGGAATGGTCTTTTTTGCAATCAAGCCCTGGTTTCCCGGTTTTATCGGTATCGCTTCTATGGTGTATGCCCGTGCGAATATGATTGCGTCAGGAAAAATGTTTTTGGCAAACACGCTTCCGCCAAAAATGCTGGCCCTGTTCGACTGGAACCCCCTGTTTCATTGTATTGACCAGGCACGTGGATTCATTTTCATCAACTACCATCCCCACAATTCGTCCATGACATATCCGCTTTATGTGTCCCTCGTGCTGATCATGATCGGGTTGATGGGGGAGTTCTATACGCGCAAGCACATCTCTAAAAGCTGGACCGCCAAAAGCTAATCCACCACCCGCAGCGTCAGGTTTATCCGCCCGCCACCGCGCAGCAGCGATGAACTGCCAAACCGCAATCGATCCACCCCGTGATGTGCAAGACGCGCGGCCCCGCCGATTTCCACCACGTCACCGGATTTCAACCAAACGCTTTCAGTCTTGCCGGCTCTTTCGACATTCCCCACACGGAAAAGCGCATCGTCGCCAAGGGAAATGGACAAGACCGGCCATTTGAAATCCTGTTCATCCCGGTCCTGATGCATCCCCATTTTCGCATCTTCTGCATAGTAGTTGATCAAACAACAATCCGGGTCCCTTGTCTCGCTTATCAAACGGCGCCAGACGGACAGGACAGAGCCCGGAATGTCGGGCCAATCCTGTCCGTTTGGATGTTTTGGCGCGTACCGATAACCGGCGCTGTCTGAATACCAACCATATTTCCCGGCAGAGGTCATGCGGACGGACATCGGGCGTCCGGAACGCACGCTAGGGGAAAATAGTGGCGCTTTGGACACAACGGCCCTGATGTCCTCTAGCATCCGTTGCTGGTCAGATTTCGTTAACAAACCGCCGTAAACCTTAACGCCGCGCAGTGTAACCGTCGGTTTAATCATTGTTCCGTCCAAAATAGGACGAAAACTGCACAAATGACTCTACTTTTTCGCATATCTGTGGCCCTCCAACGCTTGTAGCCAGCTAACCCCCTAACTATATACCTCGAGAAGCCGGATGGGACCTTACCATTTGGATATTGGGATAGAAACTGGGTGCCTGATGGGCCCCGTTTCCAGTAATCGCCGAAGAAGAGGAAATGAAGGATGGCTAAAGTCATTGGAATCGACCTTGGGACAACAAACTCTTGTGTCGCAATCATGGACGGCTCGCAGCCGCGGGTCATCGAAAACGCCGAAGGCGCACGTACAACACCTTCGATCGTTGCATTTACAGACTCTGAGCGTCTTGTCGGACAACCCGCAAAACGCCAGGCTGTCACCAACCCGGAAAACACAATTTTCGCTGTTAAGCGTCTGATCGGCCGTCAGGTTGGCGACGCTGCTGTTGAAAAAGATAAGTCACTTGTGCCTTACGCGATTGTCGATGGCGGCAATGGCGATGCATGGGTTGAAGCGGCTGGTGAAAAATACAGCCCCAGCCAGATTTCTGCATTCATCCTGCAAAAGATGAAAGAAACCGCTGAAAGCTATTTGGGCGAGGACGTTACTCAGGCCGTTATCACGGTTCCTGCGTATTTCAACGACGCCCAGCGTCAGGCAACCAAAGATGCGGGCAAGATTGCCGGTCTTGAAGTGCTGCGCATCATCAACGAACCAACAGCCGCTGCCTTGGCCTATGGTTTGGACAAAAAAGAAACCAAAACCATTGCGGTCTATGACCTTGGTGGCGGTACATTCGATATCACGATCCTCGAAATTGATGACGGCCTGTTCGAAGTCAAATCAACCAACGGCGACACGTTCCTTGGTGGTGAAGACTTTGACATGCGGATCGTTGGCTACCTGGCTGACGAGTTCAAAAAGGAAACCGGGGTTGATCTGAAGAAAGACAAGATGGCGCTGCAGCGTCTGAAAGAAGCTGCGGAAAAAGCCAAGATCGAACTGTCTGCCAGCCCACAAACGGAAATCAACCAACCGTTTATCAGCATGGATCCAAAAGGCGGCCAGCCGTTGCACATGGTCATGAAACTGACCCGTGCGAAACTGGAAAGCCTTGTCAGCGACCTGATCAAGCGGTCCATCAAACCGTGTCAGGCTGCATTGAAAGATGCCGGTCTGTCCGTTGGTGACGTTGATGAAGTCGTGATGGTCGGCGGGATGACCCGTATGCCGCGCGTGTTCGAAGAAGTGTCCAAATTCTTTGGCAAAGAGCCTCATAAAGGTGTGAACCCTGATGAAGTTGTTGCCATGGGTGCGGCCATTCAGGCTGGTGTTTTGCAAGGCGACGTCAAAGACGTTGTTCTGCTGGACGTTACGCCATTGTCCCTTGGGATCGAAACACTTGGCGGCGTGTTCACACGTCTGATCGACCGGAACACAACAATCCCGACCAAGAAATCTCAGATCTTCTCAACTGCCGAAGACAACCAGAACGCCGTGACTTTGCGTGTGTTCCAGGGTGAACGCGAAATGGCAGCTGACAACAAGATCCTGGGACAGTTCAATCTTGAAGACATCCCACCCGCACCGCGCGGAATGCCACAGATCGAAGTGACGTTTGACATTGATGCCAACGGCATCGTTCAAGTTGCCGCCAAAGACAAAGGCACCGGCAAAGAACAGAACATCACGATCCAGGCCTCTGGTGGTTTGTCGGATGACGAGATCGATCAAATGGTCAAAGACGCAGAGGCAAATGCCGAAGCCGATAAAGACCGCAAAGAGCTTGTCGAAGCCAAGAACCAGGCCGAAAGCCTGATCCACTCTACTGAAAGATCGTTGGAGGAGCACAAAGAAAAAGTTGATCCGACAACGGTTGAAGTCATCGAAATGGCGATCGCCAATCTGCAGGAACAGTTGGAAACCGAAGATGCCGGAAAAATCAAAGCTGGCATTCAGAACCTGACTGAATCTTCGATGAAGCTGGGTGAGGCCATCTATAAGGCGCAACAGTCCGAAGCCGGCGAAGACGACGGTGAAGAAGGTCCAAGCAGCGTTGACGATGATATCGTCGATGCCGATTTCGAAGACCTGGACGAAGACAAGCGCGCTTAAAGCGGCAAAAAAAATGACAATGGTCAGTCCGGGGCAACCTGGGCTGACTATTGCGTTCCCGTGAGGACAAATCTGATGGCAAAGCGCGACTATTATGACGTATTGGGTGCTTCGAAATCCGCAACCGCGGATGAGTTGAAAAAAGCCTATCGTCAAAAGGCGAAAGAGCTGCATCCAGACCGAAATTCAGACAATCCAAACGCTGAAGAACAGTTCAAAGAAGTGAACGAAGCGTATGATGCTCTGAAAGACCCGGACAAGAAAGCTGCCTATGACCGGTTCGGCCACGCAGCCTTTGAAGGGGGCATGGGCGGACAGCGCGGCGGCGGACAGGGCGACTTTTCCAGCGCCTTTTCTGACGTGTTCGATGATCTCTTTGGCGACTTCATGGGCGGCCAACGTGGCGGCGGGCGGCAACGTGCATCACGCGGGTCGGACCTGCGCTATAATTTGCGCGTCACACTCGAAGAATCCTTTTCCGGCATCCAGAAAACGATCAACGTTCCCACATCCATCGGTTGCGAAGAATGTAACGGCACCGGCGCGGAAAGCGGCGCCGAACCGCAAACCTGCCCGACCTGTGCGGGAATGGGGAAGGTCCGGGCCCAACAAGGGTTCTTCACCGTTGAACGCACATGCCCGACGTGTTCCGGCATGGGGCAAATCATCAAGAACCCATGCAGCGCATGTGGTGGTGCAGGTCGCACAGAAAAGGACAGATCACTTTCGGTAAACATCCCTGCTGGCGTTGAAACCGGCACGAAAATTCGCCTTGCTGGCGAAGGAGAGGCCGGCCTGCGCGGCGGCCCAACCGGCGATCTTTATATCTTTATCGAAGTTGTCGAACACGCCTTGTTCCAGCGTGACGGCGCGCAACTGTATTGCCGCGTTCCCGTCAGCATGGCATCTGCAGCCTTAGGCGGTGACATCGAAGTTCCGACGATTGATGGCGGCCGCAGCCGTGTCAAAATCCCAAGCGGCAGCCAATCTGGCCGCCAAATGCGCCTGCGTGGCAAAGGCATGCCGGCCCTTCGGGGTGGCGGCACGGGTGACATGTTCATTGAACTTGCCGTTGAAACGCCGGTGAACCTGACATCCCGTCAAAAAGAACTGATGCGTGAATTTGATGAGCTCGGCGACAATAACAGCCCTGAAAGCTCTTCTTTCTTTTCACGCGTCAAAAGCTTTTGGGACAGCATGAAAAGTTAAACGCCCTATTACGTGGTGTTTAACTAAATTTTTAGGCTTTGGGCGGACTGTCATCCCATGACAGATCCGCGCCAAACCCAGTTTTCCGACATTAGTGTTTCGGTCTTCGACCACGACGACGTCGGGGTTAAACCGGGTAAACTGCCTTCTTATCTGGGGGACCACCGAAAACGGTTGCGGGCGCGGTTTATGCAAGGCGGCGCATCGGCAATGCCCGATTATGAGCTGTTGGAACTTGTTCTATTCCGCGCCATCCCCCGCCGTGATGTTAAACCGCTTGCCAGAACTCTTTTGGATGAATTGGGTGATTTCAACCGTGTGATCTCTGCCAGCCCTGATAGGTTGCGCCGTATTTCCGGGGTTGGCGATGCGGTTGTGCAAGAACTTAAGATCGTCGAAGCGGCGGCACATCGACTGGCCCGCGCCAAGATCATGAACAGCCATGTCATTTCCAGCTGGGACGCGGTTCTGGATTATTGCCACACCACGATGGCACATCGGGAAACCGAACAGTTTCGGATTCTGTTTTTAGATCGGAAAAACGTGTTGATCGCGGATGAGGAACAGGCGCGTGGCACGGTCGACCATGTTCCGGTTTACCCCCGAGAGGTGGTCAAACGCGCATTGGAACTGAACGCATCCGCGCTGATCCTTGTGCACAATCACCCCTCTGGCGACCCTACACCATCGCAAAGCGATATCTCTATGACCCAGCAAATCGAAACCGCAGCGCAGGCGCTGGACGTGTCCTTGCATGATCACCTGATCATTGGAAAATCAAAAGAGCTTAGCTTTCGCGCTGCGGGATACCTATAGCCCGTTAGCGGGCCCACACTTCGACACGTCGGTTGATCTGACGGCCCCAATCCGTGTCATCGCAGGCCATGGGCATCGCTTCACCAAAACCTTCAACCTTGATGGTAACCCGGCTGGGATCAGCTGTCGTCGCCTCACGCAGGACGGCCTGACGCACGGAATTTGCCCTTTGGCGCGACAGACGTTTGTTTGCCTCGGCGTCCCCCAAACCATCAGAGAACCCGACGAATGTCAGTTCCTGACTGCCAATCGTTCCGGTTTCCAAAGCGCGGGCCAGCAAGATCACATTGGATCGCGACTGGGCATCCAAATCGGACGAGCCATCCTGAAACCGAAAGGTCACAGATAAACGGCGCGAACCGTCCATGTTGGCCACCAAGCTTTGCAAATCCTTCAGGCCAATTTCGTCGCCAGCATTTCGGATGGCATTGGCCAGCCGTTCGCCCTGCCGGTTGACCGGGGTTCTGGCGATGGCCTGATCCACGAACCCAGCCCGCAAAACCGCAATCTGCGCCGCCGGGGATTGGGTGAACCGCATGAATTCACGCCCAGCCGCCGGCAATCTGCGCGATTTGAGATATAAAAACAGCGGCGCGGTCAGCGGGTAATCCTCTGACTTAAGAGCATCCGGTGAAGCGTTCGATTTAAATCCGCACCCCCCCACCAATGTCAGCGGCCGCGTGTTCCCTTGTTCCGAAAGCGTTGTCAGCCCAATCGCAAACGGATCGCGCGCAACCTTATCCACCATATCGGCATTGGACCCGTGGCGAATGGTGGACGAAGACAAAACACCGCCCAAAGGCAGCATAATCTTTTCCTGAAAGATATTCGCAATCCCAGAGCTTTCGTCAGGTGCATGCAACACAATTGGGGCATCAATGCCGCCAAGTTCTTTCCAGTTTCGAATGTCGGCACTAAAAACACGGGACAGGTCATCCGGCGTAATTTCCAGCACCGGGTTTCGCGGCGATACGACCGGCACCAACGCATCAAGACCCAACACGCGGTTCTGACTGGGCAAGGTAAAACGGCCAAGGCCGGCCTCTTCGCCGCGGGCAACCTCATCCGGCAGCACCTCGCGCAGGGACATGGCGATGTCCGCCTCTTCTGACAGAAGATCCGCAAAGCCTTCGTCGCTGGAATTCAATCGAATGTGAAACCGCGCAGCGACCCGATCTTCGTTGCTTTCGGACAGGACATAGTCAAACTCACTGTCGCTGATGACGATACGCTCGGCCTTATAATCCTGATCAATCGCAAAAGCGTTGATCAAGGCCGGGATCAGCGCGCTGCCGACGGTCCGTGCGCCAGAGATGGTCAGGTTGGCAACAAATGAATCCAGATCAGGGCATCCCGGACCTGAACACAGGACCCCTGTGCCATCCACCGTCAACGGGCCGTAAACGGAATCGACCCGGTAGAACTCTCCATCAAAGCCAATGAGGGTACCCACAATTTCTACGCTGCCATCCCGGGATGTCAGGGTCACATCCTGAGCCAAGGCCACAGATGATACAAAAAGAAATGGCAGAGCGACGATCAATGCCGCTCGAATTGAAAACATCTGTCCCCCAACAAATGACGTCTTTTACTTTTGGGCGATCTTTATGTCTTGTAACAGGTTTTTCAACACAAGAAATCCATCAGCGCCGCTACAGTCCGGCATGGCCAAAGTTATCGCTGTTGATGCAACACCCCCGGTCGTTGAGGTTTGCAACGTGTTGCCCTGAATGTCCTGCCCGCAGATGGATTGCCCAATCTCGGCTTCGACGATCAGACGAATGGCGCCAGCGGGTTGATTTGGCAGGTCGGGATAGGAATAGACTTCGGCCAAGACAGGGTTCAGCACATAGGGATTGCCAAACTCCATCAAATATCCGGACCCTTTCAACGCCGCCTCTTCCGGGTTGCCGGGTGCTTCGGCCCAGACATCGCCACGCTGCCCATAATCTGCACCGAATTCCAGCGCATGGATGTGAAAACCAGGGCCGCCCTGCCAGGACAGCGCCACCCGTTGGTTTGTCCCAAGGCTAGAGCCAAGCGTCTTGGCCTGGGCTGTGTTGCCATCGGGGAACGTCGCGCTGAACGCGGCATATGGATCAAAGACAGGAACAAGGGTTGTGAAATATCCGCCGGCATCGGTCAGATCTGCGAATTTCAGGCCGACATGTTCGATCAACACGCGTTGGTTCCGGTAGCAAGGTGCGTCGACCTTCAGCTGCACCATCGCATTTTCGCGCGGCGTCGCAGAGACCGAAATCTCGCAAGATGGTTCATTCAAAGATGGCGTGTTTGGATCCACATGCAGCGACATGTCGATCGTCGGATCAGAAGACGCAACGCGACGGCCCGGCAAAAACTTAGAGGTCGCATGCGGCAAACCGGTTGGAACTATCATTTCCATTGGTGGTGTCGGAAGCGATGCCAGCACAACACTGCCTGGAATAGCGGCATCAGACGTTTTATCACCTGCGCCTGTATCACTGTTTACCGGGTTTTTCGCCGCGAAAGCGAACCCGTTTTGCATGAAATGGCCCACTGCCAGCGCTGCCAGAAGTACCGCCACCGTTCGGGTAATTCTTTGTTTGTCCCACATAGTCGTCTCCATTGCCCAATTTGGATTCTGGAAACAGGCTACATTTCGATTCCGCCATTCTTGTGTCAAAGGTTTGGGGTTATTGGGCCCAGGCCATCTTTGGGCAGGGCCTATGCTGTGTGTCGCAGATAGGGACACACAAGATCACCGATTTTGAAGAAGATCAGCGCCATTCCACCGCCACAATTGGCGGTGGACTCAGTTCAATTTTACGAAAACCCGAAGTTTCCTATTGTTTAGAATCAAGCGACAATCAGCGTCAGCTAAGCCGCCCATGGCAATGTTTGAACTTCTTGCCAGACCCACAGGGGCACTGATCATTGCGCCCAGGATTGCCCCAAGTCGACGGATCATCTTCGACAAAACCTTCTTTGGTGTCGGCTGTGACTTCGGTCGGGGTTGTTGCTGGCTCAGCCGCTTTTTGCATCGCCTGTTGCTGCGCAATCATCTGTTTCATCATTTCTGCTTGTTCCTCAGCCGACAAGGGCCGCACTTGGGACAGCTTTTGCGTCACTTCTTCACGCAATGAATTCAACAGGGATTCGAACAATTGGAAGGCTTCGGTTTTGTATTCGTTCAGCGGATCACGCTGCGCATAGCCGCGGAAGCCAACGACAGACCGCAAATGATCCAGCGTTAACAAATGTTCCCGCCATTTTTCATCCATCGTCGTCAACAGCACCTGTTTTTCAACAGTGCGCATTGTTTCAGGGCCAAAGGCTTCGGCCTTTTCGGCCATTTCCTTGTCTGAAGCATCGGCCAAACGGTCGCGAATATCCGCGTCGTCTACGCCTTCTTCTTCGCCCCAAGCCACAACAGGCAGATCAAGCCCCAGGACTTCTTTGACGTCGTCTTGCAGACCTTGAGTGTTCCACTGATCCGCATAAGATTTTTCAGGAATATGCACATCCACCAGATCATCAATCACCTGATGCCGCATATCCTGCACGATCTCTGACAAATCCTCTGCTTCCATGATTTCGCGGCGCTGTTTAAAGATCACCTTGCGCTGATCATTCATCACGTCGTCAAATTTCAACAGCTGTTTACGGATGTCAAAGTTGCGGCCTTCGACCTTGGCTTGTGCTTTTTCAAGCGACTTGTTGACCCAAGGATGCACAATCGCCTCACCCTCTTTCATGCCAAGCGATGAAAGCACCTTGTCCAGCCGTTCAGACCCAAAGATCCGCATCAGGTCGTCTTCCAGGGACAGGAAGAACACAGAGCGCCCAGGGTCACCCTGACGGCCACCACGGCCGCGCAGCTGGTTGTCGATCCGACGGCTTTCATGGCGTTCCGTGCCAAGCACGAACAAACCGCCAGCGGCCAGTACCTTTTCTTTTTCGTCCGCGTGTTCCGCTTCTATCTTTGCACGCAGCTCATCCGGATGGGCGTCAGGATCGGCGGAAAGCGCGTCCAGAACGATCAATTCGACGTTGCCGCCCAGCTGAATATCCGTACCACGGCCCGCCATGTTGGTCGCGATGGTCACCGAACCAAGTTTCCCGGCATCCGCGACAATCTGGGCCTCTTTTTCGTGCTGACGCGCATTCAGAACATTGTGAGGCACGCCGTTTTTCTTCAGCAGCTCTGACAGAAATTCCGACTTTTCAATCGACGTCGTACCGACAAGAACAGGGCGACCTGTTTCATGTTCTTTTTTGATTTCATCGGCAATCGCCTGAGTTTTTTCCGCTTCGGTGCGGTAAACTTGGTCATGCTCGTCAACCCGGGCAATCCCGCGATTTGTTGGAATCTCGACAACGCCAAGCCCATAGATTTCACTGAACTCTTCAGCTTCAGTCACCGCTGTCCCGGTCATACCGGACAGCTTGTCGTACAGGCGGAAATAGTTTTGGAACGTAACAGAGGCCATCGTGATGTTTTCAGGCTGAATGTCAGCGCCTTCTTTGGCCTCAATCGCCTGGTGCAAACCTTCGGACAAGCGCCGTCCGGCCATCATCCGGCCGGTAAATTCATCAACCAGAACAACCTCGCCGTCGCGGACCATATAGTCTTTATCGCGCTGAAACAGCTTGTGGGCACGAAGCCCCTGGTTCACGTGGTGCACAAGCGTTGTGGATTCCGGATCGTACAGCGACTGATCCTCTGGCAGAATCCCGTTCTTCTTGAGCAGCTCTTCAAGGAACTCGTTGCCTTCTTCGGTGTAGGTCACATTTCGGGTTTTTTCATCAAGCTTGAAATGTTCTTCGGTCAGCTCTGGAATGATCTTGTCGATCGTAATGTACAATTCAGAACGGTCCTGGGACGGTCCGGAAATAATCAACGGCGTCCGCGCTTCGTCGACAAGGATACTGTCGACCTCGTCCACAATCGCGAAATTGTGACCGCGCTGGCTCATCTGAGACAGCTCTGACTTCATGTTGTCGCGCAGATAATCGAACCCAAGTTCGTTATTCGTGGCATGCGTAATGTCGGCAGCATAGGCCGCCTGCTTTTCCGCGTCTGGCTGTTGAGGGTAGATGACCCCCGATGTCATTCCCAAGGCGCTATAAACATTGCCCATCCATTCCGCGTCCCGGCGGGCCAGATAGTCATTCACAGTGACGATATGCACGCCCTTGCGCGTCAACGCGTTAAGATAGGCCGGGAAGGTCGCGACAAGAGTCTTACCTTCACCCGTCTTCATTTCCGCTATATTGCCGCGATGCAAAAAGATGCCGCCCAACAGCTGAACGTCAAAAGCCCGCAATCCCAACGCTCTGCGCGCCGCTTCGCGGCAATTCGCAAAGGCCTCTGGCAAAAGATCGTCCAGCGACTCTCCGCCGATCGCTCTTTTCGAAAGCTCTTCGGTTTTGTCCTTGATGCCCTGATCCGACAACGCCTGGAACTCTGGCTCCAGCGCATTGATCTTTTCAACCAGTGGCAATGTCGACTTTATCAGTCGGTCATTGGGTGTCCCAAAAACCTTTTTCGTAAGTGCTCCGAAACCCAGCATAATTTCTCCGCCTGGCCGTTTTAACAATATCGTGTGAGAGGAACGCTTGCCCGTCAGGACCGCAAGGAATAGAAGCGGCAGAAAGGCGGCCCCTCAGGACCTGATTGCGATGTAAGGGCCCGCATGTGTAGTGTCAACGTCGCGAGACCACAGCGACCCCACAAGAGGAACTATCTATGTTCAAACGCACCAGAGTTGCAACAGCAGCGCTTATTCTGACGACAATGATGTCGCAGGCTTCTGCCCAAGACGTTACGGCAGACACTGTTGTTGCCAGCGTAAACGGAACAGACATCACACTCGGCCACATGATTGCGCTGCGTGCAAGCCTGCCCGAACAGTATAGCCAGCTTCCTCCACAAGTTCTGTTTGATGGTCTGCTTGACCAGCTGGTCCAACAATCTGTTTTGGCCCAGACCGTGGAAACCGCGTCGCCTGTGGTAAAGCTTCAGGTGGAAAATCAGGAACGGTCTTTGCTGGCAAATGAGGCCCTGACGGCCGCAGTTGACGGTGTTGTGACCGAAGAGGCCGTTCAGGCCGCCTATGACGCGAAATACGCAAATGTTGAACCAACAATGGAATACAACGCGTCCCATATTCTGGTCGAAACCGAAGACGAGGCGAAAGCTCTGGTTAAAGAACTGGAAGACGGCGCTGATTTTGCAGAGTTAGCGAAAGAAAAATCAACAGGCCCATCCGGCCCCAATGGCGGCGAATTGGGCTGGTTCGGCCCCGGCATGATGGTCAAACCGTTTGAAGACGCGGTTATGGCGCTTAAAGTCGGTGAAATTTCACCGCCGGTTCAAACACAATTCGGCTGGCACGTTCTTGTCTTGAACGACACGCGCGAAAAAGGCGCACCTGCGCTGGAAGAAGTCCGTCAGGAATTGGCTGAGGAACTGCAACAGAAAGCCATCGAAGACATCGTCAACGACCTGTCTGCAAAAGCTGACATTTCGCGTCCGGACATCTCTGCGATTGCGCCAGAAGTTCTGAACGATCAGGACCTTTTGAAGTGACAAGCAAGGCTGTTTCACCTGTATCGCCGCTCGCACCTGCGGGCGGCTTTCCGACGCTTCCGGTCATCAACGGTGTCCGGTTTGCAGCCGCTGAAGCCGGTGGAAAATACAAAGACCGCTGCGACGTGATGTTGGCTGAACTGGTGCCGGGAACATCCATTGCGGGCGTGTTCACGAAATCCGCCACACGCGCCGCACCGGTTCTGGACTGTCAGGCAAAGCTTGGACAGCCCGGCGACGGCGGGGCTGCGTTTTTGGTGAATGCAGGCAACGCCAACGCCTTTACCGGGTCCTATGGCCAAAAATCTGTCAAAGCTCTGACCGAAGAAGTCGCGCAACTGCTTGAAATAGACCCTAATCGGGTCTTTTCCGCCTCTACCGGCGTGATCGGGGAACCCCTGACCCATGAACGTTTTATCGCGAAAATGGGCGAATTGCGGGACAACCTCTCCCCCACAAACGCCGAAGCGGCCGCAAAAGCCATCGTGACAACCGATACATTTCCCAAAGGGTCATCCGCCTCTGTAGAACTGGACGGTGAGACCGTGCAAATAGCGGGGTTCGCCAAGGGATCCGGAATGATCGCGCCGGATATGGCGACGATGCTGGTCTACATTTTCACGGATGCGAAAATTTCCCAACCCGTGCTGCAGGCAATGGTATCCGGCTGCGCGGACAAAAGCTTTAACTGCATCACCGTCGACAGCGACACGTCCACATCCGACACCGTTTTGGTCGCTGCAACGGGAACGTCAAACGCCGCAGAGATCACTAGCCCAGAGACGGATCACGGCAAACAATTTGTCACCGCCTTGCAAGATGTCATGCTGGATTTGGCGCATCAGGTCGTGCGCGATGGCGAAGGCGCGACAAAGTTCATCGAAATCCGCGTGGCCGGGGCGGTCTCTGACCAAGACGCACGCAAGGTCGCCATGTCTGTCGCCAATTCACCCTTGGTCAAAACTGCGATTGCCGGTGAAGACCCAAATTGGGGCCGTGTCGTCATGGCCGTCGGAAAATCCGGCGCCGCCGCCGACCGCGATGCCTTGTCCATTTCGTTCGGGGATATTCTGGTCGCGGAAAACGGTTGGGTTTCCCCCAGCTACACCGAAGAACAGGGCGTCGCCTATATGAAAAATCAGAATCTGTGCATCACTGTCGACATGAATATCGGTCAGGGACAGGCCGTTGTCTGGACCTGCGATTTGACGCATGGATATATCCAAATCAACGCCGACTATCGGTCATGAAGACAGTTCTTGTTTCCGCAGTCGCCCTGATCGACCGGGATGGCCGGGTTTTGCTAGCACAACGTCCTGCCGGTAAGTCCATGGCCGGACTGTGGGAATTTCCCGGTGGCAAAGTCGAACCCGGTGAAACCCCTGAATTGGCACTAATACGTGAGCTGCAGGAAGAAATCGGCATCGACACCTGGGAAAGCTGCTTGGCTCCGCTTACCTTTGCCAGCCACAGCTATGAGGACTTTCATCTGCTGATGCCGGTCTTTGCCTGCCGTAAATGGCAGGGCATCCCAGCCGCAAAAGAAGGTCAGACCCTCGCTTGGGTACACGCGAAAGACCTGCGTGATTACCCTATGCCACCAGCCGACATTCCTTTGATTTCTGTCCTGCGCGATTGGCTGTAAAACCCTCGACTTTCGGGCAATCCAAAAAAGAGTCATATGTCTGTTTTTTGGGCGAATTTTCGGGTTTCGGCGAAAAAGTGCCCACAAAAAAAGATTGTGACGAAAAGACTGGTATATCAGTTGAATCTGATCTTATTGTTGATGAAAGAAACTTTGGGGGGATGAGTTTCAATGCTCAGAACAATCTTGGTCGGTAGTTGCGTATTTGTGCAGGGTGTTTTTGTTAAAAACCTTGACGACGGTAGAATTGCCGTCCGCGTCGATGGCCAGGTGTTTTCCGGTCATCCCGTCTCAAACGCGGCCGCCGCGTAAACCACGAATAACAATAGAAAAAGGGGCGAAATTTGTTCGCCCCTTTTTTGTTTCTTTAGCTGACTTAGTCCAGACTGCGTTCGACTTCTTCACGTTCAAAGATCTCAATCACATCCTTGGCCCGAATATCGTCGTAGTTTTCAAACGCCATACCACATTCCTGGCCTGACTGAACTTCTGCAACTTCATCCTTAAAGCGCTTGAGCGTTTTCAAAGTGCCTTCGTGAATGACAACATTGTCACGCAGCAACCGTACACCGGCAGAGCGACGCGCAACGCCTTCGGTGACAAGACACCCAGCAACCGAGCCGACATTGGAAACCTTGAAGACTTCTTTGATTTCCGCGTAACCGATAAAGTTCTCGCGAACCTCTGCGGACAACAGACCAGAGGCCGCCGCTTTCACGTCATCCACAAGATCGTAGATCACGGAATAATAGCGGATTTCGACGCCTTTTTGGTTCGCAACATTACGCGCGGTCGCATTTGCCCGCACGTTAAAGCCCATAACAGGCGCGCCAGAGGCTTCGGCCAGACCGATATCAGATTCCGTAATCGCCCCAACACCGGAATGCAGAACACGAACACGAACTTCATCATTGCCGATCTTGGCCATCGCCTGAACGATTGCTTCAGCAGAGCCCTGAACGTCAGTTTTCACAAGAATTGGCAATTCAGACACTGATTCGTCTTCTTTTGCTTTTTCCATCAACTGTTCAAGTGTCGTTGCAGCACCAGCGGCAGCGCGGCGATCTTTTGCAGCCTGTTCACGATAGTCCGCAATTTCACGCGCTTGCGCTTCGGTGTCGACCACATTCAGAACGTCGCCGGCTTCTGGTGTGCCGTTAAGGCCAAGAACCTCAACCGGAACCGAAGGACCGGCCTCATTGACGCGTTCGCCGCGGTCATTGATCAGGGCGCGTACTTTACCCCACTGTTCGCCGACAACAAAAATGTCACCCAAGCGAAGCGTACCGTTTTGAACCAAAACAGTCGCAACAGGTCCACGACCCACGTCCAACTGCGCCTCAATCACGGCACCAGACGCAGCGCGTTCTGGGTTCGCTTTGAGTTCCAAAAGTTCAGCTTGCAGCGCAATGTTTTCCAGCAGCGTATCCAGCCCCTGACCATTGATCGCAGAGACCTCCACGTCCAAAACTTCGCCCGACATTTTTTCCACGATGATTTCGTGTTGCAAAAGATCGGTCCGAACTTTGTCCGGGTTGGCATCCGGGCGGTCAATCTTGTTGATCGCCACGATCATTGGAACACCAGCCTCCTTGGCGTGGTTAATCGCTTCGATTGTTTGCGGCATAACCGCATCATCCGCTGCGACAACCAGAATGACGATATCGGTCACCTGCGCCCCACGGGCCCGCATCGATGTAAAGGCCGCGTGGCCAGGTGTGTCGAGGAAGGTCATCAATGACCCGTCATCGGTTGTCACCTGATACGCACCGATATGCTGCGTGATTCCGCCAGCTTCGCCGGACACAACTTTGGCGCTGCGAATGGCGTCCAAAAGCGATGTCTTACCGTGGTCAACGTGACCCATGACGGTAATGACCGGTGGACGAGAAACCAAAGCGGATTCGTCATCTTCGACAGTATCAATCACATCTTCGACGTCTGCGTCAGACACGCGGACGATCTTGTGACCGAACTCTTCGATGATCAGTTCAGCTGTATCCGCATCAATCGCCTGGTTTTGCGTAACCATCATGCCGTTTTGCATCAGCGCCTTAACGACGTCAGCAACACGTTCAGCCATACGGTTGGCCAGTTCCTGCACAACGATCATCTCAGGAACCTGAACGTCACGCACGACCTTTTCGTGTGATTCGGTTCCGCCCAAGGCCTTAAGCCGTGCGCGTTCCTGCTTGCGTTTCATCGCAGCCATAGACCGCTGACGTCCACCTTCACCACCGCTGAGCGCTTGGTTCAGTGTCAGCTTACCAGAACGGCGACCATCATCCCGCGGATTGCGGGTTTTCTGTTCGCGACGTGGCTCTCTGTCTTTTTCGGATTTGCGTGGCGCGGCAGCAGCGCGATTTCCGCCCTTGGATTCTGCCGGTGGCTGTGCAGGTGCATCTGGCTCTGCTTTGGCCGGTGCCGCCGCAGAGTGGGCCGCTTCGGCCTTTGCACGTTCTGCCGCTTCTTTCGTGGCACGCTCTTCTTCTGCCTTGGCTTTGGCCCGCTCTTCGCGTTCCTGCTCTTCGCGTTCCTTGGCCTCAAGTTCCGCCCGACGGCGTCCGCGCTCTTCTTCGCGGGCCTTGTCGGCAGCTTGACGTGCTTTTTCTTCTTCGGCTTCCCGAGCATTCGCAATCTGGACCGCCTTTAGACGACGTTCCATTTCCGAATCGGAAATCCCTGCAGGCCGCTTGGATCTGTCGCCAATTGCCGCAGAACCGGATCCGCCACCAGAAGACTTACCCGAAGCAGGCCCAGCCTTGGGAACGACAACGCGTTTGCGTTTCGTTTCCACCACGACACTCTTCGTCCGGCCGTGGCTAAAGCTTTGCTTTACCTGTCCAGGTCGTGGTCCTGCGCCGCGCAGGCCCAATGTCTTTTTGCCGTCACTATCGCTCATGTGGTCGTCTTACCCTTTCCGACGGATTTCCCGTCGTCATTAATGCGAAGGCCCGATAGCCGCGTGGCTTCCTCTACAACACGTGTTGTGAGTCCACCAGACGCAAGCGCGCCATGTATCACACTTTCCCGACCGAAAGCCAAACCCAATTCTGAGCCGGTCAGTATTCCAAAAAATCGGCCACCCTCTGGTGTCCAAAGTTTGCCTTTTCCACGCTCGGATCCATCCGAAGCCTGTAGCAATACTTTGGCCCGACCATCGGCCAACCAACCTTTAACTTTTTCAAACCCTGCAACCGCGCTGCCCGATTTCCGGGACAATGCGATCAGATCTGTCAATCGCCGAACCAACTGGCGGTCAATTTCCGCCAGCAAATTATCCGGCACCGTCACCGCCTGTTTGGCACCGCGGGCAAACAGACCCTTTTTCACGGCCTTTTTCAAAACCTCTGCATCCGCAGAGACCCAAATACCGCGCCCCGGAAGTTTTTCAAAAACGTCCGGAACGATCTGATTGTCCGGCCCTACAGCAAACCGGATCAACCCACGTTTTGGGCCGGTCTCCCCCGTCACAATACACTTGCGTTCAGGATCATCCGGTTTCTTTTTTTGTCCGCCCCGTGCCATCGGCTTCTCCGAGACCTGCGATCAGGCCCCTGCCTCCGTTACTTCTGCGTCTTCTGCAGTCGCTTCACCTTCCGCATCAGCCTCTACTTCTTCGGCTTCAGCTTCCAGTTCTGCCGGATCAACCCAACCCAGTTGAATACGCGCGTTCATAACCATCGCCTGCGCTTCTTCCAGACTGACGTCGAATTTTTCCAAAAGACCTTCGTCTTTGATGCGTTCGCCATCTACTGTCGTCCAGCCGCCGGCCAGTTCCCAGTCTGCGCATGTTGCAAAGTCTTCCAAAGTCTTCACACCATCAGAACCCAAAGCTTCCAACATTTGCGGTGTCAGACCTTCGTAGTTCACAAGGCTGTCTTCAACACCCATTTCGCGGGCGTTATCCATGGCCTTTTTGTTTTGCGCTTCCAGATAATCGCGGGCACGTGCCTGCAATTCATTGGCTGTATCAGTGTCTACACCGTCAATAACCAACAATTCTTCTGCTTCAACATACGCCACCTCTTCCAGGGACGTAAAGCCTTCGGACACCAGCAACTGTGCAAAGAACTCATCCAGGTCCAAAGCATCTATGAACAGTTTCGTGTGTGCTTCGAACTCTGCCTGACGACGGGCCGATTCATCAGCCTCTGTCATGATGTCGATGTCCAGGCCCGTCAACTGACTGGCAAGACGCACATTCTGGCCGCGGCGGCCAATGGCCAGCGACAATTGTTCATCAGGAACAACAACATCAATACGCTCTGCTTCTTCGTCCAGAACAACCTTGGTGACTTCGGCAGGTTGCAACGCGTTCACAAGGAAGGTCGGCGCATCTTCATTCCAAGGAATGATATCGATTTTCTCACCCTGCAATTCGTTGACAACAGCCTGAACGCGGCTACCGCGCATACCAACACAGGCCCCAACAGGGTCAATCGACCCGTCATAGGAAATCACAGCGATCTTGGCGCGCGATCCGGGATCACGGGCAACGGCCTTGATTTCAATGATGCCGTCATAGATTTCAGGAACTTCCATCTTGAACAGCTCTGCCATGAATTCCGGCGCCGTGCGGCTTAGGAAAATCTGAGGGCCACGCGCTTCGCGACGGACTTCTTTGATGTAACACCGAATGCGGTCATTCGGGCGATAGCTTTCGCGGCCGATTTTTTCATTCCGGCGCAGGATGCCTTCGCCGGTGCCCACGTCAACAATAACGTTGCCGTATTCTTCACGCTTAACAACACCGTTGATGGTGGTGCCTGCGCGGTCCTTGAATTCTTCGTACTGACGATCCCGCTCTGCTTCGCGGATCTTCTGTAGGATCACCTGCTTTGCCGACTGCGCCGCGATGCGGCCCATTTCAACGGGCGGTACTTCTTCAGAAAACACATCCCCAATGGCAGGGTTTTCCATATATTGCTTGGCCTGCTCTACAGTGAACTCGGCCTGATAGTTTTCCAGCTCATCATCGGCAACGACCGTGCGAACACGGGTAAAGCTGGCCCGACCATTCTTACGGTCAATCGAAACCCGAATATCCATTTCGGCGCCGTAACGGCTTTTTGCAGCGCGCGAGAGCGATTCTTCCATCGCTTCGATGACCAAAGACGGGTCGATCGATTTTTCGCGGGCAACAGCCTCGGCAGTTTGCAACAGCTCCAGCTGGTTTGCAGAAGTAATGGCCATTTGTCAGTCCTCCTCAGAACCGGCTTGTGTTTCGATATCGTCAAATTCGTTTTCGTCCACGATGCCAGCGGCCTTTCTTTGGCGCAGCATCTCGCGGATCAGATCATCTGTCAGAACCAGCTTTGCATCTGAAAGCCAGTCAAAGTTCAGCCCGATCGTTCCCTGTTCGATGTTGATCAGAACCTCGTTCCCTTCAACACCAGCCAGCTGACCCTTGAACCGGCGTTGGCCGTCGATCAGCTCTGTGGTTTCGATCTTGGCCTCATACCCTTCCCAGTTCTCAAAGTCTTTGAGCCGGGTCAGTGGGCGGTCAATACCGGGGCTGGACACTTCCAGCGTATAGTTGTCTTCGATTGGGTCTTCGACATCCATAACAGCACTGACGGCTGTCGAAATATCGGCGCATCCATTCACATCGATGCCGCCCTCTGGCGTTTCGGCCATGATTTGAACCGTGCTTGTCTTTCCGCTCATCAAGCGGATCCGCACAAGTTCAAAACCCAAACTCTCTATCACGGGCTGGACAATTTCAGCGAGGCGACGATCAATCGCGGCTTTGGCAATAAGGTCAGACATTTGATCCAAACACAAAAAAACGGGCGCGCGGCCCGTTAGAATTTCGGTGGAGCCTTGGGGGTGGAAGCCAAAGCGCCGCTGTTAGCAGGGATATAGGCCGGTTGAACGGAAACTGCAAGGGGCAGCTTATCTAATCGTCCGCCCCAAGCGATCCATTGTCTTGACCAAAGCCGCGCTGATTCCGGGTTCTGACAAAGCATGACCCGCTCGGGGCACAATATGCAGTTCGGATTTGTCCCAGCTTTCATGCAGCTTATAGGCCGAAACAGGGGGGCAAATCATATCATAGCGCCCCTGCACAATCGTTCCAGGAATATGCGCGATCTTATGCATATTGGTCAGGATTTGGCCGTCAGTTTCAAGGAAACCGGCATTTATGAAATAGTGGTTTTCCAGACGCGCAAAAGCGCGCGCATATTCCGCAGGGCTTTCGCCGCCCGGCCCGTCATTGCTGATCGACGCAAGCGCGTTTTCCCAAGATGCCCACATTCTGGCGAACTGGATTTCGGCCGGTTTATCTCCGGAAAACAAACGTTTGTGATAGGCGGCGATCAAATCCCCGCGTTCGTCTTCGGGCACCAACCCGACAAACCGCGCCCAAAGATCCGGCCAAAAATGCCTCGCCCCGCCGCCGTAAAACCAATCCAGCTCTGCCTGGGTCATCAAAAAGATGCCACGCAGCACAAGATGCATCGCCCGGTCGGGGTGGGTTTGCGCGTAAACAAGCGCCAAGGTGGACCCCCAGCTGCCGCCAAACACCAACCATTTTTCGATATTCAGCGTCTCACGAATCCGTTCGATATCCGCCACAAGATGCCATGTCGTGTTGTCTTCAATGCTGGCATGCGGCCGAGATCGCCCGCACCCGCGCTGATCAAACAAAACGATTCGATAAACGTTAGGGTCAAAATAGCGACGCATCGCCGGGCTGCACCCGCCGCCCGGGCCGCCGTGCAGGACAACCACCGGCACCCCATTCGGGTTTCCGCATTGCTCAACATAAAGCTGATGACCATCGCCCACATCCAACATCCGCTGATCAAAAGGTGCGATCGGCTGATATAATGATTGGGCTGCGCTCTTATGGCCTGCTGTTTTATCCATAACGTACTATATAACCTTAATATTCAGGTCCCGCTACGCGAGATCCACATGGAAATGATCCCAAGAGGCCCAAAATGCAAGCTGGCGCAAATACTGTCGATGCGGATGAAGTCGCGAAATTCGAAGCGATGGCGGCGGAATGGTGGGACCCGAACGGAAAATTCAAACCACTTCACATGCTCAATCCCTGCCGATTGGACTATATTACAGCGCAAATCGCAGCAGAATTTGGCCGGGATCTAAAGACCCGGCACCCTTTCAAGGGGCTTCGCCTGCTCGACATTGGCTGCGGTGGCGGCTTGCTTTCGGAACCGATGGCCCGGCTTGGGGCAACGGTCGTCGGCGCCGATGCCGCGCCGCGCAATATCCCGGTTGCCCAAATCCACGCGGAACAATCCGGCCTGACGATCGACTATCGCAATGTTCCCGCTGAATCGCTGGTCGAAGATGGCGAAGTCTTTGACGTCATCCTGAACATGGAAGTCATAGAACACGTGTCAGACCCGTCTGCGTTTCTGAAAGCGTGCAACAGCCTGTTGAAACCGGGCGGCCTGATGATTTGTTCGACGATCAACCGAAACCCAAAAAGCTATATGATGGCGATCATCGGGGCGGAATATGTTATGCGCTGGCTGCCCAAAGGCACCCATGAATTCAACAAGTTCATCACCCCGGATGAACTGTTCGAATTGATCAAAACCGCTGAATTAGAGCCTGTTGACAGGAAAGGTTTCGTGTTTAATCCCGTCTCATGGTCCTGGTCGATTTCAGCCAAGGACCTGTCCGTCAACTACGTCACAGCCAGCGTGAAACCGGCCTAGGATTCAAACCCCAGCCTTGCTCGAAGTTCCCTTAGAACCGGCAGGGTCGATTTGACTTTATCCGCGCCAATCGCCTCAACAACATCGCTGATAAACGGCGCAATCGCCGCCAAAGCGGCGTCCCGCGCGCTTCGCCCCGCCGGGCTGATCGACACAAACTTGCGCCGAGCGTCATCCCAATCCGGACGGATGTGAATATGTCCCGCATTCTCCAGCTTATGCAGCGTGTTGGTCATCGCGCCACGCGTGACGTTGAAAGACCGCGCCAGCTGCGCCGGGCTTCGCTCACCATTAGAGCGGGCCAAATGGTTCAGAACCGAAAAATGGCTGATTTCCATGCCCTTTGGCAGCGCCTTGGTCAATTGCGACCGCGCCAATTGATCGACAACGAAAATCTCGCTGAACAGCGAAACGGCAAGGGTTTCATTCGCGTCTGACATCAGGGTCCTGAAAACTCTACTTTATGTGACAAGGACGCAACGCGTCCGCGCGCAGCATCAACCTCTGCGACGTTAATTTCAACCATTGTGATTCCTGGCTCTGTTCCGGCATCCGCCAAAACTTCGCCCCAAGGGCAAATTGCCAGCGAATGACCCCAGGATTTCCTGGGCTTTTCTGCATCACTATGCGCCCCGGTTTGCGCTGGTGCCAAAACAAAACAACCCGTCTCTATCGCGCGGGCGCGCAGCAGTGTTTCCCAATGCGCCGCCCCAGTCACCGGCGAAAACGCCGACGGCACCGTCAAGATTTGCGCCCCGGCCTGCGCCAGTCTTTGGTAAAGCTCTGGAAATCGCACGTCGTAGCAAATCGACATCCCGACTTTGGCCGCCCCAATATCGGCCAGGACGGCCCTGTTGCCGGGTCGATAGCTCATGGATTCACGATAGGATTCAGTCGCGCTGATCGAGGCGTCAAACATATGGATCTTGTCATATCGCGCCATCACATCACCCTTGGGCGAGATCAGAAACGACCGGTTCGCAAACCGGCCGTCAGGATCATCGGTTTTCACCGCAATAGACCCTAACAAAAGCCAAATGCCGTATTTCTTTGCCGCTTCCCTCAACGCGGCAAGGGTCTGATCATCAGCTTCATGGCGCAAAATACCCTGCAATTGCGCCCTGTTTTGCGCGATGCAATTGGTGACCTCTGGCGTCAGAATAAACGTCGCTCCAGATTTTGCAGCCTGTTCCAGATACCCAAGAGTGGCCGCAAGGTTCGCTTGCGGATCCGATGAAACGTTAAGCTGAAGTAACGCGGCGCGGATCACTTATCCGGCCAACAGCGGGTCAAGTTTTCCGGAACGATCAAGCGCGCTGAGATCGTCGAATCCCCCGACATGTTTCCCGTTTATGAAAATCTGCGGAACCGTGTGGCGACCATTCGCACGCGACATCATCTTTTGACGCAAATTCGGGTTGTTGACGACGTCAATCTCTGAATAAGCGACACCCTTATTGTTCAACAGACGCTTGGCCGCATGGCAATACCCACAAAACGGCGATGTGTACATTTCAACTGTGGTCATGGCGCGATCCTAATTTCTGCGTTGCTCTATGTATCTAGGTATCCTTCGCAACACGCGCCAGTACCAAAACGGATACTCGCCTTGCGCCAGCAGCATAGCAGGCCTCTGTCGCCGCGGCCAAAGTCGCCCCAGAGGTCATAACATCGTCAATCAGCAGAACATCCCGCCCGTTCAAACCGATGGAGCGCTTGGGATGGGGGTGAATCGCATTGGAAAGGTTCTCAAACCGTTGTTCCCGCCCCATCCCATCTTGGACGGGGGTGGCCCGCTTCCGAACCAAGGCATCCGGGATCACCTGGAGGTTCTTGCTCTTTGCCACGGCCAGCGCCAGCAATGCCGCTTGATTGTACCTTCGGCGCAAAAGCCGGGTCCAATGGACGGGAATCGGCACCACGACCACGTCATCAGTGAGGATGGGTCCTGCAGCGCGGATCATCCAACTTTTAGCAGTGTGAACAAGGTCGGTACGATCGCCATGTTTTAGTGACAGAACGATCCGGCGTCCGTTATCCTTGTACAAAAGCGCCGCACGGCCGTGATCCCAGGGTCTGGCAATGGTCAGACAGTCATCACAAAGCTCTGTCGAATCCATCGCCTCTCCTGGTAAGGGAACGCCGCAACCATCACAAACGGTACCAGCGACAAAAGGCATGTCGCGCCAACAGGTGGGGCATAACGAAAACTCGGCTTCGACCTGGGCGTCACAAAGGGCGCATTGCGGTGGAAAGACCAGCCTGATTGCCCCTTGCCTTTTCATCATACCACCCTAGATTCCGCGCGTAGCTCAAGGCCAAAAAATGCACGACATACCCATTCTTACAGATCGAACAGCACTGGATCGAAATCGGTCCCGGGCATCCGCAATGGAGACCCCAACAACCTTTCTGCAGGAAGAAGCCATCCTTGAGATTCAAGAGAGGCTGAAACAGGTTAACAGAACCTTTACAGACCCGGTAATTGTCACCGGATTCGGAGATTTGTGGCGTGAAATAGTGCCTAATGCAGGGATTGTGGCCGATACAGAAATCCTGGACCTAAAGCCTGGCGCACATGATTTGGTCATTCACGCCATGGGATTGCATTGGGCGAATGACCCGGTCGGACAGTTGGCACAGGCCCTGCAAAGCCTTCGGCCAGATGGTCTTTTCCTGGCTATTCTGTTTGGCGGAAACACATTGACCCAGCTGCGGGATTCTTTGGCCCGCGCCGAAGTTTCGGTCACCGGCGGTCTGTCCCCGCGCATCGCCCCAATGGGAGAGCTGCGCGACCTTGGTGGCCTATTGCAACGGGCCGGATTCGCCCTGCCAGTCGCGGATTCGACGATTACAAATGTCACCTATGAAACCGCCTTTCACCTGATGCGAGACTTGCGCGCCATGGGGGAAGCGAATGCTTTGGCCGACAGAAACCGCCGCCCGCTTCGCCGGGCGGTTCTTGCGCAAGCCGCAATGAACTATCACGAAACCTATGGGCAGGACGGACGGATCCCGGCGACATTTGAAATGATCGTCCTGACCGGCTGGGCCCCTGCCGAAAATCAACAAAAACCGCTTCGTCCCGGATCAGCCATATCGCGACTTGCAGATGCGCTTGGCACGGACGAATCCTCTGTATGAGCGATATCAGGCAATCAATTCCGGCTGATTTGCAGCCCAAGAAAGGCGAAAAATAAATGCGCGACCCTAAGCTGTCTACATATGACAAGACCCACGCACCCGCTGATCACCCGGCGATTCCGGCGCCAAAGGTCGGGATATTAGTGTCTAACCTTGGGACTCCGGATGCGACGGACTATTGGTCTATGCGCCGATACCTGAATGAATTCTTGTCAGACCGCCGGGTCATCGATTATTCGCCCTGGTTTTGGCAACCGCTGTTGCAGGCCGTTATTCTGACCACCCGTCCCTCTAAATCTGGTGCGGCCTATCGGTCTATTTGGAACAATGAGGCCAATGAAAGCCCCTTGATGACCATCACGCGGGCGCAAACAGAAAAGATTGCTGAACGGCTGGCCGCGCAATATGGCGATGCCGTCGAAGTCGATTTCGGCATGCGCTATGGAAACCCATCTATTGAATCCCGGGTAGAGGCGTTGGTGGAAAAGGGCTGTCGCCACATTCTGTTTTTCCCGCTTTACCCGCAATATGCCGGGGCGACGACCGCCACCGCCAATGACAAGTTCTTCCAGGCAATGATGAAGCAGAAATGGCAACCCACGACCAGAACCGTGGCGCCGTATTTTGCAGAACCCGATTACATAGACGCCCTGGCCCAATCCGTCGAACAGGCTTACGCCAAGATGGAAACGAAACCGGATATCCTTGTGACATCCTATCACGGTTTGCCAAAACGCTATTTGATCGAAGGCGATCCCTATCATTGCCAATGTATGAAAACCACGCGTTTGCTGAAGGAACGGTTGGGATGGTCGGACGACCAGATCTCCGTCACCTTTCAATCCCGCTTTGGCCCCGCCGAATGGCTGCAGCCCTATACAGTTGAAGAGGTCGCGCGGCTTGCCGAAAACGGCAAAAAGAACATCGCCGTCATTGCGCCCGCGTTTTCAGCCGACTGCATTGAAACGCTAGAAGAGATCAACGAAGAAATTCGCGAAAGCTTTGAAGAGGCGGGTGGAGAGAAATTCACCTACATCCCATGCCTAAATGATGGCGATGCGCATATCGATGCTTTGGTGCGGATTATCGGGGATAATCTAAAAGGCTGGGTCTAACCGGGACCCGATAGACATGAAAAGGGCGGCAGAATGAACTGCCGCCCTCTTAATTCTTAAAGCCCTACGACTTAGTTCTGTGCAGCAACTGCAGCAGCAACCAAGAGAAGAAGCAAAACAGGTACGATGAAACCGCCTGAAGAAGAACCACCGGTATCTTCAACAACAACTGGTGCTTCCATTACTGGCTCTTCGTAGCTACCGGCAACAGCGGCTGTTGATGTAGCTGAAACCAAAGCAGCGGCAATTACAAATTTCTTCATAATAACTCGCAGCTTAGTTTTGAGCTGCAACTGCAGCAGCAACCAGAAGAAGAAGCAGAACAGGAACGATGAAACCGCCTGAAGAAGAAGAAGTTGTTTCTTCAACAACAACTGGTGCTTCCATCATTGGTTCTTCGTAGCTGCCAGCAACTGCGGCAGTGGATGTAGCTGATACAAGAGCAGCGGCGATAGCGAGTTTTTTCATAGTTATCCTCCAGATACGCCGACACACAAGAAACGCTGAATCGGCTGGTAAGGGTGCGTTATAGGAAACGTATATGCAGTTACCCCTGCAGGAATCCAGTACAAACTTGTTCCAGAACACCGTCTTGACCGCAATTGTGGTCAAATAAGCAACACCTGTGTCCCTGGTTTGACCAAACCGTACAGCTCTTCGATGTGCTGATTGTACAAGCCGATACATCCGTTCGATGCTCTGCGTCCGATTTTGCGTGTGTCATGCGTCCCGTGAATACGGTAATACTGCCATGACAGATACAACGCATGCGTGCCCAACGGGTTATCAGGACCCGGCGGTACAAAAGCCGGCCATTCAGGATTCCGCTTGATCATATTGGGCGTCGGGCTCCACGACGGGCCAACGACCTTGCGCACAATCGACGTACGACCGCGTTTCGTCAGGTCCTCGCTTACCGGAACACTTGTCGGGTAAAGCTTGTACACAGTTCCGTCCTCTGACCAGAAATGCAAAGCCCGCGATTGTGTGTCGACCAGAATCGCACCGTTTTTGCGCGACGCAAAATAGGGTTCCCAGCTCAACGTTCGGAAACTGGACGCATTGCGCCGTGACGTTGTCGAAATTTCCGGCTCTAATTCAATAGACCCTGTCGTTTGTGCAAGCGCAGGCGCTGCCAAACCGCTTGCTGCGGCTGAAATTAGAAATCCGCGCCGATCAATACCACGTGCCATACCGATACTCCTGAGTCTGACTAAGTGTTTCGCGCCCACAATATGGCCGTATTGCAGCACTCGCAATTCAAAGAAGCGTTAGAATCGGATTCTTATGCCGATACGTTTGCTCCTGATGCAGTCACGCGATAGGACTGACCGAAACTTATCCATGATTGGTGTCATATGCTCCGCTTTATAATTCTTGCCGTTACCTCCGCTGTTTTTCTTGCGGCGTGTTCCACACCACAGACAACGACCCTTGGGGCAGACGGCAAACCGCTGCCAACCGTTTACAAGATTTCATCCAGCCAAACCGGCGCTATTGAATTCCGAATGCTGGACTCTGTGAATGAGCTTCGCGCCGCCTCTGGTTTGCAACCACTTGAACTTAACGCAAGACTAAACGCAGCCGCCGCAACCCATTCCAAAGACATGGCAAATCAGAACCGGGCCTGGCACTGGGGATCTGACGGTTCATCCGTGATCGATCGGGGTAATCGCGCCGGCTATGCCGGGACTATGCTGGGCGAAAACATCTCTGAAACCTATGAGACAGAGCTGGAAACATTGTCAGCCTGGATGCTTGATCCCGGATCACGCGGCGTGATCCTTGAACCAGATGCGGTCAATCTTGGATTTGCATGGTACCAGCAGAAAAACGGCAAGATCTGGTGGACGCTCGTGACCGGAAGCTAGGGAATCACCCCGTCAGGGATTGATATCAATCTGCGTGCCTAGGCGAACCATCGAATAAATCTCTTCGACTTCTTTGTTAGAGACAGAGATACAGCCCGCGGTCCAATCGGCACCTTTGGGGTCTCCACGACGGCGGGCACCATGAATAAAGATGTCGCCACCCGGATTTTCACCAATAGCTTCGGCGGCGGCGATGTCTGCTTCGTTCGGGTAGGAAATCCCCAGGGAAAGATGAAACGCGCTCTTAGGATTGCGCCGGTCGATGAAATAAGACCCTTCTGGCGTTTTACCGTCACCGCGAACAGATTTATGCCCGTTCGGCGCATATCCCAAGTCGATCTTATAAGCCTTTAGAATCTCGGAATTATGCATCAGATACATGCGCCGTTGTTCTTTTTGAACAATGACCCGGGTAACTGGGGGACCGGTATAGGTCTTGATCCTGGGGCCACACCCAACAAGGGTGACCATCAGACCGCCTGCCATGACTGTTCTTCTGCTCAACACGTTTCTTGTCCTTTTTAACCGATATAGCTTGGACACCGGTTTATTTGAACCAATAATGAACGCTCTGAGTCACGCTTTCGTGAAGCTGGCAACCAGTTCGACATGGGGTGACCAGCGGAACTGATCCACGACTTCGATCCAATCCAAACTGTACCCACCTCCGATCAAAACCTGTGCGTCACGGGCAAAAGTCACCGGATTGCAAGATACCGCAGCGATTCTGGGAACGGATGATTTCGCCAATTCCATAGATTGCGCGTTTGCGCCGGCCCTTGGAGGGTCCAACACCACAGCGTCGAAAGGCTTAAGCTCATCGGGCATCAACGGGCGGCGAAACAAATCGCGGGCCTCTGTGGACATCTTTTTCAACCCCTTTGCCGAACGCCACCCCTGATCAAGCGCCGCCAGCATCGCCGCATCCGTTTCGACACAGTGCATTTCCGCCTGCGCAGCCAAAGGCAGCGAAAACGTTCCGCACCCGGAAAACAAATCGGCAATCTGGTTCGCACCCTCAACGCAGCGCTGTACCGCCGCCAACAGCGACGCTTCGCCATGTTGGGTTGCCTGCAAAAACGCACCAGCGGGCGGAACCACCTTGGCAGAACCAAAGGGTTGCGATGGCGGCGCGCGTTCGGCCAACGGTTCGTCACCCCAAATCAATCGCGCGAATCCGTACCGTTCACAAAACATCGCCAATTCAGACCGAAGCGGTCCGTCCAGCTCTTTGCCGCCAAGAACAACCACATCTACGCCGGCCAAACTGTGCGTTATCGTGAAACTAAGCTCTGCCTTGCGCGAGGCCCCGGCGACCGTCAGTTCTTGCAACGCGGGGATGACGGCCATCAGTTCTGGCAGCAAAAGCTGACAGTCCGGAATCTCGATGATTTCACCAGAGGCACGTGCATGAAACCCAACAATAGCCCCTTTTTTCGTACGTCGCCCAGACAGCGCCGCCCGTCTGCGGGATCGTTCCGGCGAGGTGTGAACATCCTTAATCGGCGCGTCAATCCCATGCGCCGACAAGGCCGTACGCACCACATCAGCTTTCCAATCTGACACAAATTCATCCGAAGCATGCTGCAAGGAACATCCGCCACAGGCCTTAAAGTGCCGGCAGGGCGGTGTGACACGATCAGAAGAGCTCTCTAATATCTTTGGCGTATCAATCCGGTCGCCAAGAATTTCACCTTCGACCAACTCTCCGGGAAGGGTTTTGGCAACAAAAACAGGACCGCGGGCGACCCCATCCCCCTGATGTCCAAGACGTTCGATTGTTAATTTCACGTTGCTGCCTCGATGGTTTCACTTGTTCAGGCAAAAAGGGCGGGTTCCGTCGCACATCTCCGCGCGACTGTCCCGTAACAATTTCCAAACTGTTCCTAGTAGTACAGTCCGGGCTTTGTCCATGCTGGAAATTGCGGCCGACCCGCGCAAACGGATCGGCCATTTTCTTTCAGGGTTAAGAATCCACGTCTTCTGTGCCGATAAACCCGCCAGATTGTCTGTGCCAGAACCCGGCATACTGACCGCCTGCAGATAACAGTTCATCATGGCTGCCTTGTTCTATGATGCGACCCTGATCAACGACGATAATACGATCCATCCGGGCAATCGTAGACAGCCGGTGCGCAATCGCGATGACCGTCTTGCCTTCCATAACGCCATAAAGCGTGTCCAGAATCGCCGCCTCCACCTCTGAATCCAGCGCAGACGTCGCCTCGTCCAAGACCAAAATTGGCGCATCCTTTAGGATCATACGCGCAATGGAAATCCGCTGCCGCTGCCCACCGGACAGTTTCACACCGCGTTCCCCCACATGGGCGTCATAGCCGTGACGTCCATTCGGATCCTCCAGACCCTGGATAAAGTCATGCGCCTCTGCCCGTTTCGCGGCCGCAAGCATTTGGGCCTCTGACGCATCGGGGCGACCATACAGAATGTTCGCCCGGATCGACCGGTGCAAAAGCGAACTGTCCTGCGTGACAACACCGATGGCCTTATGCAGACTATCCTGCGTCACGGCAGAAATATCCTGACCATCGATCAGAATCCGCCCCTGCTCTGCATCCCGGAACCGCAGCAGCAGGTTCACCAAAGACGATTTACCCGCTCCAGATCGACCAATCAGACCAATCTTTTCGCCGCTTTTGATCGTCAGGGACACGTCCGACAAGCCGCCAGTGTCTTTGCCATAATGGTGCGTCAGATGTTCGAAAGAGATTTCGCCCTTTTTCACATCCAGCTCTGCATCGGATTTGTCCACAACAGCGTGTGGCACCGAAACAGACCGCAGACCTTCGCGCACAACGCCGGCATTCTCAAACAGGCGGATCGTCACCCACATGATCCAGCCGCTCATCCCGTTCAGACGAATTGTCAGGGCTGACACAGCAGCAACCTGCCCAACCGAAACCTCGCCACGGGCCCATAAGAAAAGAGCAGCGCCAATGACACCAACAAACAGAATGCCGTTGATCAGGTTCAGACCAAAGCTAAGTTCCGTCATCAATCGTAGGAACCGTTGAAACCGCAACCGCAGCCGACGCATGGCCGACAGCACATAGGCTTCTTCCTGTGGACCATCCGAAAACAGTTTCACCGTTTCGATATTGGCATAAGCGTCAACAACACGGCCTGTGACCATGGAACGCGCGTCGGACCATTTTTCAGACGCCAAAGACACCCGCTTTGCCACCCAAAACGTGTAGGCCAAATAGGCGGCCAGCCAAACGATCAGCGGTATGGAAATCCTCCAGTCAATGTCGCCAAGCACGATCATCGCACCGACCACATAGGTCAGCGAAAACCAAATGCCTTCGAACAACATATACATGTTGTCCTCTACCGCGGGACCGATCTGCATCACGCGGTTTGACAATCGCCCGGCAAAGTCATTCTGGAAAAAGCTCATCGATTGGCCCAGCATATGCCGGTGCGCACGCCAGCGAACCCGTTCCTGAAGGTTTCCAGCCAAGGTCTGTTCCAACAAAAAGTGGTTTGTCGCAATCAAAACGGGCCGCACGATCATCATCAGAAACGCAACGAACAAAAGCTCTGAGCCATGGGTCGCCCAAAAGCTCCCAGCCGTCGCCTCTGTCATCATGTCAATGAGATGGCCAGAGTAGTAGATCATCCACGCCTCAAACAAAGAGACGATCAGCCCGGTCAAAAGCATCAACGGAATCCACCTGCGGAAAGGCCGCATTTGTTCAACAAAAAACGCCACAAGCGTGTTTGGGGGCGTTCCGGATTCATGGTCCTTAAAAGGATCCACAAGGTCTTCAAACAGCTTATACATGCCGTTCACCTATATATATAACGATTTAAAAAGAGAGGGTTAGGTCAAAAAGGGGCGATGCTTCAAACGCGAAACATGACAACACCAATGGTGGCAATCGGATCATCCCGATGCGAAAGACACACATCGCCAACCGGGCAAATCCGAGAATCACCGCGCGCCGCGCGTGCCTCTGAATATGTGTGTTGAATAACCATATGCGTTGTTTAGCCGCAGTCTCTTGGAAAAAGCAATGATGAATCTGAAAAAAGTTTCAGGCGTTCAAAAGCTGGTCGCGACCCAGCGAAAAGCCTGAATTGATCCAGGTCTTTTCCAGCTCTTTCAAGCGCGCACCAAGGGCCGGGCCTTGCAGGTCGGGCATCAAATCGGCGGCCGTGACGGGAAAAACCGCAGTCGCCCCAAGATCCAAATCTTTTGCCAAACTGTCGGGCAAAGCGCGTTCAAAAACAGCCGCCCGCAGCATTTCAATGTCCCGCGCCATATCTGCGCCATGACGATAGGCAAGCTCTTGAGCCGTTGTCGGGTTCCCGATTTCAAGGGACAAGATTTGCAGTTGCTTCTTTTCGTCCCGGCTTAACCGAAATCTCAACGCCGGATCATCGCCGCCCAAAACAGCAAGGCGGCGCATTACGTCTGGCATTTGTCCGTTCTCAATATGAACGAGCGGGGCAAGATAGGTCATGTCGGCGCCCGGCAAGATCCGAGACAAAACGCCCGTTTGCGCCATCGCACCAACGGATGGCGCCGGGTCTGGTGCCGCGAGCAGTTTTTTAACCTCTGCGCCAACGCGCTCTTTTGACAAACCTTCCAGACCATCCAGATTTTCGGCAATCGCCGCCAAGGCTTCGGCATCCATTCCAGTATCAGGATCGCCGTACCACGCATGGAACCGGAAGAACCGCAAGGTCCTCAGGTAATCCTCTTTGATCCGCAGGGTCGCGTCATCGACAAAACGAATGCGCCGCGTGCGGAGATCGCCCAGCCCCGATAACGGATCAACAACGCGCCCGCGACTGTCGGCATAAAGCGCGTTCATCGTGAAATCGCGGCGACGCGCATCGTCATCTATGTCTTTGGAAAACGCCACAACGGCCCGCCGCCCATCGGTTTCGACATCTCGGCGAAATGTCGTGACCTCATGGGGCATATGGTTCGAAATAACCGTAACAGTCCCATGCTCTACCCCTGTGCCGACGGCATGAAGCCCGGCCGCCTCGGCCAGGGCCATCACTTTTTCAGGTGCCGCATCAGTGGCAATATCAATATCGTTTGCAGGCAAACCCATCAAAGCATTGCGCACACAGCCCCCCACGAAATATGCCTGATGACCCGCATCTGTAAGCATCCGCAGAACCTTTTGCGTCGGTTCGTGATGCACCCAGGGATCATCGATCCGCGTCATCGGGACAGTCTTTCCGCCAAGCCGCGCAATATCCGCGCCGTGGCCCCCCAGATATAATAGGGACCATAGGGCACGGTGTAGAAATGCCTTTGCACGCCGCGCCAATGGCGGGATTGGATTTGGAAACGGGACAGGTCCGTTACGAAATCGAGCGGTACAGAGAAGACCTCAGCCACTTCGCCGGGTTCCAGCTTTGGATCAAATCGGGTCTTCACCCGCGTCAAGACCGGGGTGATTGTAAAGGACGTCACCGTTTCATGGGCAGGCAAGCTGCCGATGATTTCAACATTCTCCGGGGCCAGTCCGATTTCCTCATGCGCCTCGCGCAAAGCCGCACCGACAGGCCCGTCATCGCCTTCATCGACCTTGCCACCCGGAAACGAGATTTGGCCTGGATGGTGTTTCAACGCAGAAGAGCGTTTTGTCAAAATCAGCCGAAACCCATTGTCCGATTCAATCAACGGCAACATCACGCCACAAGGGCGAAGCACGCGGTTCGGCGGCAGCTCAACACCCTTATTCAGATCGAAATCCGACGACTCATCCGATTTTAGGGCAAGCGCGTTTCGAAGCTGATCAAGGGTATTATGTGCCGTCACCGCGATCCTCCTCGGCCTCAAAACCAACCGATTTTGGGTCCAGCACATAATGCGCTCCGCAGAATTGGCAATCGGCGGTCACCGTGCCTTCATCGGTTGTCATATGCCCGATGTCCTTGGCCGAATAAATCGACAGGCTCTTGCGCACGCTTTCCTCGGAACAGGTGCAGCCAAATTGCAGGATCTGGGATTCAAAAACCCGCGGCTGTTCCTCGTGGAACAATCTGACCAGCAGTTCGGTCGGCTGAACGGTAGGGCCAATCAGCTCTATGTCTTCGACCGTATCCAGCAAAAGATTCGCCCGGTTCCAGTTTTCCTCATCGTCATCCTGCAAAAGATCCGATGCCGTCACCAGACTGCCATCACCATCCTCGGTCGCCATCAAAGGCGAGGCTTTTGGCATATGCTGCAACATGATCCCGCCGCCGCGCCAACTGGTTTCACCGCCCGGCAATGTAGATTGGCCAAATGTCAGCGAAAACCGCGTGGGCAGCTGTTCGGATTGCGCAAAATACGTCTCGGCACAGGCCGCAAGGGACCCGCCATCAATCGGCGTAATGCCCTGATAGGGTTTCGTGCCGTCGCCCTGATCAATCAAAACGGCAAAATAGCCTTTGCCGATTTGTGGAAAGCCCGGGGCGTCCAGATCAATCCGCTCTTTGTCATAACTGGCATAGGCCCGGACGCGCGCCGGATCCCCTTCTTTTGTGGGGCCGTAATAATCCGTGGCAATCAACCTTGCCGCGCCATTTCCCCGAATTTGCAGGGACAGCTTCCACCGCAGATCCACCATCTGGCCGATCAATCCGGTCAGCAATGTCGCCTCTGCAATCAGGCTTTCGATGACTGTGGGGTAATCGTGCTGCGACAAAACATTGTCCAACACACCATCAAGACGGGCCAGACGGCCGCGAATGTCAGCCTTATCCAGCTGAAAGGGAAGGACAGTATCGTCCCAAGCAATTTGTGATCCGAGCGACATGGGGTTTCCTTAGTTGCCAGCGATTGGCATACCGCGTCTATATAGGTGGGGCAACCAAAGTAAAAAAGAGGCCATGTGAATGATACGCAGATACGGCGAACCCGTTAAATCAGGTCAACCCTATAAGCTGCGCCCGGGCGCCTATGCGGTGCTGGCGCGCGGCGACGCAATGTTGGTCACGCATCAGGCCGAGCCAGAGCCGGAATTTCAGCTGCCCGGCGGAGGAATCGACCCAGGCGAATCTGCAATTCAGGCGCTGCACCGGGAAGTGTTTGAAGAAACCGGCTGGGCGATTTCATCTGTGCGCAAGATCGGGGCCTACCGTCGCTTTGCCTATATGCCGGAATATGACATGTGGGCAGAAAAGATCGCGCATGTGTTTCTGGCCACACCGATCCTGTCGCGCGGCGCACCAAGCGAACCAGGCCACACAGCCGTATGGATGTCCGCCCCAGTCGCCGCAGAGACCTTGGCCAGCGCCGGGGATCGCGCGTTTGTCCGCAAGGTGTTCAGCTAGCCCCCATCCGCAAGCCCCGAATATTCCAGCAAAACGCCAGAGACATCATCCGGGAAATTCTTGTCGCCGCAATAGCTGGTCAGTTCCCAGATAAGCGTTTCGAAAAACGTGTTGCCCCTTAACCGGGCATTCCGGCGCAACAGTTGAAAAACACCGTCATCGTCCAAAAGCCTGCCGCTTGGGTCAGGGCATTCTGTGACGCCGTCCGACAAGATGAACAATCGGTCGCCCGGCCTCAACTGAACCGATATGTCCTGCCACTCTGCGCCCGCTATCAAACCAATTGGCATTCCGCCCTCGCCATATTGGCGCAAATCCCCATCCGCACGCTGCACAATCGCATGGGGATGGCCGCATTGCGTCAGGGTCGCGTTGCCATTCCGCATATCCAGATGCCCAAGCAACATCGTGAAGTAAAGCTCTGTCTCCATCTCTTCCAGACACAGGCGGTTCAATCTGGCCGCGACATCGGATGGGGGCCGGGGCTGAACGGTTCCATCCTTATTCTGTTGCAAGGCTAGGTTTTGATCAGGCGAAGGGCCGGAAAGATATGCCGCCAAACGCGCCGTCATCAACGCAGACGCAACACCATGGCCAGACACGTCCACCGCAAAGAACCCAAGCTGGTCTTGTCCGATCGGGAAAAAGCCAACCAGATCGCCCCCGACATGCCCGGCGGGACGCAGCATCAGGGAAAGGCGGGCACGTCCAAAATCACGGAATCGGTCACGCACCAAGGATTGCTGCAAGTTGCGCGCCTCTGCCAGATCCCGATCAAGGGAATCGTAAAGCGTGCTGATTTCCGATAGCGTCTGATGCACCAAACGGTTCTTTTCCGTCAGCTCGCGTTCCATCCGCAAGATGCGCTCTCCCGCCCGTATCCGGGCCAGAAATTCGTTCGCGGCGACAGGTTTTGTCAAAAAGTCATCGGCGCCCACATCCAACCCATGCGCCACCTCTCTTTTTTCGGATTTCGATGTCAGCAAGATAAAATAGCCATAATGATCGCGGCTCAACGCGCGGAATTTTTCGCAAAACTCCAGTCCGGACATGCCCGGCATCATCCAGTCGCTGACAATCAAATCCACGGGATGGTTGGCGCAAATTTCCAACGCCTCAGCGCCAGAGCCCGCCTCTAATACGGAATAGCCCCAACGTTTCAGATAGGCCGCCAGAATGCGCCGCTGCGCACGGCTGTCATCGACGACCAACACCTGTTCGACTTTGTCATGGTCAAGACCCGAGTCTTGCATATTGACGCTTTCCAAGGGTCTTGGCACCAATTCCTCCTGCACATTCACCTGAGGGCCTAGCTACAGCCCGCCCGTTTACAGGCCCTTAATTCTAAAATTGTTCCGAAAATCCGCGCCTTGGTCATCTTGCATTAAGCACAGCCCGCTAAACCAAGACCCGTGGGGGCGTTGCCGTTTGTAGGTGTGCGCATATGATTAGTTGGCAAAGAGTAAATGAACTTCGCGAAGAGGTCGGACAAGACGACTTTCACGAGGTGGTTGAGTTATTCCTGGAAGAGGTTGACGATGTCATCGACAGGCTGCGTGCGTCTCCTAACCCAACCACATTTTCGGATGACATGCATTTCCTGAAAGGCGGGGCAATGAATTTGGGCTTTTCCGATTTCTGTGCCGCCTGCCAAAATGTCGAACGGTTGATCGCGCAAGACAACTTGACCGCCATCGACATTCCGTCCCTGATCAAGACCTACGAAACGTCCCGGTCGGAATTTCTGAAAGGTTGTGATGCCTTCGCGGACGCGGTCTAGACCAGAAACTCTGACAAAACTTCATCATTGGTGATGTCTTGATAGACCAGACCAGCGCCATCAAGCTTGTCAAACAACGCCTGAAAATTGGCCGCATGTTTGGTTTCGATACCGATCAGCACAGACCCAAAGTTCCTGGCGGATTTTTTTAGATACTCAAACCTGGCGATGTCATCCTCTGGCCCCAGCATTTCCAGAAACTCACGCAAAGCCCCCGGACGTTGCGGCATCCTCAGGATCAGGTATTTTTTGACACCCAAACTGCGCTGCGCCCGCTCTTTGACTTCCGGCAAACGCTCAAAGTCGAAATTTCCGCCCGATGTAACACAGACGACGGTTTTGCCGGCAATCTCTGCGCCCAGATCCTTCAGCGCATCAACGGCAAGCGCCCCGGCCGGTTCCAGCACAACACCCTCGACATTCAGCATCTCAAGGATCGTCGTGCACAGCCGGTCTTCGGAAATGGCCAGCACATCGGCAGGATCAACCCCCGACAAAACCGAAAACGGCGTCTCGCCGATCTTGGCAACGGCGGCACCGTCGACGAAGGTGCTGATCTGCGCCAGCTCGGTTGGCTGACCCTTGGCCAGGGCGGCGGCCAGACTGGCGCCGCCATCCGGTTCAACGAATTTAAACCGTGTCTTTGGCGAAAGCTCTGCCAAACTCCGGACAACACCGGACGCAAGCCCACCACCGCCGACGGGCAACACCACAAGATCTGGCGTGCCCGGCAATTGCGACAAAAGCTCTACCGCGACGGTCGCCTGACCTTCGATCACATCCGGGTCGTCAAAGGGCGACAAGAAATGCGCCGCGTTTTCTGCACAGAAATCCTGCGCCGCCCGTAAAGTATCGTCGAAATAATCGCCGACCAAACGGATCTCGACCATGTCGCCGCCAAAAATCTTGGTCTTGTCGATCTTTTGCTGAGGCGTCGTGACCGGCATAAAAATGACGCCCTTCACCTGAAAATGCCGACAGACAAAGGCGACGCCCTGCGCATGGTTGCCCGCACTCGCACAAACAAAGCTGCGTTTCCCCGACGAATCGGCCAAAACTTTGCGCATCGCATTGAACGCGCCGCGAATCTTATAAGAGCGGACAGGCGACAAATCTTCGCGCTTCAACCAGATCTCTGCCCCGTATCTCGCGGAAAGATGATCGTTGCGTTGCAGGGGGGTCGGCGGAAAAATGTCACGCATGCGCCGCTCTGCGTCGGTCGCTTTGTCTGAGTATTGTGTCATGATGCAGATGTTGCGCAAAATGTGGGATACTTCAAGGCATCGGTGACTTTCAGCCGACCCATCGGAACAATTCAGCTTGTTTTCCCCGCGCCAAAGACATTCCGCTTTGTTGCCACATTCTTGCCTATGTTCCGCTCTCGTTTGGCCAATCTTTTCAGTGATATAGGTATTGCGTGTCGCAAGAGAAGGGGAAGTTCGATGGCCACTCGCTCAGTACTAAAGCTTGCAGCGGTTATGCTTACTTCCGTTGCGATCCTACCAGCCTTTACCACGTCAGTGGCGCAGTCAGCAGACGATTCCTTGGACAACTTGACCCAAGAGTCTTTGACGCCTGTTGAAATCGCACGGATGATGGAACCGAAGGTCAAGGTTCGTGGTTTGCCCGGAAATGTCCGTGTAAAAGCACAACCTGACCAATCAACGCGTCGATCCGTCGATCCAAGCCGGCTGGAATCCTTTAACAAGAACAACGGTGATCTGGGCCCCGACAGCAACAGCAATGTCGCCCAAATCGCATTCCTCAAGGCTGTGGTTGCAGAAACCTCTGCGTCCAAGGCAGCCCTTGCAGATGCGTTGAACGCGTTGGCGGAACATGAACAGGCCGATCCGGGCTTTGAAGCAAAAGACATGGCACTGCAGATTTCCCAACTGGACATCAATTCACCAACCTACGGACAGGATCTAGCGAACCTGCAGGCCAAGTATCAAACCGCCGCATGGTATGATGCTGAAAAAGGCTTGCTTCAGGATGCGGTTGTTTCCGCCCAGGATACCTACGAACAAATGACCCAAGCCTTTGACGAGGCGCTTTTGGCCGCCACGGGTGGTCGGGTGTTATCCGATGATGCCCTTGACTATTTCAGGACAAAACTGGGTTTTTAGCCCAAACAATCATCAAAATCGAATTCGGCGGCCTAGGGGCCGCCTTTTCTTTGTGGCCCACACCCTTGCCCGTCTCGACAAAAGCCAATACACCCCGCCCGGGAAATTCTTCCACGGAGTCCAAAAATGTCTGCCCCTAAAAAAGTCGTCCTAGCCTATTCAGGCGGTCTGGACACATCGATCATTCTGAAATGGCTGCAAACCGAATACGGGTGCGAAGTCGTAACCTTCACCGCCGATCTTGGCCAAGGGGAAGAGCTGGAACCAGCTCGGAAAAAGGCCGAACTTTTGGGGATCAAACCCGAAAACATCTATATCGAAGATGTCCGAGAAGAATTTGTCCGCGATTTCGTCTTCCCCATGTTCCGCGCCAACGCGGTTTATGAAGGTCTTTACCTGCTGGGGACATCAATCGCGCGCCCATTGATTTCAAAACGCCTGATCGAAATTGCTGCCGAAACCGGTGCCGATGCCGTGGCGCATGGCGCGACGGGCAAAGGCAATGATCAGGTTCGGTTTGAGCTTTGCGCCTATGCGCTGAACCCCGACATCACCGTGATCGCCCCATGGCGCGAGTGGGATCTGTCCAGCCGTACCAAATTGCTGGCCTTTGCCGAAGAAAACCAAATTCCGATCGCCAAGGACAAACGCGGCGAAGCGCCGTTTTCGGTTGATGCAAACCTGTTGCACACCTCGTCAGAAGGCAAAGTGCTGGAAGATCCGGCCGTTGACGCACCTGACTATGTCTACCAGCGCACCGTTGCCCCCGAAGATGCGCCAAACACACCAGAATTCGTAGAAATCGGGTTCGAAAAAGGCGACGCCGTTTCGATCAATGGCGAAGCGATGAGCCCGGCAACGATCCTGACACGCCTGAACGAACTTGGTGGCAAGCACGGCATTGGACGCCTTGATCTTGTCGAAGGTCGTTTTGTTGGCATGAAGTCCCGCGGGATTTACGAAACACCTGGCGGAACGATCCTGCTAGAGGCACATCGGGGCATCGAACAAATCACGCTCGACCGCGGCGCAGCGCATCTGAAGGATGAACTGATGCCACGTTACGCAGAGATCATTTACAATGGTCTTTGGTTCAGCCCTGAACGCGAAATGTTGCAGGCCCTGATCGACAAAAGCCAGGAACATGTCACCGGAACCGTTCGTTTGAAGCTTTACAAAGGTCTCGCCCGGACTGTTGGCCGTTGGTCAGAATATTCGCTTTATTCGGAAGAGCACGTCACATTTGAAGATGACGCAGGCGCGTATGACCAAAAAGACGCGGCCGGGTTTATCAAACTGAACGCGCTGCGGCTGCGGCTCATCGCGATGCGAAATCGCAGAGTCGCGAAATAAAACTACAGCTTTAGCTGCCGTAGTTTTTCATAAAATGGCATTGCCTGATCCACGAGGCCCGCATAGGGACCGGTGAGATCAGGCAATGGCCCCTCTGCCCCTTGAAATTCTGTGCTTTTGTGGACGGCATTGTACCAATGCGGCGCCCAAACGCCGTCATCCGGATGCCCTCCAGCGGGCCATTTCAGCATGCTCGGATCAAATTCCAACCCGATCGCCGCGCAAAGACCGCGCAGCGCCTGTTCCGGGTTGGCCCGGATATCCTCGGATGCAATGACAATTCCGGGCTGTCCCAAAGCCAAAACGTGATCCATCAAAGCGGCCTGTTGCGCAAACCCAAGGTCCTGCAAGGTCGGGTCTTCTCTTTTGGCGGCATAGCTTGCGACCACGCGGGCGGGATGACGGATAAGAAAGACATTCGTAACCGTGTCCATCCATTCCAGCGAAAACCCCGGCAGCATATGGTGCACCATGTGTTTCATGTAAAAATGTGGCAAATTCCCGGGAATAGACCCTGATAATTGGCCAGAGACTGTGGCGGGATCATTGCTTTGCGCCGCCAAAACCTCTGCCTGCATCGGGTGAACAACACCGGAATGCGCCAGATAGGCGGCATAGTAGGGTTCGTCCGATATGGCGAAATCCGGCCGCGCGCCAAAGGAATACATCAGGGCCGTCGACAGGTTTCGTGGCCCCGACCACATGGCAATTTTCATCGGGCGATTTCCCGGGCAACCAAGTCTTTATAAAGCCCGCGAATTCTCTTCGTCACCGGGCCAAGTTCCCCCGAACCGATCACCCGGCCGTCCAGTTTACCCACTGGCGTTTGTGCGCCAAACGTACCGGTCAAAAAGGCTTCATCCGCGCCGTAAGTATCAACCAAAGAAAAATTCCGCTCAAAAACAGGGATTCCATTTTCACGGCACAACTTGATCACATTGGCCCGGGTAATCCCATTCATGCAATAATCGCCGGTAGAGGTCCAAACCTCACCCTTGCGCACGATAAAGAAGTTGCAGGCGTTGGTCGTATTCACGAAACCATGCAGATCCAACATCAACGCCTCATCCGCCCCGGCTTTTTCAGCGGCAATACAGGCCAAAATGCAATTCAGTTTTGAATGGCTGTTCAGCTTGGGGTCCTGCGTCATTGGAAGACCGCGAAGATGCGGAACGGTGGCCAGCCGTATTGGCCGCGGCAAGGACGGCTTAGAGTGTTCAATGATGATCACAAGAGTCGGCCCAGATTGGCTAAGCGACGGATGTTGGAACGGGCGGCGCTTGACGCCACGGGTGATCATCAGCCGGGCATGGGCGTCCGTTGTAATATTATTAGCAAGACGCGTCGCCTCGAGCGCTTGAACAACGCCCGCTCGATCCATACCAATATCCAGGTCAATCGCCTTGGACGCCTCGAACAGCCGATCCATATGTGCATCAAGAAATGCCCATGTTCCATCATATAGCCGCAGCCCCTCCCAAATACCGTCGCCAAGCATAAAACCACTGTCATAGACACTGATTTTGGCATTTTCGCGTGGCAAGATCTCGCCATTCACATAGATCAGGATGCCTTCGTTTCTGGCGTCTTCCTCGGCTTGGTGGGTCGTTACATGATCGGCCATTCTATTCCCCAAAATTGGTGTCATCCGTTTGTGTCAAACAAATGCGGATTGGTAAAGTTCGCTCAACCCATCGTGAGGTTGGACATCTTGTGTTTCTCTGGCGGGGCAAACCGCGCATCTTGTCCGAAAGGAGAACAAAATGCGTATCAAAATTCTAAGCCCTTTCGCCATTGTCATAACGCTTCTTGCCGGCGCGGTGACCTTTGCAAATGCGGCCAAGGCCGAAACTGCAATTCTGGCCGGCGGGTGTTTTTGGTGCGTGGAATCTGATTTTGAAAGTGTCGAGGGGGTCAGAAGCGTCGTGAGTGGATACACCGGCGGCACGCTGAAAAACCCGACCTACAAAGACGTCGGCAAAGGCGGCACCGGGCATTACGAAGCGGTGAAAATTGATTTTAACCCAAGCGTTGTGTCTTATGATGAAATCCTGCGCTTGTTCCTGCGCTCTGTTGACCCGCTGGACGCGGGGGGCCAGTTCTGTGATCGCGGCGACAGCTATCGCACCGCGATTTTCCCGAAAAACGCCAAACAGACCGCTTCCGCCAATGCTGCGATTGCCCAGGCCAGCGCCGAACTTGGCAAAAAGGTTGTAACGCCGGTCATCCCAGCCAGTAAGTTTTACAAGGCAGAGGCCTATCACCAGGACTATTACAAAGGGACAAATCTGGTCATCACCCGTCGCGGTCCCAAAAAACAATCCAACGCGTACAAGTTTTACCGCGAAGCCTGCGGCCGTGACGCCCGCGTGTCAGAGGTTTGGGGCGACGCCGCACCATTTGTAGGCCACTAGCCCCCATTTACGTCTTTTCCCCGAATCCCTGCACGACTATGCTGCGCAAAAGGGTCGGGGGAATATTTTGGCTGTCGCAAAAGCTGCCGTAACGCCAATGATGGCGCAGTTTCTAGAGATCAAGAGCGCGTATAAAGACGCGCTTTTGTTCCATCGAATGGGCGATTTCTACGAAATGTTCTTTGATGACGCTGTCGCTGCGGCGCAGGCGTTGGACATTGCCCTTACCAAACGCGGAAAACATCTGGGTGAAGACATCCCAATGTGCGGCGTGCCTTTCCATGCCGCCGAAGGGTACTTGCTGACCCTGATCCGTAAGGGCTTTCGTGTCGCGGTCTGCGAACAGCTGGAAGACCCGGCAACGGCCAAAAAACGCGGGTCCAAATCCGTCGTAAAGCGCGGCGTTGTCCGGTTGGTCACCCCCGGCACATTGACCGAAGAATCCCTTTTAGAGGCCCGCCAGCACAACTACCTGGCCGCATTCGCCGAGGTGCGGGACGAAACGGCGCTGGCTTGGGTCGATATCTCAACCGGCGTGTTCCATGTGATGCCCTGCCCGACGGTTCGACTGGGGCCAGAACTGGCCCGGCTTGCGCCACGAGAAGTCATCGTTTCTGACACAAAAGAGGCCGATTTCGCCCAAATAGTCACTGAATCTGGCGCGGCTCTGACCCCCTTGTCAGGGGCAAGTTTTGACAGCACGTCGGCGGAAAAACGGCTGTTATCGGTGTTCCAGGTTGGCACCTTATCGGCCTTTGGCACCTTCGGGCGCGCCGAACTGGCCGCCATGGGCGCAGTGGTTGATTATCTGGACATCACCCAAAAGGGCAAGATTCCCCTTCTCCGTCCACCGGTGCGCGAAATCGCAGATGGCGTCATGCAGATTGACGCCTCGACCCGGCGCAATCTGGAACTGACCCGTTCGCTAAGTGGCGGCCGTGAGGGATCATTGCTGAATGCGATCGACCGCACTGTGACAGCGGGCGGCGCGCGTTTGCTGGAACGGCGCCTGTCCAGCCCGTCCCGTGATCTTAGCGCCATCCATGGCCGGCTGGACTCCATCGATTTTCTGGTAGAGGACGCGCGACTGCGAAACGATCTGCGGGACGCATTGCGCAATGTCCCGGATATGGATCGCGCCCTGTCCCGGCTTTCACTGGATCGCGGTGGCCCGCGAGATCTCGCGTCCATTCGTGACGGGATGGCTCAGGCCGCCGAGATCGCAAACACGCTTTCATCTCATGAAGCGCCCCAAATCATCGGAGAGGCGCAAACGGCACTGTCCGGCCACGACGCCTTGGCTGATTTGCTGGACGAAGCCTTGGTGGCAGAGCCGCCTTACCTGTCGCGAGACGGGGGATTCATCGCACCAGGGTTTAACGATGAGCTGGATGAAACCCGCAAATTGCGGGACGAAGGTCGCGGGGTCGTGGCCGGGTTGCAATCCGACTATTCAACGCTCACCGGGATCACGGCGCTGAAAATCAAGCACAACAACGTGCTGGGATATTTCATCGAAACCACCGCGACCCACGCAAAGGCGATGTTGTCTGAACCGCTGTCAGAAACCTTCATCCACCGCCAGACCACCGCAAATGCGGTTCGGTTTACGACCGTTCAATTGTCAGAGCTTGAAACAAAGATTTTGAACGCCGGGAATCACGCGCTAGAGATTGAAAAACGTCTCTATTCCGAACTGGTAGAGACCATTTTGGACAAATCGGCGGAAATCGGAAGCTCTGCCAGGGCGCTGTCAGAAATTGATCTGGCCGCCGCCTTTGCGGATTTGGCGACCGGCGAAAACTGGGTCCGGCCCGTCGTCGATAACAGCCGAAGCTTTGAAATTTCGCAGGGCCGTCACCCCGTTGTGGAAATCGCCCTGCGCAAGCAAGGTGGTGCACCGTTCATCGCGAATGACTGTGACTTGGCCGACGGATCTCCGGGCGCTGATATTTGGTTGCTGACCGGTCCCAACATGGCGGGTAAATCGACATTTCTGCGCCAAAACGCCCTGATCGCGCTGTTGGCGCAGGTCGGATGTTATGTTCCTGCCGCCGCCGCGCGGATTGGGTTGGTGTCTCAACTGTTTTCCCGCGTCGGTGCATCAGACGATCTGGCCCGCGGCCAATCGACCTTTATGGTGGAAATGGTGGAAACCGCCGCCATCCTCAATCAGGCCGATGATCGTGCCCTGGTGATCCTAGATGAAATCGGGCGCGGCACGGCGACCTATGACGGGTTGTCGATTGCCTGGGCAACTTTGGAACATTTACACGAAAGCAACCAATCCCGCGCCCTGTTCGCCACGCATTACCACGAACTCACCACTCTGGCGGATAAGCTGGAAGGCGTCGACAATGCCACGGTTTCCGTCAAAGAGTGGGAAGGCGACGTTGTCTTTCTGCACGAAGTCCGCAAAGGCTCTGCCGATCGGTCTTACGGTGTGCAGGTCGCACGGCTTGCCGGATTGCCGCAATCCGTGGTGGATCGGGCCCGCGTGGTTCTGGACGCCCTGGAAAAAGGCGAACGTGAAGGCGGCGCGCGGCAAAAGACCCTCATAGACGACCTTCCGCTTTTCTCTGTTACGGCAACGCCTGCCCCGACACAGCCAAGCGGACCGTCTGAACTTGAAGAAAAGCTCGCCAAGATACTTCCTGACGAGCTTACTCCGAAACAGGCGCTCAGCCTGATCTATGAATTAAAGGATCTTACGAGGCCGGGGTCGAGCTGACACCAACCTGTGCTGGCCGCAACAGACGGTCATGCAGCATAAAGCCTTCGGTCATGACCTGAATGATTTCCCCGGCTTTGGTGCCCGGTACGGGTGCCTCGAACATGGCCTGGTGCATCTGCGGATCAAATGTTTCACCGACTTCTGGGACAATCGGTTCAATGCCGTGTTTCTTAAAGACGCTCAGGATTTCCCGCATCGTCAGCTCTACGCCTTCGATCAATGCCTTTGACACTTCCTTTTGCTCATCCGTCGCCGTTTCAAGCGCACGTTTGAGGTTGTCAAAAACAGGCAGGACATCACGGGACAGTTTAGAACCGCCATACTGTTCTGCTTCACGACGATCGCGCTCACCGCGTTTGCGGGTATTTTCCACATCGGCCAAAGCCCGCATGAACCGGTCGCGCATGTCATCGCGTTCTGCCCGCAGCTGCTCTATCTCATCGATTTCGTCCAGAATCTCTTCGGGTTCCACGCCGAATCCATCGGTGCCTTCTGAACCGTCCAGTTCGTCTGTAAATTCTTTTTCAGCTTCGCCCATATTCAAACCTTTAATCCTGCCCTGACAGCAATTTTCCAACCAGTTGGGCCGTATAGTCGACAATTGGAACAATTCGCCCGTAATTCAGGCGGGTCGGACCAATAACACCTACGGCACCAATGATTTTACGATCAGAGTTCATATAGGGAGACACGACCAAAGAGGAACCCGAAAGTGAAAAAAGTTTGTTCTCTGAGCCAATAAAAATACGAACCCCTTCGCCTTCTTGGGTCAATTCCAGAAAATCAGCAATGTCGCGTTTACGTTCAAGGTCATCAAACAGCATTCTGACACGCGCCAGATCTTCTTCTTCACCCTCTGATTCGAGCAGATTAGAACGTCCCCGCACGATCAGCCGTTCATGGGATTCGCCTTCGTCTTCCCAAAGCGCGATACCGCTTTCAACAAGCCCACGCGCCAGACCATCTAGTTCCTGGCGATGAAGATTGATTTCTGTTTGAATAGAGCTCTGAAGCTCTGAAAGCGTTTTCCCCTCTGCCAGCGCGTTCAGGAAATTCGCGGCCTCTCTCATTGAAGAGGGCGTTTGGCCGGGTGCCGGGGTAAAGACGCGGTTTTCAACATGGCCATCCGCATAGACCAAAACGACCAAAGCCCGATCCTGCGCCAATGTCACAAATTCTATATGCTTGATCGGCGCTTCATGTTTGGGGGCCAGCACAACACTTGCGCCTTGCGTTAAACCCGAGAGCGCTGACCCGATCCGGTCCAGCATTGTGCCAACATCGCGTTGATTAGACCCTAATGTGGCATCAATCTTGGCGCGGTCCCCCATTTCCAGCTTGTCGACCTCAAGCAAGCCATCCACGAACATCCGCAAGCCCCGTTGCGTGGGCACGCGCCCTGCGGAAACATGGGGCGAATCCAGCAACCCGAAATGTTCCAGATCTTGCATAACGTTTCGGATCGTCGCCGCACTGACCGATTCCGACATGCTGCGCGTCAAGGTACGGGACCCAACCGGATCTCCTGTCTCTAAATAGCTTTCGACAAGCCTGCGAAACACTTCGCGGCTGCGGTCGTCCATTTCTTCCAGCAATTTTGATCGGTCGTTCATCTTTTCCGGTCTTTTATAGCGTGGGTCCATTAAAGACGTCGCAGCACATTCGTCAATCGGGGTTGCGCCGCAGGGGTCAGGTTGCATAAGTGTCCCGGATTATAGAATGGAAGGAATAGTCATGCGCCCCTCAGGCAGAGATGTAGATGCAATGCGTCCGATTTCAATTGAAACGGATGTCACCAAACATGCCGAAGGATCGTGTTTGATCAAAGTTGGCGACACCCATGTGCTGTGCACTGCGTCCCTTGAAACACGTGTACCACCGTTTCTGAAAAATTCCGGCCTTGGCTGGGTTACGGCTGAATATGGCATGCTGCCTCGGTCCACCGGTTCACGGATGCGCCGTGAGGCGACGGCCGGAAAGCAAGGTGGCCGCACCGTGGAAATTCAACGTCTGATTGGCCGCTCTTTGCGCGCCGGTGTTGATCGGGTCGCCTTGGGCGAACGGCAAATCACCGTCGATTGCGACGTTATTCAGGCCGATGGCGGAACCCGCTGTGCCGCGATCACTGGCGGTTGGGTTGCTCTGCGTCTGGCGGTCAATAAATTGATCAAAGCCGGTGACATCATCACCGACCCGCTTTTGGAAAATGTCGCCGCAGTCAGCTGCGGGATCTATGCCGGGCAGCCGGTTCTAGATCTGGACTACCCAGAGGATAGTGAGGCCGGTGTTGACGGTAACTTTGTGATGAAAAGCGGCGGCAGCCTGATAGAGGTGCAAATGTCCGCCGAAGGGTCAACCTTTTCGCGCGAACAGATGACAACGCTGCTGGATCTCGCCGACAAAGGCGTTGCCGAACTGGTCGCCGCCCAGAACGAGGCCGTGGCTTAAAATGAGAAAGTTCACCGAAGACAAGCTGGTCATCGCCTCTCACAACAAAGGCAAATTGCGCGAAATTGCGGAATTGCTTGCGCCGTTTGGTGTGACGACCGTGTCTGCCGGTGACCTTGGGTTCGACGAACCCGAAGAAACGGAATCGACCTTTGCGGGCAACGCCAGGATCAAGGCCCATTTTGCGGCCAAAGCATCCGGCCTGCCCGCATTGTCAGATGACAGCGGCATCATGGTCGATGCGCTGGACGGTGCCCCCGGCGTTTACACCGCTGATTGGGCAGAAACACCAAACGGTCGCGATTTTCCAATGGCCATGACCAAGGTTTGGAACCTGCTGGAAGAAAAATCAGCGCCAGAACCCAGACTGGCCCAATTCTGTGCCACTTTATGTCTGGCCTGGCCGGACGGGCATGACGAATTGTTCCAAGGACAGGTCAAAGGCCGGTTGGTCTGGCCGATGCGGGGCGATCTTGGCTTTGGCTTTGATCCCATTTTCCAACCCTTGGGTGAGACCATCACATTTGGTGAAATGGACCCCTCCCGCAAACACGGGATGAGCCATCGCGCCGATGCGTTCGCAAAGCTAGTTGCGGGTTGTTTTGCCTGAAGATTGGCGCCAGGGCGGCTTTGGCCTTTATATCCACTGGCCATTTTGTCAGGCGAAATGCCCCTATTGCGACTTCAATTCCCATGTAACCGCGTCCATTGATCAACGTAGATGGGGCAAGGCCTATTGCGACGAAATTCGCCGATACGGTTTAGAAACGCAGGGTCGCATTCTGGACACCGTGTTTTTCGGCGGCGGCACGCCCAGCCTGATGGACCCTGCCCTTGTCGCCGACATCATGGAAACCGTGCGAGAGGTCTGGCAGACCTCTAACAGTTTCGAAGTCACGCTAGAGGCAAATCCCACCTCTATCGAGGCTGGCCGTTTTCGCGGCTATCGGGATGCGGGCGTCAACCGTGTGTCCATGGGGTTTCAGGCAATGAATGACCGCGATCTCAAGGCGCTTGGCCGGATGCATTCTGTTGCCGAAGCAATGGAAGCCTTTGACATTGCCCGTTCAGAATTCGATCGCGTCAGTTTTGATCTTATCTATGCGCGTCAGGATCAGGATCTGTCGGATTGGAAAGCAGAGCTTTCACAGGCCCTGTCCATGGCCGCCGATCACCTGTCCCTTTATCAATTGACGATCGAGGATGGCACAGCTTTTGGTGACAGGCTCGCCCGGGGAAAGCTGCGCGGATTGCCCGACGAAGACATCTCTGCCGATATGTATTTCGCGACGCAAGAAATTTGCGAAAGCGCTGGCCTGCCCGCCTATGAAATTTCCAACCACGCGGCGCCCGGCGCGGAATCGCGGCACAATATGATCTATTGGCGCGGCGGTGATTATGTGGGCGTCGGTCCCGGCGCACATGGAAGATTGACCCTGAACGGCCAACGTTTTGCCATCGACACCGCCCTGCAACCAGGGAAATGGCTGGATCAGGCCGAAAGAACCGGGAACGGGGACCTTTCCAGAACGCTGGTCGATGCAGAGGACCGCGCGGCAGAGTATTTGATGATGGGTCTTCGGCTGTCCGAAGGCATCTCTCTATCCCGCTACCAATCCCTTGCGGGAATCCCAATTGATTCTAATAAAATCAATATGTTACATGATTTGTCACTGTTAGAAACCGACGGCGACACCCTAAGGGCGACAGCGCAAGGCCGCCCCGTTTTGAACGGCCTGCTGCGTGAATTGCTGACTTAAACGGCAGATAAAATCCGGCAGATTTCATCAAGCTGATCCAGGGATTTATACTGGATAGAGATATTTCCGCTTTCCTTGCCCGCCATATGGTCGATCGAAACTTTCATACCAATGGCTGCGCCCAAGTCATCTTCCAGCGCTTTGGTGTCCGCGTCTTTGGCGTCGGCCGGCGTTGGTTTTTCACCCTTCACCTTCGCCGGAGCTTTGGCAAGCCGTTCTGTTTCGCGAACAGACAAGCCCTTTTTGACAACAATTTTCGCCATTTCCGACGGGTTATCTGTGGTGATCAACGCCCGGGCATGGCCAGCGCTCAGCTTTCCGTCGCGCAAAAGTTCAAGCACGTCTTCCGGCAGCTGCAGCAAACGCAGCAAGTTTGCAATATGGCTGCGGCTTTTCGAAAGCGCCTCGGCCACCTTTTCCTGTGTGTGCCCAAACCGATCCATCAACTGACGATACCCGGCCGCCTCTTCCACAGGGTTCAGATCTGCACGCTGCACATTCTCGATAATCGCGATTTCCAACACCTCGTCATCGGTGTAATCGCGGATCAGAACGGGCAGTTCATGCAGCTTCGCCATTTGCGAGGCCCGCCACCGGCGTTCCCCGGCGACAATCTCGTAACTATTTGGCATATTTGGGTTTTTACGAACGATAAGGGGCTGCAATACGCCCTTTTCGCCAATGGACGCCGCCAGTTCTTCCAGATCATCCTTGTTGAACTGCCGCCGTGGCTGATCGGGGTTTGGATGCAGATTTTCGATTGGCACGATATGATCGGCCGGTTTTGCCCCACCATCGCTGGACGTAGCTGCATCCTGGGTTGAGACATCACCGATCAGCGCCGACAAACCGCGCCCAAGCCCTCTTTTTTCAGATTTGTTCTCAGCCATGACGTTTCATTCCTTTTGTATTGTGCCCATGCAATGCGGCCAGCTCTCTGGCGAGCGACCGATAGGCTTCGCTACCTTTCGACGTGCTGTCATATTCCAAAACCGGCAACGCATATGAAGGCGCTTCGCTTACCCTGACATTTCGCGGAATTACGGTTTGAAACACCAATTCCCCAAGGTTTTGCCGTGCATCCTCTTCGACCTGCCGGGAAAGGTTGTTCCGAGAATCATACATGGTCAGAACCACACCTTCGATCCGCAGCGATTTATTGACGGAATGCCGAACCTCGCGGATTGTCTGAAGCAGCTGCGACAGACCTTCCAACGCATAAAATTCGCTTTGCAGCGGCACCAAAACACTGTGCGACGCGACCAGCGCATTCAATGTCAGCAAACTCAACGATGGCGGGCAATCAATCAGCACATAATCAAACGCAAATTCATCAATTGCGGGTTGGCGCAGCGCATCAAACAGCAGATGATTCCGCTTTTCATTGGCCACCATTTCAATATCGGCAGAGCTTAGATCCGTGGTCGCAGGCGCAATCCAAAGCCCGTCAATCCCCGTCGACACGACAACATTTTGTATGGGGGCATCTTCCAGCAACAAATCATAGGTGGTCAGCCCGCGTTTATCCTTATCCAAACCAAGCCCGGTCGACGCGTTTCCCTGCGGATCAATATCCACCAAAAGCACACGAAACCCGGCCTCTACCAAACCGGCGCCCAGATTGATGGTTGTGGTGGTTTTACCGACCCCGCCCTTTTGGTTCACAACTGCGATTATTCTGGGGCCCGGGGGCCGTGTTGGGTCAGACACGCCTGATATCTCCGATACTTAGAATCACGCCGGTGGTGTCGGTCATGCTGCGATATTCTTCGCTTTGAAAGGACCACGTTTCAAGGGCTTCCGTGACTTCTTGGTCAACCGTTGCCCCTTTTAGGAACAAGGCGCGCCCATCCGGTTTTAGGTGAAGATCGGCATAACCCAACAGGTCGGCAACCGAAGCAAGAGCCCGCGCGCTTAAGACATCCGCCGACAAGGGCGGAATATCTTCGATTCGCTTTGAAATAACCTTAACCGCCAATGCCATATCCATGGCCGCCGTCCGCAAAAACGTTGCTTTGCGCAGATCGCTTTCCACAAATGTAAAACTGATGCCGGGTGTGGCGTCTTTTGCCATCGCGGCGACCACCAATCCCGGAAATCCGCCGCCGGTTCCGATATCAACCCAGTGGCCGTGATTTACTTTTGAAATGCGAAAGACCTGCGCAGAGTCCAGGAAATGTCGGGTCCACAGGGTTTCCACGGTGGATTTACCAACCAAATTGATGGCTGGGTTCCATTTTTTCAAAAGGGCCGCGTAAGTGTCCAACCTCTCCAATGTTTCACGTGAAACATTGATCAGGCCCAAAAACTGTTCCCTGCCGTCGACTGGCGCCATCATGCACTACGCCGTTGGCTGTTTTGACGTAAACGCGCCAGGATCAGCGTTAGCGCTGCAGGAGTCATCCCCTCAACGCGGCCGGCCTGACCCAAAGTCGCCGGACGGATGCGATTTAGCTTTGCTGTCAGCTCATTCGATAGGCCCGTCAGGTCGTCATATGCAAATTCAGCGGGGATTTCATGCGCTTCGTCCCGCTTCAACGCATCCACATCCTTTTGTTGCCGCTCAATGTAATTGGCGTACAGAGCGTCCCGGGACAGCTGTTCCCGGCTTTTTACATCAATATCACCCAAGGTTCCGTCCAGTTGCAGCAACTGGGCGAATGTCACGTCTGGAAACGACAACAGTTGATAACCGGATCGCTTCACACCGTCATTGCTGATCTTTATTCCGACGCCAGCCGCATCTTTTGGGCTAAAGGCCGTGCCTTTTAAGGTTTCTTCCCCCGCAGCCAACCGGGCCATTTTATCGTCAAAGGCCACTTTTCGTTCGTCGGAAACACATCCAACCGCAATTCCCAAGGGTGTCAGCCGTTGGTCTGCATTGTCGGCCCGCAACGAAAGCCGGAACTCCGCCCGCGATGTGAACATGCGATAGGGCTCTGTCACGCCGCGTGTCGTCAAATCGTCGATCATAACCCCGATGTAAGAGGTCGATCGATCGAACAAAATCGGGTCTCCCCCAACCGCGCGGCGGGCCGCGTTCAGGCCAGCAACCAATCCCTGGGCCGCGGCTTCTTCGTACCCTGTGGTTCCGTTGATCTGCCCGGCCAAAAACAATCCCGGGACAGAACGCAATTCCAAGGTTTGTTTAAGCGCCCTTGGATCGACATAGTCGTATTCAATCGCATAGCCCGGTTGCAGAATTTTTGCGTTTTCCAAACCGAAAATGGAATGCACGTAATCGTCTTGCACATCTTGAGGCAAGGACGTCGAGATTCCGTTTGGATATATCGTGTGGTCATCCAGACCCTCGGGCTCCAAAAAGATCTGGTGCGACGTCTTTTCAGCGAAACGCACCACTTTATCTTCAATAGAGGGGCAATACCGTGGGCCGACCCCGTCAATGTGGCCGCCATACATAGCAGACCGCGACAGGTTTTCCCGAATGATATTGTGGGTTTTTTCGTTTGTATGGGTGATCCCGCAGGACACCTGCTGCACCGTTGGCGCGTCTGACAAGAACGAAAACAGCGTCGGATCATCATCCGCAGGCTGGCTTTCCAACACGTCCCAATTGATCGTTCGCCCATCCAACCGGGGCGGCGTGCCGGTTTTCAGGCGCCCAAGGGAAAGGTCAAAACTATCAATGCGGTTCGCCAGTTTGACAGAAGGTTTATCACCCATCCGACCACCGGGCCGTGACACGTCGCCAATATGAATAATGCCACGAAGAAATGTTCCTGTGGTCAAAACAACCGCAGCCGCGCGCAGTTCGGCGCCGTCGGCAAGCACAACACCGCAGACCGTATCGCCGTCCATTAGGAAATCGGTCGTCTCGGCTTCAACCACCGTTACATTCGGTTGCGCGTAAATTTCCGCCTGCATCGCGTTTTTGTACAGTTTCCGATCAGATTGCGTTCTTGGCCCCTGCACCGCTGGTCCTTTGCGCCGATTCAACAGGCGAAACTGAATGCCGGATTTATCTGCGACACGTCCCATGACGCCATCCAGCGCGTCGATTTCACGAACCAGATGGCCTTTGCCCAATCCGCCAATGGCCGGGTTACAGGACATCACGCCAATCCCGTCGCGCTTGAGAGTCACAAGAGCGGTGCGGGCACCCATTCGGCCAGCCGCATGCGCGGCGTCGGAACCAGCATGGCCGCCGCCAACTACGATGACATCAAAATCCAAATGTTTCACGTGAAACACTCCTACTTGCCGATGCAAAAACTCGAAAAGATTTCGTCCAGAATGTTTTCTACATCCACACGACCAACCAAAGAATCAAGGGCACGGATCCCCGTTCTCAGGTTCTCCGCCGCCAGCTCTACCCGGTCAGGACCGTTCTTTAACTCATCCTTTGCCGATTCCAAAGAGCTGATCGCAATTTGAATCGCTTGACGATGACGTTCGCGTGTCGCCGTCGCAGCGCCAGAGGCCCGCTGTGCCAGTTCATCGGTGATGCGTTCGACCAGTTCGGGCACCCCTTGCCCGGTCTTACCCGAAACCGCACCCTCAACTGATCCAGACAAATCTGCCTTGGCCGCAATCAATATATCGCCTGTCTTTTCTTCAATACCGCTAAACTTGGTATCGTTCTTGCCCAGAAATATCCGGATATCAGCCATCGCGGCCCGATCAATCGCCCGCTGCACCCCGATACCCTCCACAAAATCATCGGTCTCGCGCAGGCCTGCGGTATCCAGAAAGGTGACGGGCAACCCACGCAGATCCATGCGAACCTCTATCACATCCCGCGTGGTTCCGGCGATTTCCGACGTGATCGCAGCATCCCTGCCCGCCAGCGCATTCAGCAAAGTGGACTTCCCAACATTCGGAGCACCGACAATCGCAACTTCGAAACCATCGCGAATGCGTTCCGCGATCGTTACGCCGTCTGATTCGGCACGCAGTTGCGTGGCCACATGATCAAGCAATTCTTCGACCTCTGGCGTAACATCGACAGGGACGTCTTCATCCACGAAATCAATTGTGGCCTCTAACAGGCTGGCCGCGCGAATCAAATCGGTGCGCCAACCGTCGGCCTTTGTTCCCAGTTCTCCGGAAAACAGCCGCATGGACTGCACGCGCTGTGCTTCCGTCTCTGCCTCTATGAGGTCGGACAAGCCCTCTACCTGTGCCAGATCAAGCTGATCGTTCTCTAGCGCCCGTCTGGTGAACTCTCCCGGCTCTGCAAGCCGCAATCCTTCGACGCGTCCGAGGGTTGCCAGCACAGCATTGACGGTTGCCGTGCTGCCATGAAGATGCAGTTCCACGACGTCTTCACCGGTGAAACTGTTGGGCGCTTCAAAAACCAAGACCAAAGCCTGGTCCAGCACTCCGCCATGTTCATCAAACAATTTACGCAAACCCGCCTGGCGCGGATCGGGCATAGAGCTGACCATGTTTTGGACTGCAAAAATGGCGAGCGGCCCTGATATTCTCAGGACCGCTACACCCGCCTTACCGCGAGCAGACGCTAAAGCATAAATTGTATTCATATAGAACTAACCCATTGTAGTAAAACAATAAATTAAGTGTTCATTGAATCGAAGAAGTCCGAATTGGATTTTGTCTGTTTCAGCTTGGACATCAGGAATTCAATCGCGTCCGTGGTCCCCATTGGGTTCAGGATGCGCCGCAGAACATAGGTTTTCTGCAGGTCGACCTTATCCACCAACAGCTCTTCTTTTCGCGTGCCGGATTTAAGAATATCCATCGCCGGGAACACGCGTTTGTCAGCAACTTTACGATCCAGAACGATTTCAGAGTTACCCGTCCCTTTGAATTCCTCAAAGATGACCTCGTCCATCCGGCTGCCCGTATCGATCAGCGCGGTTGCAATGATCGTCAAAGACCCGCCTTCTTCGATGTTCCGAGCCGCCCCAAAGAACCGCTTTGGACGCTGCAATGCATTCGCATCCACACCACCGGTCAGAACCTTACCAGAGGACGGCACCACGGTGTTAAACGCCCGGCCAAGCCGTGTGATGGAATCGAGCAGGATCACCACGTCGCGTTTATGTTCAACAAGGCGTTTGGCCTTTTCGATTACCATTTCTGCGACGGCCACGTGACGGCTGGCAGGCTCATCAAAGGTAGAGGATACGACCTCACCTTTTACGGACCGTTGCATGTCGGTAACTTCTTCGGGACGTTCATCGATCAACAAAACGATCAGGTAACATTCCGGGTGATTGATCCCGATTGAATTCGCGATGTTCTGCAAAATCACGGTCTTACCCGTACGTGGCGGCGCAACGATCAAAGACCGCTGACCCTTCCCGATTGGGGCCACAAGATCAATAATTCGCGCTGTCCGGTCTTTGATGGTCGGATCCTGGACTTCCATGTTCAGACGCTCTTCGGGGTACAAAGGCGTCAGATTGTCAAAGTTAATCTTGTGCTTCGCCTTCTCAGGATCCTCAAAATTGATCAAAGTCACTTGGGACAAGGCAAAGTAACGCTCTGAATCCTTCGGCGCTTTGATAACACCGTCGACGGTATCCCCGGTTCGCAGTGAGAACTGACGAATGACCTCTGGTGAAACGTAGATATCATCCGGGCCCGGCAGATAATTCGCATCTGGAGACCGCAAAAATCCGAATCCGTCCTGCAAAACTTCCAGAACACCGTCACCGGAAATTTCCCATCCATCCTCTGCGCGTTCCTTCAGAATGGCGAACATCATGTCGCCTTTCCGCATCGTGGACGCGTTTTCGATTTCAACTTCTTCAGCTGCTTCCAGCAGATCTTTTGGTGTTTTTGCCTTTAGATCAGCAAGATGTAGTCTGTTCTGTTCCATGGGAATATTCCAAAGCACGGCCCAAAAAAGGCGCGGCGTCACATAAAAGTTTGGATGTATACGTCGATCGGATGACCAACACTGGCTAGATAAGCGCCAAACCCATTTGAGTCAACGCTGATTAGAACGGGCGCGCCACAACCGAAACAACGATGATGATCAGCAAAAGCGTTGGAACCTCATTCATCATCCGATATTGGCGGCCGGTGATTTTACCCGTGCCAGAAATGAAATCACCGCGACGAACCCCCAGCCATTCATGGAATCCCGTCATCGCCAGAATGGCCACGGCCTTGGTCCAGGGCCAAACAGCGCCCCAATCTACGATCCCCGGCGTCAGGACAAGGCAAAGGCCAAAAAACCAAGACGCTATCATTGCTGGACGCATGATCACCGTAAACAAACGCTTTTCCATCAATTGAAAAAGCTTGTCTGTTTCACTGCCTGCCACCACAGTTTCAACATGATACACGAATAATCTGGGCAAATAGAACAACCCGGCCATCCAGGCGATCACAGAAATAATATGGAGCGACTTTGTCCATGGATAAACAGAGCTCAATAAATCGCTGATCATTTCGATGGTCCCCATACTGCCCGGCCTTCTTATCTAATAAATAAAGAAAAGATAAAGAAAGATGATGATTATGTAGGTCCGGTGGATAACGGGGATTAAATTTCTACCTACAATATCGCCCACAGGCTAAACTTTGGCATACAAGTATAAGCGGAAAATTAATTTGAATTTGGACCATCCCAAAAAGCTCCTTTATTACAGACCCTTAGAGACAGTGATTCTGGGGATAAAAACGGGATGGATCTAGGACAAGAAAGATCGATCATGGGACATGCACAGTTCCCGGTTTTGGATTTCCACGGTGGAGTATCGGTTCACAAAAATCGTGAGAGGGATGGGTTAACCCCAGGCAACGAGAAAAGCGCAGATATGAACAAATTGATACATCCCGAATCATGCGAGTTTTCCACAGGGATATCCCAATGACTGACCGCATAATCCTGGCCTCAGGCTCTGAAATTCGGAAAACTTTGCTGCAAAACGCCGGTGCTACTTTCGATGTTTTGCCCGGTCGCGTGGATGAATCCGCTATAAAAGCGTCCCTTATCGCCGATGGCGCAACGGCGCGGGACATTGCGGACGCGCTGGCAGAGTCCAAAGCCCGAAAAATCAGCCAAAAACAACCAGATGCCTTAGTTATTGGATGTGATCAGGTGTTGGAGTTTAATGGGAATATAGTCTCTAAACCAAAGGATTTGGACGATGCGCGGGACCAATTGGCCATGCTAAACGGCCAAACCCACAAATTGTTATCCGCTGCCGTAATCTATGAAGACGGCCGCCCCCAATGGCGCCATGTGGGGACTGTCCGGATGAAAATGCGCCAATCCTCAGAGGCTTATCTGGCAGATTATCTTGATCGAAACTGGAAAAGCATTCGCGAATCCGTCGGGTGCTATAAACTAGAAGAAGAAGGCGTGCGGCTTTTCTCGCGCGTTGAAGGGGATTACTTTACAGTTTTGGGTCTGCCACTGACCGAACTGTTAGGGTATTTGACAATACGAAGGGTGTTGCCGGGATGAGCGACAACAAAATTCCATTGGCCGGGGTCATCGGCTCACCAATCGCGCATAGCCGTTCACCGGCACTGCACAATTACTGGCTGCAAAAGAACCAGATTGCAGGGCATTACGTCCCGCTGGACATTGCCCAAAAGGATTTGGCTGACGCGCTGAAAGTGTTGCCGAAACTGGGCTTTGTCGGTGCGAATGTGACCATACCGCACAAAGAAACGGTTCTGAGCATGGTTGATGTGGTGACAGATCGCGCCGCTTTGATCGGGGCTGCGAATACGCTGATTTTCCGCGAAGACGGAAAAATCCATGCGGACAATACAGATGGCTACGGGTTCATCGAAAACCTGCGCAGCGGTGCGCCTAATTGGTCGCCTCAAGCCGGGCCTGCCGTTGTCTTTGGCGCTGGCGGCGCAGCGCGCGCGGTGCTGGCGGCGCTGATTGATGTAGGTGTTACGGAAATCCGACTGTCAAACCGCACCCGAACGCGGGCAGAGGCACTGCGCCGGGAATTTGGCGGCAAGGTCACGGTCTATGACTGGGTTCAGGCCGGGAACATGTTGGATGGGGCAATGACGATCATCAACGCCTCTTCCCTGGGGATGGTCGGGAAATCTGAATTCCGGGTTCCGCTGGATGCGCTGTCGAAAAAGGCAGTCGTGACGGATCTGGTCTATACCCCACTTGAGACGTCTCTGCTGAAATATGCAAAATCCATTGGCTGTACGACGGTCGATGGACTGGGCATGTTGCTTTACCAGGCCGCCCCTGCATTTGAACGTTGGTTTGGCGCTCGCCCCGAAGTCGATGAAGAAGCCCGAAGGATTGTATTGGGGCAATGACGCGCAAACGTCCCTTTGTCATCGGTCTGACCGGATCGATCGGAATGGGTAAATCAACCACAGCCGACATGTTTGCCGATGAAGGCGTGCCTGTCTGGGACGCCGACGCGGCGGTTCACCGGCTTTATTCGCCAGGCGGTGCGGCTGTTGGGCCAATTGCAGCGCTCAAAGATGGGTTGGTTGTTGATCAGCAGGTCAGCCGCGATGCGCTAAAGCAATGGATCGCAAACGACACAACGGCCCTGACCCAGATAGAGGCCGTGGTGCATCCTTTGGTCGCCGAGGATCGCGAAACTTTTATCGCCACATCGACGGCACCGATTGTTCTAGTCGATGTGCCACTGCTGTTTGAAACCGGCGCAGACGGCACGGTTGATCTTACTGTTGTGGTCACTGTACCGGCAGAGCTTCAGAAACAGCGTGTTCTGGGCCGGCCGGGGATGAATGAAAAACAATTTGAAACGATCCTCGCCAAACAAATGCCGGACGCGGAAAAACGCAAAAGGGCCGATCACGTCATTCTGACCGAAACACTTGCAGTGGCGCGTCGGGACGTGCAGATGTTGGTGCGAGACATCAGAAAGAAGCTAGTAGATGCGTGAAATCGTTCTGGATACTGAAACGACGGGGTTTGATCCGTTCACGGGCGACAGGATTGTAGAAATCGGCGCGGTAGAGCTGTTGAACCACCTGCCAACCGGGAATGTCTATCACCAATATATCAACCCGCAGCGGTCCATGCCGGAAGAGGCTTTTGCGGTGCATGGTCTGGGCGATGAGTTTCTGCGCGACAAACCGGTTTTCGCCAAAGTTGGTCAGGGCTTTTTAGACTATATCGGCGATGCGAAACTGGTGATCCACAACGCAGCATTCGACATCAAGTTTCTGAACGCAGAGCTGAAATGGATGAATCTGCCGGAAATCCCGTGGGAACGCGCCGTTGACACTTTGGCGATCGCACGAACGAAATTTCCCGGTTCTCCGGCGTCATTGGATGCGTTGTGCCGTCGGTTCGGTATCGATACCTCTGCACGAACCTTGCACGGCGCCCTGTTGGACAGTGAAATTCTGGCAGAGGTCTATCTGGAATTGATCGGCGGACGCCAACCGGGCTTGGTTCTGTCAAATGACAGCAATACGCAGAACGCGGCTGATGACGGAGAGTTCTGGAGACCAAGACCTCGGCCAAACCCATTGCCGTCCAGACTGACCGAAGAAGAGGCCGCCGCCCATGCTGCCTTTGTCGACAAGCTGGGCGACGACGCGCTTTGGAAAAAACTTAGTTAGCTTTTGCGGCCTCGGCCAAACGCTGTGCGTTTTGACGATACAAAGCAACCCAGTCGATCATTTCCAGGTTCAGTGGTGGGAACCCGCCATCGCGGATGACGTCATGCACGATGCGACGCGCAAATGGGAACAACATCCGAGGGCATTCGATCATCAAAAACGGGTGCATCTGTTCGTCTGGCACGTTTTCGATCTGAAAGACGCCGCCATATTCCAGTTCCAAAAGGAACAGGGTCTTGTCGCCATCTTTGTTCTTTGCAGTCACGGTGTATTTCGTGACCACTTCAAATTGATTGTCAGTCGGGCGCTTTTTCGCGTCGAGGCTTACCTGAACACCAACGTTTGGTGTCAGATCGCCCGTAACGCCTTTTTGCGCCACAACGTTTTCAAATGACATATCGCGGATAAATTGACCCACAATCTGCATTTTTACGGGTGCAGCCTGTGGCGCGGCGCCCGCGCCATTGGTTTCGGCATTTTCGGCCATGAACTTTTCTCCTAGAAATTCCGCATTGTCCCTAACAGGTCAGACACTGGGTCTCAATGCTTTGTCCAACCTGAATCACCGCGTCTGGGGGGTTCATCGGTGTTTTCGACCTCTGTGTATTCGCCTTCCAAAACGGTTCCGTCGGATTTCAGGTCAGACTGGCGGGGCTGCTGGGCCGGTCCGGTGGTGGAAAACCCTTGAACCGTAACCCGCGAACGAACGTAGCCATAGACCGCCTGTCGCACCGGTGGAATAAGCAAAAGAAACCCGACCGTGTCAGTGAAAAACCCCGGTGTCAGCAACAACATCCCGGCAATCAGGATCATCGCGCCATGGGCAAGCGGTTCTGTCGGATCACGCATATCATTGAAAGAAGACCGCAGATTGACCATGGCCATGGCCCCCTGCGTGCGGATCATCGACGTTCCAAGGATCGCCGTGAAAACCACGATGGCCAAGGTCCACCAAAGGCCGATGATGCCCCCAATCTGGACGAATAGGGCAATTTCGATCAGCGGGATCGCTAAAAATAGCACAAACAACCACATAACAACCTCTTGTCATAGTTTCGTCCGCAGTGGACTTGATCACGGGCCTGCCCTACATAAGTGCCAATTGGGTGCGTTACTACCCGAAGAACAAAAATGAGGTAAGTATGAACACTGGTATCATCCAGTTGCTGGTCCTGGCGGGAATAGCGATATTCCTGATCCTGCGGCTTAAGAATGTACTTGGTACGCGCGAAGGGTTTGAAAAGCCCTCGTTGCAAAGCCCAACTGCGCCCAGCCGAGATAAATTCGAAGTCATCGACGGCGGACCAGACGAAGACATCACAGATCACGTCAAGGCCGACAGCCGACAGGCGCAGGCTCTTGGCGAAATGAAGGGTGCTGAACCTTCCTTCAACGTGTCAGAGTTTCTGGGCGGTGCGCGTGGCGCCTATGAGATGATCTTGATGGCATTCGAAAAAGGCGACATGGACGAGATCAAGCCATTCTTGTCAGACGACGTTTTCGAAAGTTTCTCGGAGGTGGTGGAAGAGCGTAAAAAGCAAGGGCTTACCATCGACGCGACCTTTATCGGTGTGCGAGAGCTGTCCCTCACGGATGCCAGTTTTGATAAATCCACCCGCGAAGGCGAAGTTTCTGTACGGTTTGTCGGAGAGCTGACATCCGTCGTGCGCGACGCAAACGGCGAAATCATCGAAGGCAATCCAAAAGAGATCAAACGTCAAAAGGATGTTTGGACCTTTGCTCGCCATATGGGATCCGACGACCCGAACTGGTTGTTGGTCGCGACGGGCGGATGATTCGTGTTCTCTTGGCGGCACTGGCGTTTACGGGCTTGGCCGTGACCCACGCCGCCGGAGAGCCTGCCGTCACGAAAACCGTGCTGGCCTTTGACGATCTGGATCGTTGGAAAAAAGACGACCATCAATCCGCTTTGGATGTCTTTCGCTCTACCTGTAAGGACATGACGGAACCAGACTGGAAATCTGTTTGTGCCATCGCACAGACAGATCCGAACGCAAAAACCTTTTTTGAGTTGTTCTTTCGCCCCGTGCTGATCGAAGATCATCAGCCCGGACTGTTCACGGGTTATTTTGAACCTGAACTCGACGGATCGAAATATCGCACCAGTCGGTTTAGATATCCGTTGTACAAAATGCCGCCAGAACTGAAAGAAGGCCAGTTGTGGTACCCTCGGGCGGATATCGAAAACAACGGCGTTTTGGACAATCGTGGGTTGGAAATCGCCTGGGTTGATGACCCGGTGGAACTTTTCTTTCTTCAAATTCAAGGCTCTGGACGGATTCGCATGCAAGATGGGTCCACGATCCGCGTTGGGTATGGCGGGTCAAACGGCCATAACTATCGGTCCATTGGCGAGGAAATGGTGCGTCGTGGAATCTACAATGCGCATCAGGTTTCCGCCCAGGTCATTCAGAATTGGGTGCGTCGAAACCCCGCCGACGGCGCGACTTTGTTGCAGTTCAACCCGTCTTATGTGTTCTTCCGAACCATCAAAGGGCTAAACGCCGAAACCGGGCCACGTGGTGCGATGAACCGGTCGATCACGGCCATGCGCTCTATCGCGGTTGATCCGAAATATGTGCCACTTGGAGCACCTGTCTGGGTCGAAAAAGGTGGTGCTGCCCCGTTCCGCCGGTTGATGATTGCGCAAGACACCGGCTCTGCCATCAAAGGGGCGCAGCGGGCCGATATTTTCTATGGCACGGGCGATGAGGCCGGAAAAGCGGCTGGAAAACTAAGAGACCCCGGACGGATGGTTGTGCTGATGCCAATCGAAATGGCCTTTGCCAGCGCAGAGGCGATTCCTGAATGAGCAGACGCAAACCGCGGGGGCTGCGCCCGGAAGAAGCAGAGCTGTGGGACAAAGTCCGTAGCAGCGCGACTCCGCTTCACAAAAAGACAAAGACGATTTTGCAGGACGCTGCACAGCAGCCCAAGGTGCAAAAAGAGATTGAACCCAAAAAGCCCGCACAGAATTTTCGGTTGGGTCAGGCGGCAAGCCCTGCCCGTCCGCAGCATATTTTGGCCCCAAGTGTTTCGCAAAGCCTTGCCAGCGCTCCGCTTCAAATGGATCAAAAACATTTCGGTCGGATGAAGCGCGGAAAGGTTTCGCCCGACGGTCGCATCGACCTGCATGGAATGACAATTGCCCAGGCCCACCCGGCGCTGATGAGCTTTATTCTGGATGCCTATGCCGATCAGAAACGGTTGGTTCTGGTCATAACGGGCAAAGGCAAATCAAAGCCGGATGAAGGCCCGATTCCCGTTCGTCTGGGCGTGCTGCGCCACAATGTCCCCAACTGGCTGCGCACGGCACCGCTTGGGCCGTTGGTCTTGCAGATTACCGAAGCCCACGCAAAGCACGGCGGCTCAGGCGCGTTCTACGTCTACCTGCGCCGCCACCGGTAACAACGGGCGGGCGCGCAAAACGCCAAGTGTCGCCAACACAGTTGCGATCACAAAATAAAGAATGATCCCCAGCATCTGGTCGGGGAAATCATATCCCCAATCGATGAACAGGCCGGTGACGCCGGGCCCAATGGCAGAACCAAAGACCATTGCCGCCGCCGCGATGGCCTTGATCGACCCCAAATGCTGCGTGCCGAAATGTTCCGCCCAAAATGCCCCAAGCAAACTGGCGCCAGAACCTGTTCCACCACCAAACAGGATCATGGCAAGGGCGGCCATTTGGATGCTGTCGGTAAAAGCAAGAACCACAAATGTCGCGATAAAGGGCAACAGGAAAAACGGAAGCAAACGGTTGGTGCCGAACCGATCGACGGCCCATCCGGTTACGAGATTCATCAAGACAGAGGCAATAGTGAACAGCGGAAAAAGCGTGACGAAATCCACGTGGCTCCAGCCTTTGACCTCGGACAGATGGACCTGCTGAAAGAAAATCGCCGTTCCCCAAGCGGATGGGCCAATCATCAGCGGCAAAACCATCCAAAACAGCCAGTGGTGCAGAACTTCGCGACGTGTCCAGTGGCGCATGTCGATGCCAAAGGCCTGGGTATCTTTTGCGACAGATTGCGGTGTTCTTTCCTTTTGCAACAACAGCAACAAGGCTGGAATGACGCAAAGCGCTAGCCCGGCAGCGATGACCCATAAAAACCGCCAATCGGTAAACTGCAGCAACGCCACGAAAACCACGGGCACAACCGCGTTGCCGAACATGAACCCAAGCGAGGCCACGGTCATCGCGCGTCCGCGTGTGGCGACAAACCATCGTGCGACGGCGACCATTGCTGTGTGGCTGGACATGCCCTGTCCGCCGAAGCGCAGTGCAAAAATGACAAAGACCAACATGAACGCAGAATTGACCATCGCCATGGAAAGGCAGGCCGCAGCAAGTATCACCAGCACAACAGGCCCCAGAACCCGAACCCGAAATCTGTCAGTCAACGCCCCGGCCCAAATCATGGCAATCGCCGAAAGCGTGGTGCCGGCCGTATAAATCCCGCCCCAGGCGCCGTCCGACAACCCGAATTCTTCCATGATTTCCCCGGAAAACATGGAAATAAAGTAGGTTTGCCCGTAGCTGGACGAAAAGGTCAGCAACGCGGCCGCCGTCAGCCAGGGCAGGTTCATGCGAATGAATTGGAAATAGTTCATTCGCAACGTGTCACAGAACCTTGCAGAAATGAAAAGCCAAATAATGGTCTATTCCGTGATTGCCTCGACCGGGGTCAGCACGATTTTCGTGGCGCTTCGCACCGTCAGGGCCACCGTATCCACCAGTGTCACCCGCCCGTTTCCTTCGGTGGAAAAGGCACCGGCGAACTCTTCAAGTTGCGCGAACAGCTCTATCAGCTCTGGCGTGTCGGCAACGGTGTTGTGGCCCAAACCCTTGGAAAACTCCGTCACGTCCACAACGGCAATATCGTAATCACCCAGCTCGGAAATGTCCTGAATGTTTCCGACCCGCTCTTTTTCGCCAGATATCAGGCTGGACAGACCAAGAGCGCGGTCTTTCTGCGATACGAAAATGATAAATGGTTCTGGCAGTTTGCTGATCCGGTTGGCCTGAGACTTGAACACATTCACGTCGATGTCAGGTGAAATCAGGATAAGCGCATTAACAGAGCTGCGGACCGTTCCCGGGCGCGAGATTTCCATTTGGCGCAGCGTTTCCATGATCAGCTGACTGCCCATTGAATGCCCAACAAGGGTTATGTGCCTTGCCCCTGCTCTTCTGGTGGATTCGATAAGCGCCTGAAGGCCATCGCGTGAAAACAAAACGCTGTCGCGGTCATATTCATAGCCCAGGGCCTTGCCCTTGCTTGGCCAAGCGTAGTGAACGGCGACGCCTTTGCGTTGGAAATCATGGGTCAACTGGGCAAGCCGCACAATTCCGTCGGAAAACGTGTTGTTGAAGCCGTGAACATAAATGACGGCCTCTTTGTCAGAGGCCGGCAGTTTGCTTAGTTTCGCAGACATTGCCGTTTCGAATTGGCGGCGGTCGGGATAAGCAACGGCTTTTGTCGCGACAAATTCCGTTTTTGGGTCGGGTTTGCCGCGCGGATTTTTTATTTCGCCTTGGGTGCGATCTGGCGGGACGGAAATATCATACTGGTAGTAGCGTGGCGCTGCAGAGCGGCCAGAGTCAATTTTTCCATCCTGATCAACATCGCGCGTTGTTGCCACAAAGATATGTTCAATATCCCCGACGCCGACAGCGGACGGGTCCAATACAACCTGAGTGGTGCGAGAACACCCAACACCAGACAGCACAAGAACACAAAAGATCAAACCACGCAGAAGCAAAACAGTCACCGATTGAGGGTATCTAGCACCTAACGGGATTGAGCCATTTGTCAATCTGCGTGGTGGTTGGCTAGAGCATATAGCGGCCGATATCCGTGGATCTGGAAATGTCACCAAGGTTGGTTTCGACGAATTCGGCGTCGACATTGATGTCTTCGCCCGCGCGATCCGGCGCCGTGAAGGAAAGCTCTTCGAAGACGCGTTCCATCACCGTATAAAGCCGACGAGCCCCAATGTTTTCAACGCTTTGGTTCACCTCTGCTGCGATATGAGCCAGGGCTTTGATCCCGTCTTCGGTAAAGGTCACCTTGACGCTTTCAGTGCCCATGAGCGCTGTGTACTGCAAGGTCAAAGCATTGTCGGTTTCCGTAAGAATTCGCACAAAGTCATCTTCTGTAAGCGCGCGCAGCTCTACCCGGATGGGCAAGCGACCTTGTAGCTCTGGCAAAAGGTCTGACGGTTTGGCGATGTGAAACGCGCCGGATGCGATGAACAGCACGTGGTCAGTTTTGACCGGCCCATGTTTGGTGGACACAACCGTGCCCTCAATCAGCGGCAGCAAATCACGTTGAACGCCTTCACGGCTGACATCCCCGCCCCGCGCGTCAGAACGTGCGCAGACTTTGTCGATTTCGTCCAAAAACACGATCCCGTTTTGCTCTACCGCTTCGATGGCAGCGCGGTTGACCACCTCGTCCTCAAGCAAGCTGTCCGCTTCTTCGGCGACCAGAATGTCATAGCTTTCGGCCACGGTCATTTTGCGACGCACCTTTTTGCCCTGAAAGGCCTTGCCGAAAATATCACCCAAATTCATCGCGCCGCCTATTTGGCCGGGCTGGCCTGGAATTTCAAAAAGCGACGCAGGATTTGACGTGTCCGCCACATCCAGTTCGATTTCGGTGTCATCCAGCTCGCCACGTTTTAGCTTTTCGCGGAACATGTTCAGCGTCTGCTCGCGCGCGTTTTCACCGGCAATCGCGAAAAGAACGCGGTTTTCAGCGGCGGCCTGCGCCTTGGCTTTGACGTCTTCGCGCATATGTTCGCGGGTCATGGAAATGGCGGAATCCACCAGATCGCGAATGATCTGTTCGACATCCCGGCCAACATAGCCAACCTCGGTGAACTTGGTCGCTTCGATCTTGATGAAGGGCGCCCTGGCCAATTTGGCAAGCCGACGGCTGATCTCTGTTTTACCGACGCCCGTGGGTCCGATCATTAGGATATTCTTTGGATAGACCTCTTCTTGCAGGTCCGCAGGCAGGTTCTTGCGGCGCCACCGATTGCGCAGGGCAACGGCCACGGCGCGTTTTGCGTCTTTTTGGCCAATGATGAAACGGTCAAGTTCCGAAACGATTTCACGTGGGGTCAGGTCAGTCATGAGATGCCTTCATTGATTAGAATGGGCGGTAGCCGTTCACGGGGGAGAAAGCCGGGCAATGCCGCAACAAGCCGCGCGCGGATACGATCCCAGAACGCGCCAAGCAACAACAGGAATAGCCCAAGTAGAATGATGAAAAAGGCGATGCCGCTTGTGTCAAACAAGGTCGCGGCCAGCGCCATGATATAGCCGATGGTTGTGATCAGAAATGATCTGCGGTCGATGATGATCGCAACACAGGCCAGTAGCGTTAGAAACAGGGCAAGCGCCAGATAGGCAAGCGCCGTGTCGGCGTCGAATAAGGTTAGTGCAATGGTGTTGGTCAAAGCGGGCGCAGCCACGACATGCAGCCAAAACCCCTGGCTAGAGCGGCGCGTCACACGGTGTGGATCCGACATGTCAAAATACATAGCGAATCCGAATGTAATGAAACCCACAAGCAGTGTGATCCAGGCAAAGGGTCCGGCTGAAGACAACAAAAAGAGGTCTTGGGGCTCCTGCGGTGTGCCATTTTGAACGGCTGCGATTAGAATTGCCAAGAGGAATGCGCCAACAGCGATGATGGCCATCGCAAACGGAACCTTGAACCGCAGCCAGAACAGAACGGTGGCGAGGATTCCAAGCGCAAAGGGCAATGGCAGCGACTCAAAATTCCCCTGCCCGACCATGAAATATTGCGAAAGCCCGGCCGTGAACCCAAAGATCGCATTTCCCGCCCACATAAGCGACAGCGCAATGGCCGGGCCGACCATCCGCCGGCGGCGAATGAAATATTCAGACAATAGCCAGATCACCGGTGCGGAAAGAACGCTGGCCAGGACCAGTGTATTTTCGATATTGGCAATCCGGTCTGCAAAAACCGCGCCAATCGCCGAGACCCAGCCAGTCGTCAAAACGACAAGTCCCACGATGATGAAAACCTCATTGAAGCCGCGGAACAATTCGAAAGGCTCGTCCCCAATCGCCAGCTCTGACCCGTCCAGTTGTCTGTTTTGCGACAGAAACTTTAACTGCGACGCCTGAGCTTCGGTCAGGATGCCTACGGAAACCGCGGCTTTAAGGTCGTTTGCCTCAATCACTCTTGATTTTTTCCACGGTGAGGTTGCCGTTGGTGTAAACGCAAATATCCGACGCAATGGCCATTGCTTTACGGGCGACCTCTTCAGCGGACAGATCGGTGTCCATCATGCCACGCGCAGCGGCCAGGGCAAAGTTCCCGCCCGATCCGATCGCCGCAATGCTATGTTCCGGTTCCAAAACGTCGCCTGCCCCGGTGATGATCAGCAAATCTGTTCCATCGGTCACGATCAGCATCGCTTCCAGCTTTTGCAGGTATTTGTCGGTGCGCCAGTCCTTGGCCAGTTCGATCGATGCGCGGGCAAGCTGGCCCGGCGTTGCATCCAGCTTTGCCTCTAGTCGTTCCAGCAGCGTAAACGCGTCAGCGGTAGAACCAGCGAATCCAGCAACCACATCGTGACCCCCGGATTGAAGACGTCTGACCTTGCGGGCGGATCCCTTGATGACCGTCGGTCCAAGGCTCACTTGCCCATCCCCGGCAATGACCACTTCGCCGCCCTTCTTTACGCCAATGATGGTCGTACCGTGCCAACCTGGAAACTGATCTTGTGTCATAGAGAACTCCGTCAATTGTTCGGTTTATATGGACACGCCATTTGCAGGGCACAAGCAGCAAACCCCAGCAAACCATCAAAAAAGGGCGCAAAAGCGCCCCTTTTCTTCAACAAACTAAGCTGTTTTAGATCGTTTCTTCGATCCAGCTTTGCAAAGACGCCTTTGGTGCCGCGCCAACTTTGTTGGAAACGACTTCGCCATCTTTGAACATGAACAAGGCTGGAATGCCGCGAACACCCAGTTGCGAGGGTGAGTTGGGGTTTGCATCAACATCGACCTTTACGATCTTGATCTTGCCTTCGTATTCTTCTGACAATTCTTCAAGCGCTGGTCCGATCTGTTTACACGGGCCACACCACTCTGCCCAAAAATCTACGATCACGGGCAGGTCGGAATTTTTGACTTCATTGTCGAAAGTCGCGTCGGTTACAGGAACGGTTGCCATTCAAATTCTCCAAAAATCGGGTCGAAGTGAACCTAGGTATCGTTCACCGGAACGTCAAGATGTCGCGGTTCGAAGCAGTGCTTGCCTCACGATGTCGTGTGGGAGCACCATCAAAGACGCAGTCCGCGTCCAAAGAACGGCGACGTCGACATTTCGACCGGGGTAAATTTGTTCAACGGCCGACAAATAAGCCCCCATCTGCCGCAGGATGCCCTCTGGGGTGTCAGCCGCGTCACTGGGCACGATGCGGTTCGATTTGAAATCGACGATCAAGATCCGCCCGCCCTGAAAGATCATCCGGTCAATTGCACCCGCGATGCGACGTCCGCCCAGCTCTGGCACATTCGCGGTCAAATCGACCTCTGCCAAGGCGTCAGGGCCAAATAGATCGGCCAGGTCTGGGGCATTCAGAACCTTCGTGGCTTCTGCCAAGAGATCCGCGATCTCTGCATCCTCGGCGATGTCTTCACCTACCGATAGCAGCCGATTTGCCAAATCAGGCCAATCGCTGGCCGGGTGATTGGGCAAATGTTCAAAAAGCTGGTGCAGCATGCGCCCGCGTCTTGCGCCGGCGTCCGGGTCAGTCGGCGTGTCATCGCCGGGCAATGATTTTGGGCCGCCCAGATCAGACGGGGCCAATGGCTTTGTCAGGTCGGCTGCTGGTGGTGCCGGTTCCATGGCCCAGTCGGGCAGGGACGGTGGCAGCGTCTGCGTGTGGGTTTTCCCACGGTCTTCGACCTCTTGCCATTCACCAGCCTGCCACCGCAGGCCCGGTCCCAGATTGTGGGTCAGGGGGCTTGCGCCCAAATCCTGCATTCCGGTTTCAACCCTGCGGTACCAGCTGTCGCCGCCAGGTTTGGCGTTGCCAGAGGCGCAAACGATCAGCCACTTTTCAGCGCGGGTCAAAGCCACGTATAAAAGCCGCAGCCGTTCCTCTTCCTGCGCGGCTTTTTCCTTTGCTAGAGCCTGTTTTGTGGGTTCGTCCTGTAGGTCGCCGGTTGGTTTCCAAACCGTTCGATCCGCATCCAGCTGAACCAATTCACCAGAGTTCTGAATGGCACGGTCGCCTGTGTCGGGCAATATAACAATGGCCGATTCCAGCCCCTTTGCCCCGTGGGTGGTCATAACGCGGATGCGATTTCCTGCGCTGTCGGACTGACGTTTGATTTCCACCTCGTCCACTTCCAGCCAGGTCAGAAACCCTGTCAGACTGGGCGTTTCGACCCGTTCGAACTCTACCGCTTGCGCCAGCATCGCGTCGATGCCGTCCTCTGCTTCTATGCCCAAACGGGCCAGCAGCTTGGTGCGGCCCCTGTGTCGAATCAAAACCTGTTCCAACAATTCATACGGAGCCATGAAATCCGCCTGATTGCGCAGACGGTACAGCATGTCATGGGCGTCTGGGAAATCCGCCTGACGTCGCACCAAGGCGGACCACAGCAAAGTTTCGCTGCGGCCATGTGCCAAATCAAACAATTGGGATTCGGTTAGCCCGATCAATGGCGAGCGTAGGACCGCCGCCAGCGAAAGACTATCATCAGGCGTCGCCAGAAATGACAGCAAAGCGGTCAGGTCTTTAACGGCCAGCTCTGCCCCGATCTTTAGCCGGTCCGCGCCGGCAATCGGTAGATTGCGGGCTTTGCAGGCCCGAATGACTTCGTGAAACAATTGGGACCGGCGTTGGAACAGAATCAGGAAATCACCAAACTCAATTCGCCGAAAATCACCGTTTTCCCCTGGAATAGTGCCTGTTTCTTGAAGGTTCTGAATCTCTTCAGCGATGGCATTGGCCAAGACAATGCGATGGTCATTCGCGGCCAGCTTGTCCGTCGGATCATACCATTCGCGTTCTTCGCTGTCTTTGTCCGTTTGGACCAGGGGCCACAAATCAACCCGCCCGGCCAACGTCTCGTGAAAGGCCAAGTGATGAGAGCTGCCAAAGCCGGGGCCGCTGGTATCTTTGAAAACCGAATCCACCACAGACAAAACAGCAGCGGAGGACCGAAAGGAATGGTCCAGCGATCGTTCGTGCAGCACTTGCCCGGTATTGGAGAGCTGCCCGGCAAAATGGTGGCGCATTTGGCCAAACGATCGGGGATCCGCGCCCTGAAATGAATAGATCGACTGTTTGATGTCGCCGACAACAAAGATCGTGCGCAAGACATCTTCGCGCGCCCCGATGCCTGTGCTGAATTCCTGCGCCAGCAATTCAACGACGCGCCATTGTTCGGGGCTGGTGTCTTGGGCCTCATCCACAAGGATGTGGTCAAGGCCGCCGTCCAATCGAAACAACACCCATTGTGCCACTTCCGGATCGGTCAACAATTGCCCTGCGCGTGCGATAAGGTCGTCGAAATCCAGCCACCCGGCACGGGCTTTTCGTGCCTCATATTCCGGCAAAAAGGCAGAGGCGAATTCATACATCGCCAGGGTTTTTTTCGCGGAATAGAGCCTGTTTCGAGCCTCTCGCGCCGATTCTACCCGCGCCATGAACGGGTTCAGCCAGTCGATAAGATCGGGGTGGTTCTGCCGCAGGGCCTTCGTTGGGAATGTGTCGATTTTTGCTGCAAACGGAGTTTTGGTTTTTGCACCGGTCAAAAAGTTCGAAATGCATGTTTCCAGCCCTTTTTGGCTGGGGGCGCTCAGATCAATCTGGCCCAATGTGTTTGCCGCTTTGACGTCATTGGCGGACCCGGTTTTCAGAACTTTGATCAGATCTGCCAGCTTTTCCATGTCGCCCGGCAGGAAAACGGAGTCCAATAGATCATCGTCAGTGAAATTCCGGGCCAGGCCAAACTCTTGCCAAACGGCATCTCGATCGGCACTTGGGGGAAGCGTTTTGCGCAGCCTTACGATTTCCGCTGTGAGCTTTCCAAAATCGTCGCCGGAATAGAACCTTGCGACATTCAGAACCTGTGCCGCCTGCGGCCCGTCGGCCATTTCCTCTATGACCTCTTGGCGCAACAGCTTGGCTGATCTGTCGTCAAATTCACGAAAGACCGGGGACACGCCTGCCTCTAGCGGAAAACGACGCAGCAAGGATGCGCAAAATGAGTGGATCGTCTGAATTCGCAAACCGCCGGGCGTTTCAATGGCGCGCGCAAATAGCGTTCGTGCTTGCGCCAATTGGGCAGCATCCGCGACATCTGACACCCCGAGCTTTGCCAGATCGTCGCGCAGATCTTTGTCTGATCGCATCGACCAGGCGCCAAGCCGTTTGAACAGACGGTTTTGCATCTCTGTCGCGGCGGCCTTGGTGTAGGTCAGACACAGAATGTTTTGCGGCGACACGCCCTGCAACAGCAATCGCGCAACGCGGTCGGTCAAAACCCGGGTCTTGCCGGACCCCGCATTCGCGGACAGCCAGGTAGAGGCCAAGGGATCGGCGGCGGCAATCTGACGGCGGGTTGCTTCATCAAACGCCATGAGACACCTCCGTTCTGGCGGGCTCTTGCGTTTCGTCCCACTCTCCGAACCGGGCAAGATGGTCAAAGTCACCACCAAAGGCGACCTCGACCATTGCGCGCCGCGATGTGTATCCCTGATCGGGCCGTTGATATTGCGTGATCAATTCGATGAACTCTGCTTTGATCTGCGCGATTTCGCCGGGTTCAAGCGCGACCGGATCATATTTGGGGTTTGATCCCAATGAGATATGGGCAATCTCTGCAACAATGGCGTGGGGTACGGTTTCGAAGGCCCCGGCCTCTGCCATCATCGCCTCTAGCAACAGCTGTTTGTCGAAATATTTCAGCTGGTTTTTCGAGGGTGGAGAGCCGGTTTTGTAGTCATAGATGATCAACCGCCCCAATTCGGTGCGGTCAATCCGATCAGCCTTGCCGATCAGGGTAAAGCCCAAATCAGCAAAGCCCATCTTACCGTCAATTTCAAAGACCAACGGGGTGGCGATGGTTTGGCGTTTGAATTCGTCGCTTAGAAACTTGTCAGCGACGCGTTCAATCTTGGCCCGCCACAAAGCGCGGGCGGCAGGCCAGGGGGCGTGTTTCAACAGGGTTTTGTCGGTCGTTGCCATCAGGTTTTCGCGTGCAACTTCCATGCCCTGCGTGACGTCCAGATTCTTGATGAACTCTTCCAAAGCGGCGTGCAGCACGGTTCCGCGCAGCGGAGCGTCCGGCCTGCGGTGCAGCGGGTCCAGTTTGCGCAGGCGCAACACGTTGGCGGCATAGATTGCGTAAGGGTCGCGGATCAATCTGGAAATCGCGGTCACGGACAGTTTGTCCGGACGCGCCGCGACGGGCGGCATTGGGGCAGGGCGGGGTTCTGGGGGTACGGGTTCGCGCGGCGCGTCCAGCTGTTCGGCCAGATCAACCCAGGCCTCCCCGCGGCTGCGCATGTCATTTAGAGCGTTTTTCCCTTCGTTAGACATGCCTTCCATCAGATTTGTAAGCCGGTTGATCCACCGCGACGGCACGGTTTCCGCCTCTGCGTTGCGGATGGATCGCGACATGACAACTTCTTTCGCGGCGGCCGCCTGTTGGAAATCATGCGCAGAAAGCCCGACGCGACGTTCCGGCACCAACAGGCCCGCATTGGCGCGCATTTCACGGTTGAGCCACGGGTCAGGGGATGGAAGCTCTGGCCAGACGCCATCGTTCAAACCGCCAAGAACGACCAGATCCGCCCCTTGGACCCGGGCCTCTAACGTGCCCCAAATCATGATGTTTGGGTGCGGGCGCAAAGGATCGCGGACTTCACCGCGTTTCAGAATGGACAGGAACAAAGCGCCATAGTCGGCCGCGTTCAACTGCCCGCCATAGTCCGCATTGTTCCTAAGATCAGAAACGATATTCCAGGCCTGTTGCCCGTCGGCCTTTTTCCACAGCGCGCCCTCCGCCGTTGGATTGGGCCCGTCGGCCAGGCGTGTTGTCGTGTCGATATGTACGTTTAGGTGATCCGACAGGCTATTTTGTCCACGCTCAGAATGATCAAACAAGACAGAGACAACCCAAACAGCCCAAGCATAGCGATCTGCGGTGTCTTTCCCCTGCGCGGCCCATTCCAAAAGATCCTGCGCCTTGGGAAAGGGCGGGCCGTACCGGCGCAGTTTCATCTCTAGTTCGCGGGTCCATAACAAATGTTGCCCGCGATCCGCGCCGCCCGAATTCGTCAGCGGGTGTTTCAGAATCGCCAAAAGCGCATCCGATGTCAGCACGCGCCCAAATAAGTCAGACACGTGCCGCAGCAACCGACCGGGTGCGGACAGGTCAAGGGGTTCACCGACGCTGACATCCGGTTCGATCTTCCATCGATCAAGGGCTGCCGAAACGCGCCGGGTCAACAAGCGGTCCGGCGTCACAAGCGCGGCCTTTTTCCCGGTTTCCGCCGCTTCGCGCAAAATCATCGCCACGGCCACGGCCTCTACCCGGTCAGAGGGGGCCTCTAACAACGTCATGTTTTCTGCGGCATCGGTGCAGCCGGTCAGCTCTGGTCCTTCTTTCATCCACTGGCTGGTAAACGGGGCAGGGCGCAGGGCAAGGGACAGCAATTGGTTACGTGCGACGATGTCTTTGCTTTGGCGTCCGGCCCAAAGGGTGACATCCACAGCGGCTAAGCCCAGCCGAGAAATGATCTGCGCAAAACGGTATTGCGGGTGATCCTCGCCAGACAGGGGTTCGTTCAACTGCTCCCACACGGTATCGGGCAGCTCAAAGTCAAAACCGGGCAGAATAATCGCCCCTTGCGGCAAGGACGCCACGGCCCGCATGAGCATCGCCGTCGTGCCCCGCGACCCGGTCGATCCGGCGACGATGATTGGATGATCCGGGGGCGTGTCTTTCCAGGTTTCGATCAGCTGTTCCGTCACAATACGCTGGCGGGCAATTGCATCGGGCGGTTCCGATGTGTCCTGGCCGAAAAACCTGGCGGCAATTTTAAGAAAATCGAGGCTGCGTTGCCAATGTCCGGACCTGTCCGTGACATCCAGATTGCTGATGTCATCCAGGGTGACGCCCTCGTCCTGCATTTCGCCCAGCAACAGGGCAAGGCTGTCGGACAGGTCAAAGATGGCAGATCGCGGGGCCAGCTCCGGGCGCTGGTCCAGCAAGCGGGCCACCAGCTGGCTCAGCTCCAACCGGCGCCTAAGCGGGGAAACCGCCGGCAAGACATCCGGCCCCGCCGGGTCATTTGCAAGGTCTGTGACCAACCGGACGCGGGGCAATAGGCAGGCAGGGCCGGCGTCAAACAGCGCTTTGATGCGCCGTTGCATCCGGCGCGTGTTTACAAAGATTTCGACCCGCGCAAGGTTTTCGGGCGACAATGTGGCTGTGCGCTCCCGCAGCCCCTGAACCAACAATTGCGGAAAATCTGCGCCCGGAGGGCAGGCAAAAACGCGCGGTTTGTCGGACGGTTGGAACATGTACGGGGCCTAACGGATACTGCCAATGCGGATAATCTCGCACCGCTGGCCGCTGGTGACAACACGGAACATCTGTCAGGTGTTCATAGGGTCCGTCGAGCTTGAAAGAAGGTGCAGTATCTTTGACCACCGCGTGGCGTCGCCCTGAAATGTCAGCATGCGGCTGGCCTCATCGGGGCCGGTTTCAAACTGAATGCGCAGGGCGTCGCGCTGAACATCGGCTGGCACCATTTCGGGCCATTCGACAATCGTAATGGCGTCCAAAAAGGCCTGATCCAACCCCAGTTCTACAATCTCCAGCGGGTCAGACAGGCGATAGAGATCTGCGTGCCAGATCTCTTGCACGGTGTCATCGTAAACCTGAACGAGCGTGAAGGTCGGGGATGGGACGTCTTCGAACAGGTCAACCGCCGCCAATCTGGCCTGTATCAGGGCGCGTGAAAAATGGGTTTTGCCCGCTCCGATCTGACCGGACAGCAACAAACTATCGCCCGCCCCCAGCAAGGGCGCAAGTCTGGCCGCCAGCTCTGCGGTTTGTTCCGGCGTCTCAAGCGCAAGTGATATGTGAAACGGGTCATCCATCGGGCGAGTTTTAGCGCAACCCGATCAGACCGCAAGGCAGATCAGCCCGGTACGCTATCCAGGATCATCGGGACGGGAACAACTTGCGGCGTTGGTTTTTGCAAGGCCGGGGGCCGCGCGAATGAAAACTCTGCCAATGTCGATCCGCCAGAGATTGGCAAAAACCGGCAGCTAAGATTGCGCCCGTCGCACAGCCGGACATCCGCTGTCCATTCGGCGCGGTCGCCCATTTGGTTCACAAAGCTGCGCAGGTCGCCCCAAACTGGGGTCGGTGCGCATTTTTCTGTCCATGTCTTTGTTGCCGCGACGATGTCGCCATTGCCCAGGCTTTCATCCGGATCCACGCCCCAAAGCCGCGCATAGGCGCTGTTGGACAGGGTCAGGATACCACTTGGCGAAAACACCGCCATCGCGTCATCCAGACTGTCGAACACGGCCTGACTGGTTTCCAGTTCCAGCTTGAACCGACGGGTCAGCGAAATCTCTGCGCTAATGTCTTCCATCAAAAAGGCCAATGCCCCGTCCGGGTGGGGTTGCCCGGTGACGCGATAGGTTTGCCCGGTTGGAAGCGACCAGGTTTCTTCGTAGGTGCCGTTCCTGGCGGCGGCTTCTACATCCGACAGGCGTTGCCGCCACGACCGATAGTCCCGTTGTTCCGGAATCATCCGCTTTTCCCGCAACTTGTCGAGCACCGTATGAAGCGTAGGTTGGCGCACCAGAAACTCTGTTGGCAAAGACGTGAGGTCAGTCAGCGCCGGATTAAAAAGCGCAAGACGTCTTTGTTTGTCGAAAATGGCCAGGCCGATCTGCAGATGCGCAAAAGTTTTGGTCAGGGTCTGAACAAAATCCCGCAATGAGACTTCGGCCTTAACGGTCTTGTCCGCAGACATGGCCGTAAACAGGTGATCCTGACCAACCGGGGTTGCGATACATTCGAACCAACGCGGATCGGTTTCGCCAGGGATGTGAACGGTCAGGCGGCTTGCCGTTGGTTTGCCGTTTGCAGGCTGGATCGGAGTCGCGAACAGCCGGGCAGGGGGCCAGACGGGCACGTCTGCATCCGGGTCCGACTGGGCCGCCAGTTCCAGATAGGCTGTATTGGCCCAGGTGATCGTGCCGTCCGTGCGTTGCCGCCAGACCAGAAACGGCGCCGCGCCCGCGACGGCGCGAAGCGTTTCCAGCTCTTGCTCCATAGCGTTAAGACTGTGGTGGTCAATGGCCGCAGTAAGCACGCCGGGCTCAGCGTCCTGGACGGTCAGTTTGGTCAGACCATTGTGCCATTCCAGGGTAAGGCTGGATCGCATATCTTCAGACGTGAGGGTCAAATGCCCCTGTTCTGGCAAACCAGCAATGTCAGCGTTCAGGTTGGGGTAAGACCCCCGAAACAGCATTTCGACCCTGTCCCAATCCGTGTCCGCAAGCGGAGAGGTTTTGAACAACTGCTTGGCCTCCGGAGATGCATCCACCAGCCGGTCGCCATCAAACAAGAAGGACGTCGCTCGATCCGGGGTGTCCATAAACCCCGCATTCCCCAAACGGGCCCGCGCGGTCATTCTGGCAAAAAGCCCCAATGCGGCGGCGGCGGACAAAAAGCTGATCAGCAAGAGCGTCAACAATTGTATAATTTGTATCAGGGCCATTGTGTGATTCCCGGGTGGAGTCCATGAGAGCAAGAGTCTCATTCACAATGTTTAACAGGCAGTTAACCACAAATTCAGGGTTCGATGACACGGTTTTTGCCCAAGGCCATTCCTGACATTTTGCCATCCGGGCAGATCATGGCACGGGGCCAGATGACCTCTACGATTGCACCATGTTTTTGGCCGGGATCCGGGGCGCTGGAATGCGGCTCTCTGCCATTGGCAAAGGACAGCTCTGCGCCAGAGCGTTCCAACAACGTCTTTGCGATGAACAGCCCAAGCCCCATGCCTTGGTATTCCGGCCGCTTCGCCAGGTCTTCCTGTGTGCGTCGCCGCCCGACAAACGGGTCGCCGATCCGCCCGATGATCTGCTGGGGAAAGCCCTTGCCGTCGTCGATAATTCTGACGGTCACGTGTTTCGCGCTCCAGACCGCTTCGATCCAGACTTGGGTATCTGCGAAATCCACAGCGTTTTGGATCAGGTTTCGCAAACCATGGATAATTTCAGGTCGCCGAAATGCGTTTGGTTGGTTTTCAAACTCAACACTGGCCTGATCCGGAAAGATTTCAACGGTTTTACCACGGTTTTCATGGGGTTCAGCAGCTTCGCGAATAACCTCTGTTAAGGGGGCAAAACGGATCTGCAAATCCTCTTTGCCCGCGCGCCCCATGGATTGCAAAATATCGCGGCACCGATCGGCCTGATCGTGAATAAGCTCTGCATCGGCATGCATGTCAGATTCGCGTTCTAGCTCATCCATCAGCTCGCTGCTGGCCAGTTTGATTGTGGCCAGAGGGGTTCCCAGCTCATGCGCGGCAGCGGCGACGACCCCGGTGAGGTCGGCAATTTTTTGTTCCCGCGCCAACGCCATTTGAGTGGCCAATAACGCATCCGACATAGAGCTGATTTCCGACGTTACTTTATGCGCATAGGACCCCAAAAAGACGACACCGATCACGATCGCTGACCAAAACCCAAAGACAAAGATATCGGGCATTTGAACCAACACGCCGGATTTGGTGCTTAGCGGAAGGTGAAACCAAAGCACAAAAGACACCAAAGAAACGGCCACCGCGCCAACAAAGATGGCTGATGTCCGTCGCAAGGTTGTCGCCGCGATGGTGACGGGTGCCAGGATCAGCAAGGCAAAGGGGTTGTTCAACCCGCCGGTCAAGAACAGCAATGCTGACAATTGAACGACGTCAAACAGCAGCATCAAAGAGATTTTGCTTTCTGAAAGCCGTTGGTTTTCGGGATAGACAAAAATAGCGATCAGATTTGCGACGACGGCGGCCCCCACGGCCATAAAACAATAGCCCAAATCCAGATCGAGATTAAAAAGCCGCTGGCCACCAATAATGGCCGCCATCTGTCCGATGATCGCGATCCAGCGCAAAAATATCAGCGTGCGCAGGCGCACCCAATTCGCACGGTTTTCTTCATCTACCCGTGCGGGCGTTGTCTGTTTGGCGTCAATTATGCCGAAAAACTTGCTGCGCATCGTTTCTTGTTAGCGGCCACACTGCGCGGGATCAATGCAGCGTGGGGGATTGGTGTGGCCTTGGAAAACCGTGACCTCAGGCGTGTAGCGATTTGACGGCAAGACCTGTGGGTAATATTAGAATGTTTGAAACCATAAAGGATAAAACATGTCCGAGACCATTGGCGCTGAATTGGGAGAAGACAAATCTCTTTTGCTGGTTGATGACGATGAGGCGTTTTTGCGACGTCTGGGGCGCGCGATGGAAAAGCGGGGTTTCGAACCGGAAGTGGCTGGTTCCGTCGCGGCTGGTAAGGCTTTTGCAACGGCGCGACCACCCGCTTATGCGGTGGTAGATCTTCGGCTGGAAGACGGCAATGGCCTGGACGTGGTAGAGGCGATTCGCGAAAAGCGCCCGGACAGTCGCATCGTGATCCTGACAGGCTATGGTGCAATTGCATCCGCTGTGGCCGCGGTAAAGATCGGCGCGACGGATTATTTGTCAAAACCCGCTGATGCCAATGACATCACGAACGCGCTTTTGGCCATTGATGGGGAGCTTCCGCCACCACCAGAAAACCCGATGTCAGCGGACAGGGTTCGGTGGGAACATATCCAGCGTGTGTATGAGCTTTGTGATCGCAATGTCAGCGAAACCGCGCGTCGGTTGAACATGCATAGACGGACGTTGCAGCGCATCCTGGCCAAAAGAAGCCCGCGTTAGACAGGGTTTTAATCCCACAAATCGTAACGTTTGCTGATTTTACTGACCTGCAAGCCATTGCCCAGTTTGACGTCGTCGTCCTGATGGTAGGTCCGAAACCCGCGTGACTGGTAATAGGCCAGACCACCCGCATTGTCCGCCCTGATCGTGGCGTTCAGCCAGACATACTCAAGATCCCGCGCCGCTTGTTCAGTTGCCGAAAACAGCTTTGACCCAATGCCAAGTTGCGTTGTTCCGACGCGAACGAATGTCGCGATGTCAGCCGCGTCGGGTGGTAGATCAGCATGCGGCTCTATGAATTGAAATCCAAGTATGTCGCCTGTCGGGCTTTCGGCAACGTGCCACGCATTTCGGCCAGCGTGAAATTCGATCCAGCTCTTAATGTCTGATGGCTGAACGGTTTCGGTCAAAGCGGTGGTGCCTCCAAGATCAATGATCTGGTTCAACAGCTCTGACAGTTGTCGCACATCATTGGCGCTTGCGGTGCGGATGACTGGGCTCATCTAGAGCTCCTTGATGAGTGCATTGTGGCGATCCGTGAAATCCCTGCGGACCTCTCGCGGGGGACGCAGTTTTATCGAAAATCCCTTTAATAGGGACTGATTCTGTCGGCCAAAATGCTGGTTTGCTTCGTCCTCGGAGAACCCGGCAATCTCTTTTGCTTCCAGCCAGGCACTGAAACGATCAGCATTCTTGATCTGTCTTTTGATTTGCACCGGGATCCGCGCGGGCAGCCCGTAACGCAAATGAATGGCGGCCGTCAGGCGATCATCCAACGTACCGTAACCCGCACCAACTGCGGCCTTCACCGGTGAAATCATATCGCCAATCACATATTCCGGCGCGTCATGCAGTAATGCAGCAAGCTTCCATTTCGCGTCGACCTTTGGATTCAACGTCGAAAACACAGCTTCGACCAGCAAGGAATGCTCGGCCACGGAATAGGGAAAATCCCCAATCGTTTGCCCATTCCATCGCGCCACAAAGGCCAGACCGTGGGCGATATCCTCTACCTCAATGTCCAGCGGCGTTGGATCAAGCAGGTCCAACCGACGCCCCGATAGCATTCTTTGCCAAGCACGTTGCTGTTTCACTGTCAGCACACCATTTTCTGTTTCTCACCTCAAAGGGTGGTAACGCCAGTTCGCATCCTGTGCAATTGCAGCGCCGTCAAACCACAAGACGTCTATTTCGTCCATCTGCCCAATGGGCCTTTTTAAGCAAAACTGTTCACAATCTGCGCCTATAGCAGAAGGGCGATTGTCGAAAACCTGAGTGAGTGCTATTTGCCCTTCAAATTGTACACTTAGGAGCGCGGCAATATGGCCACCGATTATATAGTAAAAGACATCAATCTTGCCGATTATGGCCGGAAAGAACTGGATATTGCAGAAACCGAAATGCCAGGCCTGATGGCGCTGCGCGAGGAATATGGCGAGTCAAAACCGCTCAAAGGCGCGCGGATTGCGGGTTCATTGCACATGACAATCCAAACCGCGGTTTTGATTGAGACACTGAACGCTTTGGGTGCGGATGTGCGCTGGGCGTCATGTAATATCTTTTCCACGCAGGATCACGCAGCAGCAGCGATCGCTGCAGGCGGCACGCCTGTCTTCGCGATCAAAGGCGAAACGCTGGAAGAATACTGGGATTACGCGGATAAGATTTTCATGTTCCCAGAGGGCACATGCAACATGATCCTCGACGATGGCGGCGACGCAACCATGTATATTCTGCTGGGCGCCCGCGTTGAAAACGGTGAAACGGATCTGATCGAAGTTCCAACTTCAGAAGAAGAAATCGCGCTTTTCGCACAGATCAAGAAACGTCTGGCCGCAAGCCCGGGCTGGTTCACAAAACAGCGCGACGCGATCAAAGGCGTATCCGAAGAAACAACGACCGGTGTTCACCGCTTGTACGAACTGGTCAAGCAAGGGCAGCTGCCATTCCCTGCGATCAACGTGAATGACAGTGTGACAAAGTCCAAATTTGACAACAAATACGGATGTAAAGAATCTCTGGTCGACGGTATTCGCCGCGCGACAGACACGATGATGGCCGGTAAAGTTGCCGTTGTGTGTGGCTATGGCGACGTTGGCAAAGGCTGTGCGGCATCTCTGAGCGGTGCAGGCGCCCGTGTGAAGGTCACTGAAATTGATCCGATCTGTGCGTTGCAGGCTGCCATGGACGGCTTTGAAGTGACAACACTCGAAGACGTCATCGATTCTGCAGACATCTTCATCACCACCACAGGCAACAAAGATGTCGTTCGGATCGAGCATATGCGCGAAATGAAGGACATGGCGATTGTTGGAAACATTGGCCACTTTGACAATGAAATCCAGGTTGCGGCGCTGAAGAACCACAAATGGACGAACATCAAAGAACAGGTCGACATGATCGAAATGCCATCCGGCGCGCGGATCATTTTGCTGTCAGAGGGTCGTTTGCTGAACCTTGGTAACGCAACCGGGCACCCAAGCTTTGTGATGTCTGCGTCGTTCACCAACCAGGTTTTGGCCCAGATAGAGCTTTGGACAAAACAAGGCGAATACAACAACGATGTTCACATTCTTCCAAAGCATCTGGATGAAAAAGTGGCCCGTCTGCATTTGGCCCGCATCGGCGTAAAGCTAAGCCAGCTTAACAAAGAACAGGCGGATTATATCGGCGTGACCGTCGATGGACCGTTCAAGCCAGAGCATTATCGCTACTAGCCCAAACAAAAAGACCCGAACCGCCTCATAACTGGGGCGGTTCGTTCCCGTCCCGCCAGACGGGGAATTCCTACAGAAATACCCCTTTGTTTTGGCACCATTAGGTCTTACCTTGATCCGTAGAATCCTATCTGTGGGATTCATGGTTTACGGGGCTACCCCGTTCATAGGTGGGAGAAACACAAATGGGAAAACGCGACGATCTGATCGAGCAATATGCAGATGATCTAAAGAACAAATGCGGCATGGATGCCGACATGGATCTTTTGACCAAAGTGACAATCGGCTGCGGCCCGTCAATTTATGACGCAGACGCCTCTACCGTTGCTGCTTCGCAAGAGTCAGAGCTTGAAACAGTGAAAAACAATTTCCTGATCAAAAAGCTTGGCCTGTCCGATGGCCCGGAATTGTCCGAAGCGATCGACAAAGCAATCGAAATCTACGGTAAGTCAGAGCGCAACAAATATCGTGCCGTCTTCTATTACCTGTTGGTCAAGCATTTCGGAAAAGAATCCGTATACGCTTAATCGAACTGAAATTACGAAAGGGACGTCTGTTATCCGCAGGCGTCCCTTTTTTGTGCTGCCCGCTTGGGCGAATTTTAGAAAAATCGTATTTACTATAAAATTGCGTGGGCAGGTGCCAAGCGATATACAGTCTTCAACACAGGCCAGTATGGCCGGGACCTTTTTTAGAACACGTGTGGTGCTGAGGGAGCGCGTGGGGTGAAGGAGGGTCCCAATGGAGTTGGGGCCCTCCTATTTATTAAGGCCCTAAAATCCGCAAAGCTCTCTGACGATATTCCATTCCGATTCCGACACCGGCTGCACTGAAAGCCGCGTGTTGTTCACCAAGACCATGTCTTTCAAACGCTCATCGGCTTTACACATGTCCAGTGTCACAGGGTTGGGCACCGATTCCACAGCCTTGATGTCCACACATTCCCATCTTTCGTCATCCGTCGTGCTGTCCTGATGCGCAAGCGCGCAGACTTCTACGATCCCGACGATGGATTTTTCCTTTTGCGACAAATAGAAAAAGCCAAGATCGCCCAACTGCATCAACCGCATGTTGTTGCGGGCCTGATAGTTTCGCACGCCGTCCCACTCTTCGCCGGCCTCGCCTTTTGCGACCTGTTGTTCCCAGCTCCAGGTTGAGGCTTCGGATTTGAACAACCAGTACTGCATCTTTCTATTCCTTCTTGAGTGGACGGGACATCAACTGCTCTATTCCGTCTTTTACTGTCAGCTTCTTTTCGATCAACTGGGTCACAATTGTCGTAACCGGCATTTCAATTCCCTTTGAAATACCTGCGTTAGACACTGCTTTTGCAGTAACAACACCTTCGACCGTTGTTTCTGGATTCATGTCAGTCCCGCGCCCAAGGGCCAGCCCAAAGGTAAAGTTTCTGGACTTTTCAGAGGTGCAGGTCAAAACCAAATCGCCAAACCCTGACAGACCAGATAGGGTTTCCAACGACGCGCCAGAGCTTTGGGCAAACAGCTTCATCTCTGCAAAACCGCGGGTCATCAGTGCGGCGCGCGCACTTTCACCCAGCCCTGCGCCAATCGCGATGCCCGCAGAAATGGCGATGATGTTTTTCAGCGCACCGCCCAGTTCTACGCCGATGACGTCACTTGAACGATAAAGGCGCAAATTCGTGGTCGACAGTTGATCTTGCAGAAATTGCCCGGCCGCGTCTTGTTCCGTCGCCAGGGTCAGCGCGGTCGGAAGACCGTTCGCGATATCCACAGCAAAGCTGGGACCGGACAAAATGGCAGGCACAGACCCGGCGCTGTATTCAGATATCAACGCCGTCGGCCCCTTGCCGGTTTTCAAATCGACGCCCTTGCAACAGGCCACGACATGTTTGTTGTCCAGCCGAGGTCCAAGTGATGCCAGCACGTCCGACAAAGTTTGCGTCGGAACCGCCATCAGACAAATCGGGGCAATATCCGCGTCAGGACCAACCGCCGACAACGTGTCTGGAAAGGCCGGGCCCGGCAGGCGGCGCGTATTTTCGCGGGCTTTGTGCATCTCTGAGGCGTGGCTTGGGTCCCGCGCCATCAGGTCTACACCCTTGCCGTCACGGGCCAGTGAAATCGCAAGCGCGGTGCCGAATGCCCCTGCACCGATGACGGTAATTTCACTCATGCCTTCGCCCCCTTTTTTCCGGACCCTAGCATTGGCGTGCTGTGTGTATCCAGCGGCCAACGCGGTCGGGCGGATAGGGTAAGGTCATCGAAAAGGCCAAGCTGATATCGTTCCAACCCGGCCCAGGCGATCATCGCTGCGTTATCTGTGCAAAGCGCCAAAGGCGGTGCCACGAATCGCACCTCCAGACCGGCGCAAATAGTCTCTAATCTTGACCGAATCTGGCCATTTGCGGCAACACCCCCGGCCACGGCAAGCGTTGGTTCCGCGGGCGCGCCGGAAAGGTATTCGGTGATTGCCCGCCGGGATTTTTCGCTTAGGACGTCGGCGACGGCCGCCTGAAAACTGGCGCTTAGATCGTTCTGATCAGCAAGGGTCAGACCACCCTGCGCGGCGACAAGCTGATCACGGGCGCGCAGCAACGCTGTTTTGAGTCCGGAAAATGACATGTCAAACCCAGGACGATCCAACAAAGGGCGGGGTAGCGAAAATCGCCCGGCGTCGCCATTGCGTGCCGCCGCTTCTATTGCTGGTCCGCCGGGCTGACCCAGCCCCAGCAATCGCGCGGCCTTGTCAAAGGCTTCGCCCGGCGCGTCGTCGATCGTTCCGCCCAGCCGGTGATAATCCGTAGGCCCCTTAACGATAAGGAACTGGCAATGCCCGCCGGACACCAGCAACATCAAATAGGGGAACTTCAAGCCATCCGTCAGGCGCGGTGTCAGCGCATGGCCCGCCAGGTGATTGACGCCAATCAACGGCAACCCCGTCGCCGCACTTAGCCCCTTGGCGCACATCACCGCCGCAAGAACACCGCCAATCAACCCGGGCCCCGCCGTTACTGCAATCGCATCCAAATCTTTCAGCCCCAAACCGGACTGGTGCAGCGCCTGTTCCACACAAATATCGATTTTCTCTGCATGGGCCCGCGCCGCGATTTCTGGAACCACACCGCCAAAACTGGCGTGCAAATCGGTCTGGTCGGCAACAACAGAGGCGAGGATCTCTACCGTGCTATCCGTGTTGCGGCGGACCACAGCCGCAGCCGTGTCATCACAACTGCTTTCTAATCCGAGTATCGTAAGTGTTTCTGTCATGTTCCAGCCTGTTGCGCGGGGCGCATGTCGCAGGTAACACCGGGAACACGCCCTGACAACCAAGAGAGCCCTGCGTGCCAAAGCCCGAACCGGTAATTTTGTTGACCCGTCCCGCTGCCCAGGCGCAGGAATTTGCGTCTTTGCTGGGGGCTGAAGCAAATGTGATTCTAAGCCCGGCCTTGGAAATTAAGACAGTGCCGGTCCAGATTGACCTTGAAGACGACGACTCTTTTGTCTTCACCTCGCAAAACGCGGTTCAAGCCGCAGAAACGCTTGTCGACCTTAACGGGCGGCACGTTTACGCAGTTGGACAACGCACCGCCAAAGCCGCCGCTGATCGGGGCGCGCGGGTTACCGTCGCCGGTGGTACCGCCGATACACTGATCGAAACGATTCAGGCCGATGCACCGAAGGGTCGTTTGGTGTTTCTGCGCGGCAAACACACCACGGGTGATCTTGCCAAAAGCCTGAATGCCTTGGGAATAGGCACTGAAGAATCAATCGTTTATGAGCAAAACGCGAAAAAAATGACCAACGCGGCCATTTCAGCTTTGAAAGGTGAAGCAGAGGTTGTCCTTCCCCTTTTTTCTGTCAGAACAGCCACCATATTGTCAGAGATGGTGGCGCAATATCCGGTGCGTGCGTCGCTTACGTTGATATGTTTAAGCAATTCCGTAGCAAAGGCTTGGGCCGGACCACAGCCAGGGACTCTTTTAGTGGCAGCCCAACCGACGGCTGCAGAAATGGCAAAGATTATACTGCGACACATTGGCCGACTCGGTTGAGAAGTGGCGTTTTGGACTGTACGTTCTGAGTCTGAGGTTGAAGTGTCGGGTTAACATTATTTGGAGAGTATCAGTTCGTGGCACGCACGGAAAAATCAAAGGCCAAATCGGATGACACGCCATCCGAGGTGATTGAAGACGCTGAAATCGTGGAGCCTTCGAAAGAAGACGATTCTGCGGAAACCCAGCCTGACACCCCCGCTGAACCCCAAGAAGCACCTGCGGAATCCCCGCTGGACACGGCCGAGGATGTTCCAGACCCGGCACCTGAACCTGAACCTGAACCGGAAGTGGTCGAAGAAACAGCGCCGCCAGCTGCGCCGGCAAAAAGCCGTAAGATGCCCGCGTTTTTGTTGGGTATAGCAACCGCAGCGATTCTGGCTGGAGCTGGGTTATATTTTACGCAGGATAAATGGTCTTTGGGGCCTGATACGGCGATCACCGATGCGCTGTCGGCAAAGATTGATGCGCAATCGGAAGAGATTGCAACGCTCAGCCAACAGGTTTCGGCCCTGTCGGATGAACTGGCAAAGACGGCAAAATCTGGGGATCTCGCCCCGCTGCAATCGGGCTTGGACAAGTCACAGGGTGACGTGGCCGCTGTTTCAAAACAGATGGAGCAGGTGGGCCGCCGCCTGACCGATCTTGAGAATCGTCCGGTCGCGGATATCGGGGCCTCTTCGGATGCTGTTGCGACCTATGAAAAACAGCTCGCCGCGATGCGGGAGATGTTCGACAAAGAGCTGGCCAATATCCAGGCGGTCCAGGCTGAAGCGAATACAACACAAAAAACGACCGAGGCTCAGGCAAAAGCCGCAGAGCAAGCGGTCGCGGTGGACAGAATTCGCGCGGCACTGGACAGCGGTGCGCCCTTTGACGACGCGGTGACCAACCTCAAAACTCTTGGGGTAGAGATACCGCCAGCGCTGACTTCGGTCGCGACTGATGGGGCGCCGTCCCTAGCCAGTTTGCAGGCAGAGTTCCCGGCTGCGGCGCGCGCTGCGTTGAAAGCATCTGACCCGGTTCAGGACGAAACAGGGCAGGTCGGCAAAATGACCGCATTTTTCAAGGCGCAATTGGGTATGCGATCGCTCGAACCCAAAGAAGGCACAGACCCCGACGCAATTTTGTCGCGAGCCGAAGGTGCCTTGAAACAAGGCGACATCAAAACGGCATTGTCAGAACTGGCGGCTTTGCCTGATCCGGCCAAGGCGGAAATGGCTGCTTGGGTGGCTAGGGCCACGACAAGAGAAGATGCTGTAAATGCGGTTGCGGCACTTGCCGCAACTCAAACGGAATAGGGGCGACGGGATGCTTTGGTCTCTCTCAAAAATCGTGATCTTCATTGCGGCCATCGCCGCATTGGCGATTGGGGCAAGCTATCTGACGGATGTCGGTGGTGGCGTTCGCGTCGCCGTCGGGTCGCTGGAATTTAATCTGGAACCATTACAGGCCGTGATCGCAGGTCTGGTGTTGATCCTGTTGGTTTGGATCTTGATCCGCATCTTGGGCTTTTTGAACGCCTGTATCCGCTTCATCAATGGCGACGAGACAGCAATTTCCCGGTATTTTGACAGGAACCGCCAGCAACGCGGATTTGAGGCGTTGTCAGATGGCATGATCGCACTTGCCTCGGGCGAGGGGCGGCTTGCCATGTCCAAGGCGGCCAAGGCTGAACGCTTTCTCAGACGGCCGGAACTGACCAATCTTTTGACGGCACAAGCCGCAGAGATGACCGGCGACCGGGCCAAGGCGACCTCTGTCTATAAACGATTGCTGAAAGATGATCGCACCCGGTTTGTCGGCGTGCGTGGCATCATGAAGCAAAAGCTTGAAGATGGTGAAACTGATGTTGCGATGCAGCTGGCGGAACGTGCTTTTGCGTTGAAACCGGCCCATGGCGAAACCGGCGACATCCTTTTGCGGCTTCAGGCCGAGAATGAGGATTGGCAGGGCGCCCGCAAAACACTTTCTGAAAAAAGCCGCCAAGGCATCTTGCCCCGCGACGTGCACAAACGGCGGGACGCTGTTTTGGCCCTGTCAGAGGCACGTGACGTCTTCCGCCACGGCAGCACGATCGAGGCCCGGGAAACCGCGATAGAGGCCAACCGCCTGTCGCCCGATCTTATTCCCGCAGCCGTAATGGCGGCCCAATCTTACATCACCAACGGCAAGGCCAAAAACGCCACGCGGGTCATCAAAAAAGCATGGGAAGCACAACCGCATCCCGATCTTGCAGCGGCCTTTGCCAGCATCCAACCCGACGAAGATGCAGCGACCCGGCTAAAACGTTTTCAGGTTTTGACCCGCATGCATCCGGACAACCCGGAAACGCGCATGCTGTTGGCGGAACTGCAAATCGCGGCCGAAGATTACCCTTCTGCGCGCGCCTCTATCGGGGATCTTGTCGAAAAGGATCCAACCGCGCGATCCCTTGCCATCATGGCCGCGATTGAACGCGGTGAAGGCAGCGAAGAAAGCGTTGTGCGCGGATGGCTGACCAAAGCGGTCACCGCGTCACGCGGCCCGCAATGGGTCTGCCAGAATTGCCAGACGGTGCATCCGACGTGGATTCCGGTCTGTGGGAATTGCGGCGGGCTTGATACTTTGGCCTGGTCTGTGCCCACAGAGGGCGAGGTTGCTATGCCCGCATCAACGGAAATGCTGCCCCTGATCGTCGGTGAGCAGAACACACCTGAGCCAGAACCAGAAGACGCCGAGCCTGTCCCTGTGGAAGATGTAGAAATCGTCGAAACAGAACCAAAATAGGGCTACACAGCCACAAAAGACAGTGCTAAACCCCCGCGACATGCCCCAATAGCTCAGCTGGTAGAGCAATTGCTTCGTAAGTAATGGGTCGGCGGTTCAAGTCCGTCTTGGGGCACCATCTTTTTCGTCAGATCAAATGCTGATCGCCGCGCTTCAGCTTTGCAGCGCGTCGCGCAGCAGCTTTGACAGCAATCCGTAGCCGACCATGTTCACATGCAGCGGGTCTTCGTCATAGAACACGGGGCTGGGTGCGCCTGCTTCGTCCAGCATCTGGCTGTGGAAGTCGATGTAGTCCCATTGCGGGTTGGATTGGGTCAGCGATTTGATCCTGGCATTTGCCTCTTGAATTTGCGGCTGGAATGCAGCGCGGAACGGGCTGGGTTTGATCGAAACCACAAGGCAGCGTGCGTTTGGCAAGGTTTCGGCAACCTCTGACATGAACAGTTCGAACTCTTTCGCCAGATCCGCGCCAGATACGCCGCCGCCGATGTCATTGTCACCGGCATAAAAGATCAACGTGTCCGGGCTGTGGGGCAGGACCACGCGTTTGAAATAGCTGCGGCACGCGGAAAGCGTTGCACCGCCAAAGCCAAGATTTATCACGTCGTTTTGCCCCAAGTCGCGCGCCGCATCCGTCCACAGCCGAAAGGTAGAGCTTCCGTAAAGCGCAACAAGACCGGTGCGGTTCGCGTTGGAAATCCGCGCCTCTAGCGCGCGCACATCGGTTTCAAACTCTTCCTCAATCGGGGAAACAAGGCCGACATTTGTAACAACGCCTTCGGGCATATCGCCCTTTTTGTGATCCGCCTCTGCGGCCAATTCCTGGGCCTCGATCACATAGCCGCGAAAGACCTCGCGGTAATTGTCCAGAAAATCCTGCATTTCGGATTTGTCGTCGATATTTTTGACGTGATCCCGGATGCGGAACGGCGCCTTGATAACCGCGGCATAGGTGGTTCGCGCGATGGAGTAGTCGAAATTCGCAAGCGCTATGGGCACCAGATAGGGTTCAGGCTGTAGCCGTGCTGCAAGCATGAAAGCCCCGGGTTTGAACGGGCCGGGCGATGTTGGCGTCAGGTTGTCCGGCGTTTCTGATGTGCCCTCTGGCGCAATGGAAAGTGGGCGGCCCAGATCAAAGGTTTTCTGCGCCTCGATAAAGAACTTTTCTTTGCGCCAGGCCTTTTCTTCTGGCGTTTCTTCCAGCCAATCACTTTCGGCGTTGTGCACAAAGATATTGTCCAGGCGCGCGTAATAGCCGTTGCGCCAAAACTCTGTCTTGCGAGAACTGCGCACGATGCGCTGACCGCCATCGCCATATTTCGGAAGAATGATCTTTGATGAAAGAAAATGGCTATCGACGGAAAACGCGTGCCCGTTGGCCAGTTCATTGTCGGGGCAGGCCGCCAGATGGTTGTAAAAGAAGATATTGGTCGGTGTGTCGGGCAGGTTTTCCATGCCTTTGATCACAAACGGCACCTGATCAAACGCGCGGGAAAAATCCGCGTTCGACAATTGCCGCAGTACCGATGGATTGCTGTCACGTTCAGCACTTGTGACCCGCGTGTAAACCGCGTTGAGACCGCTAAAGAAACGGTGCTCACGCTCTACCCCATCCAGCACGTCCATCATCAGACCCGCGACCGAACGTTCGGCGCTATTTCCGTTGATGATCGCATCATAGACGCAATCCAACCCGTACCCGACCGTAAAGCGATTGCGCAATGCATGGGGGACGCCATGCAGAACAGATTCTACCGGGATGCGCGCGCCATTGTCCTGCAGCAAGGCTTCCAGATGCGATGCTTCGTCATCCGTCGCCGTTTTCGACAGGCCAGCGGCTGTTTGTTGATAGCGCCCGATCTGCCAGATTTGACGCTGCATCAGAACGCTTGCCAAGATCGGATCGTCGGCGATCAGCTTTTGAATGGCCTCGACTGAAAAACACAGCATCGACGTGTCACGAGAGGCGGTAACCGTGTAAGGGGCCGCGAATTCAGAAAAGCCATTGTGCCAGGACAACGCGACGCCCGGGCGCACAACGGTGCGGCTGCGTTCTGTGGGCGCGCCGTCGCGGGCATCGGTGAACTTGGCTAGAACGCGTCCGGAAAACAGGATCTGAAGGCCAGAGGACACGTGACCTTCGACCGCAATATTTTCCCCTGCGGAGAACAGGCGCAGCTCTGCGTATTTCAAAAGATCGGCCAGACGGTCTGTGCCCAAGGGTGCGAAAAACGGGGCGTCTTTGACCCGGTCCAGAATGTTGTGATCGGTTCCCTGAATGACGCCTTGGGACGGCTTTTGGTCTGGCGCTGCGGGAATGGGCGCATCCAACCCGCGAGAGGCCCAAAGCAGATAGGTTGCCTGACCCAAAGTCAAGGCAAGGAACTGCGCCGCAAAACTCGGGTCGTAGTGGTAAAGATCGCGGAGTTTTTGCAGATCCAGGGTCAAATACTCTGACCCTTCCGCCAAGCGGACTTCGGACATATAGCGCCCCGGCGAATTCATTCCCGATATGCCAAGGGGCAACATGGGCTGCGATGAGGCAGAGATCGCCTGCGCCTGTGGCCCGCGCTGTTTATAAAACCGGACTTTCCCGGATTTCAAAAACCCCAATTGCTCTGCCACGGCGTTTTGTTCCGCAAAGGTTTCGCTCTTTTGGGCCTCGGCGGTTTCGACCAAGGCCGAAAAGCGTTCTGCGGTGTCAGTTTTTTCGAAAAGCGGGATCGAAAGTGCCTTTGCGGTTTCAATGAACACTTCGTTTGGGGTCATCGCCATTTGGGTCCGTCAATTGTTGCATTTGGGGCGCGCTGCGCTGTGTCGCCCCGTCGGTTTCTGTCTGATAATAGTGGGAATGCAGGCCGCTCTACTACCGGAGGCACCGGATTTCTGCCCAAACCTTAAGCTTTGGCGCAGTCATTTGGCGGTTTTACAAGGCAATTGCCCGCAAAGCATCCATGCCGCCCAAAAAACGGGCGTTCGGTCAATCTGGATGGGTTTGGTGAAAAGTGTGGTTCTTTGGGGCCGTAGGGCATGGCCCCAAAGAATGTTGTCGCAGACGTCTTGTCTTCTTCAGACGCGACGCAAAGCCTAGACGATGCCGCCACCCGCGCCGCTGACAGCGGGACGAACCTCAGAGACTTCTGCGCGGTAGCCAGACTCTCTGTACGCCGCAATTGGATCAATCGCGCCGCCCTGGTTCAGGCGGGCCATTGCCAGGATTGGTTCCACATCTGTACGGAAACCATGTTTCAGCGTGGTTGTCGCCATCAGCGCATCATTGTTGTCCTGACAGGCCGCCAAGGCCTCGCGATCCACCAGCAAAGCCTGCGCATAGGCCCGCTGCACTTCCATCGCGGACACCATAAGGCTTTCGATCGGGTCGGTCACGTTATGGCTTTGGTCCAGCATGTGCATCGGGTTAAAGTCCGGGTTGCTTTCCGCCTCTACCAGCTCATTAAACACCAGGAACAGGCGGTATGGATCGATGCTGCCCGTGTCCAGATCGTCATCCCCGTACTTGCTGTCGTTGAAGTGGAACCCGCCGAGCTTTCCGAATTGGGTCAGCCGGGCAACGATCATTTCAATGTTAACATTGGGGGCATGATGCCCAAGGTCCACCAGACACTTGGCCTTGTCGCCCATCTGCTGGGCGATCAATAGGTTGGTGCCCCAGTCCTGAACAACGGTTGAATAGAAGGCAGGCTCAAACATCTTGTGTTCGGTCAGCAGCGTCCAGTCCTCTGGAAGGGCGTTGTAGACCTTTTTGGTGGCGTCCAGATAACGTTCGAACTGTTTGGTAAAGTTGCTTTGACCGGGAAAGTTTGACCCATCCCCAACCCAGATCGTCAACGCTTTTGAACCGATCTGTGTGCCCAGCTCTATGCAGGCGATGTTGTGGTCGACGGCCTGCTGGCGCGTGGCCGCATCCGTGTGCGACAGCGACCCATATTTATAGCTGAGCGCCTGATCCGGTTGATCCTGAAACGTGTTGGAATTCATCGCGTCAAAGGTCAGCCCAACCTCTTCGGCCTTGCTGTTCAGGTCGGCCGCGGGTTGCACATCCCACGGAATGTGCAGGGATACAGATGGCGTGGCCTTTGTCAGTTGCTGGATGACGCCGCAATCATCAAGCTTGTCGAAAATGTCGCGCGGCTCGCCAGAACCGGGGAACCGGGCAAACCGTGTGCCGCCTGTGCCAACGCCCCAGCTGGGGACGGCGACGCCGTAATTGGAGACTTTGTCCAAGACGGTGGCGATGTTGATGCCCCGCCGGTCCAGATGTTCGCCAAGCGCGTCATAGTCCGCTTGCAGTTTGGCGGCGGCTTTGTAATTCGCCGCCGCGATAACGTCGGATTTAATCATGTGTTCTCTCCCTTAGCGCGTAAACGCCTGGACGTTCCCTGCGTCCACGTTGATGATGTTCCCTGTCGATTTTGACGAAAGATCAGACGCCAGGAAATAGGCGGCTTCGGCAATGTCTTCTGGCAGGACGGATCGTTTGAGCATCGAACGGTTTTTGTACATTTCCTCCAGCCCGTCCTTGTCGGTGCCATAGGTTCCGGCGCGTTGTTCCAGCCACTCGCCTTCCCAGATTTTGCTGCCCTTCAGAACCGCATCCGGATTCACCACATTCACCCGCACACCGATTGGGGCGCCTTCCAGCGCCAGACAACGGGCCAGGTGAATTTCAGATGCTTTGGCGGTGCAATAGGCCGATGCATTTGGCGATGCGGCAAGACCGTTTTTGGAGGCGACAAACACAATCGCGCCGCCCATGTCCTGGGTTCTGAACAGCTTGAACGCTTCGCGGCTGACCAGGAAATATCCGGTGGTCAGGATCGAAATGTTTTTGTTCCAAAGATCCAGGCTGGTTTCTTCGACCGGGGCAGAGCTGGCGATGCCAGCGTTTGACACAAGAATGTCGACGCCGCCGAATTCTGCTGCGATTTCCGCATAGGCTGCGATCACCGCGTTTTCGTCTGTGACGTTCATGTTCACCGTGCGCACCACGTCGGCCGAGTATTTCGCCGACAGTTGCGCCGCAGTGGACTCGAGCGCGGCGTCGTCGATATCGGCCAGCATCACGCAGGCCCCTTCCCGCAGGTAGCGTTCGGCTGTGGCCGACCCAATGCCACCGGCCCCGCCGGTCACAAATGCCACGCGACCCGCCAAAGATTTGGGCGCTGGCATCCGTTGCAGCTTGGCCTCTTCTAACAACCAGTATTCGATGTCGAATGCTTCTTGTTCGGGCAGGCCCTGATACTCAGACACAGCATCCGCACCACGCATCACGTTGATCGCGTTGACGTAGAACTCTCCCGAAATCCGCGCTGTGGCTTTGTCTTTGGCAAATGTGATCATGCCGACGCCGGGAACCAGATAGACCACCGCATTCGGATCGCGCAGGGCAGGGCTGTTGTCGTGCTTGCAGCGGTCGTAATAGGCTTGATAGCCTTCGCGATAGGCCGCAACAGCCGCTTCGAGACCGTCCAGCGTTGCGTCAAGGTCAGGTTTGGCCGGGTCGAAATCCACCACAAGCGGACAAATCTTGGTCCGCAAAAAATGGTCAGGGCATGACGTGCCAAGAGCGGCCAGCCGTTCCATGTCTTTGGCATTCACAAATTCCAGCACGGCGTCGCTGTCTGTGAAATGACCGACCATGTGCTGTTTGCCAGAGACCATTCCGCGAATGGCCGGCATCAGCTTTGCGGCCGTGGCAACCCGTTGTTCTTTGGGCAGGCTGTCATGGACCGCGCCGCCGAAAGCGGGTTTGCCTTCGGTTTCAACGGCGAACCAATCCATCGCCTTTTGAATGATCTCTAGCGTCAGAATATAGCAGTCTTCGGCATCATCGGCCCATGTAAACAACCCGTGGCTTTCCAGAACAACGCCCTTGGCGTCGGGGTTCTTGGCGCAGAAATCAGACAGCCAAAGACCCAGTTCGTATCCGGGTTTCTTCCAGGGCAGCCAACCAATGCTGTCGCCGAAAATCTGCTTGGTCAGCGCTTTGCTGTCTTTGGCTGCCGCAATCGCGATGATCGCATCCGGGTGCATGTGATCGACATGTTTCTTGGGCACATAGGCGTGCAGCGGTGTGTCGATACTGGCGGCGCGTGGGTTCAGATTGAACGTGCAATGGGGCAGAAAGCCGACCATTTCGTCTTCGAATTCTACGCCACGATAGACGCCCCGCAAGGCGTTCAGCTTGTCCATATAAAGCGTCGAAAACCCGTCCATTTCAATGGACCCAACATCGCCACCAGATCCTTTGACCCAAAGCACTTCGGTCATGTCACCGGTCAGCGGGTCTTTTTGCATGACCTTAGCGGAAGTGTTGCCACCGCCGTAATTCGTGATTCTTTTGTCAGACCCCAAAAGGTTCGAACGGTACAGCAGCTTTTCAGGCTCGCTCATGCCATTCGCAGTGCCGGAATTCCATTTGTTTTCAAGGCGATCAGATTCTGTCGAAGCGGTCATTGTAGTCTCCATGGACGACGTCAGTATGAAAGTTTTCGAGCGCAACCTGACCGCGCCAAACGACGAAGTCAATCTTGTTTCGGTCAAGATCAATCATGCTGCGGTGCAGAATGACCAGATATGACGGTTTATGATTGACAGATGTTCTGGATTCACGTCATGTGATCGAAATTCGACTGGGAATATTATGCACGAAAAAGACCGCCATCGGGTTATCTTATCTGCCGTTCAGGACCGCTCTTTGGTTACTGTCTTAGACTTGTGTGCGTTGACCGGGGCGTCAGAGGCAACTGTGCGTCGCGACATCAATGCCCTGGACACGCAAGGACGTTTGCGCCGCGTGCGTGGCGGTGCAGAGGCGATTGCGACAAAGCCTTTTGTCGGGCTTGCTGGGCGACCGTTTTCCGTCAACGAGACGATGAACATCGCGGAAAAGCAGGCGATCGCCGCCGCCGCCGTAGAGCTTTGCCAGGATGGAGAGCCGATCATCGTCAATGGCGGCACGACCACCTTTCAGATGGTGCATCCGCTGGCGTCCCGTCGCTTGCAGGTTTTCACGAACTCTTTCCCGATTGCGGAACATTTGCTTAAGAATTCCACGAACACGGTCATGCTGTCCGGGGGAATAATCTACAGAGAGCAAAACATCATTCTGTCGCCCTTCGACAATGATGTAACCCGGAATTTTTACGCAAAGCGGATGTTCATGGGGGCCTCTGGCATTGGGGCTTTGGGGTTGATGGAACAAGATCCGCTGTTGATTCAGGCCGAACAGAAATTGATCGGTCAGGCCGAAGAGCTGATCGTGCTTGCGGACAGTTCCAAGTTTCAGAACCGATCCAGCCTTGTGTCTTGCCCGCTGGATCGCGTTGACACGATTATCACCGACGACCGTATTGAGGATCGAACGGCGAATATGCTGGAAGCTGCGGATGTCACATTAATTGTAGTTCCCGCGGGAACGGCCCAAAAAGAGGGTGTGGCCTGAATTCGGGCTAAAGACGTGCACTGACCATGGGAGGAAGATGTGAGCGGTGAGATTAGGTTTGTGGTCATGTCCAGGGGGGCAAAATCATGAGTGAACGTTACGTTTTTCGGATGCGTTTGAATTCAGGGATGGAGGCGGAATACACACGCCGCCACGATGAGATTTGGCCAGAACTGGTGGTCTTGCTGAAGGATGCAGGGGTCAGCGACTATTCGATCCATTTGGACGAAGAGACAAATTTGCTGATTGGGGTTTTGATCCGTGAGGCCGACCACGGGATGGATGAATTGCCGGACCACCCTGTGATGCAAAAATGGTGGGACCATATGGCCGACCTAATGGAAACCGACGCAAACAACGCGCCCGTTGCGGTTCCGCTGACGCGCGTATTTCACATGCCATGACCGCCCCTCGTCACATCGCAGTTATTGATATCGGCAAGACAAACGCAAAACTCGCGCTTGTTGATCTGGATACACTGACCGAAATCGCAGTTGTAACGCGGCCCAACACCGTGTTGCCCGGTCCGCCCTGGGGCCACTTTGACACCGAAGGACAATGGCGGTTCCTGCTGGACGCGTTAGGGGCATTCCACCGCCAACATCGGGTGGACGCCATTTCTGTGACGACGCACGGTGCCAGCATTGTGCTGCTCGATGCGCAAGGAAACCTTGCCGCGCCCATTCTTGACTATGAACACCCTGTCCCGGCGGATATTGCTAAGGCATATGATGCGATCCGCCCGCCCTTTTCGCAGACCGGATCGCCCGGATTGGCGGACGGGCTGAATGTAGGGGCGCAGCTGCATTATCAATTTAGCCAAGACCCCACGCTTCATAATCGCACTGAAACGATCGTAGGCTACCCCCAATACTGGGGCTATCGCCTGACCGGAGAGGTGGCCTTTGACGTGACCTCTATTGGGTGCCACACGGACCTTTGGTCCCCGGATGCCGGTACATTTTCCAGCCTCATCGACAGGCTGGATCTCTCTGACAAAATGGCACCTGCGCGAAACTCGCGGGACATTCTGGGGACAATTTTGCCAGAGATCGCCAGGGAAACGGGTTTGGCCACGGATACCCCGGTTTCCGTGGGTATTCACGATTCCAACGCTTCTCTCTATCCGCATATCCTGGCGCAAGAGGCCCCGTTTTCTGTGGTTTCAACAGGAACCTGGGTGATCGTGATGGCCATCGGCGGCGCGACCGCAGGGCTTGACCCAAAACGGGATACATTGGTGAATGTGAACGCTTTGGGCGATCCGGTTCCCTCTGCAAGGTTCATGGGCGGGCGGGAATATGAGCTGGTGCAAGACGGTCAATCCATAACCCCCAATGCGCAAGACGTGGCAGAGGTTCTGGAGTCTGCCCTGATGATCCTGCCAGCGGTTGAACCATCCACCGGCCCATTCCAAGGGCGCAAGATGAGCTGGACGGGGCCAGAGCCCGCCGCGGCCTCTGGTCAACGCGCGGCCGCCTTGTCCTTTTACCTGGCGATGATGACGGATGCTTGCCTGACGCTGACCGGCGCGCAAGGTCCGACAATCGTCGAAGGACCATTTGCGCAGAACGTCGAATTCAGAACGATGCTTGCGGCTGCGACAGGCAGACCTGTTTTGCACTCTCAGGCCACGACCGGGACGAGCATCGGTGCCGCACTGCTATTCAGCGATGAAAATGCGCCGGGCTTTGACTTTCCGAATGCCATATCAGACGTCCCGCAGGCATATGGTGTTTATGCAAAAGCATGGCGCAAGCTGGCAAATGATCCTTAGAATTTAGCGTTGAATCACGTCTTGTTGTGATCGCTGCAAAATCTCGGACAACCGTGCACTGCATTCCGAGATAACTGCGCGCGGTCTTCATTTCACATGGCGCATCAATCGGTTGAAATCGCAGCGAAGACCCGACCATCGCAGTCCGGTGAGACGACGTCCGCTCAGCGGGACAAAGCGCCATTTCGCTGCGGTAGCTCCCAAGGTCTGCTTTACTGGAAAATGGTTCCCCCGCCGGACCTTCATTCAATCGCCGTGCCTCGCTCGGCCCCGCGAAGCCGACTGAGTGTGACCGGGGTGACACCGAGATAGGACGCTATCAAATAGTGACCGAAAAGGTCTTCGTGATGCGGGAAACCCTTGCGAAACCATGCAAGGCGGTCTGCGCCGCCAAGTGCAGAAAGGCACCATTCTCGATCAGCCTTGCTGGCCAATTCCTGTTGCAAAATGCCGTTTGCCCATTCGCGAATTGGCTCCGATGTCAGCATGAGTTCAGTCAAAGCGCGGCTGTCCATTTGCGCAACCAACACGTCCGTAATCACATCTATTGACACCAGCGAGGTCCCATTTCTGGTTCTCACGACATTTGGTGTAACCACGCAGGGACCAGCGTGAAAGCCAACGCAAACGGCGCGACCTTCGGGATCGCTGATTTGGCTGGTGGCGCGTCCATCAAGAACGATGTGCTCCATCGGTTCCATCTCGCCCTGCGTTGCAAGGCGACGCCCCTTTTCGATATGTTCAACGCTCCAAGCTGAAGCGAACACGCGCGCGGACTCTTTGTCCAAAGCGCTCGAAGAACTGCTGAGAAACGTCAAAAGGTCCAAATCGCGAATTCCTTATCAAACGATAATGCCAGCTTTGTGCGCGCTCAGTAAGAGGGTTCCAATGGTAAGGAGAACAACCCGATGAAGATACCACATACGCATCAAAGGCCACAAGCGGCACGCGCCGGTCTTACGGCCAGCGGAACCCCAATGGGCATGATAGAGGATTCCCCAACGGCTACCCACAATCAGAAACCTACCAGAAAGAAAATCGCGCGGGCATTCAAGATAAGTCTGATCATTTCCGGTGGCGTTGTTGGGGCCTTCATCTTGGCCGCGATAGGTTTGTATTTCGCCACATTGGGGCAATACCCCGTGGCTGCCACAGTGGTAGACGATGCCTCGCTCCCACAGATTGAAATCAACGGCGTGCGTCTGCATGCCGAGACATACGGCGACCCATCGAACCCGGTGATCATTGTTCTGCACGGCGGTCCTGGCGGAGATTACAGATCACAACTTGGCGCAAGATCACTGGCGGATACCAATTTCGTCGTATTCTACGACCAAAGAGGTGCAGGGCTGTCTGAAAGAGTCCCGGGGGAAGACTTGAACGTCCCGGCCTATATGGCAGAGCTTGACGGCGTCATTGACAGATACTCTCCCGATCGTCCCGTAACCCTGTTGGGCCATTCATGGGGCGCGATGCTTGCAACGGCCTATTTAGGAGAAGCTCCGGAAAGAGTCGCACGTGCAATTCTGTTGGAACCGGGCTTTTTCACTGGCGAAGAGGCTCAGGATTGGATGACACAAGCACAACCATATATGTCCGGACTGGGGTTTTATTGGCAGGCCACTATCGCCGCTTTTCAGTCTCTGCATGTGTCCGGCCCCGACTCGAGTGCCGGTCAGGACCATATGATGAGCGAAATCATTCACACGTTCGTCAATCACCCGGACAACCCCTACCACTGCTCCGGTGAAAACTTCGATGCGCCGGCGTGGCGATTTGGGGCAACGGCCAGCCAAACGGCCGGCAAAACCGGTGCTGCCGAAATTGAACTCATTGCCCAAGGTGCCGAAAGCTATCCCGGACCTGTCCTCTTGCTCGCTGGTGCCTGTAACGACTGGCTTGGCGAAGATGCGCAACGTGTTCACCTAAGCTTCTTTCAAAACGGAGAGCTTAAGATTGTACCAAACTCTGGACACGATATGATTTGGGACAATCCGGACGAAACAATGCCGTTGATCCGCGCATTTCTTGGCAAGTAAACCAGAGACAGGGGCTGTTCTGTGTGGACGGCCCGTTTCAGCTACATTCACCCAAAGCGATCGTTGGCCCATTTGGCAGCATCGGTCGAAGTTGGGCTCATACCCGGCATTCTCTGCACACCGCGCGAACGTCAGCTTTTGGTTTCCCGCTGAGTCTTCGTAAGATTGAGCGGCGGTGTTATTGAGACCGGGGTGGCGATCGGCGGAGAATGTGCAATCGCCGGCTGGCTCGCGTTTTTGGATCGTCAAACCCTAACCTGTGCAGTATCAGAGGCAAAAACCACAGGATTAGATTACCATGAAAAGAGTCGCGGTCGGCGGACTTCATACCGAATGTTCCAGCTACAATCCCCTGGAACAAACCTTTGCCGATTTCACGCGACGCGAAGGAGATGAGCTGGCCAGTTTGGTCAAATTTGACTTTGCCGCTGCGGGTATCGATCTGCTGCCTTTGTTTCACGACCGATCCGTCCCTGGCGGTCCCGTTTCGGTGGAAACCTGGGCCGCGCAGACAGAGCTGTTTTTCGACATGCTTCGCGCTGCCCTGCCGTTGGATGGTGTTCTGCTGATCATGCATGGCGCGGTATTCGTGCCCGGTATTACCGACCCGGAAGGCGACTTTATCGCTCAGGTGCGCAAGATTGTCGGACCGCGGGCCATTCTGTCTGGATCGTTTGATTTGCACGGTCAGATTACGCAACAAATTGTGGACACGCTTGATGCTTTTGCGGCGTACCGCACGGCGCCTCATGTGGATGTTGCCGAAACACATACTCGGGCGGCCAGATTGCTTGCCGATGCGCTGAACGGCGGGCCACGACCGATGGTCGTAAGAGCAGCGATTCCGATATTGGCACCGGGCGAAATGTCATCCACCTTTGTGGCCCCATGCGATGCGCTTTACGCGCAATTGCCCGAAATAGACACGCGTGAGGGGATCTTGGACAGCAACCTGATGATTGGATATGTCTGGGCGGATAGCCCCCGGGCGACGGCTTCGGCCGTTGTAACAGCAACCGACGCAACCGCTGGCGCCAAGGCCGCCCATGACATTGCAGAGTCTTACCATGCGGCCCGGGACGACTTGACCTTTGATGTCGAAGCCGCGCCCTTGGCAGAGGCGCTTTCGCGAACCGCAGGCACAGCTTCGATCCTTGCCGACAGCGGCGACAACCCGACGGCGGGTGGCGTCGGTGACCGCGCGGATGTTCTGGAAAGTGTGTTTGCCAGTTCTCGAACCGGTGTGTTGTTCGCGGGCATCGCTGACCCCACGGCGTTTGAGGCTTTGGCCAAAGGGGCGACGACCGTCACGCTTGGGGGGTCACTGGGCGGCGGCGGGCCAAGGGTGCCTGTGTCCGTTGAAAAATGCGAAATCATCGGTGAATGCGCCGTTGTCCAATCCAGTGGCGTCACTGTCGTGGTGACGGAAATACGCCGCCCGTTCCACGATTTCAGCGATTTCGAAACGCTTGGTCTTGCGATCAACGATTTCGATCTGTTGGTGGTCAAGTCGGGGTATTTGTCGCCGGATATAAGATCGTTTCCACGGCGCCAAATCATGGCCTTAACAGACGGCGCTGTTAGTCAGGATTTGTCGCGACTGGAAAACAAGCACCGCCCAGACGGCACCTGGCCCTTTAGCACCTACTAGAACGTTCGGGCCGAACGAAAAACATACCGGTTTGTTGGGTCACAACTTTTGTCCGTGCGGATTTGCCTGCAGTGACGGTTGAGCTTGTGTGTTTTTGTCATGCACGTGTTTGGCACCCGTGATCTTTTTCAAGGTCGGACCGATGCTGTCATGGCGGAACTGAAAGCCGTGTTCAATCAGGCGGGCCGAGACGACGCGCTGGCTTCCCAACATGGTTTCCTTGCCCAGATCGCCCAGCCCATTTACCAGCACCCATTCGGGGACCTTGAACGGCAATGGTCGATGCAAGGCAGTGGCCAGTTCCTGGGAAAATTCACTGTTTCGAACCGGATTAGGGGCGACCGCATTTATGGGGCCTGAAAGGTCGTGGTTGGCGATTGCAAAGGCGATGGCGCGGATTAGATCATCATGTTCAATCCATGACATCCACTGTTGCCCGTTGCCAAGAATGGCACCTAGACCAAATTCAAAGGGCGTCAGAAGCTTGGCCAAAAGTCCACCATCCACACCCAAAACCAGGCCAATTCGCAAGATAACCACGCGGATCCCTTGATGCTCGATCAGACGGGCTTCCTGTTCCCAAGCAGCACACACATCATGCACAAAGGCAGGACTAAAGGCTGTGCCTTCCGTTAGTGCAGTATCGTCTTGCGGGTCTTGCAAACCATACCATCCAATGGCTGATCCATTGATCAAACATGAAGGCTTAACATTCAGCCGTTTAACAAGCGCATTGAGTTCCCTTGTCATATTGACCCGTGATGCAATGATGGTTTGTCGCCGTTTGGCCGTCCAAAGCCCGCCCGCGATCGATGCCCCGGCAAGGTTCACGATGGCATCAAAAGGATCGTCGTCTTCAATCATGTCGAGACGGGTCACAACGCGCACCGGATGCGTCAACTGATCCGCCTTGCGCGCGTCGCGGGTCAGAACGGTTACGTTGTGGCGGGCCTTGACCAATGCCTCTACCAGTCGCGTTCCGACAAAGCCCGTCCCGCCAGTGACCAAAATATGCTGACGTGGTTTCAACCCTGAAACCAGTGCGGCGGGTTCGCCACGTTCAAGCCTGTCACTGCGCGCGGCCGCCAGCAGATCACGCGCGCTGAAAACGCCGACGCCAATGGCAGAGAGCGTGGCCATAATGCTCCACCAACCATAGCTGACGGGAATGAGGGCAGTTGGCAGAAACGCCCAGTCCCAAAGGTAGGGAGCAGCAAGTGCAAGGATCGCCCCATAGTTCAGCGCCAAAAGTGTATGGTTGACGCGTTCGGTTGCGGGCAATTTCCGGGTCAGATCTTCCTCGACGAAATCCCAAAGCGTGATCAAGACCTCGACACACAGGATGCCCGCCAGAATAATCGTGAACACCCCATGGGGTTCGAGCCACGCAAAGCACATGAAAATAATGGCGTAGAAAAAGTTACGGACCCCATGCAGGCGAAGCTCGTTCTTTTGCGAGACCCTCCAGGCAAGACGTTCCGTCCCTTCGTGATGCACAAGCGTATCAAACGCCCCCATGGCGACTTGCACGGAGATCAGGCCCCAGAGGATTGGATTGTCCATAGCTCTATTCCTTTGCGTCTCGGAAAATTGCGTCTTGGTGGATCATTTCACCGAATAACGGGTGGCAAAGATCGAGAGAAAAGCGAAACTGCCCGTCGCCCTGATCGTGGTGCCCGATCACAAGATCGCCCGGGCTGAAAACCTTTGGAATGCGCAAGCGCCGCCCAAAGACCTGCACAAAATAGTGGTCGCTTTTGAACAACAAAGAATTGCCTTGCGCGACGACATTCAGGGCCATGCCAATTCCATAACCGATATATTCCTCTAGGCCGGTTGGGCCTGAAAACCGTTTTGAACTGTGTACGACCTGGGGAAATCCGGCTTGTCTGCCGTATTGCCTGATCCAGAATTGTCCGCTTCCGGCAATGTCCTCGGTCACAGTGACGACGGCCGGTTGATCAACTGATGACATGTCATAGGGCAGGGGCGCACCGATCATACGGGCGGCGTGGGCCAAAATACGCCCCGCCGCGTTCATGCGCATCGCGACAACCTTGCCCTGATACGCAACGCTGACGCCCCCCTGCAGCCGCTTGCCAAACCGCTTTCGCACGGCGTCCGGCAGGGCTTGCCACTCAGTTGATCCAACCAAAGCGGAAAAGCGGTGGTCTGGATCCTTTTGAATTGGGAACTTGTTAACTTTCATCTCATCTACTCATTCTGTACGATCTTACTGTTCTGTAATAAGAGAAATAACTGGGCAAAAAAAACTTAGCCTATTCTGACTTTCCACCCGTCAATTTAAGAAGTGACAAAACCTTGTCGCCCATTTTCATCAAAGTGCTCAACTTGGATTTCGGGACGTTCAACATCTGATTGGACCACCGATCAGCCGTCGCCAGAAAGTCTTGCATCTCTCGCATGCGGGCCATGATGATTGGATCAAGGGAGGGCTCTTCTTGGGCCTGTCGAACGCAGCTGTCGATGGCGGACATTGCAGGGTCAATTTCCCGTTCCTTGCGGCCACGCGCGATAAGCATAGCCATTTCCCAGACATCGACCTCTGCCACAAAATGCTCTCTCCGATCCCCGGCAACGGGCACGCGCCGTATCAGCTTCCAGCTCACCAGCTCTTTCAAGGAATTCGAAACATTTGAACGCGCAATGCCAAGCTGATCTGAAATCGCTTCTGCATTCATCGGACTCACGCTGAGAAACAGAAGCGCATGGATTTGGGCCACAGAGCGGTTCACACCCCACTGACTGCCCATATCGCCCCAGTACAGAATGAACTGAGATTTTGCGGTAGAATCGGTTATGTCATTTAATTCTGTCATGACAGAAATTAAAGACAGGTCCGGCGAAATGTCAACCCACTTGATTGACGGCTTCATTCCCATGTTCACACGCGCCCGAAGATCCGTCTGGATTATTCCTTGAAACATTGTACAGATCTGCCATCTGCTGGTGGCCACGAATCTCGGTTGGATCGGCAATACTGCTTTGCTTGATTTGAGGGCTTGTCGCTGATTCCATTTCTGTACGGAAACGGAGGATTATTGCGATGATGGGTTCGAAGCAGGAAGTGCAAGCTGCGTTGTTTTATGAGTTCTCGCTTAAAGATCATGTGCCTCTAGACCACCCGTTCGATTGATCGGTTCGTTGATCTGGGTGACATCCGCCAATCCTTAGCCGACCTTTATAGCCAAACAGGCCGTTCATCGATCCATCCCGGCATGACGGTTCAAATCCAGTCAAACGCGGTCAGCTAGCGCTACTTTGGTTTCGGCTTTTTCGGTACTCATACGGTCTTTGGCCTTCTTCTTTGGCGAAAGCCCGCGAGAAATTGGATGGGTCAGAATAGCCGAGTGCAGCCGCGATATCGTCAATTGATCGGTGAGAGCTTTCAAGTTCTTCTTTGGCGTAATTCATTTTCGCCAGAGACACTTCTTTGGAAATACTGGTCCCGAGTCTGGACAGATGGCGGGCCAATGTTCTTTGATTCATATGCAAAAGCTCTGCCGCCTCGTTGGCTTTCACACCGCCATTTCCAACGGTTCGGCTCAGAAGTCCCCTGAACCCAGCCAGAAAGTCATCCATCTGCACTTCCTGACCTATTTCATTTAAACCATTTTCAACATTTTGGTTTGCAACGGTCAATGTAAGCCATTTGGAGGGAAACTGAATGCGAGGGCCCATTTGATCGCCGCGCAGAGACTGGTAGCGGGAAAACGACTTTGGCAGGACCGAAGGATCGCACAGAACCAAAATCACGCGTTCCGGTTCTTTGACGTCGACCAAGACTCTTCTCAACATGGCCATTTTCAATCCGATCATGAAACCATCATTTTGTGCCGGTTCGATCAGCGGCGCAAATCTACGCGTTTCGCCGAAGGTCGCCATCTCTCCGCGGACGTCCACATAAGGCGTGGAAGAGGACGCATATTTGTTTGCCTGGGCCACATAGACGTTCAAAAAATCCCCCAGTGTCGTTGCCTGTTGAAATGCCGCTCGGACCATCGGCCAACCCGTGGGATCCAGCTGTGCCCCAATTGTCGCGCAAAATGTTTTGTCCCCTGTCGCCGCTGCACAATTTTCGACGAATTGATGCATCACCATGACATGAACCGAAGCGCCCTCGTGATCCACGGCACTTTGCGTCAGGCCCACGCTCTCTAACACGGGATCTGGATCGACCCCCCGCAGCCTGAGTCCCTTTAACAACGGGGCAAGCAATTGAAGCTGCACCAAGGGCAATGACTTTGGCATGATCTGCTGTCCAAACGGTTGGATTGGCGAATATTCAGCCTCAGATTTGACCTTCGATCAACCTGAATCGGTCATTAATTACAATAAATCGCAATTTGACGTCCTGAAATGACGGGTTCACGATCTCTGATTGGTGCAAAATGCAATTGGGGGGCGCATCGCCCGAACTGCGCGTGATATCATGGGGAATTCAAAAATGAGACAAAAAACAACACTAGCGGTCACAATGGTCTGTGCGGCCCTCGCTTTTGCAAATCTACCAAACGTGGCCAAGGCACAGGACGCACCGCGTCAAGTGTTGTTCACGAACGTCAACATCTTCAACGGCGTCGATGGTGAATTGATTGAAAACGGATCGGTTTTGGTTGAGGGAAATTTGATCAAGACCGTGTCCCAAGATGCCATCGACGCACCGGATGCTTTGAACGTCGACGGCGAAGGCAGAACACTGATGCCCGGCCTGATCGACATGCATTCCCATATGTGTATCCGAAACGGCATGCTGGAGTTTCGCGACAACTATGATCAGATGGCCAATGGCGCCTACACAGGACTAGTTTTGCAGGACTATCTGGATCAGGGCTTCACCACCGCGCGCGATGCAGGTTGCAACATCCTTGGGATTGCGAAAGCTATAAACAATGACATCATCCCCGGTCCGCGGCTCTACCCCAGTGGTGCATTCCTAAGTCAAACTGGCGGACACGCAGACACCGGATCCTTCAATGATGTACCCGGTGACGTTGATGACCTGGAAGCGCATATGTTTGGCTTTATCGCCGATGGTGTGCCTGAGGTCATTCGCGCCGCCCGTCACAACCTTCGGGCAGGTGCCACACAAATCAAAGTCATGGCCGGCGGTGGCGTCGCCAGTGAATTTGATCCTCTGCACACAACGCAATACTCATTGGAAGAGCTTGAGGCGATCGTAGGTGTCGCCGAAGATTACGGCACATATGTTTTGGTTCATGCCTACCATGACCGTTCGGTCAACCGAGCGATTGATGCCGGTGTTCGCGTGATTGATCACAACTTCCTGGTTTCTGAAGAAACCATTATCCGCATGAAGGAAGAAGGGGTCGCGCTGTCGATACAGGCTGTCATGTCGTTGCAGGCTTTTGGCGATCCGGAAAGCATCACGTTCTTCAGCGCCGATCAAAAAGCCAAGGCAGCGCAGGTTAACTCTGGCGCTCAGCAGATGATGGAATGGGCGGTCAAGCATGATCTGTTGATGGTCGCTGGTGGCGATATGTTTGGACCAGATGTGGTGCGTCAAGCTGACAACATTATTTGGTTCAACGACAAGGTTGCCAACGATCCACTTTTGTCGCTGAAAACAGCAACCAGCAATGCCGCAGAGGTACTGACCTGGACGGGTGGAATGAATCCTTACAAAGAAGGGACATTAGGCACAATTGTTGAAGGCGGGTACGCCGACATCATTTTGGTTGATGGCAATCCTCTTGAGGACATCAACGCCATCTCGCGCGATAACGTGGACTTCGTGATGAAGGACGGTGACGTCTATAAGAACTGGCTGCCAGGCGAAAATGCATCACCTTTCAAACCCGCAAAGCCGAGCCGTGAAGCCTATTTCGGGAATTTGTGATCTCGCTCGAGACGTCTGAAAAATAGAGGCGATCGACATCATCATGAAGGTTGGCGTGGTCTATCACAATACGCTCGATTGATGATATTGTGGGGCGGTTTAATACCTCGGCCGCCCCACATTTATCAGACACGCATAAATATGGAGTGGCAAATGCGCTTAGCAGTCGTTTCGTTCATATTCAGTTTCGGCATATGCCTCGCGGGACACGCGGAAGAGTTTCAACACAGCATGACGGGGCCTGCCGTTCCTTGGACGGAAAAACAAATCCCCTCTTTGGATGACAGGCTAACCTTCGTCATCCATGCGGATTTGACCGGCGGAGAGCGCCCGGAGATATTCGCGACGGCGATTGGCCAGGTCAAATTGCTGCAGCCCGAGTTCATGATCAGCGTGGGCGACCTGATCGAAGGCGGTGGCGACCGTCAGGCCCTGAACGCCGAATGGGACAGCTATGACGCTCGCGTGGCCGATCTGGACTTCCCGGTGTTCTATGTCGGCGGCAACCACGATCTGTCGAGCACACAGGAACGGGCCGTCTGGGCAGAGCGCCTGGGGCCGACCTGGTATCACTTCCGGTTCAAGGATGTTCTGTTTCTCGTCCTGGACAGTGAGGATATGACCGCCGAAAGGCGTGAGATCATCGCGTCGCAAAGGGCGGACGCCGTCGAAACCTACAAATCCGAAGGCCCGGAAGCCTTCGCGAAGACAGCTTATGCAAGCAGTCCTGAGCGTACCAGCGGTGCCATCAGCCAGGCTCAGGCCGATGATATCGTGGCTGCCATATCGGCGAACACCGATGTCCGGCACACTTTCCTGTTCGTTCACAAACCCGTCTGGCAAACCGAAACCGACACGCCCTTTGACCAAATAGAAGCGGCTTTGTCCGACGGGACCTATACAGTGTTCAATGGGCATGTTCAGGCCTACGCCTATGAGCGGCGCAACAATCGCGATTACGTTCAATTGGCCACAACCGGCGGCGAGCAATTCCCCGACCTTGGGCTTTCCGAAGATCACATCACGCTTGTTACGGTATCCGGGTCAGAGGTTAGCATCGCGAACCTCATGCTCGCCGGGATACGGGACATGACAGGGTCGATTCCGCAGAACGGTGACCAGCTCTGTTTTGCGACTGCAGAGTGTGGAGACGAAAATTGACCTCATATACCGGAAAAATAAACCTTCTAGCCATACGGGAAACGATGCGCTTGGCATTTGCTTCCGTTCTATTTGCTTACCCGGCCATGGCGCAGGTTGGACCAAACATCGATGAACTTGCAAAAGAGCTGGCCAACCCTGGCGCGGCCAACGCCACGCTAAATTTTAAGTTCGAGTATCGCACCTTTGATGGTAACCTACCCAGGGCCGACAGCCAGGATAGCTTTACCGCGACGTTCCAGCCGGTGTTTCCATTTGTGCTTGCCAGCGGCAACAATTTGATCTTCCGCCCTGCCATTCCTTACGTGTTAGGCCAGCCTGTGCTTAAGAAAAACGGTGCGCAGTTCGGTGACGAAGATGCGTTTGGCGACATTGCCTACGACCTGCTTTACGCCCGTACTTCGAATGGCTTGACACTGGGCGCAGGTATCGTGGGTTCAGTGCCGACCGGAAGCGACATCTCGTCGGACAACTGGCTACTTGGTCCGAGCGCACTGGCGGTCAAAACCGAAGCATGGGGTGTGTGGGGATTCTTCCCCTTCCACAATCAAAAAATTGCCGGAAGCGGGCCAGATGTCTCGCTAACCTCATTGCAATACTTTGTATTTTACGGTTTGGGTGATGGCTGGCAGGTCGGCACAGGCCCCACGATCACATACAACTGGGAAGCCAACAGCGACCAAGCATGGACGGTTCCTTTTGGCGTTCAGGTCGCCAAGACCACCACCATCGGCAAACAACTGGCAAAACTGAACGTCGGCATCGAAAAGAACGTCGTGGCGCCAGATGCCTTTGCGTCAGACTGGAAGTTCACCTTCACCTTCAGTCCGGTCATCAGCAACCCTTTCCAGAAAAACCCACCCGCGCCGAAAATTGATGCCGCGACACGCGCTGCGCTACTGTCCCCAATTCGTTAGGAAAAAACGTGCTCAGAAAGACCTTCGTTCTAGGAGCCACCCTTTCAGGTCTCGCCTTCCCGGCCTTTGCACAAAGCCTTGGCGGCCCCTCTTCCGTTCAGGCCGAACTTGAACCCGGCGATGGCCTGACTGACCCGCAGTTTCGCTCCAACATGGTTCAAGATGCCTTACCTTCCTGGTTCGCCTGGAAAGAGCGCGTCTCGTCCGACCTAAACCTTAGTTTCAATGTGGATTACCTATCGCTCGGCCAGGTGTCTAACGCCAATGTTGGCGCAGGCCAAGCGGGCGGGGGCATGCTGCGGTTTTACGGCAATTGGGCGCCGGCGGAAAACGGTTCCCTGACATTTAAGGTTGAAAACCGGCACAGTTACGGGGCCGTTGCCCCACAGTTCTTTGGTTTTGACAGCGGAGCTTTATCCATTACCGGCACCGCCTTTAACGATATCGGCACGGCGTTGACCAATCTTTTCTGGACACAACGTGCACCAGACAAGTCCTGGACGGTTCAATTCGGCCAGATCGATGTAACCGATTTTGTCGACATCTATGGTCTGGTAAGCCCCTACACGTCATTTCAGAACCTTGCCTTCAACACCAATCCGACGATCAACGCGCCGAACCCCGGGCTTGGAATCGCTGCAAGTGCGGCCCTTGGAAAGAACTTCTATATAATCGGGGCATTGGCGGACGCGAATGGCGACCCCACCTCGCCGAATTTGGATGTGTTCCAAAGCGGCGAAACGTTTAAGAGCTTTGAGGTCGGCTATATGAGCTCTCAGGATCGGGTGTATTTCGACAACATTCACCTGACCATGTGGCAGTCGGATGCATCCGATGACGGCAGCCGCGCCGAAGATTGGGGTGCGTCAGTTTCGGCCTCTTGGTTCGTGGACAATAAATGGGTTCCGTTCCTTCGGGCCGGGATGTCGCAGGGCACAGCGGCGCTTTACAAGCGGTCGGTTTCCGCTGGTGTCGGGTACTATGCGCGCAACACGGATCTGACGGGAATAGGCCTGAATTGGGCCGATCCCGGCGACGCATTTGCCAAAGACCAATACACTGCAGAAGCGTTCTATCGTTTCACACTGTCTCCGAACTTTGCAATCACGCCAAGCGTTCAATACATCGTCAACCCCGCGCTCAACCCCGGACAAGGCAGCGTGGCCCTTTTTAGCCTTAGGGCCAGACTTGCGTTGTGAGTCGAACCTACCGGACGACTTGGTGGAAATCGCAATGTTTGATACCTGTTTCTGGCGTTAGCCCAAGAGCAAAGTAACCACCAAAGGATGCACCAGTCCCGCCATTGCGATCGAAATGCCCATTGGAAAGCCAGCATTTGGCGAAAGCGATTTGAACGGCACATGTGCCAGTGCCGGGACACGGCGCGCGGTCATGACAAAAGAGACTCCAAGCACCAGTGAGGCAGAGAAGACATTCCCGAAAACAGCAAGGGTCGGCAGAGGCACGAAGAGCATCAAGACCGTAAGAATCTTTACATCGCCCCCACCCAGAAGCCGAAAAAAGAAACCGGTAAACCCGATCGCAAAGACAATTCCCGCCACAGCGAAGCGCGCAAAAAGGTCAGCGGGCGGGAAGACTGTAAGCGACAGACACACCCGAAACTCCGCTCGACTAAGGCCGGCGGGATTGCTCGGCCCCAAGATCGGTTCAAATGTTGTCTTTGCCGCGGACGTGACCTGCCCCACGCGCCGGTTGGCCAGTTTGCGTGAAACAAAACCAACCTGTCGCGCCATGAACTCAACTATGACAAACTTGAATCCACCGCTCAACTCCAAGAGTCTCTCTATCTAAGAGCTCACAAAATTTGGCCCTGCCCCCGATTGCGATAATCGAAGCTCTTTCGCTTAAAGTTCTACGAACTGTTTTAAGGAACTGGTTCTTTGACCGAACTGTGGCAATTGCGCTGTATGGAATTTAATTTTCGGATATCATGATCGCTGAAATTTCAGCCTTTCCGGAACACACGTTCTAAAATCGTGGCACCAGCAACGGTTATTTTCTTTGCCAATGCCAAAAAAGTTGCCACTGGTCCCACATCGCTCTAGGCTTACCCAAGGCGTAACTTTTGGGCCGTTGTTTTCAACCGCATTTATTAGGATCGTCTAATGGCCGCGCATAGCTGCGCGTGATGCCTCTCTTTGAAGATGACACAATAAGGAAAAACGAGTGGCAGCGAATTCATCCATAAGAGCTTTTGTCGAATTTGACCGTGTGCAGAAGAGCTATGACGGAGAAACATTGGTCGTTAAGGATCTAAATTTGGCGATGCCCAAAGGCGAATTTCTTACGATGCTTGGGCCGTCGGGCTCTGGTAAAACGACATGTTTGATGATGCTGGCCGGATTTGAGACCGCAACTCATGGCGAAATTCGGCTGGACGGGAAAGAGATCAACAACATCCCGCCGCATAAACGTGGAATTGGAATGGTTTTTCAAAGCTACGCGTTGTTTCCACATATGACGGTGGCAGAAAACTTGGCATTTCCGCTGGAAGTCCGCGGCATGAGCAAGAGCGACCGCGAAGCAAAGGTAAAGCGAGCTTTGGAAATGGTGCAAATGGGCGCCTTTGGCGATCGCCGCCCGGCACAATTGTCTGGGGGACAACAGCAACGGATTGCCCTTGCGCGAGCGTTGGTTTTTGACCCAGAGCTTGTCCTCATGGACGAGCCGCTTGGTGCGTTGGACAAACAGCTTCGCGAACACATGCAATATGAGATCAAACATCTTCATGAAAACCTAGGCATAACGGTTGTATACGTGACCCACGACCAATCAGAGGCCCTGACAATGTCGGATCGGGTCGCCGTTTTTGATGACGGAATCATACAGCAACTTGCACCCCCTGATGATCTTTATGAGAGGCCAGACAACAGTTTTGTTGCCCAGTTTATTGGCGAGAACAACAAGCTTTTGGGAACAGTACAGTCATTGGATGGTGATACTGCGACGGTCAAACTCGCGGATGGGCATATTTGCAAAGCGCTTGCGGTAAAATGTGGTGAGGTTGGCAGCCAGACATTGATTTCGATTCGTCCGGAACGGGTGCGTATTGGCAGCAAAGAGGATGTGAATGCCACCGACGCTAAGGTTCTCGAATTGATCTATTTGGGTGATCATATCCGCTGTCGGCTGGACGTTCATGGCGATGACAGCTTTGTCGTGAAAGTCCCGAACGCGGCCGGTAAAGGCCCCTTGCAGATCGGACAAACGACCAAGGTCAGTTGGGATATCGCAGATGCACGTGCACTGGACCCTCAACCCTAACAAAAATGGGCGGGTCTTCCGCCTGCAACACCAACTATGACAGCATTGGAGGCTACAAAATGAGAAGAACACTTATCCTTACGACCGCCCTTTCGGGATTTGCTTTTGCCGCATCGGCACAGGAAGTCACCGTTCTCGGGTGGGGCGGTGCCTATACCAAAAGCCAGGTTGAAGCCTATCACAAACCCTTTGCCGAAAAGACTGGGATCAAGGTCAACTCGGCAGATGCAGATAACCCTGCTGCGCCAATCAAGGCTCAAGTCGAAGCAGGCAATGTTTCGATTGACGTGGCCAGTGTAGAAATAGCTGACGCGATCCGTTTGTGTGACGAAGGGCTTGTCGTAGAAATCGATGCCTCGACCTTGCCGGACGGCGCAGATGGCACGCCAGCCGTGGACGATTTTATCGCAGGAACACTTAGCGATTGCATGGTTCCGACCGACGTTTTTGCCACGGCTATTGCCTACGACACGACAAAGTTCCCGAATGGCGCTCCGCAAACGATCGCCGACTTTTTTGATGTAGAGGCATTCCCAGGCCAACGCGGGCTCAAAAAGGGAGCCAAAGCAACCCTTGAAATGGCATTGATGGCTGATGGTGTGCCTGCTGCTGAGGTCTATGACATTCTGTCGACCGACGAAGGTGTCGACCGTGCCTTTGCAAAGCTGGACACAATCAAGGACGAGGCCGTCTGGTGGGAAGCGGGATCACAACCAGCACAATTGCTGGCCGATGAGCAAGTCGCGATGACGATGGCATGGAATGGCCGGATTTTTGCGGCCGCAACTTCAGAGGGTAAACCCTTTGCTATCATGTGGGACGGTCAAGTCTTTGAGTGGGAAGGTTGGGTAATCCCCAAAGGTGCGCCAAACATGGAAGAAGCGCTTGAGTTTGTGAAATTCTCTACGTCGACGGAACCATTGGCCGTTGCAGCGTCTTGGATCAGCTATGGCCCACCACGTCTGTCTTCTGCTCCTTTGATTGGAAAATTCCATGACGGGTCAATCGATATGGCCGAACATTTGCCGACATCGCCAGCCAACCTGACAAACGCACTGGCGTCAGATCTGGAGTTCTGGGCCGATCGGGACAGCGAAATGAACGAACGTTTCAACGCTTGGCTCGCCCAATAATAAAAGAGCGGTGTCGGGGGTGATCCCGGCACCGCACCTTTGAACAAAACACAGGGACGCTGATCGATCTTCGATCCGCAGAACTCCATCGAAGGAAGAAAATGACTGCCGAACTTACCACAGTTGACGGAAAACCGCTAAAGGCGGCGCTCGCAGCGGCTGAACAACGGTCCAAGAGACGCGCGTTTTTTCTGGTTCTGCCGTTGTTGTTGTTCGTCATCGTGACATTCTTGATGCCGATCGGGCAGATGTTACAACGATCCGTATATAATCCGTCCTTTTCGCAATCGGCCCTTCATCTGTCCCAATGGTTTGATGCAAACCCAATTGGCACGGAACCCGATGAGGCTGCATTTGAAGCGCTTGTCATGGACTTGCGCCAGATGCGCAAAGATAAATCCCAAGGTGCAGCAGGTACCCGTGTAAACTACGACTACTCTGGTGCGCGGTCGTTGTTTACATCCTCCGCACGCAGCGCAGAGAAATTTGAACCACCCTACAAACAAGCCATGCTCGGCAAGGATGAAAAATGGGGGGATGCTGATCTTTGGCAAGCCATGCGCGGGGCGTCCTCGGCCTATACATTAAACTTTTATCTGGCTGCATTGGATTTGGGGAGGGACCCGAACGGAAAAATCGTCTCTGTCGACGAGAACCGGGCCGTATATGTAAACCTGTTCGGCCGGACGCTTTTTCTATCAGCCTTGATTACTGCGACAACTTTGATTTTGGGGTTTCCCATTGCGCATTTACTCGCGACACTTCCGTTGCGGTATTCGAACTTATTGATGATCTTCGTTTTGCTTCCATTTTGGACGTCCCTCTTGGTGCGTACAACGTCCTGGATCGTGCTGTTGCAAAGTCAGGGCGTGGTCAATGATGTGATGGTATCGACCGGTATACTGTCTGAAGAAGGTCGGTTGCAGATGATTTACAATCAGACCGGCACCATCATTGCAATGACGCATATACTTTTGCCCTTTATGGTGCTGCCTCTATATTCCGTGATGCGCCCGATCAATCCAAGCTATGTCCGCGCCGCACGGTCTCTTGGCGCGACAAGTTGGACAGCCTTTCGTAGAATCTACCTACCACAGACCATACCGGGGATCGGGGCCGGGGCGTTGTTGGTCTTTATTCTCGCCGTTGGTTATTACATTACACCTGCTTTGGTCGGTGGCTCTGACGGGCAATTGATATCAAACCTCATCGCGTTCCATATGCAAAAATCGCTGAACTGGTCGCTGGCGGCCGCATTATCGGCTTTGTTGTTGGGGGGCGTTTTGATCATTTATTGGTTGTACGACCGTCTTGTCGGTATTGATAACCTGAAGTTGGGATAGGGATATGGCGTTACCAAAACACGCGTCTGTTCTCGAACGGATCTGGCACTACATTTATCTTGTTATCTGTGCCCTTATCTTTCTGTTCTTGATTGCGCCAATCCTGATCGTTATCCCGCTGAGTTTTAACGCAGAGCCCTATTTTACGTTCACCCCCAAAATGCTGAGCCTGGACCCGACCGGTTTTTCGACACGTTGGTATGATTTGCTTTTGACCTTCGGGATGAGCAACTCTGACGCCCCCCGTGACAGCAGTTGGTGGGCAGATGTCTGGGACAATTCGGCCTGGGTCAGAGCCGCAAAAAACTCTATCATAATCGGATTTTTTTCGACAATCCTGGCTACAGCATTAGGGACATTGGCAGCGCTTGGTTTGTCACGCCCTGAGATGCCGTATCGGCGGGTGATTATGGCTATCCTGATATCACCGATGATTGTTCCGATTATCATTACTGCCACAGGGTTGTTTTTCTTTTATTCCCAAACCGGACTGGCGGGGACATATTTGGGCATCATTCTGGCACACGCAACGCTTGGCATTCCCTTTGTCATTATTACTGTAACAGCCACATTGGTTGGGTTTGACCATAGTCTGACACGGGCCGCTGCCTCTCTTGGGGCAACACCGGCCACATCGTTCAGGATGATTACATTGCCCCTGATCCTGCCCGGGGTCATTTCCGGCGCGCTTTTTGCTTTCGTGACGTCTTTTGATGAAGTTGTCGTGGTTCTTTTCGTTGCAGCCTATGATCAACAAACGATCCCACGGCAGATGTGGAACGGGATACGGGAACAGATCAGTCCGGCGATCTTGTCCGTGGCCACGATTCTAGTGATTATCTCTATTGTGTTATTGGCCACGATGGAACTTTTGCGCCGCCGCTCTGAGCGATTGCGCGGGATAAACCCCGGTTAGAGCAACTGCTTTCGGCTACGTCATGAAACGCGAAAATCTCGACGACAAGTATGGAGAGATGTCAATCTCTGGTCTGTGTCCCTCCACCAGATCAGCAACAATACGTGCCGTTATTGGGGCAAGCGTTAGGCCGATATGGCCGTGCCCAAAAGCATGAATGATGTCGCCGCCGCGTCTCGACGGCCCTATCACGGGCAGACTGTCGGGCATTGACGGTCTGAACCCCATCCAGCGACGCGAAGGCGTTGGCAGGTGCGGGAACAGCGCTCGGGCTCCCGTCTCAACCACATCAAATCGGTGTGGTGAGGGCGGCGCAGTCAGACCGCCCAACTCCACCGTGCCGACGGCGCGTAACCGGCCCTCCATCGGGCAAAGGTAAAAGCCGCGCGCAGTTGGACAAACCGGGCGCGACAAAAGCGGTTCATCCATATCCCATTCCAGGTGATATCCGCGTTCGGTGTCCAAGGGCACCCTGTCACCTGCCATGGCGGCAAGAGGTTTTGAATATGCACCGGCGGCCACAACCACTTTGTCAGCGACAAGGGTCATCCCTTCACCCAGCAGCTGCACCCCTTTGTCCAAGCGTTTGAGGTGGTCGACCTTTGCAACAAGATGCTTGGCACCCGCAGCGATCGCTGCTTGGGCAAGTTTGCTGACCGTTTTCCCAGGATCAGTCATAAAAATCGCATCTGGGAAAAAGGCTGCACCGCCCTCGGAGCTCGGAAGTTGGGGTTCCATTTCTGCGAATTCATCGGGACGGAACATGTCCACGGCCACGCCAATACTTTTTCTGTAAGCCATGTCAGATTGCGCCGATGCAAAGGCCCTTTGCGTTTCGTAAAGGTAAAAGCAACCGCGGCTTTGCAGGATCGCACTGCCGTCAATTTCTGCAGCAAGGGATTTCCAGGATGTGTTGGCCGTAGAAAGCAATGTCGCGATTGCTAATGCGTTTTTCCTGTGGGCAGCCGGCAATGACTGGACCGCAAACCGCAAAAGCCAGGGCGCCAGTGAAGGCAGTGCAGAGGGCAGGATCGCCAGAGGGGAGCTCTTGTCCAACAATAGCGAGGGCAAGCCCATCAAGACTTGTGGCGTACCAACAGGCGCGACGGCATAATCGGCAATGGTCCCTGCATTTCCATAGGACGCGCCTGACCCCGGTGCGGCTGGGTCGATTATCGTCACCTCGTGCCCGGCATTCGCAAGTCTGAGCGCAATCGCCAAGCCAATCACCCCGGCGCCAATGACTGCAATCTCTGTGCTTTGTGGTTTGGTCACATCATTCAATCTTAACCGCCGGGTCCTTTGCCGAGGCAAGCCAACTTAGCCAAAGTTGGTAACAAACTGCGACAATGACAGGCCCGACAAAAACGCCGATTATTCCCCAAGTCAGCAGCCCGCCGACCGCCCCCATGAAAGCAAGTAATCCGGGCAAGTCACTTTGGCGGGACACGAAATAGGCTTTAATAACATTGTCCGCAGACCCGACAATCACCCCGCACCACGCCCCAACAAATATCGCCAAAGCAATTTGATCACTTGCCCACAACCAAATGCAAATTGGGATCCAGATCAACAAGGGGCCGATCTGGATGAACGCCAACAAGAAAGTTAACGCTGTCAGAATGCCCCAATGCGGAACGCCAGAAGCGTAATAGGCAACCGAAGCCAAGAGCGCTTGGGCGGTTGCCGCACCCAAAAGACCAAGAACCGTTGCGCGGATTGTCCCAACCAATGTCATCCCGAGGTGCAAGGCAAATGGGCCACCAAGCATTGTTAGGGATTTTTCAACAACTCTTCGGAATTTTTCGTGTCGATGCAAAATGATCGATGCCACGATAAGCCCAAGCACAAATTCTAAAACAAAAAGCCCGAGCAGACGGCCTTCTTTCATCAGCCAGAATGCAAAGGGTCGAATTTCTGTACCCAGGAAACCCCTTAGCTTTTCGATATCGTAAGCGATGGTCCGAAATAGATCGTTCAACAAAATGTTGTCATTTCCATTTGTCCCGTCTGCCGCCGCACCCATGCCAAATTCGCTAAGATCAATCAGAGAGTTGTTGGATTCTGACCATGCGATCACGTCCGGCATAAATGCGAGAATTGCCCGCGAAAGGAAGAACATCGGCACAACAATTACAACGACCAAAAGGATGATCGTTACCGTTGTCGCAAGACTTCGTTTGTTCCAAAAAAGGCGCTCGAGCCGGGTGTGCATCTGCAGAAACGCAACGGCCAGAATAACCCCCCATATCGAAGCCGGTAAAAAAGGCTGCAACGTGCTGAAACCCAGCAGAAACAGTACCAACAAAACAGCAAACGGGAGAAACATCTCTAACGTGTCGCGCGCGTTTTGTGCCTTCATATAGCCTCGCCTACCCTGAATGGTATTAGGCTAGTTAAAACCTGTTCAGATGTCACGTCATTCAGAGGTGTTGTCCGCGCAACCGTGAAGGATACCACCGGTCCATTGATGTTCTGCTGGACGGTTGTTCCTATTCTTGGAAATCTATTCCTCAATTCCGCGTCGAACTTCTTGGCGGTGGCCATCTGCGTCGGTTTGATTTGGTTCGGTTTGAGGTTCACGGAAAAGACGGCAGGTAACATACTGCCAAGCCTTTGTATTTCAGAGGTAATTGATTTTGCGGCTGTGGTCGCGGGCGGCAAACTTATCGGCAGACCTTTCGCCTTGTGCCTTGACCGCCCCTCAACTTGAGGAGTTTTTCTTTCGAAGAACTAACAAAACTTGGCCCCGCCCCAATTGCGTGTGAAGGATCATGCTTAAATGATCCATCTAAAATCCGTCTTGACGTATTCGTTGCCAGGAGAATTTTAGGGTAGCGTCACATAAGGTTGCGCGAACGAGGAATCAATGAAGCAACACCTGACCAAGAAGCAAGATCATTTTGCCAATGCACTGGCCGACGGACAAAATTTGTCAGATGCTTACCGTTATGCCTATGACGCAGAGAATATGAAGCCGAATGTCATTCATGTTGAAGCATCCCGTCTGGCTGCACACCCTAATGTCGCCCTGAGAATCGATGAGATTTCTTATGAAAACAACGTTGATCAGCGCGTGCAGGCAAGCGTACGGAGAGGATTTGTTTTGGATGGACTGGAACAAGAGGCGCTTCACGCGCCCACAGCACATGCTCGCGTCAGGGCATTTGAGTTGCTGGGAAAGTCTGTTGGGCTTTTTGATTCCACGCCCGAAGTCGCGAGCACGCGGTCCATTGAGGAAATGGAAAATGAACTGCGGAAGCTTCTTGGGTCCGGCTTTGTTGGCCGAACCCGGACGTATTCACCACGTGACGCTCCACAACGTTTTGGCCGGGTCTTTCGCCCAAGGAACTTATGCTCCTGTAAATTTCCCCTCGCGGCGCTCAAGAAGTGCGGAAACCGCCTCGGCATGATCTTGCGTTTGGTGCACGGCCCCCTGATAGGCCGCAGAAAGCTCAAGAACTTGGTCCAACGTCGAAACAGTGCCCTCGCGCATCAAACGTTTGGTCAGCCTGAGTTGCCGCGGTGGGTTGCGGGCAATGCGCTGTGCCATTGCTACAGCGGCACCCATCAGGCCTTGGGGCGAAGTGACTTGCGACACCAAACCCCATGCCAAAGCTGTGTCGGCGTCAATTGGATCTGCGGTAAATGCCATCTCGGCCGCGCGTGACAGTCCAACCTGGCGCGGCAAGATCCACGACCCACCGTCACCAGAAATAATGCCAACATTTACGAAGTTCTCTGCAAAGACCGCCGTTTGGGACGCGATGCGAATGTCGCAAAAGAGGGTCAAGTCACAGCCAGCCCCATAAGCCGGGCCATTCACAGCGGCTATCATCGGAACTTCGACCGACCAGACGGCTTTCGCCACCCGCTGGATGCCCGCGCGGTAGCCGTTGCGCACCTCAATTGCGTCACCGGCGAAAATGCCCTCTTTGTCGCGCATATGTTTCAGATTTCCGCCTGTGGAAAACGCCTTGCCCGCCCCGGTTAGGATTGCACAGCGGATCGACTGGTCCCGGTTCAACCAATCCATCGCGGCGCAAATGTCATCCACAACATCCACGTCGGTGATCGGGTTGCGCTGCTCAGGCATGTTCAAGGTAAGAGTAGCGATCCCGTCTTGATGGCTCACAAGAAGTTTGTCGGTCATGACTGGCCTTTCGAAAACTGCACCGCACCTGCGGCCACTAATGCTGTGATATCAAATTCACCTGGATCCAGAAGCTGGGTGAGAACGGCAAGGGTATCCGCCCCTAAGTCCGGCGCCGCCTTAGGCTTGATCGGTGGTGTTTGTGACAGTTTGAGCGGCGAGGCGACGCCCTGCAAAAGAGCTCCGTCTGCTGCGACTGGTGCCGTCTGCATGCCGCGTGCTTGGATGTGTGGGTCATTGAAAACCCGTTCAAGATCATTGATCGGTCCAACTGGAACATGCGCCGCGTTCAGCGTCTCAATCCAATGGTCCATGCTGCGCCCTGACATGACCCCTTGCAGGATCGGTATAAGCGTTGCGCGGTTGCGAACACGCTCAGGGTTAGTGGCGAACCTATCATCTGTTGCCAGTCCTTGCAGGTCCGCCACCTCACAAAAGCGCGTAAACTGCCCATCATTGCCGATGGCGAGGATCACATACCCATCACTGGCCTCAAACGCTTGATAGGGCACGATGCTGGGATGGGCATTGCCAAGCGGTTTCGGGGACGTTCCCGTTGCCAGATAGTTCATCGCCTGATTGGCAAGGGTCGCAACCTGAACATCAAGCAACGCCATGTCGATCTGCTGCCCTTGCCCAGTTGCCTCACGGTGGCGCAAAGCTGCAAGAATGCCAATGACCGCGTAAAGGCCTGTCAGCACATCTGTCAAAGCGACGCCAACCTTCATCGGTTCGGCCCCGTCGGTTCCTTCCTTCTGGCCGGTCACACTCATCAAACCGCCCATCGCTTGGATTAAAAAGTCATAGCCCGCACGGTCGGCATAGGGTCCGGACTGCCCAAAGCCGGTGATCGAGCAGTAGACGATATCCGGTTTGACCTGTTTCAGGCTGTCGTAATCCAACCCGTATTTGGCCAACCCGCCAACCTTGAAATTTTCGATCACAACATCGGATGTCTGCGTCAAAGCGCGTATTACCCGTTGGCCCTCGGGTTTGGTGATATCGATTACAACAGACTTCTTGCCCCTGTTCGCGCCATGGAAATAGGCCGCACCCCGGTCTGCTCCAGCCTCATCTTTGACGTAAGGTGGTCCCCAGCTGCGTGTATCATCGCCGCCATTCGGGTGTTCGACTTTGATCACCTCAGCCCCGAGGTCAGCCAGAATTTGCGTCGCCCAAGGGCCTGCCAAAATGCGTGTCAGATCAAGGATGCGCATGCCGGCGAGGGCCTGACCCGGTGCTTGGGGGGGTGTCATGTGGTGCCTTATTTCACTGTTGAAAAGGACGTTGGCGATAAAAAGCTGGAGGCAATATTTGCGACAACCTCGCCATGCGCCTTTTGATGCGCCGCACGCGCGGCAACCCATTCAGGGTCACTTGCAAACGCATTCCAAAGCTGTTCGCGTTCGGCCAACGATTCCCATGCCAGGAAATACGTCAGATCATGATTGTTTGGCCCGACAAGGGTGGTGAAAAAACCAGCCGGACGCAGGCCCATCCGCTCCCATATCTTTAGGGTCGTCGTCTCGAACCGCTGCAAAAGCGCGGGCATCCCATCCGGCACGCAAGAATAGACGCGCATCTCGTAGATCATAATATTTCCCTTGTTGCTTAGGCCGACGTATGGGCCGTTTTGACAGTTGTTTGGAATTCGGCGGCATAGAGCCCTTGTTCACGCGGCCCGAAGCTCGATGCTTTGCGTCTGTACTGCATCCGCGCGAGCATAATTCCCAACAATATCTACAGTGTTGGACCGGTTAATCTTGGCGGTGGCCTCCCCCGACACCCAAGTTCCGCCAATAAAGTTCTGTTTTTGATCCGACATCGCTGTTCCCCTAACTTGCATTAGCCAATGACGGCGGTTTGGTCGGAATAGCGCACGGTAAAATTCATCGCACCTTCGTTCAGCATCCAGCGGCTCATTGTATAACTGCGCAAACCGGCCGCATGAAACGGGTCGGCGTCGGCGAGTGCGCGGGCCTCTGCCTCGTCTTTGGCGCGCACAATTATCATCCCGCCATAGGGAACCGCTTCGCCCTCCTCAAACAAGGGGCCTGCGCCAAACAGGATACCGTCGCGCTCCATCTTGATCTGATACTCCAGATGGGCGGGCAGGACGTCTTGCATCCCCGGACCGCGCGCCGGAGTTGTGGTAATCACATAAAGGGTCTGCCGGAGCATCTTTGCATAAAGGTCTTCGGGTTTTGTCGTGCTCATGATGCGGTTGCCTGTGATCTGTGAATGGGTCGGCCCGCCAACCTGACGTCGGCGGACCGGATTGGTTTAGCGCTTTTCGATACCAGCTGTCGCAATCACGTCCGTCCAGACCGCAATCTGCCCTTCGATTAAGGATGTCATTTCCTCGCCGGAGGATGGAGATGGCTTGGCACCAAGCGATGCAATCTTGTCGCTGACGGCAGGAACCGCCAAAGCATCATGGACTGCACCACGGATTTTGTCCGCGATATCGTCAGGAACACCAGCTGGCATGCCAATCCCGGTCCAAGACACGACGTCAAAGCCTTCTGCCACTGTCTCGGAAACGGTGGGCACATCTGGTGCATCCGGCCAGCGCTCGCCTGAGGTTATTGCGAGGATGTCATAAACGCCTGCCTCGGCTTGCGGGCGGATCACGGTGCCCGTGTCGATCACAACGTCCACTTCGCCGCCCATCAGCGCTGTCGATGCTGCGGCCCCGCCTTTATATGGAATGTGGAGGAACTCCGCGCCCGTACGTAGCGCCAGCAATTCGCCAGTCAGGTGCTGGGTCGACCCAACGCCGGAATGCCCGATCTTGATCGACCCTGGCGACGCTTTTGCCGCTTCGATCAGCGCACTGATGGACTCGTACTCACCAGAGCGCGCCGCCACCATAAAAGGGAATTGTCCCAGTGTAGAAATGAACGTGAATCCGTCCACGGACTCGTAAGGCAAACTGCTGTAAAGCGCTGCCGCCACGGCATGACCACCAACCATCAACTGCATGGTATAGCCGTCGGGATCCTCCTTCGAGACATAGCCCGAGGCGACGGTGCCACCCGCACCAGGCCGCGATTCCACGACGACAGGCTGACCCAGTGTCTTCGACATTTCCTCCGCCATTATTCGTGACACCGTATCGGCATTGCCACCGGCACCAAAGCCGTGAACGATCCGCAACGCGCGGTCCGGGAATTCTTGCGCCGCTGCGGGCAAAGCAAGGGCTGCCGCCAGTGGCAACGCTATGAGTAGTTTCTTGAACATGTTCGTCCTCCCAGTTGTGTAAGCCCTTGTTTGTTGAGTTTGCCTCGGGCTCGGAAAGGCTTGCAGCGCGCTCATACAATCGTACGCGCGGCTATTCTTCGGATAGAAAAGCTCGACCAGATCGCGAACACGATCAGGAAGGCCGAGCAGGCGACCAAAACAGCGCTGATAGGCCGGGTCACAAAGACAGAGAAATCGCCGCCGTATAACAGCATCGTGCGGCGGAAGTTGTCTTCCAGCAGCGGGCCAAGCACAAAGCCCAGAAGGACGGGTGCAGGCTCGAACCGGTAGTTTTTCATCAGGTATCCAAGGACCCCGAACGCGAGGGTCAACAGAACATCCGTGACGCTGGTGCGGTGCGAATAAACGCCGACACAAATCATGATCACGATCATCGGATACAGCTTTTGGTAGGGAATGCGCAGCAACAGCACCCAAAGCTTGATCAATGGAATGTTGATCAGCAACAAGATGATGTTGCCGACAAAGAAGCTGGCGATCACGCCCCAGAACAGCTCTGGCTGGTCCACCATCAGCCGCGGGCCGGGGATGATGCCATTGAGGATCAGCGCGCCAATGATCAACGCCATGACCGCATCGCCTGGGACGCCAAGAGTAAGAGTCGGGATAAAGCCTGTCTGAGACGCAGCGTTATTCGCGGATTCAGGGGCCGCCAACCCGGGCAAATGTCCTTTGCCGAATTTCTCTGGCGTGCGCGAGAACCGCCGCTCCATCGCATAGGCCATAAACGATGCGATGGCGGCCCCGGTCCCCGGCAGCGCGCCGAAGAAGCTGCCAATGCTGGAACCTCTGATAATGGGCAAGGCAAGCGAGCGCGCCTGGGCGCGCGTGGGGATCACGTCCCGCATGCTAACCGAGAAAGGCTTTGCATCCGCGGCTGGCCGTCGCGACGCGTTGCGTATGACTTCGCTCACCCCAAAAAGTCCCATTGCCAGCGACACGAGGCTGATCCCGTCGGCAAGCTCTGGCATGGCAACAAAGCGGTAATACCCGGTCGTGGCATCTGCCCCGACGAGCCCCAAGGCAATGCCAAAGATCACCATCGCGAAAGATCTGATTTGTGATCCTGTCCCAATCATAGAGGCCGCCAAGAGGCCCAATATAACAAGCATCGCATATTCTGGCGCGCCAAATTTCAAGGCGATTACGGTCATCGGGATGGCCGCGAGCACCAAAATGGACACACCAACCATGCCCCCAATAAAGGACGACATGGCAGCCACAAACAGTGCAAGCCCAGCCCGGTTACTTTGGGCCAGTGGATACCCCTCCAAACAGGTCACCACGGATGAAGGCGTCCCCGGCAAATTCATCAAGATGGACGCGATGGACCCACCATATTGCGAACCATAGTAAATCCCCGCCAGCAGGATCATCGACGTCGTGGCATCAAGATAAAACGTAACCGGCAGCAGCAGCGAAATTGCAGTGATGGCCCCAACGCCGGGCAGCACGCCAATCAACTGCCCCAGAAACACGCCAAAAAACGCGTATATCAACACATGGGGTTGCATGACGACCGACAGACCAAGAAGGAACTGATCCAGCATCGCTACCTCCAGAACGCCGGGATCGGCAACTCGAGGCCAACCAGAAACAACAGCCAGCCCAGGAACGTAGCGATCACTGTGTAGATCAAGACGGAAAGCGGCCGCGCCTGATCATCGGCAAACATGGACACACTCACGGCCAGAAACATGGACGGCACCAATCCTGCGACATCCACAAGTACGGCAAAGATGATGATTGCGGCAGACACAAAGACCAACCCGCGCCAATGCATCGCGCCACCGTCTTCCAATTCAGGGGCCCGCAGATCAATGATGATGATCGCGACTGCAAGACAGGACATCAAAATACCAATGGTCTGCGGGATAAACCCCGGTCCCATCTGGTTGAGCGAGCCGGTCGGGTAGCCCCACGCGAAGAACAGCATGACCAAGCCTGCCACAAGCAGCACACCGCCGCTTACCGCACGCAGCGCCTTGTTTTGTTCCGTATGTGTCGTACCCTTTTGCAAGGTTCCCTCCCAAGAACTCCCGATTTTCGGCGCTGCTGTCTATCTGCCCGCAGCGTCCGTCTTTATTTCCACGGGCGGCGTAACGCCAAACCGCTTTCCCAAGCTGGCCAAGCGGGCCAGCGTGCCGTCCGCCACTGGGATGCCCTTTCGCATCCGTTCATCGGCCAGACGAAATCCGCGTTCACCAGGCAGCAGGATTTCATCCGTATCGAGGGCTTTTGGCAAGGCTTTCAACCGCTGGCCCAGATCCGCGATGTGGTCTGCAAATTGATCCGGCGCGCCAAACGCGTCCACCTTGATCGCGAGTGCCGCGCCGTTCATGCTGCCTTTGCCGCCGCCAAGCACAGTCGCGATTACCGGGTTGGCAATCAACACGCTAGACAGAACCTCAATCATCAGCGACAGGCCCGATCCCTTGGGCCCACCAAGTGGCGTCATCGTTGCGACTTGGTTCGGATCCGTCGCAGGCGCGCCCTGCGCGTCTATTGCCCAACCCACAGGAATGGCGGTGCCAGCATCCTTTGCGAGCATGATTTTACCAAGCGCCACTGTCGAGGTCGACATATCCAACAACAATGGGCGCCCCCGTGACGGAGCCGCTATGGAAATCGGGTTAGTCGACAGCCCCGACACCTTTGCGCCATGATAGGCCATAAGCGGGCCCGAGGCCGTCATAACGATCCCGATGCAGCCACGCTCCACTGCTCTGAGGGCGAAGTAGCCGACTGCCCCGGCATGGGTGATATTGCGCGCTGAGCACCAGCCGATATTGACCCGGTCGGCGATATCAATCGCCGCGTCCATCGCAGCCACCATGGCAGATGGGCCAGGCGCGCGCGCCGCTTCCAGTACCGCCATGGCACCATTCTGTGTGACCAATTCAGGGTCCGCTACCGGATCAATCAATCCTTGCTCGACCATTTCGATGTAGCGCGGAATCCGCAGCACTCCGTGGGAATTCGCACCGCGTGCGTTCGCCCAAACCAAAATATCAGCCGTTCGCTCGGCATGTACCGGGGAATAGCCCCCGGCTTGCAAAAGCCCTGCGGCGTAAGCCTTCAGGTCGTCTGCACTAAACTGCGTCATGACGCGGCGCCCAGCGGCGTGGGGAAGAACTTGTTCAGCCATGCATCAATCAACGCGCGGGTATGGGGCGCATCATCCTCGGAAAGCGGGAAATGCGACATGCCCGTCGGGATCATCAGTTCTGCATTGGCCCCGGCCTTTTGAAAGAGGCTGATGGACTGCTCCATCGGCGTTATCACATCGCCTGCGGTGTGAAACAGTAGTAGGGGACGCGGTGCAATATCGGCCACGACATCCTCGGCACGGAAATGGTACATTGAGATAGCCGTCTCAACCGGTACTTCGAACTGGGCATGCGGTGACAGGTTCTTTCGTAATTCCTCGGGGATCGGCACAACATCGAACCGTGACACCCACATGCTTTCACCAGTTTTGGCCTTGTGCTTGCGGCCCTCATCCAGAATGCCGGTGAATTTGGCCCAGGCCTCTGGAGTGGGATGCTGGCCGCGGAACTTGCGTTCGCCATCGCCCCAACCACACAGGGACAAAACACAGGCCACACGCTGGTCAACGCCGCCGGTAAAGATCGCGACTGCCGCGCCAAAACTATGGCCGGTCAGGCCGATGCGGTCAGGGTCAACCTCTTCTCGCCCGGAAATGAACGACAGCGCATTGCGGGTGTCGGCAACCTGATCATGGCAGCGCACTTCGCCGCGCGCGCCCTCGGACTGACCGCACCCTCGGAAATCAATGCGGAACACGCAGTAACCCATGTCCTCGATCATGCGTGCGAAAAGTTCGACATGGGATTTGTCTTTGGTGCCTACGAAACCATGCAACACAATAAATGTTGGTAAGCGCTGCCCCGGCTTGCGCCCTTCCGGCACATGAAGAACGCCAGATAGTTTCAGACCATCGGACATGAACGTAAGCGGATGTTCCATTAAGGTGCGCCTCCATTTTGTCGGGGGTGTGTGCCTCTCAAGCGCCACTCCATGAACTACAGAATGTCCCGAAGGCAGACAGGTGCCCCCGAAGGAACGCTTCAGTCTCTGCATTGGTGATTTGGCCTGCGTCTACATCCAGCTTGCCTTTTGCGCCCGCGATCTGAACCTCAGGCTTAGCCATGATGATCATATCTAGCGAAAGCAGGGTGTGGCGCAGCCCTTCGTGGACCCGCGCGCCGCCCAAAAGACCTGGAGATACGCTCCAGATTGCAACGGGCTTTTTTGCCAAAGGGTTGGGAGTCTTACGTGAAAGCCAGTCAATCGCGTTCTTCAGTCCGCCGGGAATGGACCAATTGTATTCAGGCGTCACGATCAACACGGCGTCTACGCCGGCAACGGCATCAATGAAGGCACTGACGGGGGCAGGCATTCCGTCATCCATTAGGTCTTGGTTGAATAATGGCAGTGTTCCCGGGTTTGGAAGGGGAACCGCTTCCATTCCGTCAGGCAAAAGCCCCGCCGCGGCGCGCGCCGCAGTTCGCGATAGTGCGGCGCGGCGCAATGAGCCTTCTAAAATGCCAAGTTTTGTCACGTCGGGTTTCCTTATCGATTTTCAGTCAGCAGATGCCGCCCAAGGGAAATGGTGTTCACGCCACGGCAACGGCGCAGGTTCGCCCCACACATTCATGACGCGGACGTTTTCGGGTCGTTTTAGGGCCGTGATGATGTTCGGCTCATACCGATCATCATCATTGATCAGGGCCATATTCCCTGCGCATTCGACCATCGCGCCACAGGTATCAATGTAATACGCAAAAGTGTTGTCACCCGGCCGGTGCCGCCCCGGCCCCCAGATGAAGTTCTTTTCAATCGTGTCCAGACGATCACCCAGGTGGCAGTAATCCGAAAATTTGGCGACTTCCCACGAGTAATGATGCAGACCGGTTTTGCCCTTCACAATCCCTAGGATGTGGTGCAGCCGGTTTGCGCCACGCATCCAGTTCAGCCCGTCATCCACCATTCGTTCAGACAACCGCATCCCCATGATCTTTTCCAAGTGAGTGCGCGTTTCGGCAGGTTCCGGCGACATGATGTTGACGTGATCAAGGCGCAGCGGTGCCATTCCGGGCGTTGGTTGGCGGTTGCCATAAATCTCGGTTTGGACCGGGCTGTGCAACTCAATGCTGTGTCCCTGAGGAGTCACAAACTGCATTCCTTTGACACAGCAATCAAGGCTTGGATCGGTGGAGACCAACTTGCAGCCCGCATCTTCTACCCGCGCGGCAGCCTCTGCCACTGCGGCCTCGGACACCGCTTCGAACCCGAGCGAGCGGATCGCATTCTCGCTTGCCTCATGTAAGACTAATTCGACCATGCGCCCGTTGGACGACAACCACACACAACCCGGTTCTTCGCGCGTCACGTGCAAACCCAGTATGTCACAGGATTCACTCACCAGCGCATCAACATCGACGACGTTCAACTGAACGTGGCCCATTGAATTCACCAAGTAGCTCATCGCCGCTTCTCCTCCAACCTCTTGTGGCGTTGGTAACATGTACTTTCCACAATGCCAAACATTTTCGAAAATTTTGATATATTAGAATGAAGCGCCTTGCGTTCGATCTTGTGAGCCGCTCACACCTCCGCCTCAACCGTGTTCGAGAGCACCCCAATGCCCTCGATCTCCACCTCCACCACATCACCGGGTTTCAAAAACTCTTTCGGATTGCGCGTAATGCCAAAGCCCGTGCAGGTGCCCGTGACAATTACATCGCCAGGCTCAAGCGCGGTAAAGGTCGAGATATAGGAGATCAGATAGGGGATATCGAAGATCATTCGGTCAGTGGTCGTCCGCTGCTTTTCAACCCCATTCACCCGCGTGACCAGCGCCACACCGTCGTTATGGAGCGGCAGATCATCGGCTTGCACCATCCAAGGACCAAAACCGCCCGTGCCCACAAAATTCTTTCCCGGCGTGAACTGATGCGAGTGCTTTTGCCAATCGCGGACGCTGGCATCGTTGTAGCAGGCATAGCCCGCCACATGATCCATCGCCTGATCCGAGGGTATATGTCGTCCACCGGTACCGATAATCACCGCAAGTTCGCCCTCAAAATCCAGATTCTCTGAAGATCGCGGCTTAATTAGCGGTGCCTCATGCCCGATCTGCGATGACGGAAGCCGCAAGAACAATACCGGATAGGCCGGAGCCTTGTCTGGATCAGAGTCATCTTCCCAATAATTGATCGCCGCCAGCACAACTTTGTCCGGATTCGGGATCACAGGTGCCAGCTCGACCTCGGCAAGGCCGATCTCAGCAGACCCCAAATCCTCCAGAAACTCACCTGGCATGCCAGCAGCGATAAATGTTTTGAGATCAGGGAATTGGCCGGCACTCCGTGCCCCAACATCAACTAACCCTTGGTCTAAAACACACCCCCATGAGGCTTTACCTTCACGCAAGAAAGAGAGCAGCTTCATTCTCAAACCTTTATATTTTCGAAAATCATACTAAAATAGAAACTATGGCTAATGAAGTGATATTTTCAAAACAAGTTTTCATTTCCATTCACATGGGATATTCGAAAATCCGCGAAAGCGGTGCGACAGACGCTAAAGACTTCGCATTGCAACGATTAACCAAAGGTGGTGCGCCACGTGACGCTTGAGAGTTTAAACCCGCTCGGCAGAGGGTCGAAAGCCGACGCCAATGGGCAACGCGACGTGCTGACACGTCTGCGCACGGACATCGTCAGTAGTATTTTTGAACCCGAAACCAGGCTGAAATTCGCAGATATGACAAAGCGATATGACGTTGGGATCGGCACATTGCGCGAAGCGTTGTCGCAACTTTCATCCGAGGGGTTCGTCACAGTTGAGGCCGGAAAAGGGTTCAAAGTTGCCCCTGTATCCGCATCCGAACTGATCGAAATCACCAACCATTTCATCGCTTTTGAAAAGCGAGCGGTCCGCGAAGCAATTACCTATGGGGGCGAAGATTGGGAGGCTAACATTGTCGCCGTGCACCACCGGCTCAGCTTGATTGAAGGGCTGCCATGGGAACGACGGATGGAACGGCATTCCGAATGGGTGGAACGCCACCGAGAATTTCATGAAGCGATCGTCGCTGCGTGCCAAGGGAAATGGTTGTTCCGGCTCCGCTCCATAATGTTTGACCAACTGGACCGCTACCGTTTCGTTACAAAACGAGCACCTGATGGCCTTGGTGGGCGCAAGTTCGAAGAACACGGTGAAATTATGACGGCAACACTGGCTCGCGATGCCGATCTTGCATCAGACCTCATAGAACAACACATCCGCGACACGTCCGAGCAGGCGATTAAGCTGTTATAACCGGATGGGATTATGCTTTTAAGAATGACCCATTTCCTGATCGGGCATGAAGTAATTACCCTGACCGGTAACGATTTTCAGCATCTCTGCACTGTCCATGGCGTCAAAAATCTGGCATCCGTGACGGATCGGACGTTCAGCTAGGAGGTCAGGTTTACGTAGCCGTCATAGCTGACGGACGCGGTACGATTTTCAAAGCGGGGTCTATGAGGTTGTTGAGCGTGGATCAGGGCAGGGCGCAACCAATGAAGCGACTAAGAATGCTTAAAACGGCTGTTTTGAACACTCGCAAACCAACCATAATGTAAGTGATCAAAAAAACCGTTCAAAATCCAGTCTGTTGTTGAAGGTTTTTGAGAGGCCCGTGATGGCGGCCATTCGTACACCGCGCAGCATCGGTAAATCTGTGCACGCTGCCACCTCTAGATCGGTTGCAGTGTCTGACATCAGCGCCTATGGGTCCAAATAGTGTAATTTGATAAGAGAGTGTTTCTGCCTCATCGTAACCACTGAATAGTGGATGATGAGAAAGATAACCAAGAGCCCTGGTGAGAAAATCGTTAAAGACATCAAGTCGTCGAGACGCTTCTGCACGGCGGGATCGTCACAGTTTGCCAACATCGCCCGAGCCTAATCACGTTATTTGCGGGCCTGGGCTAGGGTCACGTCGGGATATATCCCATGGGACGGTGGTCGTTCTTTTCCGAAGCGGCGGTGCTTTTGCTGCCATATCTTTGAGCCGTTTGGCTTCACTAGGACAAACAACCCACCGCCGTCCGACAGCTTATAGGGCTTGTCTCGAATCTCTGCTCTTCTGATCTTTACGTCCGAAAGTGCCATTGGGGGTATCGACCTCTCACCGAGGGGCTAATACCCCCAATGACACCCCCAAACCGCGTGTTTTCTGGGGGTATCGTATGTTCAGCTATGGTCAAACCAATACAATAAATTGCGGAAAACACCAATGATTACGGGTCTCTATGTTCATCGATGTTGGGAGTAATTGGTGCCCAGGAGAGGACTCGAACCTCCACGTCCATACGGACACTAGCACCTGAAGCTAGCGCGTCTACCAATTCCGCCACCTGGGCAGGTGTCGTGACGCCGCGATGTAAACGGGGTGAGAGGAGGTGTCAACGGCGAACTGATTATTCCTGCGTTATCATAGCATCTTGTCCCTTGGGGCATAGAAAGCTATTGGGATAACAACGAATATGGAGATGCACATGGTCAAGCTTGTCACTGTTTTTGGCGGATCGGGGTTTGTTGGACGCTATGTTGTTCGTCGCATGGCGAAACAAGGCTGGCGCGTACGTGTGGCGACTCGGCGCCCCAATGAGTCTATGTTTGTCCGAACCTATGGCGCTGTCGGTCAGGTAGAGCCCATTCTCAGCAATATCCGTGACGAAGAGTCTGTACGGCGCGCGATTGCCGGGGCGGATGCCGTCGTGAATTGTGTGGGAATTCTAAGCGAATCCGGGCGCAACTCCTTCGAAGCTGTGCAGCATGACGGCGCAGAGCGTGTTGCACGGATCGCCGCCGAAAAAGGCGTTTCGCGGCTGGTGCACCTGTCCTCTATTGGCGCTGATGCGGACAGTGAGAGTGAATACAAAAGATCAAAGGCCGAAGGCGAAGCTGGCGTTCTGGCGCATTTCAAAAAAGCAGTCATTCTGCGGCCTTCGGTTATGTTCGGCACCGAAGATGATTTTTTCAATAAATTCGCGAGCATGACACGGTGGGGTCCAGCCTTGATGCTGGTGGGTGGAAACACGAAAATGCAGCCCGTCTATGTGGATGACGTGGCCGCCGCTGCAGAACAGGCCGTGCTTGGAACGGCGAAATCCGGGACTTATGAACTTGGTGGGCCGGAAGTTGCGACTTTGCGAGAGTTGATGGTCAAGATGCTGGCGGTGATCGAACGCAGACGTTTGATTGTGAATTTGCCATTCTGGCTTGGGTCCATCGTTGCGGGCGGGTTCGACCTGTTGCAATCGATGTCGCTTGGGTTGTTCACCAACACGCTGGTCACCCGAGATCAGGTGAAATCGCTACACACTGACAACGTGGTTGGCGCTAAGGCAAAAGGGTTTTCCCAACTGGGGATAGAACCCGTGGCCATGGATGCGGTCTTGGATGACTACCTGTGGCCGTACCGCGATTCTGGCCAGTACGCTGAAATCAAAGACTCTGCGCGCAACCTGAAAGCCTAGCTATAGGCGATGTAAAGCAGGGCCAGACCCAGCACGATCCGGTAAAGGACGTAGGGTGTGTAGCTGACGGATCTAAGCAAACGCATCATCAGGCTTAGTGCAAGCAGCGCTGCGATGAACGAAAATCCAGCGGCAATTGCGCCATCCCGTGCGACGGCTGTGTCGGCGGATTGAATGACCTCTGCCCCTAACAAAACTGCTGAAGCGATGATCGTCGGGATGGACATCAGCATTGACAGTTTGGCGGCGTCCTGACGGTTATACCCCAAACCGCGGGCGCCTGTGATTGTGATGCCTGACCGAGAAGTGCCGGGGATCAGGGCAACCGCTTGCCAAAGCCCCATGATGATCGCGTCTTTCAGCGTCCAATCGGTTGCTGTTTTTTCCGACGTGCCTTTTTGATCCATCCAATACAACAGGATCCCGAAAAGCAGCATGGACCAGCCAATGACCGCGACAGAGCGCATGGCGTCGTCCAGGCCGGTCATGTTCAGGATCAGGCCTGCGATGACAACTGGCACTGTCGCAATGCCCAAGAGAAAACCAAGACGCGAACCCGGCGTGTCTATTTTTCCGGTCAGCAACCGTGGAATGCCAAAAATGACAGAAGACACGTCACGCCAGAAATACAGGATAACCGCAAAAAGCGTTCCCACATGAACGGCAACATCGATCACCTGTCCCTGGTCCTGTAGTGTTGTAAGTTGGGACAATAGAATCAGGTGGCCCGAAGAAGAGACGGGCAAAAATTCCGTAATTCCTTGAACGATCGCAACTAAAAGCAGATTAAAAAGTGTCATTCATACAGCCTGCTCGAATCAGATAGCTTAAACTAACCGTCGGAATCTAAAAGAAAAGAACGTTTTTAGGTCAGCAATTATTACCTAAAATTACAGGAAGACTTGCAAAAATTTCGATATTGGTCGGGTTTTTCTTTTTATAGGTCAGTTATTATGACTTTTCTTTTCGAAAGCTTGGGATTATTAAGACGGTTCATTTGTTTGGGAGATTGAGTATGGCGAAAGAACCCATGCTGAAATTTGTAACGACAGAGCGCGATATGCCGAATAAGCGCGCCCCTGATTTACGTCGTTCTGATTACGGCGAGATTTATGCTGAGTTCGCAGAGGCCAAAGCCGCCGAACAAGCGTCGCGCTGTTCGCAATGTGGTGTGCCGTATTGCCAGACTCATTGCCCGCTGCACAATAATATTCCCGACTGGCTGCGCATGACCGCTTCGGGTCGTCTGCAAGAGGCGTATGACCTTAGCCAGGAAACGAACACGTTTCCGGAAATCTGTGGCCGCATCTGCCCGCAGGATCGCCTGTGTGAAGGCAATTGCGTCATCGAATCTTCGGGCCACGGCACTGTCACCATTGGGGCCGTTGAAAAATACATCACCGACACGGCCTTTGAAAACGGCTGGGTCAAGCCGATCCGTCCAACAACGGATCGCAGCGAAAGCGTTGGCATTATCGGTGCTGGTCCTGGTGGTCTCGCGGCGGCTGATCGTCTGCGCCGTCAAGGCGTGCAGGTCACGGTTTATGACCGCTATGATCGCGCGGGTGGGTTGCTGACCTACGGGATCCCTGGCTTCAAGCTGGAAAAAGACATCGTCATGAAGCGCATCGAACAGCTGCAAGATGGCGGCGTTGAGTTCGTGCTGAATTGCAATGTCGGTGAAGACATCACTTTTGAGGCTATTCGGGACAAGCACGACGCCGTGCTGATCGCCACAGGTGTCTATAAATCAAGGGATTTGCAGGGACCGGGCGCAGGGGCAAGCGGCATTGTCAAAGCGATCGACTATTTGACTGCAAGCAACCGCAAAAACTTTGGCGATGATGTTCCTGAATATGACAGTGGAGAGCTAAACGCCGAAGGCAAACGGGTTGTGGTTATCGGCGGCGGCGACACGGCGATGGATTGTGTGCGCACGGCAATTCGCCAAGGTGCCACCAGCGTGAAATGTCTGTATCGTCGCGACCGGGCCAACATGCCGGGGTCACAGCGCGAAACCCAAAACGCCGAAGAAGAAGGCGTAGAATTCGTCTGGCTTTCCGCCCCCAAAGGGTTCACCGGCGAACCGGTAGACGGCGTTATCGTTGAAAAGATGCGTCTTGGTCTGCCGGATGCAAGCGGTCGCCAATCCCCAGAAGTGATCGAAGGGTCCGACTATGTCGAGCCTGCTGATCTTGTGGTCAAAGCCTTGGGCTTTTCACCCGAAGATCTGCCGACGCTTTGGGGTGTTTCCGGGTTGGAAGTCACACGCTGGGGCACGGTCACTGCGGACTATGTAACGCATGAGACAAGCATCGAAGGTGTCTATGCCTGTGGCGATATTCAACGCGGTGCAAGCCTTGTTGTCTGGGCGATCCGGGACGGTCGTGAGGCAGCAGATGCGATGCTGGACTATTTGAACGCCAAAGTTGGCATCGCGGCAGAATAGCCCGAAACGGTGGTCTGCAAACTGTCTGCAAAACGTATGCCACGTGTATGGCAGTTTGTATGGCACCAAAAAACGATACGGAACCGACACTGACCTAACGGTGAATGAACGATGAGCGAGAAGACAGGACAATGTATGTGCGGCGCGGTAGAATTTACCGTGGCTGGCGTGTCGAATGACTTCGGCACCTGTTACTGCGACGCCTGTCGCAAGTGGGCTTCACTGGGTTTCATGAGCACGGCGGCGGACCTGAACAATATGAACATCCGGAATGCGGACAGCATTCAGGTGATCGACAGCTCTGCCTGGGCGGATCGTTCATTTTGCGGATCGTGCGGCAGCCCGTTGTGGTACCGAATGAAGGGGGAGGATGGCAGGGCGACGGCCATCTATCTTTCAGTTGGGTTGCTGGATGACATCAGCGACATGTCCCTGGCGCTTGAACTTTATATCGACAAAAAGCCGAAATCTTTGGGACCGGCAGTTGCCCCAAAAACGATGACAGAAGCAGAAATCCAGGCGGCCTTTGCGCCGGGAAATGCGGAGACCTGATATGACAAACTATGACGAAAACTGGAAAATCGCGGAAGAGGCCAAGCGGGCCTGGATGGCCGAGAATGGGATGTATTCCGAATCGGATGAGCATTCTTCTTGTGGTGTTGGTCTGGTTGTTTCCATTGACGGTAAGAAAAGCCGCAAGGTCACCGAAAACGGGATCACCGCGCTTAAGGCCGTGTGGCACCGTGGCGCGGTCGATGCTGACGGCAAGACCGGCGACGGTGCTGGCATTTTGCTGCAGATCCCGGTTCCATTCTTTTACGATCAGGTTGAACGCACCGGCCACAAGCCCCGCAACGGAGAGCTGATTGCCGTTGGACAGGTGTTTCTGCCGCGCACGGATTTTGGCGCTCAGGAAAAATGCCGCACGATTGTGGAATCCGAAGTTCTGCGGATGGGCTATTACATCTATGGCTGGCGCCATGTTCCGGTGAATGTCGATTGTCTTGGGGGCAAGGCCAACGCCACACGCCCTGAAATAGAGCAGATCCTGATTTCCAATTCAAAAGGCGTGTCCGAAGAACAGTTTGAGCGGGAACTTTATGTGATCCGGCGCAGAATTGAAAAAGCGGCTGCTGCGCAGCAAATTGGCGGGCTTTATATTTGTTCGCTGTCCTGCCGGTCGATTATCTATAAGGGGATGATGCTGGCAGAACAGGTTGCAGAATTTTACCCGGACCTGATGGACGAACGCTTTGAAAGTGCTTTTGCGATTTATCACCAGCGCTATTCCACCAACACCTTCCCGCAATGGTGGCTGGCCCAGCCGTTCCGCACCTTGGCGCATAACGGCGAGATCAACACGCTTAAAGGCAACCTCAACTGGATGAAGAGCCACGAAATCCGCATGGCCTCGGCTGCGTTTGGGGACATGGCCGAAGACATCAAGCCGATCGTGGCGCAGGGGTCTTCGGATTCCGCGGCTTTGGATTCGGTGTTTGAGATGCTGGTTCAGGCCGGGCGGTCTGCGCCGATGGCCAAGACGATGCTGGTGCCGGAAAGCTGGTCCAAGCAGGCGCTGGAATTGCCGAAATCCTGGCGTGACATGTATTCCTACTGCAATTCCGTGATGGAACCCTGGGACGGCCCTGCCGCCCTTGCGATGACAGATGGTCAATGGGTTTGTGCCGGGCTGGACCGAAACGGTTTGCGGCCGATGCGCTATGTCGTGACTAATGACAATCTGGTCATTGCCGGGTCAGAGGTTGGCATGGTGCCAACGGACGAAGCGCGCGTTGTCGAAAAAGGCGCTTTGGGTCCGGGGCAATTGCTGGCCGTTGATATGAAAAAGGGCAAGCTCTACCACGACACCGATATCAAGAATAAACTGGCCAAAGCGCAGCCGTTTAGTGAATGGGTTGACCGGATCGTTGACCTTGAAGAAGAGCTATCCGGTCTGACGGAAGAGCCTGTTTTTTCCGGCGAAGAGCTGCGAAAGCGGCAGATCGCGGCTGGCTTCACGCTGGAAGAGCTGGAACAGATTCTGGCACCGATGGCCGAGGATGGCAAAGAGACACTGGCCTCTATGGGGGATGACACGCCATCAGCGGTTCTAAGCGAAAAATACCGTCCGCTCAGCCATTTCTTCCGCCAGAACTTTTCACAAGTTACAAACCCGCCAATCGACAGTTTGCGCGAATACCGGGTGATGAGCCTAAAGACGCGGTTTGGGAACCTTAAGAACGTATTGGATGAGGATTCCTCCCAGACCAATATTCTGGTTCTGGACAGCCCGTTTACCGGCAACGCCCAGTTTGACCGTTTGATAGAGTCATTTTCCGCGCCGATGGTGGAAATTGATTGTACATTCATCGCAGATGGCACGCAGGGCACATTGCTAGAAGGGCTAAACCGCATTCGCGCAGAAGCCGAAGACGCTGTCCGCTCGGGCGCGGCGCATTTGGTTTTGACCGATCAGGGGCAGGGGCCAGAGCGTGCAGGTATGCCAATGATCTTGGCCACCAGTGCTGTGCATTCCTGGTTGACCAAGAAAGGTCTTCGGACTTTCTGCAGCCTGAATGTTCGGTCTGCTGAATGTGTCGATCCGCATTACTTTGCGGTTCTGATTGGCTGTGGTGCGACCGTTGTGAACGCCTATCTGGCCGAAGACAGTCTGGCCGACCGCATCCAACGCGGGTTGCTGGATATGACGCTGACCGAAGCGGTTGCCAGCTATCGTGCGGCCATCGACCAGGGCTTGCTAAAGATCATGGCGAAGATGGGGATCTCTGTGATTTCGTCTTATCGCGGTGGTCTTAACTTTGAAGCGGTCGGTCTAAGCCGGGCGATGTGTGCGGAATATTTCCCGGGCATGGCCAGCCGGATTTCCGGCATCGGCGTGAACGGCATCCAGCGCAAAGTTGAGATGGTTCACGATCTGGGCTGGAAAAGCGGGTCGGATATTTTGCCGATCGGTGGTTTCTATAAGTCACGCAAAAAGGGTGAAACCCACGCTTGGGAAGCGCAGTCGATGCATATGCTGCAATCGGCCTGTGATCGCGCCTCTTTTGAGATGTGGAAGCAGTATTCCGCCAAGATGCAATCAAACCCGCCGATCCATTTGCGGGACCTGTTGGCGATCAAGCCAATCGGCAACCCTGTTGCGATTGAAGAGGTGGAAAGCATCACCTCTATCCGCAAGCGGTTTGTGACGCCGGGCATGTCCTTGGGTGCGTTGAGCCCCGAGGCCCATAAAACCCTGAACGTTGCAATGAACCGCATTGGCGCGAAATCTGACAGTGGCGAAGGCGGCGAAGATCCGGCGCATTTCGTGCCAGAGCCAAATGGGGACAACCCGTCTGCGAAGATCAAGCAGGTGGCCTCTGGTCGGTTTGGTGTGACTGCGGAATATCTGAACCAATGCGAAGAGCTGGAAATCAAGGTCGCCCAAGGGGCCAAGCCCGGTGAAGGTGGTCAGCTGCCCGGTATGAAGGTCACAGACCTGATTGCCCGTCTGCGCCATTCCACAAAGGGTGTGACGCTGATCAGCCCGCCGCCGCACCACGATATCTATTCGATCGAGGATTTGGCGCAGCTGATCTATGACCTCAAGCAGATCAACCCGCGCTGTAAAGTGACGGTGAAACTGGTTGCGGCCAGTGGCGTTGGCACGATTGCCGCCGGTGTGGCCAAGGCCAAGGCCGATGTGATCCTGATTTCGGGCCACAATGGCGGCACCGGGGCGAGCCCGGCGACCAGTATCAAATATGCGGGTCTGCCTTGGGAAATGGGTCTGACAGAGGCGCATCAGGTTCTGGCGATGAACAATCTGCGCGACCGGATCACGCTGCGGACCGATGGTGGTTTGCGCACCGGGCGTGACATTGTCATGGCAGCGATGCTGGGGGCCGAGGAATACGGCATCGGCACGGCTGCCCTGATCGCCATGGGCTGTATCATGGTGCGTCAGTGCCAAAGCAACACCTGCCCTGTTGGGGTCTGTACGCAGGACGAAAAACTGCGCGGCAAGTTCACCGGAAATGCGGATAAGGTTGTCAATCTGATCACCTTTTATGCGCAGGAGGTTCGCGAGATTCTGGCGGGCATCGGCGCGCGGTCATTGGATGAGGTGATCGGTCGTGCGGATCTGTTGACGCAGGTGTCCCGTGGGTCGGCGCATCTGGATGATCTGGATCTGAACCCGCTGCTGATCACCGTCGATGGCGCAGATAAGATTGTGTATGACAGAAGCCGTCCTCGCAATGCAGTGCCCGATACGCTGGATGCCAAGATCGTTGCTGACGCTGCCCGTTTCCTTGAGGATGGCGAAAAGATGCAGCTGTCTTATGCGGCGCAGAACACGTTGCGCACCATCGGCACCCGTGTTTCTAGCCACATCGTGCAGAATTTCGGTATGCGCAATTCGCTGCAGCCTGATCACCTGACGATCAAGCTGTCAGGCTCTGCCGGTCAGTCCTTGGGGGCCTTTGCCGCGCCTGGGCTGAAACTGGAAGTCTCTGGCGATGCGAATGACTATGTCGGCAAGGGCTTGTCCGGTGGCACGATTGTTGTGCGTCCGCCGATGCAGTCGCCTTTGGTGGCCGCTGAAAACACGATCATCGGGAACACCGTTTTGTACGGTGCGACAGATGGGTACCTGTTTGCGGCAGGTCGCGCCGGTGAACGCTTTGCGGTGCGCAACTCTGGCGCCAAGGTGGTGATAGAGGGCTGTGGGTCGAACGGTTGTGAATATATGACCGGCGGCATCGCGGTTATTCTGGGATCCATCGGGGCGAACTTTGGGGCCGGTATGACGGGCGGTATGGCGTATCTTTACGATCCTGACGGGTTGGCGCCGGACCGGATCAACCCGGAAACCCTGGTCATGTGCCCGGTCACCGTGGCTGAATGGCAGGATGAGCTGAAGGGTCTGATTGAACGTCACGCGGCTGAGACAAACAGTGTTCGCGCGAACGAAATTCTGCGCAATTGGGACGTTGAAAAGGGATTCTTCCTGCAAATCTGTCCAAAAGAGATGCTGCAGCACCTAAAGCACCCATTGTCTCTGGAACAGGATGCAATCCCGGCTGAATAATCGGGATTGCCCGTGAACTGAAAAAAATGCTCTATTTCCGACGTTTTTGACGCCGGGAATAAACACATACTTCTTAAAATGGCCCAGTATCAGTCATTCTTTGGCAAGGATTCTGGGCCATAAAGAAACTGTAACAAGTAAATGGTTCCAGTTTCGTGCCCACAACATATTATGATCAGTTCTATACGCTCGATCCCGGAAACCCGCCTTCTGGCGGGACGGTATTGACGAAATCCTACCTCGAAATCATTGACCAGGACAGCAATGACCTGATCAACCGTTTTTCCAATGACATGGTCAACGGGCAGGATGTGACAAACGCCTGGCCGGGGGACGTCATCACTGTCGTTATGGACGGTGTTACGGTGTCGATCACTGGCACCACGTTTTACCTTGCCAGTGGTCCTGCTGTTTTCACCCCGACCGATGGAACGGTTCTGTCTAACAGCGCGACTTTCGTCAGCTCGACATACGTAACGACAGGCGGCAGTCTGGACGTTGGTGAACTTGGGCCACCCTGTTTCACAGCGGGCACGATGATCCTGACCGACCGCGGCGAAATCGCGGTTGAGGAATTGCGCGTCGGGGATCGGGTCAAGACGCTGGATCATGGGTTTCAGGCCATTCGCTGGATCGGCAAAAGTGACACGGATGCCAGCGGGGATTTCGCGCCGATTGTTTTCAAACCTGGCGCCTTGGGCAATGACCGTGAAATGCGGGTCTCGCCGCAGCATCGCGTTTTGGTGCAGGGCTGGCAGGCAGAGCTGTTTTTTGGCCAGTCCGAAATTCTGGTGCCCGCCAAGCATCTGGTTGATGATGATCTGATTTGCCGTGAACCGGGCGACCGGGTTGCCTATTACCATGTGATGTTTGATCAGCATGAGGTGGTGTTTTCTGACGGCATTGCAACGGAAAGCTTTTTCCCCGGCGATCAGATCCTGTTGCAGGACCGTGCCGTGCGCGCAGAGCTTGTGGCGTTGTTTCCAGAGCTTGAGACAGCCAATTGCCCCGGGTTCGAAACGACCGCCCGCAGCACCGTCAAGCGGGGCGAGGCTATGGTGTTGAGCCGGGCGGCCTGAACCCTGCCGCAAGCCACAGTTGCCTGAAATCGATCCGTTTGCCTGCAATCCTGCTTGACCCTGCGTGGCCGGGCATGGCTATTTGCACCCGTGGCAAGAGCAGCGAAAAAGAAACCCGCACCGAAAAAACGTGCGACCAAAAAGGCACCGGCGAAACAGCAGTTTCACCCGGTTCGTTGGCTTATGCTTTGGTCCCGGCGGGTGGGTTTGGTCTTGTTCGCGATCTTGATGGTGGTCGTCAGTCTTTTTGCCTTCGTCAATCCACCCACGACTCAATACATGTTTTCCGAAGGCCGCCGTCTGGGCGGTGTCGATCAGCAATGGGTTGCCATGGATGATATTGCGCCTGTGATGGCGCGGTCTGTGGTGGCCGCAGAGGATGCAAATTATTGCGAGCATTGGGGCTTCGATATGTCCGCCATTCGCGATGCTTTGGAAGACGGATCAGGGCGCGGGGCGTCGACGATCAGCCAGCAGGTCGTCAAGAATGTGTATCTGTGGCAAGGGCGCAGTTGGCTGCGCAAAGCGCTAGAGGCGATCATGACCCCAGTGGTGGAACTGGTCTGGACCAAGCGCCGCATTCTAGAGGTTTACCTGAATGTTGCAGAATTCGGCGAAGGCGTGTTTGGGGTAGAGGCCGCGTCGCGGAATTATTTCCGCGTTGGCCCCGAAGATTTGACCGCGCGACAGGCCGCCACGCTGGCCGCGTTGTTGCCAAATCCCAAGCGCCGGTCCGCGACCAAGCCCAGTGCGTTCGTACAAAAACGTGCGCGATCCATCGCCGACGGGGCGGCCACAATTAAAGTTGATGGGCGCTCTGCGTGTTTCGAGAGTTGAATTAACCCCCGGATCACGGCATTTAAGGACACCACGTTACAGGAGTCACACCCACATGATCCGGCTTTTCCATGTTCCGCTCTCCCCTTATTGCCGCAAAGTGCGTCTGTCGCTTGCGGAAAAGAAACTGGACGTCGAACTGGTCGAGGAAAAATACTGGGAACAGGATGCGGATTTCATGCGTCGAAATCCCGCCGGGAAAGTTCCGGTGCTTAAGATGGACGGGATGAACATGCCCGAAAGCGCCGCGATCTGTGAATATATCGAGGAAAAACACCCAGAGCCGCCCTTGCTACCCAAGGATGCGGCCGGGCGCTATGAAACCCGTCGGCTGGTCAGCTGGTTTGATGACAAGTTCCACCGCGAAGTGACGTCGAAACTGCTGTATGAACGGGTGAACAAAAAGTTCATGGGACAGGGCTATCCGGACAGCAGCAACGTCAAGGCGGGCGCGCGGGCGATCAAGTTTCATCTGGATTATATGGCCCGGCTGCTGGATCAGCGACGCTGGCTTGCCGGGGATGCGATGACTCTGGCGGATTTCGCGGCGGCGGCGCATCTTTCGGCGCTGGACTATATCAGCGATGTGGACTGGAACCGAAATGAGGGTGTGAAAGACTGGTACGCCAAGATCAAGTCGCGCCCTGCTTTCCGCAGCATTCTGGCCGATCAGGTCTCTGGCTTTCCTCCTCCACCGCATTACGCGGATCTGGATTTTTGAGATCAGACCATAACAGAGGCCGATAAGCATGACGGCCGCGTTAAAGGAACAGCTGACCCAAAAGGCCCTGGAAGAAGGGTTTTCCAGCGTTGGTGTGACCTCTCCCTATTCTATTCCGCAAGCAGCTGAACGGCTGGCCCATTTCGTAGAGGCCGACCGCCACGGGCAAATGCAGTGGATGGCCGAACGGATGAATTGGCGCGGTGACCCGGCGGCCCTATGGCCAGAGGCCAAATCGGTGGTGATGCTGGCAGAGTCCTATTCCCCCGACCACAACCCGCTGGACGTCCTGGACCAGCGCGATCGCGGTGCGATTTCGGTCTATGCGCAGAACCGCGACTATCATGATATCGTTAAGAAACGTCTAAAGCGCGTCGGACGGTGGTTGATTGAACAGGCTGGCGGAGAGATCAAAGTGTTCGTCGATACGGCCCCGGTGATGGAAAAACCTCTGGCCGAGGCTGCCGGTCTGGGCTGGCAGGGCAAGCACACCAACTTGCTGTCGCGCGATCTGGGCAACTGGTTTTTTCTGGGGGCGATTTTCACCACCCATGAGCTGCCCGTCGATACGCCTGCCCGCGAAAACTGCGGCAGTTGCCGGGCCTGTCTGGATGCCTGCCCAACCAATGCCTTCCCTGCGCCGTTTCAATTGGATGCGCGACGTTGCATTTCTTATCTGACGATTGAACATCACGGCCCGGTCGAGCCAGAGCTGCGTGCCCAGATGGGCAACCATATTTATGGGTGCGACGATTGCCTGGCGGCCTGCCCGTGGAACAAATTCGCGGTAGAGGCCGCTGATCTGCGCTATGCGGCGCGCGATGATCTGGTTGCGCCGAAACTGGCAGAGCTGGCGCAATTGGATGATGCGGCGTTTCGGCAAAAGTTTTCGGGAAGCCCGATCAAACGGATTGGGCGCAATCGGTTTGTGCGCAATGTTCTTTATGCCATCGGGAATTCTGGTGATCCGTCGCTGAGAGCTGTGGCGCAGGGTTTGTGCGCAGATCCTGACGAGACCGTTGCAGATGCCGCGCAATGGGCGGTGGACCGGGTCTAGTTATTCAACGTTTCAAAGTTTCGTCGTTTTTCCATTGAGGCCAAACGAGACATTCCATATGAACGCGGCTTTTGACAATGATGGGGGTTCGATCATGGCGAGTTTTGCAGGTGCCGGTCGCTTGGGCATTGATTTCGGGACGTCGAACTCTGCGGCGTCGGTTTTGGTCAACGGAACGCCTTATCACATTGAGATTGAGCCGGGGCAGCAGACTTTGCCAACGTCGGTTTTCTTTGATTTCGCCAATCGTCAGACGAAATTCGGGAACGCGGCGAATTCGGCCCTGATCGAAGGTCAGGAAGGGCGGTTCATGCGGTCGTTGAAAAGCGTTCTGGGCACGCCTTTGATGCATGAAAAACGCCAGATCATGGATCAAAAGATGTCGTTCGTCGACATCATTGGCCAGTTTCTGAAACGGGTAAAAGACCGGGCCGAAGAGGTGTGTCATCAAGAGTTTCACACGGCGGTGTCCGGACGCCCGGTGCGTTTTCATTCGGCTGACCCAAAGCGGGACCAGCAGGCCTTGGTTGATTTGACAGAGTGTTATCTGGCCGCCGGATTCAAAGACGTTGAATTCGTGTTGGAACCAGAGGCGGCTGCGATCGCAAATGGCGCTGCCTCTGCCGGGGTTGGCATGGGGCTGATCGTGGATATTGGCGGCGGGACATCGGATTTCACCGTGTTTTCCAGAAACGGCTCTGGGACGGGGATCGACATTTTGGCCAGCCACGGTGTGCGCGTCGGCGGGACGAATTTTGACAAGTCGATCAGTGTGGATCACGTGATGCCGCTTTTTGGCAAAGGGTCTGAGGTGCGCCGTGAAATGGGCCCCGGTTTGCTGCCCGCGCCAAGCGCCATTTATTTCGATCTGGCCACCTGGGAAAAGATCCCGTTTCTGTACAACGGCTCTGTGCGTCAAGAGGTCAAGACTCTGACGAAACTGGCCGTGAACCGCCCCGCGTTTGAGCGGTTGAGCACCGTTTTGGACATGGAAATCGGCCATGATATCGCCTTTGTCGTAGAGCGTGGGAAGATACAGGCCAATCGGGCCGATCAGGACAGGTCGAACATTGATCTGCGCATGGTAGAGCCGGGCCTGTCCGCGCCTTTGACCAAAGACGCCATGGTCGAAACACTGTCAGAGCATGTGGCCCAGATCCGCGACAGCGCCGCTGAAACGCTGAAGCTGGCCGAATGTGCTGCGGAAGATATTGAACGGGTCGTTTTCGTTGGCGGATCCAGCCTGATGCAGGTTGTGGAACAGGCAATGGCGGCGCAATTTCCGGCAGCGACGCTGGAATATACCGAGGCGTTTACGGCGGTGGTGGACGGGCTGGCCATTTCGGCGGCGGGCGAAAAAACGGCCTGATCTTGTCCAAAAGAGTTTGTCCTATTCAGACTTTGCCGTCGGCATAATCACTGTGTTCAAAAAACTGTCGTTTTTTGGTGGTTCGGGGCTTTTGATCCCAATTTTACCAGTCTAGTGTTGCCGCAACGTCAAAGGCGATCACATGCAACCGCTGCGCGGTATCACACTCAAACTCATATCAGTTACCTTGTTTTCCGTGATGGGAGTCTTGGTCAAAGCGGCCTCTGTCGAGGTGCCGCCTGGCGAAGCGGTGTTCTTTCGCTCTTTCTTCGCGATCCCGGTGATCCTTGTCTGGTTGTTGATGCGCCATGACATGCGCGAAGGTCTGAAGATGCAGCGTCCCATTGCGCATTTTGGGCGCGGGTTGCTGGGCGTTGTGACCATGGGGCTTGGCTTTTCCGGGTTGGCCATGCTGCCCCTGCCAGAAGTGACGGCGATTGGCTTTGCCGCGCCGATCCTTGTGGTGGTGCTGGCGGCCGTTTTTCTGGGTGAAAAAATTCGGATGTTCCGAATTTCGGCGGTGATCCTGGGGCTGATCGGCGTGTTGATCGTGCTTGGGCCGTCCTTTGGGGAAAGCGCGGCAGAGCAACAGACCCTGGGGGCGATTGTCGTTCTGGCGAGCGCCTTTGCAGCCGCCATGACGCAAGTTTATATGCGGGGCCTTGTGCGCACGGAACACACGGCGGCGATCGTGTTTTACTTTTCGGTGATCGCGTCGTTTTTTGCCCTGTTCACCATCCCATTTGGCTGGGTCGTGCCATCGCCCAAAGTCATCGTCATGCTGATTGCGGCAGGCGTATTTGGCGGCGTGGCGCAGTTGTTCGTTACCACGGCCTATCGCTATGCGGATGTATCGGTGATCGCGCCGTTTCAATACGCAGCGATGCTGTTGGCGCTGATTTTTGGGTTTTTTCTGTTTGAGGAAGTTCCGACAATGACAATGCTGGCCGGGGCATCGCTGATTATGCTGGCCGGTTTCCTGATCGTCTGGCGAGAGCGGAAACTGGGCCTGGAACGTGGGCAGGCCCGATCCAAGATGTCCCCCGGTGGCTAACTATTCCGTTTTGCGTGCGGGTTGCACCAGACGATAGGCCGCAAGTGCCGCAGGAATCCCGAGCGCTGCATTGTGCAAGGCAAAAGGCCCGATCCGGTTGCGCCCGACGATATAGATGACGTCGGACCGGTCGCTGGCATTGGGCATGACTTTGACGCGGTATTCGATGTTGTAGACCGAAAGCGCCTTGGCCAAAGCGGTGCGTGTTTCGGACTGGGACATCTTATTATGTGAATTCTGTCCCCAGTTGATGTGAACCAGGATTTCGGGGGCTGCCGGGTTCGTTGGCGCGGCGGCGCTATGATGTTTTGTCAGCCCAAAGGGGCGCAAGCTTTGGTCCCCGGTATAAAAATAATACATCAGCGCCAGAGTCGCCGGCAGCCCGGCAGAAACCGCGAGGATCGACAGCAGTGTTTTTGGGTGCTGAATGGCCATTTGCGTGCCTCAAGCTTGATCTGTTTTGCCAAAGCTTAAGCGATGCGCCTTTTCGAAAGCCTAACAGGCCTGAACCGAGAATGTGGCTCTGAAAAATCAATTCCTTGGCGCAAAAACAAAGACGCCGCGCTGTGTCAGACAGCACGGCGTTCTAAGACTGCTTCGGCGCGCGAATTTAGGCGCGGACCAGTTTTTCGTAAGCTTCAGAGATATCGCGGGCCATTGCGCCGACTTCAAAGTTGAAGTCACCGATTTTACCGACGGGCGTAACCTCTGCCGCGGTGCCGGTCAGCCAGCATTGTTCAAAGCTTTCCAGCTCTTCCGGCATAATGTGGCGTTCATGCACGGTGATGTTGCGCTCTTTCAGCATCTCGATCACGGTTTGACGGGTAAGTCCGTTCAAAAAGCAATCAGGCGTCGGGGTGTGTACTTCACCGCCTTTGACAAAGAAGATATTTGCGCCCGTCGCCTCGGCCACGTAGCCGCGATAGTCAAACATCATCGCGTCAGAACAGCCCTTAGCCTCTGCCGCGTGTTTGGCCATGGTGCAGATCATGTAAAGACCGGCGGCCTTGGCATGGCAGGGGATGGTTTCGGGCGAAGGGCGTTTCCATTTGGAAATGTCCAGCTTGGCGCCTTTCATCTTGGCGTCCCCATAGTAATTGCCCCATTCCCACGCAGCGACGGCAAGTCTGACAGGGTTGCGGGCAGATGCGACACCCATGTCTTTCCCTGCGCCACGCCATGCAATCGCACGAACATAAGCATCGGTATAGCCGTTTGCTGTCATGACCTCTTGCTTTGCGGCTTCAATTTCGTCGACGGTCCAAGGGATCACAAAGTCGATCATCTCGGCAGAGGCGCGCAACCGTTCTGAATGTTTGCGAGACTTAAAGATCTTGCCGTTATAGGCGCGCTCTCCTTCGAACACGGACGACGCGTAGTGCAGGCCGTGGGTCAGAATATGCACATTTGCGTCGCGCCATTCCAACAGTTTCCCGTCCATCCAAATCTTGCCGTCGCGGTCGTCATAGCCAGCTGCCATCGTCTTGGTCCTTTTGCTGTGGGGGGTAACCCCTTTGCGATTGTTGCGCATATTTAGTCCGAAACGGACATAAAATTACGTGAATTGTGGTATTCGCTATCAATTGATTCTTGGAAAGTCAACAAGACTGACATAAAATTGGCAAACGACCTAAAATGTAATCGGAGATGCAAATGGTGGATAGTGTCGGCGGACCGGGTGGCGAGGGTCTGTTATTTCTGACAGATGAGCATCTGAGCAAAGGGATCGAGGCGATGTTTTTCGCCTATCGTGGATTTACCGCGGATCCCGATCGGATCTTAGAAGGCATGTCCTATGGTCGGGCGCATCACAGGGCGATCCATTTCATCAATCGCAGCAAGGCCACTACGGTAAACAATTTGTTAGCCATCCTGGGGGTTACCAAACAATCCTTGAATCGGGTACTGAGGACGTTAATTGAGGACGGACTGGTTGAAAGCCGCGTCGGGACGCGCGACAAGCGGGAACGGAACCTGTATCTTACGGAAAAAGGTCAGGCGTTGGAAAAAGAACTATCGGAAGCTCAGCGCAAAAGAATGCGTGCGGCTTTTCGCGATGCCGGGCCAGAGGCAGTGGTTGGGTTTCGTCAGGTACTAGAGGCTATGATGGACAGTGATATGCGTAAACGTTTCGAAGACCTTAAGGACAAAGACGTATGATGGCGCCAGAGTCCCATCTGCTGATCGTGGATGACGACGAGCGCATTCGCAGTTTGTTGCAGAAGTTTCTGGTGCGCAGCGGGTTTTGGGTGACCTCTGCACGGGACGCGTCCCATGCGCGCAGTATTCTAAGCGGGCTAGAGTTTGACCTTATTGTGCTGGACGTGATGATGCCGGGGGAAGACGGGATCAGTTTCACCAAATCCCTGCGCGAACAGATGACGACGCCGATTTTGTTGCTGACGGCCAATGGCGAAACGAACGATCGTATTGTCGGGCTAGAGGCTGGTGCAGATGACTATCTGGCCAAGCCGTTTGAACCCAAAGAGCTGTTGCTGCGCATCAACGCGATTTTGCGCCGGGTGCCGCAGGTTGAACCCTCAGAGGTGATGCCGAAATTCCTGAACCTTGGGCCGATCCGATATGATGTGGAACGCGGGGAAATGTGGGCCGGTGAGGACCTGATCCGTTTGACTGCGACCGAAAGTCATTTGATGAAAATCTTCGCCGCCGCTGCCGCCGTTCCGGTCAGCCGGACAGAGCTTGTCGAAAAGCTGGGGCGCGATACGGGTCAAGCGCAGGAACGGGCCGTTGATGTTCAGATCACCCGGTTGCGGCGCAAGATCGAACAAGACCCCAAACAGCCCCGCTATTTGCAGACCGTACGCGGTGAGGGCTATATGCTGGCGCCGGACTAGGCCCAGACTTTCAGGAACTCAAAAACACCGGGGTGCGCCGTGGCGACTGCCTATTTTTCGCATAAAGATTGCCTGAACCATGTGACCCCGCCGGGCCACCCGGAACAGGTTGCCCGGCTGGAAGCGGTCCAGGCCAAGCTGGACGGGCCGGGTTATCAAGACCTGATCCGCCACACCGCCCCGATCTGTGAGGATGCGGATGTTTTGTTGTGTCATCCACAGGCCTATCTGGATCGGATCAGGGGCGCTATTCCCACGGAAGGCGCGGTTTCTTTGGATGCTGACACACATGTTTCGCCAGGGTCACTGCTGGCAGCGCAACGCGGTGTTGGGGCCAATATCGCCGCAATAGACACTGTTTTGGACGGGCAGGCCAGCAATGCCTTTGTCGGATGTCGCCCGCCCGGGCATCATGCCGAAACCAACACTGCCATGGGGTTTTGCCTGTTTGGCAATGTGGCGATTGGCGCAAAGCACGCGCTGGACCGTCGCGGGCTGGCACGGGTCGCGATCATTGATTTTGACGTGCATCACGGCAATGGCACGCAGGATTTGCTGTGGGATGAGCCGCGGGTCTTGTTCTGTTCTAGCCATCAGATGCCGCTCTACCCGGGCTCTGGTGCTGCGCATGAAACCGGCGCGCATGGCAATGTTCTGAACGTACCGCTTGATCCTGATACAGGCAGCGACGTGATGCGTCGGGTCTATGAACGCGAGATTTTCCCCGCAATTGATCGGTGTAAGCCAGAGCTTATTCTTGTCTCTGCCGGGTTTGACGCCCATGCGGCCGACCCTTTGGCCAGTCTCAACTGGACAACCGAAGATTTCGCCTGGCTGACGCACAAGATTTGCGATTTGGCAGATGTGCATTGCGCGGGGCGGGTGGTCTCGACACTGGAAGGCGGGTATGATTTGAAAGCGCTGGCCGAGAGCGTTGCGGCGCATGTGGATGTATTAAGGGAGCGTGGCGAATGAGCGACAAAAACGTAGCCGAGATGAGCTTTGAGGATGCCATGCAAGAGCTGGAACAGGTTGTAGGCCAGCTGGAACGCGGCGATGTCCCGCTGGAAGATTCCATCAAGCTTTATGAACGCGGCGCGGCGCTGAAGAAGCGGTGCGAAGAAAAGCTGAAAGAGGCCGAAGAAAAAGTGGCGGCGATCACGCTGAACGGCGATGGTGCCCCGACGGGAACGACGCCGGTCGAAGGGCTGTAACACATGTTCGCGTCCCGGCTGGCGGATGTGGCTGGCCAAATTGATCGGAATTTTGAAACCATCCTATCGGCCGGACCGGACAGTCTGGTGACCGAGGCGATGCGCTATGCCGTGGGCGGTGGCAAACATTTGCGCGCCTTTTTGGTGATGGAAACCGCCCGGTTATACGGTTTGAGCGACGATCAGTCGATCACGGCCGCCACCGCCATTGAGGCGATGCACAGCTATTCGCTGATCCATGATGATCTGCCCTGTATGGATGATGACAGCCTGCGGCGCGGGCAACCGACGGTGCATGTCAAATGGGATGAGGCCACGGCCGTGCTAGCGGGTGATGCGCTGCAAGCCTTGTCCTTTGGTCTGGTATCGTCTGCCGCATGTCACCCCGATGCCACTGTGCGCAGCGATCTTGCCGCCACGCTTGCCGGCGCGGGGGGGTGGACCGGGATGGTACTGGGTCAGGCACAGGATATTGCGGCCGAAACCGCTAGCACCCCGTTTACCCTGGAACAGATCATTGAAATGCAAGGCAACAAGACCGGTGCCTTGATCGAGTGGTCTGCGACGGCGGGGGCCCGTTTGGCGCAGGTCGATCCGACGCAAATGCGGGTCTATTCCAGGGCTTTGGGCCTGGCGTTCCAGATTGCCGATGACATTTTGGATGTCGAAGGGGATTCCGAAAAAGCCGGTAAGAAACTGGGTAAGGATGCGGACGCCGGAAAGGCCACCTTTGTATCCCTGTTGGGGCTGCAAGGGGCCAAGGACAGAGCAAAAGCGCTGATTGCGGATGCAGAGACAGCTTTGGACGGTTATGGTGCCCAAGCAGATGCCTTGCGGCAGGCGGCGCGTTTCGTTATCTCGCGAGAAATGTAATTCAAGCCCATTGGGGGGCGCATGTCAGATCAACCCGAAACTCCACTTCTGGACGACGTGATCGTTCCTTCTGATATGAAGGGGTTGAGCGACAGTCAATTGACGCAGCTGGCCCATGAATTGCGGGCGGAAACGATATCAGCGGTGTCGCAGACCGGCGGGCATTTGGGCGCGGGTCTGGGTGTTGTAGAGCTGACCGTTGCTTTGCATGCGGTGTTTGATGCGCCGAAAGACCGGATCATCTGGGATGTCAGCCATCAGTGCTATCCCCATAAGATCATCACCGGACGGCGCGACCGTATTCGCACGATCCGGCAAAAAGACGGGCTCAGCGGGTTTACCAAACGATCCGAAAGCCCGTTTGACCCGTTTGGCGCTGCGCATTCGTCCACCTCGATCTCTGCCGCTTTGGGCATGGCTGTGGCGCGCGATCTGGGCGGTGCTCCGGATCACGGGATTGGCGACTGCATCGCTGTGATTGGCGATGGCGCGATGTCCGCTGGTATGGCGTTTGAGGCGCTGAACAATGCCGGGCATTTGGGCAAACGCCTGATCGTTATTCTGAACGACAATGAAATGTCGATTGCGCCCCCGGTTGGTGCGATGTCCAGCTATCTGTCCCGCCTTTACGCGGGGGCCCCATTTCAGGAATTGAAAGCCGCTGCCAAAGGCGCGGTGAGCCTGCTGCCCGAACCGTTCCAGGAAGGCGCGCGTCGGGCCAAGGAAATGCTGAAAGGCATGACCGTCGGCGGCACATTGTTCGAAGAGCTTGGGTTTTCGTATATCGGCCCGATTGATGGCCACGATATGGACCAGTTGCTGCTGTTGCTGCGCACTGTCAAAGACCGCGCCACAGGGCCGATCCTGATCCATGCGATCACGAAAAAGGGCAAGGGCTATGCCCCCGCCGAAGAAGCGTCGGATCGCGGGCATGGCGTTTCGAAATTTGATGTGCTGACCGGCAAACAGGCCAAGGCGCCGTCCAATGCCCCAAGCTATACCAAGGTTTTTGGCGAAGCGCTGGTGCAGGCGGCCGCTGAGGATGACAAGGTCGTGGCCGTCACCGCAGCGATGCCGGACGGGACGGGTCTGAACCTTTTTGCCGAACGCTATCCCAGCCGATGTTTTGATGTCGGTATTGCCGAACAACACGGCGTGACTTTTGCCGCCGGGCTGGCCGCAGGCGGGATGAAGCCGTTTTGCGCGATTTATTCGACCTTCCTGCAGCGCGGATACGATCAGGTTGTGCATGACGTGGCCATTCAGCGTTTGCCGGTTCGCTTTGCGATTGATCGGGCCGGGTTGGTTGGTGCGGATGGGGCGACCCATGCCGGGGCCTTTGATACGGCCTTTATGTCCAATCTGCCGGGCATGGTCGTGATGGCCGCCGCGGATGAGGCAGAGCTGATGCATATGGTCGCCACAGCGGTCGCCCATGATGAAGGGCCGATTGCCTTTCGCTATCCACGCGGCGAGGGCGTCGGAGTCGACCTGCCAGAGCGCGGTGAGGTTCTGGAAATCGGTAAGGGCCGGGTGATCGTAGAGGGCAAAGGGATCGCGATTGTATCCTTTGGCACGCGTCTGTCAGAGGTTCAAAAAGCCGCTGAAACATTGTCTGCTAAAGGGATTTCGCCCACAATCGTGGATGCACGATTTGCCAAGCCACTGGACCGCGACTTGCTTGTGTCTTTGGCCGAAACCCATGACGCCATGATCACGATTGAAGAAGGTGCCATCGGCGGCTTTGGATCGCATGTGGCGCAATTGCTGGCCGATGAAGGCGTTTTTGACCGTGGGTTTACCTACAGATCCATGTTCTTGCCCGACATCTTTATTGATCAGGCGGGGCCGGCGGATATGTATGCCGTGGCCAAGTTGAATGCCGAAGACATCGTGACCAAAGTGCTGGACGTGATGGGCGTGGCAGAGATCGCCAACAAACGCGCCTAAGGTTTAACTTTCCTGCGCCAGCAGCGCCCGAAGCCCGGTTTTGTAATCGGGGTATTTCAGGTGCACGCCCAGTTCGGTCTTGATCCGGTCGTTCCGCACCTTCTTGGATTCCGCGTAAAAGCTGCGGGCCATGGGTGTCATATCGGCCGTTTCAAAATCCTGGGCCGGGGGTATTGGCAGGCCCAAAAGCTCTGCCGCGTAGGCAATCACATCCTGCGGCGGCGCGGGATCATCATCACAAAGGTTATAAATCGCCCCCGGATTTGGCCGGTTGATCGACGCGGCAAGGGTTTGCGCGATGTCGTCCACATGGATGCGGCTGAAGATCTGGTTTGGCTTAATGATGCGCCGCGCAGTGCCGTTGCGCACCTTTGCGAAGGGGCCACGGCCAGGGCCGTAAATCCCGGCGAGGCGGAAAATATGCAAGGGTAGAGCCTGTTTTTGCCATTGCGATTCGGCCAGAACACGATGCTTGCCCCGTCTGGTCGAAGGCGTAAGGGGCGTGGATTCATCGACCCATTCCCCCTGGTGGTCGCCATAGACCCCGGTGGTGGACAGATAGCCGACCCATTTCAGCTGCGGCAGATCTGTAAGGGCATCCCCCAATGCGTTGAGCACCGGGTCGCCTGTTTCGTCAGGGGCGGCGGACAGCAGGATATGCGTGGCCCTGGACAGCGCGTCGGCCATATCCGTCCCCGGCCATTTCGCATATTCGCTGCAATCTGCAACGGGATCGTCGCCACGCGTCGTTCCGATTACTGTCCAGCCCTGCGGCAAGAGCAAGCGGCCAAGCGCGCGGGCGGAATATCCGTGGCCAAATGAAAGCAAAGTATTTGTCATAGGCGTATAGATGATATGAACTGGGCGGGACGCAAGAGGGCTTGCGCTGAATTTGCACATATGGAAAACTGCTGCATGGAAAGACCTTCATTCACATCTTGGGAAAACAGTGCGCCCCGGCTTGTTGCCGTTGCTGCTGGTCGTTCGCCTGCGGATCTTGTGATCCGGGGCGGTAAATTGGTAAATGTGCAAAGCCGTGAGGTCTTGGATGGATGGCAGGTCGCCATCGCAGATGGGCGCTTTGCCTATGTGGGTCCGGACGCCAGCCACTGTATTGGCGATGACACCGAAATCATTGAAGCAGACGGGCAGTATTTGATTCCCGGCCTCTGCGACGGGCATATGCATATCGAAAGCGGCATGCTGACCCCGGCGGAATTTGCCGCCGCTGTGGTGCCCCATGGCACAACGACGATGTTCACCGACCCCCATGAGATTGCCAATGTTATGGGTCTGCGCGGTGTGCGCTTGATGCATGACGAAGCGTTGCTGCAACCGATCAACATTTACACGCAAATGCCCAGCTGTGCGCCTTCGGCCCCTGGGTTAGAGACGACTGGCTATGAAATTTCCGCCGATGACGTGGCCGAGGCGATGGCCTGGCCCGGCATCATTGGGCTGGGCGAGATGATGAATTTTCCCGGTGTGATCAATGGCGATCCCAAGATGCTCGCCGAAATGGCCGCAACCATGGCCGCCGGCAAGACTGTGGGCGGGCATTATGCCAGCCCGGACAAGGGCAATGATTTTGCCGCCTATGTCGCGGGCGGCGCTGCCGATGATCACGAAGGCACGGCAGAGGCGGATGCGATTGCCCGTGTGCGCTTGGGCATGCGATCGATGATGCGGTTGGGCTCGGCCTGGTACGATGTAGAAAGTCAGATTACGGCTGTCACCGAAAAGGGTCTTGATCCGCGCAATTTCATCTTGTGCACAGATGATTGCCATTCCGGGACGTTGGTTAACGAAGGCCACATGAATCGGGTCGTCCGCCATGCGATTGAATGTGGATGTGATCCGGTGATCGCGTTGCAAATGGCGACGGTGAACACGGCCACCCATTTCGGATTGGAACGCGAATTGGGATCGATTGCACCGGGGCGGCGCGGCGACGTGGTGTTGACGTCAGACCTGCGCAGCCTGCCCATTCATCGGGTGATTGCGCGCGGCGTGACCGTGGCGCAGGACGGCGAAATGCAGGTGACATGCCCGCATCTGGACTGGCCCGAAGATGCCCGCACAACGGTGCATCTTGGCAAGGTCTTGACGGACACAGATTTTGAAGTGACCGCGCCAGAGGGCAAAAACTCTGTAACGGCCAAGGTCATCGGCGTTGTCGAGAATCAGGCCCCGACCAAGGCTTTGACCGCTGATTTGCCTGTAATAGACACGATTGTCCAAGGGGATGAGGCGCAAGATGTGTGCCAGATCGCCCTTGTTGAACGCCACCGTGCAACAGGCGATGTGGTGAACGGTTTTGTTTCTGGCTTTGGGTATAAGGGCCGTATGGCGATTGCCTCTACCGTGGCCCATGACAGCCACCATATGATCTGCGTCGGGACCAGCCGCGAGGATATGGCGCTGGCCGCAAATCGTTTGGGTGAGGTGAATGGCGGGATTGCCGTGTTCAAGGATGGCGAGGAAATCGCCCTTGTTGAACTGCCAATCGCCGGGCTGATGTCCGATTCCCCCGCGCGCGAGGTTGCGGCCAAAGCAGACCGAATGGTCGAGGCCATGGCCGAATGCGGGTGCAGCCTGAACAATGCTTACATGCAACATTCTCTGTTGGCGCTCGTCGTCATTCCAGAGTTGCGAATTTCTGATCTTGGTTTGGTCGATGTGACCAAGTTTGAGGTCACAGACCTATTTGAGGAAATATAGACCTTATGAGTATCAATACTTTAGAAATGCCGGTTGTGTCGCCCACAGCCCCCGCACCAGAGCCGTTTTTTGACGCCAAAGATGCCGTGGCCCGGCTGCAAGAGCTTTACACGCTTGGCTGTGACTTTCTGTGTGAGCGTTTTGCCGATACGGTTGGTGGCTCCATGCCGCCGTCGCGGTATCGTGCATTTTACCCGGAAATTCGGATTACGACGAACAGTTTTGCCCAGGCTGACAGCCGGTTGAGCTTTGGCCATGTGGCGGTTCCCGGTGTGTATTCTACGAATGTCACACGGCCTGATCTGTTCAAAAACTATCTGATCCAGCAGATTGATCTGTTGATCAAGAACCACGGCGTCGCCGTTACGATCGGTCTGTCTTTGACACCCATTCCGGTGCATTTTGCCGTGGCCAACAACACGTCGCTGACCGTGCCTCAGGAAGGCGCGATGAAGTTCACGCTGCGGGACGTCTTTGATGTGCCTGATCTGGCCTCGACCAATGATGATATTGTGAATGGCTATGATTTCCATCACCCGGACGGGTCCTTGCCGCTGGCCCCGTTTACCGCGCAACGCATAGATTATTCGCTGGCCCGCCTGTCCCATTACACCGCAACGCAGGCCGACCATTTTCAGAACCATGTGCTGTTCACGAACTATCAGTTCTATGTTGAGGAATTTGAGGCCTATGCCCGCGAAGTTCTGGACGATCCTGACAGCGGCTACACGGAATTTGTCGGGCCTGGAAACGTCTCGATCTCTCGTGGGGATGAACCGCTGAAGACTCCGGCGAAACTGCCGCAGATGCCGACCTACCATTTGAAGCGGGCCGACAATACCGGGATCACTTTGGTCAATATCGGCATCGGCCCGTCCAACGCGAAAACCGCCACCGATCATATCGCCGTGCTGCGGCCGCATGCTTGGCTGATGGTCGGGCATTGCGCCGGGTTGCGCAATTCGCAACGGTTGGGTGATTTCGTTCTGGCCCATGCCTATTTGCGCGAAGATCACGTGCTGGACGATGACTTGCCCGTCTGGGTGCCAGTGCCGCCACTTGCGGAAATCCAGATCGCGCTGGAAGAGGCCGTGGCCAAAGTGACAAAGCTGGAAGGCTATGACCTGAAACAGATCATGCGGACCGGCACTGTTGCCACGATTGACAATCGCAACTGGGAATTGCGGGATCAGTCCGGCCCGGTTCAACGCCTGTCCCAATCGCGCGCCATTGGCTTGGATATGGAAAGTGCGACGATTGCCGCCAACGGATTTCGGTTCCGCGTGCCCTACGGCACTTTGCTATGTGTCTCTGACAAACCGTTGCATGGAGAGCTGAAATTGCCGGGGATGGCCAGTGATTTCTACAAAACACAGGTCTCGCGGCACTTGTTGATCGGTATTCGCGCCATGGAAAAACTGCGCGATATGCCGCTGGAACGCATCCATTCACGTAAACTTCGCAGTTTTGAAGAGACCGCGTTCCTCTAAAGGGCAAAAAAACCCAACAAAATGTACCTTTTTCCGCCCATTAGGCCCACTAGTTGTTGTGCCTTGCCATAAAGTTCCGTTAGATTCGCCGGACAAACCCCTATTAATGGGGCGTTATGAGGAGACTATGCATGGCAAAACCATTGACGAAGACCCAGCTCATCGCCGCTTTGGCTGATGAAATGGAAAGTGACAAGAAATCTGCAAGCGCCGCACTGGACGCAATCATTGCAGTTATTACACGTGAAGTTTCGGGCGGTGGTGCTGTAACACTGCCAGGCGTCGGCAAAATCATGTGCCGCGAGCGTCCTGAACGCATGGTGCGCAACCCAGCAACGGGTGAGCAAATCCACAAAGAAGCCGACAAGGTTGTTAAGATGACAATCGCCAAAGCACTGAAAGACAGTGTTAACGGCTAAGCTTTGACGAATAAGCTTTTGGACAGGGCCGCCAGGAATGGCGGCTCTTTTCATTTGAGGTGACGATTTGGATCTAAAGTCAATTGGAATGGGGCTGGCCTTTGCCTTTATGTGGTCATCTGCCTTCACGTCCGCACGGATCATCGTCGCCAGCGCACCGCCAATCATGACCTTGTCGTTTCGGTTCCTGATTTCAGGCCTGATCGCAGTTTCCGTGGCACGGATGCTTGGGCAAAGCTTTAAGCTCAGCAAAGCACAATGGCAGGCGACCATAATTTTCGGCCTGTGCCAGAATGCGATTTACCTTGGTGCGAATTTCGTCGCGATGGAAACCATCGAGGCGTCGCTGGCCGCAATCATTGCGTCAACGATGCCCCTGTTGGTGGCCCTTGGATCCTGGATCTTTTTGAAGGAAAAGATCGGTAAGTTGGGCAGCGTCGGTCTGATTGCTGGAATGGTCGGTGTGATGATCATCATGGGCACGCGGATCGACAGCGGTGCTGACCCTTATGGCATGCTGTTATGCGGCATGGGGGCGGTTGCATTGGCGCTGGCCACGATGTTGGTTCGCGGGGCGACTTCTGGCGGGAACCTGCTGATGATCGTCGGGTTACAGATGCTGGTCGGATGCGTTATTTTGGCCGTGCTGGGGCTGGCCACTGAAACCTACGTTGTCGAGTGGAACACCAGTCTGGTGTTGGCCTTTATCTATACGACAATCGTTCCGGGGCTGGCGGCAACCTGGGTCTGGTTTCTGCTGGTCAACCGTATCGGTGCCATCCGCGCGGCCACCTATCATTTCCTGAACCCGTTTTTCGGTGTCGCGGTTGCGGCGATCCTTTTGGGGGAACGCGTCGGTGTGCTCGATTTCGTAGGCGTTGCGATCATTATGGCCGGGATTTTGGCTGTGCAAATCTCTCGTCACGCGCGGGCCTGACGCGGAATTGATCATTTGTAACCCGAGTTTTGATGACAGGTCGGTCTGCATCGGCGTAACTGAGCGCTATGGAATTCATATTCGCATATGGTGCTGGGTTGCTGACGTTGATCAACCCGTGCGTTCTGCCGATCTTGCCAATTGTGTTGGCAACTGCGCTGAACGCCAGCCGGCATGGACCCTTGGCGCTTGCAGCAGGACTTAGCTTGTCCTTTGTGGTGCTTGGAATGGGCGTTACGGTTTTGGGGTATTCGCTCGGCATCACAGAAGAAACAATTGCCAACACGGGCGCGGTTGTCATGGTTGCCTTTGGGCTTGTCATGTTGGTACCGCGGTTTTCCGAAGGCTTTGCAACAGCAACGGCAGGAATATCAACGCGTGCTGATGCCAGTATCGATGATCTCGACACAGGCGGTCTGGGTGGTCAATTCCTGGCCGGGGTATTGTTGGGCGCCGTGTGGAGCCCTTGTATCGGGCCGACTTTGGGGGGCGCGATTTCATTGGCCAGCCAGGGTAAGAATCTGGGAAATGCGGCTCTAATCATGGTGTTTTTCGCCTTGGGTGTGTCCACCATCGTTCTTGCTCTGGGGTATGGCGCGCGATCCGTCATCATGCGTCGCCAAGCCTGGATGCGCGCTGTGGCCGCGAAATCGAGACCTATTATGGGCCTTGTGTTTGTTGCTGTGGGGTTGGGAATTTTGTTCAAACTCCACCACATCGCAGAGGCATGGGCCGTGCAAAACCTGCCAGCGTGGCTGGTCGATTTTTCTGTAATCTTGTGAAAGAGGAGTGACTGAATGAAACGTCGTGAATTTATGGCTTTGGGAACAGCCGCCCTGTTGATCCCCGGTTTGGCGCAGGCCGGGGCGATGGAATACAAACCCGGTTTGGTGACCAAAGAATTAAAAGCCGGGAAAACCGTGTTTCTGGATTTCACCGCAAGCTGGTGTTCCACCTGCGCCGCCCAAGCCCGCGTGCTGGACGCGTTAAAGGCCGAAAATCCGGCCTATGAACAGGCGATTTCCTTTATCGATGTGGATTGGGACACCTATAAAAGCGCGGATTTGACGAAAAGTCTAAAGATCCCGCGTCGATCCACTTTGGTGGTTCTGAAAGGCAACAAAGAGCTGGGCCGCATCGTTGCCGGCACCTCGCGCGGTGACATCAAAAGCTTGATGGACGTGGCCTTGCAGGCCTCTGTCGCCTAGCGCGGCCCCTATCCGATATCACCGCCTGCACCGCCGATCTGACCGCGGTGCAGCAGCAGATGGTCAAGGATAACACAGGCCATCATCGCCTCGCCCACTGGCACGGCGCGAATGCCCACGCAAGGGTCGTGACGGCCCTTTGTGATGATCTCTGTCTCGGCGCCGGATTTGGTGATGGTCTTGCGCGGCGTCAGAATAGAAGAGGTGGGTTTTACGGAAAACCGCACCACCAGGTCTTGCCCCGTTGAAATGCCACCCAGAACGCCACCGGCATGGTTAGAGGAAAACGCAGGTTTGCCATCATTGCCCATGTAAATTTCGTCAGCGTTTTCTTCGCCGGTCAAATTGGCAGCGTCCATGCCTTCGCCAATTTCAACACCTTTGACAGCATTGATGGACATCATCGCAGCGGCCAAATCAGTGTCTATTTTGGCATAAACCGGTGCACCCAGCCCTGCGGGTGCCCCTTTTGCCACAACTTCGATCACCGCCCCGACAGAGCTGCCGGACTTGCGCAGACCGTCAAGATAGCTGGCCCAATCTTGCGCCGCTTTTGCATCCGGTGTCCAAAATGGGTTTTGGTCGATCTGGGTCGCATCAAACGCTTCGCGGTCGATCTTATGCGGGCCCATCTGCACCATGTAGCCTTTGATTTCCAACCCCGGAACCAACGCCTTGATCGCCTCACGCGCAACGCCGCCTGCGGCAACCCGGGCGGCTGTTTCACGGGCAGAAGACCGTCCGCCGCCGCGATAGTCGCGGATCCCGTATTTTTGCCAATAGGTGATATCTGCATGACCGGGGCGGAATTTTTCAGCGATGTCGCCATAATCCTTGGACCGTTGATCCGTGTTGCGGATCATCAGTTGGATCGGTGTACCGGTGGTCACGCCTTCAAACACGCCCGATAGAATTTCAACCTCATCCGCTTCGCGGCGTTGTGTGGTGTATTTATTCTGGCCGGGTTTTCGCAGATCAAGCCAATGTTGGATTTGCGATGCTTCCAATGGAACGCCCGGGGGGCACCCGTCGATGGTGGCACCCAAAGCGGGACCGTGGCTTTCGCCCCAGGTTGTTACGCGGAAAAGATGTCCAAAACTGTTGATGCTCATCGGGCGCTCCTTTGACAGCGGTCTATCGGGCGTTCGGCATCGCCTCAAGAGGTTTTGGCTTGCCGATGTATGGAATGGGTCCTAGAAACCACCCTACCTCGGGGTGCCCAGCAGGGCTGAGATGCGAATTTTCGTGAACCCGTCGAACCTGAACCGGTTAAGACCGGCGGAGGGAAGGTGAGAATGGTCTCTCCGGAACCCGCTCGTCGTGAATGGAGGATGACTATGAACTATCCGATCATCGCTGCGGCATTTCTTGGGTTGGCGACTGCTGCCAGCGCACAGGATAAACCCGTACTGACAATCTATACCTATGACAGCTTTGTCGCCGAATGGGGCCCCGGCCCACAGGTTGAGGCTGCATTTGAAGCGCAATGCGACTGTGATGTGCAGTTTGTTGGCGCTGGCGACGGTGCCGCGTTGTTGGCCCGTGTCCGTCTGGAAGGCGAACGCACAGAGGCCGACATTGTTCTGGGGCTGGACACGAATCTTACAGCTGCCGCCAAGGAAACCGGTCTGTTTGCACCCCACGGCCTGACCCCAAAACTAGATCTGCCGATTGAATGGTCCGACGACACGTTCGTTCCCTACGACTGGGGATATTTCGCCTTCGTCTACAACACAGAAAAACTGTCTAACGTGCCGGAGTCTTTCGAAGCGCTGGCCAACAGCGATCTGTCGATCGTGATTCAGGATCCGCGGTCTTCCACGCCGGGCCTTGGTCTGTCGTTGTGGGTGAAAGACGCCTATGGTGACCGTGCGCCTGAAATTTGGGAAGGGCTGGCCGACAATATCGTGACCGTCACCAAAGGCTGGTCAGAGGCCTACGGGATGTTCCTGGAAGGCGAAGCGGACATGGTTTTGTCTTACACCACCTCACCCGCCTATCATCTGATCGCTGAAGACGACGCGACCAAAGCGGCGGCTGTGTTCAACGAGGGTCACTATATGCAGGTAGAGGTCGCCGGCCTTGTTGCGAACAGCGATCAGCGGGACCTGGCGATTGAGTTCTTGGAATTCATGACCTCGCCCGGGTTTCAGGATGTGATCCCGACGACAAACTGGATGTATCCGGCTGTCGTTCCGCAAGCGGGTTTACCTGCCGGGTTTGAAACCTTGGTTTCACCGGAAAAAGCACTGCTTTACCCCGCAGCCGACGCCACTGCGGCGCGGGATGAGGCATTGGCCGAATGGCTTACCGCGCTCAGCAAATAAAACGCTATTGGCCGGGTTTGGTTGCAGCAGCACTCGTTGCTGTAACCAGCCTTGGTACTTTGGCGGTTGTTGCGATACGGGCCGAATCCTGGTCGGGCTTAGGCCCGTTGGATTGGGGCGCGGTCCGGTTCACGGTGTTTCAGGCCTTGCTGTCCGCTCTTTTCAGCGTCGCTCTCGCCATTCCGGTTGCCCGCGCACTGGCCCGCAGGCGGTTCCTGGGCCGAGGCATTCTGGTGACCCTTTTGGGCGCGCCGTTCATTCTGCCGGTGATCGTCGCAGTGATGGGGTTGCTGGCGGTTTTTGGCAAAAATGGCATTATTAGTGTCACATTTGGCTGGTTCGGTCTTGAACCGATCCAGATCTATGGTGTGCATGGGGTCGTTCTGGCCCATGTGTTTTTTAACCTGCCTTTGGCGACGCGTTTGATCCTGCAAGGCTGGGGCGCGATCCCGGCAGAGCATTTTCGGCTGGCAGGCACGCTTGGATTTGGACCCCGAGATATGTTCCGCGTGCTAGAGCGTCCGATGCTGGCATCTATTCTGCCGGGCATCTTTGTGGTGATCTTTGTGATCTGCACGACAAGTTTTGCCGTTGCCTTGGCGCTTGGGGGTGGTCCCAAGGCGACCACGGTTGAACTGGCGATCTATCAGGCGTTTCGGCTTGATTTTGATCTGGGCAAGGCGGCGTTGCTGGCTTTGGTGCAGTTTGGCATTTGCCTTGTGGCGGCGGCCCTTGCGATTTGGGTGCATGTTCCGTCGTCCACCGGGGCCGGGCTGGACCGGGTGGTACAGCGCTATGGCAAGGCGTCCCGGCGATTGATGCTGATGGATGGGGTCTGGATCAGCGCGGCGGCGCTTTTTCTGGTGCTGCCCCTTGGTATGATCGTTTTGCGGGGTGTGCCGGGGTTGTTTGATCTGTCCCAACCTGTTTTGGCTGCGGCGCTGCGCTCGATTATCGTCGCTTTGGTTTCGACCGGGATTGCGGTGTCTGCTGGTCTGGCAATCGCCTTGGCGGTTCACGGAATGCGCAAGACGCGGGTGGCCTCGCAGTCGATGGAGGCCGTGGGCTATCTGGCGATTGCGACCTCTCCGCTTGTTCTGGGGACGGGTCTGTTCATTGCGATTTTCCCATTCGCCAATCCTGTCGGGTTCGCCCTGGCGATTACGGCGCTGGTCAATGCTTTGATGAGCTTGCCTTTCGTCTTGCGGGCTTTGGTTCCTGCTGTGGCAGAGGTCGAAGGGCGGTTTGGCCCGATGGCCGACAGTTTGGGGATGACGGGATGGGCGCGTCTGCGCGGGTTGCATCTGCCCCGATTGCGCCGACCGCTTGGCTTTGCAGCAGGGTTAAGCGCGGCATTGTCCATGGGCGACCTCGGGGTCGTTGCATTGTTTTCAGCGCCCAATTCGGCGACCTTGCCGCTGAAGATGTATGAATTGATGGGGGCCTATCGCATGGAACAGGCTGCGGGTGCGGCCCTGTTGCTGCTGGCGCTGTCTTTGGCGCTGTTTTGGGTTTTTGACCGGGGTGGGCGTATAAATGTTGATACTTGAAGACCTGCGGACGTCCCTTGGGACATTCAATTTGACCGCGAATATCAGCATTCCAGCCGGGGCGCGGGTTGCGATTGTTGGGCCGTCAGGGGCCGGGAAGTCCACGCTGCTCAGCACGATCGCGGGGTTTGAAACCCCGGTGCAGGGCGACGTCATTTGGGACGGGGCAAAGATCACGCATCTTGATCCCGGTGCGCGGCCAATGTCGGTGGTGTTTCAGGACAACAACCTGTTCCCGCACATGAGCGTTTTTCAGAACACTGCCCTTGGGGTGCGGCCCAATATGCGGCTAAGCCCTACGGAAAAAACCAAGGTTCTGGACGCGATTGAGCGGGTGGGCTTGGCAGGTTTCGAAGACCGCAAGCCCGCTGCCTTGTCAGGGGGGCAGCAAAGCCGTGTGGCCTTGGCGAGGGTCCTGGTGCGCGACAGGCCCATCATGCTGCTGGATGAGCCGTTTTCGGCGCTTGGGCCGGCCTTGCGTGTAGAGATGCTGGATCTCGTCAAGGATTTGACCGAATCGACGGGCGCGACCTTGTTGATGGTGACCCATGACCCGCAAGACGCGCTGCGCATCGCAGATCAGACGGTGTTGGTGGCCGATGGTCAGGCCCATGCGCCGCAGGTGACAGCGGATCTGATGAAAAACCCGCCGCCAGCACTGCGCGACTATCTGGGCCGTCCGGACTAACCGGCGAGGTAGGTTTTCACACGCTCTAGGGCGCGGCGGATATTTTCCTGACTGTTGGCATAGCTGAGCCGGATGTAACCTTCGCCCAAAATGCCGAAATCCGGTCCGCCAATCACGGCGACGCCAGTGTCTTCCAGCAAGGAAGAGGCCAGAGGCTTTGCCAGTCGCCCGGTGTCCTTGATATTGGGGAAGGCATAAAATGCGCCCTTGGGCGTGATACAGCTGACGCCCGGAATGTCGTTCAGCAGATCGACGACCAGTTTGCGCCGTGCATCAAATTCTGCAACCATCGCAACAACAGCATCCTGTGGCCCGTTCAGGGCCTCGATCGCGGCATATTGCGACGGAGCATTGACGCAGGACCACGCGTTCACCGCGAGTTTGCGGGCGTTGTTGTAGAGTTCTTCTGGCCAGATCGAATAGCCCATGCGCCAGCCGGTCATGGCATAGGTCTTGGACCAGCCGTTCAGGACGATCAGACGGTCGCGGATTTCCGGGTAGGTCAGCAGGCTGACATGCTCTTCGCCATCGTAAAGCATCTGGTCATAGATTTCGTCAGACATGATCGCCACTTCGGGGTGGTCGGCCAGCCCGGCGACAAGCTTATCAATCTCGGCCTTTGGGGTGACGCCGCCGCAGGGGTTGGCGGGCGAATTGAGGATGATCAGGCGTGTCTGTGGCGTGATCAGGTCCAGCGTTTCTTCGGCGGAAAAGGCGAACCCGTTTTCTTCACGGATCGGAATTGGGATAGGATTGGCACCAGTGAATTCGATCATGGACCGATAGATCGGGAAACCCGGATCAGGGTAAAGGATATCCGCGCCCGGTTCGCCGAACATTTGGATCGCTGTGAACATGGTGACCTTGCCACCGGGCACGATGAGGACGGAATCTGGATTCACCTCTACGTTCAGGCGACGGTGCAAATCGGCAGAGACCGCTTCGCGCAGGGCAGGGATGCCGGTGGCGGGCGTGTACCCGTGATGCCCGTCGCGCAGCGCCTTTACGGCGGCCTCGACGATGTTTTCAGGGGTTGGGAAATCTGGCTGGCCAATGCCGAGGTTGATGACATCCATGCCACCTGCGGCCAGCTCACCAGCGCGGGCCAAAACGGCAAAGGCGTTTTCTTCGCCGATACGGTTAAAACCATCGATTGTTTTCATCAAAATCTCTCCCAAGGCTAAGTTGGTTCCAGATAGCAGCCCAGTTCAACGGCTGCATCCCAAAACGACAGGGCACAAAAAACGCGCCCCGAAAGGCGCGTTTTGTAAAGAGTTTGGATGGGGTCGAAAAACCGCTTAGCTGTCTTCGTCTTTGTGCTTGAACGGGGCCCACAAACGTTTGTTTGTCAGGTACAACAGCACCGAAAGCAGTCCCAGGAAGAGTACAGCAACAAAGCCGACCTGCTTGCGCACCATCATTTTTGGCTCTGCGGCCCACATCAGGAATGCAGCGACGTCTTCGGCCTCATGATGCAGATCGTTTGAATGCCCGTCGGCATACTCCACATCGCCCCCGGAAAGTGGCGGGCCCATTGCGATATATCCGCTAGGGAAGATACTGTTTTCGTACAGTATCGCGCCGGCTTCTTCTTTTTCTTCGCCAGTGTAGCCATTCAAGAGTGCGACGATGTATTCTGGTCCGCCCATGCCTTTGAGCAGCTGGTTGATGCCAAGACCGGCAGGACCATGAAAGCCAGCACGTGCTTTGGCCATCAAGGACAGATCAGGCGCATTGCTCAGAGAGCTGTGCGGGAAGTGGTCTGTTGGCAGCGCTGTGCGGAAATCATCCAGTTCGGCATCAAACACTTCGAACTGCGCGGCATAGGCCCGCACCTGATCTTCGCTATAGCCCAGATCTTCCAGTTCGCGGAACGCCACGTATTTCAAGCCGTGACATGCAGAACAAACCTCTGTGTAGACCTGCAGGCCACGCTGCAACTGGGCCTGATCATATTTGCCAAACGGTCCATCAAACGAAAACTTGATGTTCTCGACATGACCGCCTTCGCCGCCAGCGGCAAATGCGCCGCCGGTTGCGATTGCCAGTGCCGCAAAGGCTGAAAGGGTTAGTTTCCTAATCATTGGTCTTGATCCTTTCACTCTGCCGGCGTCTTGGAAGACGGGTAGTGATTGTTAAAGTCTTCTTCGATCGTTTCCGGCGGTGTCAGCGGCTTTTCGACGATGCCCAGGATCGGCAGGATCACCAGGAAATACGCAAACCAGTATGTTGCGCCGATCAGGGCGATTGTCGAATAGGGCGGTTCAGCAGGCATAGCGCCACACCACATCAGGACAACGAAATCCAGAACCAACAGGTAGAACCACCATTTGAACATAGGGCGATACCGGCCAGACCGTACGGATGATGTATCGAGCCATGGAACAAGCGCCATCACAAAGATCGCACCGAACATCGCAAGCACACCAAAGAACTTGGCGTCGACAATGCCGCCAGTGACAAAGCTGGCAATCTGCACGACCCAGACATCAGCCGTAAAGGCACGCAGGATCGCATAGAACGGCAGGTAGTACCATTCGGGCACGATATGGGCTGGCGTCGACAGGGCGTTGGCTTCGATATAGTTGTCAGGGTGGCCCAGGAAGTTTGGCATAAAGCCAACAACCGCAAAGAAGATCACCAACACGACACAAAGCGCATACAAGTCTTTGATGACGAAATATGGCCAGAACGGAAGCGTGTCTTTCTGTGCTTCAGCTTTGGATTTGCGCCGAACCTCTACACCAGTTGGGTTGTTGTTGCCTGTCGTGTGGAAGGCCCAGATATGAACGATGACCAGACCAGCAATGATGAACGGCAGCAGGTAGTGAAGTGAGAAGAAGCGGTTCAGCGTTGCGTTGCCAACTGCGGGTCCGCCCAGCAACCACGTCTGCAGTGCTTCACCCACGAAAGGAATCGCACCAAACAGGCCGGTGATAACCGTTGCGCCCCAGAAAGACATCTGACCCCAAGGCAAAACATAGCCAAGGAACCCGGTTGCCATCATCGCGAGGTAGATCAACATGCCGATGATCCACGTAACTTCGCGAGGAGCCTTGTAAGACCCGTAGAACAAGCCGCGGAAGATGTGGATATAAACAGCAAAGAAGAACAGCGACGCGCCGTTCATGTGAACATACCGAATCACGGCGCCGCCATTCACGTTGCGCATAATGTGTTCGATGCTGTTCATTGCCAGATCAACATGCGGCGTATAATGCATCGCCAGAACGATGCCGGTTACGATTTGCATGACCAGGCAGAATGCCAAAACGATGCCCCAGATCCACCACCAGTTCAGGTTCTTTGGGGTTGGGATCATCAATGTATTGTACAAAAGGCCGACAACGGGAAGCCGTGTGTCTAGCCATTTTTCGAACCCGGATTTGGGTTCATAATGGTCGTGTGGAATACCAGCCATTTTTCGCTCCGTTATCCGAGTGTAATTGTTGAGTCGTCATTCAGCATGGCGACAGGAACGGGAAGGTTTTCGGGTGCCGGTCCCTTACGAATTCGCCCGGCCGCATCATAATGCGATCCGTGGCAAGGGCAGAACCAACCGTCGAAATCACCAGCATCTGCAAGCGGAACACAGCCCAAATGGGTGCAAACACCCATCATCACCAGCCATTTTCCGTCTTCGCTCAACGCACGGTTTTTATCTGACGCATCCGCTTCAGCGCCCAGATTGGCGTTGCGCGCGTGATTGTCTGGCAATTCTTCCAGATTTACATCCAGTGAGCTTGCGATATCGTCCTCTGTCCGGTTGCGGATGAAAACGGGCTTGCCCAGCCATTTGACGGTAAGCTGAGCACCAGGTTCAATTCCTGAAATATCCACGCGGATAGAGGACAGAGCCTGTACGTCCGCAGAGGGGTTCATCTGGTTGACCAAAGGCCAGACCGCTGCACCTGCGGCAACTGTACCTGCACCTGCTGTTGCATAGTACAGGAAATCGCGGCGGGTGCCTTCGTGATCGTCGGCGTGGGACACGAGCGTTTCTCCATTCTTCGGCTGGTTGGACCCAGCCTAAACCTTAGGGGCCACGGTTCCCTGTGGCCTTCGATTTTGGCTTTTAACCGCGCATATGGTCGGCGTCCAGCGGACATTCGGGCGCAGTCGGCACAACCTGTGGCAAGTTTGCGCTGTCAAACCTGTCGATCACCGAATTTTAACGATTTTTGGTTGATCTGTTGTCTATGTATATTAGTTTGAATTGGGGGCGTCATTATTGGTTGCAAGGAGCGACCGAAATGCGTGCTGCCCTGTTGGCCCTTTGTGGTGCTGTTCTTCTGCCCGGTTTGGCATATGCCCAGACCGAACTTAGTGTTTATGGTGGATTGGAACGGGCTGCTGACAGTCAGGTCTCTGGGCGTGACCCGTCAAGTTCTGGGGCCTTTTCGTTCACCTCTGTATGGGATGATCCGTCCATATCCGACACGTCGAATTACGGTCTGCGGGTAACGTGGTGGCAGGATGACTCTGTTGGTTGGGGCCTTGCCTATAGCCGGTCCAGCATGGGCGCAAATGACAGGGTCTTGTCGGATAACAATTTGACATCAATGAATTTTTCGGACGGGTTGAACCTGTTTACCGTCAATGCGTTCAGACGTTGGCCTGATGCTTTCGACGGGGTTACGCCCTATGTCGGTGGCGGGGTTGGTTTCGCTGTTCCGCGAATTGACTATGGAACGGGGGCCAATCGCACCAACGAATATCAGCTCTCTGGTCCGGCGTTGAAATGGATGGCGGGGGCACGTTACCCGATTAATGAAACCCTGTCTGTGTTTGGCGAGTATCAGGGCAGCTATTCCGTCAACAGCTTTGATCTGAAAAGCGATGGAAATCTGGACACGCGAATCTTAACCGGTGCCGTCAATCTGGGCTTGAGCCTGGGATTCTAGGCGACAGCGTTGCGATCTTGTAACAGTCTTCAGGGATTCTCGCGCTTTTCTGAAGCTCTACCCAACCGGCAGGGTTGCCTGAAAACTTTCGCGCTGGCTGTAGCGATCAAACCACAGTGCCAGCGCGTCATTGCCAATGCGCCAATCCCGATCGGGCATTCTGAAATCGCAATAGCCCAAGGCACAGGCCGTCGCGATTTGTCCCATATTATGGGGGCCGGACAGATGACTGATCCAACGGGTATTCAACGTGCCAATGGCGCGATGCGCCTTGGCCCATTGAGCGTCCATAATCTCATTGGATTGTTGTTCCGGTTTGCGCAGCCGCGTTTCGTAGGCAATCGCCAAGGCCGCCTCCAAAATGCCGTCGGCAGTCGCTTCAATCGTCAAAACGTCCCACAAACGGGCGCCATCCAGGTAAAGGCCCGACTGGGCACGATCATCCAGATAACGGCAAATGACACGGCTGTCATAAATCGCCGGCCCGTCCGCCCGTTCCAACGCGGGAACCTTGCCCAAAGGATTTTGCGCCACGGGCATGCCGGAAGAATCAAGCGGCGTCCCTTTTGAAGGGATAAGTTCGACGCTGTCGATCAGGCCGGTTTCGTGCAGAACCATCGTCACCTTGCGTACAAAAGGCGACGTCGTCGAATGATAAAGCTTCATTTCAGACCTTTTTGAACCGAATACGTCCAAGCGCCGTGACATCAATTTCAAGACCAGGCCCAGTCTTGCCGACCCTCACCGTGCGGCTGTATCGCACCGCGCTGTTCATCTGATCCGCGTCACGGCGAACGCTTAGACCTTCGTTGACATCATCCATTGCTTCTTCACCGCGCTGATCGAAATGTGCCCTTTCGATACGCCGACTAACAGCATAGGTGGCAAGCGCAACTGCGCCATAGCGGATGGCAAAACCGGCAATCGGTGCAATCGGTAAAGGCATTGAAATCTCCTTTTCAGATAAAAACCTAAGCACCGGTGGGCGAATTGTCCAATCAACTTTGTTGTGGGGTTCGCATCGCAGCGGACAAAGCGGCCAGTTCCTGACCGATTTCCGTCTTTGCAATTTCATCCGCTGCACTGATTCGGGCCGCTTCGGTCTTGTTCTGCCCAAGCTTCCAGGTGCCATCGACCTGAGACAGTTTCATCCGGCAGGGTACAATCATCCGCATCAGCTTTTTCAACGCTTCGTCAGAGACTTTGTCAATTAACCAAGGTGGCTTGGGCTCCAGCCGCGCTTCAAACTGGGCCGAAAGCTCTACCAAATGCGAATGCAGGTCGTCCTGGTCGCGCAGTTCTAGGTGCCCGCGCAGATGAACAGCGATGTAATTCCAGGTCGGAACCTGATCCGGGATCCCATACCAGTCCGGTGAAATATATCCATCTGGTCCCGACACGGCCAAAACAGCTTCTGCGCCAGACCCAATCGCGCGCGCAATCGGATTTGATCGGACAAGGTGAAAATCCAGGAAACTGCCGTCAGGGGAAAGCACAAAAGGGATATGCGCCAATAAGGGCACCGGATCGGCGTTCATGGAAAGAATGCCAAAGCTGCGGTCACGCACGAACGCCAAATTCTCGGCGTTCGTGATTTGTCGAAAAATGGGATTCGGATGCATCGGTTCGTTTTGCCAATCGTTTTTGCCGAGTGATTGATTCTAGCGCCGACCCGAATACATGGCCAGAGCCTACCACATGGCAATTAGACCGGCGGCCGTGGTGCCGGATTGAAGAATCTTCAGGGTGCGAACAGCCAGAATTGTCCCGGATTGTACGTTTTGAAACGTAACAACCTGCCCGCTTTGCATCTCGGCGACGACATCGCCTGTTTGACCCACGTAAATCGCCCGCGACACCGCTGCGAGCGGCACCGTATCGTTCGGCGCGATTTCGATTGCGCTTGTCGCCGGCGAGGTCAGAGTGGCCGGAAAATCTTTGAATTGATCCATATTTTTTCCAATAGTTAACGACCAAAGAACAAGCGCGTCGGAACGCGCGTGGCTGGTCTGCTCAAATGTACATAAATAAGCCCGGTCAACCGGTGTCAGGTTGGCCGGGCAAATCCGGTTTCTAATGAAACAAGCTGAACATCTTGTTAACGAATGGGGTGCTGCTTTTGGTGTAGGTCGCAGTAGTGGAGTTAAGTCTCTGAAAAATCAGTAATAATCGTAGTCATAGCCATGGTCTTCATCGGCGTAACGACATTTATTCAAGACAACACCCAGCACATTTGTCAATTCTGACAGCTCTTTTTCGCAAATATCCAGCTGTGCCACGGTGGTGCTGTCTGCCGCACTTACCAACAAGCCACAATCCACAGATGGAAGGAAGCCAACATTGTCGTCAGTCGCCAGCATCGGCGGCATATCAATAATTACGAAATCCGGCTTAAATGTTTCACGGATTTCTTCCAGACGTTGCTGAGTCTTTTTGGACTGCAACAGCTCTGACGGATTATGCGCAGGTTTGTTGTTCAACCCAATCGCCAGGTTATCCCCGAATCGCACCAGTTGCTGTTCTGCGCTAACTTTTCCTTCAAGGACGCTGTGGAAATTTTCGGAAGGTTTGTGGGCCAAGACTTTGTTCAAAGCGGGACGGCGCAGATCCAGATCCAGCAAGAGAATGCGGAAGTCAGATTGTCTGGCAAGGCTGATCGCGAGATTGGCGCATACGGTTGTCTTGCCACAGCCGGCATTGGGTGAGGTGACGGCCAGCGTTGACCAGTTGTTGTCGCGCATCAGTTTAAGTGTGCGAGAGCGCAACAAATCATAGGGGCCTGATTGTTTCGTATTGGACAGCGCCGTGATCCGGTGATTTCGCGCAACCATGTTGGAAATCTTGATTTCCTTCAGGCTGGACCAAACGGTTTCCGGTTTCGGTGGCTCTGCGACAGGCTCTGCCACTGCCACAGCGTCCGTTTCCATCTGAATGGTTCGACGGCTTTGCCGGGCTTTCTCAAGTGCTGCTTCTAGTCGTTCCATGCCTGGTACCTTATCTTCAATTTCCTGTCTTGATCCTGGGTCGGATCAAAGCATCCCGCTCACTTTGTCTGAAATACGTGCATAGATCAGATCCAAAGGCAGGTAATATGTGTGTACGGCGAACAAGATTGCCGGGATGCCAATGACCAGAATTGCAAATAACGCGACAAAAACGGCGCGCCGGATGACCATTTCCATCGGCGTGCGAACATAGGGAACAGTCGCCAGTGGCGTGATACCCAACTTGCGTGTGATATCGGACGAACGCCGGATTGAGCTGTTCAAAAACTCTAGCGCGGCGATCACGGCCAGGCCGAGGAAGGCACCGAACAAGGAGCCGCCGGCTGCAATCAAAGTGCGGTTGGGGCGGGCAGGTTCGCTTGGAACCGTCGCCGGATCAATCACGGCGATGCGGCGGCCTTTGGACAGCAACTCAATCCGTTCACCCGTCGAAGCGACGGCGAGACTTCTGGTGGCGTTGTTGTACTGGTCGCTTATGTTTTTGTAGTCGCGGTTCAACGATGCAAGTTTGATCGTGACTTCAGGTGTGCGTTCAATCGATTCATTCAGAACGCCCAGCTGTTCCTGCGTTTGCAGCTTTTGCTTGTTCAAAACGTCAATGCGCGCGTCCATATCGGCCAATTGGATGTCAAGGATCGAAGACGGTGTCACCTGTCCGTCGCTGGCCACACCAGATCGGCTGCTGACCAGTTCTTCTTGCTGCTTCACTTGACGCTCCAGGGTCACAACTTTTGGATGCTCTTCGGAAAAGACCGCCTTGGCGTTGCGCAAAGCGTCCTGCAATTGCAGCAGCTTTTGTTCTTCTGGCGAAAGGTTCGCAGTGGGTGTTGGCCCGACAGAGCCGGTCGCATTAAAGATATCAACCAGGCGGCGTCTCTGTTCGGTGACAAGCGTAATTTCCCGTTCCGTCTGATTTAGCGTTGCCTGCAAACTGGTTTGCTGAGACAGCCGGTAATTCAGGGTTTCGGGCAAAGCGTCTGAATTTTCATTGTTAAAGGCCAGAATCTTGGCGTTTTGACGTTCCAGTTCGGCACCTAGGCGTTCGACTTCGACCTCGAAGAACTCAAGCGTGTCGCCAGCGCGGTCTGCACGGTTTTCAGCGTTGTCTTGCAACACTTTAGTCACGAACTGATTAACCACATTGGCCGCGATCTGACCTGTATCTGCCTCGAAAGAGATGCTCATCAAAGTCGCCTGTCCGGCGCCCGCGCTGATATTGATCGACGTGGCACGGCGCATTTCGTCTACAATGTCATCCGCTGCCATTGTGCCTATGTCTTCAAAGACTTTCTGGCTGCGGGCAACATCCAACAGATTTACCCGCGTCATCAGGCGCTGTTCAATAATCTGAAGCTCTTCCGATGCGCCGGTCTGGACAGTCGATTCTGCGAGGGATGTCGGAATCTGTGAAGATTCAATCAACAACCGCGATGACGAGACGTAGACCGCCGGAAGCAACCTTGCCACTGTAACGGAAATTGCAGCGAGAACGCCGAAAATGATGATGAAATAGTGAATACGCCGCATAAAAACGGCGATGTAAAACGCGATCGTATTTTTCATTCCGCAGCCTCACCTGCCGCAATTTCGGCACCAAAGAAAACACCGTCATCCACTACGGCCTGAACCACTTTGCTGTCTACCACATTGGTCTCTGCGCTCCACGCGTAAAGCAATGACATGTCGCAAATCTGATTTATCAGTCGAGGAATGCCCTGAGACACTTCAAAGATCAGCATTCTGGCCTTTTCGTTGATCTCTTCACCAGAGCCACCCGCAACGCGGAGGCGGTGAACGATAAATTCATGTGCCGCTTTTTCGGTCAGCGGGCGCAAGTGAAAACTTGCGGCAATCCGCTGTGCCAGCTGGCGCAATTCCGGGCGTTTAATCATATCCCGCAATTCATTTTGACCGACCAGAACCAATTGAATCAATTCATCTTTATTCGAATTGATGTTGGTCAGCATGCGAAGCTCTTCCAGGCTGTCTTGCGACAGGTTCTGCGCCTCATCAAAGATAAGAATGACACGCCGGCCCTCTGCATAAGTCTTGATCAGAAAATCCTGCAGCAGCTGGAATTGTGAAACATAGCCTTCTTCGGGATCAAAATTGATTCCCAAAGAATGAAGAACCCACTGAATCAGGTCACCCCGGTCGCCTTGTGCGTTGGAGATCAACCCAATGACCGAATCCTCTTCGATCTGTTTCAACAACTGACGAAGCAGTGTCGTCTTGCCGCAGCCAACAGCGCCAGTCACCAGCGTAATGGGGGCACGTGACAAGATGCCAAACTCCAGCACAGAGTAGGCGCGTTTATGTTGGTCGGACCAATATAAAAAGGACGGGTCCGGCACCAGTGTAAAGGGCCGTTCCGTAAAGCCGAAGCTATCCAGATAGAATCCTGGAATGTGTTCCTCTAGCTGTTCCGTTTGAGGCTCCCTGCTCATCGCTTGGCCTTGTATCATGTTCTCATTCAATCGCTAATCGCCCGTCAGGACGTATTTACCTTACCAACTGCAGGCAACCATTAATATAGGGTCCAATTTTGACCAGAAAACGGCCTGTTTGGAATAGTTTCAGCTGCCTCAAGGATCGACCTACGCAAATCTTCCAAAAATTGCACCCGATTCGGGCTATCTGCCTGTTATTGAATGCGATCAAGATACAGTAGCACGAGATGGGGATGATCTGTGACAGATTTCAAACAGGTCAATGACCTATTAGATCGCCAAAATCGGCCCATTTTGACCGATTTCGCCCTTTTTTTCCAATTATGGCAAAATATGGCATGAATCGGGCATCTTCAAGATTGGTCGGGGTCAATTAACCTGCTATTCATAATGTCGAAGAAGACGTCTGCAGCTGCCATGCACCGAAAATCAAATGATTAAAGTATCTTGGCGCGTTGTTTTGCAGACTGAAATTGCAGGAGTTCTCCGCTTTGCGGATTGTGTAAAAGTATGACCGTTCAGTTTGAAAAGCTTGATAATGATCTAAAGACGGCCAGCGCCCCTTACGGTGTTGTCGCTGTTTCGCATCGCTCTGGGGTATACCGGAATGCTTTCAAGCGCGTTTTGGACGTTACGGCAATACTGCTGACCTTGCCAATTACTTTGCCAGTCATATTGCTTATGGGCCTGCTGGTGGCTCGGGATGGTCACAGCCCGTTCTATAGAAATGACAGAGTCGGTCGGGGCGGGCGTGATTTCAAAATGTTGAAATTGCGCACAATGGTGCCTGACGCCGACAAGTTGCTGGATGCACATTTGGCCAGCGACGCAGACGCAAAAGAAGAATGGCGCACAACTCAGAAACTGAAATCTGATCCCCGGATTACGAAAGTTGGCCGGTTTCTTCGCAAGACATCACTGGATGAATTGCCGCAGATCTGGAACGTACTTGTCGGGGATATGTCTTTGGTTGGGCCGCGCCCAATGTTGCCAGCCCAAAGAGTGCTTTATCCAGGACTGTCCTATTACTTCTTGCGTCCAGGAATCACCGGTCGTTGGCAGGTGTCCGAAAGAAATGACAGTGAGTTTTGTAAACGTGCTGAACACGATCATGAGTATGACGCAGAATTGTCTTTTACAAATGACGTTAAATATCTAATTCGTACCGTTGGCGTTGTGCTAAAAGGTACGGGGTACTAATTCCCTAAAATAGCCAGAATGTTTTGGCATTTGAGCCAGAAGAGTTTTGTTGATCCATTTTGGAAGGTTTGGAATGTACGATTTATTCGGACGAGGCATGGTGTTGCGGCGTAGTGTACTAACGCTGTTCGCGTTGTTGATGGTTGGTTTCTTGAGCGCGTGTGATTCTGCGGAAGAACGGGCAGAGAAACATTTCCAATCCGCCCTGACCTTGCTCCAAGAGGGTGATGAAGAACGCGCGATCGTCGAATTTCGCAATGTTTTCAAGCTAAACGGGCTTCATAAAGAGGCCCGCACGGAATACGCCAACCTACAACGCCGCCGCGGAAACCTGGGCGAGGCGATTGGTCAATATCTAAGACTGGTAGAGCAATATCCTGACGATCTGGAAGGCAATAGAGCGCTGGCAGAAATGTATGCCGAAATCGGAAAATGGGATGACATGGACCGATACGTTAATGCTGTGCTTGAGATCGAACCGTCCGACACAGGGATTCGCGCATTGCAGAATGTGTCACAATATCGCGTCGCCGTAGATAATCGTGACGAAGCGGCTGCAACCGCCGCGGTCGAAAAGGCCGCCAAGCTTCAGGAAGAATTGCCAGAAAACATAATGATTTGGCAGGTTCTGATCGACAACGATATGCGAAACTCTCGTTTCGGGTCTGCATTGGCCGGCTTGGACAAAGCTATCGAAATTGCGCCAACCAACCGCGATCTTTATACAGTGCGTCTTTCCGTTCTGGGCGCTCTTGATGACACGGCGGCCATTGAAGCGCAGTTGAAAGACATGATCAAGCGTTTCCCGGATGATGATTCATCGCGGTTGACACTTGTGCGGTGGTTCGTCTCACAGAACAATCTGGACGAGGCCCAACATTTTCTGCGGGAAGCCGTGGACCTAGAGCCTGATAATATTGAGGCACGGATGACCTATTTGCGGTTCCTGTCGGAACTGCGGGGCCAAGATGTCGCTTTGGCTGAATTGAACACAATGATCGAGGGTGGCCTGACCACGCCGATCTTTTTGTCCCTGAAGTCGAGCCTGGAATTCGAACTTGGAGAGCAGGAAACCGCCATCAGCGAAATGGAAGCGCTTATCGCTTCGATGGAGGATGGCGACGAAAAACGCACGATCAAGGTTGGATTGGCGCGGATGTTGCTGAGTTCTGGAAATGTTGTCGGCTCTCGTGCTTTGGTTGAAGAGGTCTTGTCTGAAGACAAGTCACAAGTTGAAGCTTTGAAAATGAAAGCGTCCTGGCTTATTGACGGCGACGCGCCAGGAGAGGCGATCGTCGCCCTGCGCGCAGCTCTGGATCAAAGCCCCAGAGATTCTGAAATCATGACCCTGTTGGCCCGTGCGCATGAACGGGATGGAAATAATGAATTGGTGGGTGAGATGCTGGCCCTTGCGGTCGAGGCGTCAAACCGTGGTGCGGATGAATCCGTGCGCTATGCGCAATATCTGATTACTGCCAACAAACTTGGGCCTGCGGAAGGTGTCTTGATTGATTCCTTGCGCCTGTCCCCGGCCAACCATGATCTGCTTTTTGAACTCGGCACTGTTTACATCGAAATGAAAGACTGGGAACGCTCCAAGCAAGTCATCGACGCCTTGCGCGCGATTGAAACACCCGATGGCGACCTCATCGCGAATGAACTTCAGGCGCGATTGTTGGAAGGCCAGGAAGACACCGAAGGAACGCTCGAATTCCTGAAGGGTCTTGTGGCGGAAGGGTCAGCCGGATTTCAGGCAAATATGGCGATTGTGACCACTCTTTTGAGCGACGGAAAATTTGACGAGGCGCGGGCTTATGTCGATGACCTTTTGGCCGCGACGCCGGATGACCTCGGTGTTCAATATATGGATGCCACCGTCAACGCCGCCCATGGCGAGACGGACAAGGCCGAAGCCCAATACAGAGCAATCCTTGCCAAAAACCCACAAGAGATAAATGTCTGGATCGCGCTGTTTCGGATCAATACGTCGGCGGATGACATGAGCGCGGCAAAAGCCGTTCTTGAAGAAGCACTCGCCGCCATGCCGGATGAACCGACACTGAAATGGATCAAGGCTGGTTTCCTTGAACAAGATGGCGATATCGAAGGTGCCATTGCCATTTACGAAGACATGTACGCCGAAGACAGCGACAACATGGTTGTTGCCAACAATCTGGCCAGCCTGATCACGTCGTTGAATGAAGATCCCGAAACCATTGAACGCGCCTATGCGATTGCGCGGCGCCTGCGTGTTTCGACGGTACCTCCGTTTCAGGATACCTACGGCTGGATCGCCTTTTTGCGCGGTGACTTTGAAGAAGCCATCCTGGCGCTTGAACCAGCCGCCGCGGGATTGCCGAATGATCCGACGGTGCAATATCATTTGGCACGCGCCTATGTGGCGGCCGAACGATATGAAGCTGCGATGGAGCGGTTTGAAAATGTTCTGGAACTGACCGGGCCAGATGATCCCCGCGATTTTGTAAAGGACTCCAAGTCCGAAATCGCCAGATTAAGCAGCCTGCCGCAATAACCTTTGCGGACCGATAAGAGTAAAAAACTTGCGGGTTAGCCCCCACTTGTTACAGTTTCAGCGAAAGATGCCAAAAATGACAGAGAACGCCACAAATGTTGAATGGAGCGGTGCTACGCGGGCAAGCCTGAACCCCATTGGGTTCGGCTGGTTCGTGTTCCTGTTGGCGGCGGCGGTCCCGATTTTTTGGATTGGGTTTGTCTCTTTGGGCAAGGCTTGGGGCACGGCAGAATACAGCCACGGCCCGCTCATCCCGGTCATTTCGCTTTATCTGTTTATTCGTGAGCTGCGCCGGTCGCCACTGCCGAACGAAGTCGTGTCGGACCGTTGGCCGGGGGTCTTGTTTCTGGTCTTTGCCCTGTCGATTGCCGTCCTAGGCAATCTGATGCGGGTGGCAGATATTGTCACCTATGCGTTCATCCTTTGGGTGGGCGGCGTTGTGCTTACGACATTTGGTTGGGCAAGGGGCAAGACACATTGGTCGCCTGTATTGCACCTGATCTTTATGTTGCCCCTGCCTCAGGTTATCTACTGGAAACTGACGATCTTCCTGCAAACGGTGTCTTCGGAACTGGGGGTCTGGTTTGTGGCGCTTGCCGGTGTGCCCGTCTTCCTGGAAGGCAATGTCATCGATCTGGGGGTCTACAAGCTGCAGGTCGCTGAAGCCTGTTCAGGGCTGCGCTATCTGTTTCCGATCCTGTCGTTCTCTTACCTGTTTTCCATTCTCTATCGCGGGCCTTTTTGGCACAAAGCCGTTTTGCTGCTGTCCGCCGCACCACTGACCGTTCTGATGAATTCTTTCCGGATTGGTGTGATCGGTGTCTTGGTGAACCGTTACGGCATCGAACAGGCCGAAGGGTTCTTGCACTTCTTTGAAGGCTGGGTTGTCTTCCTGATGTGCGTGGCCTTGTTGTTCTTGCTGGCCGTTGTTTTGCAGCGCCTGACGCCAAGCCCAAAATCTCTTTCCGAAACGATCGATCTGGACTTTGATCAGTTCGGCCAAATCTTTACGCGGATCTTTTCTATTCGCAGCTCTGCTGCTTTGATCGCGGCAGGAATAGTGACCTTTGCCGTGTCCATGGCCTGGACCTACACGCCGCGCGCTGAAACGGCCATGGTTGAAAGAGACCCTTTCGTTTTGTTCCCGCGCAATATCGGCGAATACAGCGGGTTCAAAAGTCAATTGGACCCAGAAATCGAAGTCGTTCTGGGCGCGGATGACTATGTAAACGTCACATATGAAAACCCAAATGAATCCGATTACGTGAGCTTGTTTGTCGCGTTCTATGATGACCAAACATCGGGCGAGGGCATCCATTCGCCAGAAGTGTGCCTGCCCGTTGGTGGTTGGGAGATCTTTACGCTCGAGCCGATGGAAGTCGACATGTCAGCGACGCCATATGGCACATTCTCTTTGAACCGCGCGGTTATCCAAAAAGGCGTGGCGCAGCAGCTTGTCTATTATTGGTTTGAAGGACGCGGCACGCGGCTGACCAATGATGTGAACGCAAAATTAAGCGTTCTGATCGACAGTTTGAAAAAGGGCCGGTCTGATGGGGCATTGGTACGCTATGTTACACCTATTGATCCGTCTGAAACGGTGGCGGACGCCGACGCGCGGTTGCAAAGATTTATGCAAGAAAGCCTGCAGCGGTTGCCTCGGTTTGTGCCGTTCTAGGATTTTCTCTGTCGATGCGGCCAGATCTGCTTGCATGCCGTCGCAGGTTTGTTGATTGATCTGCCAATGAGCTTTTCGCCACGGAAATTGATCACGCCGATGCATCCCGCCGCAGTGTGGGTGATCATTGGCATATGCGTGGCCGTCGAACTTGTGCTGACGGGGGCCGATTATGGTCTGTGGGCGTCGACCCGATTGCGGCTATCGGCATATGAAAACGCAGGGTTCTGGATTGGATTGCTGTACAACTGGCACCCCAACTATCCCGAACAACCCTACACCATGTTTGCCACTTATAGTTTTCTGCATGGGGGGGTGATCCACCTGACAGTCAACATGCTGACGTTATATTCCCTTTGTCCTTTGATCGTCCGACGCGTCGGCGGCGCGAAGTTTGTTCTGCTCTATGTCGTTTCTGCGATCGGCGGTGCGATCGGATTTGCCATACTGTCCGACAGCGTTCAGCCGATGGTTGGGGCGTCTGGGGCACTTTTTGGCCTGACCGGTGCAATTGTTGCCTGGGAATATGTAGACCGAAGAGCAGCGCAAATTGAGCTTTCGCCCATTCTGCGGGTCATTGCCTTTTTAGTCGTCCTGAATGTCGTGCTTTGGTGGGCCATGGGGGGGCAATTGGCATGGCAGACCCATTTGGGTGGCTTTGTTTTGGGCTGGCTTGCGGCCCTTTTGATTGATTCAAAGGCGCAAGATATCGAAGATTGAAGGTATTTTCCGCAGAGTTCGGCGGCAATTGTTTCATCCGGTGCGTCAATCAGGGGCAATTTTCATGTTTGTGTTGCCCCTACGGTACGGAATCCCAAGTTTTGAGCTCAAAAATCCAAAGTATTTTTGTTTGAGGCTTCCGCGTTGTATTAAAGGAGCTTAAGAATCGGTATTAAGGGGAGCGCAAAATGGCACGAATATTGATGAGCACACTGCTGCTGATCGTCTTGGGTACAATTGCCACCGCGCAAGATGTCTATAAAATTCAACCTGGTGATGTACTTCAGATCGAAGTTCTTGAAGACGCATCACTGAACCGCAATGCTTTGGTCCTGCCAGACGGAAACATTTCCTTCCCATTGGTTGGAACGGTTAAAGCAAGCGGAAGAACTTTGGGCGATGTTCAGTCGAATATCGTAACCGGCCTTGCACCAAATTTCGCAACGTCGCCAAATGTTTTTGTTACTATCAACTCAGTCGGAACACCTGTTGCTAAAACGGGAACAGGCGGAACGATCACGGTTTATGCGATTGGTGAAGTGAACGCACCAGGCAAAGCGACCATTAGGTCCGGAACAAGCGCATTGCAGTTTTTGGCCGAAACGGGTGGCTTTACCCGGTTTGCAGCGAAAAAGCGCATTTTGTTGCGGCGCGTTGACAAAAAATCTGGTAAAGCCAATACATATAAATTGGACTACAAGGCCTTCGAAAAGGGTACGTCGAATGCAGGGGCGATTATTCTTAGAGATGGCGATGTCCTTGTTGTGCCAGAGAGGCGACTATTCGAGTAGGGAATTAAATGGGTCGGGGCAGTAAAAAAAGAATAACAACAATGACAGTATCGGCCGTCGCCATTTTTGGCGCGGCCTCTGCCTCTGCGCAGACAGTGGATACTCAATTCAACAAACAATATGGGACGCAACTGAACACGATCGGCGGCGTCCCTTCGACCGCAGGGCCAAGCGCTTCGGCAAGTCCGACGACAAGCTCGCTTGGCAGCAGCATAGCAAGCTCGACGGCCAGTTCTACGGCTGCGACGACGACCAGCCTGCAATTTCCAGGACTGGCCAATGCCGCCACGGTAGGGCCGCTTCCGGCGAATGTGCCCTATGCAGGGGTTTTGTCCTTCACCACCGGTGCGGAATATGAATCCAATAGGCAATTGGTGAACAATCCGATTGCCCCAACATTTTCTTTGTATGAACAGTTGGGCTTTGGGCTGCGTGCGGCCAATTCGACGGACGTGTTTGACCTTCAGAGCAGCATCAAGCTGGAATATGAAAACTTGGTGGGCAAGGGTGTCACCTCTCTGAAGTTCACCGAACCGAATTTGATATTTTCCTATTCACGGGACACTGGCAACAGCACGATCGGATTGTCCGGGGACTATTGGCAAGGCGATGTGTCCAATGCCTACAGCGTTGATCCTACAAATCCGACTTTGATCACGCCTGACACCGGTACTTTGACAAGAACCGACACTGTGTTTGATTTCCAGACCGGCCTGAACGATCCATTGGGCTTTTTCGCGAATGTTTCTTACAGCACGATCGGATATTCTGGGACAACAAACCGAAGCTTGATCGATTCAAGTACCACTGACGGAACCCTCGGGGCCACCTTCCGGTTTTCAAAAACCACGCAAGGCTCTGTATCGGTCAGCCGCACGGATTTTGATCAGCAGCAAGCATTGGCCAGAGACGTCATAACGACAAATTACGCGATTGGGGTTTCCCATGAACTGCCACGGGCAATGACGCTATATGGTAACTTTGGCTACCAAGACCGTGAGCGGAAGAACTCTTTGTTTTCGGTGACGGAGTCTGGATATTACGGTGGCGTAGATTTCACTCAGGATGTTTCGAACGGGCAATATTTCGGTGGTCTGAACTTTGACAATACCGGCGTTCAAAACAAAACGCTGTTGCGTTTTGGCCGTAACATGGCTTTGCCGGATGGGTCTTTGGAAGGCAGTTTGACACTGTCCTTTAACGGATCGACGGGGATACCAGGTGTTCAGGGCGCGTCTGCGCTAGAATATTATGGCTATGTCAATTACATCAAACAGATGCAGAACGGGTCGTTGAATGTCAACGTTTCGCGGGACCTGACGGTAAACCAAAACTACTTTGACATTATCTATTCCCAAGTGGACGTCGGATATCAGCAGCAAATCAACGCTGTATCTGCATTTGACGTATCACTAAGGTATGGCCGCACAGAGGGCGAGGCTTTGGCTTTGATCCCGACTCAGGATTTAGCAACATTTGCAGCGACATACAGCCATACGGTTGCGCCTGACTGGTTCTTGAATGTCGGCTATGAACGCCGCCAGTTTATCTCGACGGCCAGCAATGCTGATGCGAATTCTGACAAAGTGTTCGTAACGCTGACGAAAGACATCCGCTTCGGCTTCTAAATAAATCTTCCCGATTTAAGGTATCAGGCAATCAATTGGTTGCCTGATACATCCTTTATCTGGGCCGATATGATCGTCCCAGCTTTGTGCTGCGTGGATAGCTGTACTTCTGCGAATTGTTCTGTCCGCCCCATATTCTCGTTTTCCATAAGGATGCGATGGTCCCGCCCAACTTGTGCGCTAAGATGCAATTCCATTTGCTTTTGGCCAGCTGCGCGCAATTGGGCCGCGCGATCCTTGATAAGCCTGCCATCGGTCTGAGGCATGCGTGCCGCCGGCGTGCCGGGCCTTGGAGAATACGGAAAGACGTGCAGCCAGGTCAAATCGCACTCTTCTATCAAACGAAGCGAGTTTTCAAACATCGCATCGGTTTCAGTCGGGAACCCGGCGATAATGTCGGCACCAAAGGTAATATCCGGGCGGGCCTTACGCGCATCCTGGCAAAATTGAATAGCGTCCCCACGCAGATGGCGGCGCTTCATGCGTTTGAGCACCATGTCGTCACCAGCCTGAAGCGACAAATGCAGATGCGGCATAAGCCGGTTTTCCGTCGCAATGGCCAACATCAGGTTGTCATCAACTTCTATGGAATCGATGGAAGAAATGCGCAGACGCGGCAAATCCGGAACGAGCTTTAGAATCCGCATGACCAGATCACCTAGTTTGGGCTCTCCAGGCAGATCAGCACCCCAGCTTGTCAGGTCGACACCTGTCAGGACCACCTCGTTATAGCCACGATCCACCAAGCGCTGGATCTGTTCGACAACAACGCCAGCCGCAACTGACCGCGAATTGCCCCGGCCATAGGGGATAATGCAGAACGTGCATCGGTGGTCGCAGCCATTTTGGACCTGAACATAGGCTCGCGATCTGGTGCCAAACCCGTCGATCAAATGCCCTGCGGTTTCGGTCACGGACATGATGTCGTCCACCTGAATAGCCTCGGTTTCGCCGACAAAATCGGGGGCCATGGCTTGCCATGTGGAAGGCTGCATTTTTTCAGTATTGCCCAGCACCACATCGACTTCGGGCATTTTGGCAAATGTTTCGGGCTCTGTCTGCGCCGCACAGCCGGTGACGACCATCTTGGCGTCAGGGTTGTCCCGCCGAAGCTTGCGGATTTCCTGCCGGGATTTGCGCACCGCTTCTGATGTTACTGCGCAGGTGTTCACCACGACGATGCCTTCCAGCCCGGCATTGGCAGCCATTTCCCGGATCGACTCGGTCTCATAGGCGTTCAGCCGACACCCGAGGGTGGTAAATTTCGGTGCCTTGGTCGTCATTCAATCGAATCCAAAAATGATGCACCCAGAGTCGCGTCAAAGACATGCGCTGTCGGCCCAGCCATCCACACGCCGTCCTCGCGCCAATCCAAGGTCAACCAGCCACCGTCAAGCTCCATCCTGACGTTGCGAGCTGTAAGGCCCAATTGATGGGCGGCAACAGCAGTGGCGCAAGCCCCAGAGCCACAGGCCAGCGTGATGCCCGTACCGCGTTCCCATACGCGCATCCGGATTTCATCGGCGGACCGAATTTCCGCAAATTCCACATTCGTGGCCTCTGGGAACAGCGGATCATTTTCCACAGCGGCGCCGTTGGTCGCAACGTCGATTTGGGTGATGTCATCCACCACAAAAACACAATGTGGGTTGCCCATTCCAACCGCCACAGGCCCCCCAGGCAAGGGCAGTTTTTGGGTGTCCACGTCATGGGATAAAGGGATTTCGCGCCAATCCGTCTGGGGAAGGCCCATATTGACAGCCACAACGCCTTCGGGTGACAGGCGCGCGGATAGCAGGCCGCGCAGGGTGCGAATTGTCATTTCTCTCGCGCCGGTTTCGCCAAGGATAAATTGCGCAACACATCTTGTCGCATTGCCACAGGCCTGCGCGATTGATCCGTCCGAATTCCAGAAATCCAGCACGATGTCACTACTCTCGCCGTCACGGATCTCTGCCAGCTGATCAAAGCCGACGCCGCGATGCCGATCCCCCAGGGCTTTTGCCAAGGCGGCCGTCGTCACAGGTTTTCTGCCCCGCGAATCGATGATCACGAAGTCATTTCCGAGCCCATGCATTTTCATGAGGGACAGGCTTTTGAGGTGCTGAGAGTACTGCATGCGGTACGATATAGACTGCCGTGAAAAGTTTTGAAAGATACGAGAGTTTTTTGCTTGACGCTTTTGGGGCGGACGGGTAGTGACACGGCTCAGTGGGCCGTTAGCTCAGTTGGTAGAGCAACTGACTTTTAATCAGTAGGTCGATGGTTCGAACCCATCACGGCTCA
>JBPOFA010000010.1:0-179677 GCA_051251595.1 Marinosulfonomonas sp.
TTATTTGGAGCAGCAACTGATCCCGAACGCGGTGTCCCGGTCCTGGAACAACTTGCTCTGGCTGGCGATGAAAATGCTAAGTTCAAGCTGGCGGACGCCTACCGCACCGGCACGGGCACCGCCGCGGATCCGGCGCGCAGCATCGCCCTGTTTGAGGGATTGGCAGAGGCCGGCAACACAAACGCCTATCTGCGCCTCGGGGATTTTTATGCCCGCGGTACCGGTGTTGCGGCCGACAAGCCACGGGCGATCGACTACTACCGCGCGGCGCTTGAGGCCGGCAATTCCTATGCCGGGATATTGCTTGGCCGCATCTTGGCGGGAACCGGCGACGGCGAAGCCGCGTTGGACGCCTACACGCAGGCGCTGGATTCCGGACAGGCCGCCGCCGCGCTCGAGATTGCCGCCGGCCATGCCGCCGGTTTATTTGGAGCAGCAACTGATCCCGAACGCGGTGTCCCGGTCCTGGAACAACTTGCTCTGGCTGGCGATGAAAATGCGGCCCTAAAGATCCTGCGAATGCTGGAAAAAGAGCCGGAATTAAGCGTCGAATTGGACGAGATCCTGAAAGTAGTGCATGTGGCTTCCTTATTCGGCAATGGCAATGCCACAGCCGCACTTGTCCGTTTCTATCGATTGCAGCCTGAACTCGTTGAAAATGCTCTGGAACAAAGGGCTGGTCTCCTTGAGGGCCGTGGCGTTCAAATGACCGCAGCCCAATTCGTCGACGAAAGCCTTCACCTGACCCACGAGACCCTTTCACCGCCGGCATCATATCTACAAATTCTTTCGATCCTGCAGGCCGCACCCGCACCATCCTACCCCAACGGCCTTCTTCGAATCCTGCGCCTTGACCAAAATGCTTATGTTTTTGTTTTGCAGGTTCATCTGAAGGAGCTTGGCTATTATCAGGCTGAACCCAATGGGCAATTGACGAGCGCGACGATCAGATCAATCGCCGCGTTCTGTGCGAACAAAGATATTTCGACGACGTGTGCCCTGGGGCCGATGAGAGGCAATGCGGCCAGAGCGATCGGTCTCGCCCTCGTAGACGTCGGTGGCTAACCGGATTCCGGGATCCGAAACTGACTGATCTGCGATTCCTTACCTTTGAGGTAGATATTGAGATAACAGATGAGCCATTGACACTCTGGCGCTGCGCAAACGCGTTGTTGCACTTGTCGGAGCGGCTCGGGCCGAGCTAATAATGGACGCGAGCGCTCAATTCAAAAGTTTGTGAAATAACCGATAAATTGGAATAATGTGGATCATTGGCCATTTGTCCCGGCCGATCATCATAACACAGCCGCGCAACAGGGCTGGCTCGGGTCTGTCTTGGAATTCACCGGCGAGGTTCGGGCCAAGCGGGCCTGTTGGGCGCCTAATTAGGGGGGTGTTCCGGTAGTGGGCAAAATCCCGGGCTCGCATGAGCGATTTTGATTATCACGGAATTAGCTGGATGCGCCTCGCGAGCGGGTTGGTCGAATTCTGAAACCTCTATATTGCGCTGGAGGCGACGGTCCTAGCCGCACAGTACCGCTAGCCGCTAAGCCATGTGTCAGGTGTTCGATGCCATGCTGGGTTTGGTCTTTCGTTCGCGGAATGCAATGAAAAGGCCGGACGAGAAAATTACGGCTGCACCGATCCAAGTGTAAGCATCCGGGATCTCGGCGAAGAACCAAGCGCCGATTAAAGCCGTCCAAACGAGCTTGAGAAAATCGAATGGCATCAGCGCCGTTGGATCTGTTTCCTTCAAAGATTGGCTGAGCGACATTTGTGCGATTGTGCCCGAGAGACCGATAAGCACCATCCAGCTAAGCGTTTGCAGTCCGAATGGCTGCCAGACCCATAATGCGGGAAAGATCGAGAAAATTCCAAGGAAAATGCCCATATATGCAACGATCGTCAGGCTCGATTCTGTTCGAGATAAAATCTTGATCAAGACCATAGTCACTGCCCAGAGTGCCGCCGCGCAGGTTACCAGTAGTGCGCCAGCATCGATGGCCACTAAACCCGGCCTCAGGATGATCAGCATACCGACGAACCCAAAAAATACTGCCAGCCACCGGTAGATGCGAAAGCGTTCTCCCAGCACCAAGACGGACAAGATTGCCATAAAAATTGGCGCGGTAAAGCTGAGCGCCGTGACCTTCGCAATTGGCGAAATCGACAACGCCGTAAAAAACATCAGCATTGCGACGACATTGATCACGCCGCGCAGCGCATGCAACCCGATGCGCTTAGTGCGCAGCAATTCAAAGCGTGAGCGCATCAAAAGCGGTAGCAGAAAGGCCAGACCAAAGACGGTGCGTAAGAAGGCGATTTGAAAGGGCGGCAGCACCTCGGAGACGAAGCGTACCAACCCGTGCATGATCGCAAACGCCACCGTAGAAGTGCACATTAGCAAAATGCCGCGCAATGCCGATGTCTGACGGTTCCACAGCGCGTCGAGCCACAGGAACTTCGAGTTCAGTGTTCCCATTTTCCCTCGTATTCGGTGTTTGGCGTCGCAGGCTCTTACGCAAAGCCGGCGCACTTATTCTGCTTAAACATGCATGGGCAGGTAGCCGCAGCATCAATTCGGCCGGTGGCGCGCCCTCGATCTCACGAAATAATGCGTCGCGACACCAGCTATCAGGCCCGCCGCAACGCCCCAGGTGTCGGCCCAAAAATCTGCCCACTCGCCGCTGCGATCGACAAGCGGTTGAATGAGTTCAATGACCCCGCCAAATATAAGGGCCCAGGGGATCAGCCAGATCAGAGCGCGCGGATAGAGTGTCGACACGGGGAGCATCAGGGCCGCGAATGCGACGAAGTGGTAGACCTTGTCGGCGCCTGACATGATCGGCCGCGGCAGGTTGACCGGGGTGAGGGTCAGAATGGCAATCACAAGTGCCAGGGCCGCCGTCAGCGAAATGGCGACCCACTTGCGTGTTGCCTGATTTGGAACTTGATCCCCGGGGCTCGTCAACGCAGTCGTCAACGCTTCGTTGAATTCGCATGGATGCGGATGCCCGGTCCGTCGTCAGGTGTTCCGATAAATTCTATTCCGGCGGCTTCGAGACATAATTTTATTTTTTTCAGTGTCGACACACGTGACTCTGGAAGCCCCGGCTGGGCCTCAATGTTTGTTATGGTCTTGAGCGAAACATCGGCAATATTCGCAAGTTCGGCTCCTGACCAACCGAGTGCCCCGCGGGCCACGACACGGCGGCGATCATGCGCGCCGGGGGATGGAAGTCCGTAAATGTACTGGCGCGATATCTGGAATGCGCGGAGCACAATGTGTGGGTGTGACCAATTCTGTTTTCGTTCTTGGGCAACCCTTGGTCCCAATCCTCTCTCTGACACAGGGGCAAAACTTTCCAGTGCAAAGAAGCTGGCCAGACGGTGGCGGCTGTTGCAAAGGCAGACTAGGCGCCGGATTTTTTTAGTTTCTGCGATTCGAGTCAGCACATAGACATGGCACAATTCCGCGACAGGTCCTCTTCCGCTTCCCCTTAGTATCGGGGGGGGGTTACCCTTAAGCACGCTTCAAAGGCCGCATCGTATGAACCCTTTGGGTCGTAGGAGTGGTGACCCTCTACCTTGATCCGAAGACTTCGGCCATAGAGCCAATCCCCATCTTCCGTATAAATGTCTGGAATATAGAACGACCAAACGAAATCCTTTTGTGTATTACCCAACTTGCCATTTTGCAAAAAAACGCTTCCGATCGAAGTCGACCCGTCTTCGTAAGTTAGTTCAAATGATATTCTGGACATCTTAGAGATTTGAATGTCGAAAGTATTTACATCCGAATGAAAACTCGGCACATCCAACCAATCACCAAATTCACCACTAATTTTCTGCTGTTTAAAAAGAAGATCTTCGTCATCACATCCCCCCATAATTTTTCCATTTGCGAAGGAGGTAGCCCCAAAAACGGCAGAGCTATTCAGATCAATTTGCGCCTCCCAAATGATTGTCGAAATAGATTTATCTAATAGGCCGCCGCCTGAAAGAAAGTCGTCAATAGCGGTGCTGACGCCGCCACCTCTCATTGAGAAATTTAGAACAGGATGGCCACTGTGACTCTCCAAAACTCTCGGAAACGTGCTTTCTGAAGATGTCGAGTAACTTGTTCCCAAGACAACAATTTGATTATTCTGGTCGCCAAATAACGTTTCGGTAGCGTCAACCCTCTCTTCGTCTCGCGCCGGAATGTTAAAATCTTTGTCGACAATATAAAAGTCGCCGAGCTCACAAAATTCTTCGATGTGTTCTCTATAGTTTGGCGGGGTATATATGGTATCCTTATACTCCCAGGCGAGCATATCAGAAACAAAACTCACAGGCGGCAATGATATTTTCGGGTCCAGCGCACGAGCGACTTCAAATCCAATAATTGCAGCGCCTTCAGATGTCCAGTGATGATCGGTACGCCTTTGGAAATCAAACTCAGCTTCATATCCTTCATACAATTTTATGACGTCTGGGGCGGCAATTCCATTTGTATTTATCCTGGCAATGCTTTCGGAATAAGCAGCCCTCTGCCTACTCGCCGGGACCCGAAGGTTTGGGGCCAAATGTTTTGGCGTGAACATTGCTGGGCTTGGCAAAAAGAGTACAAGAAGTTTTTTTCCACTATCGGAAATCCGCTGGTTGAAGGTCGAAAGTGAGGTAAGAGATTGTTTGTCTAAAGAATAGTTTTTTTGTCCATGGGTATTTAACCACGGATACTCAAAATCAACTATCAAATTGGGTGTAGGCTTAAAGCAATCCTCTGAGATCATGTTGATCTGCTCTGCTTCCGCAATACTCGCCGAAAGTGTCAAACTCATGAATAAGAAAACCGGGCCAATTTTGGGGAGTAACACCATTAATTTACCTCACTCATGGTCAAATAACGCTCCGGGATTTCCCAGATAACGACGTCCGCTGAGACGTTTCCTTCAATTAACTGCGTCAAAAAATCGTTCATGGGAGCAAATGGCCCGCGGCCGTTTTCCGCCCGGTTTAGTACATCGGTTTGACTTGATTGTTTAAGGAAACCGACGAAGTTCCATTGATCCATTGCAGAATAGCTGGTCCCAATCAAAGTCGCTGGCACGGCGACATCGTCAAAAAGGCCCAAGCCTGTATCTGAGGAAGTTTCGAATATTAGGATTTCTTCATCGCTGATCCCCGTGAGACGTGAAAAGGGTTCAATGTTGACGAAAGACAATAGGTCGCCCTTGTGGCCGACCAGCCCAGAAAATTCGGTCACAAATATCATCCTTTGCTCCGTATTTTCTTTGATTGAGGCCGCCAAAGCGACGGCAACTGCCCGTGCACCATGAGGGGACCAATGAGTGTCAGTGCGCATAAAGACCTGGCCATTCGCTTTAGCCGCCAATAATACTTTTCGCAAGTCAATAACCTGTAGTCCCGCAGCGGAAAGGTCAGAAAGCGTCGCATCGTAGCGGCCATCAACGACCTTTGCGCGGGGTTTTGCCAAATACTCGGTCATTACACGGGCTTTGTCTGGCAGGAGTGCAATAGTTGTGTGTGTTCCCTTGTCGCTGAGCGCATTTACGGTACTTATTATCTGTGCCACCTTGATTGCACGACGCTCTTCAAAACCAGGGGCCGCTGTGTATTCCTCGTCGGTAAATAACCATCCCGCATGACCTGCCACTGCACCAGGTAGAGTTTCGCCAAACAACAAATATTTTAGTGTAGTCCAACCGGAGATCGAAATTGACCGGACAACAACTCCTTGATCGAAGGCGTTTTCGAGTTGCCTCTGGGTTTCACCGTCAACAAAGCCCATCGACAATGGAGTGCGCCAATCAGTATCGGCAACACTTAATACGCCAATCATTGCGATCGCACTCAATAGAACGGGTCCCGTAACACGATACCACATGGTCAAAACTGAAAATACAAGAAGGGAGAGTAACCTTGGCCGACCATCCGCGAAATCGCCAAGATTGCTATCAGAGTCATGAGTAGGGATTGAATCGGCGGAGCAAGCCTCTCCATGCGCCAGTCTGAAAACGACGGAAAAAACACAGCTGCTGATACAAGTAACAAAACGGTAATCTCCGAGGTTTTGATTCGCCACAAGACGTCGGGCGATATTGCAAAATCGTTGAGGCCAAGCATGCCGCGATACATTGCAAAGGCAGATCCCAAATTCGGTGAACGAAAGACAACCCAGCCAACCATCACCATTGCAAATGTCAAAGGCATCGAAATGGCACGAGGCCAGACAGAAACTGTTTGTTTGGCGCCCATCCACCGCTCAACCGCCATTATACCGCCATGCCAAATGCCCCACACTAGAAACGTCCAGTTAGCACCGTGCCAAAACCCACCTAGAATCATGGTCAGCATAATATTGATATATGTTCTCCTTCGGCCACACCGGTTGCCACCCAAGGGTATATAAAGATAGTCACGCAACCATGTTGAAAGAGAGATGTGCCACCGTTGCCAGAACTCCGTAATCGAGCGGCTAGTGTACGGCGCGTTGAAATTCTCAATAAATCGAAACCCAAGCATAAGACCGAGACCAATTGCCATACTCGAATAGCCCGCAAAATCGAAATACAACTGAAACGTATAAGCCATTGCTCCCAGCCAGCTTTCAGTGAAACTAGGATTTTCTAAGGCAAACATTCTATCGGCGAGCGGAGCAATCCCATCTGCAATCAAAACCTTCATCGCCAAGCCAAGAAAAAACCGAGAGCAGCCAATATTGAATTTTTTAAGTGAATGGTCTCGGCTGACAAACTGGGCGGCAATATCTTTGTAACGCAAAACCGGACCAGCAATAAGCTGCGGGAAAAGGGCTCCAAAAGCCAAGAAGTCGACTAACCGCTTTGCGGGCGGCGCATCTCTTCGGTAGACGTCGATGACATAAGATATTGACTGGAACGTATGAAAAGAGATGCCTATAGGCAGAAGAACATGCTCGAAATCGATCCCACCATTACCGGTGAATACTAATAAACTATTCACATTGTCCAAAAAAAAGTTGGCGTACTTAAAATAGCCGAGGCAGGCCAAATCTATCCCGACTCCCAATAGCATAGCTCCTTTGCGCCAGGCTGCCCTGTTGCAAGCAACACTCAATTTAGCCATGTAGTACGAAAAAGCCGACATTCCGAATATTAGAAAGAGGAATTCTACACGCCACCAGCCATAAAAGGCATACGATGCAGCGAGAAGAAAATGCGATTTGAAACGCCACGGAGTGAGGTGATACAATCCGATGAAAGTTGGCAAAAAGACGAAAACGAATACGTTTGTGGAAAAGATCACTCAACGACGCCTGGATGTATCTCAGACACCAAATCGGTGAGGGTTCCATCGGCCGCCGCGATAAAGCTAATGTGCTTACCCCGGCGCAAAACCCGCGCGACGGGTTCCCCAACGGCATTCACGCCTTCGAACGCCTGCACTGCAATAGATGTCGGATTGACTTCGCGAAAGCCGGCTCCCAGCGGTTCGACACCAGTAATAATTGCAATCGCTCCATCAGCCGTCTTTAGATCAAGTGCCGTGGAGCTAAGGTTGATTAGAGCCACCACTACTTTTTCTACTGACTTTGCTGGCTCAATCAGGGAAATTGGGTTTCCGTCCGGCCCGGGAATGACGGTAATAAAATCACCCTCGGTAAGTCCGGCAGCTTCGCTATGAATAACAAAATAGTCATCAAGGCCCAATTCACCGGCTCTGAAATTTAGTCCATTCCACGCCGTGCTTTCAACTCCATCAAAACCGACGAATCGAACAAATGCGGCGTCGTCAGGTGGCGGTGCTTCATATAGCACCTCATTCTGAGCGAAAAGTGGAGTTGAGACGAATACGGTGAAGGCCGTTTGATATACAAGGGTGCGTATTCTCATTATCCCAAAGATCCCTCGCAGGCTAAATAAGTTGAAACCAAATATCCAAAAGTGTCGCTCGGGTCGACTGTGTTTGTCAACCGATAAGGGTTTTTGGAGATCCGGGTTGGCGTGCTGTTGGAGCGCAAAAGAATGATTATGAACTACAAGAAGCTGTATCGGCTTTATACTGAGGAAAAGCTGGGCGTCATGGTGAAGTGGTCCTGTTTTACTGGACAGGTTTGCGGCACAGGTAAGATGCATCCGGGTTAGGTTTCATGCCGCTTTTCGTATCTCCGCTCGGTCGAAGTATGCCGCGTCTGGTGTGCGTTTGTCGAGGGCGGTGTGAGGCCGCTCGGTGTTGTAGAAGCCAATCCAGTCATCGATGATCCTCTTGGCTTGGAAGCCGTCGGTGATTTCATGCAGATAAACGGCCTCCTGCTTGAGGGATCGCCAGAGCCGTTCGATGAAGATGTTGTCAAGGTAGCGCCCCCGTCCATCCATCGAGATTTTGATTTCAGCTTTGGTCAGTGTCTTAATCCAATCCGTGCCCGTGTATTGGCTGCCCTGATCCGGGTTCATGATCTCGGGCTTGCCATATTTGGCAATAGCCTCCTCCAACGCTTCAACACAAAAGCTGGCGTCCAGCGTATTTGACAGCCGCCAGGACAGCACCTTGCGCGTCGCCCAATCCATGATTGCCACCAGATACAAAAAGCCGTTTTTGACGGGGATGTAGGTTCTTTAATTGATCATCTGCGCTCGTTAATTTTGTCGCATGTATCGACCACCTGCAAGGTTCTTTTCGAAGTCATCCCATTTGGCGCTTCATCTCGGCATCCAAGGCGTCGACTTCCCGAAGGTGATATTCGCGATGCACAGTGCCCGCATGTAGATCTCTCGGGTTTTGTCGATTGCCTGCCGCTATGGTCGGTACGGCAACATTTAGCGAGCGTCTGTTAAGTGGCTCGCGTTTCGATCAAGCCTCCTTCATTTCAAATTCAGTGCCGTCTTTCCAGATAGCGTGCATGATCACGGAAAGCTTTCGGGCCAATGCCACAACGGCCTTTTTATGACTTGTGCGCTTTTTCAACGCCGTGGCCCAGTCCTTTAGATGTTGGCCCAGTCCGGATTTCACACGACATAACAGGCTGTTGGCCGCCTCATATAGCACCGTGCGCAACATGCGATCACCGCGTCTCGATATGCGACCGCCGTAGTCAATATCGCCAGATTGATATCGCCGGGAGGTCAGGCCGATATAAGCCCCCACCGATCTGGACCGTTTGAAACGGTCCGGGTTATCTATTGTAGCAACGTAGGTCACTGCGCTGACGGCTCCGACGCCCGGTATTGTCATCAGTCTGCGGCACGCCTCGTCCTCGCGCGCGTGGCGGGTCATTTCTTTGGTTAGAACCGCAGCCTGCCGAAGGGCCTCCGTACGCAACGTCAAAAGTGGTGAGAGGATACCAGCCAGAACGGCATGGCCCTCAAGAACTTTTTGCACGCGCAGTTCATAGGTCTTCAAATGCTTAGGCAATCGAATGCCAAAACTGGCCAATAATCCGCGGATCGTATTTTCCGTGTTCATACGCATCTTGATCGCGACTTCCCGGGCACGCAAAAGAGCACGACGTTCTTGTGCCAAGCGGCTTTTAACCTCAATCTTTTTGTAGAAACCTGTGCGCGCCAGCTCAGAAAGCATCGCAGCATCATTCTCATCAGTTTTATTGTGCATCTGGCTCAGGACTGCGTGTGCCTGGCGCGCATCAATGCAAACCATCGGAAGGCCGCGCTGGCTCAACTCATCATACAGCCAATTCGCCATTCGGCCCGTCTCAAGGACAACACAGTCGATCTGCGCCAGGTCTTTGCTCAGGGCGCGCAAGAGGACGTCCGGATCCGTGGGTTTCTTGAACGATGCCGCAATGTCACCGCCCTCATCCCGAATACAAACCGCCGTTTCATCCTTTGAAACATCAAGACCAACAAAATATCTTTTCATCACAACTCTCCTTTTTCTGATGCGGCAACTATGCACCGCCTGAGAGCGCGGATGATCAATTACTCAGAGTGATGTCGCTGCACCAGACAGTGGTTGGGCCGCGTGATCGACAGTTTCCTTAGCAAGTATGGCCAGATTTTGTGCTGGGGATGCTTCTTGCTGGTGTTCGGCCCCTTGTAGATGGCCTGCAAACCCATGATGCCCATCAGGCGACGCACCCGGTGTCGCCCTGCCGAGAACCCTGATTGAGGTAAGTATGCTGCGATCTGACGGCTGCCAAAGAACGGATACTTCGTAAATATCCGATCAATTTCATGCATCAGATCAATCGTGGCCTGATCAAGGCCGACCGGCGTGTAGTAGATCGAGGACCGGCTGATCTTGAGCAGCTTACATTGGCGCGTCAGGCTCAGATCAGTATTCTCTTTACGGATCATCTCGCGGCGTTCAGACCGACTCATCGCTTCAGCCCTTGTGACAAAAAATCATTTTCCACCGCCAACTGGCCGATCTTCGCGTGAAGCTCTTTGATCTCGCCGCCTTTATTCTCAGCCTTTTTGACCTTGTCCGAGAACACGCCTGCCATGCCTTCAATCGCCTGCCGTTTCCACGTGCTCACTTGCGTTGGGTGAAGTTGGCGCTTGAGGGACGACCGGGGGGCAGGTCAAAACGCCTCCAAAAATGGGGGGATTACCGTGTCAGGAAATACTCGGCCTTGATGGGCAGAAATGCCCAGTTATGCTGAAGTCTCATAGAGTTTGCCCAACCCTTGGTCCCAGAAATATACATAAACCATTCTGCGGACCACTCTTAGAATTCACGTGAGATCAACCCCTTGAGATCATTCAATTCTCGTTTCAAAAATAGAATGCAAACGACAAAATAAATCGACGCTCCTAAAAGAATCTTAACCAATAATTCAGCCCAACCGCCAAATCCAAAAGGCGCAAGCATGGAAAAATAATCAACCATGATCAATACAAAACCCATAACAGCCGTTGCCAAAAACACTCTAAGAATTACCAAAAAAAACGCCAGATTAAATGGCGAATCCATATTTTTGTTAATCAGCCACAGGAGCAAAAGGGAATTGATATAGACGGCAAATACAGTGGAGAAAGATAAGGCACTACTTCCTAAAGCATCGACGAGATAGAGCGAAAGAAACAGTTTTATTGTGAACCCAATCAGATAGGTCGCAACTGGACCTTTCCATCTCTTCATCGCGTAAAAAATTCTCAAAAGAAAAACGTTTAGAGAAAACCCCGGCAAAGCAATTACCATTATTCCAAAAATATTGGACGTGGCATCTGCCGCCGCGTCTGAAAATGGCCCCTTTTGAAAAACAGATGATACAAGTAGATCTGACGTGACTGCGAGCCCAATTGTTGCCGGCATCGCCAGGAACAAAATAATCTTAGACACTTTTGACAAGAGCTGAGAGGCTTCGGGTATCTCATTCTTTGCCAACAATTCACTGATTTTCGGATAGGTCGCTATAGACAGACCCATCGCAATTAAACCTTGAGGCAACTGTATCAGTTTGGTGGCTATATTTACGGCAGTCACCGTTCCCTCATCGAGCATAGAACCGACAAAATTATCGATGAATGTGTATCCAAACGTGAGAAATGCTACGGCCAATATAGGCATTGTGGCCGCAATCAACGCGAACAGATTGGGGTCACTTAAACGGATAGACCAGCTATGCTTATACTTCACTCGGTAAAGAATAGGAATCTGAACGCCAATAAATAGCAATGAACCTACAAGAACTCCTGCTATTGAAGAATAAATTCCAAAACCTGTCCTAAAGGTAAAGGTGCACACTATCACCGACAAATTCAGTAGCGCTGGGGCTGCGGCCGCAGGCAGAAAAACATGATAGTGATTCAATATGCCAGTTAGCAGACCCGCGGCACCAAGCCCGACGATTGCTGGCAATAGCAACATTATGAATAGGGTCGTGTTTCGCCGTGACTCGATATCTTCAGTTTGCGAAATAATCCCCGAAATTGAATCGGCGTACAGAATGCCAAAAACCGCCGCAACAATTAATGACAAAAGTACGAGATTCAACAAATTGCTTATCGAACGGAATGCATTCTCACTGTTATTGCCTATTTTTTTTCCAGAAAGAAAGGGTATAGATGCACTTGTGAGCGAAGCACCTATAATTATATAAGACGCATAGGCAAAACTGGCGGCAATGTAGAAGCTATCTGTGACCGCATTCGCACCGAATGACCAAGTGACCGCCAAGTCTCGACCCAAACCAAGAACCCTTGAAATCAATGCAATGATAGTTAGTGCGAACGATACTCGAAAAACATTCAATTTATTTTTTGCTCCATTATCTTGATTTCTGCAATATCGCGACAACCCTTATTCTCTACTCAACTCGAACTTCGATGGTAATCCTCGATTTTCGCATAGGTTAGCAGTCGGCTTGATGCTGCAATCAATAAGAGGTGGTCCTACTATTTCGACCAGTTAGCAGCCAGTTTAAGATGGATCAGGGTTTCATTTAGGCTGCCAAACTCATTGGCACTGTTTTTCTTTCATAGGCTTCATCTGGCGTCAATATTCCGTGCGTCGAATGCGGGCGCTCGGCGCTATAGTATGCCATCCATTTTCCGATCCCATTGCGTGCTAGAGATCCGGTTTCAAATGCGTTGAGATAAATGCATTCATATTTCAAGGACCGCCAAAGTCGTTCGATCATCCGATTATCAACCCAGCGACCTTTTCCGTCCATGGATATCTTCACGTCGGCATCTGCAAGTGCCTGCGTCCATTCAAAGCCGGTGAACTGGCTGCCTTGATCGCTGTTCATGATCTCAGGTTTGCCATATGTGGCGATAGCATCTTTAAGGGCCTCAACGCAAAAGCCTGCTTCCATGCTATTTGACAAACGCCAGGACAAAACCTTGCGGCTGTACCAGTCCATGATGGCAACCAAATACAAGAACCCGCGATGCATGGGAATGTAAGTTCTTTAATTGATCATCTGCGCTCGTTAATTTTGTCGCATGTATCGACCACCTGCAAGGTTCTTTTCGAAGTCATCCCATTTGGCGCTTCATCTCGGCATCCAAGGCGTCGACTTCCCGAAGGTGATATTCGCGATGCACAGTGCCCGCATGTAGATCTCTCGGGTTTTGTCGATTGCCTGCCGCTATGGTCGGTACGGCAACATTTAGCGAGCGTCTGTTAAGTGGCTCGCGTTTCGATCAAGCCTCCTTCATTTCAAATTCAGTGCCGTCTTTCCAGATAGCGTGCATGATCACGGAAAGCTTTCGGGCCAATGCCACAACGGCCTTTTTATGACTTGTGCGCTTTTTCAACGCCGTGGCCCAGTCCTTTAGATGTTGGCCCAGTCCGGATTTCACACGACATAACAGGCTGTTGGCCGCCTCATATAGCACCGTGCGCAACATGCGATCACCGCGTCTCGATATGCGACCGCCGTAGTCAATATCGCCAGATTGATATCGCCGGGAGGTCAGGCCGATATAAGCCCCCACCGATCTGGACCGTTTGAAACGGTCCGGGTTATCTATTGTAGCAACGTAGGTCACTGCGCTGACGGCTCCGACGCCCGGTATTGTCATCAGTCTGCGGCACGCCTCGTCCTCGCGCGCGTGGCGGGTCATTTCTTTGGTTAGAACCGCAGCCTGCCGAAGGGCCTCCGTACGCAACGTCAAAAGTGGTGAGAGGATACCAGCCAGAACGGCATGGCCCTCAAGAACTTTTTGCACGCGCAGTTCATAGGTCTTCAAATGCTTAGGCAATCGAATGCCAAAACTGGCCAATAATCCGCGGATCGTATTTTCCGTGTTCATACGCATCTTGATCGCGACTTCCCGGGCACGCAAAAGAGCACGACGTTCTTGTGCCAAGCGGCTTTTAACCTCAATCTTTTTGTAGAAACCTGTGCGCGCCAGCTCAGAAAGCATCGCAGCATCATTCTCATCAGTTTTATTGTGCATCTGGCTCAGGACTGCGTGTGCCTGGCGCGCATCAATGCAAACCATCGGAAGGCCGCGCTGGCTCAACTCATCATACAGCCAATTCGCCATTCGGCCCGTCTCAAGGACAACACAGTCGATCTGCGCCAGGTCTTTGCTCAGGGCGCGCAAGAGGACGTCCGGATCCGTGGGTTTCTTGAACGATGCCGCAATGTCACCGCCCTCATCCCGAATACAAACCGCCGTTTCATCCTTTGAAACATCAAGACCAACAAAATATCTTTTCATCACAACTCTCCTTTTTCTGATGCGGCAACTATGCACCGCCTGAGAGCGCGGATGATCAATTACTCAGAGTGATATCCACACACCAGACCTGATTTGGTCGATCAATTGCCAGCTTCCGCAACAGATAAGGGTAGATCTTATGCTGTGGGTGCTTCTTGCTGGTGTTCGGTGTCTGATAAATTGGCACTAAACGCATGAGCCGCATCAAACGCCGCACCCTGTGCCGTCCACATTTGTGTCCCTGCCGTTGCATGTAACGCGCCATTTGGCGTGACCCATACCAAGGCGTGTCCAAAAACTGCTTATCAATGATGGTCATAAAGCGCAGGTTCTCGGCACTTTCACCCTTCGGCTGATAATACAGATTAGAGCGTACTAGCGACAGCAATCTACATTGCCGCCGAACGCTCAGATTATGATCCTTGCTCACCATTTTTTGCCTCGCGTTCCGAGCAATTGAACCGAGGCGTTGGCCAAAAAATCCCGCTCCACCACAAGCTGGCCGATCTTGGAATGCAGCTTCTCAATCTGTGCTTCATCAACCCGCTCTGGATCATGACCTCGCCTAGTAAATGCCGTGGTCATGTTTTCAATCGCCGCCCGTTTCCAGGTTCCGATCTGGGTGGGATGCACGCCGTACTTTTTCGCCAGCTCCGACATCGTCATTTCTTCGCGGATCGCTTCAAGCGCAACCTTGGCCTTGAAATCAGGCGAGTGGTTCTTTCGTTTTGTCATGTTGAATCGTCTTTCTCACAAGTCGATCCATCTTAACTACTGGTCCGAAAGTCCGCGACCACCTCTATATCTGCATTTTCGTCACGCCTCGTTTTCCATATTTGGTCGCTCATTTTTGTTCGTCCTAGACCAATTGGCGGCGTGGCCCCAAGCCTCATAAACACTTTCAACGCGATATCGGCCCGGCAATTCTGGGCGAACGCTAACGCTATCAGTGTCAACGCCGGACTAAAACCGCGCCAGTCGCCGGACCAAAAGAGCGCCAATTTGCGGCGGGCGCCATCTAAGCCATCGAACGGTTCTTCGTTCAATAACTCGTCACGCAGACTGCGGTTGAAGCTTTGGATAAAGGCGTTCCGTTGTGGTTCGCCCTGGTCAATGTAGTGCCAGTCCACGCCAATGTCGGCGGCCCATTTCAGAATCGCCCGATTAGTGAACTCAATTCCCTTATCACTGACAACACAAACGGGCATTCCGTAGACAAGCACAGGTGCATCCAGTTCTCCTGCCACACGGGCGCTTGAAATGCTGGTATCAGCCATCAGACACAGGTTCTCGCGACAGCAATCGTCATTCACCGCCAAGATGCAGAACTTGCGTGACGCGCCAAACGTGTCGGACACAAAGTCCAACGACCAGCGCTCGCCAGGACGAAAAGCATACATCCAATCAAGAAATTTTCATTTGCTTCATTCTATTGCGAATTGAAACCCGCGAGAGCATCTTCCAAATGAATAATTGAAAATAGACCATTGCCATCATCAAAACACTTTCCGAAAGTCCTGTATAAATGCACATTTTGAACACAAAAAAATAGGTCGACGCACTATAAAAAAGAGCGTGCCAAAACTCAAAGTTTGCATAAAGCAGCTTTGCGTGCAGCTTGCCAAAGTAAAAACCAAATATCCAAAAAATGATGTAGCCAAGATAGCCAAAATTCAAGAATAGCTCTCCTGCGAAGGGTGTCCCAGGATTTCCAGCATTTAAATTGCCTCGAAATATAAATTGGTTGAGAATCGCTGAAGCATTTAGGATGGGTTCAGTGCCGAAAACCCATACGATTAATTGGTTTGGATATGAAAGAAACGGCTTCCCCAAAAGGTAATTGTTGCCAGCCCTACGGTATTCACCGAACATAACCATACTAACATCTAGTCTATTGAAATCTCTAATTATTTTAGTAGATTGATCAATAATATCACTCCCTCCAGATCGAAATAGGGATTGGATTACGAAGGCAGAAACCAATAAAAATAGAGCAAGAAAAGCTATTGATCGCGCTCTCAACGCAATATTTCTTAGCCGATCAGATCTTGATAAAATCACGAGAGTCGAGATAAATAAAATCAATGGAAATATCGCTTTTTCACGTGAAGCTTGAGTGACCATCAGAACACCGGAACTCAGGACCATAGCAATAATTGCCAAACTAATTATTAGCGGACCCTTTTTGTCGTGAACTGACAACAATGCTACTATAGCTGGGGCAGTCAAGAGCAGCATACCTAGGTAGTAGTAGCCGCTCGCACCGCTCCAAGATTTACGGAAAAATATGCTCTGCATCTGATCCAGTACGACCGCCACGCCGCCAATGCTACGAGCATACGCCAGCATTGCCATCACAGCTAGAACGATGGATAAATACGCAATCCAGACAACTAGGCTATAATGATTTATGCTTCCGGAATTTCTAGCCTTTCTGAACCACTTGGACCCAAACAAAAAGCCATACAAAAATATCGGCAAAGAGATTACAGTATGGAACGTTGCATTTGCCAACTCGCTACTGAAATCCAAACTAGAAAAATATCCAAGATACCATTTGGTCAGATTTGGATTCCACAGATAAGCCAAAGAATACAAAGGGAAGAAAAACAAAAAAAGAAAAGCCAATAATCTTGGCGTGGCGAACCAGTCACGGCCTGGCATTGGGTATACCGCAACTGAAAGACAAAGAACTGCAGATAAAACAAGAGAAAAAAGGCTGAAATCTTCGTCGCTACTTTCGCCTAAAAAGAAATTGAAATGCAGCAAAAGATAACCAAACAAATATACGGCGAATAAAAAAGGATATGTCTTTTTATACAATGGAATAGGCCTCACATTCAGCGCTAACGCATTTTTTCGCAAATTTTGAAATGCAGTTTGCCAAAGAGTGTTCCGCGCGCGCAAGGAGAGTCCGGAGGGCTATGGTCGGCTCTTTCAACATCGACCATCCAATTGTCTTGTTTTTCAATTTTGCTCATAGACCCCTCCCTTTATACAGCGTCGCCAAATTATTCGAACGACATCAGCAAAGAAAACTGGGTTCAGCATATGAAGCGCTTGATTTAGTGTTGAAAGGAATGATGTTCGGTCACGTTGTTTAGAAGCAAACGTTCGCCAAAACACCTTATTTGAAAACTCATAGGGGAAAGCTCCGTTCGCATCAAAACCCGCAAGCTGATACTCTGGCATTTCAAATCGATGCAAAAGCGCCGTAATTCTAGTGTCAGTATCATTGAATTGCGCGGTGTCAATGGCTGCGACTGCGGCGAGATTGCAAACGGCGGCGAACTCCATTTTTTGATCACGGCAGACGTCAACGAAATGGTCAAGTGAACCCTCCGCTTCAATCAGGTCGAGATATCTTTTGACAAGATAATAGCTTTCAATCGAGAAGCTTTTTTCGGGGAAGATGTTGTGAAACATGATGGCCGCCAGCTCCGCATATGGGGCCAGGATCGGGACGGTTTCGCCCATAACTTCAGTTTGATCGGTATGGGCGCGTAACCGGCGTGGATCAAGATAGACGAAATAGTCGGTCGACGGGGCCACATAACAATCGATGTAGTAGACGCCGCCTTTCTTAGTGGTATCGGTTAGATCGGCGCCACTGGATTCGATCAGTGTTGTTTGGCGAGGAGCCACCTCTAACAAAGTGAATTCGCCATCCGCCTGCAGATGATCGCAAAGCTCCTTGTGGCGTTTGGGTTCGAGCGGAAACCAGTCGGTGTCATTGGGCGTAGAGGAAAAAGGCTTTATCGATTTGAACAGTACCCATTCGCCTTTGGCCACTTGATCGAGTTTACGGGTCAGTTTGACAATTATCCCGTCCGTCGCTTTGCGGCGTTTCGTCAAAGATCTGTGCAATTCTTCCGCCGCCGGACCGAGTTTGACCCCTTTGCGAAGGCACTCCTCTAAAAACAAAAGGCCAACCCGGCTTTTGAACGCAAATTCCGTCAATTGTTCCAAGGCATCAGCCGTAGGCGTTACTGCGCCTGTTCCAATCGGCCAGCCGATAGTTTGAAACAGAAGACGCGATTTTTCGGACTTGGAAAGCATGGTTCAGTTCACTTTCTGCCACAGTTGGCGGACGAAGTTAAAATTCCAGCTCCGGCTCGGGGAGCAAGGCTGCGGTAGAGAGTAGATATTTTCGCATCAACCCCTGATGCTTCGACCAGGGCCAGGGCTTTGTGTCGAGCGGCGCTCGCAAATTTCGAACGCGGAGATGCCTGCATTTCCAGAAGCTCCTGTAGCGCCCGCTCCAACAGGGCGGGTTCACCTGGTTGCAATCGCAAGCCATTCTCACCGCTATCAATCATTTCTCGCACCCCCCCTGCATCGCTGGCAACAGTGGCGGCGCCAGCCAGCATACTTTCGATAACCACACCGGGGAATGGGTCTGGAGCCGTCGAGCAATGGACAGAGATATCTGCTGCACGTAGTATTGCAGGCACATCGTCGCGCGCGCCTAGGTGGATCACACCCAACGCCTTTGCGTTAGCAACAACCTTGGCAAGATAATCCTCTTTACCCGGCACGCTTCCACCCACTAAGCAAAAAACCGTGTCATGCCGAAGTTTCTTCGACAATTGCCTTACTGCCTCGACAAAAACATGCTGGCCCTTCCAATTCTCGATGCGGCCAACCATAACCACCAGACGCCCGCCTGTCGGAATACCTTCCGGGCGGGGAGAACAAAGCTTCACGTCTCCGTGATCAGCCGTCAGAATGGCATTGCCCAGGTCATAAACCACTTCAGCCCGATGATACTCGACAGGTTCGGGGAAATAGTTTCTTCGAACAGCCTCGGAAACCGAAATAGATACCTGTGACAACCGCGCCACCATCCAGGAAAATGCTCGTTGGAGGAATGGCTTAGTCTGGATCATACGGATGTGGTAGACGACCGGAATTCCGCGCAGTCGCGCTGCCATGGCAGGCAGAAAATCATACAAATCGTTGACATGCACTATGTCGGGGCCCTCGCGCCGGAACAGTCGCCAGAAATACCACAACGTGCCGGGCGTGCGCAGGGCAACGGAAATCAACCCCAGAACGCCGGAGCTCAGCTGAGGGCGAACGAAGCCGTGCAAGAAGACAGGTACGCCCGCCGCCTCATATTCAGCCAATATGGGCGTCCTTAGTCGCAGACTAACCGCAACCCGGTAGCCACAACTTCTGGAACCAGGCGCTCGGCCATGGTCACGCATATGCTGTGCCATCAGCGCCAGCACCTTGTCTGCGCCACCCACGTCTCCGTTGTTGGCGTGGACGTAATGTACATAGGGGCGCGCGAGTTCCGAAGCAGCGTGGCCCATCAGCCAATCGGCGTTGTCGGCGATTGGCAAAGTGCCATCGCGCTCCACAAAGCCAAACGCCTTTGCCAGCGCAGCGTAATAGCGAAAGCGTAGTCGTAGGTAATTGATATCAGGAATATCATCTTTGCGGGACAGAGAAACTTCAGGATCTACCCTCAAAAAAACACGCACTTGTGGCAGCGGGACATGCGAGAACTGTGTTTGCGTAAACTGCACGACTTTTTCGGGTGACCAGCCAAGGGTTAGGCCGATATTAACTGCGACATCGAAAATGTAGCGATCGGCAACGATCACATTGCGCCGCCGGTTACGCAAAAACTTCAGCAAAAGCTGCACCCGATAGTCGGCCATCACCAGCCAGAGATAGAAACGTACGGCCCAAGAGTAACGTGCCGCCAGAGCATTCTTGCGAGCGACTTCGGCTTTGTAGTCGACTTGTCCATTTTTTGTTTTTTCGGGCAGTTTCTCACGCTTCCCCTGACGCTTCCACACCAGTTTCAAAAGTTTACGCATTGGGGCCATTAGGTAAGATTCCGCGCCCAACCAAACCCTTGCCGCATCTTGGTTGTCGGTATTAAGTCGGCCTACGACCACATCGCTGAGTGTCGTCTTCCCACTTCCATCCGTGCCGATAATACAGACGATCCTACGCATCAGATCATCTCCGCGGCACGCAACACCGCCTCGGTGATACGGCTTGCGTGAAGATCTTCAGGTAGATTTGATGGACGGATGGCCAAGCCATCAGGCGCATCAAGTAGCATTTGAAGAGAAGACGGAAAATCGTCGGGCCGAGTGAAATGCACGCCGGACACATCAGCCATTGCCTCAGGTAGTGCGCCAAAATCGGTAGTTAGCACAGGGGTTCGGGAGGCAACGGCCTCTAGCACACTGAGCGGTAGTTCGATAGCCCCCGCATCTGTTTCGTTCACGGGAAAAAGGTAGAGATCAGCAGCACGATACAAACTGGCGACGTTGCGAACATAGTTTCGATACACATGAATGCCCGCTGCCTGCAGTTCATCGACCAAGCCCCGGTCCGGGGTGAATGTCGGGCTGCCTTGCACCACAATCTCGATCCGATCACCGACTTGTTTTTTGGCTTTGATCAACAAGTCAAGGCCCCGGTTCCGGCGTAGATGGCCAATATGCAGGGCTACCGGTAACCCTCCGGCACACAATTCCGCCCACGGAGCCATATCTTTGTCGTCGGTTCGTAAACGGGCTGGATCTATGCCGATGAATTGGCGCACAAAGGTTGCGTCCACTGCTACTGATTTCAGGTCGGGGCGGATACGGTTGCATAGAATAATATGCGCCGAGCGCCATCCTCGCAGCCAGTTGGGTATTCCGTTCAAATCCGGACGCGAAGCAACCCAAACAATCTGTGCTCTTGTCAAATAACGCAAAACCAACGACGCCAAGACCCCACCTCGCCCGGGCCCATGGGTGAATACTACATGCCTGGGTTGTCGCAATATGATCAATGCGAGACGCTTGGGCAGGCTACTTGGCGCGACCACCTGAACTCCATGACCTGCCCCACGAAGCCCGTCGATCAGAGTTTTCGAAATAACCTGCATGCCTTCGGCAGGCTCGGGCTGGTAGTCGGCTATCACAATAAAATGGGGCATAGAATGTTCCGGTTACTCCTTTTGAAGAAAAGAATGTCTATATCGATCTTAGTGAAAGATACCCAATCCGTCTCGAACGATCCTTCGTTTCAAACTAACAAAAACCCTGGTTTTTGTGGACGGCGGGCGCGGACAGTCAACCCTACGGCATGCCCCAACCAATTCGCGGCCATGGCGTATCGACCGCCACCCATCACCTTCAACATAAAGCATAGCATACCGATGCTTACTGAGTATGGTGCGAGCTTCCCAATCGTCAATTGGGCCACACGGCTTGTCATCGAACCAAAACCAAATTCCTCCACCATGCTGGGCCGAAACTATGTCAATATGTTCCAAAACGGGTAACGCTCCAACGGCTTTGACTATTTCAGAAAAGCTGGCTCCTGAACACTGTATTGCTGCTTCGGTTGCCATTCGCAGCAGCGGCACGTCATCCTTGTGATCGGTCAATACGCCGATACGTGCAGCGGGGATAATTCCGCGGCACATCAGCCAGTCTGAACAAGCTTGCGCCTTGCATTCAGCCAGCAATTCTTGCCAATTTGGTCCGATCGTGGACGCTGTCGCTAAACAATCATCAAAACCCAGTTGGTGTGCTAATGGTTTCGCGTAACAATCCGGGGCTGCGGTCGCCAGAACCACCTGCGCACCCACCGCTCGCCAAGCTGCAATATAGTCCAGAGCTGGACGCGAAAGGAGCCCAGACATTCGTTGCAGGGATTGCGTTATAACGGTCTGTTTCGTTGTTTCTGGCTCCGCCGAATAGACTTCCAACACCCTTCGCTTCATGCTGGCATGACCGCCGCTGTAGCGTCCCAGCAATCGCAAAACCAAGGCCCGAAAAAGTGCGGAACGCGTTCGGCGCCCACCAACTATGGCAAGCACACGCACAAACGTATGGAACGAATTGTCCAAGATCAAAGTGCCGTCGAGATCAACGAACAGAACCGAGGAGCAATTTGGTTCGGTCACTTGGTCATCCGATAATCGAAAGACCAGGGAAACCGGCACAGAGTGTCATCATACAGTTTAAAATTTGGCTCAATTGCAGTCCTAGTACGCGTCTTTGTTATAACGGCGGTGCGAAGATCTATGTACTTCGGAAGCCGGCCGCGCAAGGCTGTTAGAACACAGGATAGTGTGGCCCCGCTGTCCACGGCGTCGTCGATGACTACAATCCGCGTCAGCCCCTGTTTGGCGATGATGGCGGAGAGCCGGTCGAGGTCTTCATTCAATTTGGAGGACGGCTCTGGCGGCAAAGATACAAGCTGTTGGTTGCGCTCTCCAAAATAATCCTCAATTTGCCGCAAGATATTAGTTAGGGCATAGGGAAAGTGACGCAATACAAAACCGATCCGTAAGTTTTTCTTGCGCGCCGTGCCCGGGCGGCGCAAGGCGCAAGTCATCAATTCAAAACATTCTTGGTTTGGCATTGCAGCCGCGACCAATTCACCTCCGGTGGCAATACCGACAATCCCATCCGGCTGAAAACCGGCATCGGCCATAATAGCCGCCAACTGCTGCGCTGCTGTCTCCAGGCCTTCTTCTGTGAGCGTGACGACGGGTTTGGTCTTCAAATTACAGTTCCACTTCGCGGGCTCTAGTCGCCCATCTGGTTACTCCTCTTGGTGATGTTACTCACAATCTTGATGGCACCTGATGCATTTGTTCCATTTTCGCGATTTCACATGCGCACTCCCAGCTTTGCAAATGTAACTTAACTACAGTGCGCATTACTTGGGTTTTTTACACCCGCCTTCATCAGTGAGATACTGAAAAGTGCCTATCTTCCAGTTCGCCTGAAAACCTCTCGTACAGTCGAAACAATCAATGCAGCGTCCGTTGCAAAATTAACCGTTCGTGCATAAAGGACATCCATTTCGACCCGTTCATCGTAACTGACACTATTTCGACCAGAGACTTGCCAAACTCCGGTGATGCCCGGAGAGACGGCAAAGTAACTGGGCGCGCGCGCTCCGTACCGTTCCAGCTCCTCGGGAAGAACCGGGCGTGGGCCAACAAGGCTCATGTCGCCGCGGATCACGTTCCAGATTTGAGGTAGTTCGTCGAGGCTGGTCTTCCTGAGGAACGACCCAAAACGGGTCACGCGGGGGTCGTCCTGGAGTTTCTGATCTTTCTCCCACTCTTCGCGCAGTTCAGGCTCTTGCTCTAATATTTCCTCAATCGATTGTTCTGCGTCTTGCCTCATGGTGCGGATTTTCCAACAGCGGAATAGCCGCCCGCCCCTCCCGACACGCATTTGAGAAAATAACCCTGGGCCACCCTTCAGGCGGACAAGAGCACAAAGCAGGCAGATGATTAGCACAACAACGGGCAGCAACAAAAGCGCCAGGATTAAATCGAACACACGCTTTCCGCGGGTCGCATAGAACCCATCCGACCGAACTCCGGCATCAGATGGATCAGACGAAAAGAAGCCTTCACTGGAATTCACTGCCGGACGCTGGCCAATGCTCCGAGTTTGTTCTCGAAAACCGACTTCCAATTTTTCCGCTGTCTTCAGCGTCGTCGGCGAGTTGGGGCGGCCTTGAGCATTCATAGACATGCGCCCCCCTTACCCGACCACTTTTCGGAAGCAGCGGTCTTCGTGACAGTCGATGTCGTTCTCGCCAAGATAGACATTCGTCGGAACTTCATTGAACCACGGGCGACCTTGCCGGGCTCGTCCTGACATTGAAGGGCATCGAGGGTAACTTCAACGGATGGGTTCTCGCCGAGCAGTTTGAGGCAGCCGCCAACCGTCACCTGGCCGAACTGCTTCTGATAGCTCTTTCGCGACAGGGGCCAAAGCCTCGTTCCGGATCCGCCGCACAATATGACTGGGTTAACGATCACTAATTCAATTCCTACAAGACAACTTCAAAACAATTCACAGTCAAAACCCGCCCCACCACCGGCAGAGCCATAAATTTCACTTTCGGTTTCGCGCCGCCGGGGAGGCCACAGGAAGTTGGGGATTTGGAGCCCCCAATGAAGCCCCCCCGGGCGCCGCAAACACTGCCTCACTCGCTAAATGGCCGATAACGCAGACCCGCGGACTTGCCCAAAAACACGCGGGCTCGTGGCCGCAGATAAGATTTTTTTGGTCCCCCCCCCGAGGTTACAACGGCGCAACTCCGTGGCGCGCCGTCACCAACTTGAAACACTTACTAATTTGCCGTCGCCCTCAAATTCCGGGCCGTCATTCCTTTACGACAAATAATTCTCAAAATGACATTAACAATTATCGACACAACTCGGCAACCCTCAATCAACTGCCGATCGTCGGCATCCTATTTCAGGCGATCCCAGCCCGATTGTTTCGAAATTGGAAACTGTACATCAAGTTTCCACACAATCATCGAATTTCGGTTAAGAATTTCAATCTAGAGTGGAAAATTTTCGCAGCGCTCTCCAAAAAATACTCTTGGTTTTTTGAGTGCCGTCCCGCATCGCGATTGCCGCAATCCCAAAACCGAAGGCCATAATTGAAATAATCCGGGCTCGATTCGCGGCATTCTACTGCGCTTTGCGTTTAAATCTGGGTCACCTTTGCCACCGAACGCCATTGTTTCAAGACCGCTGCCTCGGCGGCAAAGGTGATCTGCTGTCTGATATAAAACGAAAAACGCGATAACAAACGGCTCCGATCGGGTCACTTCAGCCAACTTGCAAATTTTAAGATTTACCGGTCGACGTATCTGACACAGATCAGAAGGAGTAGCGCCCCCACCGCCAGTCCAATGATGTCGCCGATAAAGTACTTGATCAGCAGTTGCGGGAATTGGCTCGCGACAAAATAATCCCGGTATACCACCGCCAATCCAACGGAGTTTATCAGCGACGCGACCACGCCAATCCAAAACACCGGCCGCCAATCCAGGAGCCTGATGCCAAAGTCGATATTGCGCGGGCTTAGCGAACGGACGATGTAGTAGGCCACCACCGGACAGCCCGCCCCGACCAGGGCGGCGAACACGAACTTTTCAGGCAGGGGGCCAATACCAAAATAACTCTCCAGGAAAATCACTGCCAGAACGGCGGGGAAGAGCGCCAGAAACGCAACCGGCCCCAGGATGGCAACGGAAAGGACACGGACCGCGTGCGGCAGGTACATCAGGCTGGCAAACTGCGCCATTTTGGGAAAAAGTTTTTCTTCAATCGGCAACACCAAAAACAATTGCAGCCCGTGAAACACCAAATACGCGAAAAAAACCACCAGAAAGGAAATTAAAAATTGGGTCGCGCTTTGACGTTCAATGGTGGCGCCCCTCAAATTCAAATGAAAAATTATCCGCTGGATTGGTAACACGAATTATCGACTTAAATATCAATTTGGCAATGATTTTGCCGTCAGTCAATAATATTGGCGTCAATTTTGGCCCCTCCGCCGGTTTGTTTCCCCGCGTCGTCCGTGGCGGCGCCAATCATCGGATCACACGGTTTCAGCACTGATTTTGGCGCCGGTTCCTTCACCGGTAAAATTGTCTTGAAGACACAGACCGGTGCGCCTATTTTTGTTGCAGTGAGAAAAATATGCAGTATCTTGATTATATATGGATGTTTTATTGAGTGACGCAGTTAAAGGTGACGTTCTCACATGCGGGAATGGTCGTTGCACCCCGATATACCCGGGCAAAAACCACTGGATGGCGGGATGATGAGCGAAAACCCGACAAAATTATCCGGATACGCGCATCTCGTGGCGTTGTTGCGGTCACTCGAGGACGACATTGGTCTCGGGGCTCTCTCCCCCCTGGAACGCAATATTATTGCGGCGCTGTCGCTTGAGGAGTTCAACTCGGGGGCCCGTTCTGACGACATGATAGGCCACCCCCTTCTGGACCAGCCGACGGCCTCGTCCTTTTACCGCGCCCTGAAACGGTTGCGTTGTAACAATATGGTAGCTGTCGTAGGCGATCGAAAGACCGGCCGCTATCGGCTCGCCGGCACTTTTGGTTGTGCCGACCCCCTAAAATGAGAATTTATGAGCCGGCGCATTTGATGCCCGCCCGCCCCTAAATGGGGTGAACGATCCAGGCGGACCTGTCGCATTCTGGTCTTGCGCCCTGACACGTTGCCGGCATGATTTTTTGGGTAGCCACCGCCGCCAAATCAATGAAGCAATTCGGATGAAGGGACACGACATCGCCCGGCCAAGACCGGCTCAATTCCGGACGCCTTTCACGTGAAGTTCTGAGCCGGCGCCCCTTCGATTGAGTTATCAGTATCAAGATTTATCAAAATGACTATTTTTAGGGATGCCATTGACATAGTCAGGTAAGTGCTCACGATTAGCGAAACCTAAGTGGAAAAAAATCAATTCAATGCGTTTTTCGCGCCCCATCGCAATTCTATCGATTGTTCTCAGTGGCTTTTCGGCGTTCCTGTTCGTGCGGGAGTACAGGATTGCGCGTATCTCATTGGAAACAGAATATTTCTTTTTTGAAAAATTGCTTTATGAACCACCCCCCCGGGCGATGTCGCTGCTCTCCGATCGAAATATATTCTTTGCGTGTGACGACGCTTTGGGCGGTGCAGTTGCGGCTCTGCAACCGGCGGCGGCACTGGCTTCCATTGCCGGTTACTGCAAGGGCGTCGCGGAGCTGTCACTGAAATCATCCCCGACCGCGGCGTTTGCACATTACACCGTCGCGTCGGCTGACTTAATCATCGGCGACATGCCAGGCCTCAACACCCATCTCGTGGCGTCGCAACAAAACGCCAAATTTGAGAACTGGCTGGCCCGGCGGCGTTTTGAACTGGCTCTCTACGCGGGGAGTGATTTGGATGAAAGCGGCGCCACCGCTCTCGGCGGCGACATTTATGCACTCCTCGGCAGTGCCCCCGGCAAAGAATTTCTTGCGTTTTACTTCGCAACTGTCCCGGAAATACGTGACCGTATACTCGCGATTGCCGACGAGACCGACGCGGAAACACAGGCCGACTTCCTGACCCAGATAAAATTTGCCTTTGACCGGCAGTTGGCCGGAACATGACGAAGAACGACAAGGGCAAAAATTCGGATCCCGAAACGGAGCTGCCGTTCAAATCCTTCCGACGCAAATCACCGTCAACTTCGGGCGGCGGATCGACCGCCGACGAAAATCAACTGTTTGTCTTCTCAAAGGACCACGCCGCGCCATCCCCAAAATTTCTATCACAAACCCTGACCTCGGCCGGTAACGGTGGCCTTTCTCGTGGAATGAATTCTGCCCTGACGATTGGCCTGTTGTCGGTAGTTGCCCTGTCTCCGATACCCGCCGGCAGTAACCGGCCGGTGTTCTGGATGATGTGGGCGGCCTTTATATTTGCTGTGTTCGGGATCTACCTGCTCACCGTATCATTTCGACGGCAAAACCTTCGGACGTCCGTCTCTCAAATTCCTCTCCTGGCGGCGTCGGCGCTGGGTTTTGTCGGCTTCGCGGTGTTTCAGTCGCTGCCCGTTCAATTTCTATTTCCCTTTGATTTGGCGGTCGGCCCGAATGCCGTGGAACTTGATACAGTCAGTCTGAGCCGGGACGCCACCAGAGTGGCGGCACTGCGTTGGGCGTCCTACGCGGTATTCTTTTTCCTCATGTTGCAAGTTGTTGACAACCGGGCACGGGCGCGACGCCTCGGCTGGATCATATTCGCAATTGTGGCGGCGCATTCGGCTTTTGCACTCGTGAGTTTTCGCTATTTTGGCGATGCATTTTTCTGGGGCCCAAAAAATGCTTACTCGGGGGTTGTCACCGGCACATTTATCAACCGAAATTCCTTTGCGACATTTGCGGGGTTCGGGGCGATCCTGGGGTACGCGTTGCTGCTGCACGATTTTGCACGTGGCGGTGAGCGGCCCCGCCGGTTTTCGATGGTAATATCGGTCGCAGCGATAAAATCACTCACCCTTTGGCTGTTCCTGACAATCATCCTGGCGGCGCTTGTTGCCAGCGGCTCCCGCATGGGTCTCGCCGCCACACTCGCCGGATTAACCGTCACGACCTTTTTGACAATTCGAAGACACGCCAGCTTTTCCAGAAGGTCAATCCTGGGCCTGGTCGCCGTGATCGTCGCCACTTCCGCCTTTGTGCTGGTGTTGTTTGGTGGCACCGTCGTCGAGCGGGCAATTTTCACGGCACCGGCGAGCATTACCCGGCTTGATATTTACGGCCAGGTTTTCGAACTCATTCAGGCACGGCCCCTCCTCGGCTACGGCCTGGATGCCTTTGAACTTGCATTTGAACAGGTACATCGCCCGCCGGTGTCTCCTGAACTCATCTGGGACCGTGCCCACTCCACATATCTCTCGCACTGGGCCGAGATGGGTGTGGTTTTCGGTTCACTGCCAATTCTCATTTGCTTGGCGATTGTCTGGAAATTCGCCGCAACAGTGCGAACGAAACAACGCGACTATGTCCTGGCGGTGGCGGGTCTCGGCGTCATGACACTGGCGGCGGTCCATTCGCTTGTCGATTTCAGCCTGGAAATGTCGGCGAATGTCTATTTGTTTTTAGCAATACTCGCACTTGGACTAACATTTCGCGACGCGCCCAAGTCCAGTGAACCGCCCTTGAACAGGCTGGCCTGAAATTGGTCCTGACGTCACTGAAATCGATCTTTTTCGCTCCCCGCGAGAAGCCGCTCAATCCGAGGCTTATCTTCGATGCCATGCCGGCGGCGGTTTACGTAATCGGCGACATTCACGGCTGTTTTGCATTGCTGAAGCAAATCGAAAACGAAATATACACCGATGCGAAAACGTTTCCCGGCGAAAAGCTTATTGTGTTTCTCGGTGACGTGGTCGATCGCGGCGACAGATCCTCTGAAGTGATTGAGCATTTACTGTCACGGCCGCCTTCTGGCTTTCAGCGTATCTGCCTGCGCGGAAACCACGAGCATATGATGCAATCTTTCCTGCAAAGGCCAACGTGGGATGCACCCTGGCTTGAATTCGGCGGACGGCAAACATTGCAATCCTACGGGATCGATCTCCTTGAAAACGCCCGTTCTCGCGATCTGAGGATGAAAATAGCGGCGCTGATACCTGACGCGCATCTGAGCTTTTTATCCGGTCTTCCGGTTAGCCTTGAATTGCCGGATTACTATATTGTCCACGCCGGCGTTAATCCCGACGCCTCGCTACATGATCAAACGGACAATGACCTTCTTTGGATCAGGGAGCCCTTTTCGAGCCATAATGGGCCGTTTGAAAAAGTGATTGTGCACGGCCACACGCCGCAAAAAACCGCAACCGTCACCCAACACAAGATCAGCATTGATACCGGCGCATACGCGTCCGGAAAACTGAGTGCCGTACGTCTGCAAACCGGCGCCGAACCAAAAATATTCGCGGTTGGGCATATTCTTTGATACGATTTCTTTGTAAGAATTGCGCCAACGGCGCGATTTTGCTATGGAAATTTTCTGCAAACGAAATTTGGAAAAGATATTTATGGAAGATGATGAAATTGACCTGATGGCGTTGCTTGAGACGTTGCGTCGGCAGACCGGACTAATCATTGCCACCATCGTTCTGTGCCTTGCGGGCGCGGCAGTATACCTCTTTTCGGTAACGCCAATGTATACGGCTTCCACTCTGGTACTCGTCGACCCGTCACAAAAAGACCTGCTGGACCCGGGTTCCCAGGGTAATTTAAATCTCGCTTTTGCCAATTCTCTGATCGAAAGCGAGGTCGAAATTCTACGATCTGACGGGGTTGCCCTTAAAGTTGTCGGTGAGGAAGGGTTAGTCAGCGACCCCGAGTTTGGGACAAGCGTCGGCCTCATGGAGAAGCTGACGACCGCCCTCGGCATTCGGCGCGACAAGACAGATGACCCACGGGCGATCGTGCGCAATGTAGTCAATAGCTACAAGAAAGCCATCGAAGTCAGACGCAAGGGCCAGACATTCCTGATATCGGTGTCGGTTTCTTCTGCGTCGCCGGAGCGCGCCTCCGAATTGGCGAACGCCCACTCACAATCCTATATCGAGCAACAGGTTGAGGCCAAAATTCGATCGACGCTTGCCGCCCGCGACACCCTGCAACGCCAGATTGCCACGTCACGTGGTGACCTTGCCCTGTCGGAGCTGGCGTTTGACGCCTTCATTGAAACCAATGTCTCTCGAATTGAGGCCGAAACCGGCCGAACCGATATCGCGTCGCTTTCCGGTGTCCTTGCCGGCCTTGAGGCCAGCCGGCTTCGATCGGAAGTCACATTGAGCCAGTCACAAACCGAATTCTCGAACCGCAACTGGAGTGTTCTCGCGGCTCAACTCGAAAGCGAGGTTTTGAGCGAACTTGAACGTGAAAGGGCTGGCATCGAACGCCGCCTTGGGTTGGTTGTGGAAGGCTCACAATCCTCCATCGATTTACGAGCTGAAATCACTGCCTTGGAGGAGAGACTGGAACAAAGATCCGCACAGGAATTATCAACGCTTCGCCAGAATGTCAGTAGCCTCACCGTCCAGGAGGAAGACACCAGACGAAATCTGCGCGAAACCCTGATCGCCGGTCAGTTACCTCCAGATCTTCTGGCTGAGATATTTGAAATCCAACAAGACGCATCCAACGCCCGGGCCCAGTATCAGAACCTCCTGGCGAGGACACGGGATCTGGAAACTCAGGCGGGCGTCCAGATCGCCGACAGTCGGGTCGTTTCACCGGCGCTCATTCCAACACGCCCGTCATTCCCCAACAAGAAGTTGGTCGCCGCCCTGGCTTTGGTTCTCGGCGCCGGGCTGGGCGTATTTTTTGCATTCCTCAGGGAATTCTTCATTGGAGGGTTCACATCCGCGGCGCAGCTGCAGGACGCGGTGCACGCACCCGTCGCCAGTATTGTTCCCCTTGCAGACGACCTGACAAAAGAAGAAATATCTCCGGCTGATAAAATTATCAATGAACCGCTTTCGTCGTATTCAGAGGCGATCAGGCGTCTCAGGGCTGCGGTGGACCAGAAACTGCACCCGATCAACGGGATCAAAGACAAAACTGCCGCGAAAACTCCCGTTATTCTTGTGACGTCGGCGGTGCCAAACGAGGGAAAATCCACGACCGCGTTGGCGCTCGCGCGAACATATGCGATTGCCGGAAAACGGGTTTTACTGATTGATGCAGATTTGCGAAAACCAAGTCTGCACGTTTTTATCGACGCCGAGCCGTCCAGCGGGTTTCTTGACTATTTGAGGTCTCCCCAGGAGCACGTTTCGATGAAGGAGTTTTCCAACGGGGATCCGATGAGTGACCTGACCCTGGTACTCGGCCGCGCACGAAGTGCGATACCAACGGACCAGTTGATATCGTCGGTCCGGTTCGAGAAAGTTCTCGCGGGAGCTCGACAAACTTTCGACGTTGTCATCCTTGATTCACCGCCGCTGCTTCCCGTCGTCGATGCACATTATCTGGCCAAATATGCCGACCTGACGATTATGGTGGTCCGGTGGGCCTCAACCAAACAAAGTGACATCCGCAGCATTCGCGGGTCCTTGCGGGATGCGATGCAACCCGACGCTCCTATCATCTCCATTCTTAGCCACCACGAAGGGCGCCGGGGACGCGGGTACTACGATTATTATGGGTATGGAAGTGACCGGGAAGGGTGACGCATCCAGAACAAAACTAGTGCCGGCTCTCATTCCTGTCTTCAAAAAAAGATCAGGTGTGCGCTTATTATTTGATTGGGTTGTGGATCCAAGCCGGGCCGCGAGGATGCTTGGGCGCTATGCAAGAGTTACCAAATCGTTTGGCGACCCTGTTTAATTTGTTAATTTGGCTCGGTCTTTGCCGCGTCCTGAATACGCCGGGTTGCGACACCTACAAACAAAAATAGTCACGGCCGAGATTATCAGCCGAGACTTCATCTTTTCAGTTGGGACTTAATTTTTTAGTTGGGACTTCCATGCGGCGGGCGCGGAGGCCCCCACCCACCACCAGGAAAGTCTAACCACGGACTACAGTTCTTACCAACCCCGGTTCCACACTTGTTTTTGCCCCAGCCCCAACCACGGCGTGTTACTGCAGGCTGCTGTCCACTGTTCACTTCCGACCAACTTGCAAGTCGTTGCAGTGGTTCCGAAAAGTTTTCCTGTTGCGAACCCGTCGACGAACCGGCTATTTCATAGAGGCGCGCATATAACAGTCCGACCGCCACTTCGCCGTCGACTTCACCAGGTTTCAATTCAGCTAAGAATGTATCAACGACCGAAACGCATGCCTCAGGGAAAGCAAGACATTCCGTCACGGTCTGCCCAATCTCAACTTTCTTCGCGTAAGCAGGCGACACAAATACCGCTACCGAAATTAGCAAAATAACCGCTGACACTTTCATCTGATTACTCCTCTTCAAATCCTTCGAGCCAGAAAAACTTCCGCCAAATTCATTTTATCGGAAAAAAACCACAGTTCAAACCCGTTCGACCATATCAAACACACAGCCCGTAAATTATCAATTTGACACAATGTGTCTAGCACAAGACTCAGTGTGAAGACTACCCAAAAAAAGCAAATCCAACCGGTTACTACTCAGGCGGGATTTGTTGGAACCGGCTTTTTCACCTTTTCAAACTTTGATTTGGTTTTTTATCGGCGCCAGTCGGGACCGGAAAATGACAATAAATCAATTGGTTAGTACCGATCTCGTCGGCAACTCTCGCATACAACTCGACCTAATTTGCCCACGCAGAACACCATCTTTGTGGCGGGTAACGGGCCGAACTCATACGGGTGGCAAGAAGCAATGTGAAATTGCTTGGCCATGACGGTGAACAAGTCAGCCAAATAACATCGGGCGCACCGCTGACAATTCAGGCGCGGGCAAGTGCGTCGAAAAAATTGCCATCCTCACATTTCAGCGTGACGATCACGAATGCCGCCGGTGAGGCTTGTTTCGGCGTAAACACCTCGAATGATCAAACATTCGTGCCGGACCTGTTGCGCGGCTGTGTAGCGACGATCGGCCAACACAAATGGCCAAAATTCCAGATTACCGTCGTTTGAGGTGGGTCTGAGCGGGCCAGTGATTGAAATGAGTGATCACCCATTAAACTGACATGATCCGTTAGTTGTATTTCAACGTGATCTGTAGTATGTACTACAACGAATATTCTGGAGGCAATTATGACCAAACTTCTCACATCCCACATCGCGACCATGACCGAAATGCGTGAGCCGCATAAAGTGCTTGAGCGCTCGGGTGGTAAGCCGGTCGCGGTCTTGAAAAATTCGGCGCTGGTGGGGTATTTTGTGCCGGCTGAAGCTGTGCAGGAAACCAAGCGCGGACTTGTGACACACGAAGAGGTCTTGGCGAGTATCAATCGTCGCAAACACGTGAACCAGCCAGTCCTTGACTACCTCAAGGATAAGTAGACGTGTTCAGACTGCTATCTGCGGGCCTAGTTGAACTTATACACGACGAGATTCTCAATCCTGGCGAACTTTCAGGACGTGCTCGCGATAAATCGCTGGATGGCGCCCTGGCGCGCGTGGACAACCGGCTCGCATACGGCATGATAGAAGACGCGTTCACGCTTGCAGCGTTCTATGCGGAAGCAATCGCGCAAGGCCATTGTTTCAACGATGGTAACAAGCGCACGGCTCACCTTTCCATGGACGTCTGCCTCGATTTGAATGGGATCGCAATCACGTGGAATGTGGAGAAAGTTGCCAACCGCATTATCCTCTTGGCACAACGCAATTTGGCGGCGGAGGACCTGGCTGAATGGCTTAGAGACATGGCCGCCAAAGGCGGGTGAAGTTCTGGTTTCGGTATAAATAAACCTCGGGGGCTGCTTGAACTGGGGCCGGTCCAAGGAACGAGCGGCCGTATCGGACCTGAGTGAACCTTGCGGCTTCGCTCGAGCGCGTTGATCTTGGCCCATTCCTCACTCTTCACGCACTCCGCTGCCTTTCTCGGCCTGACGCGCCCGGATCCGCAGCGTCTGCTGGGGAATTCATCCTGTCTTCCCCTCCACCACGATCCAAATGCCCGATAAGGCGGGTCGCCGATCGAGGCCGATGTTCCAGGTTGCCGTCGTTTGAGCCGCGGCGAGGCCGGGGCGAGGCCGGGGCGAAATTGATCTGGTGCCGTTCCGAAAGGTATCGAATTCCCAAGGAACGCTGTTTTTTCATGATCGGCAAACAATGCGCCGATGTACGGATGAAACCCGGCGCGTTCTTTTTTTGCAATCAAAAAAGATTGTGTCTCGCCTTGATACACGTATCACGATATGATACGCACCTAACATGATCCAAAGCACCAAGGGCAAACGCGCCATAATTGCCGTGAAGAACGTGTATGGCAAAGGTTTTCCCAGTGACTTGGTGAAGCGCACCGGGGCAATTCTCACGGCGCTTGATGCAGCGGTTGTCTTGGAAGATTTACGCTTTCCGCCCGGCAATCATTTGGAAGAACTAAAAGGTGACAGGGCAGCGCAACATTCTGTGCGAATAAACCGGCAATGGCGCATTTGCTTTGTCTGGACGGCCAACGGCCCCTCAGATGTTGAGATTATCGATTACCATTGAAAGGAAACGCAATGAGCCTGCTTGAAGAACCAATGCACCCCGGCGAAGTCCTGAAAGAACTCTACCTTGATCCTCTGGACATGGGGGCGATTGCGTTTGCGCGTCGGCTTGGCGTTCCTCGCACGCGGATCGAGCGGCTTGTGAAAGGTGTGACAAGCATGACGCCGGACACGGCTCTGCGCCTTGCACGTGCGTTCAGCACGAGCCCTACTTACTGGATGAACATGCAGACCAACTATGACATGTCCGTTGCCTCTAAAGAGGTGGATCTGTCGTCGATCGAGCCGGTTTTTGCGAACCAGTGAGATCAAACGCGACGCCGGGGAGGTCACAGGAAGATTGGGAATGGTGCCCCGCAGGCGCCGCCAATACTCATTTATTCCTTACAAATGGCCGATAACGCAGCTCATCCGGAATTCTAATAAATTCGTGAACTACTTTCTTGCGGCGTTGACACGTCTGGATGGCGCCCTTTTGGCAAGGTGAATTTATGTGTAATCGGCGGAGCAATACTCGGCCACGGTAGCGGCGTCATTGTGTTGTCGCGGGCGGCTTAAAAGTCGGCCACTTTGGCCCTTTCGTTTGATGGGAGGGTTTGGGGATTTTCACTGTGGAATTGTATTTGAAGGTGCGGCAGGCCCATTTTCAGGATGGGTTGAGCGGACGGCAGATTGCTCGGGACTTTGGAATTAGCCGAGACAGCGTTTCGAAGATGTTAACGTATTCTGAGCCGCCTGGATATCGGCGGACGGCTGCGATCAAGCGCCCAAAGTTGGATGCGTTTACGGATCAGATTGAACATTGGCTGTCCGAAGACCAGGGGCGGCCTCGTAAACAACGCCACACAGCCAAGCGCATTTTTGAACGGCTCCGCGATGAATGCGGGTTCGACGGCGGTTACACCATCGTCAAAGATTACGTGCGCAGCAAGAAACGTGGATCACGTGAGATGTTTGTGCCTTTGAGCCATCCGCCGGGACATGCACAGGCGGATTTTGGTGAAGCACTTGTCGTCATTGGTGGCGTGGAGCAAAAGGCCTATTTCTTCGCGTTGGATCTGCCGCATAGCGATGCGTGTTATGTCCGAGCGTATCCCGCTGCAAACACCGAGTCTTGGTTGGACGGTCACGTTCATGCATTTGCCTTTTTCGGCGCAGTACCGCAGTCAGTTTTGTATGATAATGATCGATGTTTGGTTGCCAAGATCATGCCGGACGGCACACGCAATCGGACTCAACGGTTCAGCGCGATGCTGTCCCACTATGTAATCCGAGATCGATACGGCCGTCCAGGTAAGGGCAACGACAAAGGCAAAGTTGAAGGATTGGTCGGTTATTCACGCCGTAACTTCATGGTGCCAATGCCACGCTTCGCGAGTTGGGCGGCGCTCAACGATTATCTCGAAGAGCAGTGTTGCAAACGACAAGTTGACGTTCTGCGCGGACATAAGATCAGCATTGGAGAACGGATGCTGGCTGATCTTAGCGCGATGCAGTCCTTACCTGCCGCGCCTTTTGAAGCCTGCGATCTGCGCAGCGGACAAGTTACATCCACATCTGTGGTGCGATATCGTGGCAATGATTACTCGGTGCCGACAGCCTTTGGTCATCGCGAGGTCTGGATCAAAGGCTTTGTGGATCGAGTAATCATTGGTTGCGCCGCTGAGGTGATCGCAGAGCATGTCCGGTCTTATGAGAGAGACGACATTACCTTCAATCCTGTGCATTACCTCAGGCTGATTGAACGCAAGATCATGGCTTTCGATCAGGCCGCGCCGTTGCAAGATTGGGATTTACCTGATGCGTTCGCAACGCTGCAACGGCTGTTAGAAGCGCGGCAGGGCAAGACTGGAAAGCGCGAGTATGTGCAAGTTCTGCGCCTACTGGAACGCTTTGAACAGAATGTGCTGCACGACGCAGTAAGGGACGCCCTGCAAATGGGAGCGATTAGCTTTGATGCCGTCAAACATCTGGTATTATGTCGGGTGGAACGGCGCGCGCCCAGGCTGGATCTGGATCTTTATCCGTTCCTGCCCAGAACCAACATCGCCACAACTTCTGCTGCAACTTACATGAGCCTGCTGGGCGGAGGTGCCACATGACAAATGCACCCGAACTGCTGCTTGCCCATCACCTCAAAACGCTCAGATTACCGACCTTCCTGCGCGAACATGACAAGCAGGCCCGCATCTGTGCCGCCGAAGGCGTGGACCATGTCCGCTATTTGGCGCGACTGACCGAGCTGGAACTGATCGACCGCGAACGTCGTATGGTCGAACGCAGGATCAAGTCTGCGAAGTTCCCAGCCGTCAAAAGCCTTGATAGCTTTGACTTCAAGGCAATCCCGTCCCTGAACAAAATGATGGTGCTCGAACTGGCGCGGTGTGACTGGATCGAACGGCGTGAAAATGTCATCGCACTTGGCCCATCAGGCACCGGCAAAACCCATGTCGCACTTGGTCTTGGATTAATGGCCTGCCAAAAGGGCATGCCGGTCAGCTTCGTCACTGCGGCCTCTCTCGTACATGAGCTGATGGAGGCCAGAGATGAGAAGCGTCTGCTGAGATTGCAGCGGCAATTGGCAAAGGTCAAACTGCTCATCATTGATGAACTGGGCTTCGTCCCGCTCAGTAAAACTGGCGCTGAACTGCTGTTCGAGCTGATCTCGCAGCGCTACGAACGCGGCTCCACACTCATCACAAGCAACTTGCCATTCGAAGAATGGACGGAAACTTTTGGATCGACAGGCCAAACAAGTCCTTGATCTGGCTTGTCCCAATGATGATCCCAATACCGATGGTGAAGCCGTTAATCACGGGCTCAGGCACATACGCTACCAGATTGCCTGCCCGCAGATAACCGGCGACCAACATGATGATCCCGGCCATGAACGTCGCAAGGACCAGTCCGTCATAGCCGTGTTCGGCAATGATGCCAAATACCACGACGATAAACGCGCCCGTTGGCCCGCCGATCTGCACCCGACTGCCACCAAGAAACGAGATCAGGAAACCGGCTACGATTGCTGTCACCAGCCCCTTTTCTGGCCCCGCGCCCGAAGCAATGGCGATGGCAAGGCTCAGGGGCAGTGCTACCATTGCAACGGTCATACCCGCGATCACGTCGCCGGAGAACTGTTGGCGATCATAGGACGCGAGTGTCGTAAGAATTTTTGGCCTCATGGCGTGAGCTACTGCTTTCTCAATTGATAATTCAACTGCCAAAGACAAAAAAGAAGACGCTCATTCAAGGTCGGTTTTGTCCGCACCGCCGTCCTTCACTCGCCGAAAATGCTGCGTCGTCGACTGACAGCAGCAATGCGAAAGCTGCAGCGCGGCATTTCGATCAGCAACTAATGGCGGCTATGGGCCGTTTCGCACGATATTGGTTTCCTGGCCAATGGCTGCGCCAACCGCTTTACGCCTTTTCGTGATCAATAGCCGGTCACGGCCGAGCGCCCCTGATAGCTCTGATCCTGCTCCTCTTCCTCCTGCTACGGCCAAACCGGATATGCGAATGTCAGGGCGAATGCATCGGCGATGTCGGGCGACGGGATGCCACGCTTTCTCAAGCTGTCCTTTCTCTCGAGCATCAGCGCGTTCTTGGCATCATAGCCGTACATTGGCCCCGTGAGTTCCTCTGCAAGTCGGTCGTCACTGGGAAGGGCACCTCGCGCGATCCAGTCCCGGGCCGAAAGCCACATTTCGGTGCGCTTGTTGGCCGCGTTCTCTTCGGTTCGCCCACTGTCGGATCGCATGCCAAAGTTAACTCCCTGTACGATGTGGAAGCCCAGCTGGTGCAGCCGATCGACAACGCCGCCGCCGACCCCGCCATCATCAACAAAGACGGCATCGGGGTGCCAGCGGTGGATCCACTCTGCGATCCGCGCCGCCAGCCGCATCGTGTCCCATCCGGCGTGACGCTCATAGGGGATCGGGTGGCCATGGCGCCCCTGCCGGAAGTAAAGCACTGACTTGTCATTGCCGAACCGCGCGACATCAACGCCGATGACCTTCTCGGCGTATGGCTCAACCCTGGCTTCGCGCGCCACAGCCGCGGTTATGAGATCGTAGGAGATCAACTGTTTGTCACTTTCAGCCTCAAAACTACACCCGAACTCCTGGCGGATCTTGCCGTCAGACATGCCGGCCTGGCGTTCGGCATCGATCTGCGCCGGCGTAATCAGCCCTGTATCCTCCACTGTCAGACGCTCACAATACCAGCTGTCGGACTCCAGCGCCTGCATGTAGGTGGCGTGGGCGTGGTTGCGGCCGCGCGGCGTATATATGAACAGCGCCCAGCCACCGTTCTCGACCAGGATCGGCCGGATGTAGTCCCAGGCCTCCGGGTTGGCCAGCGACCATTCAGAGAACACCACGCCCACCGGGTTCGACCCGACCAGGCTGTCGAAGTTATCCGACCCCGCCATTTGCCACACCGAGCCGTTCAACGTCTCGATTAACATGTCCTGTGAACTGGTACGTCGCCGTAGCACCGGCGGAATAACCTGGTCGATGATCCGCCGCCCCTGCGCATCGATCCCGTTCCAGACCGCGCGGCGGGCTTGGGCCTGTTCAGGGAAAAGGTGCCAATAGGTGCCGACGCGCTTGAACATGTCCCGGGCGGTGAGATTTAGCGCGACGCTGTCCTTGCCGGCGCGCCGATGCCAGACCGCGCAGCCCCGCGTGTATCGCCGGCCGTGGCCAAACTGATCGTAGAGCATTTGCTGATGCGGCCGCGGCCGCCAGTCATTCGGAATGGTCAAATTTATCGATGACATTGACGGTAATCCCTCCTTCCTGCTGTGGGGCTTCGCCCTGCTCCTCCATCAGACGAAGGATCTGTGCGGCGGCCCGTATGTCGCCCTTGATCGCCTTTGTGATCAGCGACAAGATCAGCGCCTCGCTCTTGCTCACTCGTGATGTGCGCCCGGCTTCGCTGATGGTGATCTGCTGTGCCAACGCCTCGTTTACCAGTGTCCGAACCCCGCGTGCCCCTTTGGGCCGCCCTCGCGGATTGCCGGACCGGCCAGACTTGAATTGGGTTGAGACCGGCGGCTTGCCGTATCCGACCTCGTAGTCCTGTTCGTCGTCCATCATGCCGCCTCCCCGTCGCTGGCGGCGCGTGCCGCAGTTCCGGCACTTACATCAGACCGGCCAAATTGGGTTTCCCGCTCTGTGAAGGTCTCGCCGGAGGCCAGTAGGAGCGCGTCGTCTTTTGCAAGCGCTTGCCAGCGGCGAATGGTACGGTCGCAATAGATCGGATCGATCTCGACCAGGCGAGCGTGTCGTCCGGTCCTGTGCGCCGCAATCAGAGTCGATCCCGATCCGCCAAAGACATCGAGTACAATACCACCACGATGCGAACAGTCCCGCAAAGCATCGGCAATCATCGCCACCGGTTTGACAGTCGGATGCAGGGCAAGCTCCTCAAGCCGTGCAGCGCCACCTGAGTTGGCACCACGATATTCCCAGACATTGGTGCGGTAGCGCCCGCCCTGCCCCAGTCCGAACGTGTTGATATGCGGTGCCGTCCCGCTCTTGAACGCGAAGATCAGCTCGTGGCGCGACCGATAGAAGCTGCCCATGCCACCATTGTCTTTCGCCCAGACGATCAGGTTCTTCAGCTCAGTATAAGCCGTTTCGCCCGCCGCCAGTATCTCGCCCAAATGACGCCAATCCATGCAGATAAAGTGAATCGACCCGTTCATTGACCAGGTCGCAAGTTGGTGAAAGGCATCTGTAAGGAAGCTCGTGAACTGATCGCGCGTCATCTCGCCCGAGGCCATGGCAAATTCCCGGTGATGGATTGCACCAGTGCCGCAGACATGCCCGTTGATCGGGACGTTATACGGCGGGTCACAGAACACCATTTGTGCGACTTCGTCCTGCATGAGCGTTTCCAGCACCGCTGGTTGCCGGGCATCGCCGCAGATCAGCCGGTGTTCCCCCAATTGCCAAAGATCTCCGGGCCGGGTAATGGGATGCTCGTCGAGATGCGGCAACTCTTCGTCTTCCGGCGCATTGGCTTGCGAGGGTGCTGCGCCCTCGATGATCAGGTCAATCTCGCCGGCATCAAAACCGATCACACCAATGTCAAAGTCGAGATCCGCCGTCACCAATGCGTCAAGTTCGATGGCCAGAATCTCGCTGTCCCAACCCGCGTTTTCCGCCAGCTTGTTGTCGGCCAGCACATAAGCCCGCTTTTGCGCCCGCGACATGTGATCCAGACGCAGGCAGGGCACCTCTGCCATACCCAACAACTTAGCTGCCTCGACCCGGCCATGGCCGGCAAGGATACAGCGATCTTCGTCAATCAGCACCGGATTGGTAAACCCGAACGTCCTGATACTTTCCGCGATCTGTCGGATTTGTTTTGGCGAATGGGTTCGGGCATTCTGTGCCCATGGCGAAAGAGCGTCGATGCGCTCATGGATGATAGAGTCGACCATTTGAGGCCTCCTAAATGAAGGGCTCGCCAGTCAAGTCATGGTCAATTGATAGATTACCGATGACGATCACTGCCGCAGCCCAATTGACTGTGGGGGGTGCGCCGTTGTGCTGGCGCGTTTCATATGATCTTCATCTTCATCGTTTCGGGCTACATGCCCCGGGTGCCCTATTGGGCCTGTCCGGTTGCGGCGCCCGTAGGCTGCCGCAAATACTCGTCACATTCATTTTTCTTCTATATGAGAACATAACATGAACATTCGCGTATGTCAATGCTTCTTTCGCATCAGAACTTGGGGGGCCACGACATGCTGAATCCGACTGGCCGGAACACCAGGCAAAAACAGCGTACCGCTTATCCCTGTTTTCCCTCAGAACAGGGAAATGCAATTCCCTGTTCGGCCAAAAATTTTCCCTGTTCCGATCCGTAGGGAATTGGACGGCCAACACATTGATTTATAACTCTATTCCTGATCTGAATCCGCTCAAAATCGACCCAAACGGGCGATATTCCCTGTAAATTCCCTGTTTACAGGGAATTAAGCGCTGAGACTGGTTAGCTCAGGACTACGACCACTGCCATTTCCCCCTTGCTATGATGTGACCGGAAAAGCGGGCCAATCCCCCTTCTAAATCCACGCTGACGCCACCCAAATCTGATCGGGATATGGGCCCCACCGCTGCGCACGGTGCCTTGTGTAAAAAGCTGCGTCCGCTGCGCGCTGTGCGATCCCCCCCGAATCAAAGATGAACGCCTGAAAACAAGGGGAGTCCGCCGTCAGCAAAGCGTCTGCACCTTGTCGGCAAAGCGTATGGCAGTTTGTCGGCTTTTGGCGGCTTTAACGGAGCGCGCGACGGGGCAAGGCAAAATTGACCCTTGATCGCGTCAGGTTAGTCGGACGCCGCCGGGATCAGATTTTCCAGCGGGCGCCAGTGGGCAATGTTTTGGGGCTGGGCCGGGTCATATTCCAGATAGCAGCCTCCCCCGCCCGTGCCCTGATCAAAGGCCCGGCTGATCGGTTTTTGCGCCAGGTGGCAATATAGCAGCGTGCCCACGGCCCCATGGCCCACAAAAAGGATATTCGCGCCTTTGTGCTGGGCCAGCACGGTCTGGACCTCTGCCACGGTTCTGTTTTGGGCGGCGCGGGCGGTTTCCCAACCGCGATAGCTGGTATCGGGCTGGGCAAAGAACTGATCCGCGGCGGCCTCAAAAACATCACCGGGCAAATACCCGGTCGCGCTGCGGTCGTTTTCATGCATCTTTTCACGCAAGTCCAAAGGGCAGCCAAGCGCGCGGGCCAGGGGCCTGGCCGTTTCCAGGGCCTTGGTTTCGCCGCTGCTGACGATCCGCGCGGTTCCCGCCAGCGCGCCAGAAGCCGCAAGAGCCGTGACACGGGCCTTGCCGATCTCGCTCAGCGACCAATTGGGCACGTCCTTGGACGGATCCACAACGACCTGTGGGTGTGAAAGATAGCGTATGATTTGAGCCATTTGGTCAGTCCCAAACAGAATAAGCGGCAGAAAAGAGCCGAAGCGGCGAATGGTGCTTGCCTTACAGCATGTGCCCGACCATATGGCAATAAACCAGTCTAACAGGGGCACTTTATGTCGACGCGCGCGCGAATTTCAGCTTTTCTAGATCGTCCAAGCACCCGCAACACGATTTTGGCCGTGATCCTGATCAACGCTGTCGTGCTGGGGATGGAAACCTCTGAAAACCTGATGGCTGTGGCCGGGCCCCTGATTGTGGCGATTGACACGATCTGTCTGGCCATTTTCGTGCTGGAACTGGCGCTGAAGCTATACGCACGGGGTGGTTCGTTTTTTAAGGACGGCTGGAACATTTTCGATTTTGTGATCGTCGGGATCGCGCTTGTGCCCTTTGCGCAAGGCCTGTCCGTGCTGCGGGCGCTGCGGATTTTGCGACTGCTGCGGGTCATTTCCATTGCCCCTGCCCTGCGTCGGGTGGTGGAAGGCTTTGTCAACGCCCTGCCCGGCATGGGATCGGTGTTCTTGCTGATGGGGTTGATCTTTTACATCGCGTCGGTGATGGCGACCAAGCTGTTTGGCGAGGCGTTCCCGCAATGGTTCGGCTCTTTGGGTGAATCGGCTTATTCGCTGTTTCAGATCATGACGCTGGAAAGCTGGTCCATGGGGATCGTGCGCCCGATCCTGGAAACCTACCCCTATGCCTGGGCGTTTTTCGTGCCCTTCATTCTGGTCACGACCTTTGCGGTTGTGAACCTTGTGGTGGGTTTGATCGTGAATTCCATGCAAGAGGCCCATGCCGAAGAAAGCGAGGCCGCGACCAGCGATTACCGGACCGAGGTGTTGGACCGGCTGATCGCGATCGAGAAAGAGCTGCAATCGCGCCGCGACTAGGCTGCGCGCATTCTTGACGCCCCGGCACACCGCGCTAACGCGTCCATTCACTTACTGAGTCGACAAGTCGCTCAATTTCAGCTTCCATCACTTCTTGGATCTTGCACTGTAGGGCGACTGTGGGCGGAAGGCTTTGAGGCATTCTCTATTACCAAAATATCGGCACTGATCAGAATGATGCCACATCCGGCGACAGTGGGAATTGCGGGCACTTCCGCAAAGAAAACATACCCAACACGGCAGAATACACTATGGACGCATAGAAAAAGGGGGCCAGAATGGCCCCCATGGCGTATCGCCCCAAGTGGGTTGGTTTCCGAAGGCCAGGACGGGTTGCAATCAACGGAAAAAGCGCAAGCGCCGCCACACCATATCGAGCAAATGCAAGTTGCAGCACCGGGATTTCGGTGCTTCCGGTTCTGGGTATTTCCTTGGCGAAGGCGTTCATGGCGAAGAATTCAATCCCAACCCATGACCTGCCTCTGCTGAACGGGGAAAGCTCACGCGGTATTTTTGGTTGTAACTATTGTGATTGTACAGAGGACTTCAGAGAGAACTTTGCCCCTAGTCTGGCCGATGTGGCCCAGATCATCAGCACCGCCGCAGCGAAGCGCGCCTATCTATAGCGGCTTGGGACTAATGCTGCAATCACTACGAAGGTCTGCTCTACTCCGAGTAAGTCGCGCGCCGACGATCATTCCATCCAAACTGGCCAGGTAAAAAAAGGACCAATAAGCCGAGCAACAATCAGCAGTAACCCCGAAGCGCTTGACGTCATTCAGAACATTGTCGGGGTTCATTGCGCCGCCGACGAATTTTGCAAATTGGTGATATCAACGTGAGTCGATCAAGGCGCTCCGAATTGAGCGAAGAGCTGACTCCAAAAAATATCCAACGCAGGAAAGCCAGTGTCTTTGCGCCGTGCGGCACAGATGTTCCAGGTCAGAGTCTCGGTTGTCCCTATTTCTTTGAGCAACCCCAAGTCTGCATATTGCCTAAAATCTTCGCGCATTCCGCCGCACACAAGGTCCACGCGGCAGGCCAGTTCCGTCATGAAGGCAAAGTCATCGCATTCAACTTGCGGCAAAGCGTTGGTGATTTGCCAGGCTTCTTCTGTTCCACCCAGAACGCTTGCAATAGCAGTTCGCCAATGGCGGTGCAGATGCGCCGTAATGAAACGGTCCCGAAATACGTCGGCAACACTGACATTTGTTTTCCTATGAAGCGGGTGAGATAGTCTCGCCCAGAAAGAAACGGGTTCTTTTTTTAGAACCTGGAGATCGAGATCGCTTAAATCCGGAGTATGGGTGAGGTCACAGACAGCCACATCAAGCCGACCATTGCGAAGTTCTTCCAAGGGTTCTTTTGTTGCACGCACCTGTACCAAAGCCCTTAAATCTGGTTGGTCTGCCAGCATTTGCGCAAGAATTGGCGCGATTATTGTACGCGTGGTTAAAGGACCACATCCGATGTTGAGAATGTCGGGACCGCTGTTGCGTAGTCGTTGAACGCCTGTCTGGAAGCGGCTAGTGGCCTCCATGAATGCGTCTAGCATCGACAGAAATTCACGACCGGCCGGTGTCAGTGAAGCGCCTTTTGCATGTCGCTCGAACAATGCATGGCCGGCGAAAGTTTCCGCCTGAGCAATGTAGCGAGAAAAACTCGCAGGCGATGTAGCCAACGCATCGGCAGCCGCTCGGAAATTCCTGTATTGCACCAGAGCACGAACGGCTGCGGCGACTTTTGTATCAATCATCAGCTGTGCATTCCAATATTTGAGCCGTGCGTACCAAATTGTGGAACAAATGTCTTGCCCTATCGTGCAATGCCCACATCCTGTGCCAAACAACCCTTGTTGCGCGTTTCGCGTCAGACAGATGGAGGACCAGAATGATACAGATTAAGACGGTATTTACATTCTTTGGAGCCTGCGCAATTGCTGCAAGTGCAGCCGTCGCTCAGGCTGATGATCAGCCCAATATTCTTGTCATCATGGCCGATGACGTCGGCTGGGCAAGTCTTGGAAGTTATCATCAAGGCGTTAAAAGCATTAAAACACCAAATTTAGATCTACTGGCCTCAGAAGGCATGCGCCTGACGGATTACTATGCACAACCAAGCTGTACCGCCGGGCGATCCGCCTTCATTACCGGGCAATACCCGGTGCGTACAGGCATGCACACAGTTGGTCTTCCGGGAGATCCGGGAAAAGGGCTAAACGAGAGCGATCCGACACTGGCCAACATGCTGAAATCGCTTGGCTATGCCACCGGGCAGTTCGGTAAGAACCATCTAGGAGATATGAACAAATTCCTACCAACGGTTAAGGGTTTCGATGAGTATTGGGGCTGGCTCTATCACTTGAACGCGATGGAATACACGGTGGACCCGGACTGGCCCAAAGATCAAGCATTCAACGACACTTTCGGTCCGCGTAACATAATCCACGCCTATGCGACCGAGGCGGTGGACGACACAGTAGATCCGCGTTGGGGCCTAGTAGGCAAACAACGCATTGTCGATGATGGGCCCGCGCCACCTGAGCGCCAAAAGACCCTCGACAACGAGGTAACGGCACATACGCTCGACTTCATTGATCGCGCTGTCGACAGCGAAACACCCTTTTTCGTCTGGATGGCTCCGGCTCGAGCCCATGTATGGACCCATCTCAGCCCCGAATATGAAGCGATGTTGGGCGATGGGCGCGGGTTGCAAGACATCGTTATGCAAGAACTTGACGATAATGTCGGCAAGGTTATGGCGCATCTCGATTCGCTTGGCGTCGCCGATAACACGATCGTTGTGTTTACCTCCGACAACGGGCCGGAGACGATGACCTGGCCTGACGGTGGCACGACACCATTCCACGGTGAAAAAGGCACAACCTGGGAAGGCGGGTTCCGCGTTCCTGCGATCATCCGCTGGCCTGGAAAAGTCCCTGCGGGGCTGGTCAGCAACGGTATTTTTGACGGTATGGACTGGATGCCGACTTTGGTTGCTGCTGCCGGAGGTCCGGACAACTTGCCCGAGGCTCTGCTTGCAGGCCATGAGGGCTATCAGGTGCACCTTGATGGTTACAACCAGCTTTCCTTCCTGACCGGCGAGACTGAAAGTAACCGCAAGGAAATCATTTATTACGAAGGCCCAGATTTGCAAGCTGTACGTTATGGCGATTGGAAGGCCCATTTTACGGTACAGACGCACGGGTGGGCTGGGCCAAAGGACGAGTTGAACGCACCACTCTTGTTCAACCTGCGCCGCGATCCTTACGAAAAAGCAGCCGACGAGTCCGGGATGTACACACGATGGATGGGAAACAAGATGTGGGCATTTGGACCTGCGGCCCGACTTGTACAAAAGCATTTGACCACATTTTCTGAATTCCCGCCGCGTGGGACTGCGGTGACCAATCAGGCGCATGTGGAAGAGCAAATCTCCAGCGAAGGCGGGATGTCACAATAACTGGATGTGTTTTCGAGGGCGGAGTACTGTCGCCCTCGTATGCACCTGCAGCCAGCCATCCGAAACAATGTTCTGACCTTGGCCGTCTTCTGGCGTAACGCGCGCCGCATCTCGACCGATGAAAAGCTGATTTGTTTTCCCAGTGCAGCTGATGGCTGCTGCACGCCAAAGATTTTTCGTTGGAATCACAACCTGCCAAAATCGGAAGGTCATCGAATTCCAGATGTCGGCTAAATATCCGACCCCTTGTCGATTCCCAAAACGGACATTACTGAAATTGCAGCGACAGCCCGGTTTGTCCCGCACAGCGGACATTGAAGAGTATCCCCGCTGTGGCCCGCCTCATAAATCCCGCTACGAGCTCGCGCGGCGGGATGGATCGACCTATTGGTATTGCGGCAGCCAGGGGGCCTGGGCCTCTAGCAGCTCATCGGCCATCGCCCAGACTTCATCCGGGTTGCACACCGCCCCCACAAGCGGGTCATGCAGCATGGCCAGTTTCAACATGTCGCGGTCGCCGTGTACGGCCGCCTCGACCGACATGCGCTGCACGGAAATCGACGCGCTACAGCTGGCCGCGCAGGTGATTGGCAGTTCGTGGCCCTCTATCATGTTGATGCCGAAGCGGTCGACATAGCCCGGCGCCTCGATGATTGCGTCTTCGGGCAGGTTGGTGATGATGCCGTTATTGGGCAGGTTGAAATGGCCGCGATAGGGGCGGCCGGTTTCCATCGCCTCGATGATATAGCTGGCATGTTCGGAACTGCGCGGCGCGTTGCCAAAGGGCTGATCCGCTTTTTGCAGGAACTCATCAAACCCGGTTTCAAACCAATTCCGCTGTTCGCGGGTGTGGCGCAGGTAGCCGCCGGTTTCCCCGTGAATCCAGTCGCTTAGATCGATCCAACTGGCGACCTCTTCGGGGCGTTTGCGATACCAGGGCAGGTATTCGGACAGGTGGCCGTTGCTTTCGGTGGAATAGTAGCCAAAGCGTTTCAGCACATCGATGCGCACCTTTTCCTGCTGGCTGAAGACGGGATGCGCCTCAAACCCGGCGATGAGGTCTTGGGCGCTGACGTCGCGGCCGCGGAATTTGAGCTGGGTGAACCAGGTCTGGTGGTTGATCCCGATGCAGATATAGTCGAGCTCTTGTGTCTCGCCGCCCAGCACCTCTGCGATTTGCTCGCCGCCATGCTGCACGCCGTGGCACAGGCCAACCGTGCGCACGCCGCCATATTTATTGGCCGCCCAAGTGTTCATCGCCATGGGGTTGGCGTAGTTCAGGAACAGCGCGTTGTCTTCGGCGACTTCGCGGATGTCCTTGCAGAAATCGAGGATCACCGGGATGTTGCGTTGGCCATACATGATGCCACCGGCACAAAGCGTGTCGCCCACGCATTGATCCACCCCGTATTTCAGCGGAATGGTGATGTCGCTTTCAAAGGCGTCCAATCCGCCGACGCGCACACAGCTCATCACATAGCGCGCGCCTGCGATGGCTGCGCGGCGGTCTGTGGTGGCGGTGACAGTCGCGCCTTTGTTGTTGGCGGCGATGACCCGTTCGATGACCTGTCGGATCGCATCCAGATTGTGCTGGCTGATATCGGTCAGGGCGAATTCGACCTCTGCGAATTCGGGGACGCGCAGCAGGTCGCTGATCAGGCGTTGAGTGAAGCCAAGGGATCCGGCACCGATAATGGCAATTTTGAATGACATTCTGTGTCCTATTCGTGAAGGGAGTTCAGGAAGGCGCGATGGCTTGGGGCCTGTGTCGCGACGCGTTTGAATTCTTTGACCAGCGCTTCGTGGCTGGCGCGGGCGTGGCTGCGCAATTGTGGGAATTGTGCAAGTTCTTCGCGGGCCAGATCGCGGTTGGTCAGGCCCAGCCCGTTCAGAACCGGGTAATACAGCTGTTCTTCGATATGGGCCAAGCCGCCGGGAAAGGGGGCAAAATCTTCGCGTCTTGGGGTGCGGACGGACCATTGCAGCAACCTGTCGCGGATTTCAGGGCCGATGCAGTTTTCGCGCACATGCTGCCAGAACGGCGTGTCGTCGCGTTCGGTCACATAGTGCAAATTGATGAACGTGCAGAAATCGTCCAACTGCTGCGCAATCTGATCGTTGTAGGAAGCGCGCTGTTTTGCGTCATCCTGGCCCAAGCCGCCCAGGTGAAACTGACCAAACAGCATCATCTGCACGATGGTGCCGTGGATAGAGGTCGCCTCGAGCGGTTCAAAGAAGCTTTGCGCCAGTCCGACCGCCAGACAATTGCCGATCCAGGCACGGTCAAGCCGCCCGGCCTCGATCTTTATGTCATTGCGCGGTTCAATCGGGTGGCCAAGCGCGGTTTCGATTTCGGCCTGTGCCTGATCCGGGGTCAGGAATTGGTCGGAATAGACATAGCCGCAGCCCATCCGCTCATAGGTGGGGATTTGCCACATCCACCCTGACCCTTGCGCGGCGGCAAGTGTGTAGGGGGGAATCTCTGCGCCCTCGGCATGGTCGAGCCAGAACGGCATTGCCCGGTTCACCGGCAGCCGGTCGCCATAGGACACCCAGTCTGCGCCCATTTCACCACGGATCAGCGCACGGCGAAATCCGGTGCAGTCGATCACGAAATCAACGGGAAGATCATCGGCCCCGTCCAGCGCCAGCGTGGTGATGTCGCCGCTTTCCGCGTCGTGTTCGGCCCCGGTGACGACCGCATCAACGATCGTAATGTCTTTGGCCTTGCCGCGCAGATATTTGCCCACCAGCGCCTGATCAAAGTGATAGGCATGGTGGAACGGGCCGACGGGCAAGGGCGTATCGCGCCCTTCAAACACGAATGGCGCGCAGCCGTTTTTCATCAGATAGGTAAAGAGATGCGACTCTGTCACGGACCGTTCAGAGGCGATGCAATATTGGTTCAGCCAGGAAGACGTGACATCAGGGGGCGTTTGGCAGACCAGATGCGGATCATCGATTGGGCCGTCATAGCTGTGGCCCACCCGGCGCCAATCCTGATGCCGGATGCCGTATTTGATCGTCGCGCCGGTTTCCCGCAGGAATTCGAATTCATCAAAGCCCAGCTGCAACAGCAAGCCGCGAAACACGGCAGTTGTGCCCTCACCCACCCCGATGGTCGGGATTTTGCTGGATTCAACAACCGTGATTTCAATCGAAAGATCACTGCGCCGCGCGGCCTCTTGCAAGATCAATGCAGAAAGCCACCCGGCCGTTCCGCCGCCAACGACGGCGAAACGTTTTTTAGGGGTCGTCATGCAACTTTTTGGCGCTTGCCGCCCTGGGTCCAAGCTGGCAGCCAGTCTTCATGGGCTTCGAGCAGCTCATCCACCATCTCCCAGATCTGATCCAGATCCAGTTCGGCCGCAGCGTGGGGGTCCATCATCGCGGCGTGGTAGATGTGATCGCGGTTCTCTTCCATGAGGGCAGCAACGGTCAGTTCCTGCACATTCAGGTTGGTGCGGATCAGCGAGGTCAGTTGTGGCGGCAAATCCCCGATGCGCGTTGGCTGAATGCCGTTGCGATCGACGAGGCACGGAACTTCGACGGCGCAGCCCTCTGGCAGTGACGAGATCAAGCCATGGTTTGGCACGTTGCCGTAGATCACCGAAGGTTCACCGGTCCAGACAGAGTTCATGATCTGGCTGGCATATTCGTGGCTTTGCTTTACCTCGATCGTGTTCGCCTCGCGGTATTCCGTCACCCGGCTTGCCCATTCTTCGATGTTTTCTATGCAACGCGTTGGATATTCATCAAGCGGGATGCCAAATTTTTCGATCAGATCGGGGCGGTCACGTTTGATGAACCACGGCACATATTCGGAAAAATGTTCAGAGCTTTCGGTGACGAAATAGCCCAGACGGGTCATCATTTCGTAACGCACCTTATTCGGGCAGCGTTCATTCCAGCCGGGTTTCGGGGCAGTGCCCTGCGCGTAGGCCTTGTGCAGATCGGGATACAAATCGCGATAGCTGCCGTCTTCCATGATTTCTTCGAAATTCAGGTAGAACGCCATGTGGTTGATACCGGCAGAGCGGTAGCGGATTTTTTCGTATGGAATTTCAAGGTCTTTGGCCAGTTCCTTGGCCGTTCCCTGAACAGAGTGGCACAGGCCAACCTGTTTGATATGCGGGAATTTCTTGGCGATGCACCATGTGTTAATGGCCATCGGGTTCACATATTGCATCAGAACCGCCTCTGGGCAGAGATCGGTCATGTCTTCGCAAATCTTCAGCAAATGCGGCACGGTGCGCAGGCCGCGCATGATGCCGCCGATGCCCAAAGTGTCGGCAATCGTCTGGCGCAGGCCGAATTTCTTCGGAACCTCGAAATCGGTGATTGTGCACGGATCATAGCCGCCAATCTGGAACGCAACGACAACGAAATCAGCACCTTCCAGCGCCTCGCGTTGATCCAGATGCGTCGAGAATGTTGCGCCAACCCCAAGTGTCGAGGCGATTTTAGAGGCCACAACATGGGATTCTTCCAAACGCTGCGGATTGATATCCATCAATGCAACATGTGCGTTTTCCAAGGCTGGAAGCTGTAGCACATCGCCAATGATGTTTTTCATAAATACCGTCGAACCGGCACCAATGAAGGTGATCTGTGGATTTGCGGCCATGTTGGTTCCTCCCAAAAACATTAACGCTACTCGTCGCGCGACGGATCGCGCCCGATTGATCAAAAATCTAATGTGGGATGGAGTCCGCTTCTACCGACAATTTCAGCACAAATTCCAGAATCCGACTTCGTCGCGGTCCGCTCACCAGTCTTTTCCCGGAGGCCGGAGCCGCGATTTCGCATCCGGGTTCACAATCATCCGCTGGCGCGGCGTCAGGCGTTCCAGCAATTCAGGGGTCGGCGCATAGCCGTGGCGGGACCGGGACCATGCGCTGACATAGCGATAAATCACGGCAGAGCGAAACCCTGGATTGGTGCGCGTGGCCGCACCGTGGCAAATCGTGTCGGTGAACAGAATGACATCACCCAGTTTAGTATGCACTTCGATGGCACCTGTGGTGTCTTCTGGGCTTGGCACCTGCCCTGCCCCAAGTTCGGGATGATCCAGATTGCTTTTGTGAGACCCCGGAATCACCAATGTCCCCCCATCCCCCGGACCGATATCATGGAGCGGCATCAGGATGTTGATCTGACCGCACATGAATTGGCCGTTCAGATAGCGGTACTGAATGTGTTTGACCTTTTCGAACGCGCCGGAATGCAAATAGAACCCTTCACCGGGGGCCCTTTTTGTGGCGAAACATTCGTCCATATAGATCGGGCCATGGGTGGCCTCAAACCCGCTATTGCCAAGGAAGTGATGCGCTAGCCTGATCCAGGATGGATGATCCACAAGTTTTTCAAAGATCGGCCCGGCCTCGACGATCTGTTGCAGGTTGACGCCCAATTCGCCACCGTGAGGTTCGCGGTGGATGGGGCCGTGCCATTGCCCCTCTTCCAGGTCTGGAATCGCATCGATTCCTGCCTGCATTTCCTGAATTTCTTCCGGGGTTAAAGCCCCGCGCAAGATCAGAAACCCATTGAGGTCAAACAGAAATTCATCCATTTCAGTTGGAAGTCGGTCATCTTGGTGGGGTGGTAAATCTATTGGCATAAGAAAGCGTCCGGTTATTGACGGGTTTCCCGGCGAAACGCGGCGGGCGTTTTGTTTTCATGGGCCTGAAACGCCTCATAAAAGCTGGACAAAGACCCAAAGCCGCTGTCCATTGCGACGGTCAGAATCTTGTTGTCAGAATTGGCCAGAAGCATCTGCGCATGGGACAGGCGAATGCGGGTGATGTGTTCTTTGATCGGAACGCCAACGCCGCGCCGGAACAATGACATCGCATAGCTGGGCGAAAGGTTCACCTGATCGGCCACATCTGTGACGGATAAGGGGTTGCCGTAATTGTCCGCGATGAACCGCAGCATTTCGTCGATATAGCGCATCGCGGCGACACCGCTGACATCCACATGGGATGCCTCTTTGCCGGGCATCAAAACGTCAAACCCGTCCAACGCCAGGCGGCGCAGGCGCATTTGGATTTCCCCAAGCAGCAACAAACGCCAGGCCGGATCCTTGTTCTTATAATCTTTTATCCAGCGGTCCGTCGCAAGCTGGTCAGACGCATGTTGATCGGCAATACCCTGTTCCCTGACCGACAGGACCGCGCCCCCGATAATCGATTCGACAAATGTTTTGGGCAGCCCCCATTTCAGCAACATCGCCAACGACAAATAGATATTTGTGGCCCGCCCATCGCCCGACACCTTGGTCACGCCATGGGGAATCGACCCCCAAAATACGATCATCCGGCCAGAACGAACATTTACCCGGGTTCCCGAGAAGGAATATTCAAGATCGCAGTCCGTCAGAAAGTTGATCTCTACTGACGCGTGGTGATGGTAAGCGGTTTTGAATATTTTTGGGCGGTGAGTCTCTATCAGAAATTCATCACGCTCGGGCACGAGTTTCGAATCCACGTACTCAAGATATTGAATTTCATCATCTTTTTTCCGGGAATCCATTTTCCGCCTCCGACAACCGAACCAAATTCGACTCAGTTAATTGGGCATATTGAGCCCGCATTTACAAGATCGCCTTTTTTTCAGGCGATTCAAAAACTAAAAAGGATCCCGGAATTCAATATAAGATTTCCGGAAGACTTTTACATCGCGTCGACCGTCTACTGAACGGACAGAATATTTATGGGAGGAACTGAATATGACCGGTCTGTCAAAAAGGCTGGCATTTGTGTTGCTATCGGGAACAAGCCTCGCGGGTATGACCGCGGGCGTTGCCCTAGCTGATATGATGCCACCAGAAAAAAGCATGTCGAGCCTGGAATTTGAACTGCTCGGACGGGATGATCTTTGGACTTATAAAGCACTCGATTCGATCAGCGAAGCACCGTTCCTGACGGAACTCGTCGAAGCTGGCAAATTGCCACCTTTGGCAGAGCGTGTTCCAGCAGAACCGCTTGTTATGTACACATCAGCCATGTCCGACGGGCTTGGCGAATATGGCGGTACGTTCCGTCACGTTATCGGTGGACGTCCCGAAGGCTGGAACTGGCTTGCGGGTCAGCATCAGGGGTGGGGCGGCATCAACATGCAGATCCAGGAATGCCTGGTGCGCATGGGACCGCTTTGGCAGGTTAAGGCCGAAGAACAGTCCGGCCCGCTTCCGAACCTTGCAAAAAGCTGGGACTGGAACGACGACCGCACCAAGCTGACGATGCATCTGGTCGAAGGTGTCCGCTGGTCAGATGGCGATCCGTTTGACACCGAAGACATCAGTTTTTGGTGGGATGACAACATCCAGGACGAAAACGTATCCAGCCGTATGCCAGCAGACGGCATGGGTGTTGGCACGACTTTGGACGTCGAAGGTCCTTACAAATTCTCTTTCAACTTTGCTGAACCACAAGGCCCAAGCCGCGTTCAGTCATTGGCCTATATCCAGGGGTGCCCTGGCCCAAGCCATATCATGAAAGAAAATCATCCAAAGTATAACTCGGATGCGACTTATGAATCCTATCGCACAAGCATGCCTGCAGACGCAGTGCCGCCTGTCGTGTTGGGGTCACACGTCCCTGTTGTGCACAAGCCCGATGAAATCGTCATCATGCGTCGCAATCCTTACTACTGGAAATTCGACGAAGCGGGGCATCAGCTGCCTTACATGAACGAAATCCACTATAAGCTGACATCATGGGATGACCGGACGACACAAGCTGTGGCCGGCACGGGTGACTTTTCCAACATGGAAAACCCTGGAAACTATGTTGAGGCGCTGAAGCAGTCGCAATCTGCGGATGCACCGGTCAAGGCACAGTTTGGCCCACGGGTTCTGTCCTGGCGGATTGAGCTGAACTTCTCGGATAAAGGTGTTCAGGACGAGGTCGACACCGAATTGCGCGAATTGTTCCGCGACAAGGATTTCCGCGTTGCTTTGAACCACGCACTTGATCGCGATGCGATTGCGCAATCTGTGGCACGTGGCCCGTTCGGCTATCCGTTCCCAGGTGGGTTCTCTGCCGGTTCGCCATACTACGACTACGACAGCACAGTGTACTATCCGTATAACGCAGATGGTGCGCGCGAAATGCTGGCTGGTCTTGGTCTGGAAGACACGGATGGAAACGGCATTCTGAACATGCCGAAGTCCGGCGCTGATCTTGAGCTGGACATCATGTATGCGCAGAACCGCACCGAAGATCGCAAGATGATTGATGCGGTCACATCCATGATGGGTGAGGTTGGTATTCGCATGCTGCCGCGCACTGTCGAAGATATCGACATCATCGCAAAAGGTGGCGATTTCAACAGCTTGCTGCGTCGTCAGCAGTGGGTCACACCACAGCGCGACACGTGTTTGCATATTCCAATCGACAAAACCTGCCCTGACTTCCACCAGGCAGATGCTGACGGCAACCGGAACCTTTTCGATTTCGAAACGGAAATGGTTGATGCATTCAACGTGATCAACTCTACTTGGGATGCGAACGAAGCAGCGGAAGCCGCCAAGGTCATCCAAAAGGCTTGGACCGAAAATGCTTACACAATCGGTTTGATCCAGAACCCTGCGGCTGTTTTGATCAACAAACGGATCAAGAACGCACACCCGGGCACGCCAGTGTTCATGTTCGAATGGGGCGAAGATGCTGTTATCCGTGAGCGTCTGTGGACGCCTGCAGATCAGCAGATCGACGAACTGCTCGAAGGCACTGTGGCTGAGTACTAAGCGCCACAACAAACGGGCCCGCTTTTCGCGGGCCCGATTTTCTTTCAGATATTATGCGGTCTGGCGTTGCCAGATCAGGGGGCACCGGGCATGGGGCTATTGGTTTTCATTCTACAGCGGGTCGTAGCGACAATTCCTTTGCTGATAGGCATCAGCATGGTTTCTTTCCTGCTCATCCAAGCGGTTCCAGGCGACTATGTTGATGGTTGGATGTCCCGCACAATGGCAATGACGGGCCAAAGCCGTGCGGATCTTGAGCCGCAAGCGCAGGTTCTGCGGGAATCTATGGGATTGGACCAGCCGATTTATGTCCAATACTGGATTTGGATCAAAGGCATCGTCCTGCATGGCGATTTCGGATTTTCATTTTACTACAACCAGCCGGTCACCGAAGTCATCGGCACCCGCCTACCCCGCTCTTTGGGCATTGCGTTTGTGACCTTGATCGTCGGCCAGATCATCGGCGCGTTGCTGGGCATTTATGCCGCGATGAACCAGTACAAGATCGGCGACACGGTCGCGACTGTCTTTGCCTTCCTCGGGATCGTTATCCCGAAATTCGTGATGGCCCTGGTGATCCTCTATTTCCTCGCCTTTGTGTGGCACTCTCCCTATATCGGCGCGCTGAATTCGGCGGAATATATCCTTCAGGATCATTGGTCCTGGGGCAAGGTCTGGGACCTGTTCAAACATGTCTGGCCGGTGCTGTTCATCTCTATCTGGGCCGGGCAAGCCTATACGCTGCGCATGATGCGCGCGAACCTGCTGGACGTGATGAATGCGCAATATATCGAAACCGCACGGGCCAAGGGCCTGCCCAAGAGGCGGATCATGTTTGTGCACGCGATCCCGAACGCCCTGCACCCGATCATTATGAACATGGGCGCACGCTTTGATTACATGATCAAAGGAGAGCTGGAGATCGCGATCGTTCTGGGCATTCCAACGATTGGGCCACTGATCCTGCAATCCATCGGGCAACGCGACATGCTGGTCATTGCCGCGATTTTCCTGATGGTTGCCTGTATCATCGTGATCGGGAACATGGTTGCTGATCTGCTATTGGCCATGCTGGACCCCCGCGTGCGCCAAGCCACATTGCAGGGAGTAAGCTGATGAGCGACCCGTCCATCACCCCAGAGCAAATCGCAGACACGATGTCGGCAGAGGTCAAATCTGCCCATTCTCTGTCCTACTGGCAATTGGTGCGCCGCCGTTTTCGGGGCAACACCTATGGCATGATGGGATTGGTCCTGTGTTGTGTCATCATTTTCATGGCTGTGTTTTCGGGCTTTGTGGCACCATATAACGCCCAAACCTCTGACCGGTCCTTGCTGTACACCCCGCCGCAATGGGTCAAGATCTACGACCAGAAAGATGGGTTTCAACGCCCCTTCGTGAATGGGTTTTCCGAAGAAATGGACCCAAACACCTTTGAAATCACGTTCCAATCCGATCCGGAAAAGAAGTCGGTCATCCGGTTCTTTGCCCAGGGGGACGAATGGAAATTCCTGGGGATGACCTTTACCACCCATCTTTTTGGGACGGATGACGGATCACGCATCTATTTGCTGGGGACGGACAATCTGGGTCGAGACGTGTTTTCGCGCATGGTCTGGGGCACCCGAATATCGCTGTTGATGGGGGTCATGGTCATGTTGGCGGCCCTTGTCATCGGAACTCTGGTGGGTGTGACATCAGGCTTTTTCGGCGGCATGTATGATCTTGTCACGCAGCGCATTGTCGAGTTCTTCAAGGCCTTTCCCGACCTGCCCCTTTACCTGGCACTGACAGCGATCATCCCGCGAAGGGCGGATGCCATGTCGGTGTTCATCATGTTTGCCGGTATCCTTGTGCTGCTCAGATGGGCCGATTTGTCGCGCGAATTGCGGGGCAAGGTAATCTCTATGCGACGCCTCGAATATGTCCGCGCCGCCGAGGCGGTTGGCGCATCAAACAAGCGTATCTTGTTGCGCCACATCGTTCCCAACACCTCTTCTCATCTGATCGTCTGGGCCACTTTCCAGCTGCCAGAAATCATTTTGCTGGAAAGCTTTTTGTCTTTCCTTGGCATTGGCATACAACAGCCCATGGTCAGTTGGGGGCTGATGCTGAACCAAATCCTTGATTTTCAATCATTCTCTGCCGCGCCCTGGATGATGGCCCCGGTTGGAATGATCATCATTACTGTGCTTGCCTTTAACGCCTTTGGCGACGGGCTGCGCGATGCAATGGACCCATATAGCAATGCTTGATGTGACATCAGATCAACCGCTTTTAGAAGTAAAAGACGTTCGCGTCGATTTCCGCACCATTGGCGGTAGCCTAAGCGCTGTGCGGGGCAACAGCTTTTCGATCTACAAGGGCGAAACGCTGTCGATCGTGGGCGAAAGCGGATCCGGAAAATCCGTGACCGCACGCGCCATCATGCGAATGCTGGCTGAAAACGCCACGGTTGGTGAAGAGACAGAGGTTCTGTTCAAGGGCGAGAATCTGATGAAATATTCAGAGCCTGAGATGCAAAAGATCCGGGGCGACCGGATCACCATGATCTTTCAGGAACCTTTGACCAGCCTCAACCCGATCTACCGGATTGGGGATCAGGTGGCCGAAATCATTCTGGCCCACAGGAACATCAGCAAGGCAGAGGCCAAGACAGAGGTGATCCGTCTGCTGAACGAGGTGCAGATCCCCGATCCAGAGGCCCGGTTCGCCCAATATCCGCATCAACTGTCAGGCGGGCAGCGCCAGCGTGTGATGATCGCGATGGCACTGGCGAACGAGCCGGACCTTTTGATTGCCGACGAACCAACCACGGCGCTGGATGTGACGGTGCAGGCTGAAATCCTGACGCTGCTCAAGAACCTGCAGAAAAAGCACGGCATGGCCGTGATGCTGATCACCCATGATCTGGGCGTGGTGCGGGCCACCTCTGACCGTATTTGCGTGATGCGCTATGGCGAGATTATCGAAACCGGCGACACCGACCAGATTTTCAGCAACCCTCAGCACCCCTACACCCGCCACCTGATCGACAGTGAGCCGTCCGGCCTGCCCGATCCGTTGGACGAGAATGCTCAGACCGTGATTGAAGGCGCAGGCATGCGCACTGTGTTCAAGCTGAAACATGGTGGAATGTTCAACCGCAAGACGGTTGATCTGGTCGCTGTGAATGATCTGGATTTGCGGGTCCGCGCCGGGGAAACCCTTGGGATCGTCGGCGAAAGCGGGTCGGGGAAATCGACCCTTGGCATGTCGCTGATCCGGTTGCAGGAACCGACGGCCGGCGAAATCACCTTTGACGGCAAACGCATCGAACATTTGACCAAGGCCGAAATGCGCCCGTTGCGCACCGATATTCAGGTGGTCTTTCAGGATCCGTTCTCCTCGCTCAACCCGCGTATGATTGTGCGTCAGATCATTGCCGAGGGCCTGTTGGTCAACGGGATTGGCGCGAATGATGCGGAACGCGACCAGATGGTCCAAGACGTTCTGGCCGAAGTCCAGATGGACAAAGACGTGATGGACCGCTTTCCACACGAATTTTCCGGCGGCCAACGCCAGCGGATTGCAATTGCCCGCGCAATGGTGCTGCGCCCAAGATTCATCCTGCTGGATGAACCAACTTCGGCGCTGGATCTGTCAATTCAGGCGCAAATCATTGATTTGCTGCGGGAACTGCGGCGCAAACATGATCTTAGCTATATGTTCATCAGCCATGATCTGAAGGTGGTCAAAGCGCTGTGTCACAACGTCATTGTGATGCAGCAGGGCAATGTGGTGGAACGCGGCCCAACGCAGCAGGTTCTGGAAAACCCGCAGACCCCGTACACCAAACGCCTGGTCGATGCGGCGTTGAACATCCATATGGCTGACGGCGCCTAAGACACCCAAACGGCCCGTTCTCGCCTTCCCTTCCCGAGGGGACAATGCTGTCTTGCAAATTGCTTTTGCAACCGGTTTCAATTTTGATGCAACTGTTGTAAATGACCCTTGAGGCACGCCCCTGCCCGCCCAGTGTCAACATGATTTCGGAGCCGCAATGACCGACCTTTTAAACGCATTTGCCCAAAAGAACTTTGTCATCATCGGGCGCGCCGGTATTGATTTTTATGCCGACCCGCCTGGCGTAAAGACAGAGCATGCAACGCAATTCGTCAGCGCCTTGGGTGGATCATCTGCGAATATTGGCGTTGCGCTTAAGCGGCACGGGGTCAGCTCTTCGCTGGTGACATGCGTGTCAGACGATTCCATCGGCCGCTATTGCCTGAACCAACTGGCCCATTATGGGGTCGACGCGACCTATGTGCGGTCCGTCGGGGGCGAGGCCCGCAATTCACTGGCAGTGGTCGAAAGCGTTATCGAGGATCATCAATCGGTCATTTACCGCAACGGGGCTGCCGATTTCGAAATGTCGATCGCAGATGTCGAGGCCGTGGATTACAGCGCTTTTGGGGCCTTGATCACCACCGGCACGGTTTTCGCGGCAGAACCGTCGCGAACAGCTGCGTTTCACGCCTTGGATCTGGCCAAAATGGCCGGTCTGCCAATCATTTTCGACGTTGATTACCGCCCCTATTCCTGGCCCTCGGCAGAGGTTGCCGCAGATGTCTATTCACGCGCAGGCGCGCTGTGTGACGTGGTTGTTGGCAACGATGATGAATTCGGCTTCATGGCCGGTGGCTATGACAAAGGCCTGGACAAGGCCCGCGAATTGGCCGCCACCACGGCGCAGATCATTGTCTATAAACGCGGGGAAAAGGGCGCAATCACGATCACGCCAAAGGGCGAAATCGCAACCGGGATTTATCCGGTCAAAGCGCTGAAACCAACCGGCGCGGGCGATTCCTTTATGGGGGGCTTTATTGCGTCTCTGGCCAATGGCCACGATCTTCGATCCGCTGTTTTGCGCGGGTCAGCCTCTGCCGCGATTGTGGTGTCCAAGGTCGGATGTGCGCCAGCCATGCCCGATGGTGCAGAATTGCAGGATTTCCTCGACACGCATCCCGGCGTCACCGATCCCCTGCCCTAGGCAAGGACCGGGTTAGTCCGCGTCACGTATTGCGATCCACTCATGGTCAGGGTGGTTTTGGAACCGCCATTTGCGGATCGGTCCGGCCATGACGTTCAGATAATAGCTTTCATATCCCCAAGGGATCCCAACCGGATGATGGCCTTTGGGAACCAGCACCACATCGTGGTTCTGAAAGGTCACTGTTTCGTCCAGAGACCCGTCTTCGGTAAAGATGCGCTGATGCCCGTACCCCTGGCGCGGGTTCAGACGGTGGTAATAGGTTTCCTCCAGATAGGTCATATCCGGGTAGTTGTCTTCGTCATGACGATGCGGCGGATAAGAGGACCAGTTGCCGGTCGGGGTAAACACCTCTGTCACCAACAAGCTGTCGGCCACGTCCCGTTCTTCCATCGCGATTGTGTTGATGTGGCGGGTATTGCCGCCTGTGCCGCGGGTCACGGTGTCAATCCCAACCGGTCCGATCACCCGTGCCGGGTGGTTGCCATGGCCCGGCGCGGTGCAGACGGCCAAAGTGCAATCCGTCGTCGCCACCGCCGACCAATTGCTGTCATTGGGCACGTAGACGCAATGGGGCGGCGTTTTTTCGAACACGTTCATTCGGTCGCCCAATTCACCAAAGTTCTGGCCCGCAGCGATCACCTTGGCGCGCCCCTCGACCAGTACCAAAATAACCTCTTTATCATCGGTAAATTCAGCCGCCGTAACGCCTGCCTTTATCCGGTACAGCCCAAAGCCAACGTAACGCCATCCCGCGCTTTCCGGCGTAATGTCGAAGATCTTACCCGTCGGCCCGCGCGGGCGCAGCTTTAGTCTGCTCATGTTTCATCCTTATCGTTCTGTTGGTTGAACGCATAGAAAAGCATATAGGCGCAATAAACCCCCATGGCCGCAAAGCCGAGCGCCCATAACGGGGTGTTGTTGAAATATTCAAACCCCGCCCAACCAAAGCAAAATGCCACGATTAAAACGCGCCGCCACAGCGGTTTGTAAAACGGGTGGTCCAAATCAATCAATTTCATCGCAAATCCTGACGGCAGTGTTGGTCTGCACGCTACTCTTTCAGGGACGAAATGAACAGCCAGCCCGATCAAGGACATCTGGCAAAGCGGCCTGCGCCAAGGTTCCAAGTCTCAAAGGCAAGGGCTTGGCGCAAGATTGGGCGGACCGTTTGGGGCGATTATTCGTTCGTGTCTGGATAGGCCCCGACAACCTGTTGGTCAAAATCAATGATCGCGCCCGTCATCACACCGGATGCTGGCCCCACCAAGTAATTGACCAGCCCGGCCACGTGGTAAGGTTTGACCAATTGCCCCAAAGGCATGCGCGCCTCTGCCCGTTCCAGCCAATCATCCGGCGCATTGTGCCATTTCTTTTGGGTGGCATCCTCGCCCGGCGTGTCCATCCAGCCCACATTGATGCCATTCACCCGGATTTTATTCGGGGCCAAGGTGTTGGCAGAGTTCTTGGTGACGTTCAGCAGCGCCGCTTTTGAGGCCGCGTAGGGTGCCAGAAACGGCAGCCCCGCATGCACCACAATCGACAGGATATTCACCGCAGATGCGGGATGGTCCGCCGCGATCGCACGTTGCGCAAAGCGTTGCAGTGCAAAGAAACAGCCCTTTGCATTCACATTGAACAAGGAATCCCACATTTCGGGCGTCGTATCCAGAATGGAACCGCGATCCGTATTGGCCCCGGCATTCACAAGCGCGGTCACGCTGCCCATCATTTCGGCAGCCGTATCGACCATGTTAAAAACCTGATCCACATCGCCCAGATCCGCTGCAACGAACTGAACCTCGACACCGTCCTTGGACAGCCCTGCGGCAAGCTCTGCCCCTTTTTCGGCATTGCGGCCTGACAGCACAATTTTCCGGCATCCATCCGCAATCAGATTTTCAGCAACGGCCAATCCCAGCCCTTGCGTTCCGCCCGTAACCAACGCTGTCGTGTCCTTATGCAATTGGCCGTTAGAAGTGATCGTCGTCATCGCGTTTTGCCTTCTTTTCATGTGCCGGTCTGGCCGGGATTTGGTGTTAAACTCACCCTACAAACCAAGGGGTCAAATTCAGTTGCTGTCTGCCAAGATCCGACCGTATCGGACCAGAGAACTGGCAGGATAACGCCACTGGTCTTTGTCCAAATAAGGGGAATGTAGGAATGCTGAACAGCATCCAATCGCCTGCACTCTCCTCCCAAAGATCTTCGCAGCGTCGTTTCATCTCAGCCCCCGCTATGGCGCGGGCGTTTTCAATCTAACCCCATATTTCGGGATCATCCATGACAATTTTAATGATTTTTCAGGATGCCGCGACAGGCATCTACCCCGGTAGGGAACGGTCCATTATTGACGCAAGTCAGGCGTCGAAAAGGTCGCCTGCGCACGGCCCTTATTCTTAGAGGCATAAAGCGCCGTATCAGCGTCCGACAACATGCGGTCCGCATCCGGTGCGTCGTAAAACACGGATGTCGTAATGCCGATGCTGCCCGAAATCCGACACTCTGCCCCGTTTACGTCAATCGGATGCTCTAGCCGTGCGACGATGCGATCGGCAATTTCCATCAATTGAGGTTCTTCCACCAGATCATGAAAGATCAGGACGAATTCATCCCCCCCGACCCGCGCAACGGTGTCTTGCGCTCTGGTTTCGCTGCACAGAACCTCTGCCGCCTGGCGCAGCACCACGTCCCCGGCGGCGTGGCCATAGGTGTCGTTCACCTCTTTGAAGTAGTCCAGATCAAGATGCATCAACCCGAAGTCAGAGCGCGACAAGATCATTTGCGACAAGATCTGATCCATGGCGCGGCGGTTATGCAGCCCCGTCAGCGGGTCCGTCGTCGCCTGATGCTCTGCGTCTTGAAGGGCCTTGTTCAACCGCGCGTTCAAGCTGCGGGATTCGTCCATGACGACGGTCTTGGCCTCAAACAGATAAAGCATTTCCACCGCCAAATCCGTGGGCGCGAAATCCGCGATGGTCAGGCCATAGGTGCGCACAGCGTCGATGATGGAAATGCCAAAGGACAGGTTGATCACCACCTGCCCCTTGCCCATCAAGGGCACCACCATGCCTTTGAACCGCGTCCGGTCCCCACCGCGAAAGCTAAGCCGGATTTTCTGACCCGCCATTTCCGAAAGCTCTGCAAATCCCAGTGGGGTTTGCGCCTTGTGGTTCAGCTCAAATATCTCGAGCACGCGACGCCCGACGAAATCAAATTCGGGGCGCAGCTTTTGCAGGCTTGGCCCAACACGTTCGATATGGCCCGTTGAGGACACCAAAAGATGCATCGGCATCACCTGATCCACCATGGCGCATGGAAAATCCATTGATCCCATCTTAGGCAGCCCCCACGGACAAATCAAAAGCACGACCGCTGCTGAAATGCGTTTCCAGCATTTGCACTGAAATCGTTTCCGTCAAAGACTGCCCCCCAATATGGTCCATCAACGCAAGCACACCGTAATCATCCGCCATCGCCCGCAAGATACCGACCATGACGTAGCCATGCCCGGGAAAGCTGAATGTGCTGTTCAGCGTAAAGCGCAGCTTGGAATGCGCCCGCACATCGAATTGCGGCAACTGCAGGTCTGGAACAGCAAGCGCGGCACGTTCCGGCAAGTCGTCCAAAGAGACCAGAAATTCAGTAAAATTGTCGCCACCAAAGCGCAGCAGCCTGCGCACAGGTTCCAGATGCGGGTGCGAGACCAGATAGGTGCCAAGATCTTCCAGAATAACGGCACGCGGCTTGTCCAGCTGCTGTTCGGACACGGTTAACAGCCGATCCGTCAGTGCATCTTCATACACCATCAACGCCTCAAATCCTGCAGCAGGCGCACCGGCGCCAGCGGCAACACTGCCCCACATATCCTGCCCGTATGTATCGCGAACAAAACACTGAAGGGACCGATTTATCAGTCCATGCATATTACTCATCCTCAAACCCCGATCAGAGTTTGGGTGTCAGTGCTTAACAAACCGGAAAATTTAGCAGGTTTCGTGGCGGTTGGTTAACAAGCGGCAAACGCTTAGCCAGCAAGCCATTCTGGCAAATGCCCGATATCGGGCAAAACGACGTCTGCAGCAGGCGCAAGGTCTTGTTCGGTTGCGACGCCTGTCAGAACCGCCACGCATTGCATGCCTGCGGCCCGTCCCGCGTGAAGATCGTGCAGACTATCGCCAATCATCGCAACCTGCCCCGGCGCAACACCCAGCTTGTCTGAAAACCCGGTGCACATGCCCGGCGCAGGCTTGGCCCCAAATCCACTGTCACTGCCGGCGATATAGTCGAAATACGGGATCAAACCCAACCCATCCAACTGTGCATGGGTCGGGGCTTCGCTGTCATTGGTCGCAACGCCCAAGCCCAGCCCGCGTGCCTTAAGATCACCCAGGAACTGCACCAAGGGCACGACCTGAACAGGCTCTACATCTTTGCCGGCATCGTCAAAATGGCGGGCAAGCTCTTCGGCTGTGTCATGGGGGAAATGAGGCAAAAGCTGCTTTGCCGCTTGCAGGGCTGTTCCGGCGATGGCGATGCTGTTGGGGTCAAATGCACCGCTGTCCAGATCATAGCCCAATTCCTGCGCAACCGTTGCTGCAAGATTTGCATCGCTGCCCGCATTTCGCAGGATGATCCCGCGATAACACTCTGACCAGGTCTTGTGAAAATCGAACAACGTGCCGTCTTTGTCGAACAGAATAGCTTGTGCACGCATCGCGGCCCCCTGACGTTTTGCCCCTATTGCCACAACAACCGAGACGTTGACAGTCCCCTATATGTCGTTGACAAAGTTAATCATGACAACCCAACCCAAATATCGGCTGCATCACTCTGTTGGCTATCTTCTTTCTGTAACATCCCGGCAACAGGAACGCAGGCTAGAGGACAACCTGAAAGAGCTTGGGCTGACCCGGATCACCTGGTGCGTTCTTTTGGCTGTCGGCAACGAAGAGCTGATCCACCCGTCAGAAATCGCCGAATTCGTCGGGATCGACCGCACGGCCATGTCCCGTGCCCTGCGCCAGATGGAGGCCGCCGGAATGGTGGCGCGCACATCCGGCGAGGGGGATCGCAGAATGACGGCCGTTCAGTTGACGCAGAAAGGCTGTGACCTACTGCAAAAGGGAACCCCAAGCGCGGTTGGCAACAACGCTGTTATAGAAGGGTCTTTGACCCAGACAGAACTGGCCGAACTGCGGAAAATTCTGCACAAGCTGCGCGGCACCGATGACGTTCCTCTGAACCGCCTGTAACCCCAAAAGGTTCGCCCATGGCCCGAGTTTTATCATATGCAAAGCGGCCCGTGCATCTGGGCCCCTACCCGCTGGAAAAACTGGCCCGCAGCGATACCGCGCCGATCTTGTCTGCTCTTGCGCCCACACCTGTCTTGTCCTTTCGCAGACCTCAGGATCCGCGCAGCATCGTCAATGCGATGCAGGAATATCAGGCAATGCTGGATGCGACCCGCGACGGGCTGATCAAAAAAGAAACCGCCGAAATTCCAACCGATCTGACGGAACGCGCCAACCATCTGAAATCCTTTGGGTATTACTGCGACGCCTCGATGGTCGGGATCTGCGAAATCCCGCAAGAGGCCTGGCGCGACACGCCGCTCGAAAACCCGGATGTCTCGCGTCTGGCGGAAAAGATCAGCACGATGCAGCCCAAGTCCCTGGCCGCAGGTGTAGACATCATCATGGCCGGTCTGCGCGAGGCGATGCGCGCCCCCGCCACCGAATGTCGGCACCACAGCCATGCGATCGTGTTTCTTTACGAACACCAACGCGCCCCAGAGACGGGCGAACTGGGCAGCGACTGGATCCAAGAGGCCCAAGACCACCGCGCCTGTTTGCGGGGGATTGAAACTGCGGTCTCTTTGGCCAGCTATATTCGCGTTCTGGGGTATGAGGCCCGCGCCCATTCCGCGGCGGCGTCTGATGTGCATCTGAACCGTCTGGCGGTGCAAGCCGGGCTGGCTGTGGTCAAAGATGACAGCGCCGTCAATCCCTTCCTGGGGCGTGACTTTGGCCTTGCGGTGATCACAACGACCCTGCCCATGACCCCGGATGCGCCGCTGGCCCCAGGGGCAAAGCCACCGGCCAGCTGGACCACCGGTCTGGGCCGCCACGCGAAATCGGCCCGCAATCGCGATCCATTCGCCAAGCGCCCTTATCATCAGGGACCGCATCCGTTTGAAACGCTCAAGCGAGTTGATGACCCAACCACCTATATTGACACGGCCAATGTGGCGCGGGTGCCAAAACGCGCGAATATGTTCGTTCGGGCTCAATTCGGCGATCTGGGCAAACATGTGCAGGATGCCACGCGCAACGGCAATCACATGCGCAAATCTGCGGGGACAATCGCCTTTCGTCCCTCGCTTGGCGCGTTCTTGTTGTTGCAGGACGGTGAGGTGGCCACGCTTGACCCATCCACCCTTGATCCCACGCAAAATGCCGCCAATGTCAAAGCCGCGTCCTATTTCCTGGGGATCGATGCCGTCGGCATATCCGCCTGCCCCGACTGGGCCTATTACAGCCATGATGCCGTGGGAGAGCCGATCACCCCGTACCACAAAAACGCCATTTCCATGATCGTGGATCAGGGGCACGAAACGATGGATGGCGCCTCTGGCGATGACTGGATCGCCAGCGCCCAATCCATGCGGGCCTATCTGAGGTTTTCGCTGTTGGGCGGTGTTTTGGCGCAGCATTTGCGCAATCTCGGCCATGCCGCCCGAACCCATACGGTGATGGATGACGAAGTGCTGCATCCGCCCCTGCTGCTGCTGTCCGGTCTGGGTGAGGTCAGCCGCATTGGCGAGGTGATCCTGAATCCGTTCCTTGGGCCTCGGCTAAAATCAGGGATCGTGACCACGAATATGCCGCTGTCCCATGACAAGCCGATCGATTTCGGCCTGCAAAGCTTTTGCGAAAACTGCAACAAATGCGCCCGCGAATGCCCCTCTGGCGCGATCACGGCCGGGCCAAAGCTGATGTTTAACGGCTATGAGATCTGGAAATCCGACAGCCAGAAATGCACGACCTATCGTGTGGCCCAAACCGGCGGCACGATGTGTGGGCGCTGCATGAAGACCTGCCCGTGGAACCTCGAAGGGCTCTTTGCCGAAGCCCCGTTCAGATGGGCGGCATCCAACATTCCAAAGGCGGCCAAGGCCCTGGCCAAGCTGGATGATCTGGTCGGCAACGGTGAAATCAACCCAGTGAAAAAATGGTGGTGGGATATAGAGATGGTGGATGACGGGGCCTATCGCCCCTCCCCCCATGTCACCAATGCCCGTGCGTTGCAAAAAGACCTGGACCTGAAATACAGCGACCAGACCCTTGCCGTCTACCCGGCCCCGCTGGCCCCGCCCCCCTATAACTGGCCGTTTCACATGGACCGAGAGGCCGGAATTGCCGCCTATCAGGCGATGATCCCCGCCAAAGAACATAAACGCAGACGCCTGGCCGGTGCGCCGCCAGAACACATCTATTCCGCAGATGACGGCAAAGCCCCCGTGCTGCGCGTGGTGCTCAGCAAGGTCGAAAAGATGACGGATGGCGTCACGAAATACGAATTTTCGATGCCCGACGGATCAGACATGCCCCCGGTGACCGCAGGCGCGCATATCGACGTGGTCGTCGCGCCGGAATATTTCCGTCAGTTTTCCCTGTCGGGTGACCCTGCGGATCGATCAAAATACCAGATCGCCGTGCTGCGAGAGGATGAAGGCCGCGGCGGGTCGAAACTGATGCACCGGATTTTTGAACCCGGACGCCGTGTGTTCATCTCCTATCCAATCAATGAATTCGAACTGGTCGAAGATGCCTCTTTCACCTACCTGATGGGCGGCGGCATTGGGATCACACCGATGATCGCCATGGCGCATCGCCTGCACGCTTTGGGCCGCGATTTTGCGATGCATTATTCCTGTTCCACGCGCGCCAATGCCGGGTTCTTGCCAGACCTACAGGACATGCCTTGGGCCGACAAAGTTCACTTGCACTTTTCCGATGAAGGCACGAGGGCCAATCTGGATAAGATATTGACCTACAATGACAATTCCCACGTTTACACCTGCGGCCCCGACATGTTCATGGGGGCCGTCATCGACACGGCCACCGTAAACGGCTTTCCCGAAGAGGCCCGCCATCTGGAATATTTCGCAGTACCCGATCAGCCCGATTATGAGAACCACGACTTCACCCTACGCCTGGCCAAATCCGGGCGGGATATTCTGGTCAAGGCAACCGAAACCCCAACAGAGGCGCTGTTGGCCGCTGGCGTAAAGGTGGACGTAAAATGTTCAGACGGTCTGTGCGGTGTCTGCAAATGTCGTGTCCTGTCCGGAGAGGTCGAACATCGCGATTTTGTTCTGTCCAACAAGGACCGCGATCACAACATGATTCTGTGCCAGTCGCGGGCCAGTGCAGAAAACGGAATTGTAGAAATCGACCTGTAAAACGTCAGGTCCAGTTGATCTGTTGCCCCCCCGGCAAGGATTGCCGGGCCAACATCAATTGATCATAGGGCATTGTGTGGGCGTCGCAGAATTCGACCACCCAGGCATCATCCATCATCAGAAAATCTAAAACAGAGGCCAGAAATTCAGGCTCTGCAACACGGGTGCGGAAATCGTCTGTCCCCGTCCCAGAGGCCCCCATGAACACAGGCAACAGCTCTTCGTTCGCCGCCAGCCACGCCACAGCCTTGAGCCCGATAGTTTCCGCTACGTCCTGCCGCATGCGCCGGTCTTCCTCTTCGAAATTCAACCAATTCTTAACCTATCTCAACGAATAATCACCAATACCAGTCAAAATCGATTCAAATCTATGAGGACACATGTCAGGGCGGATCTTGATAGCGGACAATGCGGCAACGAACCGCATCATGTTGCGGGTCAAACTGTCTGCGGCCTCTTACGATGTGACCCCGATCACAAATGCAAAGGCATTGATGGAAGAAGCGCTCAGAACCTTGCCGGATCTGATCCTTGTCGATGCTGACCTGCAAGAAATGAACGGTATCGAAATTTGCGAACGCCTGAAAACCACCGTGCAAACCGCCGCGATCCCGGTTGTGGTCATGGCGCAGGACTATTCCCCCGAAGTTCGGCTTAACGCGTTGCGTGCAGGGGCCGAAGAAATCTTGCCAAAGCCGATTCAGGAAAACGTTTTATTGACCCGCGTGCGCAATATTCTGCGCGCGCATGGGGTAGAACAGGAATTGCAAAGGCGCGAAGGCACCGCCGCCGAATTTGGTTTCAACGATGCCAGCGCCGAATTTCTGGGGCCGGCCAAGGTCGTTTTGGTGCGCGATCACCAAACCCGCGATCGTTCCTGGGAAACTGCGTTGCTCGACGGGATGCGCGCGGCCATTACCGTCAGCGACGACACCACGGTGCTTGCCGATGTCGGACGATCCTTGTCTGGGCCGGACGTCATTGTTCTGCATCCCGCGCTGAGCCATACGAAAAACTGCCTGACCCTTGTGGCAGAGCTGCGCAGTCGCGCTGAAACCCGGCACAGCGCGATTATCGTCACTGGTTCCGGGGCCGACCGGGACATGGCCATCGCCGCGCTGGATCTGGGCGCAAATGACCTACTGGAAGATGACGCCCTGCTGGCCGAAATCATCCATAGAACATCGACGCAAGCCGCCCGAAAACGCAAATCAGACCGGCTGCGGGCCACGCTGGAAAATGGCTTGAAACTGGCGGCAACCGACCCGCTGACGGGGCTGTTCAACCGCCGCTACGCCCTGCCCCATACGGCCCGGATTGCGGCGCAATCCTCGGAAACGGGGTCGCCATTTGCGGTGATGGTGTTGGACCTTGACCGGTTCAAACGGATCAACGACACCTATGGCCACGCTGCCGGGGATGCCGTGCTGTGCGAAGTTGCGCGACGCTTAAAGAACAACCTGCGCAGCGTCGATATGATTTGCCGCATGGGCGGCGAAGAGTTTCTGGTTGTGATGCCCGCCACCGGCCTGTCCGCCGCCCAAAATGCCGCCGAACGCTTGCGCCGCGTGACAGAGGCAACACCCGTAACCCTTGCCGAAACCGGCCAAGAGGTTCCCGTCACGCTGAGCATCGGCGTTTCGATTGGCGGGCTTGCGGACCAACCTCAAATCCCGGTGGAGCGTATCATGGACACCGCTGACCGCGCCTTGATGGGATCAAAACTGCATGGCCGCAACCAGGTCACCTTTGAACAAACCGCCGCATAAGTCTTTGATTTTACTTCTTCTTGCGGAAAGTCCGGTTCATCGACCGTTCAAGACGATCCGCAAATTTGGCGCGGTCTTCATCTGACATCGCAGAGATCCGTTCCAGCACCAATTGCTGGCCAATGTCCTGACGGGCCTCGATTTCCAAGCGTTGCGCAACGACGCTGTCCTGCACGGCCTGCGCATCGAAGGGCGTGGCGCGCAAAGCGTCCAGCAACAGGGTAAACTCTTGTCGGAACACGTCGCGATTCTTGCGCAAGTCACCGGCGCGCTCTTTCATCGCAACGCCTATGGCGCGGCGATCCGACTTGGTAAAGGCGTTCCCGAAGGGGCCAAGCCCGAAATCCCGCAACTCGGCCACCCGTTCCCGGCGCTCTGGCCCGTGGCGCAACACGGCACCGGCCAAAAGCCCCACAATCAGCAGGTTCATCGCGAGAGAGCCAAACAACAAAACCCGGGGCCAACCGCGCACAACGTTCTTTTTTGTTTCCGACGTTTTTGTCATCGTCTAACCTTCATCGCTGATCAAGTCGTAAGAGGGCAAATAGTCCCCCAAATCATAGGTCAAGAGACTGCCCGACAGGTAGTCTTCGGCAAAACCGCTGACAGATTCGGGCGGCGAATATCCGATCCAGACACCAGCCACGGTGGCTGTCGCAAGACCGGCCATTGCGGGCCATCCGCCAATGGGGGCCAGGATTGCCTTTAGCCAACCGCTCTGAACCGGGGCGGGGGATTTCTGCGCCGTAGCACGCGCGTCAACCACTGCATCCGCATCCGCCATGACACGCGCCAACAAATCCGCAGACGGCACCGGCGCTGCATCGGTGGCCTCTGTAAACAAACTGTCCAGCTCTGCATCTGTCAATTTTCGGTCATCTGTCATCACTATATCCCAATTCTTCACGTCTTGCGGCCAATGTCTTGGCCAAAACCCGTTTTCCCCGCGCCGTCAGACTTTCCACAGCCTCGACGCTGATCTCCATCAATTCGGCAATCTCTGGGTTCGAAACGCCTTCTATGTGGCGCAAAACAACCGCTTGGCGTTGCCGCTCTGGCAAGGTTTGCAGGGCTGCGTTTAGCGCCGCCTGCCGTTGCGCCTGCACCATACCGGCCTCTGCGCCCGGGGCCTCGTCGATCGGCTCTGCGATCGTGTCCAATCCGACGCCGCGTTTTTTCCGCAGCCGGTCCGTGCACAAATTCGCCACCACACGGTAAAGCCATGTGGACACCTTGGCCTCACCCTGACGCCAGTCCTCAGCGATGCGCCAAAGCCGCAACATGGCCTCTTGAGCCACGTCTTCGGCCTCTGCCCGGTCGCCGAGGATCCGGGTCGAATACCCAAGAACCCTTGGCGTGAGACGCGCCGTCAGAATCCGCGCAGCGTCGCGGTCTCCGTTTCCGAAGGCCACCAACAATGCTTCGTCAGAAACTTCGTTTTGCGCGTCAAAAGGCATATTCATCGTCCGAACTGGGTACCCTAGAACATGTCACCAAGCAAATCGGACCAGCCCCGAAACATCGGCGCTGGTCCTTTGCCTGCTAGCCGTCGTTCTTGGCCCCACGTTTGCCGTGGCCGTCTTTGCCACCGCCGCGCTTGTGGTCGCGGCCTTTGCCACGCTTTTCGGCATCCGCGTATTCTTCGGCAGAGATGACACCATCGTCATCCGCATCCATACGGCTGAACATCCGTTGGTCCATGCCGCCGCCCAGTTCAGCCTCGCTCAACAGGCCATCGCCATCGGTGTCGCGCCATTCAATCATGCGGGCTGCCATCTTTTCCGCACGCTCTGCCGCTTTGGCCATTGCCACCGCCTGCAGCTCTTCTGCAGACAAAAGCCCGTCGCCATCCGCATCAGACTCATTGAACTTGGCAGTACCAAAGGCCCGGATTTCAACGATGGTGATCGTGCCGTCGCCATCAGCATCCAAAGTTTCAAAACTCGGGCGTTCCATGCCCCGGCCCATGCCACGATCCATAGAGCCTTTGGCAAATGCCAAACCGCCCGCGACGGAGGCTGTTGTCAGAACGGTCACAGCCAGTCCGGTAAGAAGTGTCTTGCGTTTCATTGGATAGTTCCTCCAAAAAGTTTGTTCGATCCGAAGCGCCTTGTTGCGCTTTCTGAACATCAAACGCGCTGCGTTGGAATTTCCGTCGGTTCAGAGTGCAGTTTTTTGCGCGGCTCGCGACATCGGGACGCAACAGAGCCGTGCAACCTTCCACTTTTGGGCGCAAACGCCTAACTAGGATGGCATTGAACAAAGGCAGCATTTGCAATGACGGACCAAACAGCCATTTCCGATAGAGAGTTGCGCCCAGCCCTGTTGCGTGGCTGGCGGCGCCGGTGTCCCAAATGCGGATCGGGCCCCATGCTCAAAGGCTATCTGCAAGTGCGCGATGCCTGCCCCGTCTGCAATGAGGATTTCCACCATCACCGTGCCGATGACGGCCCGGCCTATCTGACCATTCTGGTGGTCGGCCATATCATGGCCCCCGCTATTTTGATCGTATTCACGGAATTCCGACCCAACCCATTGGTTCTGGCCACGGGCTTTACCATTGGATGTGTCGCCCTGTCCTTGTACCTATTGCCAAGGCTCAAAGGGGCGATGGTCGCCTTTCAATGGGCCAAACGCATGCATGGGTTCGCTGCGGCGGCCTGACACGCTTAGCCAAAGGCAAGGCCACAATGACACAGCCCGCGATACAAGACGCCGCGACTGTGATCGTCATCCGAGACGCCGCCACGCGCCCCTCTGTCCTGATGGGGCAACGCAGCCGGTCTGCGGCCTTCATGCCGGGGAAATTCGTCTTTCCCGGCGGCGCGCTAGAGGCCGGCGACGAACAGATTTCATTGGCCACCGCCCTGTCTGATCCCTGCCGCAGCCGGCTTCGCGCTGGTTCTCATCTGGATCTGGCGGACGCCCTGGCTGCTGCCGCCATTCGCGAGCTTTGGGAAGAAACAGGCTTGGTGCTTGGCCAACGCGGGGGATGGTCCACCCGCCCCGCACAGCCTTGGCGCAGCTTTGCCGCGCTTGACATGGTTCCCACAGCGGCCCCGCTGCATTTCGTCTTTCGCGCCGTGACGCCCCCGGGCCGCCCCCGGCGCTTTGACGCGCGGTTCTTTTTATGTGACGCGGCGCATATCCACGGCGATCTGGATGATTTTTCCAATGCGGATGGCGAATTGGACAATCTGCAATGGGTGCCGTTTCCACAGCTCAAGACCCTGGACATCGCCTTTATCACAGAGGTGGTGCTGGCCGAGATTTCGCAAAGCCTGCCCAAAATCGGACCGCCAGATACGGTGCCGTTTTTCCGGAACTCAGACGAACAAACCCTGTTTGAACGCATCGGCCGCCCTATGAAAGGGTGACAAAGCCCAAGATCAGAATGCTGACCAACAACAGCAGAATACCGAACAATTCGCACGCCGATATCTTTTCGCGGAAAAACAAGACCGACGCGACCATGCTAAAGATCAGCTCTACCTGCCCCAATGCATTCACATAGGCCGCGTTTTGCAGCGTGAAGGCCGTGAACCAGCAAAAACTACCCACCATAGAGGTAAGCCCAACCAGCCCGGCCACGCGCCACGCCCGAAACACCTCGACAACCTGCGGCCGGTCCTTCAGCGCGAACCATATCGCCATTCCGGCCGTCTGCAGCGCCGTAACCACCATCAGCGTGAAACCAGCCCGCAGCGCAACATCGCCGCTCTCAAGCGACAAAGAGGCCCCGCGATAGGTCACGGCGGAAAACGCAAAAAACACGCCCGACAACAGCCCCAGGCCCACGGCCTTGCTGCGCAGCCCTGTCTGCTTGTCTGCACCGGATTTCGCGCCGCCGCCGGACAGGATCATCACCGCGATAAATCCCACGACCAGCGCCAAAGCGCCCCAAAGAGACACAGCTTCCCCCAACAAAACGAAGCCGACAATTGCCGTTTGCAGCACTTCCGTTTTCTTAAAGGTGATCCCGACGGCGAAATTGCGTTGCTGGAAAAGGGCGACCACGCAAAGTGTGGCCAAGACCTGAGTGGTTCCGCCAATGACCGCATAGGTCCAGAACAACCCAGATGTGCCAGGCAAGGCCTGCCCGCTGAGGCCTGCGTAAAACAGGATCAGGATCGCGACCAAAGGCGCGGAGTAAACGAAACGGGCAAATGTCGCGCCTGCCGTTGACAGCCGTGTCGTGTTCAAGTGCTTTTGCAACATGAACCGAACGGTTTGCGCCGCCGCCGCCATCAGCGTTATGGGAATCCAGGCATCCATTTAGTGTTCCGTAGCAGGGAAAACCCGCCGTCAGTTCAGGCAAACATTCTCTACGCGTCCCGTGTCGCTGATGAACTCATTGCACCCCAACAAGGGCTTCACCGGTGCGCAGGTCTTGGACCTTGCCAAACACCCAGCCTCGCAATCACTGGCGATGGAACAGGATTTATTGGCATCAGCCGGCGTTTCGTAACACACAAAACGACCCGAAAGCCCGCCCCCCGCAAAACGGCCACCCCGCTCGGTGCAGGCGGCGCGTTGGTTTTCGACCTGGTTCGGGTCATATCCCGCCAGCCCGCTGTCGGAGGGTTCAGGTTCGCTTTGGCAGGCTGCTAAGCTCAGGACCAGAAAAAGCATCGCTATTCGTCGCATAAATGACCCCAAAATCTGCATTCAGATAAATCTATCAAGCGCCGACCGCTCAACGCGGTCAAGCACCATTTGCCCTGCCATAGGGATAAAACAGACAGCCCTGCGCCTTAGATCAATACGGCATTGGATGCTGCTTATACACGGCGGCGATATCGCCCATAACGTCATCCGACAGCGTCAGGTCAGCGGCACCAATAGCCGTTTTCAACTGGTCCAGTGTTGTCGCGCCAAAAATGGCAGACATCATAAATGGCCGCGTCAAGCACCAGGCCAAAGACATTTGCGTGAAATCCAGCCCGTGTTTTTTGGCAACCGCCTGATAGGCATCCACAGCGGGCCAGACCGTGGGCACAGCCCGTCCGCCCAGATTTCCGTTCAGGGACCGGCGAGAGCCCGCAGGGGTCACATCGCCGGTATACTTCCCGGTCAACAAGCCTGTGGCCAAGGGAGAATAGGCAAACAAGCCCACATCTTCGTGATAAGACTGTTCGGCCATATCCAGATCATAATAGCGGCACAGCAGGCTGTATTCGTTCTGCATGCACTGCACCCGCGGCAGGTTGTGATCTTCGGACAGACGCAGCCATTTCGCCGTGCCCCAGGCGCTTTCGTTGGACAGGGCGAAATAGCGGATTTTGCCCGCATCCACGGCCCGCTGCACCTCTTGCAAAACGTCCAGAAAGTTTTCGTCGATCCCCTCACGCACCTGTTTGGTGGCGTCAAATGTCCAGCTTTGACGGAAGTGGTAAGAGCCCCGGTTCGGCCAGTGCAGCTGATAGATATCAATCACATCGGTTTTGAGCCGCTCCAAGGACTGATCCAAGGCTTCGTGGAATGTGCCGCTGGTGATCGGCGCTCCGCCCCGTACCACCTGTCCGCCACCACTGACCTTGGTGGCCAGAACGACATCGTTGCGCCGCCCAGTGCGGGCAAACCATTCGCCGATGACCTTTTCAGTGTCCCCAACCGTTTCCGCGCGGACCGGATTGACCGGGTACATTTCAGCCGTGTCGATGATGTTGATCCCATGGTCCAGCGCATAATCAATTTGCTGGTGGCCCTCTTCCATCGTGTTTTGGGTGCCCCATGTCATAGACCCCAGGCACAGCTCTGACACTTTCAGGCCTGTCCGGCCCAATTCATTATAGCGCATCTTTTATCCTTTTTGAGTTGTGGCCACCTTAGCGGCTACACCCGCGTCGACAAGAGGCACCGTCACAATTTACTTGAGAACAAATCATGAACAATTATACTACACCCATGACTGCACATCTATTGACCAGACACAGCCACCGTCGCAAAACCACGCCAGAGCTGCCCCTTTTGGGCGATCTCGGGCTGGCGCTGGCACGCTGTCACGAATTTTGCGGCAACAGTCGGCGCACATTGGCAATGATGGCTGCGGGGCAGTTTAAAGGCCCGGTGTTCTGGATCTCTTTGGGGTGGAGCAGTGAACGTCTGAACCCGGACGGCATGCGCCGCTTTGCCAATCCGGGGCGGTTTACCTTTGTGACCCCTCGCCGCGCCGAGGATGTTCTGTGGACCATGGAAGAGGTGCTGCGATCCGGCGCTGTGCCGCTGGTGGTGGCCGATATCCCGGCCCCGCCTGCCCTGACCCCTGTGCGCCGTCTGCATCTGGCCGCAGAAACCGGCGCCAGGGAAGGCACAGTGCGCCCGGTTGGCGTGCTGTTGACCCCGGATGAGGGCGGCGCACAAGGCATTGAAAGCCGCTGGCATATGGCAGGGGCCCATGATGCGGCGGGCCTCGGCTGGACCCTGACACGCCTGCGCGCCCGCACCGACCCGCCAAAATCCTGGCACGTGGCCCCGCAAAACGCCGGGTTTGGCCTGACCGCCAAATCGGACAGGGCCTAAAACACGAAAAACCACCCAAAACCGACCATGTTCGTCGCACAGCACATTGCGTCCGCCCCCACAAAGCGCAACATGGCCCCAAAAGCCGGACGCCCAAATGCGCTTGATGATCTCTTTCATTGCCCTGTTCCTGTCAGTTGTGCTGCTGCAACTGGGCGCCGGGGGACTTGGCCCGCTCGATGCGATATCCGGGATAGAGGCCGATTTTTCCCGCGCCGCCATCGGGCTGCTTGGGTCTGCCCATTTCCTGGGGTTTTTCATCGGCTGCTGGCTGGCCCCGCGCATGATGGGGGCGGTAGGCCATTCCCGCGCCTTTGCCGCCTTCACCGCAATCGGCACCATCGGCACCCTTGCCCATGTCATGATCGTCGACCCCACGGCCTGGGCCCTGTTCCGCATCATGTCCGGCTTTTGCGTTGCCGGGTGTTACACCGTGATCGAGGCCTGGCTGCAGGCCAAAGTCACAAACGAAACCCGAGGCCGAGCCATGGGGATTTATCGTGTCGTGGACATCACCGGTTCCCTTGGCGCGCAGCTGTTGATCGTGGTTTTGGAACCGGGCAGCTACATCGCCTACAACCTGTTGGCCATTCTGTGCTGCGCGGCGCTCATCCCGATTTCGCTGACCCGCATCCCCCAACCAGCCACCCCCGCAGCCCCCCGGCTGCGCCCGATGCTCGCCTGGGCCCGTTCCCCCCTTGCAGCGGCGGCGGTGGTGGTGTCCGGGCTGACAACATCCGCCTTCCGCATGGTCGGCCCGCTTTATGGTGTCGAGGTTGGGTTAAGCATTGATCAGGTCGCATTCTTTCTGGCCGCCTTCGTTCTGGGCGGGGCCATCGCGCAATATCCTGCGGGCTGGCTGGCGGATAAATACGACCGCAGATGGGTGCTGATCGGACTGTCAGCTTTGGCCATCGGGGCCTGCACCCTGACCGTCTGGTTCAGCACCGGAGGCACCACACGCGTGATGCTGTCAGCAGCCATCTTTGGCTTTACCACCTTCCCAATCTTTTCCGTGGCCGCCGCCCACGCCCATGATTTCGCCGACAATTCAGAACGGGTCGAACTCTCTGCCGCGCTGATGTTCCTTTACGCATTGGGCGCGATCGCCAGCCCGTTCATCACGTCCGGCCTGATAGAGGTCTATGGCCCCCGCGCGATGTTCTATTTCATCTCTGCCGCCCATGTGGTGCTGATCGTCTTTGGCGTGGCCCGCATGCAAAAACGCCCCACCGAAACCGACCGCACGGCCTATGTCTACGCCCCGCGCACCTCTTTCCTGACAGGGCGTCTGTTTGGCAAGATGCGCAAGCGGCGCTAGCCCTTCGGTTTGACATGCGCTAAACGGGGCGCGAACGAACAAATAGGGCGCCACATGGCACGTATTCTCATCACTTCCGCGATTCCTTACATCAATGGAATCAAGCACCTCGGCAACCTCGTCGGCAGCCAGCTTCCTGCCGATCTTTATGCGCGGTACATGCGCGCGCGCGGCAATGAGGTGATGTTTATCTGCGCCACGGACGAACATGGCAGCCCCGCCGAAATCGCCGCCCAAAAAGCAGGCCAGCCGGTCGCAGAATATTGCGCCGAAATGCATCAGGTACAGTCTGATCTGGCCGACAAGTTCCGCCTGTCCTTTGACCATTTCGGACGGTCCTCTTCGCCGCAAAACTATAAGCTGACCCAGCATTTCGCGGGGGCCTTGGCCGAGGCCGGGCTGATCGAGGAAGTCAGCGAAACCCAGATGTTTTCCAACGCGGATGACCGGTTTCTGCCAGACCGCTATATCGAAGGCACCTGCCCCAATTGCGGCTATGACAGCGCCCGTGGCGATCAATGCGACAATTGCACAAAACAGCTGGACCCGGTTGACCTGATCAACCCACGATCAACCATTTCCGGTTCAACCGATCTGGAAATGCGCGAGACCAAGCATCTTTACCTGCGTCAATCCGTGCTCAAGGATGATCTGGAAAAATGGATCGACAGCAAGACGGATTGGCCGATCCTGACCACCTCTATCGCCAAGAAATGGCTGCTGGATGGCGACGGGCTGCGCGATCGTGGCATCACCCGTGATCTCAAATGGGGTGTGCCTGTCAAAAAGGGCGAAGAGGACTGGCCCGGCATGGAAGGCAAAGTCTTCTACGTTTGGTTTGACGCGCCGATTGAATATATCGCCGCAACCAAGGAATGGGCCGATGCCTCTGGTCGCCCGGATGCGGATTGGCAACGCTGGTGGCGCACCGATATGGGTGCCGAGGATGTGACCTATGTGCAGTTCATGGGCAAAGACAACGTGCCGTTTCACACCCTGTCTTTCCCGGCCACGATCATGGGGTCGGGCGAACCATGGAAGCTGGTCGATTACATCAAGTCGTTCAACTACCTGAACTATGACGGCGGCCAGTTTTCAACCTCTCGCGGGCGCGGCGTGTTCATGGATCAGGCCCTGTCGATCCTGCCCGCCGATTACTGGCGCTGGTGGCTGTTGTCCCATGCGCCCGAAAGCTCTGACAGTGAATTCACATGGGAAAATTTCCAGACCTCCGTGAACAAAGACCTTGCCGACGTGCTGGGCAATTTCGTGTCGCGCGTCACCAAATTCTGCGCCTCGAAATTCAGCACCGAAATTCCGGCCGGAGGTGCCTATGGCGACCGGGAACAGGCGCTGATCGGCGACCTCACCACACGCATCCGGGCCTATGAAACCTTCATGGCTGATATGGACGTGCGCAAAGCGGCCAATGAATTGCGCGCGATCTGGGTGACCGGCAACGAATACCTGCAAACCGCCGCCCCGTGGAGCGAATTCAAGACAGATCCGGATCAGGCCGCCGCCACGATCCGTCTGTCCCTGAACCTGATCCGCCTGTACGCCGTGCTGTCCGCCCCCTTCATCCCGGATGCCGCAGCCTCCATGCTGGCGGGCATGCAAACCACCGATGACAGCTGGCCTGACGACGTCGAGGCCGCGCTGTCCGCCCTGCCCGCCGGTCATGCCTTTAGCGTGCCAGAGGTCCTGTTCCGTAAGATCACGGATCAGGAACGCGAAGACTGGCAGGAACAATTCGCCGGGGTGCGCGACTAACGCGCGCACCACGCAAACGTCAAAAGGTGCAGCCTCATGCCCCATCGCTTTCGCACCCCAACCCCCAAACACGCCGCGCGGTGCTTTGAGATTGAAAGCGCCGCCTATGACGCCAGCTCAGCCGCCCCACAGGCCTCTATCGCCCGGCGGATCGCCCAATACCCAGAGGGCTTTCTGCTGGTCGAACTGGACGACACCATTGTCGGGTTCATCAACAGCGGCTGTGCGCATCAGGTTGAAATGGCCGACCACGATTTTAAGGACATGATCGGTCATGATCCCAAGGCCCCCCATATCGTTATCATGTCGGTGGTCGTTGACCCCGAATTTCAGGGCCAGGGGCTGGCCAAAGCGTTGATGCAGGAATTCATCAAACGGGCCGCAGATATGAAAAAACAAACCGTGCAACTGATGTGCAGAGAGCATCTGATCCCGTTCTACGGCAGTTTCGGCTTTCGCTATATCCGTCCGTCAGACTCTGACCATGGTGGGGGCCAATGGCATGAAATGACGCTGGATCTTTAGCGCCCCGCTTGCGCGTTGCCCCCTGCTGCGCCAAACTGCCCTCGTCCAAGCAATGGAGCATTAAGATGGCAGCAGTCCCCCCAGTTTGTGATTTCGGATGGTCCGCCCCGAATTTCACCTTACCCGCGACCGATGGCAAAATTTACAGCCTGGCCGATTTGCGCGGCGAAAACGGCACGATGATCGTCTTTATCTGCAACCACTGCCCCTATGTTCTGGCCATCCTTGACCGTTTGAAACGGGACGCGGCTGATCTGCAAAAAATCGGCATCGGGTTTGCCGCCATCTGTTCAAATGATGCGGTCAGCCACCCGGCCGACAGCCTGCCCAAAATGATCGAATTGGCCGAAAGGGAAGGCTTGGCCTTTCCCTATCTCAGGGATGAGGACCAGTCCGTCGCGCGGGCTTACGGGGCCGTCTGCACGCCGGATTTCTTTGGCTTCAACGCCAAAGACGAATTGCAGTATCGCGGACGGCTGGACGCCTCAGGGCGCAGCCCCGGCCCCACAGACGCGGTCCGAGAGATGTATCAGGCGATGAAACTGGTCGCCGAAACAGGGCGCGGCCCGGCGGATCAAACCGCCTCTATGGGCTGCGCAATAAAGTGGAAAACCGCCTGATCCCAGATCAGAAGTTCAGACGCCAGCCAACCGCCGCGACGCTATCCGTACGGCCAGAGATATTCCCGCTGTTCAGGCTGTGAACCGCGCTCATGACCATTTCAGAACGATCCGACAACGGCACACCATATCCGATCGACAGATCAACTTGGCGCGCATCTGGTGACAACCCGACATCGACATTGCTGAAATTCATCGCGCCGCTGCGGGACATTGAAACCGGGATCGAAAATTCTGCCGATCCTGCATGCACAACCTGCGGCAAGTTCACCCCAAGCGAAAGCCGGTCGCCACGCCCCAAAACATCGCGCGTCCCATAGCTGACTTTGACAGAGTTATACTCAACCTGCGACAGCGACACGCTGGACACATTCCCATAAGGCACCGCGACACCGACCGCGCCAGACACCTTCACCTGCTGCTTGCCCGAAAGCGGCAACGCCCATTCAAGCGTAGCAGCGTTGTGGTTCGCGGCCAGGGAATCCCCGTCAACCGTTGCCCGCATTCCGACAAAGCTGCCGCCTTCGCGCATGGTCCGGAACCCGACACTAAGCGCCGAACGCCCCAGATCAAACGTCTGTGCGACCTCAAATCCAAAACTGCCTTCTCTGCTCTCATCAATCGGCAACAGCATCGCAACCCGCGTGTTGTCCAGCTGAACTTCCATTTCCTTGCCTGCAACAAGCGAAGAAAACCGCGACTCTGACTGGAACAAATCCACATCGTCGCTGTTCAGATTGACCGACATCAGATCACCAATTGTCTGGCGAATGTCCTGCTTTTTCTCCAGCTCAGCCGTCAGCATATTGGCAGAGGCCTCAAAGCCGCCGCCCATGCCATCCACAAACATAAGGTTGTGGCGGCTCAACCGCTTGGAAATCGCGTTTCCAGACATGCCACCGCTCAGCACAACAGGCGATCCTGCCCGGACGTTGCGACCAGAGCTCAACGGGACGAAAGACTGACCGATTGGCAGCAAAGCCCGTCTGACGTCTAGAAACCCGTGCCCATAGGTCGAATTATACCCATGTTTGATACCATCGGCGAATTTCACATAGCCCGTATGCTTGTAAAACCGATTGTTGGCCGAGGCCAGCAAACGGGCCCGCAGCTCTTTCGCCGTGAGCGTCGGAAATGCCTCTGCCAGCAGCGCGATAGCACCGGCAACCTGAGGGGCTGCATAGGACGATCCGTAGCCCTGGGTCTCATACGCATTGTTGCTCGAAGCTTGTGCCACCACAACAGCCCCGTCCGCCGCCATGCAATAGGCGGCAGCTTGCAGACACGCTGATGAGATCAGCGAGGCACCTACAACGTTGTTGCCTTTGGTGCGCGGCGTGGCATTGACGACTGTGATCCAAGAAGATTGCAGACCAGAGACAAAATTCGGCAATGCAGACGTTAAATCAGATACCGTTCGCGATTTGTCATTTGAGGCCGCAAACACAATGACACCATTGCGCGCATAATCCTGAAGCGCCCCCACGTAGCTTCGGACCTCAGCGAATTGGCCATAATATGAAAAATCGGCATAATTTGCCGTGGCTTCAACGCCGGGTCTTATAAGTAGTCCCCAAGAATTGTTTTGTACAATCGCCCCCATGCTTGTCGCCTGTTCGGTCGCCAAACGGGAAGTTGTAAAATCTTGGTAACCGCCCAGCAGCAAGTCTGCCCCGGGGGCGACACCAACGGTTTGACCAGACGTCGCTGACCCCGCCGCGATTGCCGCAACGGCGGTACCATGATCTCTAGCCGCAGGAAGCCCTGCGACAGGCACGGTGATGTTCTTGCCCGCAAATTCCACATGCGAGGTCAGAAAACCGCCATCCACCACAGCAATCGTTTGTCCGGCACCCGTCAGCCCAACTGCATGGGCATATTCAACATTTGCACTATCGAGAGAATTACTTTGACGAATTTTTCCAGTACTGTACTCACGCCATGTATGCTTCTGAACGGTATAGCGCGGATTGGATGTTCGAAGCGCTGCTGCGGCCGCCTCAAAAGGCGCAAAACTGGTCACATAACCAGCGGTCAAAGCGCTTTTATTTACCAGGTTCAGGCTGGATTCGATCGTGCCGCCACCGCCATCGGATCCGTTACAAGCTGCCAAAAAACCAACAGAAACAAGCGCCAATACGCCAGATTTTTTACACGTCATAAATTGCCCCCAGACATACCGTCAAACTATCCTCTTTACCGTCTTGCCATTCAAGACAAGAAATCGGGCTCTAACACCTAGTAATATGGAATTATATGATGATTCGGGCCGAACTGTGTCCAATTCGGGATCAATCGGACGAATCACAGATGCCATGAGACCCGTCCAATACGTCGAATTTCTCCGCCCTTTTCTTGCTGAGAAAACCGATGCAATCACGGCCTCTTTATCCTGCCCGACACCCCGGGGAACCAGCCTGGAAAAATCAGCCTTTGAAACCCAAACCAGAAATCACGCATCAGGAGTCGTGGATTGGTTTTCACCTACACATAAATTGGTGTCCTGATGAGATGAAAGATCTTGGTGCGGGCGGTGTGCACCGAAGTACTTGTTCCATCGTGCCCCATTTAGTTCCATAACTCATTGTAATGTTAATAACTATTTGAATCATGCTCTTGAAGTTTGTTTCAGGATGCACCACCTTGTTCCCCTATATACCGTCAAAATTGGGGAATATATGGGGAATGGATTGAATGGCCAAATTAGCACCAAACATTCTAAGCACTGCAAAACCCGGAAAATACACGGATGGGGGTGGTCTGTATCTGCTGGTGACGGGCAATGACCCAAGAGGCCACGCAAAGGGCAGCTGGATCTTTCGCTATACATTCAGGAAGCAGAGATATGAATTGGGCCTTGGTTCTGTACAGTCCCTTTCATTGGCACAGGCACGCGCACAGCGGGATCGCTGGCGTGACCTGATGACGGACAAGCGCAACCCTATCAATCCGATTGAAGAAAAACGCCGGTTGGAAACCAACGCTGAACTTGGGCGCAGCGCCCCGACATTGGCGGATATTGCCCCTCAGGCTTTCGAAGCGATCAAGGGGCGGTTGAAAGATGACGGGAAAGCCGGGCGCTGGTATTCGCCGCTGCGGCTTTATGTGTTGCCTGCATTGGGATCGGTAAAGATCGCAGAACTCCACCAACGTGATATTGAAAAGGCGTTACGTCCAATTTGGACATCAAAGGCACCTACAGCCATAAAAGCCCTGAACCGTCTTGGCGTTGTCATGAACCATGCAGCCGCTATGGGGATAGACGTCAATGCAAACGCCGTATCGAACGCGAGACAACTGCTGGGCAACCAAACGCACTCAGTGCGCAACCACCCCGCCGTGCCTTGGCAGGATATTCCTGCACTGTACCGCTCGCTTGATCCGGAAAACTCAGCGCAGCGTGCATTGATGTTTTACATTGCGACGGGCGGTGGGACCCGACTGCATCCCTTGCGTCACGCCCGCCTGGATCAAATTGAAGACAACATCTGGACCATTGAAGGGGAAGCCCTGAAGGGACGACGCGGACAAACATCTGACTTTCGTGTGCCTGTCACTGATGAGATGCAACGTTTGATCGACATCTCGAGCGTTCAAAGCGTGGGTGGTCTTTTGTTTCCCTCACCGTTGGCACGTGAGGGTCGACCAAGGGCAATAAGCGATCAGGCTATTGAAAATATCATGCGCAGTCGTGAAACCGAATGGGGTTGGAAAGAGCCCTACAGGCCACACGGTATCCGTTCAACTTTTCGCACATGGGTCTCAGAGATCGATCCAAGCCTTTATGCCGTGGCCGAAACGGCTCTGGGCCACAAGGTTGGCGGTATTGTTGAACGCACCTATGCGCGGAATGACTTCTTAGAACAACGCCACATACTGATGAAGCGTTGGGCTGATTACCTTACCGGCGAAACTGGGGGCATTGTAAAGATGGTGCAGCAATGAGCCACAAAAAGAGAATTAATTATCCGGCACTTGGCAGACCACACAGTGGCTTCGATAGCCAGCAATGGAATCAACTCGAAAAAGCCTTTGGAAAACCAATTCCAAAAGAGGTGCGTGATGGCGTCCACACTCACGTCGCCACGTGGCTGTATTTACTTGAGAAAGTTGGTGCCACAAATTGTCGAGACGTTATGAAATGTCTTTCGAAAATTGAGAAAGCTGCCAAAACACTGCAAGATGCCATGAATGAACTTAAAAAGTTTGAAGAGGACAGCATAAATGAAGTTATACCAGAAAGATTTAATTCAAAAGGTGTTACGAATGTTCTTACTGAATTGGCGAGAATAACCAAAAAGGAAGACGACCTGTTCGTTGCAGATAAAATAGTACCCAAACATTCATACTTGATCCACTGGCTGTATCAGGAATTTGACGGAAACTCACTCAATCCCACCGTGACAAGATACAATGCAAGCCGCACTCATAATCCGTCACCGTTCGTGAACTTTTTGGCTGAACTTGGAGAGATCGAACCAAGGCTTGGATTGCCGAAACGCGATAAAAATTTGAAATCTTTGGTCAGCTTTTCGGAATGGGTGTACCGCAAAAAAGGAAAATATATGTTTCCCATTCCCAAATTGTTTTCCATTCCCAAATAAGGGCAAACACCCTTCGAAAAAAAATGTAGTGTATGCCCTTATACATTCTGTACGAAGCCGACGCATTGTGCACCCCAATACAAACAAAACGGGTGCAGCTATGCCAAAACGATATATCAACTTCCACCAGCTATCAGAGAAACTTGGTGGACGGTCACGTACATCAATCTATCGAGACGTTGCAGCCAAACGTCTTCCCAAACCTCTCAAAATAGGACATCGCTCTTATTGGGATGATGCCGAAATTGAAAACTTCATTCACCATAACGGTGAAGCAACATGAATGTTTTGGACCCCATGAATGCCAATATTCCCGATTATTCTTGTTGGGAAACACATGATCTGTACAGAAACGTTGTCGTTTCAGATGGCAGACATCGCGTGATCCTGTGTCGTGATGCCATCCAATGGATAATCCAACGCCGAAGACGCTCTGTACGACCCGGACAACCGGCTTGGGATGCATTAAGCTACTGCACAACCAAATCAGCCCTCGTGCGGCTGGGCGCTGTTCAGTTGTTGAAGAACTGGCTGAAAGCCCACAAACAATCGGCAGCGTCGCTTGTCGCTCTGAAGGTACAGAAGCCAGAAGACGCGGTCACGACTGTGAAAGCTGCCCTCGACGTCGAATGGGGGATGATTTCATGATGGACGCTCTGACCCTCACCAACAACGCCGGCGGTTTCTGGAGAAACGGCAAGGGGTCCGCCCCTTGCCCGATTTGCCAGCCGGAGCACCGTAAGGATCAGGTTGCCCTGAGCATTTCGGAGGCCAACGGGAAAATCCTTCTGCACTGCTTCAAGACAGGGTGCAGCTTTGTAGAAATAGCCAACGCGCTGAACATGCCCCTTGAAACGGCACAAATCGACTTTGAGGCGCAGAAAGAACACCAGCGCAAGCAAGCCGAATACGCTCAAATCCAGCACACAAGAGCCCGGTCCCTTTGGGACTATGCTGTCCCAATTTCAGGAACCAAAGCCGAAGCCTATCTGCGTGGTCGTGGGATTGAATGCCCAATGCCTGAAAGCCTGCGCTTTGTTGCAGACCTCTACCACGCGCCAAGTGCTGCATGGGTCTGCGCTATGGTGGCGGACGTGCAGCCTGCGGGCGGCGTTCACAGGACGTTTTTCGACAAGACCGGCCAGCGCCTCACCAAGTCTGCAAAGATGATGCTGGGGCCGTGTTCTGGCGGTGCTGTGCGCCTGTCAGACGGTAAGGGGCCGCTTGTCGCCTGCGAGGGCATAGAAACGGGCCTGAGCCTTGTTCAGTTACTTGCCGATCGTTCGCCGGAGGTTTGGGCCACGCTGTCAACGTCAGGCATGAAGGCCCTGAACCTACCAAGCGGATCACGTGAATTGATCATAGCCGCTGACGGTGACGAACCCGGCGCCGTCGCGGCCAATTCCCTTGCGACACGTGCAACAGCTTTGGGCTGGCAGGTCTCAATGATGCCAGCCCCAGACGGGCAAGACTGGAACGATGTCTTGCAAAGCGGGGTAGCGGCATGAATGTGATCACCCCCAACCCAACACCGTTTAAACCGGAGGCCCCACAGCCGCTGTTGCGGGAAATCGCAAAGGGCAATCCCTACCCCGTTGACGCTCTTGGATCACTCCAGGACGTGGTTGCAGCGGTTCACGACAAAACCCAAGCCCCCATTGCAATCGCGGCCCAAAGTGCTTTGGCGATTGCGTCCCTTGCGGTGCAGGGCTTTGCGGATGTCGAAACGCTGGCCGGTCAAGCCCCATGTTCGATATTTTGCCTTACCATTGCACAGTCAGGTGAACGTAAGAGCGCCTGCGATAAGCTCCTTATGCGGGCAGTTCGTGAATTTGAAGCGGATCGCGCCGCCGGATACCGTCAGGACTTCATTGCCCATGAAACGGATCTGAAGCTTTGGGAAATGCGCCGCAGTCAATTGCTCAAAGAAGCAGCGACGGGCAAAGGTGATAAGGCAATCGCTGCAAAAGCTGATCTGAATGCCTTATCTGCCCCGCCTGAGCCGCCTCTCGTTCCGATCCTGACAGCTTCAGAACCAACATTCCCCGGCTTGGTGAAGCTCTTTCGCACTGGCCGTCCGTCGCTTGGCCTGTTCACGGACGAAGCGGGGGCCTTTGTTGGGGGGCATTCTATGAACTCCGACAACAAGCTGGCCACTGTTGCGGGCTTATCCAGCCTTTGGGACGGTAGCCCGATCAATCGTACCCGCAGCGAAGACGGTGCCAGCACCATACATGGGCGTCGGCTTGCGTCGCACCTGATGTGCCAGCCCGTCGCGGCCCTTCCGATGCTGGCTGATCCGGTTGTGTCCCAACAGGGGTTTCTGGCGCGATTCCTGATCGCCCAACCAGACAGTGCAATTGGAACCCGCACCCGTCGCGGCTTTGATCCGGCAAGCGATGTTTCGATTTCGCGCTTTGGTGCCAAAATCAGAACTGTTTTAGAAACCAGCTTGCCTATTCGTGAAGGCAGTCGCAACGAACTCGAACCGCGCTTGCTGTCCCTGTCAGCAGACGCGAGCGAATTGCTCAGGCAGTATTACGAAAACACCGAAATTGAGCAGGCCCATGACGGCCAGTTGGCCCATGTTCGCCCCTATGCCTCCAAGAGCGCAGAACAAGCGGCCCGGATCGCAGGTGTTCTAACGCTGTGGGATGATCTGAACGCCGTAGAGGTGAAGGCCAATACAATGGCTCTAGGTATAACACTGGCCCAGTTCTATCTTTCCGAAGCCAGCCGGTTGGCAGACGCTGCCGTTGTCTCAATGGAGGTTGAGCGCGCCGAGATGCTGCGGGTGTGGTTGCTGGACAAATGGCACGAACCCGAAATCCTGCCCCGTGAAATCTTGCAATACGGCCCAAGCAGCCTGCGCGAAAGCCCGAAGATGAAAGCCGCAATGTCGCTTCTGATCGAACACGGATGGTTGGCTCGCATGCCCGAAGGCACACTCGTTCGCGGCAGCAATCGCAAGGAAGTTTACCAGATTGTGAAGTCTCAAAATGTGGTTTGATGTTCAGGCAGCACTTAGTGAAATAAAAGGGGGCAAGGTTGCTACACCCGCTACACTCGCTACACAGCAGGCAAAAACACCTCAAAACCGCTCGAATGTAGCGGATGTAGCGAATGTAGCAACCTTACACCCTTCTGAATTCACACCCGACACTGACGCCTTCGAAGAACGTGCGGCCATTGCGGAGTTTGACGCCGGAATGTCCCGTGCAGACGCCGAGGACTTTGCGGCGCAAGGTCAGGGGTATGACAACGTGATTGCCTTCAGGGCGGCACACCAGCGAAAGGCTTCAAATGAGTAAAACTGCACGTAAATACGTGGGCAATACGTACACTGGCGAAACCGGGAAGTTTGTCGAGGGCAACCCCGGCAAGCCCAAAGGCGCTCGCCACAAAACCACAAAGGCCGTCGCTAATCTCTTGGATGAGGAATCAGATGCAATCACCCAAAAGGCTATTGCCCTTGCACTTGAAGGTGACACCACGGCCGTGCGGCTGTGCCTGTAGCGCATCGCAACGCTAGAATGAATCTTGTGAGGCAACTACTGAAAAAGACGGACTGGATGACCCCACCCCGGGGGTACCCCCCTCTTTGAGCTATGTCGTCCGAAATACCCGCATACAATTCAGAACACACGACGTGATCCAAGAACCAAAGAAGAATATCTGAGCAGGCTTTGGCTATTTTGGAAGGGTTTGCATCCCAAAAAGCGGTGATTAGTGTGAAAACCCATCATATCCATTCTACGAGCTTCCCGTTGAATGCATCAAATGTATGAAAGCGGACATTGGAAATTGATGCAGCGAATGACCGCAAGGAGCCCAAAGTGACACTTTTCTGCCTTGCAGCTAATGTCCGCTTCTTAGGGCCCAGAGCACAATTGCAGCGAAATCAAGCTCGCTCAGCCGCATTGCATGAAAGTGCATAGTGGCTGCGCAATTTTCGTCAGATTTCCCAATCATGCCGATCTTGAAAATGAATTTCGTGTCTTCGACACTGACATGTTCGCCAGGGTCGAGGGAAAGGGTTGTCTCATACCCTACCATGATTGTTGGGTCAGCCAGTTTGTTATGTAATCCAAGAGCGCGTTGGCTTCAGTCAGGTCAACAGTTCGAGGGTCTTCTCCCACAACTCCCCAGATAGCGCTATTAGGATCGTGCCGGTCGGTTCTGTCCGGAGCCTCATTCAACGTCGGAAGTTGAGCCATGTCCACCGTTTCCGGAGAAATTGCATGCATCAGCAGCGTCTCGAACGCACCTGCGTGATCCGGTAGTATGCCTGCCCCGGAACAGCGGTTGACCGCAGTTGCCGTGACGCGGGGCATGGCGCCGACGGCGTTCCATACCTCGGAAAAACGGTCGATCATCTCGAGTTGCTCGTCTGCGAAATGGCCGCTGAATATGACCAGCCGCTCGACCTCCATTGCCTGAAGCCGTACGGCGGTGCGGGTAAGCATGGCCTCAATCTCAGCTGTCCCTTCCATCATGATGGTCCAGGGATATGTTCCGTGACTGCCACCGGTTCCGAAGTAGAGCGGCGGCATGACCAGTCCGCCACCCCGTTCGGCCGCACGCAGACACAGGCCATGCGCGGTGAGCGCATCAAGCCCCACCGGCAGATGTTCGCAGTGCCATTCGATCGTTCCGAGCGGCAGCCAGATGACAGATCGTACAGCCAGGGACGCGCGGATTTGATGCGGGCGCAGGCGCTCCAGTTGGCGTGTCATTTGTAGAAATTCCTTACCCATGCATGTTTCTCCAGCCGTTTGATCAGCTCATCCTGCAATAGGACACCGTCAGAGTAGGCAACGTTCATGTCGACCTCGTCCGGCGTCTTCATTCCCGGGATCAAGACATTTACAGCCTCGTGGGACAGCACGTATCGCATGGCGGCCTCGGCCAAAGTGGGCATGCAGTCGCCAATCTCGCTTTTGAGCTTGTCCACGCGCGCCATGGTTTCGGCGAACCGATCGCCCCGGAACATCTGATGCTGTTGCGAGCCCTCTTCCCACGAACCATAGCTGTCATGGGTCCAGTGCCCGACAAGTGAACCGCTGTCCAAGGGCACCCGCGCAATGATCGCGGTTGCACTTGCTTTTGCCGCAGGAAACAGCTCGTCGCGGGGATGCTGCTCAAACATATTAAAAATGACCTGCTCGGAGGCGACCAGGCCCAGGCGGGCAAGGTGCACACCTTCGTTGGGTCGGTTGTCCCGCAGCGACACACCGATCTGGTCTATCTTGCCCTCGCAACGCAATTCGTTGAGCGTTTCAAGCCAATCGAGTTCACAATGGCCAGTTGGACCCCAGGAATGCAGTTGGAAGAGGTCGATGCGGTCCACGCCGAGACGGCGGAGTGAATTTTCGACATTCTCGCGCAGATGCCAGTCGGGGAAGCGTCCTCGGAATGCAGGCGAGTTGTCTGCGGGATTGGGCCAGACGGTCGGCTGCGCCTTTGTGGCCACGTAGATCTTGCCGCCATTCCACAGCTTCAGCGCACGCCCGATCACAGTTTCAGAGTGGCCCGCGCCATAAAGCTGCGCCGTGTCCACGAAATTGATGCCCCGGTCGAATGCATGCAGAAGCGTGCGTATGGAGGCTTCGTCATCCACTGCTCCCCACGCACCGCCGATCTGCCAACCGCCGAAACCAATTTCCGATACTTTCCATCCGGTCCGACCGAAATCGCGATACCTCACGTTGGTTCGCTGGCTGCTGAACTTTGCATGTGCGCCTCTCGTTCCCGCCAACGCTTTTACGCGTGGCATTGATACTTTGCAGCTGAGAGTAGGGCCAATGCCTGGCCGTAATCATGCCTTACCCTGATGCGAAACAATCAGGTGGTCGGTGGGATATTTTCTGGCCCATAGAGTACGATTGGAACGTTCGAGGTATATGGATGGGCTACGGGCATCCCCTCGTATCCAAAATGGTCCAAAAGGACATCGAGCGAGAATTGCGCTTGCAGACGCGGACTTTGATCGAGGGTAAGTGTCATCAGACCCTCTCGCAACATTTGGGTCGTGTGCTCGGTAAGTTCATGGCCGACAAAAAGCGGGCGCGCCGGAAGGATATCGGCCTCGATCGCTGCACGCACACCAAGGTTGGCACCACCGACATTATAGATGGCCATAATCTCGGGATACTCTCGGAATGCGGCTTCAAGACGCGCGCGCGTACGGACCCGATCGTCTAACCCTTCGACGATGCGCTTGATCGTCAGGTGCGGTGCATATTCTTCAAGATACTCACGAAACCCGGCAATTCTCTCTGCGTGCGATTGAAAACCCAAGTGGCTGCACAGAACGATCACCGACCCGTCTTGTGGGATCATGCGCGCAACGAAAAAGCCTGTTGTGCGCCCAGCGGCATGATGGTTCGTGCCAGCATAGGCCAGCTGTTTCGACCCGGAAAGGTCAGAGATAATGGAAACCACGGGAATGTCGCGCGCGTGGAGTTCGTCGATGGCGTCATGGATCAGAACGTTGTTTTGCGCATAGACGACGACGGCATTGCAGTCTGTAGCGCGCAAAGCAGCGCTGATCGTTTGCGGTGCTTCGTCCGGCAACGTCGTGATGTGCAAACTGATACGACGGTCGAAGGATTTCGCGAGATTGCGAAACTCTGCAGCCATCCGCGCAATTAATGGCAAATCCGTGCGGGTGAGGATCAGGTTGATGCGGATCAATGGTTTGTAAGATGGCGGCAATTGTCGTCGCAAACCAATCGCGCGGGCCGTTTCAATCACCCGGCGGCGAACGTCTTCGCTTACGTTTCCGCGCTCGTTTAAGACGCGGTCCACCGTGGCTGTTCCGACACCGGCAATGCGGGCGACGTCCTTCAACTTTGGGCGCGGGTCTTCCGGGCCTGCCATTTTCTTTCCAATCTGCTTTGCTGGATATTGCGAACGTCGCATTACCGTTGATGTAAATCAATCAGTTCTTGGCGCGTTGTCAATCTGCGCAGCGGCTAAGGTATTTCCAATGCGCGAACAGATTTATCGAGACTGGCATCCGGTCAGCGGACGATTAGAAAAAATTTTCTGACAAATCCGCAAAAGGAGGACGGGACAGTCCCGTTTTCGGGAGGATATTTATGGACGACCTGCAAGTCGGCACAAGGGACAAGCGCGGCAACTGGCGTCCAAATGATGCAGCTGTGAACGCGCCGATATTTGTGTGGCCGTGGAGCCCGGCCAAGTTCCTTGCTTGGCTGCCCAACTATTTTCTGCCTTGGAATGCGCTGTTTTTCACGGTCGCCGCGGTCTTCTGGTTTTTTCTGACTCCGTCACGCGAAACGCTTCAAACGCTGGGCTGGGGCTGGGTGTTGTACCTGCTGATCCGAAATTCAGCCATCATCATCTTGTTCTATGGCGCGCTTGAACTGCGGCTATACGTGAAGCGGCGTCAAGGCACGCATTTCAAATACAACGGCAAGTTCCCATCGGAACATCCGTCAGACGTGTTCATGTTCGGCAGCCAGAACATCGACAATATCATCCGTACTTTTGGGACCGGCCTGCCAATCTGGACTGCCTACGAGGTACTGCTACTCTGGTCTTGGGCGAATGGCTGGGGGCCGTGGGCAACCTTTGCCGAGCATCCGGTCTGGCTGGTCTGCTTTGGCCTTGTCCTGCCGATACTGCACGAATTTCACTTTTACTGCATCCACCGGCTGATCCATATCCCTGTGCTCTATAAGTGGGTTCACTCGGTTCATCACAACTCAGCCAACCCGTCGCCTTGGTCGTCGCTGTCAATGCACCCGGTCGAGCACCTGCTTTACTGGTCGGGAAGCCTGATCCACCTGATCCTGCCGTCGCATCCGCTTTTGGCGATCTACCATCTGAACATCGCCGGAACAGGCGCAGTTGTAGGACATATCGGCTTTGACAAGATCGAGACCGGTCCCGACAGCGCCTTCGGGACACATGCTTACGTCCACTATCTGCACCATAAGTATTTCGAGGTGAACTATGCAGACGGAATGATGCCGCTCGATCGGTGGATGGGCACCTGGCATGACGGGACCGAAGAAGGTGATCGCCTCATGCAAGAACGACTTCGCAAGAAAAGAGAAAAACTCAATCGCGAAAAAGAGGCATCCTCGTCCAATTGATCGGGCCGGGAAGCCAAAAAATAACTGCCAGAATTGGCACAACACCCGTCTTCAGGCGGGCAACAGGAGGAAAAGACATGACACAATTCAAAGGGCTTTTGGCTGGGGTCGCAGTGGCCGCGATCAGCGCGACAGTCGCATCGGCAGCGGACATAGCGATCATCGGTGGCAAGGCGGACGACGCGTTCTTTGCCAAGATCAAGAAGGGCATCGACGACGCCACGCTCGTGGTCGAAGCGCATGGCGGCTCGGTGAACTACCTGCAACTTCAGACCTACGACAATATCGGCGGCGACGCAGCCAACCTGGTTCGCACAGCCATCAGCCAGGGCGTCGATATCATCGCTGTGCCCAATTGGGTTCCGGATTCGCAAGATGAGGCCATTACCGCCGCAATGAATGCGGGCATTCCGGTCATGCTTTACAACGCTGGCGGTGGCAATAAGGCCAAAGAGCTTGGTGCCATCAACTACATCGGCAACGAAGAATATCCTGCTGGCTTGGCCGGTGGCCGCTACTTTGCCGAACATGGTGCAAAGAACGTGATCTGCGTTAACACGGTTCCGGGCGCCGGCAACCTTGAAGACCGTTGTCGCGGCATTGCCGACGGCATGGCCGAAGCCGGACTGCAATCGGAACAGCTTCCACTGCCGGCCAGTGCTTTCGGTGACCCGACCGCCGTGGCCGAGGCAATCAAGGCGACCCTGCTGGGTGATGACACCATCGATGGTATCTTCACTATCTCGTCGGCTGACGCCGACAGCGCCTACATTGGCATGCAGCAGGCTGGAAAGGCGGAAACCGTTCAGATGGGTTCGTTCGATATGAATGTATCCGGACTGGAGCGTATCCGCGATGGCCAGCAGCTTTTTGCCATCGACCAGCAGCCCTGGCTGCAAGGTTTCCTGGCGGTGTCGTTGTCTGACGGCTACGTTAACTACGGCCTGGCTATGGCAACGGCGCCGCTGCTGACCGGACCGGGAATCGTCGATTCGTCGAATATCGACGCAACGCTGAAGGGCGGCGAGCTAGGCTACCGCTAAGCCACAAAACAGTCCGGCCCGCAGCACTTACCGCGGGCCGTGCCAATTGTTTGGCTGGACGATCATTCGGCGCTTAGGTCGCGGCGCAAATCTGGGGAAAATCTCATGAACAACCTATCTATTGGCAACCTCCTGCGCCGACCGGAAGCAGGTGCGTTTCTTGGAATGATTGCTGTTATCCTCTTTTTTCTGATCTTCGGCGGCATAAACTTTCTTAAACCGGCAGGGATCGCGAGCTGGCTGAACGTCGCCGCAAACATCGGCATCATAGCAATCCCGGTTGGCCTTCTGATGATAGCCGGAGAACTTGATATCTCGATCGGTTCGATGATTCCGGCAGGCTCGATGATCGTCGCGATCATGTCTGGGCATTATGATTTTCCAATATGGATGTCGTTCCTCGTCGTGCTCGGCTTTGGCGCCGTAGTAGGAACCATCAACGGACTGCTCGTCGTGCGCACAGCTGTACCGTCGCTTATCGTCACCCTTGGCACCCTTTTCGCGGTTGCCGGTATGGTGCTTGGCCTTTCGGTGCTGATCACAGGCACTACCAGCGTCGCCATCAAGGCCCCGCCTTTTTATAAGGCCATCTTCGGACAGTTCATCGGTGGAACTTATCAAGTCATCATCTTGTGGTGGTTTGCGCTTACGGCGGTGTATATTTTCTACGTTCATTACTCGAAGTTCGGGAACTGGATCTTCGCTATGGGCGGCGACCGCGAAAGCGCGCGAAACGCCGGTATTCCTACAACGCGGCTGACGATAATCCTGTTCATCCTGTCAGCATGCAGCGCGTCTTTTGTGGGCATGTGCCAGGCAATCCTGTTCAACTCAGCACAGGTCTCGGCGGGAATGTCATATATCTTCAACGTCATAATTTCGGTGGTCGTCGGCGGAGTGCTTCTGACCGGTGGCTTCGGTTCGGTGGTCGGCATCGTCTTCGGCACGATCACCTTTGCGGTTGTGAACCAAGGCATTTATTTCACCAGTTTTGATCGCAACTGGTCAAGCCTGATCATCGGCGTGATGCTGCTGCTTGCGGTCCTGATGAACAACACTTTCCGCACAATGGCGCTGTCCTATGCGCCGAAAAAGAAATGAGGGGCGCACAATGACCTCACCGGTTCTGGAACTTCGCAATGTCGACAAGTCCTTCGGCCCAATCGACGTGTTGCACGAAATATCGCTTGTGGTGAACGCGGGCGAGGTGCTTTGCCTGCTGGGAGACAACGGTGCGGGGAAATCGACGCTGATCAAGACGCTGGCGGGCGTTCACAAACCGACTCGTGGCACGATCCTGATGGACGGCAACGAAATGTCGTTCGACCGGCCTCGCGACGCGCAAGAGATGGGCATCGCCACCGTGCACCAGTTCGGCGGAACCTTCCCACTGATGAGCATCGGGCGCAGCTTCTTTGTTGGCGTCGAACCGACCCGGGGCTGGGGCCCGTTCAAGAGGTACGACCGTCAACTGGCAAATGAGATTGCGGTAAAAGCGGTTCAGGATTTCGGCATAACCCGGATTGACGATGGTGACCGTCTGGTCGGTGGTTTGTCTGGTGGCGAGCGCCAATCGCTGGCCATTGCTCGTGCGGTGCATTTCGGCGCGCGGGTGCTGATCCTGGACGAACCAACTGCCGCATTGGGGGTCAAACAGGCAGCCCACGTGCTGCGCATTGTGAATGAAGCCAAAAAACGCGGGCTAGCCGTGGTCTTTATCACGCACCAGGTGATGCATGCGATGGCGGTGGGCGACCACTTTGCAGTGCTGATCCGCGGCGCCATTGCGGCAGATTTTCGCAAGGGAGAAAGAACACGCGAGGAAATCACCGATCTGATGGCTGGCGGCGAGACGATGGCCGGTCTTGAAGCTCAGATCGAAGGCTACATGGAGACACATGAGGGTCATCCACCCGCGCCCGTAAACTGAGTTTTCCAACAACATATCTCAAGCACAAAGTTGAACAATCATGACGACCCACATAGCCGTTATCGGCGCAGGCATCATGGGCGCAGATCACGCCCGCATCGTGGCCGAGGAACTTCCCGGAACCTCATTACACGTCGTCTGCGACCGGGACGCGGCCCGCGCCCGTGAAACTGCAGACAAATTCGGCGCTTCAGAGGTGGCCACTGACCCGGAAGCGGTCATCGCGCGCCCGGATGTCGATGCTGTTATCATCGCCAGCCCGGATTTCACCCATGCGCCGCTGTCTCGCGCCTGCATCGCTGCTGGAAAGAAGGTGATGTGTGAAAAGCCGCTGTCGCCCAGTTCTTCGGAATGTTTGAACGTGATGAAAGCCGAGGAATCCGCGGGCGAAAAATATGTCATGCTTGGCTTCATGCGCCGCTTCGATCCGGCCTATATCCAAATGCGCGGCGCGCTAGAGCAGGGTCAAATTGGGCGCGCGTTGATGTTTCACAACTGGCATCGCAATCTTTCGACACCAGCGGCGGACTTTACAGGTGCAATGGCGATCACCAATTCCGCGCCGCATGAGTTCGACATCTTACGCTATGTCCTGTCGACCGAAGCGGTATCAATCACCGCCATGCAGCCGGTCCGGTCGGACGACAAAGTCGCGCCGGTCGTTATGGTTCTTGAGACGGCGGAAGGCCAAGTCGTCACGGTCGAAGTGAATAATAACGCGGCTTACGGGTATGATGTGAAGGCCGAACTTGTTGGCGAAACAGGGTCAATCGCCACGAACCACGTTGCATACACGCAGCTTGACCGCGATGCAGGCAAGACCGTCGCCCACGACCCCGACTGGCGCGACCGATACGCCGAAGCTTATCGCAAGCAAGACCGCGCGTTTGTTGATTGGGTCAAAGGTGGAGACTATCCCGCTTGCGCCGCGTCCGCATGGGATGGCTATGCAACGGCTGTTATCGCTGAATGCGGCGTGCAGGCCCTGAAGACGGGTAAGCGCCAATCAATCACCCTTATTTCTAAGCCGGAGTTCTATCAATGAAACTAGGATTTGTATCCGACAGCCTTGGGAATATGTCCTTGGACGATATGCTGGACAACGCTGTCCGCATGGGTGTCTCGGGCATCGAGGTGAATACCTGTGGATGGTCCACCGCCCCGCACTTTGACTTGAAAGCCATGTTGGGGAATGCCGAAAATCAATCTGCTTTCGCACAAAAGTTTGTGGACCAAGGGTTGGAAATCATCAGTTTGAACGCCAATGGTAATCCGATGCACCCGACCGATCCGACGCAAGGGCAGGGGCTGCGCGATACCATTCGCGTCGCAGGCGAGATGGGCATCAAGACCGTTTGTGCCATGTCAGGCCTGCCGGCGGGTTCGGCACAGGACCGGATGCCCAATTGGGTCGTGTCGTCCTGGCCGCCCGAGACACAGGAAATTCTGCGCTATCAGTGGGAAGATCAGCTTTTCCCCTTCTGGACGGAAACTGCGGCGCTGGCAAAAGAGAATGGCGTCGAGCGGATCGCACTTGAATTGCATGGCAACCAGTGCGTCTACAACGTGCCTTCTCTGCTAAAGCTTCGCACTGCTATCGGTCCGGTTATCGGGGCAAATCTTGATCCCTCGCATCTGTTCTGGATGGGCGCCGACCCTTTGGCTGCGGCAGAAGCTTTGGGCGAAGCCGTTTATCATGTGCATGCCAAAGACACGCTGTTGAACGCGCCAGTTCAAGCCACAACAAGCTTGCTTGAGAATGGATCACTGATGAACATACCTGCGCGGTCTTGGTCCTATGTCACTCTGGGTTTTGGTCACGGCGAGGAATGGTGGCGTAAGTTCTGCTATCGGCTCAAAATGGCAGGCTACGACGGTTGGCTGTCAATCGAGCACGAAGACGTGCTGCTAAACTCACTCGAAGGGTTGGAAAAATCGGTTGCCCTTTTGCAGGGTGTCATGCCGGGCAAACCCGCTGATTTCAAACCACAGGAGATTTAGCGCCATGCCCCGCGATTACAGCCTATTGGGATCAGACGCCGACCTTGCCGTTGCGAACGGTCTGGTTACAGAAGATTGGTATAGAACCCCAATCGACCGCAAAGTGATGAAGTCGCTGATGCGCAGGGACGATCAACCGGCAACACGCGACACCATCCTTTTATTTGCGCTGATGGCAGGCTTTGCCGCCGTTGCCATTGCGTTGATGCCGTCCATTTGGGCGATACCATTCTGGTTGGCCTATGGTGTGCTTTATGGTTCGGCTATGGATTCCCGCTGGCACGAGTGTGGGCACGGGACCGCCTTCAAAACGCGCTGGAAGAACAAGCTTGTCTATCAAATTGCCTGCTTTTGCATGATCCGCGATCCCCATTGCTGGAAGTTCAGTCACGCGCGCCACCACTCGGACACTGTGATCGTCGGGCGTGACCCAGAGGTTGCCATAATGCGACCGGTGATAGCCGCCAAGCTTGTCGCGAACCTGTTTGGGTTTGTCGATGTTTGGGATGGGCTTCGGCGTATGCTTTTCCATGCCGCGGGAAGAATTCTGCCGGATGAGGCAGTCTATGTAGATGAAAGTTTTCACGCAGCAACGATCCGCACCGCCCGCATCTGGGTGGCTATTTATGCGGCCACGATTTGCGCCGCGCTTCTGTCCCAGTCGTGGATTCCGGTGCTTTTGATTGGCCTGCCGCGTCTTTTCGGCTGCTGGCACATGGTTCTGACAGGTTGGCTGCAACATGGCGGGTTATCGGACAATGTTCTCGATCACAGGCTGAATTCCCGCACGGTCCATATGAACCCGGTCAGCGGCTTCATTTACTGGAATATGAACTTTCATGTGGAACACCATATGTTCCCGCTTGTTCCATACTATCGGCTGCCCGAATTGCACCGGATTTGCGCACACGACTTTCCCGCGCCGAACACTTCGATCGGTCAGGCTCTTTCCGAGATGCTGCCGGCGCTTTGGCGGCAGCGCAATGATCCCGACTATCATATTCGGCACGCATTACCGAAAACTGCAAACCCCTATCAGGAAAGCCCTGCCAAAACGGCGGCAGCATGACGTATGACAAGGAGAATACCATGAACCAGTGGATTGATGCCTGCGCCATAGATGACATCGAAGAAGAGGACGTGATCCGCTTTGATCACGATAGCCGCACCTTTATCATCGTGCGCGACCACGAAAACAACTATTACTGCTCAGACGGGTTGTGCACGCATGAGGAAGTTCATTTGAGCGACGGCTTGGTCGTCGAAGCCACGATTGAATGCCCCAAGCATTCCTCAATTTTCGACTGCACGAACGGTGAAGTGGAAACACCACCGGCCTGTGAAAACCTGCACACCTATCCCACGAAAATCGAGGGTGGGCGGGTCTTTGTGCAGGTCTGACCAAAGGATTATCCGCGCCGACGTTCGCCACAGCAAGGAATACCCCTATGTATCATAACCGCCCGCACGTTTCTGATATCCGCGCTTTCAAAACACGCGGCGAGAAGATTTCGATGCTTTTCGTCACAACACCCGACGAAGCGGCGGCGGCCGCTGCCGCCGGTATCCAAATGTTGTCAATCGAAGGCCGGTTTTTCGATGCTGAAATGCGCGAGGCTGCTGGTGGTTGCTTTGTCCAAGTTGGTCTGCCCTACGGCGGTTGGGGCAGCTTTGGTGGGCGTCCATTGGCGACGGCGGAGGACTACCTGCGCGCCGCGTACCACTATGCCGGTATTGGTGGCGATGCGTTTTATTGCGCAGCTTCCTACGACATTCAGAAGGTGCTTTGTGACAACCACATTCCCGTGGTTGGGCACATCGGCTTGATCCCGTCATACATCACATGGACTGGGTGGCGTGCTGTCGGCAAAACCGCCGACGAGGCACTGGCACTTTGGAAACATGTGCAGAAACTTGAAGAGATTGGTGTTTTCGGAGCCGAGCTTGAAGTGGTGCCGGATCGGGTGGCAAAATTTCTGACTGAAAATTCGTCTCTAGTTATGTTGGGAATGGGGGCCGGAAAATATGCCGATGCCCAGTATCTGTTTACCGAGGATGTCTGTGGCTATGGCAAGAATCACAAACCGCGCCACGGCAAAGTCTACAAAAACCTCGCACCTCAGATAGAGCTCTTGCAGAACGATCGGATTGCGGCCTTCAAAGAATTCAAGGCCGATGTGGATTCCGGTGGTTATCCCGAAGCTGCGCACAGCGTCCCAATCAAGGACGATGAGTTCGATGTTTTCATGGCGAAAACGCAGCGCTGACCTTGGGGACAGGAGCTGGCGGTCAACGGACCAATAGCCAAGGCCCCAATTAAAGCGGTCATTGGCGCATGTGCGGCGAAAGCTAACTTTGTCCCGCAAAGCGGTCATTGAGGCGAGCTGCAGCGAATGGCTGCATTGAGCCCATACTCACGGATGCCGCAGAGCTGACCAATGACCGTTAATCGGAAACTATCGGACAGTTCAACTGGATCACCCACACTTCAGAAACCGAGTTATTGGATCAGGCCGGGGCCAGGATGTGTGTCAGTGCGCGACCATTGCGGCTTGTGAGCAGGCACATGAGGCCCGCACCGAGACATCGGCCCGAGCCTCGGCTAGACCCAAGCGTTGCCGGATTATCGGCAATTCCACAGTGTCACGACGTGCCTTGAGGCAATCATGCAATCCGCGCAACGCCCAGACATTGTCCGGATGTATGGTTGCGCGAGACAACTGCCCTCCTAGGCCCAGATCCTCGCGAAAAACGGCTTCGGCTTCTTCTATGCGTCCTTGTTCAAACAGCAGCGCCCCCAACGCGTGACGTACGGGCTGCATCCATCCCCAGGGTTCGTCATAGTTCAGATTGTCTTCAAGATGTATTGCGCAGCGCAGGTGGTCGAAGGCGACATCATAGTTTTCTTTGCGGTATTCTAACTCGCCAAGCAGCATGTGATGTGCCACGGCGAGTAGGTCGGTCACGGTATTGGTGTGTAACAGACGTGTTTCAGGTACGGCAGCTCGGGCTTTGGCAAAAGCTTCAACCTCAATTCCGGCTTGCGTCACGTTCCCGAGCGCAGCATTGGCCACCCCGCGGGCATAGTAGGTAAAGGCATTGAGCGTGCAGTAAAGGTCAGGATCGTCAGGTGGTTGCAATTGTGTCAATTCCAGCCACCTGCCGAAGCGGATCAGGATATGTGGAAACATGGCGCAGTAGGATTCGAAATAGTCCGCCATGGGCGGGGATTGGATGCGTAGCATGTCTTCCGGGCAGGTTTCGAGAATGCCTTGATTTGCTTCAAGCGCCGGTTGCATCTGACCAAGGAAAAGCGCGCCGTAGATCACGAAGTGATAGTTGTGGAGGCGATACCCGGTGTAGATATTGTAGGGCCCCTCGTTTTCAAAGAAATTTATGTCGGCAACACAGGCGGCCTGGTTCCAGCGCACCACATTTTCATAATGGCCACACAGCACGTCGATATGCGTGGGCATGTGGATCAGATGGCCACCATCCGGCATGAGCGTGCGCAATGCGTCGCCAGTTTTCAACGCCTTTTCGGGATATGGCGACATTTCCATGAGGTGCACATAAATGTGCAAAAGGCCTGGGTGGCGCATGGCGGACGCATCCTCGGCCAATGCCCGTTCCAATACAGCTTGGCATTCGAGCGTATCTGCCCCTTCCGTGGGCGAGGCCGCGGGCAGGTTCCACATATTCCAAGGGAAGCGGTTGATCAGGGATTCGGCAAAGATAGTCGTGATATCGAGATTGTCGGGATGTTCTTTGTAGGTGGCGCGCATGGCGTCCGCAAAGGCGTCGTTCCATGTTTCCATGGTGTCGATGTCTGTAATCGTGTCCTGCGGGTAGCGCTTTGGAAGGGCCCGGATCAGGGCGGCCTCGGGGGCGGAAACACGGTCAGTCAGCGAAATCGCCTTTTGGGTTGCTTCATGGCTCGCGGCAAGCGCTGCGGCACGACCCGTTTCGTCGAAATGCACCCACCACATGTTGTAATTTGGGCCAGAGGCATAGGCGATGCCCCACTGCGCCATCGCACAGTTGGGATCGGCCTCAACAGCCTTTTGAAAACACTTTACGGCTTCTTCGTGGTTGTAGTTGAAGGTCCAGTTCAGACCACGATCGAACCAATTCTGGGCAGCCTCGCTGGAGGTGGTGATCTTATATGAGTAGACTCCTAGATCATATTGGTAAACGTCCATCAGAGCTTCTCCCCGCTATGCGATCAAATATATAACAATCACCAAGTCGAACGTCTTCCATCTGAACGAGTTGGTTTCCTACGCCCAGATCGGGTCGTTGTTGTTTGCTGTGCCGCGGTCCCGACATTCGGCTCGCGAAAGGAGCGTCTAAAAGGGTCTCGCCGACTGGGTTACACATAATTCGGGACTGATCAGCATCTACTTGGAAAGACCTGCAGAAACGCCTCAGTTTAGGTTTGTACATAGTTCTAGTTCCCGTCTCCGTTGTTTCACATTACGAAAAAGCAGCCATTGACGCAAACACGACGAATGTCTCTTAGGTCCCGCAACTCGGTCATTGCCGCATTTTTCGCCAGTGTCTGCTCTGGGTCGAAGCTGCCATTGACGGTAAACGGAGACGTCCACACATGACAGCACCGCACTGTATTCGTCAAATCAGTCCAGCACCCAACTGCAACATCCCGACAGCGGCCTTTCATCGTCGGACAGTCCTTGGACCAGCACCTCGAGCCCAAAGTTCAAGTCTGACATGCCGTCGGTGCAAGAATCTCGCTCCATAACGACTGTTGTGAGGAATTCTGCAGTTGCCGGTGACAACCACTGCAATTGCCATATATCGCGTCGGTTGCGGGCGCGTACCGCGGCCAAGAGTTCAAAGACAGTATCCTCCCGCTCGAGCCCAGAGAACGTGGCTTGCTCGCCGATGAATTCTACATTCCAGAACGGCTCCGTCCCGAAACAACTGAGCCTATCGGGGTTCCAGTCCTTGCTATGATCGCGTGTCAGATAGGCGGCATTTACCCACCCAACAACGTTTCCGTAGCGAATTTCGCTCCAGAGTGCACCGTCTTCCGTCTCAAAGCTTACCCCGGTCGTCAAGATCCCTGAAGCGTTTGGGGGAATTTCACCAATAATACCAGCTTCCCGAAAATCTGCAGTCTCGGGAATGCCAGCGCGCATATTTAGCGTATCCCCCTCGGCGACGCCGACAACGGAATACTGAGATTGCGCCGTCGCCTGGTCAGCAAGGCAAGACGCCGCAATTAGCCCAAACAGGAATGTCGTGGGTTTCATTTTGTTACCTTTCAAAATTCGGCAATTAGCTTTCAACGGAATTTAGCTACTCGTAAGTCACCAACACTGGATGCCACGTGACGTCGATGCGATCCAAGTCTCCTCCACTCCACCAAGCACAATGTCGGTTGAACTGCATCTCAGATATTTCGAGAGTGTTCGCGTTAATCCGACCTTTGATTGTGTAGTAGTTTTCTTCCTGATTGGCTTGGTTCACGGCCGCCTGGGGCATACCATTGCTGGTGTCCCACGTAATTCTTTCTCCCCGCCCGACAGAAAACTCGGATAGACCGCCAGAGCTGCTACGGATCAAACCGATCAGGGGATTTCGCGGGTCAATATCGGAGTCCCGCTGAAATGTGATACTCAATTCGCCGTTGCTCAAATTGACCTCAAACGTGCCACTCCGTTCATCTTCAACGTCACCTTCACAGTATGTATAACTTGGCGTCGTGAACTTGCCGCGGCTTCTCAACACAGATTTCACATCTGGCAGCGCAGCAATTCTTAGCTGGTGAGTGATATCGGCACCTTGGTCAAAATCCCTGATGCTGATGATATCCGGCCCTTCTGGGTCAATCGACAGGACAGCAACGCTCGAAGGATCTGCGTCAATCCCGCCGTTCAAAAAAGCGCTAGAGCTGCCATCCAGCGCGATAGCCATCTCGCGCTCTTTGTTGCCACTCGCAAATTGTCCCCGTGCAAGCGCCACCGACGCCTGCACCGACCCGTCGTGAGCCTCAGAGACGCTGTCAAAACGGGCAAAAGATTCCGCGTCACCACCCAATACTTTGTAATGATAGTCATCCAGTGCTCGTGAAAATGTTGCGACCAAAGTCAGCGGCTCACCATCCGGGTCCAATTGGATCGCATTCTCACCAATCTCAATATGAAATTGCCGCGCGCAACAGTTACGCGTGAGTTGGCTGATTTCGGTGCCCGAAACCGTTCTGAGCGCATCAATTACTTTGGTAATTCGCTGTGTTTCATAGAATGCCTGATCCGCCTCATTGTGTGTCATCTGGTACTTTAGCCCTGCAACGAACAGGTTGTACGCGGCATTCAGTCTTTCTTGGTCAATTCGGCTTTCAGATATCGCCTTGATCGAATTAAAGCCTGCACTGGCAACAAACCCCTTTATTTGATCGACTGCAAAGGCGGCCACCTTCTTGTTTTTCAGAACGGAATAAACATCATCGGCAAGTGCGCCCTTTGTCGTGTACGTCGAAGAAACAAAATCGAGATTCCCGATTAGGTCATTCGATTGGGCAAGTGCCCGGCGAACGATTTCGTCGCGCGGAATGTCCGATATCTGGCTGTACTGCTCAATCAGCTTAACGAAGGCCCAGGCGCGGTCGTTATCCAAAATCCCATTCAAAAGCTTGTCGCCACCTTCGGTCCGTAGAATTTCATACAGCAAGCCTATGGCGTTCTTGATTTGGTCATCGGCAATGCCCTGATAGTTTCCCGTTGATTGGACTGGTGCGAAGAAATTGGTGATTTGTGCCAAAGCAGTGGTTTCGCCAATCGGTAAGGCCGGGATGGATCCCATTGGAACTTTTGCGCCTTCTCCAATTTCGAGAGACAACGCCACAAGTTCGTCGGGAAGTTTGATATCCTTCAGCTTGTTTTCAAAGCCGGACGCCATTGGGCGACCGAGGACAAGGTTTTTTGCCATATGTCCTGCAACTGGAATACCTCGATACAGGGCTTCGAAAGCAAGCCCAGCCCTGGGGGAATCGGACAGCAGCCCCCCACCAACCAATGCATCCGATAATTCAATTGTACCGTTGGTAAACAGCGCAATATTATCATCAAAAATTGCGATCTGGTTGAGTTCGTGCCATTCCGCCAAGCTTGCGCGCTCTTTCGATCGAAGAACTGCCAGGCTGTCTTGCACATCCTTGAGCATCACGGTGTGTTGTTCAACAAGACCGTGGGTGGTTTCGAGAACATCAGAGATCTTTTCTAGATTTTGACCGTCCTCCCACGCTGCCGAGTAGATGAGATCTTTGCCACCAAATACCTCGACCTTGCGGACGATCGGAGGACTTAGAAGCTCTCCGTTCAATGCAATATTGCTGTAGAAATCACGATATTGCTCAGAGAAGTTGCGCTGCAATTGGGTTCGCTCACCAACGGCCTCGCCAAGTTCCTTTTGCAATCGGGCATCGCGCCGAACAGCGGTCTCCGCGCGGGATTTCAGGGAAGGCAGGGAACGGGAAAGTTCACGAAACTCGGGCGTTCTCAGTCCTGGAAGCCCCGTTACAGGGTCAAGCTGTTCACGGTACCAAAAATAGGCGTAGAACCCCAGCAAGAAATCGTTTCTGGCCTGGAGATGGGCAGGTCTTTCTGTCTGCAAAGTGCTTGTCAAATCGGCGATTGTGCGATTGGCGATGTTGATTTGCCGAACTCTTTCGTGCGCCGCCGACTCGATCTCTGTTTGTGCCTGCTTGAAATCGGTGAAGGTTTTGAAACGTTGCGGGTCAGCGTATGCCGCTGACGACAGCGCAAATGCAAATGTTCCGGTAATGAAAAATCGCGATCTCCTTACTGGGTTTGTCGATTGATGTCGGCCCGCGAATGGTGATCCCCGCCGGAAAGTATTGAAAAGTCTCGAAAACTCTTGAATGGATCGGCGCAAGGCAAATGGCATCATCATCCGGTGAGAGTTGCAGCTGGTCATCGTTTATTTCCTCATTCAAAGCCTAGGGCGTGCTACAGAAAACAAGCAAAAGTTCTGTGCGATTCCGTGCCCAACACCCTTAGGACGTTTCCCGATCACCATTTCTTGGGTCAACTTTGAAAATTATTCGAACAAGCTAGGCCCCGAACCAGAATGAAACCTTCCTGTTCGGGGCAACTCGTGGTTGGACACCCTACACGAAACCTTACTCTAAAAACTGTTTTGAGTTAAGCAGAATGTCTAGCCCCCAAGTTCCGGACCATTTCATTTTAGTAACAGTAAAATGACATGTCACCAATTGGGCCTAATGCCTGACCAAAGCCAAATCCATTAATCGCAGGTCATTTACTGAGTCACTAGATGATACGGATGGCGCGGTTTGGGGTTGCTAAATTACGTCTGAATTCTCACCTGCAATTGGCGATTGCGAATTCCCAACGCGCACGTCAATCGCCGACCCGTGGCAGCAGCCTGCGCATGAAAGCCAAGCGCTGCCAGATCAAGCATGTCTGCAAAGGTATCAATGGCACGGACATGACTGTTCTCATCAACATAATCGTCCAGACATTCGGACAGCAACATCGTCTGCTGACGGTCCAAACCCTCGATAAATTGCGCCATGAATAACCTCCGCACCGAATACGGAAATCATACCATCAGTCCGGTCAAAATGGGGGAGTTTTCACACACCCTCTCCGCAAAGCAGACAAATGGTGATTTTGGACGAATGGCTGCTTCGAGCCCATATTGCCCGATGCTGCACCCGCCACGAAGTGGCAGGAAGCGCCGGATGCAGACATTGCCGTTCATGAGGACGTCGCGATGATCAAGAACCCGGCAATGGCCGGACCGTTCATTAAAAGCTTAACGGTCATGGGAAGCGTGCCGCGTGGCTAAAGCCGCCCCGACCCTGTTTTACCGCCGCATATCCTTCCAACGCCGTAGAAGCCAGTACCATTGGTCGGGCTTTTCCAGGATACGTGCGGATAGGTTATCGTTGAAGGCTTGCGTCATGGTGCGGGGGTCAGTGGGCTCGATAGGGGCTTCGAACTCCACATCTATGTCGCTGCTGTCGTCATGCCTTGTGCCAAAGACCGGCATGAAAGGAATATCATATTTGAGCGCGAGACGCGCAGCGGCAACGGAGGTGAGCGCGTCGAAACCCAGAAATGGCAGCATCTCGCCGTCTACGGTTTTTTCGTCCAGCAGGATTGCAACAAAACCCCCGGCGCGCAGGTGGCGGATCATGGCTTTGGTGCCGTGTCGCCCGGTGGTCAGGGCAGGCTTGCCGCCCTGCTCGATCCCACGCACCAGTAGGCGTTGATAATGCCTGTTGTTCTGCCGCCGGTAAACCCCGGCGGTCTCCATGCCCCGGTGTTTCAACACCGCGCGCACGGCCTCCCATTGACCAAAATGCCCCGAGACAAGGATCGCGCCTTTACCGTCAGTCCGCGCCTTTTCTAACACCGCAAGGCCGGGGCCAGAGATGTGGAACCTATCCTGCCCTGCCTGAAACCCGGTATTGTGGAAAACCTCAAACAAGGTACGCCCCATATTCTGCCCCATCTTGCGACTAAGGTTCAGGCGATCGGCGCGCGCCATATCCGGGTAGATGCGCAAAATCTCCCGGTTAAACCGTCGCCGCGCAATTGGTATCCAGCGCATGGTCCAGCCGAAAACATTGCCGAGGCTGCGCGCCCGCGCATCAAACCCGCGCCATTTTGAATAGGTAAGCGCGGACCACAAAGGGAAATAACGAAGGTGTTGCCAGATATACTTGGCAGGACGGGTGAGCATCTGCCCTATATGGGGGCATTTACGGGTAAGTCCACTGGTATTGAAAGCATTTCGGGATAGACCTGAGTTGCTGGTTTATTCCGAAATGCGCGCAACATTGACACCTCTTACGGCTTTCGGCGCACCCCTGCCTCAGGTGTAAGCCAAAAGCTTTAGTAGATAAACGGCACGCAATGTGTAGAAGGCTGCCGTTGGTGAGAGTGCCGCGAATTGGTGCTTTGTCCACAACTCGGTCATAGGCCCCTCGGACCTCGCTGCGGCCGCGACCAATGTCCGCTTTTCTGGCTGCTGCACCGCTGATGATTTAAGTCAATTACATTGCTGCATCTGCGAGAGTCAGCGCCGAAGCATGTCTGGATTGGGCTCAAAGCAGCCATTCGCTACGGTTAGCACAAATGTCCGCTATGTGGGGGCGGTTTGAACGGGTTTTCGAGAATAACGAGCGATTGGGAACACTATCTTCCGAAAAGGCAATGGACGTGAGAATGGGAGCACCTCTGTCCGTGCAAATCAAATGGAACTTGGCTCTTCAATCTTTTCTATTTCCTCGATTATGATTTTGCGTAGCCATGAATTCAGAGGCGAATGATTTGAAGCAGCGGGCCAGTACATGTTCAACCTGGCAGGCGCATGGAAAGGAAATCGTGCAACACCAATCTCATTTCCAAATGTCTGGGCCAGAGTGCTAGGCATTCCGCCGATCAGATCAGTTCCTTTCACCCATAGAGGAATATGGGTGGCATCGGAAACTGCTGCAACGAAGTTGATCTGAATTCCGCGCTTTTCTGCGGCAGCCACATAGGGTGGCTTCCAATTGGCCCACAATCTGGCGACCACGTGTTTTGCACTCCCAATATCTTCGTCAGAAAGCACCTTGCCCACCAATGGATTTCCCGGATCCATGATGCAGACGGCGTAGTCCTCAAAAATGGGCGCGTGGGCATAAATGCCGTTCTCTTCGATATCGGCGAAAACCAAAGCGATATCCGCTTTACCTTCAAGCAGTAGCTGCGAAGTGCCTTGGAACCGTGCAACCACGTTCAAAAAAATGCCGGGAGCCTCTTTTTGTAAACGTCTAATTAAGTCGGGCAAGATTACACGAACGGCGTATGTCGAGCAGGCCATTGTGACCCGTCCCTTCGCGCTTGACGGGTTAAATTCTCCCTGGTTTTCTGCATGTTCAACTTCGGCAAGAATTCGATCTATAATCGGAATGAGCTGCTGACAACGCTCTGTTGGGACATTTTTGCCGCCCTGCCGAACAATGAGCGGATCATCAAACGCCTTTCTTAGACGGTTTATTGTGTAGCTGACTGTGGATTGCTTGACCTCAATCTCGTCCGCAGCCGCGGAGAACGAGCCCAATCGGTATACCGTCCGTAGGGTTCGCAGCGCGTTGAAATCCAGGTTCATCTGGTTGCTGGCGGAAGGCATTTGTGGCGCCTCACTATAGAATGTATCTATATGCGATATCTATCATGCGGGATTGTTCGATACAAGGTGACTCAGCTAACCTCCTCTTGAAAGAAAATTCACTACCAAGGAGAAAACAATGTCGGATGCAGCTACTAACCAATCCGGGGTTCACTTTGGGTGGGCCGTCAAACTCAGAAGCCTCGCTCAAAAGATGTTACTGCACGCTTCCAAACCCCAGCTGGTGAGCGAAGCCGCGGTTCCTCCAATGATGGAGGATCATGTGCCTGATTTGTTGTACAGGATCGATCACGGTTTCATTGTCGAAGAAACTGGCGAGCGCGCCAAAATCCCGCGCTTTGCGCGAGCACATTTGAAAACCTCTATCAAGAATCTTGGATGAGTCGCGGCAACAGTAAATGAACATATTGGTCGGAGTGGCAAACTTCGAACTCACGACTTCTGTTTATGTCGCTCCGGGCGGATTGGGGTCTAAGCCGCCGTTCGCTGCGTTGCGGCGCCATATGTCGGTGTAAACGACCGCTTCGGACTTAAGGCAGTCATTCGCCGCATGGCAGCGCTCTCAGATCGGTTGAACGTCTGCATGAGAACCAAGCGGGTTTTGATTTGATAGGAGCGGCGTGATATGTGGTGGATCGCGTCTCATGACTTGAGTTTGGCCACAATTGGAGGACCTTATGACCACCGAACTAACCTATCTATTCCTATCTGCGCTCTTGCTTTCCGTCGCATGGATTCCACATATAATCGGACAGGTATTGACGACTGGATTGCTCACTCCGGACGATTACAGCAATCTCAGGAAACAGTCTGACTTTCCAGCATGGGTTCAGCGGGCGAACCGTGCCCACGTTAACCTTGTTGAGCAGTTTGGTGCCTTCGCTGCTCTTGTGTTGATTGCTCACTCGCTCGGGATTTCGTCGTCAACAATGGCACTGTCGGCAGCCGTGTTCTTCTGGGCCCGCATCCTTCATTTTGTGGTGTTCCTTGTCGGTGTTCGAATACTGATGGCCCGTACCGTAATATTTACCGTCGCTTGGCTGGCAATCGTGGTGTTCGCAGTTGGACTTTGGCAGGGGGCAAGCTGACAATCCACCGGACTTGGGAAGGAGCAACGGCGCGTCCGCACTGGGCTCAAAGCAGCCATTCGCTGTGGTTGCACCAACAAACAGGCGCTCGATGACCGCTCTGCGGACAAAGCCGTCGTTGCCCTGGAGACCGATTTTCCAAGCAAGTACACACTATAGTTCAGCAGTAAATGTGTCCTCCAAGATATTTGACGCCATTGTCACATCCAAAAGTGACGACACGTTTCCCCGATCCGAGTTCAACTGCGAGGTCTATGGCTGCGCAAACATTCAGGCCCGTAGAGCCGCCACCAAAAATGCCCTCTTCCCGGGCAAGACGACGGCACATCTCGAAGCCTTTGTCTTGGTCTACAGTACGCACATCACTCAGAACTGACTTGTCCAGAAAAGGGGGCGCAGGAAACACAGCAATACCTTCGACCTTGTGTGCCCCCGATTTTCCCGTCGTCAAAAGTGGCGACTGCAAGGGCTCAAGGGCAATGACTTTTGGTTTAGCACCACACCCATGCATTCCATCAAGCGTTCCCATCATGGCTGCACCCGTTCCAACAGCGGCACAAAAAACGTCAAAGTCACCGTCAAGCGACCGAGCGATTTCCTGTCCCATCGGAACATAGCCCCGTCGAACATCAGGTGAGCCAAATTGATCTGCATAGTAGTGCGATGGTTTCTCAGACAGAGCGAGTGCCCGCTGTTTCATGCGTTCTGCAAGTTCGTGGGTAATTTTGCCATCAACGCTTTTCTCAACCAGAACCTTTGCGCCGAACGCCTCCATCGCCTGCTGCTTTGACTTAGAGAAAGCATCCGCAAATACAGCGATGAACTTCAAACCCATCACGCCGGACACAAATGCTAGTGCAGTTCCTGTGCTGCCTCCCGTGAATTCGACAACCGTGTCACCCGGGGAGACGTCACCTCGCGCTAGGGCCGCCGACAGCACCGAAATCGCCATTCTGTCCTTGTAGGAGCCGGTCGGGTTACCTCCTTCGAGTTTTACCCATACTTCGGCCGCACCTTCGGGAACCAGCCTTCCAAGGCGGACAAGCGGTGTATTTCCAATGGCGGCTAAACCGCCTCCCGGGTATTCCATCGAGAACCTCCTGCGCAACTGTCAGTCGAAATGGACGGTGAGTGAAGCATAATCATCGAGTGGTTCTTGTTTGGTGCATCAGAAGTGCTGTCTGGCACGCTGACGTTTGTGCTTTTTCAGTGCGATATTTTCGCCGTTCAGAGTTGGTGATTATGCCACCAGTTTTTTCTGAACAGCAAATGGACTAAGCCCAAGCCACGTTTGCATTGTCTTGGCAATTTTGCGCGAACCCGTGAATTCGATGCGCTCTTTTTCGGTAGCAACGTCAGTTATCCCCATCCAGATTGCGGTCATCGTCCGAAGGTCGGTCGAAACATACAGGTCAACTTCAAACCCGGGATCTGCCCAACAGAGATCAACTTCTCCGGCAGGCTCGATGACCAGCCACCAATCGCGTTTGCTCGAAGGTAAGTCGTGATACAGAAACTGTATTACGGTCCTTACTTTTGGTAACGGTTCCGGATTTAGGTTCCGGCGCATGTCCCACATCAGAAGAGAGGGATCGAGGTTCTTTAGTGAAAGAGATGACTCTACCCATTTTTGACCCCACATCCCCATGGCGATGACAACTTCGCGAAGGTCTCTACCAGACTCGGATAAATGATATTCGAAAACTCCCCGCTCGGTCGGGACAGGTTTTCTTTCAACAATACCAGCCGCCTCCAAGTCCTTGAGCCGCTGTGAGAGAAGCGTTGGAGACATCTTGGGCACTCCACGGCGCAGGTCATTAAATCTTGTTGATCCTGCAATAAGTTCACGCATTAGAACCATAGTCCATCGGGTGCATAGCACCTCTGCGGCCATCGAGAGTGGGCAAAACTGTTTGTAGCTGGCTTGTGACATAGGGCCTCCGGTGACGTTTCTTTGGTAAGACTAGCGGGTTAATTGCGTCTGCCTAGTCCAGAAACTGTATTACCCGATCCAGTTTCGTGACTAGAAGCGCATGGCTGCTTTCAGACAGAGTTGTTCCATCTGGCGATACAAATTCTGTGTCGCCCAAAAAAGGAGAAAAACTATGAGCGTTTATCTGATTGCCGACATCAAGGTTACCGACGACGGCTGGGTCCCCGAATATGCTACCCAGGTTCACAAGCTGGTGGAAAAACACGGCGGTAAGTATCTTTCGCGTAGCGGCAATATCGATACACTTGAGGGCAGCGCAAAAGACAGCACATTGATCGCTATTCTTGAATTCCCCTCTCGTGCGGCTCTCGATGGGTTTGCCGCGGACCCCGACTACGCTCCTTATGGCCAAGCACGTCAGGCGGGCAGTATCTCAAATTTTCACGTTATTGACGACACAGATATCGCGGGTGCCATCCCTTATCTGAAAGCGGGATAAAAACAATTCATCACGGATCGGGCCCTGTTTTGCCCGATCCATTTCTGCCAATTTTCAAACTAAATAAATGACCACAATGGGCTTATTCTGTTGAAAAACTCATGGTTTTCCGGGCCCTGCATCACAGGAAGAATGGTTCCCTCTTTGATTTTACTGAGCGGTGCTGGCCAGAATTGAGTTCGGAGCTAGTTTAGCCAACTTTTTGAGGTTCTGGGCGGTTGCGGCGAGTATAAATTCGTCATGAGCGCCACATGGTCCACGCAATCGAAGCCGCCCCAATCCGTGGATGCGTTTCAGATGGGCGAACGACATTTCGACCTTTTTGCGTAGCTTTCGGGAGATGGCATATTGCTGTGTTTGCGATAAGCCTCGGGCAACATCACGGGAGGGTTCATAGATTGAACGCGTAACTTTTCGTTGTGGCTCTTTGGGTGTGCAGCGCTGTTTAAGCGGGCATGCCCCGCAATCAGATTTCCGGGCGCGGTAGCGGATGGTGGCATCTTTATTGGGGCCAGACCTTGGTTTGGTGAATGCGCGTCTATATTGCTTCAACTCTTTGCCGCCGGGGCAAATATAAAGATCGTTCTCAGCGTCATATGTAAAGTCAGCCCGCTCAAACGTCCCATCCTTTCGGCCTGACTTGTCGATCACTGGAATATGTGGCGCGATACCGCGCCTTTGAACCAACCAATCCAGCATCGGGCCAGAACCGTACCAATTGATCTGAGGCTATCTTTCCAGGCTTTCCCGCCCAATCTTCTTAAACTATGCGGTTGCAGCATCTGTCAAAAAGGGCTCCAAGCCGCCGTTCGCTGCGAATAGCACGAAGGTCGGCTTTGGGCCGTCCTTACTTGCGGTGGTGGCACCCACAGGCAAAATGCTGCGACCGATCTAATGGCGGCAGGGAGCCCAAAGTGACCTTGATATCCCGTGCGATGCTGCGGCGCAAAATGGAAATTAGGTAAGTTTATTAGTTTCCCAATAGTCCTTGGCAGCGCGGTCAAGTTTTTTGGCAATGTCTAGGACAGTCGACCGATGAAGGTAGGGTTGATGTTCTGCATAGCCACTCCCAGAGAAGTCCGGATCTATTTCCACGATTTCCTTGAAGTAATCGGCAGCAAGTCGGTGTCGTCCTTGTTCGCTTGCCAGAATAGCGAGAACAGCAATAGTTCCTACATCAGTCGGGTTTCTTTTAAAGGCCGCTTCGGCGGCATTTGTGGCATCTTCAACGTTTCCACAGGCGCGAGATACAACTGCAAGTATGTAGTCGAACAACGGCGGGTGCATCGGCGCGTATCGGATTGCCAATTGAATATGATGAAGAGCCTCGGCATCTTGGCCGCAATAGTGCAAGACATTGGCGAAAAACCCATTGGCATGGGCACAGTTGGGCCGGGTTCGAACCGCGATTCTGCCAGCCTCAAGAGCTTTGTCAAATTCCTTGTCCAATAGATAGAGATGGCTGAGGACTGTATGGGCCTGCCCATCAAAATCGTCGCACGCGCTGGCCCTCTCGGCCCAATCCCGCGCCTGACGACGGGCCTCATCTGGTGAGTCGGCCAGTCGTCGCTGAAACTCGTACCAAAAAGTGAGCGCAACCCACGTCGGCCCCAATGAAAGATCGGGATGATGCTGTGCGACGAGTTCGAAGTCTCGTCGTGCAGAAGCAAGACTTTCTTTCGTCATGCAAAAGAAATTGTCGATGCCCCTGTAAAACACTTCCAGCGATTTCAAATCGGAAAGTGTCTTATGCCAAATGCGCGCCTCCTCGCCGGACACAAGATTTACGTTCATCGATATCAGAACGTCTGACACCACCTCATCCAGAAACTTGAAGACATCGGAAAACTGCCGGTCATACTGCTCGGACCATTCAATGTGACCCGTCAAGGTATCAACAAGCTGGGCAGTATAGCGCACAAGGTCTCCCGACCTACGCACCGACCCTTGAAGGACGTATTGAACCCCGAGGATTTGCGCGGCCTCTTTTGCCGAATAATCTCCAACGGCTGCGGCCGAGCCTGCCGCGATCAGAAACACGCCGGATGCCTTTACCAACGCATTTTGTATGTCGATCCGCAATCCCTGAGCCAAATGACGTGTTTCCGCATCGTCAGAGATACAGCCTATTGGCATGACGACCACAGAAGGTCGGCTCGGCAGCTGTTGATTGCGAACAGAGTCTACTGAAGTGGTTGTCACAGCCGGCGGCTCTTCTGATGCGACAGGCTTGACTTCTGGGACGAACCTGAACCCACGGCGCGGGACAGTTTTGATAATCCGTTGAGCCTTGCCGTCGTCGCCTAGCGCCTTACGAGCCATATTGATGCGTGTCGAAATGGCGGCATCGGAAACGATCCGCCCGCCCCAGACGCCCTCGATCAAATCGTCGCGGGTCAGGAGCCGCCGATCACTCTCGGCAAAGTACCTGATCAGGTCGAAAACCTGGGGCTCTGTGGCTTGAATTTTGCCATCTCGAATCAATTCAAGTGACACAAGATCGAGGCAGCAGTCTGCAAATTCAATTCGCTCTGACATCATCAACTTCGGCCCATATCCCACGGCATTTCCAGCACCCTATCCGGCACAAGGCAATATCTAAAGAAAATCTGGAGAACTCCGTGAAGCGGACTGATCTCGAGCCGACTAACCTCAAACTTACGAACAGTGAAGCACACGCAACTTGAGGACAGATCAAATGACACACACTTCAGAAAAAGAATTTATCCGCGAAGATGGTTCGGTCGATACCACTAAGGCCATGGAGGCCGGGCACGACGAGAGAACTGAAGCTCTGCGCGCGATGGGTCGGGCTGTATCGCATTGGGTTTCAAGCTGGTTGCCCACATCCACCAAGGGAAAGGCAATAAAGTCAGCCTAGAGCCAGAAGTGGTGTCTTGAACCAAAATCCATTTAGCGGTGAGCAATAACCCTCAACAAGCAATTGCCAAGTTGCTGCGTGGCAGCGCATGGCAGCAAAGTCCGCGAAATGTGAGTTCGTCAAACCCCAAAGTTCGCGCTTGCGGCGAAGGTCTGCAATGCGGGCTGCGGATGCAGCATCCGATCGGGGTACTGAGAGTCCGGTATGGGCCGGAAGCGCCAATTGCACTGATCGACGCGACTGACCGGAAAGTCCGCTTGTGAGACATCGATCAAGAGCGCAGCGAACGTCCGGTTTGGAATCTGGTGGTTTTACATGTCTCGAACGTCCGGTCTGGGGAATTTGCGCCGCGCTGCCGCAGAACCTGTGGGTGCGGGTCGCGCGTCGAACCCTTGATCTACGCTGCACCCGCATAAGGCCGGTTTGTCCGCAAGTCGGTCACAGACCGAATTTTGGCCTTCGTCTGCTATCGCGCGAAGCGGCCATTCGCAGCTGAAAGTTCGTTTTCCTTGTCCAAACGGCTGCTCAGCGGCGCCTAGCTGCCATCTGAGCAAAACAGTCGGATGACCGGGTCGAGCCCAAACTACCCGTTTTCTGCGGTGTCGCTAATGTCTGCTATGTTACCTTGGGCACGTCTTCAACGCGGAATGGCTCGGTGCTGCCATCCTCGCCACCCGATTGACACAAGTCAAAGACGTTGTTCTTGACTGACAAAAAAGCAGCCTGTTGGTGGAGTGTCATTTTTTTAGGCTTCGGTATGGGATCTCGTCTTGTTGTTCATTAGATATGCTCAAAACCGAAACTGCCAAGCTCATCATAACAAAGGCCCAAAAATGCTTCAGCCAAAATCCAAATGGATACCAATCAAGGCAAGTTTGTTTTTTATTTCGATGTTTACGGCCTTTGCCCTCCTACTGTCCGCGAGTTTTGTTCAAGCTCAACAAACCGCTCAGGAAGAAGAGGCCGGACGTATTGCCGAAGCAGTGACTTCTGCCGCTGTGAATGAGTCCGCGCGTGATGGCGAAACCGGATTGACCCAAGAGATTCTGAATAGCGGCATTGACGCCAAAGAGCTTGAGCTTCGGTTGATTCCGTTGACGAAACCGGAACTGGAAATTCTTGCTGAGAGATGGCTGGAGATCGTGCGTGCGAAAACAGAAGAGGTCATGTCCGCACAGATTGCGATCAATCGAACAGATGGTGCCGTTGAGGACGCTGCGCGAGAAAACCTCGCAGAACTTGCCCTCGAAAGGGGGCTTTTGTTCGACAAGTATTCTAAGGTAGTTTCGTCGTTTGAAAAGAAGGGTGGCGATCCTGCGCTGATTTCCGACTACCGGGCATATCGTTCTTCAGTGATCGTTGAAGAGACGCGTACGTCAGATTACGAAACGCTCTATGCTGAGGCATTTCGTTGGCTGACAGATCGCGAAGGTGGTGTTCAGGTGGCAATCCAGACGGGTGTAATCATCAGTTCGATGGTCGGCCTGTTGATATTTGCAAAGATTGTACGGCGGTTTGCGCGCAGATGGATCGGTCATGTGCCGAACCTGTCAAAATTGCTTCAGGCCTTCCTTGTAACATTGGTTTACTGGGTGGTTCTGGCAATTGGATTGATGGTGGTTTTGTCAGCCCTTGGTATAGATATTTCCCCAGTTTTTGCTCTTATTGGCGGAGCGTCATTTATCATGGCTTTTGCCTTCCAAGACACTCTTGGCAACCTCGCAAGCGGCTTGATGATCATGATCAACCGACCCTTTGACGAAGGCCACTATGTCGACGTTGGCGGTGTTGCCGGGACTGTAAAATCGGTCAGTATCGTGGCCACAACGGTTGTGACGCCAGACAATCAGGTTATTGTCATTCCTAACAAAAATGTCTGGGGCAATGTCATAACCAACGTCACCGCTAGCCTGACCCGGCGTGTAGATCTGGTGTTTGGAATTTCATATGAGGATTCAATTCCGGACGCGCTGCGCGTGATTGAGGAGACAACAAAGGCGCACCCATTGGTGCTGGACGAGCCTAAACCAGTAATCCGCGTACATGAACTCGCCGACAGTTCGGTGAATTTCATCTGCCGCCCGTGGACGAAGACTACGGATTACTGGGACGTTTATTGGGATCTCACTCAGCAGATAAAAGAAAACTTCGACGATGCCGGGATTTCCATTCCCTATCCACAGCAGGATTTGCATATTAAACCAACAGCATCCAACGAACGGCTAACATCAGCAGCGGAATGATCGCGGCTTCCGGGTTTCTCATTTTAATCAACCGTGGACCTTTGCCCTGTATGGCATTCGGACAAAGTAGGGTCGTACGAGGACGCTCCGCTGCGCGACTGCATCGCCTGAGACGACCTGTCCGATTAGGCGCGGCAGACTTCTCAGGTTGCCCTACAAAAGCGTAACTACGCGGCAGGGAACCGCCAGCTTTGCTTTGGCTGCAAGAGCAACGCAAGTGAAATACAAGCTGCCGTTCGAAATCTTGACATGAACGGCGGCTGAGTCCCGCGTTTTTCCAGTTGCTGCACGGTGCAGCGAATGGCACTCCCTCGCAGAACAGCCGTTCGTAGATCAGGCCGCGAAGGTGTCAGGAGAGCCCAATGTGTGAATCCGTATTTTGTGCTGCGTGCGCTCGCAGCGATGGAAATGCCGCGTGAGCGAGAAAATACGTGCCGCCGCGCAGCGGGAGAACCGGCCATTCACGCAGACTGCAGCGAGCGTCGGCGGTCGAATTCACAGTTCGTGGGACCTTCCAGTCATTCGACTTGGCGAACCAAAGCCACCATTTTCTTTTGCAGAAACACTTGATGGTGCGCCAGCGGCGAAGCCGACATAAGCTTTTAGGCTATGATACGTCGTCAGCGCTGTGTTGATATTTGGGCTGGAGGGTTGGTGGAGGGCAAATCATGCCGAGAGTCCAACTTCCCGTTGTCACCCCAAAACGACGAGCCTGGAATAAGGGTCGCCTTGTCGGGCAAAAGCGTCCGCTTTTACCAAAACAGGTCTGGGCCATCCGCGCTCGCCTCGAACTAGCGGGTAATCTCCGCGATCTCGCATTGTTCAACGTCGCAATAGACAGCAAGTTACGCGGTTGCGACTTGGTGTCACTGAAGGTCATTGACCTACTCAGGGACGACAAAATTCGTGAAAGAGTGTCCGTCGTTCAAAGTAAAACGAACAAGCCTGTCCAGTTTGAACTGGCTGAAAACACGCGAGAAACTGTGACCAACTGGATCAAGTCTCCGGAAATGATCGGATGCCAGTTCTTGTTTCCGAGCCGTTTTCATGATCGGCCGCACATATCTACACGCCAGTATGGCCGTTTGGTTCGAGATTGGGTTGTCTCGATTGGTTTGGAACCAAGTGGCTACGGCACCCATTCTATGCGCCGAACGAAGGTGGCGGAAATTTATCGCAAGACAGGCAACCTGCGTGCTGTTCAGCTTCTGCTTGGCCACACAAAGGTTGATAGCACCGTCAGATATCTGGGGGTCGAACTCGAAGACGCGCTGAGCATAGCAGAAAGGATTGATATCTGAGGATTCTGACGAACGGTTGGAGCCGTTCGTCATTTCGAAGAGGTTTTGATTGTTTGATACTTCGTACGGGAGCGCTGAGCCCTTTTTGGCGGATGCTGCGGAGTGAACGAACGTACGAAAAGGACAAAACTCTACAGAATGCGCTATCAATTCTGATTATGCGGGATCAGGGTGATGCAAACCTTAACATCGGTGATATCCAATGGACGAGCCAATCCCCATTTGTGCTTTCTTGATCAGTCCGAAAGCGCAAGTAACGGCGATCAATCTCCATGATTTTAATATGATAAACCGCCCGGATGACGGCTATCGGTGGCTACACTTTGACTTGAATGATCCACAATTCGCGCAGTGGGCGCTTCAAACACTGCCCCAAACTGCAGCGATGGCGCTGACCCAGTCGGAAACGCGCCCGCGGTGTGACCTTTTGGATGGCGGTCTGATCATGAACCTGCGCGGCGTTAACCTGAACCCCGGCGCAAACACGGACGACATGGTATCACTCCGGCTTTGGGTCGTGGATGGCCTGATCGTCAGCGCGCGCGCAAGAAGGGTCTGGGCGGTTGACGACATTCGCCAACGGGTAGAGGCTGGTCAAGGTCCCCAATCGATTGCATCATTCCTAGCGGAACTGGCGTACAACCTGACCAAGCGCATTGAGAAAGTGTCGCTTGAACTGGTTGAAAATACAGACGAATTTGAAGAGCGGTCTTTTGCCTTGACCCGCGGACTGTCTGCGGAGCTCGCCGCAGCGCGTCAAAGTGCGATCAAGCTACGCCGTTTCGTCCGGCCCCAAGCAGAGGCCATCGTTGAATTGTCTGAAGGCCACGTCTGGCCACTTGATACAAATAGTGCGGGGATACTGCGCGAAGCCGCGAACCATGCACTGCGCACGATAGAAGAACTTGACGCGACCGTTGATCGATTGCGGGCTGTGCATGATCACCTTGAACTACGAATCAAGGGGTCGGGGGTTCGAATCCTCCCCAGTCCGCCAAAGAATTTAAAGGCTTAGCGATTTATTGCTAAGCCTTTTTCCCTTTTTAGTCTCTTTTTAGTCTCATAAATGTGATGCGCTTGGGTAGTTTGTGTGCTCAGCTTTGAATCGGGAAAGAGCGCATAGAACCTGCTTGATATACAACCATAAGCTGCTAGCCTTTCATCTCCTCGGGAAACTTGTCGAAACCCGAGCATCGCGATGCTCTTCTATCTAGGAGATATCGTGATGAGAATACTGTCAAAACGCCAGGTTAAGGAGTTGGTCTTGTACTCACCGCAACACGTCGCACGTCTGGAGAAGGCAGGCCTATTCCCAAGACGGGTACAGCTGGGCCCAAACCGAGTGGGTTGGGTTGAAAGTGAAGTGCTGGACTGGCTTGAACAACGTCTGGCGCAACGAGAAGTGCTGATCTGACACTCCTGAAAGGGAGCTGGGTGGCTGGGGTTGCAAACCTAGCCACCCGACCACAAACGGAAATAGATCGTTTACTGTACCGCTTCTCGCCTGCATACCAGACCAAGGCTAAACGAACGGCCCAAAGCCGACTTTGGTGTCATGGATATTCTTCCACTCTAATGCGAGTGCTTCTGCCTTGCGAAACCCGGTGTACAAGTTGAGTTCAAAAAAGGCGCTATGAATTGAGTTGAACAGATCATCTGTTCTGGTTTTCCAGGCGGAAAGATCTTCAATAATTCTTCCGTCGGGCCGCTCCTCATACCACTCAATCGCATTTGTCGGACTCGTTTTTTTAGCCATCATCGCACGTTGCTTTGAACTGTGGTGATTTCAGACAGTCGTTCGCCCCTTTCTCCGACTTTTTCACGAAGAAAGTTCCCAATCTTGTGGACGACGTCTCCCGCGTTGACACGATTGGTCGTCTTCACTCGAAATAAGGGCCTTGGAGGTCAGTTCAGAGAATGACAGCAGTCAGTCCAGACAAGAACAACTCCAAATCGACCCACGCTTCGGGTTGACTGTCCGATTTTGATGGAACCGGTTCGCTCCGATTTTTTCAACCGATAAGACCCCAGATCGCCTTCCGCTATAGCCCTTGCGGTGTAACCCGAAAGGCGTCGTCGGGCGGATACATCTGCGCCAGCCATTCGGGGCCGCCCTGCGCGACATAGACAGCGGCGGCAAGCGGCGCAGCGGCGCGCATCACGGCGAAGTCGTCCGCACTTAGGCTGAATGCCGCCCGCCCGGCCAGCACGATCTGCCCCAAGAATTGCCCCTGCCAGATCATCGGAGCGTAGATCGCCGAGCCCATGCGCGCAGTCTTGAGGTATTGTTTGAAGCTGCCTGCTTCAGCGTCGGTATCGGGAAGGTGCAACGCCGCGCCGCTGGACCGTACCCGCCCTGGATGTCCGCCATCGATCGGGATCATCAACCGGGTCTGCTCAGGCGGAAAGCCAAGACTAGCAGTCAGCATGTGCCAGTCTTGATCTGGGGTCACCAGAAAGGCGCCGGCGACAAAGAATTGTGAGACGCCGTCAGGCAGATCAAAGGAACCGTCCCGCTCTCCAAGCTCGCTATGGAGTGGTGTGAGCAGCGCCCTCAAGGCCCCTTCGGGCGTGGTCTGAGCGGTGGCGGTGGCTCCTGCCAATTCGAGGATCGTGGCGGTCATGCCGTATCTTTTCCAAAGTTTGGTCGACGTTTTTCCAGAAAGGCGCTGTAACCCTCGCGGAATTCGGGACCAGCAAAGGTGGCCTCGAAGGTTGCCTGCAAGTCGGGGTGCAGGGAAGGCTCGCTAAGGCCATTGCAGATCGCCTTGATGGCTCTGAGGGCGGCGGGGGCAAGGCTGGCCAAATGATCGGCCAAGGCGACGGCGGTTTCGTCAATCCGGTCGATAAGCCCGATCTCCAGCGCTTCCCGTGCCGTCACCACACGCCCTGTCAGCAGCAGGTCTTTGGCGCGGGGCATCCCGACCTTTTCTATCAATTGCCATGTGTCGGCGGGACTGTATGCGAGACCCAATTTTGCGGGTGTTATGGCGAAGTCGGAATCCGTTGAAGCCACGCGAAAATCGCAGGCCAGCGCCAGACCACAGCCTCCACCGTAGCAGACGCCGCGCACCTCGGCGATGGTCACGCAGGCAAGATCGCGCAGGCGGGCTTGGGCAGTGCGCACATCACCGTTGTAGGAGTCTGTAGCCTCGGGCGTGCCGTAGACGGTGGCGAATTCCGAGATGTCAGCCCCGGCGCAAAACGCTTTGTCGCCCGCGCCCGTAACGATCAGGACGCGGGTTTGATCCTGCACCACTCGGTCGCAGATTTCGGGGACCGCCGCCCACATCGCCGCCGTCATGGCGTTGCGCCTGTCGGGCCGGTCGAGGATCAGTCGAGCAATCTCACCCACTTCCAGTAGCAGCCCGCCGCATGCGTATTTAACCGTCATTAGGTCGTCCTTCTCAACATGGTGCGCGGCTTCATCGGGCGTGGACCCGCGATGGGGCGGCGTGGCCGAGGATCATGTCGGCAGCCTTTTCGGCAATCATCATTGTGGGCGCGCTGGTATTTCCACCGATAATCGTTGGCATCACAGAGGCATCGACGACGCGCAAGCCCTCGATCCCACGCACCTTGAGGGCGCCATCGACGACGGAAGAAGGATCGGCGCCCATCCGGCAGGTGCCAACGGGGTGAAAGATCGTATTGGCCCCAGCCCGGACCCAAGCGTCAATTGCGGCGTCGCTTTCCAAATCGGCGGAGGTGGGCGACAGGTCTTTGGCCCTGCGCTGCGCCAGCGGGGCCGCCGCGCCGATCCGCCGCGCCAGACGAGTGCCGTCACGCATGCAGCGGATGTCGGCCTCGACGGAAAGGTAGTGCGGGTCCATCAGGGGCGCTGCCGCCGGATCGGAGGAAGCGAGCCTGATCGTGCCCCGGCTTTCGGGCCGAAGTTGGTAGAAGTTGATTAGGTAGCCGTGCCGCCCCTGACCTCTGCGCGTAGTCTCAAGGCTGAGGCCAGGAACGAAGGTGATGTGGATATCGGGGATCTCTAACTCGGGCCGGGTTTTCAGGAAACCGCCCGCCTCTAGGGGCACGGCGCTCGCAGGGCCGGTGCCAAAGAGGTAGGCTTGTGCAAAGGCCAGCGCCGCCCGATCGGGCCGGAACAACCGAAACAGCGTGACCGGATCTTTGCAGGCATAGGTCAGGTAGACGCCGAGATGGTCTTGTAGGTTGCGGCCCACCTCGGGCGCGTCGTAGACGACGTCAATCCCGTGCCCGACCAGTTCCGCCCCGGGGCCAATACCTGACAGCATCAGCAGTTGCGGCGAGTTAATCGCACCACCGCTGAGGATCACCTCGCGGCGTGCGGTGACGTCGATGGTTTGCCCGGCGCGGCGCAGCACCAGCCCAGTCGCCCGGCGGTCTTTGAGGATGATGCGGCGGACTTTGGTCTTGGTCAGCACGCTCAGGTTCTTGCGCGTCATCGCAGGGCGCAGAAAGGCGGTGGCGCTGCTTTCGCGGCGGCCGTCGCGGGTGTTGAAATCGTAGAATCCCAGCCCTTCTTGTTCAGCCCCGTTGAAATCCTCGTTGGGCCGCGCGCCACAATTCTTACCCGCGCTGAGGAAATCGGCGTAGAGCGGATTCTCGCCTTTGGACTTCTTGACCCGTAACGGGCCGTCTTGGCCGTGGAACGGATCGCCGAGGCGCTCAAGATTGCTTTCGGATCGGCAGAAATAGGGCAAGACGTCGTCATATGACCAGCCGGTGAGCCCGGTCCGCGCCCATTGATCATAGTCCGCTGCGTTGCCGCGCATATACATCATGCCGTTGATCGTAGATGACCCGCCGAGCACCTTTCCACGTGGCCATTTAATTTCTCGGCCATCTAGGTTTGTCTGAGGTGTGGTTTTGTAATTCCAGTTTGTGGGCTTGTGCCAATAGGCGACGCCCGCCAAGAGCGGGATTGAGAACATCGGATTCCGGTCGCTGCCTCCGGCCTCAACCAGCAGAACGGAGTTGGCCGGGTCTTTCGACAGCCGGTTGGCGAGGACGCAGCCTGCGGACCCAGCGCCGACGATGATATAGTCAAACTCCATCATGCCCCCTTTAGAACGGGAATTCCGCGCCATTCATAGCGATAGCCTGTCCGCTGACATATTCCGCATCGGGGGTTGCCAGCCAAGACACAGCTGCGGCGACATCGTCCGCTGTGCCAAATCGCCCCCATGGGACGGTCTGTTTAAACCCTTCAATCACGGCCTCGGGCGTTTGCCCCGTGACCTTAGCAAAGCCCTCTGCGATGCCGCCCCAGAACGGCGTCTGGATATGGCCGGGCACATAGCAGTTGGCCCTGATCTTGTGAGGGGCGAGTTCGATGGCGAGCGATTGGGTCAGCATGAGGATCGCTGCCTTTGAGGCGCAGTAATGCGACAGGTTTGGCACGCCGCGACGCCCGGCCCCGCTGGAGGCGTTGATGATGACACCACCCCGCCCTTGGGCGATCATCGCACGTGCCGCTGCCCGGCTTCCTAAAAAGACCGAATTAACGTTAGTGTCCATCACTCTCTTCCACTCGGAAAATTCCATCTCCACGAGGGGCTGCACGGCGATGACGCCCGCGTTGCAGACCATGACGTCGAGCCCGCCGAGTTCGGCCATGACCCGATCGACCGCAGCTTGCACCCCTGCTTCATCGGTCGCATCGCCTGTAATCGATAACGCCCCCTTGGCCTTGGTTTCGTGCAGATCAAAGCCTGCGACCTTGGCCCCCTCGGCCAAGAACCGTTCGACGATCCCCAGCCCGATCCCGCTGGCAGAGCCAGTGACCAGGACGGATTTTCCAGTGTGACGTGTGGGTTCAGACATCTTCAACCTCCGGTGTTGGTCGGTAATGCGGGGCTCGGGCGGCAGGCACTGCGACCATGGCCGGATCGAAAGTCTCCAGTGGGTGCCCTGTGGGTTGCGGCGGGCGGGCGGTGTGCCCTGTCAGCCGTTCGATCACTGCGGCGACCTGCGGGTTTGTGTAGTAGAGGCTGTAGGCCCCGACTGTCAGCGCATTGAAGAGTGCGGGGTGCTGGGTTTCAATCTCGGTCAGCGCAGTCACTTTGTCGGCCTGCGAGATCTCGTTGAAGATTTCGGGTAGTTCAGCAAGAACCGCCGCATAGGGTGCCGCGAACCTGTCATGCCCAGTCAGCGCGTCGTGCAGGCCGATGCCGCTTGCAGACGGAAATTCTTCATCTCCGGGGATCATCGTGTCGAGCAAGGCATTCATGACACCACCTGCATCTCGGCCCGGTCCCGGACTAAGGCGTCGGCCGCGCGAAGGGCGAGCGCTTGAATCGTTGAAGTGGGGTTGAGGGCGGCGGCCGTAGTGAAGACGGCCCCGTCTAGGATCAGTAGATTGGGCACGGCGTGGGCGCGGGAATTGGCATCCGTCACGCTGGCGTCCGGATCGGACCCCATGCAGGCTGTGCCCAGCAGGTGAAAGCCCGCGTCGGCCACCAGCGATTGCGCAGTGATGTCGGCGGCCCCCGCTTCGGTGAAGGCGTGGGTGGCGCTGTCGATCCCATGGGCGATCATGCGCTTTGTATTGTCGTCGAGGCTGTAGGTTATCTTGGGCGCTGGGATGTCATCGCTATCGGTGAGATGATCGGAAAGGGTGACCCGGTTTTCCAAGCGCGGTAAGTCTTCGGTGGTGACCGTCAGGCTTGCGGTGTGGCCAAAGACTTCGCGGAAGCGGGCGTGGTGCCCTTCACCCCACGGCACGCGCGGCAGGTAACCGCCGACCGCGGTGCCAACCGGCCCGTCGGACCGGATCAGCTGCATCTGATAGCCGCGAACGAAGTCGTGGCTCGGGTTGGTCTCATAGAATTGCTGTGACAAGATCGACACCGCAAAGGGGCCGGCCCAGCCGTCCATGGCTTCGGTAAACCGTCCAGTGACCATACCTGTCGGGTGGTGCATCAGCCTGCGCCCGACAAGGTCGGTGTCATTGGCCAGCCCGTTCGGGAACCGTTTGGACGTGGACAAAAGCATCAGCCGCGCGGTGCCGAGCCCGTTGGACGCGAGAGCGACGACTGGCGCAGGGGTGCGTTGAACCACGCCGTTGCGGTCATACCATGCGACGCCAGTGGCAAGGCCCTGCGCGTCAGTCTCGATCTCGAAGACCCGCGCGCCTGTGATCAGGTTGACCCCAGCAGCGATGGCCTGCGGCCAGTAGCTGACGTCGGTCGCACTGCGCGCGCCGTGGGGGCAGCCAAGATCGCAGGGACCGCAGTTGTTGCAGGCTCCGCGTCCCTCTCCGTAGGGCATGGTGTTGATCGCCACGTCGGCGGGCCACCAGTGCCAGCCGAGCCTGTCAAATGCCTGCGCCATTCGCACACCGGCCTTGCCAGGGGGCACGGGCGGCATTTGGCGCGCCTCACGATGTGGGTTGCCGGGATCGCCTGACAGTCCCGAAACGCCCATCATCCTGTCGTTTTCGGCATAATAAGGCGCGAGGTCTTCATAGCAGATCGGCCAGTCATCCCCGACACCGTCGAGCGTCTTGGTGCGGAAATCCGAGGGCCGGAAGCGCGGGAAGTGCGCGCCCCAGAGGATCGTGGAGCCGCCGACCGCGTTGTAAAGGAACGGCTTGATCGCCGCTTCGCTGTCGTCCACCGGATAGTCCTGCGGGGCGGCCCGGACGTTGGGGTTTGGGTGGTGGGTGGTCTGGCGGGCGATCTCCCACTCAGGGTGCAGCGAGGGGGTGGCATCGGGCGCTACCCAGCCACCTTGTTCGAGGCAAGTCACTTTAAAGCCTGCCCGCGCCAGCCGCCAAGCTGCTGCCCCGCCGCTGGCCCCAGCCCCCACGATCACGATATCAGTCATACGGGAGCCTCCGTCTGCAGGCTGATCTCGCCGCTCACGACCCGTTCGCAGCGCACGGCGCGGCCTTGGCCAAGGTCGGTAAGCACTTGCGGGTTGGCTCTGCAGGCATCAGTCACGTGTGGGCAGCGGCTGGCGAGGTAGCAGCCCTTTGGCACGTCGATGGGCGAGGGAATCTCGCCCTCAAGCGCCGCGGGCACCGGATTGTCTACGCGCCGATTGGTGGGATCAGGCATCAGATGCGCCGACAAGAGCGCCCGCGAATAAGGGTGTTGCGGGGCAGTAAAGACCTGCTCAACGCTGCCTTCTTCAACGATCTGGCCCAGATACATCACCGCGACCCGCTGGCAGAGATAGCGCACGGTCGTCAGGTCGTGGCTGATGAATAGATAGCTGATGCCGAGTTCCTTTTGCAGCCGCGCTAGCAGGGCGATCAGGCTGTTGCGGGCGCGTGGAGCGAGTACGCTAGTAGGCTCGTCCAGCACCACGAAATCGGGATTGCAAATCAGCGCGCGGGCGATGTTGATCCGCTGGAGGGTAGAGGCCCCAAGGTCGCGCGGTTTGGCGATCATAAGGGAGGGATCGAGGTCCACCTGTTTGAGTGCTGCGACGGCCCGTTCGCGACGCGCGGCCTTATCGCCGCCTTCGTGAACGCGCAGGGGTTCATCCAAAATGTCGGCGATAGTCCAACGTGGATTGACGCTGTCGAAGGGGTCTTGGAACACGATCTGCATCCGCGACCGCATCTTGCGCATTTGGGCCGCATCGAGGGCTGTGATGTCTTGACCGTCGAGGATAACCGCCCCTGCGGTTGGATGCTCTAGCCGCATCAGACAGCGCCCGACGGTCGTCTTGCCAGAGCCGCTCTCCCCAACCAGACCCACAGCTTCGCCTTTAGCTACGCTGATCGTGACCTTGTCGACCGCTTGCACGACCTTGTCGGAATTGCGCAAAGGGAAGTGCTTGGTAAGGGCGTCGGTACGCAAGAACCCTGCCCCGCCGGTGACTTGTTCGGGATAGCCCGAGGCGCGTTCGTGGTAGAAACGCAGTACCTCTTGGCTATAGGGGTGCTGTGGCTCGGCGAAGAATTGGCGCACGGGCGCGTCTTCGACAATGCGCCCTTTGTGCAGCACCAATACGCGGTCACAAAAATTGGCGATGACGCCAAGCTCTTGAGTGACGAGCAACATAGCCGAGCCGGTCTTTTGAACAGTCTGCCACATCTCGTCGAGGAATTGCGCCTGGATGGTGACGTCGAGGCCCGAGGTAGGCTCGTCTGCGATCAGAAGTTTCGGCGTGGAGGACAGGGCCATGGCGATCAACGCGCGTTGCGCCATGCCACCAGACAGCTCGTGGGCATAGGCTTCAACCCGGCGCTCGGGATCGTTGATACCGACGAGGCGCAGCATTTCGATGGCGTGGGCGCGGGCGGCGGCCTCGGTAGCGTCGTTATGGGCGCGGTAGGCAAAACCGATCTGGCGACCCACCCGCAGCATCGGATTGAGCGCCGCACGCGGGTTTTGCACGATGATACCGATATCGCGGCCCCGGATTGCCCGGATTTCGGCGTCCGGCAGAGTGAGCAGATCGCGACCGCCAAATTCGACAGACCCGCCGAGGATTTTGCCCGGTGGGCGAGCGAGGCCCATAAGTGCCAGCGCAGTGGTGGATTTGCCAGAGCCTGCGTCACCGACCAGTCCCACGACCTCGTGCGGGTTCAGATCAAAGCTGACCCCAGCGACCGGGACGATTAGATCGCCAGGTACTTCGTAGCCAACCTTGAGGTCGCGGACGCGCAGCAGCGGATCAACCCCGTTCATAGCGACGCTCCAATGCGTTGCCGAGCACGGCAAAGCCGAACACGGTGAGGGAAATCGCAAGACCAGGGAACACAGAGGGCCACCATTCGCCGAGCACGATCTGGTTGGCTCCGGTCGAGATCATCAGCCCCCATTCAGGGGTTGGAGGCCGCACACCTGCGCCGACGAAAGAAAGGCCCGCCGTCAGCAAGATCGCAAATCCGATGGTGACCGAGGACTGGATCAGCGCAGGTGTCAGCGAGTTAGGCAAGACGTGCCGGAGCGCAATCGACAGTTCGGAATTTCCCATAGCGCGCGCCGCCTCGACAAAGCCGCGCGAGGTTTGCCCAAGGACTTCGGCCCGCGTCAGCCGCAGGTAGATCGGGGTGTAGACGAATGCCAGCGCGATGATGATGTTAGTCGCAGACCGTCCGGCCAATGCCACCAGAACCATCGCCATGATGAACACCGGAAAGGATTGCAACACATCCGAAACCCGGATCAGAAGCTCGGTTCCCCAGTTGCGCCAGTAGCCCGCCACGAGGCCAAAAAACACGCCGGTGATCAGCGACAGAAGGTTGGCCAGAAGGGCGATTTTGAGATCAGTGCGGGGGGCGGCGATCACCCGAGAGAAAATGTCATAGCCGTTTGCGTCAGTACCCATCCAATGCGGCGAATAGTCCAGCGTACCGCCGATCCAGCCCATGAGCAGGCCGGGGATCTCGGTCAGCCCCGGCGGCGGCACGGCGATCCGGATGGTCGTCCGCGTGGGATCGTAGGGACCGATATGTGGCCCGAAAATCGCAAGAAAAATAACCAGCGCCACAATCGACACGCCGATCCGCATCAACCAGTCGGCTTTGCGCACAGGCGGGACATAGGTGGTCTCGTCTAGCAGGAGATCTTGAACTTGATCGGGCATTAATAGGCAATCCTCGGATCAATGGCAGCGTGGATCAGGTCGAGCAACAAATAAACCACAAGGCTGATCGCGGTGATTACTAGCACGACCCCTTGAATGGCAGGATAGTCAAAGGCCAGCACCGAGCGGATTGCGTATTGTCCGATCCCACCCAGCGAAAACACGCTTTCGACTAGCACCGCGCCAGACAGCATGAAGCCGTAGAGGATGCCGATCAGCGTCATCGACGGCCCCATCGCGGCGCGCAGGGCATAGCGCGCTACCCGCTTGCGCGGCAGGCCGATCAGATTGGCGTAAAGGACGAAATCAGATTGCAGGGCGCGCAGCATATTTTGGCGGACCATCTTGATGATTGGGCCCGACAGGATGAAGGCCAGCGTGATCACCGGCATCATCAGGTGATGCAGCGCCTCGAAAAACTTGGCAGGCTCCCCCGCGATCAACGTATCTATCAGCATGAAGCCCGTCACCGATTCTGGCGGGAAGGTCATTGGCGAGAGCTGCCCCAAGGGGGCTGGGGCGACGCCCAATTGGAAGTAGAACACATAGACAAAGAGCAGGCCCCACCAGAACTCGGGCTGCGATCCTGCAAAGAGGCTGTAAACGAAGACCCCTTTGTCAACAGCCTTGCCCGGATTGAGCGCACCCAGCATTCCCACCGGGATTGAGATGATGAAAGCGAGAATGAAGGCCAGCGTGATCAGTTGCAGCGTCACCGGCAGGAAATTAGCGATCTCGGAGCCGACAGTCGATCCGGTGGCCCAAGACACGCCAAGGGAGCCCTGGAGCAAGCCTGGTGCGATGTCAGGAGACAATCCAAGATAGATCGACAACTGTTCAAACAGCGGGCGGTCGAGACCTAGTTGCCGGGCGGCTTGTTCATAGCCCTCAGGGCTGGAGTTGAGCCCTACCAGCCGAGACACGGGGTCGGCTGGTAGGAGTCGGATGAGAAAGAAGACGGCAATCACCAAACAGAACAGTTGGACCACTCCAATCAACATCCGGCGGGTAATGTAGCGTAAAAGCATTTGGGGCCTTTCTGGACATGGGCCGGAAAGGCCCCGATATGCTTAGTCTTCGACTTGCAGGTCGGTGTATCGGATCGAGTTGTCCGGATACCACTTCAGCCCGCTGACCCGATCCCGGAAGGCCCACTGGGTCCGGTATTCGACGATAGGCAGCCATGTCACATCGGCGGCTAGCATCCCTTGGATTTGGGCCAGTGTTGCGTCACGGCTTGCCGTGTCGGGATCGACACGGGCTCCGGCCCACATTGAATCCAGATCTGGGTTACGATAATTGACCATGTTGTTCAGGCCGCCATTCTCGGGCGAGACAAAGAACAACTGGATCGCATAGCCCGCATCGACGCCGATCGGCTTTTCCTGATCGTTGACAGCAAAGGGCAGGTCACGGCGCACAAGCTGGCGATCGCCATATTGCGTCTGTGGGATCGGATCGAGGGTTGCCGGGATGCCAACTTCGCGCAAGGCGGTCTGGATCACGTTGACGATGGGGCCAAGGGTCGATTCCTTTTCAGCCACATAAGACAGCGCGAAGGCTTCGGCGAAGGCTTCAAGCCCAGCGCCGTCCGGATAGCCGGCCTCGGCCAGCAACGCTTTGGCCATGTCGGGATCATAGTTGAAACCTGCGACTTCGGCATAGCCCGGATAGGTTGACGGCACCATGCCGTTCCACTGGGTCGCCTCACCAAAATAGCCCGTGGCGATGATTTGGTCATACGGAATCGCGTGGGCAATCGCTTCACGAAGCTTGATGTTGTCGAAAGGGGGCACGTCAAAGTTCATGTGGATGAACAGGTTTTCGTTACCCGTCACACCCGCGACCGTCAGATCATCGACATCGGCAATCGAGTTATACTCGCGCGGTGTAAGCCCGGTGACCAGGTCGGCCTGACCGGAACGTAGAACGACCAAACGGTTCGATGATTGCGGCACGCGGCGCACGCTCACACGCGTCGCATCGGGCGCGCCACGATAGTAGCCGGCGAAAGACGAATAGGTGATCTGTTCGTTCTTGGCCCAGCTTTCGAGGCAATAGCCACCGAATCCCGGAGCGTTGGTGTTGTTGACGTAGTCGTGGCTCCACGGATCTTCGGTGGTGGCGTTTGCTTCCATCGTCTCTTTGTCAAAGATCAGCAGGCCGAAGATCGTCAAAACCGGCAGCAGCAGCGCGTTGGGCTCGGCCTGACGGATCTGGACGGTGTAGTCGTCGATCTTGACGATACTGTCGCCCAATTCCTTGGCCGCCGGATCGTCGCCGAACACTTCGGGGCCGAAGCCGTCGATGCTGGCCACGTTTGACAGGAACCAGCCGATAGGTGCAGCACCGGAGACAGACTTGGCCCGCTCGAAGGTGTAGATCACGTCGTCGGCGTTAAAGGTAGCCTCGCCGCAGCCTGTCACCCCTTGGCGCAGGTTGAACGTCCAGGTCAGGGTGTTGGCATCATAGCTCCAGCTTTCCGCCAGACGTCCTTCGAAGGTGTCAAAGTCGGGTACGACGATACCGTCGACCGTCTCGCCATCGGCATAGCCCACTAGTGGCTCCAGCAAGGTGACCATCCCCTGTTGGCTGGACGGAATCGCTGCGGCAGGACCGTCATAGTTCAGACCCGCAGGCACGTCCTCGGCAAGGATGAGAATTTCTTGAGCGGTAGCCGCCCCTGCGACAGAAAGCGCACAGAGCGCCGCCGTTGCAGTCGATAACATCGTCTTCATTTTTCCGTTCTCCCCATTGCTTTATGATTTGTCCGGACAAATAACGCATCGACTCGCCAGACCTGTCAAGGCATTTCTCCCAAACCCGCTGCACGTGATTGAAATTTAGTCAACATGACGCACAGGCCGAAAAGGATTTGACAAGGGCCGAAAAACCGTCCTCATTTGTCCGGACAAATTTGCCATTGGATCGATCTGCGATCCTCAGCCTGGGACATCTGCCATGCGAGTTTTCGTTGTCTTCAATCTCAAACCCGGCATTGACCCGGCTGATTATGAGGCTTGGGCCAAGTCCTCGGATATTCCCATCGTTCGCAGTCTGGAGTCGATTTCGAGCTTTGACGTTTACCGCTCGACGGGCCTCCTGGGGTCGGATGCGCAGCCGCCCTATGCCTACATCGAAGTAATCGACGTGGGCGATGATGCGGCCTTTGGCGCTGATATCAGCACCCATGAGATGCAAGTGATTGCCGCGCAGTTTCAAACCTTTGCCGACAATCCGCTTTTTATGGTGATGCAAGACATCACCGAAACACCATGACCCGTGTTGCCCTCATCACCGGGGCCGCCCGCCCAAAAGGACTTGGTCAGGCGATCGCCGCCCGACTAGCCGCTGACGGCTGCGATATTTTACTGCATGACAGAGGTGCTTTGGAAGGTGACATCGCTCCGGCGCATGGCGTGGGCGTAGCTGAGGATTTGGCGGCCACCGCGCAGGCGATCCGCGATGCCACAGGCCAGCGCGTCGAAACGGTGACCGGGGATTTGCTGGATTCCGATGCGATCCGAGCGATTATCTCCTCAGCTGATGACCAATTCGGCAGGCTCGATATCCTCGTGAACAACGCTGGTGTTGGCTATCTCTTTGGTCCGTTGACCGAGACTGATCCTGCCCACCTTGATGCCGTGTTGGGGGTTAACCTGCGCGCGCCTATGCTGCTTACAGGCCAAGCGGCAAAGCTGATGATCCGAGGCGGCAAAGGCGGGCGGGTGATTAATATCGCCAGCCAAGCGGCAAAATCCGGCTTTGCCTTTGCCTCGGCCTATACTGCCTCGAAACATGGGCTTTTGGGGTTCACCCGGTCCGCCGCTCTTGAACTTGGCCAGCACGGGATCACCGTGAATGCCGTTTGCCCCAACCATGTCACCACTGGCCTCGGAGCGTGGCAGAATGATTTCATGAGCAAGGCCAGAGGCGAGACGTTGGAGCAATACATGGACGGGATGCGCGCCCGTATCCCCCTTGGCCGGACCGGCCTACCCGAGGACACCGCGAACGCGGTTGCTTTCTTGTGCTCAGATCAAGCGAGCTATGTCACCGGAGAGGCAATGAATGTCTCGGGCGGAGAGGAGTATCACTGATGTCGTTTGAATGGCCGAATAAGGCGCGGCTTGCCATGTCCTTTGTCATCAACATCGAAGAGGGCTCTGAGATGTCGGTGGCCCGTGGCGACAAGGGGCCAGAACCAGTCGACGAGTTGGGCGTATCGCTGAAGATCCCTATTCGCAACTATGCCAACGAAAGCAATTATGATTACGGCATCCGTGCTGGGGCCAAGCGGATCTTTGGCGCGTTCGACAAAGCTGGGATCAAGACCACAGTCACCGCAGCTGCGCAATCACTGGAAAATGCGCCTGAGTTGGCGCGGATGATCGTCGATGGCGGCCATGAGACCTGCTCTCACGGCTGGCGCTGGGTGCATCAGTTTAGCTTCAAAGAAGAGCGCGAGCGGGAGTTTATCCAGAAGGCCATCGACAGTATCGAGGCCACGACGGGCGCGCGTCCCTTGGGCTGGCTGTCGCGCTATCTGCACACCGATATCACCCGCAAGCTATTGGCCGAGATGGGGTTCGAGTATCACATGGATGATTTCTCAGATGACACACCACGCTGGGACGTGGTCGAGACAGCGGTCGGGCCAAAGCCCATCGTGATCGTGCCTTATGCCCTTGATACCAACGATATGAAGTTCTGGCTGGCCCCTGGATATACGCCTGCCCAATGGCTGGACTATGCGGTAGACACTTTTGACCGGCTCTACGACGAGGCCGACGACGGCGTGCCGCGCCTGATGTCGCTGGGCCTGCATCTGCGTATCATCGGGCGGCCCGGACGGATCGGGGCGTTGGACAAGCTGATCGCCCATGTCCAGTCCAAGCCCGATGTCTGGTGCGCCAGCCGTCTGGATATTGCCCGCGCCTTTGCGGCGGCTGTCCCAGTTCCGACCGATGAGGCGGGTGCATGACGAATCCGCTCGACCAGATCGCCGCCCATGTGGTGGCAACGCGAACCGAGGATCTGCCACCCGAAGTGGTGGCCAAGGTGAAGACTTTCTTGCTCGATACCTTTGGCGTCGGGATTGCGGGATCATCTGGCACGGGTGTGGCCGAGCTGATCGCGGTTGCCCAAGGTTGGGGGGCAGAGCCGGAGGCCAGCATATTGGCCAGTGATGAGCGAATGTGCGCAGGGTCAGCCGCAATAGTGAACGCCTATCAGATCCACTGTCTGGAATTTGATTGCGTCCACGAGGGCGCGGTCTTGCACCCGATGGCCACGATCACGGGCGCAGTCATGGCGTGGTCTGAACGCGAAGCAGGACGCGGCCGGCCCGTGTCCGGCAATGATCTGATCGCCGCACTGACGGTGGGGGTCAATGTTTCGACGATGTTAGGAATCGTCACCAACTCAGAACTGCGGTTCTTTCGCCCTGCAACGGCGGGCGGCTTTGGCGCGGTGGCGGCCATTGGGCGGCTTGCTGGGTTTGACGCGCGGCAGATGAAAGATGCCTTCGGGGCGCAGTATTCGCAAACCAGCGGCACCTTGCAGGCACATGCTGAGGGGTCGCCCATGCTGGGAATGCAAGTTGGGCTGAACGCGCGCGCCGCCATCGTTTCCGCCGATTTGGCTGCGGCTGGATTTCGCGGGCCGCATGACATTCTAGTCGGGCAGTACGGCTATTTCAGGCTTTTTGAGCAAGACGACCACGACATTGATGCTTTCCTGCCCTCGCTCGGCAAGGAGTGGCAGATCCTCAATATGTCCCACAAGCCCTACCCATCTGGCAGGCTGACCCATGGCGCCATCGACGGGTTGGGACAATTAATGCAGCGCCATGGCTTTGCCGCGGACGACATTGAAACCATTGAAGCGTTAGTGCCGCCATTGGTGCATCGCCTTGTTGGGCGGCCGATCTTGGAGAATCCGGACGCGAACTATGCCAAGTTATGCCTCGCTTTCGTGGTGGGCACCTTTCTGGCACGCGGCAATGTGGATGTGCCCGATTTTCGGGGACAAGCGTTGAACGACCCGGCAATCCAACGGTACGGTCAATGCGTGAGCGTCGTGCTGGACGGCAATCCCGACCTCAACGCTCTTGATCCACAACGGATCACAGTAAAGTTGCGCGACGGAACGCGGCATGTATGCGACTTGCCCTATGTCTATGGACACCCCAAGAACCCGCTGTCCGAGGCTGAGAACCTTGCGAAGTTTCGCCGCTGCGCGGAATATGCCAGTGTGCCTTTGACTATTGCGGCCCAAGACGGCCTGATCGCGGCCATCGCGGGGTTGGAGACCTTGGACAACATCGCCGATCTGATGGCGCTGTCGCGGGGGGGCTCGCTATGACGCCGCATCGTTCGCTTTTGTTCGCCCCAGCCAATCGCCCTGCTATCCATGACAAGGCGTTGACTGCAGGGGCCGATATCGTCTGCCTCGACCTTGAAGACGCGGTGCCGCCCGCCGATAAGGCCAGCGCGCGTGAGACGGGCACCAGGTTTCTAACCGATGCCCCCGGCCCAGAGCGTGTGGTGCGGATCAATGGGCTACGCAGCGCGGACGGATTGCGGGATATTCTCGCCCTGCTGGATGTGGGACCCACCGGAGGCACTATCTTTTTGCCCAAAGTCGCCACTGCAGACGAGGTTCGTTTGACCGATGAATTGATCACCGAGGCGGCGGCCCCGCTGAAGATCGCCGTTCTTATCGAGAGCCTTGAGGGGCTCCACAACGCGGTCGAGATCTTGCGAGCGTCGCCCCGCATCTCTTTTGCGATGTTCGGGGCAGTGGATTATGCTGCGGAGCTTGGGGTGGAGGTGGCCCCCGAGCCCCTGCTTCACGCCCGCACCACGCTGATCCATGCGGCGAAACTGGCCGGTGTCGATCTGCTGGATGTCCCTTGCCTTGCCTTCCGCGACGAGGAGGCTGTGCGCACCGAGGCCAAGGCCGCGCGCGCGCTTGGTTTTACCGGTAAGGCGGCGCTACATCCGTCGAACCTGAGCATTCTGAACACCGCCTTCAGCCCCTCGGAGGCCGAAATCGTCCATGCCGAGAAGGTCGTCGCTCTGTTCGAACAAAGCCCAAATGGCCTTGCCGTGCTGGACGGCAAACTCATCGAGAAACCTGTCATCCGCTCCATGCAGCGCATCCTGGCGCTGCGGGACGCGCAAGCCTCGCCCTCGTCCAAACCCTTCTGAGTGAAAGTTGAGCCATGTCCCAGAACACAAAAACCGTTGGTGAAAACAGATATCGCGAAACCTTCGGCCGCTATTTCGAGGATTTCACCGTCGGTGATATCTATGAGCATCGCCCCGGCCGGACCATCACCGAAACAGATAATACGTGGTTCACCTTGCTGACAATGAACACCCACCCAATGCATTTCGATGCGGAATTCGCCAAGCATTCCGAGTTTGGCAAATGCATCATCTGCTCGCCCCTGACAGTGGCGATTATGGTTGGAATGAGCGTCACTGACGTCAGCCAGAAGGCCATCGCTAATATGGGTTGGACAGATATCCGCATGACCCATCCGCTATTTGCCGGAGACACTCTGATGTCCGAAAGCGAGGTTCTGGCCAAGCGTGAGAGCAAGTCCCGCCCCAATGCGGGCCTCGTGACTGTCAAGACCAGCGGATTTAACCAAGATGGCGTGCTGGTCTGCGACTTTCAGCGGACGATCCTGATCCCCAAGCGGGGCCACGGCGTCGAAGACAAAGCGAACTATTGAGCCGGAGAACACGATGAACGCCCAGACACAGACCGATTGGACTGCCGACGACGAAACCGCGATCCTCGATGCCATCGACAAATGGGTCGAGGGCGAGGTGCGCCCCATTGCCCGCAAACACGATCAAGCCGACACCTATCCGCATGAATTGGTCGAGCAAATGAAAGAGCTTGGCCTCTTCGGCGCGATCATTTCGCCTGAATACGGCGGCCTTGGACTGCCTGCCTCGACCTATGCCAAGATCGTGGTCAAAGTCGCGTCGGCTTGGATGGCCCCATCGGGCATCTTTAACTCGCACCTGATCATGGCCTCAGCCATAGAACGGGCGGGCACCGAGGAGCAAAAGGCCGAATGGCTGCCCAAGATGGCGACAGGCGAATTGCGTGGCGGTATCGCCCTGACCGAGCCAAACGCGGGCACCGATCTGCAAGCCATCCGCACCAAGGCCGACAAGACCAACGAGGGCTATCTTCTGAATGGCACCAAGACTTGGATCACCAATTCGCTCTACGGCAATTGCCTAATGATCCTTGCCAAGACCGACACTGGGGCCAAGCCCCGCCACAAGGGAATGAGCGCGTTTCTGGCCAAGAAGGGCGAAGGTTATGAAGTCTCCAAGAAGCTGACCAAGCTGGGCTATCGCTCGATCGATTCCTGCGAATTGCTGATCGACAACAAACTGGTGCCGCATGACGCCCTGCTTGGCGGGGTCGAGGGGCGTGGGCTACAGCAGGTGTTGGGCGGCCTCGAACTGGGTCGGATCAACGTGGCCGCGCGTGGTGCGGGCATTGCTGAGGGCGCGCTGATGCTGGCCACTCGCTATGCCCAAGAGCGCCAGACCTTTGGCAAACCGATTGCCGAGCATCAGGCCATCCAGCTCAAGCTGGGTGAAATGGCCAGCAAGGTCGCCGCCTCAAAACTGCTCGTCGAAGACGCGGCCAAGAAATACGACAGTGGCCAGCGCTGTGATATGGAAGCCGGTATGGCCAAGTATTTCGCTACTGAAACAGGGGTCTTCTGCTCGCAAGAAGCGATGCGGATTTTCGGCGGCTACAGCTATTCTACCGAATACGAAATCGAGCGCTATTACCGAGATGCCATGCTGATGTGCATCGGTGAGGGCACCAACGAGATGCAGCAGATTATTGTAGCCAAGCAATTGATCGAGCGGAACCCGATCTAATGATTGGGATCTCCGATCCTCCACTTGCCGGCACCCGCGTTCTGTCGGTCGAGCAATATGGCGCGGGCCCTTTTGCCTCGATGTATCTGGCCGATATGGGTGCTGAGGTAATAAAGATCGAAAGCCCGGCCACGGGCGGCGACAGCAGCCGTGCGTCTGGTCCACATTTTCTGGGCGATGGCGACAGCCATTTTTTTCAAACCTTCAATCTGGGCAAAAAGAGCCTTGCTCTGGACCTGCGACACCCGCGTGGCAAAGAGGTATTGCACCGTTTGGTCGCAGGCGCGGATGCATTGCTGAACAACCTGCGCGGCGATCAGCCTGGCAAGCTTGGGCTGACCTATGCCGATCTGTTGGACTACAATCCCAGTGTCGTTTGCGCCCATCTGTCGGGCTACGGCCGGCAGGGCGCGCGGGCGACGTGGCCGGCGTATGACTATCTCATGCAGGCCGAGGCTGGGTATCTTTCCCTGACAGGCGAGCCCGATGGCCCGATGACACGGATGGGTTTGTCCGTGGTCGATTATCTGACCGGGATTACAACCGCCTTTGCCGTAACCGCCGCCTTTGTGGGGGCGCTGCGCACCGGCAAGGGCCGCGATGTGGATGTCACGCTCTACGATGTGGCGATGCATCAGCTGACCTACCCTGCGACGTGGTACATGAATGAAGGCGACGTGGTGGACCGCCGCCCCCGCAGTGGCCACCCCTCTGTAGTGCCGTGCGAGACGTTTCCTACCGCTGACGGCCATATATTTGTGATGTGTGTCCTGCCAAAGTTCTGGGTGCAATTATGCCAGATCCTCGGTTTGCCAGAACTGCCCGAAGACCCCCGCTTTGTGACCCCCGTTAATCGTCTTGAGAACCGCGACGCGCTGAGCGCGCTGCTGGATGCGGCCTTCGGTCAAGAGCGCACCTCGAGTTGGATGAGCAAGCTGGCAGGGCGTGTACCTGCCGCTCCGGTCCTGACGCTAGCCGAGGCGCTGGACAATCCCTATTTCGCGCAGAACGAGGGCATCCAGTCGATTGACCACCCCGACCGGCCCGGCCTGCGAGTCCTCTCCAGCCCGATCCGGCTGGACGGGCAACGGGCTACGGCGACCCCTGCCCCAAAGCGCGGCGCTGATACAGACGCCGTTCTGCGCAGCGCGGGGTTTCGTGACGACGATATTGCCGCGCTGCGCGCAGATAAGGTGATCTGAGATGAAGATGGCTGGCTACCGCATCCTAGACCTTAGCCTTTATTTGCCAGGGCCGATGCTGACACAGACCTTGGCCGATCACGGGGCCGACGTCATCAAGATCGAACCGCCGACGGGTGAGCCTGTCCGCAAGGTCGGTTATGTTGAAGGCGGGGCCACGACGTGGTTTCGCAATACCCACCGCGGGAAACGCTCTATCGTTTTGGACTTGAAATCGCCCAAGGATCATGCGGTGTTCATGGAACTCTGCCGCAGTGCAGACGTGGTTATCGAGGCCTTTCGGCCCGGCGTGGTAGATCGCCTCGGCGTTGGTCCAGACGCTGTCATGGCGGTGAACCCGAGGGCTGTCTATTGCTCTATCGCCGCTTTCGGTCAGACCGGACCAGAGGCGAAGCGTCCGGCCCATGACCTTTCGATCGAGGCGCTCGCGGGCGTCGTGTCGCTCAACCTTGGCCGTGATGGGCATCCAGTGAACCCGCATATGCCGGTGGCGGATGTGGCGGGATCCATGACCGCGCTTGCCGCAATCCTGATGGCGCTTTTGCGCCGGGAAAAAACCGACAAAGGCGATGTGATCGACATCTCAATGCAGGATTCCACGATGGCGTGGTTGCCTAATGTGGTCGGCCCAGTCTTTGCCGAGGACCGCGCACCTCTCATCGCCAATGAGCGCAGTTTTGGCGGTTATGCCTTTTTCTCGATTTACGAGACAGCAGACGGGCGGCACCTGACGCTGGGTGGGGTCGAGCCGAAATTCGCCCGTAATTTACTGACCGATCTGGGTCGATCGGACCTGATCGACGCGGCCACCAGCCCGCCGGGGCCTACGCAAGAGCCCGCCACGGCCTTCCTCCGCGAGACCTTTGCCAAAGAAACGTTGGCATATTGGACAGAGTGGTTCGATGGGCGGGATGTGTGTTTCGCCCCTGTGCTGAACCTGCACGAAGCATGGCATTCTCCGCAGGTCGCCGCCCGCGAGATGCTGTTAACCGACGCGGAGGGCAGCCGCCATATCGGCACCCCAATCAAGTATCGCGACGAACCAGGCCGGCCCGATCTGAGCCTGCCCGACCTCGACGAACACGGGGCCGAGATCCGCGCGGAGGCGCGCCGCTGATGCTAGTTCAGGTCCAGGATCCCTTAGTGTTCTCGCGCTGTAAGTGCATGGTATAGGAAAATCGGTCCGCCGGGTGATAGTTGACTGAGGCGAGGAATACCGTCCCGTCAGTGCCTAGATAGCGACGGCAGACTTGCACAGCCATGTCGGACATCGTCTTGCCCAATGACTTTGCTGCCTGCGCCGTCATTGGTGTGACGGTGATGTCTTGTACCACCTCGAAAACTTCGACTCCGAAACGGTCCTCAATATAGCGGTAGATCGCGCCCGGTCGCTCGGCCAGATCGTCGGCGATGCTCGCGTAGGCTGCGTTGACTATTACGGTGGAATCGCAAATCGGAATGTCTTCGTCGCGTTCAAGCCTCAGGCCACGCACGATCAACCATTCTGCGCCGTTACCGACAATTTCTGGGAAGAACGTCGGTTCTGGCACAGCCACCGACATATCCCGGATGACAAACCGTGTGTCGCTGGCATATTGGAACAACTGGTCTAGCGACCGCATCGCATGGACGTAGTTCTGGTGCGGCTCAGCGGCCAAAACCCGGCTGCCGGAACCTTGCCGCCGCTGGATCAGCCTGGCATCGGTCAGCAGACGGAGCGCCTCGCGTACGGTGTGGCGGCTAATATTGAACTCTTCACAAAGCTCGCCCTCGGTCGGCAAGAGTGCTCCAACGGCGTAATCTCCACGCCCAATCCGGTCGCGCAGACGATCACCGATGCGCAAGTATTGCGGGCGGTCGGATGCGAACTTTCTGTCCTTAAGCGGCCCGGTCATCGCGCCGCCCGCATCAGATCATCGCGAAAGGCCGGGTCAGCGATTGCAATCAGGAGCGCGCGGCGGGTGTCTAGGTCCGCCTCGCGCAGATCGGCCACGCCGTGCTCTGTTACCACGACGTCGACGTCGGAACGAGCCACGGAGACGGGAGTGCCTTGCGCCAGTTGCGGTACGATCCGGCTGACCGTCCCGCGCCTAGCTGTGGAGGGCAGTGCCGTAATCGCCAAGCCGCCCAACGACGCTCGTGCCCCCCGAATGAAATCAATCATGCCACCCTGCCCGCTGCTTTGATTCCCGTTCAGGTACTCTACATTGACCTGTCCGGTCAAATCGACTTCGAGGCACGAATTTACGCAAGTCATTCCCGGAATGGCAGAGAGGATGCCGATATCGTGAGTTTTCTCGACCGGTGCAAAGCGGACCTGTCCCGCGCGGCCCAACCTGTCGTAGAACGCGCGGCTGCCCAGCGCCACACCGGTGGTTACGCCGCGCAGGAACCCGCCCGCTTCGACCGTCTCGATCACACCGTCCGAGATCATGCCGCCATGAAAGCCGAGATCATCCCGCCCCTGGACCGCCTGAAGGACAGCCGCTTGCAAGGAGCCGAGGCCCAATTGCAGGCTGCCCCCTTCGGGTATGAGGTTTGCGATTCGCGCGGCGATCTGTTTGCTGATGGGGTCCGGTGGGTTGCTTGGCAGTTCCGGCAAGGGAGCTGAGGCTTCGGCCAGAGCCTCGAACCGCGCCACTGGCAGCCTTGGTGCGCCCGGCGGATCAGGCATGTTCGGATTGACCAAGCCGATGAGCCGCGCCCCCGCCGCGATTGCCGCCGGGGCGAAATCTGCGCAGAATCCAAGGCCGATACTGCCATCCTGCGGTGGAGGGACTGTGATGACCACCAAATCGACCACTCCGCGCCGCGCCAACCGCTTGTAGAACGCAGTATAGTGCATCGGCAGATGCGCGACATGCCCCACCGCCCGATCCGATCGCAGCCCCGCTGTGACAAAGACCGTCTCGACCGTTCCGCCATGACCGAGTGCCGAATAATCTCTATCATTCACCCCCGGAATAAAGGCCCCGGTCAGAGTGACGCCCTGCCAAAGCTCTGGGTCGCCGGCCACGGCGTCGAGCATCTCGACAGGGTCGGCTGTGCATCCACCCAATAGGATGCGGTTTGCCGAGCGGGCAGCCTCAGCGGCAGCTTTGGGCGTCAGATAGGCGATGGTGCATCCTCCCCATTGCGCGTCAGTCCTTGTGATCCGGTTGCCAAATTGGCGGCAATCCTTTCATCAACTGGCCGATGGCGACCAGACTCAGATCACTCTGTTTCGGGCCAATGATTTGCGCGGCACAGGGGAGCCCACCGTCTCGCGCAATGATTGGCAGGGTCATTGCTGGCGCACCAGCCACATTCGCGAGGGCGGTAAAATCGGCCTGCCCCGGCGGCACAGGGGTGTCGTGGGCAAAGGCACGTTGCGGGGCGGTTGGCAGGACGATCCCGTCGAGTCCATGGATCGCGACCTCGAAGGCGATGGCGAGCTGTTGCAACTGTTGATAGGCTCGCGCAATCCGGCCCGCATTTGCGCGCCTGCCATAGTCGAGCATCGCCCGGAAGACGTCTGACAGGCCCGGCCCGTCGACTGCTGCGCCGAGCACTTCGGCACCTTCGACTTCTGAAATCAGCAGCCCCGCCCGGCGCAAAGCCCCCGGCGACCAGCCTGCCACTTCGGTGGGCACCAGCACCGCACCTGCTGCCGTCAGGCTGGATGTGAAATCGGCGAAGGCGTCGAGTACCGCAGGCTCGCAGTCAGACAGCGCGGCCGCATCAGGCACGCCGAACCGCAGACCTACCAAAGTTTTGGGTGCCGTTCCTTCGCCTTGCAGCACACCGCTCATTGGGTCTGCTGCATCCGGTCCGCTCATCGCCGCTAAGACTGCGCCCAGTGTGGCCGCATCGCGTGCCAGCGGCCCGATGGTGTCGAGGGTCCATGACAAGTGCACCAGCCCAGTCACTGGCACCCGGCCTCGCGTGGGTTTTAGCGCCCAAAGCCCGCAATAGGCCGCGGGAATTCGTACCGATCCCATCGTGTCGGTGCCCAAGGTCCATGGCACCATGCCAGCCGCGACCGCCGCAGCCGATCCTCCGCTGGAGCCGCCGGGGGTATAGCGCGGCTTCAACGGATTTATGCACCGCCCCCAGAATGGGTTGTCTGTGGTGGCCCCGAGCGCCCCTTCGTGCATGTTTAGCGTACCGATCAGGACCGCACCCGCAGCCTTGAGCCGAGCGACGACTGTTGAGTCGGCGGTGGCGGGCGTATCAAAGACCGTAGTGCCGCAGCGTGTGGGCAGTCCTACGACCGCGATATTGTCCTTGACTGCGAAGGGTAATCCGTCGAGCGGGCCGAGGCTGGCCCCTGCCGCCCGCCGAGCATCGCTGGCGCGGGCGGCGGCGCGGGCGCTGTCGGGTAGCGTCGTGACGAAGGCCCGGATGTCACCGTCAACCGCTGCGATCCGGGCGAACGCTGTTTCGGTAGCGGCCACCGACAACATATCCGAGCCAACCGTCACTCGACGACTCGTGTGATCAGGCGGATCGGCTTTTGACGTTTCTCGATCTGGGTCAGTTCGGCCAGTGCGCCGGGAGCAGCGAGTTCGACGCCGATTTCGACCCCCAAACGCTGTTTGAGAAGCGCCTTGTAGGCCGACACATCGCGGGCAGTATCTCCCATCGTCTCGATATTTAGGACCATCTCGTCGCGCCCATCTTGGCGGGTGACGATGCAAACGTAGTCGTTTAGCAGGTTTGGGTCGCTCTCGGTTAGGATCACACCAAGCCCGGTGGGATAGATGTTGATCCCGCGCAGTTTGACCATGTTGTCGCTGCGCCCCTGAAAACCGACAATCCGGCGCAGGGTCAATCCGCTGGGCGAAGGATCAGTCCGGAACGCGGAAACGTCGTGAGTGTTGAACCGGATGATCGGAAAGACGTCGTCCTTGTAGAGGCAGGTCACCGCCATATCACCGCTTTCGCCGTCCGGCAGAGGTGCCCCTGTATCCACATCGAGGATCTCGAGATACTGCGCATCTTCTTGGACGTACATGCCCGCGTGATCCGGCCCCTCACCCGCGATGGCCCCGGTGTCGCCGACGCCATACCAGTCATAGACTTCGGCCCCGCCCCACGCCTTGGAGATCGCCTCGCGCGCCTCGGCCCCCATATGACCCGAGATCACGCGGATATTGATGTCGCGGCCCGGCTCGAGTCCCTCTTTGCGGGCCACTCCGGCCAGATAGGTGATGTAGTCTCCAAAGCCCACGATGGCGGTGACGCCAAAGTCTTTCATCAGGCTAACCTGGTTGGCAGAGCGGGTTTCGATCCCCGTGCCTGCGGTCAGCAATTGCGCGCCGGTCCAGTGCAGGATCGCCTCGCGCACATAATGGCCGCCATTGACCATGCCGTGCCCGTAGACCGAGTGCATCACATCGTCACGCCGGATTCCCTGCATCGCATAAAAGCGCGCCAGTAGTAGGTTTTGGATTTCTCGGCTTTTGGGGCCAAAGAGCAGTGGCTGCGGCCGCCCCGTCGTGCCGCTGGTAGTTTGAAACACCAGTGGTGGACGGTCCTTGGCGGCGTAGGTGTCGAGCCCGTGGAAATCACCGATCGGCGGATGCGCTTCGACCGATGCCATCAGGTCTTCTTTGGAATAGGGCGGCAGCTTGCCGATATCGTCGATGGATGTGATATCCAAAGGCGTGACGCCCGCAGCGCCCCAATGCCGTTGGTAGAACGGGATCTTCCAAGCGAAAGCCACCAACTTGAGGAACCGCTCGTTCTGCAACGCGCGCAATTTATCGCGCGGCATCTTCGCGATATCGTCGACGAAGGTTTCCGGGCGGCCGTAATCGGCGATCATCGTCTCGTAATTCATGGCATCAAAATAGGACGTTTGGGACATCAGTCTTCCTTGGTCAAAGGCGCAGGCAGATCTGCGAGTAAGGCGCGCAGAGCATAGGCGCCGGTCTGAGTATCAAGTGCTGCGGTTTGCAGGGGGCGTGGGTCCACGCCCCCTGCCTCGGCAAGCATCTGGAATTTTGTCGTGATCGCGTCGGCGGACATGGGGTTTTCGGTGTCGCCCCAAGCATCGGGGATATGGACGAAGGTTTCCGAGCCTTGAGCAGTCACCCGCAACCGCGCGCCGAAATGCGCGGGATAGGCGGCGGTCATGGCCGGGTCTTCGACCACCTCGCAGATCTCGCGGAGGACAGTGTATCTGGGCAGGCCGAGCGCCGCGGTCTCAAACCCGGCAGGCGTTGGCGGACCGTCGGCGAGGGCAACGGCGACCACGTGTTGCAAACTGAACCGTGCCGCCGCCGGGTCAGTGGGAGTGGGGCGGTCGCAGAACAGGATAGCGTCGGCATAGGTCTCGATCACGATCCGTACCGGTTTGCCGAGCCCCTTGTCGGCAAAGGCCAAGGCCGCATCAATGGCTGCGTGCGCATGACGACATGCGGGCCACGGTTTAAACGAGGTCTCTAGCAGCGCCCAAGGTCCGGGGTGCAGCAGGGACTCTGGGCTGCCCCCCGGCGCGAGACCGGCATAAAAGCCCTGCAGGCCTTCGAGGATGCGCAGCGGACCAGCGATCCCTGCCGCAGCGGCCAAGGCTGCCTGAACGCCACGCCGGGCAGCCTCTGCCACGTGCAGATGCTTTGTTGCGCCTGGTTCGTTTCGGCATTCCCACAGCCCGCCCGAGGTCGAGAGCGCGTGGGCCATCGCCCATTGCGTGCGTTCGGTGTCCAGATCGAGCATCCATGCCGCGGCGACCGCCGATCCAAGCCCGCCGCAAGTCGAGGTATTGTGGAATTTTGCGTAGTGCTCCTGCGCAACAGATTTGCCCAGCCGGACCATAGCCTCATAACCGCGTAGGGCGGCTTCAGGTGCGCGGGAGGCCGTATCAGCCGTGGCAGTCGCCACCACCGCAGGCCAGATTACCGGCCCCGGGTGCAAGATGGCGGTGCGGTGCACGTCGTCCATCTCAAGCAGGCTACCGAAGCTGCCCAAGGCAAAGGCATAGTCAGCAGTGCTGCGCCCGCTGGCCGAAAGCGGATGCCCCACCGCCCCGCCTGCCCGCGCCATCGCCTGCCCTGTCTCGGTAACTGAACCGGCAAGCGCGCAGCCAAGCCAATCCAGCAAGTGGAGCGCTGCCGCTTCATTATCCTTCGGCGATGGGCTGTTCGCTATGACGGCAAGCAATTGGCCGGTCAATGAGGCTTGGTTTGCAGATGGCAAAGACATACGGAGTGCGGTCCCGGATAATTTGTCCGGACATATTTGAACGGTTCCGTCGCTTTGACAAGTGGAATCGCGGTTTGCGGTTTGCAGACACTCGGCGCCGCCCAAACTCTACCCTATCGTTCAGCTTCCCACCCCATGCTCCAAAGAAACTACGCCGAATACAGCATCATATTGTTCTTGATCAGTCTTTTTTGAATCCAAGGCGTCTATCCAGCTCATCGCATGTGGTCTGCATTGCTGGTCTCAATGCATCTAAAGACGGGCGAACATATCGCTGCCCAGTTATGTTCAATGGCGTGTGGTTCAAAAGGCGACCAACGACCTCTTCAAGTATCCCAGCCTCCATCGCAATCGTAGCAAAAGTTCGGCGATGTGCGAAGGCATGATATTTCAAAACAATAACTTCCGCTCGTTCCGTAAAGGCGGGATCGAAATGACCAAAGGGCTGGGGTTGATCCACGACACTATTTTTGACACCCATTTTGTCGAGCGATCTCGCATCTCACGTCTCGTCCACGCGGTTTCAACCAATCCGGCAATGCTGGGCCTTGGTATTGGAGAAGACACAGGGTTGCTGATCGAGGATGAAACTACAGCCCGCGTCATTGGAACTGGAACAGTGATCGTGGTCGACGGTAGCGCTATTGAAATAAACCACGTCGGGTACGTTGAGAATGGACATCCTTTTGCCCTTATCAACGTGATCTATTCCGTCCTCACACCGGGCGTGATCTACGACCTGAAGCAGCGCAAGGTGATTGATCCCGGACCGATAGCACCGCCGCCGAGTCTGATACCCAGTTGAGAATCGTGTGAAAGTCTTTGAATGGCTTTGTGCTGTCTTGGAGAAGGTTAAATGGATGAGCGGTTAAACCTGAACTTGTTTCGTTGCGGACAGATGCAGCCAAGTGATCAAGGCAAGGTCTTTACAGAATCCTTCGGGCGTTAGCAAAGGTCCGAAATGGGGGGGGCGAGCAGCCATTCTTCGAATATTGGACCTCATCGTGGTTGCGAATGACCGGTCTGACGACATCGGCTGCAATGTGGCGGTGAGCGTGCTGCGACTGCAAGCGGATGCTGCGTTAGCAAACCCTCGTAAGGGCAACGGCAGCTAAGTCCGCATTGCAGACCTAGGCGCTGCGTGAAACGAATGTCCGGTTTGCTCTATAGGTTCATAGAAAGACTGCAAATGTTAATCCTTGTTGAAATACTTCAAGTAATTCAAGAGTCTAAACCCAGCTGATTCAATAGAATTAGCATCTTTATTAGATATGCAGCTTCATTTATGGTACCGTTATCCAGACTTATAAGTGACACCCCCTGTACAGTCATCGCAACATGAAAGCGCGTTTAACCCCAAAACAAGAACTGTTTGCCCGCGCGGTCGCTGACGAAATGAACTTGTCCGATGCTTACCGCGATGCATATGACGCCGAAAACATGAAACCGAACGTCATTCATGTTGAAGCATCCCGTCTGGCCGCCCGCCCTAACGTTGCCCTACGGATTGATGAGCTATTGTATGAAAACAGCTTGGATCAACGCATGCAGGCAATCTCACGAAGAGGATTTGTTTTAGATCGTTTGGCAAAAGAGGCGCTTCATGCGGCCACAGCCAGTGCACGGATCAGAGCGTTAGAGCTGTTGGGAAAGTCGGTCGGGCTATTTGACGCCTCACAAGAAGTTACGTCTTCGCGGTCCATTGAAGAACTAGAAAGCGAATTACACAAACTGATTGGCTTCAATAGTTAGGGAGGCGGAATTAGAGGTTTGTTTCAAAGCGAAATTGGGGAATATTTGGGGAATAGAATTCTCCAATTCTACCAACAAACTGATTTTACTGGAAAATATCTAATAAATGGTGCGGGCGGTGGGACTCGAACCCACACGGGGCTGCGCCCCTTCAGATTTTAAGTCTGATATGTCTACCATTCCATCACGCCCGCACAGCGCTTTGGGCCCGTTTCGGGCAACGCATACTCAATAGGGCTACAAAGCGATGAAAACAATGCGCTTTGCAGGTCAATTCCCAAGAATGTGCGCCAAAGACGACGGTCCGGCCAGATCGCCACCAATCATCCCGCAACGGCATAACGGCACGGAACAAACGGCTAAGCTCTCTTCGCCCTTGACCCTGCTGATCGATTTGAAGAAGTTCTGCACATGTTCCCAATCAGAGACCACAATCCGTCGCAGCAGACGCCCATCGTCACAATCGCTTTGATCTTTGTGAACATCGCGATCTTTGCCGGGTCCTCCCCCTCCCTGTCCAATCCGCAAGCGCTTGGCGAGTTTTGGAACAGTTGGGCCATGATCCCCGCGCATGTGGCCAAGGGGCAGGATATCTACACGCTTGGCACCTCGATGTTTTTACATGGCGGGATCATGCATATCGGGGGGAATATGCTGTTCCTCTGGATATTTGGCGACAATCTGGAAGAAGAATTCGGCCATGTTGGCTTTCTGTTGTTCTATCTGGCCTGCGGAGTTCTTGCGGGACTGGCGCAAGTGCTTGCGGATGCAGGCTCAACCGTGCCGACCGTGGGCGCGTCCGGCGCGATTGCAGGGGTCATGGGGGGATATTTGCTTTTATTTCCCAAGGCACGCGTCGATGTGCTGATTATCATCATCTTTATTTTCAAGGTCTTCCCCCTGCCCGCCTGGGTGATGTTGGGCCTTTGGTTTGCCTTGCAACTGTTCAGCGGCGTGTCTGTCGACACATCTGGCGGAGGCGTCGCATATTGGGCCCATGCCGGGGGATTTGCCTTTGGTCTGACGCTGACCCTTCCGGCGTGGTTGCGCCATGGTGGCCCCGCCTATTGGCGCAAAAACCAGGGCCACCCGCCCCACCCCGATGCCACATACAAGACCGTTCGCACACATATCCCAAAGGTTCGGAGACGCTGAAATGCCCCACACTCTAACGTGCCACTGCGGCGCAGTAGAACTCAACGTTACCCTGTCAGACGGCCTGAACACCGCCCGCCGCTGCGATTGTTCCTTTTGCAGCAGACGCGGGGCCATCGCGGCCTCTGCCCCGCTGGATGGCGTTGAAATTGTGAAAGGCGCAGACAAGCTAACCCTGTATCAATGGGGGACCAATACGGCCAAACATTACTTTTGTTCGATTTGCGGCATCTACACGCATCACCAAAGACGCTCTAACCCCAATGAATACGGCGTGAACGTGGCTGCATTGGCAGGAATAAACCCGCGCGACCTGGGCGAAGTGCCTTGGGCAGATGGGCGAAATCACCCGTCTGACAAGGAAAAATAGGCGGAATCGCTTCTGCCTGACAGGCGTTGCGCGCCTTAGACAGGGTGTGACCATGGTGAACATAGTCTTAACTTAATTCTTCTGGGAAACAGCCCAATTCCGCCCTCAAGCAGCCCCTATTAAACTTTAGATTTCCTGTCAGTAGAAAACAGCAACAAGGGATCCTAGGGGTTTTTAGTTTAATGAGTACCGGCAACAAACGCAGTTTTTCGATGTTGCCACCCTTTGATGTAAATGGTTCGATATGAGTAATTCGCTTTTCGGGGCTTTTCGCACAGATACGTCGCTTTCGACGAACGGGGCGACCTATGCGAACACTGGTGAAACATTCCAGATTTTTTCGTACAGCACGATCACAATCACCGACGGGACGGACGGTTCCATCATTGATGGGGACAACGTCGTCAATGAAACGCCGAACGACCCGACCCAAACCTATGCGGGCAACGCGATTGCATGGGATTATACATTCGTCGTCAATGATGGAACGACGAACTATCAGATCGGCATGGTCGATTATGACATCAACGGCGACGGAGATTTTGATTATCCCACCGCCGAACAAGGGTACTTCCTTGTTTTTGTCGGCGATGTCCCACCGCTGAACACCAATCTGGTCTTTGGTGCCATCGCCGACAACGGACCATCACTTCCCCAGGACGAGGCGGTTCCGTGTTTTGTCGCCGGAACTTCGATCGAAACGATCTATGGTCCCTGCCCCATTGAAACCCTTGATGTTGGCGACGAAGTCGTGACCATGGACAATGGCGTACAAACGATCCGCTGGATCGGATCCCGTGAATTGAATGCCGCAGACCTGGCACGCACCCCAAAACTGCGCCCGATCCGCATCATGGCCGGTGCCCTTGGCAACGGGTTCCCAAAGCGCGATCTGCTGGTATCGCCACAGCATCGCATGCTGGTCCGCTCTCCAATCGTGGCGCGGATGTTTGGGGTCAAGGAAATCCTGATCGCCGCCGGCAAACTGACAGACATCCCCGGCATCTTTGTGGATGAAGAGGTGCAATCCGTCACCTATTTCCACGTTTTGTTCGATGCCCATGAAATTGTCTACGCCGAAGGCACGCCAACGGAATCGCTTTACACAGGGCCACAAGCCCTGAACGCCCTTGGCGGATCAGCCCGCAAGGAAATCTTTACGCTGTTTCCTGAAATCGCGTCAGCTGGCTATGTGCCAGAAGCCGTGCGCGGCATCCCGCAAAAGGGCAAGCAGATCCTGAACATGGTGCGCCGTCACGTCGACAACCAAAAGGCCCTGATCGCGGCTTAAGCCTTGCGAATAACCCGCGAGAACTGTTCAAAAATCGGCTCGTTCGAACAAATCAGCTCGCCATCGGCCAGAATATTACCTTCTGGGTTCAGCGGCTCGACCAGACCACCGGCCTCTTTCACGATCAAAATGCCCGCCGCAATATCCCAGGCGTGCAAACGACGTTCCCAAAACCCGTCATAGCGCCCGGCCGCGACATAGGCCAAGTCCAGCGCAGCCGCGCCCCAGCGCCGAACACCCGCACAGGTCGGCATGATCTGCGCCAGATCCTGCAATGTATGTGGCAAATCGGACCGCCCGCCAAAGGGCAACCCCGTCGCAAAAACCGATTCAATCATCCGGTTGCGCGATGACACACGCAGGCGGCTTTCATTCATGAACGCGCCCTGCCCTTTTTCGGCAATGAACATTTCATCCTTGGTCGGATCATAAATCACCGCCGAAACAATTTCGCCTTTGAATTCCAGCGCAATCGAAACCGCCCAATGAGGCATCCCGTGCAGAAAATTCGTTGTGCCGTCCAGCGGGTCCACAATCCAGCGACGGGTTGGGTCTTTGCCAACTTCCTCTTCGCTTTCTTCGCCCACCCAACCGTAATTGGGCCGTGCGGCCATCAGATCGTCTTTGATGATCTTTTCAGCTGCCAAATCCGCCCGGCTGACAAAATCACCAGCGCCCTTCATGGACACCTGCAAGTTTTCAACCTCGCGAAAGTCCTTGGACAAGGACCGCCCGGCTTTCCGCGCGGCCAAGATCATAACGTTAAGATTTGCACTGCCCTGCATGACGGATCCTCTTGAATTTCAGAACGCCGCGTATAAACCCGCTCCCCCTGAAAGCCAAGGCTTAACGACGTTGCAGTTTCACCGGCTCTGTCCGGGCCAAACGCAACAGATGCGCCATATAGGGTTTGGTCGTGTCGTCCTGACGCGTCGCCGCATATAAGCGGCGGGTCAAACCCTCTTTGGTGATCGGGCGCGTGACATAATCGGAATTATACCGCACCTCGCGCACCACCCAATCGGGCAGCACCGCAACACCCCGGTTAGAGGCCACCAACAACAGGATAACAGCCGTCAATTCCACCTGCCGCACGCCACGCGGTTCGACCTTGGCCGGGATCAGCAACTGGCTGAACACATCCAGCCGCGACCGTTCCACCGGATAGGTGATCAGCATTTCATCGCGAAAATCTTCGGCCTCAATGTACTTCTTTTTCGCCAGTTCATGCTGGGCGGCGGCCACGAAAACAGGTTCATAATCAAAAAGCGGGGTGAATTCGATATTCTCCAGCTCTTCCGGATCGGATGAAACGACCAGATCGACCTCTTCTTTTTGCAAGGCTGGCAAAGCCCCAAAAGACAGCCCCGGTCGAATATCAACATCCACATCCGGCCAGGCCTTGCGGAATTCCTCCAGCACCGGGAACAGCCACTCAAAACAGGCATGGCATTCAATTGCTATATGAAGACGCCCGGATTTCCCCGACCGCAACCCGCGAAAATCCTCTTCCAACTGCTCAATCTCTGGCAGGATTTTATCGGCCAATTTCAACAACTTAAACCCCGCCGCAGACAGCTTGAGCGGCTTAGAGCGGCGCACAAACAATTCAACCCCCGCCTGATCTTCCAAACCTTTGATTTGGTGTGACAGGGCAGATTGTGTTATGTTCAAAACACCGGCAGCATTGGCCAAACCACCCGTCTGGTGGATCGCGCGAATGGTGCGAAGATGACGGAACTCAATATGCATACTGTAGTTTCATTCATGAAGTTAATGAGAATTATGAAATTGTTTCACATGGTGGAAAATGAGACAAGGGCGCATTGAACAAGGAACCTAAGATGACTGATACACGTATTTCGTTTGAGTTTTTTCCGCCACAATCCTTGAGCGCGTCCTTCAGGCTATGGGACACGGTCCGCACACTGACACCACTGGCCCCGAACTTTGTGTCGGTCACCTATGGTGCAGGCGGGACAACACGCAAACTGACACATGAAGCGGTCAGCACGATCAAGAAGAACTATGGTTTGAACGTTGCCGCCCACCTGACATGCGTGGATGCCACCCGCGAAGAAACGCTCGAAATCGCGAAATCCTACCTAGAGGTCGGCATCAACGACATCGTGGCCCTGCGCGGCGATCCCCCAAAGGGTCAGGGCGAATTCAAACCGCATCCCGAAGGCTTCAATGATGTGTGCGAACTGATCTCAGCGCTGGCCGACACAGGCGATTTCAACATCCGCGTCGGCGCCTACCCGGATCCGCACCCAATGGCCAAAGACGAAAATTCAGACGTCGACTGGCTGAAACGCAAGATCGATTCTGGGGCCTCTTCGGCGATCACACAGTTCTTTTTCGAAGCAGACACATTCTTCCGCTTCCGCGACCGCTGTGAAAAGGCAGGCATCAACGCCCCGATCATTCCAGGCATCCTGCCGATCGAAAACTGGAAAGGCACAAAGGCCTTTGCCGCGCGCTGCAACACGATCGTACCCGATTGGGTGGACGACGCCTTTACCAAGGCGGCCCGCGACGATCGCGAAGAATTGCTGGCCACGTCCCTTTGCACAGAGCTGTGCTCAGAGCTGATCGACGGCGGCGTCGAAGACCTGCATTTCTACACGCTGAACAAGCCAACCCTGACCCGCGACGTGATCCACGCGCTTGGTCTGGCCCCTGATCCAGCGCTTGAAAACGTCGCCTGATCCCACCCTTGCAGCCTGTTCCGTTTCCGGCAAAACTGCCGAAATAGCGGAACAGGACCTCACAAATGAAAATCGCGACCTCTATCGATGATCTGATCACAAGGTCAGAGCTTTTGTCGATGTCAGGGCTAGAGTTTTTGCAAGGCATGTTGTCTGGCGAAATCGCCGAATCCCCCTTGGCAGCCACCCTTGGGTTCCATCTGCACAGCGCCGAACTGGGCAAAGCCGTCGTTCACGGAACCCCGGAACTGGCCCATGGCAACCCGATGCGGGCGGTGCATGGTGGCTGGTATGGCGGCATATTGGACAGCTGCATGGGCTGCGCCGTGGCGTCCACAGTCCCCAAGGGCAGTTTTTATACCACCTTGGAATATAAGATAAATATCACCCGAGCGATCCCAATCGGCATGCCGGTTCAGGCCATCGGCATCAGCCAGCACAGCGGCAGATCAACCGGCGTCGCCCATGGCGAAGTGCGCGGGCGAGAGGATGACAAGCTCTACGCCACAGGCTCTACCACCTGTCTGATCATGCAGGGGGAACCCTAGTGCGGCGAGACTGGGATGTTGAACATCAGCACCTATCGGACAGGATTGAAGATTTGAATACGTGAGGATGTCTCCATCAGTCTCTTACGCGCCCACACACTCTAGCTATCCGCACGTTTGTTCAAATGAACATATTATCCAGAACGATTTCGTCTCTTTGGTTTTTGGACAACCAAGCCACCCCAAAGAGCGCTCAGGACTGAAATAATGACAGTGCAACCTGCGCACACGATCCAAAACCATAAAAAGTAATTACTTTCCCCAATCCAATATATGAAAAGCACGAGTGGCATCGTTGCGAATGTTGCCAAGAATAATAAAGAGGCGTTCAGACGTATCTGCGCTCCGCAGTTTGGACATTTGGAGCTACGACTGCTGGGTTTCCACATTTTTTGCCAGTCCAAATAAAAGCTTGGGGTCACAGTCAAAATTGAACTCTAGACGCCGCAATGAAGTTTTTTTTGCTGTAATCTATCCGCTGTATGAACATAGTCTGCCACATCACGTCTCAATGAGCCACTTGTCAAAACAAGTCCGACGAGAATTTGGGTACCTGGAACGCGGGTAAGTTAACCGAAAAATGTCGCGACTGAAGAAAACAAACCTTCGCACGTTGTGCGGCGTAGGTCAGTTTTGAGCCCAGAGCGGACGCCTTGATCCCGTAATCGCTTCGCTACTTTGCCCACACTTCAAACTGTGGCTTGCTCCAGCATTAGAACGTCTGACGGATCTTCCTTGTCGCGGCGATAAAACCATCTGTCCATCGTGCGAGCTAATAGCGTTTCACCGCTCAGGAAGAGGCGGTTTGCTTCAATTTCACGTGCGATGGTCGTCCGGGCCAATAGAATTGACGAAATTGAAAACCGGTCTGTCTCCACGTAAAGATCAACGTCAAACCCAGGAATGGACGAACAGATTTCAACCGGGACATCGGGGCGGACCAGTGCCCAATAAGTATCATACTCAAGCCCCGGGTCGCTGAACCGAAAGCGTATGACCACTTGCCGTTTTGGCAGTTGGTCGGGGTCGATATAGTTCCGCAAGTGGAACATCAGATTGGAAACCGAAAGTTTCTCAAGCGCTTGCCGGGCCTTGATGTTGCACTGCGCCCAGCTACCAAGCGCATCGAAGGCAGGTTCCAGTTCAATCGCCCGTTGCGTTCGCACATAATCCACCTGACCGGTCGCAGGGTCCTCTATTCGCTCTATAAGCCCGTGTGCCTCGAGCCCCTTCAAACGCTTGGACAAAAGCGCAGGGGAAATACTACCAACGCCACGCCGGATATCGTTAAACCGAGATGAGCCGCCCCACATTTCTGTCAGAATTGGGATTGTCCAACGTGGTTCCAGCACTTCGCAGGCATGCGTTATCGGGCAGATCAATCCATAGGGTTTGCTACTCATACGTCCATGTCCTCCTGAAACCAGCCTAGTGAACCAGACCTCGTACGGTCTAGTTCACATTCTGTACCGATGGCAGTTCATTTTCCTTACTACGTGCTCTGCTCCAAGTTCTGTCAACATCTGAAGACCAACAAACGACACGCAATAGGCGTGTGATCAAAATCAAGGAGTTTGAATATGTTGCGCTTTGTAATTGAACGGGAAATCCCGTCTGTCGGAAGTTTTGATCGCGAACAGCTTCGCGGTGCCGCTGGTGCATCGAATGACGCGCTTGCGAAGCTTGCGCCAAGGGTGCAGTGGGAACACTCATATGTAGCCGGCGAAAAGACCTTTTGCATCTATCTCGCACAGGACGAAGCAGCCCTACATGAACATGCGGAGTTAAGCGGATTCCCCGCCAACCACATCACACCGATTTCTTCGATAATTGATCCAACAACGGCCAACTGATTGCGGCACCTGACCGGCGTGCGGGCTTCCAAGCGCCGGTCACATTAAGCCATGATGAACTAAGGTCCGCTTTGTCCTCACTCTGTAGATCGACGACGACTCTGCGAACGTCCGCTTCCGGGCAGAAATGTCTGACGTTTGGGAAGGCATAACCTCACGTGCCCCATTCATCAAATTCAGGAAAATCGCACCATCGTGTCAGAGCAGCGCGATGTTCCAAACAGGGCCAGCGCGGCCCCCTATTCCGCGGCGATTTTCGACCCATTCAGCATCGACCACACCCGATGCGGCGTGAACGGCATATCGACCTCATGCACGCCCTCGTCCCAAACGGCATCCAGAACCGCGTTGGAAACGGCGGCAAGTGCGCCCACTGTTCCGGCCTCTCCACAGCCTTTCATCCCCATGATATTTGCGGTTGAGGGCACAGGTTCGGATGTGAATTTCACCCAAGGCAAATCATCGGCACGCGGCATCGCGTAATCCATAAAGGTCGCGGTCAGCAATTGACCGTCTTCGTCATAGACTGTGCGTTCCATAATCGCCTGCCCCAGCCCTTGCGCCACACCGCCATGCACCTGCCCTTCGGCCAGCATCGGGTTGATAAGATTACCGAAATCATCCGTCACGGAATATTTCACAACCTTGGTCACACCGGTTTCAGGGTCAATTTCAACCTCTGCAAAATGCGCGCCATTGGGGTATGACCGCCCGGGCAATTTCGCCCTTTCGCGGTATTTCAGCAGATCCGCACGGCCCTTTTCGCGGGCCAGCTCGGCCACCTCCAGAAAGGTCGGCGTCTGGTTCGATCCCTCGGCGCGGAATGTTTCATCGTCAAAGCTGATATCATCTGCATCAACCCCCAGCTCTTCGGCCAGAAAATCGGTGAACGCTGTGATCATCACACTGACCGTCGCAAGCGTGGCATTGTTTTGCGTCGTCACCGACCGAGAGCCGCCCGTCCCGCCGCCCTTGGCGATCAGATCACTGTCGCCCTGAATGACAAAGATTTTCTCGGCCGGGATGCCCGTCTGGTCCGACAGGAATTGCGCGAACACCGTCTCATGCCCCTGCCCGTTTGACTGCGTTCCCACATAAAGGAAAACCGTACCGTCATCGCGGAACTCCACAGCCGCATGTTCTTTGGCGTTCCCCAGGATCGATTCAATGTAATAGCACAGCCCCAACCCGCGCAGTTTACCCTGTGCCGCGCTTTCGCGTTTACGCGCCTCAAACCCGGCAATATCGGCCTCGGCAATCGCGCGGTCCAGAACCTTGTTGAAATCCCCCACATCGTATTTCTCTTTGGTGGTGGTCTTGTACGGGAATTTATCGGTCGGAATGAAATTCAGCCGGCGCAGTTCAATCGGGTCAACACCCAATTCCCGTGCCGCATAATCCATCATCCGTTCCAGCGCATAAATCGCCTCTGGCCGCCCGGCCCCACGATAGGCATCGACACAAACCGTGTTGGTGTAAATCCCCTGCGCCTGCAGCCAGGAAGTCTTTACATCATAGGTGCCCATCAGAACCTTGGCGAAAAGCTCTGTCTGGATGCATTGCGCAAATTGAGAGTTATACGCCCCCAAATTGCTGACATTGTTCACCCGATAGGCCAGCATCTTGTTGTTCTCGTCAAAAGCGATCTCGCAGGTCGACACCAGATCACGCCCCGCATTGTCTGTCAGCATGGCTTCGGTCCGCTCTGACATCCAGCGCACGGGGCGCCCAGCCAGACGCGCCGCCTCTGTCACCACGAAATATTCAGGATAGACCATGCCTTTCATCCCAAACCCGCCACCAACATCCGGGTTGGTGACGCGCACCTTTTCCTTTTTGACCCGATAGAACCGAGCCAGCCGTTCCCGCATGTCCCAGACGCCCTGCCCGTTCACGCAGATATGAGGGCGCTCGCCCTCCCATTCGGCATAACAGCCGCGTGGCTCCATCGAATTGACGATGACGCGATTGTCGCCAATGTCGTATTTTACAATCTTGGCCGCAGCCTCAAAAGCACGCGCCGTCTTTTTGCGCTGCCCCATCCCCCAGTCAAAGGCCAGATTGTCCGGCGCTTCGGGGTGGATTGTCGCCCCACCAGGGGCCAGCGCCATATGCGGCTCTAGCTCTTCGAAATCAAATTCGATCAGCTCTACCGCATCCTTGGCCTGGGCCAGGCTCTCTGCCACCACACAGGCAATCGGTTCGCCCACGAACCGAACCCGACCATTTGCCAAAACCGGCCGCTTGGGCTTGGCCGTCTTGCTGCCATCCAGATTATCAACCGTTTCATATTTGATATCGGGGCGCCGCCCCGCAGCCACCAGATCATCATAGGTCAGCACCGCGTGCACGCCCGCGGCCTCGCGCGCGTCAGCCACGTCCAGTTCCGTAATCTCACCATGCGCAACCGGAGAGCGCAGGAAATACGCAAACAAGGCCCCCTTGGGCGCGATATCATCCACATAGCGCCCTGCGCCGGTCAGAAACCGAACATCCTCAACCCGTTTCACTGGTTGTGACTTGCCGAACTTATCCATGATGGCCTCCCGGGCGTTTGTGTTGAGCTGACATTAACCCGGCATTGGGCAGTGTCCAGCCCCTTGGCCCCTTTCCCTTGCCGCCGTCATTCGCTAGATGAGGCCAGACGGATTGATACGAACAGGATACAGCCGATGGCGATGGAAAAAACCTTTGATGCGAAAACGGCAGAACCCCGGCTTTATGAGGCCTGGGAACAGGCCAAAGCCTTTGCCGCCGGGGCAAATGCCTCGCGCGAGGAAACCTTTTGCATCATGATCCCGCCGCCCAATGTGACGGGCGCTTTGCACATCGGCCACGCCTTTAACAACACCTTGCAGGATATCCTGACCCGCTGGCACCGCATGCGTGGCTTTGACACGCTGTGGCAACCCGGACAGGACCACGCCGGGATCGCCACCCAGTTGCAGGTGGAAAAAATGCTGGCCGAAACCCAGCAACCCACCCGCGCCGAAATGGGGCGCGAGGAATTCACCAAAAAGGTTTGGGAATGGAAAGAGCAATACGGCTCTACCATCATCGACCAGTTGAAACGCCTTGGGGCCTCCTGCGACTGGGATCGCAATGCCTTTACGATGGATAAGAACTTCCACGACGCCGTGCTCAAAGTCTTTGTCGATCTCTACAACAAAGACCTGATTTATCGCGGCAAACGTCTGGTCAACTGGGACCCGCATTTCGAAACCGCGATTTCCGACCTAGAGGTCGAGAATGTGGAAATCGACGGCCATATGTGGCACTTCAAATATCCGCTCGCCGGCGGCGCGACCTATGAATATGTCGAGAAAGACGAAGACGGGAACGAGGTTCTGCGCGAAACCCGCGATTATATCTCTATCGCGACCACGCGGCCAGAAACCATGCTGGGCGATGGTGCCGTCGCGGTCCATCCCGACGATGAACGCTATGCGCCAATCGTCGGCGCCTTGTGTGAAATTCCCGTCGGCCCCAAGGAACACCGCCGTCTGATCCCGATCATCACCGATGATTACCCCGATCCCGACTTTGGTTCAGGTGCCGTGAAAATCACCGGGGCACATGACGCAAACGACTATGGCGTCGCAAAGCGCAACAAGATCCCCATGTATCGCCTGATGGACACACGGGCCCATATGCGCACGGACGGGGCCGACTATGTCGCCTCAGCCACCCGGGCAAAAGCGATCAGCGAAGGCGATGAATTTACCGAAGTCGAAATTGACGGGCTGAACCTTGTCCCGGATGCCTATCGCGGCCTGTCCTCTGCGCAAGCCCGCAAAGCGGTCATCGCGGATATCGATGCCGAAGGCCTGATGATTATGGTCGAAGATAAAAAGATCATGCAGCCCTTCTGCGACCGGTCCAAAGTGGTCATGGAACCGATGCTGACCGACCAATGGTATGTGGATGCCGCCAAGCTGGCCGTGCCCGCCCTTGAAAAGGTCAAAGACGGCACTGTGACGATCATGCCAGAGTCCGGCGAAAAGGTTTACTACAACTGGATGGAAAACATCGAACCGTGGTGCATCTCGCGCCAGCTGTGGTGGGGCCATCAAATCCCGGTCTGGTACGGGCCGGGCATCACCAAAGACGGGCATATTGATTACGCACCGGGCTCTGAACGGCTGTTCTGCGCCGCCAGTTTCAAAGAGGTCGCCGCACAGGCCCGCGAGGTTTATGGCGCCGATGAGGTCCATGAACGCAGCGGGATGTCCGACGCGCTAGAGGATCAGCTCGAAGGCTTTGCCGACAACCACAAAACCATCTCGCTTTGGCGCGATCCGGACGTTCTGGACACGTGGTTTTCGTCAGGCCTTTGGCCAATCGGCACACTCGGCTGGCCCAATGACACCGACGAGCTGCGGAAATATTTCCCGACCAACACCCTAATCACCGGACAGGACATTCTGTTCTTCTGGGTCGCCCGCATGATGATGATGCAGCTAGAGGTCACGGGCGAAGTTCCCTTTGACACCGTCTATCTGCACACGCTGGTGCGCGACGAAAAGGGCGTGAAAATGTCCAAGACGCTTGGCAACGTTGTGAACCCGCTGGAACTGATTGATGAGTTCGGCGCTGATGCCGTTCGCTTCAATATGGCCGCCATGGCCGGGATCGGCGCGTCGCTGAAACTCAACACCGAACGCGTCAAAGGCTACCGCAATTTCGGCACGAAACTGTGGAACGCTGCGCGGTTCGCCGAAATGAACGGTGTGTTCGAGCCAGGCAATATCCATACAGGTGCCATACGTTCTGCCGACGCAAAGCAGACACTGAATAAATGGATCATCGGCGAGGTCGCCAAGACCCGCACAGAGGTCGACACAGCCCTAACCGCCTATCGTTTCAACGACGCGGCAAATGCGCTTTACAGCTTTGTCTGGGGAACGTTCTGTGACTGGTATATCGAGTTTTCAAAACCGCTATTCTATTCAGAAGATGAAGAGATCATCGCAGAAACGCGCCGGGTCATGGGCTGGGCTTTGGATCAATGTTTGATCCTGCTCCACCCAATGATGCCCTTCATCACAGAAGAGCTGTGGGGCTCTATCGGGCCGCGCGCAAACATGCTGGTTCATGAGGATTGGCCAGAGTTCGAAACCTCTGAATTCGTCGATGAAAATGCCGATCGCGAAATGAACTGGGTTATTTCTTTGATCGAAGAAATTCGCAGTGTCCGTCAGCAAATGCATGTCCCGGCCGGGCTTAAGGTGCCGATGTTGCAGATTGAACTGGATCAGGCCGGTCAGGACGCCTGGTCACGCAATGAATCGCTGATCATGCGTTTGGCCCGCGTCGACAGCTTGACGCCCGCCGACGAGATGCCAAAAGGCGCTGTGACCATCGCAGTTGCCGGGGCAACCTTTGCCCTACCGCTTGCAGATATCATTGATATTGCAGAGGAAAAGGCACGTCTGGAAAAGGCGATGGAAAAACTGGCCAAAGAACTTGGCGGTTTGCGTGGCCGTTTGAACAACCCGAAATTCGTCGCCAGCGCGCCGGAACAAGTGGTTGCCGAAACCCGGGAAAATCTGGCGGAACGCGAAGAAGAAGAAGGTCAGCTAAAGGCCGCTTTGGATCGGCTCGCCGCGCTGCAATAGCGCGGAGATTGCCAAGCGCCTCAACCTCATGAGCGGCCGGCGCAAACACGCGCCGCCGCCTCTACAGCGCCTGCCCCATGCGGGATGTCCAGCGCGGTCAGCCCGGCCTCTATCGCACCAACAACACCCAAGGCCATATGCGCATTCACATGCCCCATATGTCCAATCCGGAAAAAGCCATGCCAAGCCGGATCTTCCGGCTCTGCCATGCCCAGCCCGATCCCCAAAGTCACCCCGGCCTCTTTCTCCAACCATTCCCGCAGCCGCGTCCCATCCGGCGCGCCGATACGCACAGACGTGACCGCATGCGACCGCAGTCCCGGCTCTGCCACATTCATGGCAACCGGCCCTTCTTGGCCCCAAGCGTCCAGCGCAGCCCAATAGGTGCGGGCAATCGCTTCATGCCGCGCCCAAACGTTTTCGAGCCCCTCTTCTTTCATCATATCAAGGGCTTCCCGCAGCCCGAACAAATGATGCGTCGGCGCCGTTCCGTCAAAATACTCTGAAAAGATCTGGGGTTTCACCCGTGGCCGCCAGTCCCAATAATGACTGGTCCGCTCACAGCGCTCTCTCCATTCATCGGCTTTTTCGTTGAAAAAGATAAAGGCCATCCCCGGCGGGGTCATCAGCCCCTTTTGGCACCCCGCGACCGTCAGATCGGCCCCCCAGGCGTCCATTTCATACCGGTCGCAGCCAAGCGAAGCCATGCAATCAACCATCAGCAAAGCAGGATGCCCGACGGCATCCATCAAGGCCCGCAGTTCAGGAATATCGTTTCGAACGCTCGTGGCCGTGTCGGTGTGCACAGCCAAGACTGCCCGGATTTTATGATCAGCATCTGCCGTCAGAAATTCCACCACTTTTTCCCGATCCAACGGGCTGGATTTGCCGAAATCAAGGATATGCACCTTGACCCCCATGCGTTCGGCCATCTGCGCCCACCCAAAGGCAAAGCGCCCCGTCGCAATCACAAGAACCTCGTCCCCGGCGTTCAACGTGTTGGACACGGCCGCTTCCCAAATTCCATGTCCATTGGCGATATACATCGCCGCCTGTTGGTCCGTCCGGGCAACCGCCTTTAGGTCGGGCACCAACCCTTCGACCATTTCAGCTAGGTCCAAATCATAAATATTCGGCGCGGCCCGATGCATGGCCTGCAACACGCGATCCGGCACCACGGACGGCCCTGGGATTGCTAGATATTGACGCCCATTTGCTAATGTCATCGCAAGTCTTTCAAATTTTACGTCCAATCCCTAAATCTACGATCAAGAAACTGCAATCCAGCTTTGCTTGCTAGGTGTCGGAATACCGGTTAGACGGACCTCCGAGCAAACAGACTGATGCACAAAAGGGCGCTGATGTTTTCAAATTTCGTTGAATGGATCCGAAAAGGTGAACGGCGTGTCACAGAGGCTTGGGCCTATGACATTTCAACACCCGAAGGCAAACGTCGCGCCAACTGGCATGCGCTGCTGATTGATCACGGGTTCCTTCGTATCCTTTGGACAAACCTTTACGAGGTCACCCCAGGGGTTTGGCGATCCAATCAGCCCGATCGCAAACGCCTGACCAAGTACAAAGAGATGGGCATCAAAACGATCATTAACCTCAGAGGCCAAAGTGCCAGCGGGTTTTACAGGTTCGAAAAACGAGGGTGCAGGAGAAACCAAATCCAACTTTTGAATGTTCGAATGAGCGCGCGGCAACTTACAAGTCGGGAAGAGCTTTTGCAACTTCTCGACTATTTTGAAACAGCCCAGCGGCCAATGCTGATGCACTGTAAATCGGGTGCAGATCGCGCCGGTTTAGCATCAGCGCTGTATTTATTGCACATAGAAAACACCCCGATTGAAGATGCGAAAAAACAATTAAGCCTACGTTATGCACATATCCGGTCATCCAAGACCGGGATATTGGACTTCATGTTGGATGCTTACGCGATTGACACACGCAAGACTCCCATGCCCATCCGAAAATGGATAGAACAACAATATGATCGCGAAACTCTAACTGCCAAATTTGCTGCAGCGCGAGGCACATCATGAGTCAACTGGTTGATACAAATTACGGTGCCAAGACGCTTATCTCTTGGTTCTGGTATACATATATCAAAGAACGCGCTTGGATGTTTGTTCTTGCCGTCGTCATGATGTCGGCCGAAGGCGCAACCCTTGGTTTGTTGAGCTACATGGTCAAGCCGATGTTTGATCAGATATTTGTCGGTCAAGACAGAAATTCTGTCATAACAATTTCATTGATTGTCTTTGGCGTCTTCATAGCACGCGCCATAATCGGTTTCGCGCAGCGCTTGTTCATGGCCTATATTACTCGGAATTTGTCGGCTAAAATTCAGATCGACCTGATACAACATATCTTGCCATTGGATTCCGCCTTTTACCGCATAAATTCTCCCGGACAACTTATCGATAGAATTCGTGCCGATACAAATGGGATGATCGGCATTGTTTCGGGAACCTTTTCTGCTGTTGGGCGGGATGTCACTGCACTACTCAGTCTCTTAGTTGTTGCAATTTCGATTGACTGGTTTTGGACGTTGTTAGCTCTTGCAGGAGCGCCGCTGATCATGGTTCCCATTCTGATTCTTCAAAAACTGATACGCAAAACAACGCGGGTAAACCGAAATGCAGCGGCTGGAATTGTGACCCGCCTGGATGAGATATTTCATGGGATCACAACCATAAAACTGAACGGCATCGAAGAACGGGAAGCGCTGCGTTACGAAGACCAGGTTCGGTTCATGGTTTCATCACAATTGCGTTCGACAGCCGCAGGCGCAGGGATACCTGCCCTTATGGATATCGTTGCAGCGATCGGCTTTTTTGGCGTTTTGGTCTATGGTGGCCTTCAGGTTATTGATGGTGTCAAAACCGTTGGCGAGTTCATGTCATTCTTCACCGCAATCGCGCTTCTATTTGAACCGATGCGGCGGTTGGGCGGTTTGTCAGGTGCTTGGCAACGTGCGCTTGTCAGCATGGAACGTGTGTACATGATCTTTGAACAGCGCCCCTCGATCACGTCTCCGGCGAACCCGATTGCTCTTCCTATCCCAGCCAAGCAGGCTGACGTTGTTTTTGAAAATGTTGATTTTTCATATGGCGATCAGAAAATTCTAAAAGATGTCAGCTTCCGCGCCGAAGCCGGAAAAACCACCGCTTTGGTTGGCGCTTCTGGCGCGGGCAAAAGCACCATTTTCAATGTCTTCTCGCGTATCGTTGACCCCGAAAACGGGCATGTCCGCGTTGGCGAAACCGATGTCCGTGATCTCGACATCAAGGAATTGCGCGACCTGATTTCAGTGGTCACCCAGGATACCATGCTATTCGACGAAACCATTCGAGAAAACATCCTTCTGGGCCATGACGCCACCGACCAAGAGCTGCAGGACGCGCTTGTTGCAGCCCATGTGGCAGACTTCCTGCCGAACCTAAAAGACGGCCTGGACAGCAGCACAGGGCCCCGCGGATCAAACCTGTCAGGTGGCCAGCGCCAGCGGGTTGCGATCGCGCGTGCCATCGTGCGTGACACCCCAATTCTTTTGTTGGATGAGGCCACCTCGGCCCTGGATGCAAAGTCAGAGGCCATCGTGCAAAAGGCGTTGGAACAATTGTCCGAAGGGCGCACAACGCTTGTCATCGCGCACCGTCTGGCCACCGTCAGGGGCGCCGACAAGATCATCGTGATGGACGAAGGACAAGTTGTCGATCAGGGGACCCACGAAGAACTGATCAGCCGAGAAGGTATCTATTCGGTTCTGTATCAGTTGCAATTCTCGGAAGAATCTCGGTCGTAATACCGGCGGGCCAGATCTTTCGGGTCTGCCCCCAATTGGTAACGCGCTAGGGTGCCAATATTCCGCAGGCTTGTGCGCAGCCACCCGGTTTTTTGATAGCGCGTCGCGCTGGTTGTCGCCGTCACCGGCAGGCCGCTCAGTTGCCCGCGCAACCGACGGGCAAATTCGACATCCTCCATCAAGGGCATGTCGCGGTAGCCGCCCAGCTTTTGGTACAGCGCGCGTCGGATCAGCAGCCCCTGATCCCCATAAGGCAACCCGAACCGTGACCGTAAATTCGCCCCCCCTGCCACCAAACGGGGCAAGACACCCGGCGCAGCAAAGGCCAGCTTGAAATACCCGGCCCGCTGCCCGTCAAGATGCGTAGCAACGGCCTGGGTCCAGCCCGGCGACAATTGCGTATCCGCATGCAGGAACAGAATCCACGGCCCACCTGCGGCCTCTGCGCCCCGTTGCAGTTGCGCACCGCGCCCTGCCCCGCCAGTGACCAGGACGGCGCCTGCGGCCTCGGCAATCTGACAGGTGGCATCCTGCGATCCACCATCAGAAATGATCAGCTCGCGCAGTATCCCGTCCTCAATCCCTTCCATCAGGCTTGCCAGCGTCCCGGGCAAATGCTCTGCCGCGTTCAGCGTCGGAATAACAATTGACAATGGCGCGCGCATATCGACCTTCCGCTTTCGGGATTGCCCCCTATATTGAGCGCAACAACAAAGGAAATGGCACATGGCGGGCGAACAGGCAACGGGCCGATCGGTTTTCGAGATCACGGGAAAAGACAGCGAGAAATTCTTGCAGGATCTCGTCACCAACGATGTCGCAAAACTTCAGGGCAAAATCGTTTATGCGGCGTTGTTGTCGCCTCAGGGGAAATATCTGGCTGACTTTTTCCTGACGCAACAGGACGACACGATCTTTCTGGACGTGGCCACCGATTTTGCGCCCCCGCTGGTTCAGCGTTTGAACATGTATAAACTGCGCGCAGATGTCAGCATTGCGCCATCTGCCCTGCATGTCCTGCGCGGCGTTGGTACCTCGCCCGAAGGGGCCTTGGCCGATCCGCGGCACCCTGATCTGGGCTGGCGTCTGCTTACGACTGACAGTGGCGACACGCCAAGCGTTGACTGGGACGCCCTGCGCGTGGCCCATATGATCCCGGAAACCGGGGTAGAGCTGATCGCGAATGAAACCTACATCCTGGAAGCCGGTTTTGAGGCACTGTCCGGCGTGGATTTCAAAAAGGGCTGCTACGTCGGCCAAGAAGTCACCGCGCGGATGAAACATAAGACAGAGTTGCGCAAAGGTCTGGCCACCGTCACCGTCTCGCAAGAAGTACCCGTCGGAACGCCAGTGCTTGCAGAGGGTCGCCCCGCAGGAACGCTTTACACCCAAGCCCAGGGGCGCGGCATTGCCTACCTGCGGTTTGACCGCGCGCAGGGCGACATGACCGCAGGCGACGCCTCGGTGGTCATGGCTACGAATTAGACGGCAAGGTCATCCCATGACAGCGTTCAAATCCTACGTCATATGCACAAGCCCCAGAAGCGGCAGCACCTTGCTGTGCAGGCTGTTGGCCCAGACCGGACGCACGGGCAAACCCGGATCGCATTTCCACACCCCGTCCATGGCGGCGTGGCTGCAAGCCTATGACCTGTCGCCCGCGACATATCCAACGGAACTTGACCAGATCAAAGCAGTATTTGCAGCCGCGATATTGCGTGGCACCCAAGACACGGGGATATTTGGTTTAAGATTGCAACGGGACAGCTTTGACTTTTTCATGCAACAGCTTGGCCGGCTGCATCCCGGTTTGGCGAATGACCATGACCGGTTTACCGCGGCCTTCGGACCGACCCTCTTTATCTACCTCTCCCGACAAGACAAACTGGGTCAGGCGATTTCGCTGACCAAAGCAAATCAAACCGGGCTGTGGCACAAATCCGTCGACGGTAGCGAATTGGAACGCACCGCGCCGCACCAGGATCCGGTCTATGACGGGGATGAAATTACCCGCCAGCTCGACCGGCTGACAAAGCTGGATCAGGATTGGCGCGATTGGTTTGCGGCTGAAAACATCGCCCCGCTTGCAATATCCTACGAAGATTTATCTGCGGCCCCGACCAAGGTGCTGACGCAAATTTTCAGCCAATTGGGCCTGCCCCCTGACCTTGTGCAAGGCATAGCGCCAAACGTCGCAAAACTGGCAGATGCAACCAGCCAGGAATGGGCCGAACGTTTTGTCAAAGAAAACCGCGCGCCCTAGATCTGTTGTCCGAAAAAAGTTGCGCCCGCCCCATCACTCCTGACAGTACGCTGTCAGGAGGGGTATGTCACAAGGTGCTCATTGAAACTTCATCGGAGCATTAAACAATGACTGATCACACCAATAACGCCTTGGTTTGGGCCGAAATTCCTGTAACCGATATGGAAAAATCTGTTACGTTTTATTCCAAGGTATTTGGATACACCCTGACAATTGACGAAAGCGGGCCGAACCCAATGGCAACATTCCCCAGCAAGGACGCAATGGGCATCGTCGCGGGGCATCTGTACCCCGGCAAGCCAGCCAGCGACGGCCAAGGCCCTACGGCGCATCTGGCGGTCCCCGACAAGCTGGAAGACGCCATGGCGCGTTGCACAGAGGCTGGCGGCCAAGTCCGCAGCCCAATCATCACAATCCCGCCGGGACGCTTTGCCTATGCACAAGATATCGACGGAAACTCGATCGGGCTGTTTGAAATGGCCGGGTCCTAAATGAGACGGGCCGACCGCCTCTTTCAGATCGTGCAACATCTGCGCGGCGGTCGGCTTTTGACGGCGGCAATGCTGTCCGAACGGCTAGAGGTGTCTGAACGCACCATCTACCGTGACATCGCTGACCTGATCGGCTCTGGCGTCCCGATTGAGGGAGAGGCCGGGGTCGGTTACCTGATGCGATCCGGCTATGACCTGCCCCCTTTGATGTTTGATAGGGATGAAATCATTGCCCTTGTGGCCGGTGCACGCATGATCCGCGCCTGGGGCGGAGCCTCGATGGCCCGCGCGGCAGAAGAGGCGTTGATAAAGATCGATGCCGTCCTGCCCGACGCAGAACGCGAACGTGCCAAATCGACCCAGATCTATGCGATGTCGATGCCGGAAATGACGGACGAACTGCGCCAACGCATCGATCGGATTGAAAGAGCCGTCGAAGATCGGGTGCTTTTGTCACTTTGCTACAGCGACTCAGAGGGCAATCTTACCGAACGGCCCGTGCGCCCCTTGGGGCTTTGGTTCTGGGGTAAGGTCTGGACCTTGGTGGGATGGTGCGAATTGCGCAATGATTTTCGGATGTTTCGATTGGATCGGATCAAAGATCTGACCGAAGGCGAAACATTCACACCAGTAAACGCGCAAAGCCTGACGGTGTTTTATGCCCGTCAGGCTGAAATGGGTATTCACCGCCGCGACAAACGCCCTTAGGCGCGTTCGGCATATTCCATCGTTTCCGTGTTCACCACGATGTCTTCGTCCTGACCGACGAACGGGGGCACCATGACTTTGATACCATTGTCCAGAATTGCAGGCTTAAAGCTATTGGCCGCTGTCTGACCTTTAACCACAGGTTCCGTTTCAACCACCTTACAGGTAACTTTCTGCGGCAGCGCAGCGCTAAGCGCCTCATCCTCATGGTATTCGATCTTAACAGTCATGCCATCTTGCAGAAACGGGCGGCGGTCCCCCAAAATCTCTGCAGGCAATTCCATTTGTTCGTAGGTTTCATTGTCCATGAAAACCAGCATGCCGTCAGATTCATAAAGAAACTGTTGGTCTTTCTGATCAAGACGAACACGTTCAACTTTGTCAGCTGAACGGAACCTTTCATTGAGCTTAGAGCCGTTGCGAAGATTTCGCAGCTCTACCTGGGCAAAAGCACCGCCCTTTCCCGGCTTCACGTGGTCCACTTTAACAGCAGCCCACAGGCCACCATCATGTTCCAGAACGTTACCGGGGCGAATTTCATTTCCGTTGATTTTGGGCATGTGATTAAACCGTGGCATAAGTTTGAATTATTTGTGACACGACCTATATATTCGTGGTGGCCTCCATGCAAGACGACTACATCGTGTGGTGACCGAGCGTAAGCTATGTACTAACTGCATATGAGGTATTCCTAAACGACATACCCGAATCGGGTAGAACGTGTCATAAGGAACGCCTCGCCAGAAAGTACAAGAGCAAGAATAAGGGAAAACGAGATGGCTGACTTCGTTGATGGTACTGCATTCAATTATGAGCAAGGACAACGCGCGCGTAAACTCTTCGCTGCTGTGGTTCTGGCCGCTCTGGACGATGCAATTGCCGATGACAAAAAATATGGCAATGGACCAGAGCAGATTGCTCGTTGGGCCCGCTCGCGCGATGGTCGCGAAGTATTGTCATGCTCTGGGATTGACCCGAATGAACGTGTTGTTTCCGGTCTGATGGAATTTGTTTCCAAAGGTGTTCGCACATCTGTCGCGCTGTCACGCGAAGAAAGCGAACGTCGCAATGCAGCTCAACAAGCAGAAGCTGCATAAATTAGTTTAATTTATTATTGAACGCGCCCCTCTTTAGGGGCGCGTTTTTTATTGGCTGAACGCTGGCACAGGCACCAAAATGCGCGGCTGACGCTCCCTGCCCCCTTTTCCCGCTGATCAATGACCGTTATGCCCAACACATAGCGACCAAGGGGCGGAATGACCAAAGCAATCATGATCCAGGGGGCCGGCTCTAACGTCGGGAAGTCCATGTTGGTGGCCGGACTGGCCCGCGCCTGCTTGAACCGAGGCCTGTCCGTCGCGCCGTTCAAGCCGCAGAACATGTCCAACAATGCAGCCGTGACCATCGATGGCGGCGAAATCGGGCGCGCTCAGGCGTTGCAAGCCCGTGCGGCGGGCCTTGAGCCGCGCATCGATATGAACCCGGTTCTGCTGAAACCCGAAAGCGACGTAGGCGCGCAGGTCATCTTGCGTGGGAAACGCTACGCCACCCTCAAGGCGCGGGAGTATGGCAAACAAAAACACACGTTGATGCCTCAGGTTCTGGAAAGCTTTCATGCCCTGGCCAGGGACCACGACCTGATCCTTATCGAAGGGGCCGGCAGCCCGGCAGAGATCAATCTGCGCCGGGGGGACATTGCCAATATGGGCTTTGCAGAGGCTGCTGACGTGCCCGTTATTCTTGTCGGGGATATCGACCGGGGCGGCGTCATTGCCCAGATGGTCGGCACCCAATCCGTTTTGCCACCCGAAGACAGAGACCGTATAAAAGCGTTCATAATCAACAAGTTTCGCGGCGATCCAAGCCTGTTTTCCGAAGGGCTTGATGAAATCGTGTCGCGCACAAACTGGGCCTCTCTGGGGGTTGTTCCGTGGTTCGAACAGTCCTGGCGTCTCCCGGCCGAGGACATTTTAGACATTGCGTCCCGCGACGGCGGGGCCGTCAAAATATCTGTCTTGCGGCTCAATAGAATTGCGAATTTTGACGACCTTGATCCGCTGATGAATGAGCCAAATGTCACGGTGGACCTTATCAATCCCGGGCAAGCCATCCCGGGTGACACGACCCTTGTGCTGATCCCTGGGTCTAAATCCACCATCGCAGACCTTGCGGCGCTGCGGGACAACGGATGGGATATCGATCTGCAGGCACATGTCCGTCGCGGCGGATATGTCATGGGAATCTGCGGGGGATATCAGATGCTTGGGCAGGATATTCATGACCCGGACGGCATCGAGGGGCCAGTCCCTCATATCAAAGGACTGGGTTTGTTAAACGTCACGACTGTTATGAAACCGGAAAAACGACTGGCGCTAGAACATGCGTCTTATCTGCCCACGGGCGACCCGGTGACAGGATATGAAATCCATGTCGGCGAAACGACCGGGCCAGATTGCGCACGGGCATGGCTTGATGTCGCCGGGCGTGCAGAGGGCGCCTGCTCTGCCAATGGACGCGTGCGCGGCAGCTATTTGCATGGGTTGTTCGCCTCTGACAGCTTTCGAAACACGATCCTGTCAGAACTTGGGACAACATCCACGGTAAATTTTGACGATAAGATCGAAGAAACGCTGGATGCCTTGGCCGAGTTCATAGAGACCCACCTGGACGTTGATCACTTAATCAGCTTGGCCGGCGAGCTTCGCTGATCACTCGATCCCTTTAAGCGACAAAGTCTGTTCAATCTCGCGGCGCACCATCCGGCGAACATTTCGCGTGATGCGTTCACCCATTTTGCCCTGCAGCTCTTCTTTCACGATTTCCGAAACGACGCGGCGCAAGACATCTTCGTCGACAAAGACATCTTCATCGTCATCAACAATCTCTGGTCGCCGAAATTGCGGCAGTTCATTTTCGGCTTGTGGAGGTTCGGCAAGCTCTGTCTCGTCGCTTTTCGACGGGACATGGGCAAACGTCGCCACTTCTGCCAGCTGCAAGGGCGCCTTTTCGGATCGCAGCTGTTCTGGTAACTTGTGGGTAAATGCGTAATCCACAATGTCATCTGCGTCTTGATCGTCCTCTACCGTGGCATCAACGGCGTCCTCTGGCGGCTCTGACGGTTTCCAATGTTGGGTATTGTCGATGACCTCAAACAGATGCCGATCTGGCATCTTTCCGGCGTCCGGCTCACTTCCGTCAGGTTCCCAGTCGCCTTCAGACCGATTCACGGCTTCTTCCAGCTCTGCGATCCGCTCTTCCAAAGAGATACCTGCCCCAAAGCTTAGCGGCACATGATGCTCTTCCTCAGGCCCGGAATGATCCGGTTCAACCGGTTCGGCGGGCTCTTCCGTACGACGGCGCGACGTTTCAAAGCTGACAGGCGGCTCTGCAAATCCTGAAGGTTCTGCGGGTTCCGCCGTGTGGTCTTTCAAAAAGCTGAGTGTTTCAGCGTTTTCCTTTGGCCGGTCCTCAGCCTCTGGCATCGCAGGGTTCAGCAGCTCAAAAGCGTCTGCGTCTTCACGTTGGCCAGACAGATCCGGCAAGGGTTCCCTGTCTTCGTTGGTTTTCCCAATGCGGTGTGCAGGCGTCAAAACGAACCGATCCAAGCCCGAAGGCTCTGATTTTGGTTCTGCTCTGTCGCCCGAAACCAGTTTTCTGATCGAAGAAAGGACGTCGTTCATTTCTAGATTTGTCATCGGATCGTGCACCACGAGTCACCTTTGCCCCACGGAACCGATTGTAACGACCCTAAGACATTCGCACAACAGATGCTTATGGTTATCACTGTTTGCCGATGCTTCTCAGGACCCGATCCAGCTTTTTGCCTTCTGGGCTGACATTGTAGGTCGGCGCATTTCTAACTGCATTATAGTAGTCAGAAGGATCATAAGTTGTGATGCCCAACCGCAGGTCATCAACGGTCAATAGCCCCATGGTCGACAGCAAAGAATACACAGCATTGTAGCGTTGTGTGTCCGCTTCAATCTTTGTTGATTCGGCGTCCAGCAATTCCTGTTCCGCGTCCAGAACGTCCAGTGTGGTCCGCGCCCCGAACCGGGCCTCTTCACGCGTACCTTCGAACGCAACTCTCGCGGCACTGATCTGTTCGATACTGGCCTTTTGCGCGGCCTCGGCCACTTTCAACAGTGCCCAAGCATTTGCAACATTCTGGTCGATGCTCAAAGATACCAAGTGAAGATTGGCCAGAGAAGAATCGCGCAATGCAGCCGCCCGGCGGCGTTGTGATTGCAAAAAGCCACCCTGATAAATCGGGCCTGACAGGGACAACCCGACAGAGCTGTTGTCATTTTTATTGTAATCCACGCTGCCACGCGCCGTTGCCACCAATGAAGGTTTCATCGCAGCCTGTGCAATGGCGATGTTGAGTTCCGACACAGTCACATCACGTTTAGCCTGCAACAACAAAGGATGTCTTTGACGTGCGACGTTGCGCGCTTCTGCAACAGAACTTGCCAATTGTCTTGGAAAGGGCGGCTCTGCGAGCGTGCCGGGATAACGGCCTACGGCAACGTTGTACGCTTCACGTGAGACAGCAAGGTTACCCTGCGCCACAGCCAAAGAGGATTGCGCCGATGCCAGTCGTGCCTGCGCGTTTGCAACATCGGTCCGTGTCACCTCGCCCACATCAAACCGATCTTGCGAGGCCTGAAGTTCCTGGGTGATCAAACGCATATTGTTTTGGCGCAGCGCCACAATCGAAATATCGCGGCGTACATCCAGATAGGCCTGAACCGCCTGTAGCAGCACGTTCTGCTCTACCGAAACCAGCGCCTCCCGCAGGGACAGGACGTTCTCTTTGGCCGCATCAATGCTCAACTGAGTAGCACCGAAATCATACAGCATCATGCTGGCGGAAAGTTCCAGATTGCCGCTGGTGTTATTGGTGACAGAGGAATACGCACCGCCAATCGCATAGTTCAGCACGGGCCGTAGGCGCGACACAGCCCCCGCCACGCCTTCATCCGCAGCCCGCAGCAAGGCCCGGTTTTGTTCAAGCAGACCGGAATTCTGGTATGCCGACACCAGCGCATCCGCCAACGTCTCTGATCGCGCAGAAACAGTTGATGAAAAAGCGAAAACACCAGCGACCAATGCGACTTTTACAGACCTAAAATTCACGTTCTTACCTCAAATTGGCGGCCGCGCGAGGCGTCCGTGTATTCATATCTGCCCTAAGTTCACAAAACGAAGGACATTTCTTTTTCAAAACCTGCCAAGGCTGGGGCCGATGCGTTAAACGCATATCGCCACGACACAGACCCGTTCGATTTATGACCGATCCGACAAATTCCAAGAGCACCTTCCATAAAGACCGCACCAATTCGGCCCCCATCTTTCAGCTGATCAATAATTCCGCTTGGAATCTGCTCAACGCCTCCTTCGACGACAATGACGTCATAGGGTCCGTGCTTGGGTGCACCGGCATTCAGGGCGCCATCGACCACGGCAACATTGTCAACGCCATTTTCCGCCAGCAGGTTCTGCGCGTCATTGGACAGATCGGCATCTTCTTCGACAGCCACGACCGCTTCGGCCATATGCGCAATCACAGCGCTGGAATATCCAAGACCACAGCCCAAATCCAAGACCAGCTCATCACGTTGAATGTTCAGGCCATCCAGCATTTTCGCAAATGTTCGCGCTTCCAGAATGAAACGGCCATTGCCGATTTCGACATTCTCGCCGACATATGCCGCCTCACGCGATGCGTTTGGAACGTAGTTTTCTTTTGGAACATCCAACATCGCGTCAATGATCGGGAATTTCGTAACATCCGACGGGCGAACCTGTGTATCAACCATTGCGGTACGACGTGCGGAATAGTCGGCCATGTGTGTAACTCTTTGATATGGAATCTGTCCTGCGGTTTTGACACAGAAAATTTCGCCCGGCAATACGCAGATGGGAAACTTGATGACGCCGGACCTTGCGTCGAGCCGTGCCAATACCATGGCACGGTTTATCAATTGCCCGTGAACCGCGCAGAATACCGCCGTTGCACCCGAATTCCCCTTTTAAACATAACCCGCTTCAGGTCATAATTCGCCCGCACACACCCCGAATTTCTTGATTCCGAAAGTTGCGGATTGAATGACACAGAACAGTTCCCCTGCCCCTGCCCGGAACGTTTTTTTTAAACCGTTCACGGCCCATCGCACGCTCCTTGGGGCGGTCGCCCTTGCCTGTCTGATCACACCGGCGGGCAGCTTTTCCCAAACGCCCGATCCGGCCCCAAGCGCTGAAGTCATAGAACTGCAACAACTGGCGTCCGAAGGGGATGCAAAAGCCAAATATCAATTGGCAGAGGCCTATCGCAAAGGCGAAGGCGTCGCCCCCGACCCGACCCGCAGCATCGCATTGTTCGAAGAGCTCGCTGAAACTGGTAACGCAAATGCCTATCAACGTTTGGGTGATTTCTACGCGCGCGGCAACGGCGTGCCGCCGGACATGCCGCGGGCGATTGGCTACTACAAACAGGCGATAGACGCGGGCAGCAGCTATGCCAATATTTCGCTTGGACTCGCGCTGATCAGCACCGGTGAAGGTGAGGCCGCGCTAAGCGCCTTCCAGCAAGCCCTTGAAGATGGACAAAAATCTGCCGCGCTCGAAATCGCCCTTGGCCATGCCGCGGGCAGCTTTGGTGCGGCCACCGATCCGCAATCAGGCATACCCGTTCTGGCAGAGCTTGCCCAAGCCGGGGACGACAAGGCCAAGTACAGTCTGGCAGAGGCCTATCGCAAAGGTCTGGGCACAGCCCCCGACCCCGCCCGCAGCATCGCATTGTTCCAAGAGCTCGCCGAAACCGGCAACGCAAACGCATTTCAACGGCTAGGCGATTTCTATGCCACGGGAAATGGCGTGCCCACTGACCTACAAAAAGCGATCGAATATTATCGGTCCGCCGTCAGCGCAGGCAGCACATATGCCAATATCGCTCTTGGCCGCGCCTTGGCAAAATCAGGTGAAGGAGAGGCCGCATTGGCCGCTTTCAACCAAGCTCTGGACGCGGGGCAAAGCTCTGCCAAACTGGAAATAGCATCAGGCCATGCCGCCGGCAGCTTTGGCGCGGCGTCGGACCCTCAGCTTGGCGTGCCTGTTCTGGCAGAACTGGCGGCTGCAGGCGATGACAAAGCCAAATACAAACTGGCAGACGCATACCGGACCGGCACCGGCACCGCCAAAGACCCGCAACGCAGCATCGCTCTGTTTCAGGACCTGGCTGAAACCGGAAACGCCAATGCGTTCCAACGCTTGGGCGATTTTTACGCCACCGGAGACGGCGTGCCCGAAGACTTGGAAAAGGCGATCGCCAATTACCGCGCCGCAATTGAGGCCGGAAGCGTCTATGCCAATATTTCGCTTGGACGGGCCCTGATAAAAAACAGCCAAGGCAAAGCCGCGCTGGACGCATTTAAGGAGGCAGTTGAAGGGGGCAGCACATCGGTTGCGCTTGATATTGCAGTTGGCCACGCAGCCGGTAGTTTCGGAGATATTTCAGATCCGGCCCTTGGCGTCCCTGTGCTGGAACAGCTCTCGCAAGCCGGCGATGAAAACGCCAAATACAAATTGGCAGAAGCACTTCGAACGGGAACCGGTACGCCACAAGACCTGCCCCGCAGCGCGGAATTGTTTCAGGAACTCGCAGAGCTCGGAAACAGGAACGCCTACCAACGGCTGGGCGACTTTTACAACCGCGGCACAGGCGTCGCGATCGATAAAGAAAAAGCAATCGACTACTACTCCAAAGCGGCCGCCGCAGGCAGCGGCTATGCAAATATCCTGCTGGGCCGCACCCTGGCTGATACAGACCAGGGAGAGGCGGCCCTTGCGGCCTTCGTCGCCGCAGAACAATCCGGCCAAAAAAGCGCAGAGCTGGAAATCGCGGCGGGGCACGCAAATGGAGTATTCGGGTCCCAAACGAACCCAGATCTGGGCATCCCGGTCCTGGAAAAACTGGCCGTAAATGGCAATGCCGCAGCGGCCTTGAAATTACTTCGGTTCCTTGAAAATGACCCGAACCTGGAAATCAACGTCGAAGAGATTTTGAAATCCGCCCATGTCGCCTCTCTGTTTGGCGACAGCAATGCAACAGCGGGGCTCGTCCGTTTCTATCGCATGCAGCCAAACCTCGCAGAAAACGCCTTGGAACAACGCCAGACCCTTCTTGATAACCGTGGGGACAGCATGCGCCCTGCCCGATATGTGGATGAGCGCCTATACCTGATTCACGACACACTTCCCCAAGCCGAAGCGTTTCGGGAAATGCAAGCGGTGCTTCAATCCGCGCCCTCTGACGTCTACGCCAACGGCTTGCTGCGGATCCGCAACCTTGATCAAAATGCCTATGTTTTTGTCCTGCAAGGTGAACTCAGCCAGCTGGGATACTTGGACGGACAAACCAATGGACAACTGAACAGCCGCACGGTGCGTTCTATTGCTGCGTTTTGCGCCGACAAGGACATCGCCAAGATCTGCGCCATGGGCCCCCTTCGCGGAACGTCTGCCAAGGCCATCGGGATTGCGCTTGCCGAAGGAAAACCCTGACCCATCCGTTTTTTCGCTCGCTTAAGCTTTGAGATGTCAGTGAGACGCAAGAATTGTCGTGCCCATCCTTTAAACGCTTGACGCCCTGATCGTGAATACTTAAGCAGCACAAGGCTTCGGCGAGTTGGCGGAGTGGTTACGCAGCGGATTGCAAATCCGTGTACACCGGTTCGATTCCGGTACTCGCCTCCAA
>JBPOFA010000011.1:0-169158 GCA_051251595.1 Marinosulfonomonas sp.
GAATAAAGAAGGTCCAACTGACGAAACGGCTGCAAACGACCCCGCCGACGAAACGTCAGAGCCTGAGTCTGGGATCACGGATTTGTCTTTGATCCCGATCGGGCAGGCGATTTTGTTTTCCGGATTGGACGTCGATGTGACGGTTGATCTAAAGAAAATCCAGGGTGAAAAAGACTCTACCAGCCTGAACACCAACTTGGTGATGAAGGACAACAAGGCGCTTTTGGGGCCCGTCAAATTTCAATACGACGGCGCTGATATTGATGTGACAGGGGCTTTGGATCTGGAGCAGGAAGACAGCGCAGTGAATGTCAAAGGCACCGCCAATGGCTGGGATTTTGCTGACATCATGCACCTGCTGAAATTCAAGAAATACGCCAGTGGCACCGTCAATGTAGACTTTGACATCTCCGGCAGCCACCTGTCCGGCAAAGACTTTATCGCGACGATGAACGGCAATGCGAATGTTTCGATGAGAAATGGTGTTATCCAATCTCAGTTGCTGGATATCGCAGGTCTGGGCGTGTTTCCATGGCTGTTTTCAAAAGACAAAAAGAAGAATGCCCCAATCGTCTGCGTCCGGGGGCCATTTGTCATGAACAACGGCAAGATCACCACAAAACAGACCGTGGTCGAAACGGACGAAGTGCAGCTGGTCATGTATGGCGACGTAAATTTGAATAACCAGACAATGAACCTGTCTGGCCAGCCTCGGCGGATCGGCAAACCGCTGTCCAAAAGCCCATGGCCCTTCACGGCAGTCGGCCCTATCAACAAACCAAAGATCAAGCTTAAGGACGGACCACGACGCCTAAAGCGCACGGATGGCAAAAACAAAATGCCGGCGCAGCGTCAGAAATGCGTGCCCGATATTTTGCAGCTTCGGTAAAGCTCAGTCGCAGTTCGGATACCCATAGCCCCAGCGCCAGGACAACCCGGTGCACGGGCCGCCGCCCAGCCGGACAGAACGGTACATTGCTTCGCCCAGGGCCACATAGGCCATGCTGATGCTGTCGGGGGACACGTCATATTTAAGCGCAAGCGCGTCTTTGCGCGCCTCTCCACTTTCTATGACGCAGGCCCTTAGATCCAGATCGGCTGTTTGGCGGGCCTGATAGCTTTGCTCTGCTGTGCGTGCACCACCGGCCACGTGGTAAACCCGATCATGGTCAACGCAACAGCTTTGCCACGGGGGCAGGGTGCCATAGCGTTCTTTCAACTCGGGAAACAGTTCGGCCAGACCTGTCCAGCTTGCAGACATGCCGCCGCTGCACCCATCTGTTGCGAATGGGTCTGGACCGTCTGATGCGTCAATAGTTTCCATCAGCGCGTTATGGCCGGGCATTTCGATCAGACGTCCGACCGCATCAAAGCTGTCAGTGCTGTCCTGCGCGGCCGCTGATGCGGTGCTTAAGATCAGCACGAAAACCGCCAAGCGCCCTTTAGGCATCGGACGGATCCGCGACCCGTGTGAGGTTTCCAATGTCAAACCGATCGACGAGCCAGAGCAGGAATTTTTGACCTGTGTTCAGCTCGTTACGCTGCGCAATAACATGGCGGGCCAGCGCAGGTTCATCCGTGATCAAACCATCCACGCCCATAGAGATCATCCGCGACATGGTTAAAGGATCGTTGACGGTCCAAGCATAAACCTTTTTCCCGCTGTCATGGGCCTTTTTGATCAGGTTCAGGCTGACCTGGCCGGTATTCACAGCCAGGAAATCCGCGTCTAACCCAGACAGGTTTCCGACGGCCGTGGCTGCAAGAACACCCGTTGTCCAGCCCGGTCGGATCTTTTGCATCTTTTGAACCGCGCCATATTTCAACGACATAATGGCGATGCTGTCTGTCATGCCGGTTTCCTCAACAAGCGCGGCAACGTGGTTTTCCAGGTCTTTATCGTGCCCGTAATATTTCAGCTCGATCAGAACTTTGGCTTTGCCCTTTGCCGCCAACAGAACATCCCGCAAAAGCGGCGTCCTTTCATCGCTGTATTCGGGGCCATACCAGCTGCCGATATCAATCTTGGCCAGGTCGGGCAGGGTGGCGTCCCATACTTTCAACGGGTTCCCGGCAGTTTTCATGAAATCGCTGTCATGGGCCACGACAATAGCATCATCGGCGGTTTCCTGAACGTCGATTTCAACCCAGTCGGTTTTGTCCTCAATCGCTTTGTTTACGGCGGCCATTGTGTTTTCAGGCTTTGCCCCGGCCGCGCCGCGATGTGCAATGATTTCCACGGTTTGATCTTCGCCAATCTTGGACAGCACATTGCCCCCCACAACGAACCCGCCGATGATCAAAGCACATGCAGCGCCAAGCCAGATTGGTGTAGAGATCTTAAGGGCGGCACGGTTCCGAGATATCGCATCTCCTGCGAATTCATGTTTCGTTGAGGCTTGAAATATCCGCATGATCAGGCGTGTCAGTGCGCCCGCCGTGATCGCGGTCCAAATCGCGCCGACAATGGTCCAGATCGCCAGAAATGTCAGGGACAGGGTCACGGTGACCCGCAGGTTTGATCCCAAAAGATCCGGCACCACGGCAATCAAGCCCCCGAAAACGAACGCTACCGCCAACATCGCAAGCCCACGCAGCAGGGCCCAAACCACCAACTGTGCGATGACCTTCAGCCTTTGTCCCGCCATCAGCTTGGCGCTTTCCCGGAAGGCCTGATTGATCGTCTTGCCCTGCACCAGTGCCAGCGGCAGGGCGATCACCCAAGACGCCAATTTTGACAAAAGCACCGCTGCAAGACCAAGCCCCAACACCGCCCCCAGCGCAGCCGCCCGGACGAATTCGGGGGGGTGGACGGTCAGGTAATAATTGATGTCGAATTCATCCAGAAGGACGTAGGCTATCGCCCCGGCTGCAATCGCAAAGGGCAAGAGGATCAGCAGAATGCGCAGCATCAACGCCAGGCTGAAGGCGATCATTTTGGGAAGATTGCGAGCAAGAAACCCAAGGCTTATCCGTAAAGTGGTGATCGGGTCTTGATGGTGCCGAACAAAGGCGATCGCCATCATGGCGACGTCCAGAACAGCCGCCGTGATTACCAGGCTCACAACGCCCAGCCCGCCGATGAACCCCACAGGCGTCAGCAAGAAACGGGCGATGTCCTGATCTGTCAGGGCCGCTTGTCCAGAGAAACTCAGGACGAGTTGAAGGACCAGACCGATGACCGGCACAAATATGGCCGACAACAGCACCAATATGACGACATGTATCGCGATCAGGGCTTGGCGCAATTTCCAGGCCGCTCGAAAATCGCTTAGGACAAGAGAAATAGGGCGCATGATGTCAGTCCGCAATTCGTGTTAAGCCGTCTAAACCAAAAATTTTGGTTTAAAAGTCCAGGCTAATCCTGCGCGTTACAAGGAATTTTACCTGGAACTGGTCCGTCGATCCAAATTGTGTAATCGGAGAGTTCGCGGCATCGCCAAGATAGCGGTTCCAGGCCACTTGGCCCTCTAGCCCCCAACGTTCGTCAATTTGGTATTGGGCGTCAAACAACACCCCAGCACTGACCAAGCCACCACCCGGGGAATAGGCCGAAAACTGGCTGGCCGCAGCCTCTGTCGGCGTGATGCCGAAATAGGTCTTGGTGAATTGTTCGTCGCCGAAATCCATCCGGGGCCCCAATGTCAGCGTAAGCCCTTTGATCGGTCGCGCGATGACATCAGCGCCAAGCGTCCCGACAAAGCCGTGGTGACCAAAGAAACCATACCTTGCATCGCCAAAGACGCGCCAATCACGTTGTTCGTAGCCAAGCCCAAGCCCCAGTTCCATGGTCCAATTGACGTCATCCAGCCCGGTCAGTTCTGAATAATCCTTGGAATTGCGTTCGCTGACAAACCGTGCGGCACCACTAACCGTGACGCCCTCTCTAAAGCCGACCGTTCGGTTTGAGCCAAATTCGAACCCGTTCTTAAAGCGTATATAATCGAGCCGGAATAAACCGGTTGGCACCACTTCCATGTCTTTGGAGCCGAAATAATTGTTTCGATACTTAAGACCGGCCCCCACGCCCAAAACCACATCCGGGTTCGGGTTGTCCAAGAATCCCCCCGCCGCCAGAAGCCCTGGCTGAGTCGTGTCTTGTGCCGCTGCGGTGTCGATGGATCCGGCTGTGCTGATAAGAAATGCGGAAAAGATTGCTGTCCAGAACTTCATTTAGATGTCACCTTGATGCGCTGTTTGTTCAACGCTACACGGAATTTCATCTTAGTGCGAACAGAAACGGTCGCTTTGACATGTGCTGTTTTCAGTTTGTGATCTTTGCCCCGGTGACCTGCTTTTTGAGGGCCCTTTGCCGCCGTCCAAAATGAACGAGAAAGGGGGCTGAAAATGTTTAAGTTGTCCGACAAAAATAATTTCGCATACACTGCACTCTGTGTTTAGCGGGCGTAACGGTGATCGCTATTCACAATTCGAACGAGGGGGGCTGATGTCTAAATCCGTGCTTGGAAACCAAACGAGAGAGCGAAACCCAAAGGCAACTCGTCGTGATATCTTGATCGCAGCGCGTGAGGAGTTTGTTGAATACGGGCTGGATGGGGCGCGTGTTGACCGGATTGCGGCCCGCGCGAAAGCCAATAAACGGCTGCTCTATCACTATGTCGGAAACAAAGAGGCGTTGTATGCGCAGGTCTTGCTGGATGCCTACAAGGATATCCGCAAGGGCGAGGCAAAGCTTCAGCTAGAAGAAAAAACACCAACAGAGGCGATGGCCCATCTTGTTGGCTTCACGTTTGACCACTTCCGCGCAAACCCGTGGTTTATTCGCTTGCTTTCAACTGAAAATATCCACCGGGCGCATTACGCGAAAAGCCTCGATGCTTTGCGGGATTTGAATTCCCCGATCATCGGCTGGATTCGCGAAATATTGGCAAAGGGCGTTGAAACGGGCGAGTTTCGAAAAGGCGTGGACCCTTTGCAGCTTTACGTGTCGGTTGCCGGTCTGTCCTATTTCTACTTTTCAAATATCCACACCCTGTCCGTCGCATTCCAGGCGCCGCTCGACTCTGAAGAAATGCTGTTGGAACGCAGGCGACTTGCAATCGAAATGGTGCTGAGTTTTCTGAAGTCGGAATTTGTCTTGTCATAAAGTAACTATGAAGTTACTTTTTGAGTCGTAGGGCCAATGTGCCCTCGATTGGATTGAGTGGGAAAACCCACCAGCCTTATGGGAGGAAATTATGAAAACGACGATTAGTCGGCGCGGATTCGGCCGTCTTATGGGCAGCGTTGCTGCCGCGGCATCCATGTCCGCCACCGGCGCATTTGCTGCCGCAGGACAAACAGTGCGGTTGATTTGGTGGGGAAACCCAGAGCGCGATAAAAGGACCATTGCGGTCGTAGATCAGTATATCGAAGCGACAGGGACCAATGTTGAACCAGAAAACTACGGCTGGGGCGACTATTGGCAAAAGCTGGCCACACAGGCCGCAGGTCGCAACTTACCTGATGTGATCCAGATGGATTACCGCTATATTTTCGAATATGCGCGCCGTGGTCAGTTGGCCCCGCTGGATGAATTCCTGGGCAAAGAAATCGACCTGTCAGATTTCGATCCCAACCAATTGGCCTCTGGCAAAGTGGACGGCAAGCTTTATGGGATTTCCCTTGGCGCAAATTCCATGAGCCATGTCTACAATAAGACCGTTCTGGACAGTCTTGGCGTTGCATTGCCAGACCAGACAACCTGGACAACAGATGACTGGGTTGCCTTGGGCAAAGAGCTAAAAGACAAGCTGCCAGAGGGCATGTACTTTTCTGAAAACATGGGCCGTCAGGAACCGCGTTTGCAGACTTGGGTCCGCTCTAAGGGTGGTGATCTTTACACAGATGACGGCAAACTGGCGTTCAGTCAGGAAGACATGATCGAGTATTTTGAATTCTGGAAGATGATGCAAGACGAAGGTCTTACACCGCCTGCGGATATTCAGGGGCAAGATTCCGGTAAAATGGAAGAATCCATGCTCGTCACGCGTAAGGCTTTGTTCAACTTCTTGCATTCAAATCAGCTGGTTGCGATTCAATCGTTGATGACGGATGAAGTTGGCATGGTCATGATCCCCAACAATCCGGGCGGTCAGGCTGGTCAGTATCTGAAACCTTCAATGCTGCTGTCCATGGCGCAGAATTCTGAAGACAAACCAGCCGCTGCGGAACTGATCAACTATTTCGTCACGAACCCGGATGCGAACAGCATCCTGTTGATCGAACGCGGTGTAACTGGGGATGCGTCTATCCGGGCGCAAATCACGCCGGGCCTTACAGAGACAGAACAAAAGATCATCAGCTATCTTGATGTTGTGTCGACCCATGTCAGCCCGCTGCCGCCGCCACCACCTCAGAATGCCGGTGAAATCGACCGCAGCCTAAGACCGGCCTGGGAAGCTGTATCCTTTGGTCAGGTCAGCCCGGAAGAGGGTGCGACAACCTTCTACAACAACGCCGTTTCGATCCTCGAACGCAACTGAGGTACGATAAATGACGGCAGTTGCCGAAACGACAGGCGGGCGCAACTCTGCGCCCCCTGCACAAGGCTGGTTCGCACGCGCATGGCGTAAAAACCGGGTCGGATACATGTTTTTGCTGCCATGGCTGCTGGGGTTCTTCTTATTGACCCTGGGACCGGCCCTGGCGTCCTTATACCTTTCCTTTACGGATTATGACTTGCTCACGTCGCCCAGATGGTCGGGCTTGAAGAATTACGATTATGCGTTTTTCCACGACCAGCGGCTGCGAAACTCTATTTCTGTAACGTTTAACTACGTGTTCTGGTCGGTGCCTTTGAAACTGGCCGTGGCCCTTGGGCTGGCAATGGTCTTGGACCGTTCCGTACGTGGTGTCGCGTTCTATCGGGCCACCTTCTACCTGCCGTCTTTGCTGGGCGGGTCGGTGGCCATTGCTGTGCTGTGGCGCCAGCTGTTTGGCGCAGAAGGCCTGGTCAATTCAATGCTGTTCGCGGTGACCGGATGGCAGGGGCCATCTTGGATCGCACATCCGGATTATTCTCTTTGGACGTTGATTATTCTGGCGATTTGGCAATTCGGCTCGCCAATGATCATCTTCCTCGCCGGGCTGCGCCAGGTCCCGCAGGATCTGTATGAGGCAGCATCAATGGACGGGGCCTCTGGTTGGCGGCAGTTCTGGAAAATCACATTCCCGATGCTGGCCCCAGTGATCTTTTTCAATCTCGTTTTCCAAACCATCGAAGCGTTCAAAGCCTTTACCCAAGCTTATATCGTTTCGGGCGGGCAGGGCGGCCCGATTGATTCCACGCTGTTCTATTCGCTGTACCTCTACGAAGAGGCTTTCGCGAATTTCCGCATGGGCTATGCCTCTGCGCTGGCGTGGATTTTGCTGGTGATCATCGCGATCTTTACGGCCATCGCGTTTGGAACATCGAAATACTGGGTTTATTACGAGGATGAATCGCGGTGATACGTCTAGGAAAACTAAGCTTCCGGGCCCAAGCCTTGCGCCATTTCGCCTTGGCCTTCGCAGCCGTGCTGATGGTGTACCCGCTGTTGTGGATGTTCTTGTCCTCGATGAAACCGGATTCAACGATATTCTCGCAACCCATGTCATTCCCGGATCGGATCGACTTTTCCAACTACATCAAAGGGTGGACCGCGCTGCGGGTGTCCTTCACTACATTCTATTCCAACTCTTTCATCATCGCCATTTTTGCGGTGATCGGCAACTTGATGGCCTGTTCCTTGTCGGCCTATGCGTTTGCGCGCTTGGAATTTAAGGGGCGCAAATTCTGGTTCGCTTTGATGTTGGGCACCATGATGTTGCCCTATCACGTCACGCTCGTCCCGCAATATGTGATGTTCCTGAATATCGGCTGGGTGGATTCCTTCCTGCCTTTGATCGTTCCCAAATACTTGGCGGTGGATGCGTTTTTCATCTTTTTGATGGTGCAGTTCTTTCGCGGCATTCCACGTGAGATCGACGAGGCGGCGATCATGGATGGCTGTGGTCCATGGCGTATTTACTGGCGGATTATGCTGCCGCTTTCGACGCCAGTATTGGCCACGGCTGCGATCTTTTCGTTCATCTGGACATACGATGATTTCTTGGGCCCGCTGATCTATCTGAACAACATGAAGAGCTATACAGTGCCATTGGCCTTGCGCGCCTTCGTTGACAGTTCTGGTGGTGAATCCCTTTACGGGGCGCTGTTTTCCATGTCGACCCTGTCGCTGGTGCCGGTCTTTATCGTGTTCCTGTCCTTCCAACGTTTGATCATTCGTGGCGTCGCATTGGGCGCGCTCAAGCGGTGATGCGATGAAACGTTTACGCGTCGGAGTCATCGGGGCTGGCATTGGAAAGTCCCATATTCAGGCCTATTCCACGATGCCTGATCGCTATGAAGTCGTTTCCCTTTGCGATATCGATCTGGCCCGTGCGCAAGCAGGGGCCAGCGAATTGGGCGTGCCCCATGCGGATGCAAGCTTTGAGGATCTGTTGACCCGTGACCTTGATGTCATTGACGTCGGTACGCCCTCAAAACTGCATGTGCCCCAGACGCTGGCTGCGTTAGAGGCTGGGTTTGATGTCGTTGTTGAAAAACCCGCGGGACAATCCCTGGCGGATATGGACCAGCTTGCCGCAGCGGAACAAAGAACGGGCAAAAGAATTGCGCCTGTGTTTCAGTACCGTTTTGGGCATGGCATTCAAAAGCTCCACCATCTGATGGCCAAGGGCGTCACCGGGCGGCCGCTGATGGCGACCAGCGAAACGCATTGGCTACGGCGCGATGACTATTACGACGCCTCGCCCTGGCGCGGAACATGGGAGGGCGAAACAGGGGGCACTTTTGCCACCCATGCCATCCACATCCATGATATGTTATGCGAAGTGATGGGCCCGATCAAATCCCTGCATGCCCGCACCGCCAATTCCATCAACGGAAACGAAACAGAAGATAACGGCGTGGTGTCCTTTGACTTTGAAAACGGCGCGATGGCCAGTGCCAGTGTCACGGTCGGCTCGCGCCAGCAAACTTCGCGGCTGCGCTTTGTCTTTGAGAACGTCGTCGCCGAAAGCGGGATAAGCCCCTATAATCCCGGGCATGAGCCCTGGACCTTCCCGCATGACGACCCGGCAGAGGCCGCCCGCATCGGGCAGGAGCTCGGCGATTTTCAACCCCGAACCGAACGGTTCCCCGGGTTGTTTGAACGCATTCACGTTGCCCTGACCGAAGGCAGCGAACTGCCCGTGACGCTGGATGACGCACGCCGATCGATTGAGCTGCTGACGGCGATTTACTGGTCCTCGGATCAGGATGCTTCTGTCACATTCCCGATTAAACCTGACCATCCATTTTACAACGGCTGGATTGAACACATGAAACTGAGGACGCAAAATGGCTGATCTGAAACTTCGCAAAATCGTTAAAAAGTTTGGGGCCAGCCAGGTGATCCATGGGATCGACCTGGAAATTGAGGACGGCGAATTTGTCGTATTCGTCGGCCCGTCGGGCTGCGGTAAGTCAACGCTGTTGCGGATGATTGCCGGTCTGGAGGAAATCTCTGGCGGTGAGATGTTGATCGACGGCGAGGTCGTCAATGAAATTCACGCAGCAAAGCGCGAATTGGCAATGGTGTTTCAATCCTACGCTTTGTATCCGCATATGACTGTGCGCAAAAACCTAGGCTTTGGTTTGGAAACCATGAAAGTGCCCAAGGCGGAAATCGCTGAAAAAGTGGCGCGGGCGGCCGACGTCTTGCAGATCAACGAACTGCTGGACCGCAAGCCCGGGCAATTGTCCGGGGGACAACGTCAACGGGTTGCGATTGGGCGCGCTATTGTGCGTGAACCACGGATCTTCTTGTTCGATGAACCTTTGTCAAATCTCGACGCAGAGCTGCGGATGCAGATGCGCGTCGAAATCAACGCTTTGCACCGGCGGTTGGGGTCAACGATGATTTTCGTGACCCATGATCAGGTCGAGGCGATGACGCTTGCGGATCGAATTGTTGTGCTGCGCGCCGGTGTGGTGGAACAGGTCGGATCGCCGTTGGAATTGTACAACCATCCGGCCAACACCTTTGTTGCTGGCTTTATCGGCTCGCCACGGATGAACCTTTTGAAAGGCAAAGTCACAGCGGTAAACGGCAATGCCACGACCATAGAACTGGGCGGCGGCGTTACGTTCGAGGCCAGCCTGGGCGTTCCGCCGAAACTTGGTGAAGACGTCACTGTTGGTATTCGTCCCGAAAACCTGCTGCCCATGGAAAAGGGCAGCGACACATTGTCAGGAGAGGCGCAGATCACCGAACAGCTTGGCGGTGAAACCTGTGTCTATGTCACGCTGGACAATGGCCCGCAGGTCACGATCGAAATCAAGGGACAGGCGCAGGTTTCACCAGGCGATAAACTGAACCTTGGGGTTGAGCCTGGAAAATTCCACGTGTTCGGCGCAGATGAGAACGTCATTCTCCCCGCATAATCGGGGAGAATGCTGTTTCTTTCCATGTAAAAGGGGCAGGGGGCGTAGCGGCCCTAAAGCCCTAGCGAAGGCGTTCTGGTTGCGACGATGTCGTACCAATCCTGTTTGTCCATCACAGTGTTGGTGGCTTTGATCGCGCCTTCCATACGTTCGCGCTTGCCCGATCCGATAATCGGAACACCTGCTGCAGGATGACGCGCGACAAAGGCAATCGCGGCCTCTGCGGGACCATCCAAACCATACGCCTTTGCGACGTCAGACAGCTTGTCGCGCAGCGCGGCGACGTCTTCGTCTTTGCTGACCATCAAGCGGCCGCCGCCAATCGGTGACCAGATCATCGGTTTGTGGCCCAGCTTCATTGCCGTATCAAAGGTTCCGTCCGAAATCGGCTGGTGGTGCAGCGGCGAAAATTCGATTTGGTTGGTGACAACCGGAGCTTTGAGATAGGTCGTCAGCAGATCAAGGCGCGACGGTGAAAAGTTCGACACGCCGACATGGCGGATTTTGCCTTCGGCCACCAGATCATCCAGCGTCGCTGCGACCTCTTCCGGTTCCATCAGATAGTCGGGGCGGTGCAACAGCATCAGGTCGATTTCATCGATGCCCAGTTTCACCAAAGAACGCTCTGTTGAACTGCGGATCTCTTCGGCGCTGAAATCAAAGTGACGGACCCGGTTTTCCGGACGGATCGGGGAAACGCGACGGATGCCGCATTTTGTTACGATCTCAAATTTATCGCGCCCAGCTTCGGCGATCGCTTTGCCAAGAAGTTCTTCTACCGCAAAGGGATCAGGGGCGCCGTAAACGCTTGCCGTGTCCAAAGTCGTGACACCGCGATCCGCCAGCCAGTTCAAATGGTCCGTTAAGTCTGCTGGCGTGTCGAATTGGGATTGCATGCGCATCGATCCCCAAATGACGCCGGACAATTCAGGGCCGGTGTCGTGCATTTGTACGCGGGCGACAGTTTCATTGTTATTGGTCATGTGTCTTCCTGTTCAATATTTTCATCGGCGTGCGGGCACGCCCTTATTTTCAATCAAGCCTCAGTTCGGCGCGGTCGAATCCGCACCGCCAAATAAGGCTTGCCCGGCAAAACCAAGCCAAAAGCCGCGGCTGGTTTGTTGGTCACTTTTTTCCCGCCGCTTGTGCGTTGCGGATGCACCTTGGGCAGCGGACCTTTTTCCAATGGTGTAATGGTCATGTTCCAGACGTCGATCAGATCAATTTCGTAATCGCCATCGTCTTCTGGCAGACCGAGGGCCCATTCCACGGGCTGGTGCTCTCCGAAATAAAGGTAATGCACATCGCCGTCGTTAGAGACAGAAATGCGTGGGAAATAGCGGCCCGGTCGGTCGCATTTTGGGGTCAAACCGTTGGTGATGTCCTCTTCCAACAGCTTGCGCATCCAGGCGATCCGGGCAGGGGCTTCGCCGCGCAACACGCCGCCCTTGGCCCACCATAGCTCTTCGTTTTCATGCTTAAAGCTTTCCCCATGGCCGATATAGCCGCCGCGTAGAACGGTGATCCAATACCGGTTGACCAGCTCATGTCCGGTGATGTTACCCCAGTCCTTGGGCACGTCGCCTTCGTATTCGGGTTCGTCGTTGATCACCGGCTTGCCGTAATCGTCACGCCATTCATAAACACGCTTTACGTCCCAGTTTTGGATGCAAACATGGCTGACCCATGGTTTGCGGTGATCATAGTTTTTGTCCACGTCGCCATTGTGAATAGAGCGCAGGTGATGCGAGGGATCGCATTCCTCAATAATGTGAAAAAACGCATCCCACCGGGCCATTGGTTTGGTGTCCAACAGAAAGTCGTATTCATTGGCCAGCGACCACCAGACATTTCGATAGGCGGCAATGCGCGCCACGACATAGCGCAGATACCGGAAATCCTGTTCCTCTGTCATCGTACAATAGCCCCATCGGTCATAGGGGTGGAACAGAATGATATCGGCCTCTATCCCCAAATCTGCCAATGCACCGATCTGGTTTTCAAAATGACGGAAGCATTCGAAATTTGGGCGATCCATGTCATGGGAGCCATCGGCATTTCGCATGTAGACATCATGCAAAGGCGCGTTTGTGTTGTAGATATAGTCCTTTGGAAAGACGCCCATACGGATTTTGTTGAACGGCCCATCCTTGAGCGTTTCCAGCGTTTGCTGTTGCATCTCAGCGCTTTGATGCGTCCAGGCGTAGCATGTGGTCCCAAATGGCAGATAGGGCGTGCCATCGGCATGGGCGAAATGAAACTGGTTGCGCACCTGAACCGGCCCGTGATTGTCGGCCTTAGCAGGTGTTACCGAAAACGCGCCGCTTAGCCCGTTTAGGGTGGGCGTTTGCGAAACCGTGGTAAAGGTCCAATCGCCTTGCGTATCGGGGCAATAGCGGACGCGGTAGGTTCCATCCCCGTCATAAAAGCCGGGCACGGTGATCTGGCGGTTTCCAAAACAGAAGACCGCACTAAATTCCACATCCAGATAGGGGTTTCCCTCTGATGGCCCCTTGGCCGAAAATTCGAAAATGTCCCATTTTGAGACGGATGAACTGGTCATGTCTGCGCTCCCTTCTTTTATGAATTCATGCGCATCAACTGTCGCCAACACAGTCGTGTTGCCGCGCATGTCCTATCGACGTGTCGTAAGGGCCAAGTGCCTGGCAGGCTGTGGGGCCTGCGGTCCAATTGGGATTGGCCTATGTATATTTGTGTTCGCGACCGGGCTGAGGTGTCGCCGAAATGGTTTGACCCACTTGATATTCGTCATCACCGCTGACCTTGGCGATCAATTCGCCCAGCTCGGGTATCTCCAAATACAAAATCGTTTCCGCGCCCAGATTTTCCGAATGACGGACCGTCCCGGTCCAGGTGCCCCCGGATGGGGACAGGTCCAGATGTTCGGGGCGAATGCCATAGGTCGTACAGCCTCTGCTTTTGGCCACGTCGCCTTCAAACAGGTTCATCTTGGGGCTGCCGATAAAGCCCGCCACAAAAGGCGTTGACGGATTGCGGTAAAGCTCCATCGGGGTTCCGACCTGTTCAATGCGTCCGGCATTCAACACGACAATCTTGTCTGCCATGGTCATGGCTTCGACCTGATCATGGGTCACGTAGATCATTGTCGTTGCAAGGTCTGCGTGCAGGTCTGTCAGCTCAATCCGCATTTTTGACCGCAGCGCCGCGTCAAGGTTTGACAGGGGTTCGTCAAACAAGAACACCTTGGGATCCCTGACGATCGCCCGGCCAATCGCCACGCGCTGGCGTTGCCCGCCTGACAGTTCCTTGGGCTTGCGATCCAAGAGGGGGGTCAGTTGCAATGTTTCGGCTGCCGCTTCGACCTGTTTGGCGATTTCTGCCTTGGGCAATTTGGCAAGCGACAATCCAAAGCCTATATTCTGGCGTACCGTCAGATGCGGGTAAAGCGCGTAGCTTTGGAACACCATCGCAATGCCGCGGTCCGAAGGCTCGGCGATGGTGACGTCTTTTTCGTCGATATTGATCGTACCCGAAGTGACGGTTTCCAGCCCAGAGATCATGCGCAACAACGTGGATTTCCCGCATCCCGAAGGGCCAACGAACACACAAAATTCGCCATCTTCCACGGTCAGGTTGATGCCTTTGATTACGTCAACGGCACCAAAGCTTTTCTTTATGTCTTTAAGAACGACGCGCGCCATGAATTACCCCTTTACGGCGCCGGACGTCATGCCGGCCACGATTTGTCGGTTGAAGAAGATGAAAACGATGAGCGGCGGAATGGTCACCAGAAGGATGTTCATGAACAACAGGTTCATCTGGGTCGAGAACTGGCTTTGGAAATTGTACAAAGTCAGCTGCACAGTGACATTCCGTTTTCCCGGCAGGTAGTACAGCGGATGCGTGAAGTCGTTGAAGATGCCAATGGATTGCACAACGACCAGCGTCAGTGTGACGGGTTTCAACAAAGGCAGGACCACCTTGAAAAAGATCTGCCACGGCTTGGCCCCATCAATCAGCGCGGCCTCATCCAGATCCCGCGGGATCGTGGCGATAAAGCTGCGATACAAGAGCACCGAAAAGGCAAGCCCATAGGCGACCTGGATCAGGATCATGCCATGCAGCGTTTTGAACAGGCCAAGACCTTGCAGCACCCAAATCGTGGGAACGACCGCAGGGGGGATCATCAGCCCCGCCAGAACAAAACCATAGATCACCTTGTTCCACTTAGACTCGCGCCGTTGCAGGACAAAACCGACCATGGCCCCAAACAAGACCAGCAACAAAACCGCGCCGACCGTGATGACCGTGGAATTGAAATAGGCCAGCATCAGCATGTAATTCCGGGCCTCGATGACCTCTAGGAAATTCCCCCAAAAATGCCATTCCGTCGGCAAAGAGAAATTGCGCAAAGAGGCTTCGCTTTTGGTCTTCACCGCCGTCAGGAAGATGTAGATGAACGGCACGATGAACAGAAAGAAGGCGACAACCAAGGAAATCGCACCGGTGGTGTATTGGCGACGGGTCATAGATCTACCTCGCGGCGGTTTAACCAATAGGCAATGGGCAAGACGATCACAGCAATCAGCAGGATCAGAATAACGCTGCCCGCGGTCGAGAGACCGTAAAATCCGGCTTGGTATTGTTTGTAGATAACGCTGGCCAGAACGTCCGAAGAAAAGCCGGGGCCGCCTCTGGTCATGGCCCAGATGATGTCAAAGGACCGTAGCCCTCCGATCAGGGACAGGATGATCACCGTGACAGTCGCCGGCCAGACCAGCGGAACAGTCACGCGCCAGAACAGTTGAATTCTTGTGGCCCCGTCGATGCGGGCGGCCTCGTAATATTCGGGGCTGATCGCTGCAAGCCCGGCAATATAGATCAGGGTCGCAATACCCACGCCTTTCCAGACATCCACCAGGACGACGGAATATAGGGCAAGGGAAGGGGTCGTCAGCCATCCAGGGCCGTCAATGCCAATCAAATCCAGCGCCACGTTGATGGCCCCTCGGGTTGGGTGCATCAATTCCGCGAAGGTCAGGCCAATGCCGATTGTCGAGACAAGGACCGGGAAAAAGACAACGGCCCGCAAGAACCCTTGCGCATAAAGGCCAGAGGTCAACAAGACGGCCAGCAACAACCCAAGAACGGTCTTCGCCCCGGATGTCAGGAACGCATAGATAACTGTGTTCACCAGCCCTTTGATAAGGAAGGGCTCTTTCAGGAATTGGTAGAAGTTTTCCAGACCAATAAAGTCAGCCGTGTAAAGATCCCAACGGGTCAGCGCGAACCAGAAAGACGCAAGCGTTGGCACCATGAACAGCACGATAAAAACAATCGCGGCGGGGGCAACAAACCAAAAAGGGTATGGAGATTTTTGTTTCATTTCGCGTCCTGCTGAAATGACCCTACACCAAAATGATCAGTGTAGGGTCACATTTTACTGGCGGGAGATTACCAGTTTGGCAGTCCAAGCTGCTTGGCCTGCTTTTCGACATCTTGATCATAAAGCGCGGCACCATCAGCCGCAGAGCGGATACCAGATCCAACCTCAACCGTGATTTGTTCCAGCGCCGGTCCTTTGATTGGGGACAGGAATTCCAGTGCCGGGGCGGTCATACCGCTGGTCTGGAAATAGGGCATCATATCTGTCACCGCAGGTGGCACCTGATCCGGGATGGAACAGCCTTGAACCAGATAAGGACCAGAAGCCCCAACAGCTTCGGTGCGGTTGTCACAACCCGCAACAGAGGCCGCGAAGTTCACGAAATCCATCGCGACTTCAAGGTTTTCTGTCGTCTTGGCGATGTACATCCCGGACGGCATCCAAACCGTCAGACCGTTAGACTCTGCGCTGTCGCCAGGTTGCGCAAAGAAGCCAAGATCGTCGATGTTGTCAGGGTAGTTCTGCTTCACGCCTTCAATGGCGAATGTCAGCATCGGATAGTGCCCGGCTTCACCCGTTGCAACCATGCGCATGCCATCATCAAAGGTTGCGGCACCAAAGTCTTCGTTCATGTAACCGGCTTCGTAGACTTCCTGCAGATGCTCAAATCCGCGCATCGCAGCTGGTGTGGTGGCGTATTTGGCTTTGTTGGCGGTGTAGTCTGTTGCGAAATCCGGAACGGCGGCCTGAACGTTGAAATAGTCCGCAAGCACGAAAAGCTGGCTCGTCCATGTGTCTTTGTAGGTCTGTGCAACAGCGGGTACGCCAGAGTCCTGGATCGCGGCGTTGTTGGCCATGAATTCATCCCAAGTCTTTGGAATGCTCAGCCCCAGTTTTTCATAGATCGGCCGGTTGTAAAAAATCCCGCCGCCCATGGCCGTTCCGAAGGGAACACCATACACTTTGCCATCCGCAGACACGACTGATTTGTAGCTGTCCAGAATGTTTGCCTGTGCCGGAAGATCGCTGAGATCGACAAGGTTGCGTGTTGGGTTGATCGCCTGAAACAAGGACCCTGAATTATAGACGAAAATGTCGGCCATCTCGCCTGTGGCAAGGCGTGTCTTAACAAGGTTGTCGCCCTCGGCGCCGCCTGGCTTATATTCGAGTTCAATTGTAACGTCCGGATGCTCTGCCTGATAGGCCTCGACCAAAGCCGCCGCCGCAACGGTGTCTGTCGGGCCGTCGCTGACCAGCAAGGACAGTGTTACTTCTGCCGTCGCTGCGCCCGATGAAAATGCAAGGGCTGCTGCCAAACTTGCGCTGTAAATCAAAGTTTTTTTCATGGTTCTCCTCCCAGAGATGTCCGGATCATCCGGAGCGGTTAGGTGTTCAGATCAAAACTGATCTCATGAGTACCAGCTTGCAGTGTTACCCCTGCGTCGCTGATCGGCGTATCGCCAAGTCGGCAATTCTTGTGATGGGTCGAAGGTGTAAATGTTGCCTCGCAGCCTTCTGGCAGCGAAACCGAATAGGTCACGGCAGTGCCGTCCAATGCCCAACCCGCAGTGACTTTGCCATTTTTACAATCATGCCAAGCCTCTACGTGGCCAAGTTCAGGTAGGATGACCGGGGCAAGGGTGAGCTTGTCGAAACCGGGCCCGTCGGCAGAGGGCATCAGCCCGGCCACATCCTCAAAAAGCCATTGGCAAACAGCACCATATGCATAGTGGTTAAAGCTGTTCATATAGGGATCGTACAATTCCCCATTCGGGCCCATTGCGTCCCAGCGTTCCCAAATGGTCGTGGCCCCTTGTTCAACCTGGTAAAGCCACCCCGGGACATCCCGGTTCAGGAACACTTTTCCCGCCAGATCGGTCATGCCCATTTTTGTCAGGGCCGGCAAAAGGGCAGGTGTCCCGATAAATCCGGTCCCGATCAGATAATTCGCCTCTTCAATGATCGTGCGGAAATAGCCTTTGGCGGCTTCGATATGGCGATCGGGGATCAGATCATAAAGAAAGCAAAGCGCGTAGGAGGTTTGGTCATTATGGGCCAGACGTCCGCTTTCCGGGATGTATTCCCGTTCAAAGGCGGCTTTGATTTGCTCAAACAGGGCGTTCAGCCGCTTGGCTTCTTCATCTTCGCCAAGAACCGTGGCGATTTTTGCGGCAAGTTGGGCGGAAATCGCAAAATAAATTGTCGCGGCACAATCCGTCCCAACCGTAGGGCGGGGCATGCGGTTGTCACCAACCGGTTGCAGCCAATCGCCAAAGGTAAACCCTTCGGCCACCCAGACAGAAGAGGCGCGGCAGACGGGGCCGTCCGAGATATTCCATAGATAGTCGAGCCATTTCAGCATGGCCGGAAAGCATTCGCGCAAGACGCCCGTGTCCCCGTAATGCAAATACAGCTGCCACGGTATCACGGTGATCGCATCACCCCAGCCGGTCGATCCGGCCCAGTCATCCGGGAATTTTTCTTTGTCGCGCCGTGTGGGATCTGGCGTGAAATGAGGCACCGCGCCGTTCGGGCGCTGATCATGCATCACATCGCGCATGTATTTCTTCAGAAAGCTTTCGCAATCGGCAAGCCAGCAGGCCGTGCCCGCAAACACTTGCGCGTCGCCTGTCCAGCCAAGGCGTTCGTCGCGCTGCGGGCAATCTGTTGGAACTTCGATAAAGTTCGATCTTTGCGACCAGATCGTGTTTTGCACCAAACGATCAACGGCGGGCACACCACTGGTGAAACCACCCGAGACCTCTGGCACGGAGGTCACCGGAACAGACACGATCTTTTCGATCCTGGCGTTGCCGGTGATCGTGATCTGGGCATAGCGATAGCCCATGAACGTAAAGGCAGGTTGCCATGTCTCGACGCCGTCACCTTTTAGAATATAGCTCGCAGCGCCGCGCGCGTCGCGGTAGTTGCTGTTGTCAAAGTCGCGATCCGGCCCCAAAACTTCTGAATGCTCGATCAGGATTTTGGCCCCGGCCTCTCCGGTTACGGAAATGCGAATGACGGCGCCACAGTTCTGGGCAAAGTCATAAACAATCCGGCCCTCGGCATCGGTCCAGGACTCTACCGGTTCCAAAGGCGCCATGGCTTTGACAGGGGCCGTCTCATGAGGCACCAGAATTTTGTCTGCGTCAAAATCCAGAGCCTCTACGCCAGAACTGTCAGTCAGTTGTTCCAGCTGGGCGTCATAATCCTCGCCATAATAAATGCCGGTTTTGGTGATCGGCAAAAGACCACTTTTCCAGCTCTCGTCCGTTTGCAACAGGATCTCATCGCCGACTGCAAGCTCTGCGATTGCGGCAATGCGATCGCCCCAGCAATTGGGAATGCCACTGCGGGCCCACATGATTGGGGATCGGTACCAACCATCGCCCAGCCAGATTTCGATCCGGTTTGCGCCAGCCTTCAACAGATCGGCAACAGGGTAACTTTGATAGGCGATCCGGTCGTCATAACAGGTCCAACCGGGGGTCAGTAAATCCGTGCCCACGCGCGTTCCGTTGATAAAGACCTGATAAAGCCCCTGCGCTGAAACATGCAGCACGCTGTTCGGATCGACCGCTGCCAGATCAAACGCGCAGCTGACAAAGCTGGCTTGTTTTCCTTCGCCAGGATCGCAGGACGGCGCAATCATGCGCGCGCTCCATGATCTGGACATACGTGTATCGTCAGCTTGCGCCGGGTCGATTGACCGGTCAACTGGGCTCATTTCGCAATTCCTCCCTATGGACTTCATGCAGAAATCCAGAATCTCCAGAACATGTAAAACGTTCTACGTAGAATGTTCTACATTTCTAATTGCCTTGCAAGTTTTTTATTTCTAGGGTCTAGCCTGCGCGGATAAATTCGCGTTGGACATGAAAGAAAAACTGTTGAAGCCGGAAAAGGTCACCATCAAAACCGTTGCAGAAGATGCCGGTGTTTCCGTTGCTGCCGTGTCGAAAGTCATGCGCAACGCCTATGGTGTCAGCGACAATTTACGTCAAAAAGTAAAGACCTCGATTGATCGTCTCGGCTATCGCCCCAGCTCTGCCGCACGGGGGATGCGCGGGCAAACTTATACGGTCGGCATTTTGATGGACAATCTGCGCAACCCTTTCTTGCCCGAAGTGATAGAGGGCATGAACCACCATCTGGCTGAAATGAATTTCAAGTCAATGCTGGGGGTAGGGCGCGCCGCAGGAAAGGTTGAACAGTCTCTGGTCGACTCGATGATAGATTTTCAGATGGACGGGCTTTTGCTGGTGGCAACCCGGTTGTCCGGCAAGCTGCTGGACACTCTTGCAGGGCAAATCCCCTTGGTGGTTGTGGGCCACCACGAACCGACGGCGGAAAAGTTTGACACGGTCAACTCTGACGATGTGTTGGGCGCGCGGATGGCGGTGGAAGCGTTGATTGCAAAAGGGCACAAGACGATCGACATGATCAGCCTTAAGGCCGCCAGCCAACCAGATCTGGACGTCTACACGCAACGTGAAATCGGCTATGCAGCAGCAATGACCGATGCGGGGCTGGCCGACCATATCAGGATTCATCACCTTGACGATGTGAACAAACGGCAGCCCGGCGTTGTTGATGAAATTCTAAGCCGCCCGGATCGCGCCAGCGCGGTGTTTTGTTGGTCGGATCTGGACGCGATTGCATTGATCAATAACGCCCGCCAGCGCGGGATAAGCGTGCCGGAAGACATGGCGATTGTTGGCTATGATAATTCCCCGGTGGCGGGTTTGCCTCTTATCGACCTGGCCAGCATCGACCAGCATGGAGAGTTGCTTGGAAGCATTGCCGCCAAGACGCTGCTGAGCCGGATCAAGGGGCGCAGACAGGCCGAACATATTTTGGTTCAGCCCCATTTGGTTGAACGCAGCAGCCTTTAACATATCCTGCGCGCGCCGGGCTTATTGCGAATGGCCGACATGGCGCATCATTCAAATTCCATGTGAAAAGCCCGCCAAAAGCGACAGAGTAGCTTTTTGTTCGCAACTGTGCGAAAGTAAATTTCAGTCAAACGAAAGCAATTGAAAGTTAACGTCGTTGGAACTTGCCGGAGACCGCATTTGAAACACCGGAAAAAAACCATTGAAAGTGACATGCCCGCGGGGTTGTTGTCGGAACCGCGACGGCGCAGAATTTTAGAGTGGATTCAAGAAGAAGGTGCGGCCCGTGTGCGCATGTTGGCCGATGCATTTGCCGTGTCAGAGGCCACAATTCGGCTGGATCTGGAGCGTTTGGAAAATGACGGGTTTGTCACCCGGGAACATGGCGGGGCGTATCTGAATACGCAGGCCAAGAAATTTGATCCGATGGCGTTGCACCATTTGGAAAATATGGACAAGAAAAAGAGGATCGGGGCGCTTGCAGCACGTCAGGTGAATGACGGTGAAACATTGATCCTTGATGCCGGGACCACAACAACCGAAATCGCCAAGCGACTGACCGATAAGAAAAATCTGGTTGTGATCACCAATGGGCTGAACATCGCGATGATCTTAGGGGGCGTGCCCGGATTTGAAGTGCATCTGCCAGGCGGACAGTTCAAACCCCCAACCTTGTCGCTTTCCGGGGACGCGTCTGTCGACTATTTCCAGAACATCTTTGCGGGCAAATTGTTTCTTGCGTCCGCCGGGGTCTCTGTTGTGTCGGGGTTGACCTATCCAAGCTTTGCTGACCTGCAGCTGAAAGAGGCGATGATCCGGGCCGCGCATCAGGTTTACCTGGTGGCGGATTCAACCAAAATCAATCGCTCATCCCTGACTCGATTGGGGTCCTTGGATGTCATCGATACATTCGTCACGGATGATGGAATTACCGACGCGCAAGCAAAAGAATTCGAAAGCCGCGATATCGACCTGTTGATCGCACCTTAGCAGGCGCCGTTTGGCCCAGTTTATACGCCTTGGGTTTCAAGCCTCTAAATGTATTCCTTTGACATGACCTGTTTGCGGCCTAATGTTTGATGTCTAAGCAATAAGAGGGGCCTACATGTTTATGAACATAACGAAACCTGTTCTTCTAACTGCGGTTTTTGCTTTGCCCGGATCGCTATCCTTGGCCCAAGCCCAGGATGTTGCCGACACGATTTACAGCGGCGGCCCGATCTTGACGATTGACGACTCCTTGCCCCGCCCAGAGGCGGTCGCCGTCAAGGATGGCTTGATCCTTGGGGTTGGGGCGATGGCAGATATGCAGCAATATCAGTCGGATGAGACCGTTCTGTTTGATCTGGATGGCCGCGCAATGTTGCCCGGTTTTGTGGACAGCCACGGCCACACTGTCATGGGCGGGCTGCAGGCCCTGGCGGCCAACCTTTTGGCCCCGCCAGATGGTGAGGTTACCAGCATTCCAGAATTACAGGCGACGTTGCGCCAATGGATGAATGACAATGCGGCTCTTGTTGAAGAGGCACAGATGATCGTCGGGTTCGGCTATGACCAGTCGCAACTGGCAGAGCGCAGACACCCGATCCGCGAGGAATTGGACGAAATATCCAGTGAGCTTCCTGTCTTGATCGTTCATCAGTCCGGCCATTTCGGCGTGGCGAATTCCGTTCTGTTGAAAATGGCCGGGAGCACAAAGGACAGCGAAAATCCAGCCGGTGGTATCATCCAACGCGGCCCAATGGGCGCGCCGAACGGCGTTTTGGAGGAAAACGCGTTCTTTGTTGTGATGGGGAACTTATTTGGGGATATCGGACTTGAAGGGATATATGCCTTTGCCAAGGCTGGAACGGATTTATGGGCCAGTTTTGGGTACACAACTGCGCAAGAGGGCCGATCCACGCCACCCTTCGTTGAAGGAATGAAAGCTTATGCGGCGGATGTCGGGTTTGACATCGACGTTGTGACCTATCCGGATATTTTAGTGGATCGCGATTACATCGCAGCAAATGTTTCACAAACATATGAAAACCGATTGCGGGTCGCCGGGGCCAAGCTGACGATCGACGGATCCCCTCAGGGGTTCACTGCATGGCGGGATCGTCCGTATTACGATCCGGTTGGCAACTTTCCTGTTCATTATTTGGGCTACCCCGCGGTGACGGAAAATCAGGTGATCGACGCTTATGAATGGGCGTTTTCCCGAGATATTCAGCTGCTGACCCATTCAAATGGCGAAGCCGCGACGGATTTGATGATTTCATCGGTGAAAGAAGCAGAGCGGCGTCACGGAAAAGGTGACCGGCGTCCGGTTTTGATCCATGGTCAGTTTCTGCGGGAAGATCAGGTGGACAGTTTGAAAGAGCTGGCCATTTTCCCCTCTTTGTTTCCGATGCACACCTTTTACTGGGGCGATTGGCACAGAGACCACACCGTTGGTCCTAAATTTGCGGACAACATTTCGCCGACCGGGTGGCTGGTGGAAAGAGACATGATTTTTGGCACCCATCATGACGCGCCCGTGGCCTTTCCCGACAGTATGCGGGTCCTGTCCGCCACGGTCACCCGACGCAGTCGGTCTGGCGACATTTTGGGCCCGGACCAACGGGTGGACGTGATGACGGCGCTTAAGGCCATGACGATCTGGCCGGCCTGGCAACATTTTGAGGCAGACACCAAAGGGTCGATCGAAGTGGGCAAGCTGGCAGACTTTGTCATTTTGTCAGATGACCCGACCGCAATTGACCCCGATACTTTGGCCGATTTAGAGGTTTTGGTGACGATCAAAGAAGACCAGATTGTCTATCAGGCGCAGTGACGGCCAAACGTGTTTACACAAAATCGGATCGATGCGCATATGGTCTGGGAATGGTCCTTTCCCAAATTCTGATTGGGTAGCCAATGGCAGAAAACACGGCGCAAAACACAAGATCCAGCATTTGGAAACTGCTGAACGGCGGTACCGAAAGGATTCGCTTTGATTCGCCCGAACATCTTCGTGACGTCACCCAAGACGGCATCACAGTGCATTATCTGAGGTTCTCGGGCAGTCACGGCGAAACGGTTCCGGGCTATTTTCTGCCGCCGCGCGACACGCAAGCCCCGGCGGTTCTGTACTGCCATGCCCATGGCGCGCGTTACGACATCGGCATTCAAGAGTTTATTGAAGGGCGGCCCGCGTTGACGGGGCCGTATCTGGCAGATTTTGCTGCGCGGGGCTGGGCCGTTTTGTGTTTGGAAATGCCAACCTTTGGCGCGCGCCAAACCCCAAATGAATCGGCTTTGTCCAAAGCGCATTTGTGGCGCGGAACCACCTTATTCGGGCAGATGATCTCTGAGCTGGTGGCCGGAATTGATTTCCTTGAAAGCCACCCAGGGGTTGATGCCCAAAGAATCGGCACAGCCGGAATTTCAATGGGGGGAACCCATGCATGGTGGCTGAGCGCGTTGGACGAAAGGGTTCGCGCGGCGGCGTCTATGGGCTGTTTCGCGGACTTGTCCTGCCTAATTGATACACATGCGCATGACGATCACGGACATTACATGACGGTGCCGGGCTTGTTGAAACTGGTCTCGACGGCGCAGCTGGCGGGGCTGGCTGTGCCACGTGCGCAGCTGCATTGCATCGGCGAAGAGGACGTGTTCACCTCGCCAAGGTGTTTTGCCAAAGCGCGAGACGAATTGACAAAGATCTATGCCGGTGCAGAACACCCGCCCCAGTTCTTTTCGGAACCCGGAATTGGCCATCAGGAGACCCCGGAAATGCGACGGCGGGTTCTTGGGTTTTTGGAAGAAAATTTATCGCGGCGTGGAGCCTCTTGAACTAATATATATCTTTTGTTGACGTGAGTTCTTTCACACGCAATGGTCTAAATATGAGTCACGCGTAAGGCGAACATTATCTGGGAGGATTTAACATGAAACATAACCGTAGCCTCATTCTGTCAGCAGTTTCGGGTGTTGCACTTTTGGCCGCCGGTGCGGCCAGCAGTGCCGAACTGAACCTGATGATCAGCGATGTCGACAAAAAGGCAAGCGTCGTCGAAGACCTTGTCAAACGTTACAAAGAAGTTGCTCCGGACGTTGATATCAAGCTTAACCTTGTGGGCTATAACGTCATTCGCGAACAGCTGGCGGGCCAGTTGGAGGCGAAAAACGGGCCTGATCTTGCTTTTGTCACGAACCTTGGTGGTCTGAATCCATATTACGTGGATTTGACGCCCTATGTTGACGCTGATGCCTGGGAAAAGGCCTATGGCGCTGTTTTGCCGTGGTATCGTGCAGGCAAGCCAGATGGGATTTACGGGTTTCACACTGAAATGACCGTAACAGGTCCTTACGTGAACCTGACCATGTTCGAAGAGGCCGGTGTTGAGGTTCCAGCCCCCGGCGCAACCTGGGATGACTGGGCCGAAGCCACTCAGGCCGTTATGGACGAAACCGGCAGCTATGCAGGCATGGTGATGGACCGTTCTGGCCACCGGATGGCCGGGCCCGCGATGTCTTATGGTGCGAAATACTTCGACGATGATGGAAACCTGATCATTGACGACGGGTTCCGGACATTCAGCCAAATGATGGTGGACTGGCATGAAAGCGGCTTGATGCCTGCGGATGTATGGCCAGCGGTTTCCGGTGCGAAATACGCAAACGGCAACGAGATGTTCTTTAACCAGGATGTGCCGTTCTACATGTCCGGGTCTTGGAACGTGGGCAACGTGCAGTCAAATGTCGGCGACAAATTTGACTGGGCCGTTGTGCCGGTTCCATGTGGACCAGCAGGATGCGGCGTGATGCCGGGCGGGGCAGGGCTGGTGGCCTTTGACCAGACTGAAAACGCGGAAGAAGCTGCCAAGTTCGTGGCATGGATGGGGGAATACGATCAGGCACGCGAATGGTACAGCCGTACTTACGCGATCCCTGCACACGCGCAGATCCAGGCCGAAGGGATCAACTACACTGACTTTGGGGCCTCTGCTGCTGTGTCAGAAGGTCTGAACACCTTCGCAGCGGGCGCTGCCGCTGCCGCAGAACAAACGCCTCAGGCGTTCCGTCTGCAGGGCAGCCCTGTTGGTTTCGTGGTCTTCAATGCAACCACCGAATATGTGGGCGCAGTCATGAATGGCGACCTGACCATGGATGAAGCAATGGAAAAGATCGAAGCTGAGCTGGCTGAAAACGCCAATAAGTAATCGTTCTAAATGACTATTCCACCGGCCCAATCTCGGGCCGGTGGAAACTGGGGATAGTTCATGGCACCTGCAGCTTTCATCATGTATGCGATCCTTGCCTTTTGGATCGTGGGTGGTTCCGTTTGGCTTTTGCGCAGACGGCAATATCGATTGGCCCAAACCGGGCAATTTGCGATGGACCTGCTGGGGTTTCCTGTCGAACTGGCCCAAAGCATTTGGGGACGTGAAGGTGTCCCATATGCGTTTTTGCTGCCCAACATGGCACTGTTTGGCATATTTACCTTTTTCCCAATGATCCTGAACTTTTGGGTGTCTTTGACCGGCGGCGAAAGCATTGCGCTTTTGAACCGCCCCTATGTCGGCGCCGAGAATTACCGGGATATCTTTTCCTGCACGGATTATCTGGTTCCCAAGACCTGTTCCAACAACGGCTATACGTTCTGGACAGGCATGTATAACACGCTGATCTTTGTCATCTTTCAGGTGCCAATCCTGTGTGTCGTGGCGTTGATCACGGCACTTGTGGTGAACAAGTCGTTGGCCGGGCGCGGGTTCTGGCGGGCGATGTTCTTTTACCCGGTGATGTTGTCCCCGGTTGTGATCGCCAATATCTGGCAGTGGATCCTGAACCGCAAAGGTGTTCTGAACCAAGGGCTCGACAGTGGGGCAGAGGCGGCGACGGCCCTGGCGCGGCTTTCAGGCTTTGACATTGTTTTGACGATCATTCTGGCGATCCTGCTTTTGGTCACGTCAGAGCGCACATGGCGCGGCGGGCGTGACCCATCCATGCTTTGGGCCAGCCTGTTCATTGGCCTGTTCTGGCTGGTGTTCACATGGGCAGACCCATTGCAGTTCCTTGGCGTTTCCAGCCCTTGGATTGGCAGCGTCTTTGGCCTTTTGATTGTCGCCGGGTTCCTTTGGATGGCGTCAAACGGACATTCTGCCGTGCAGATTGTCTTGTTCGCGCTTGGGATCGCAGCGGTGATCATGTTGCTGTCGATCCAGTTTGACGCGGTGTTCAATTTCGAAAAGTTCAAGCCGGTGAACTGGCTTGTGACCCGCAACACGGGCTGGCCATTCTTCTGGCTGGTGTTTGTCTTCACCTGGTCGCATATGGGCTTTTACATGTTGATCCTGCTGGCGGGTCTGCAGGCGATCCCGAGCGATCTATACGAGGCCGCAAAGATGGACGCGACAAAACCCGTGCGCGTGTTCTTTCGCATCACATTGCCGCTGGTCATGCCAACATTCACCGTGGTTGTCGTGTTGTCGCTGATCCGGTCCTTCCAGGTCTTTGACGAGGTCTACCTGTTGACCGGGGGCGGCCCTGGGCGCGAGACCTTTATGATCGTTCAGAATATCTTTGAAACAGCGTTTACCGGTGACAACCCGAAATATGGGGCTGCGGCGGCCGGGTCGGTGCTGATGGCGATTGTCATTGCCGTCTTTACCTTTTTCCAGCTCTTCATCACACGCCGTCAGTCGGAGTTGTAGGATATGTCCCGCGTTATCAGATTTCTGACCAGAACCAAGGGCTCTGCCGATTCAGCGCATAAGCTGGGGATGCAGGATTACCTGGCCTATGGCTATTTGTTGTTTGGTGTCCTGATCATCCTCATTCCGGTACTTTGGACGCTGGTCAGCTCGTTTAAGCCCGAAGAGGCGATTGCGACCTTTGACACGCGCATTCTGCCCTATGATCAGATTGAAACAGAAGTGGACGGCCTCGGCCTCAAACAGATGTACACCTTTACGGATGAAAACGGCGAAACACAGCAGGTTTTCAAAAACGGGCCCACGCGCAAAATCACCAATGTCGCGACGCCCGACGCCCCGGCGGATACGTTTGACGTGCCGCGCTCGCAACTTGCGCCAAGCGAAGAAATCCGACTGGCCACAGAAAACTATCTGGATCCGCTATTGCAGCGCGGCAATCAGAAACACTTTAACTTTGCGCTTCTGTTGGGGAACACGGTTTTTGTCACGGTTATGGCCACGCTGATCACCTTGCTGATCAATTCCATGGCCGCCTTTGCTTTGTCCAAATACCGGTTCCGGGGCCGCCTGACCTTTACCATACTCATCGTCGCCACGCTGTTGATCCCGTCGACGATCATCCTTGTGTCGCTGTTCTTTGTGGTCTGGTCCTTTGGCATCTTCGGGTCGCTCTGGGGCGTGATCATCCCGGCTGCAGCCACGCCGACAGGGGTGTTCTTGCTGCGGCAATATATGCTGACGATCCCGGATGAATTGCTGGAAGCCGCCCGCATGGACGCCGCCTCTGAGTGGCGGATTTACTGGCGTATCGTCCTGCCGCTTTCGTTGCCCGCGCTGTCCGTCCTTGCGATCCTTTCGACGATCTGGCGCTGGAATGACTTTTTGTGGCCATTGATCGTTTTGATCTCTGATCCATCGCAACACACGATCCAAATCGGTCTGACCACGTTCTCAGGAGAGTTCGATCAGGACCAGCACTACATCCTTGCGATGACAGTGGTTTCTCTCATCCCGGTAACGTTAGTTTTTGTTTGGCTACAAAAATTTATCACAACCGGCATAGCGACAACGGGGCTTAAATGACGGCTGCTCTTGAACTTAAAGAAATTAAGAAAACCTTTGGCCCGGTCCAGGTCATTCACGGTGTGGATCTGGCCATTGAAGAGGGCGAATTCGTCGTCTTTGTCGGCCCGTCAGGTTGCGGCAAGTCAACGCTGTTGCGGTTGATTGCCGGGCTGGATGACCCAACATCTGGGGATATTCTGCTGGACGGCAAACGCGTGAACGGCGTCCCGGCGTCAGAGCGCGGCCTGTCCATGGTGTTCCAGTCCTATGCGCTTTACCCACATATGTCGGTGCGCCAGAACCTGTCCTTCGGTCTGGAAAATCTGCGCATGTCGAAAGAAGAAATCGACCGGCGCGTCGAAGCCGCAGCAGAGCTGTTGCAGATTGAAATGCTGTTAACCCGCCGCCCTGGGCAACTGTCAGGGGGGCAGCGTCAGCGTGTTGCGATCGGCCGTGCGATTGTGCGTGAACCGACGATCTTTTTGTTCGACGAGCCGCTGTCAAATCTTGATGCCGAATTGCGGCTGCAAATGCGGGTAGAGATTTCCAACCTGCACGCCCAGCTTGGCAACACCATGATCTACGTGACCCACGATCAGGTAGAGGCCATGACCATGGCCGACCGCATCGTCATTCTGCGCGATGGACGGGTGGAACAGATCGGGCGTCCGCTGGATTTGTACAATAATCCCGTGAATAAATTCGTCGCCGGGTTTATCGGCGCGCCGCAAATGAACTTTCTGACCGGCACCTTGTCTGGCAAGACCCTGACGGGGGATTGCGGTCTGACAAGGGATTTGCCCTTGGTCGAGGATTTCACCGGCCCCGCGACGCTTGGCATCCGGCCTGAATCCATTCACGTTTCACTTGAGGATGAAGGGGATGCAAGTGTCGAGGTTCAACACTTTGAACAATTGGGCGCGATCACCTATATCTATACTAGGTTTGAAAATGGCGAAACACTGACGGTGCAGCTGCCCGAACAGATTTCGTTGGAACGCGGCCAGAAAATCGGTGTCACCCTGCCGTCCGAGAGTTTCCATATTTTTGCGGGTGAAAAAGAAGAGGCTCTTAGTTTAACTAAATGACCGGAACAGCATTGATTGGTTTGGGCATGGTCAGCAGCGTCTACGTGGACGCGCTGAACCGTTTGTCTGGAAAACTTGAACTTCATGGCGTCTTGGCAAACTCTGCCAAAAGCCAGGACGCATTTTTAGAAAAACATGCAGCGGCTTTGCCCAAGGGCTGCCGTGGCTACAGCAGTGTAAAGGATATTGCCGCAGATCCAGACGTGGATTTTGTGATTGTAACCACGCCGCCGAATGCACGGCGCGACATCGTGGAAACCTTGGCCAAAGCCGGCAAACACATCCTGATGGAAAAACCGGTAGAGCGCACCGTAGAGGCGGCCACAGAGCTTTGCGAAATATGCGAGGCTCAGGATGTATCCCTTGGGATCATGTTGCAGCACCGCGCGCGCCCTTCTGCCGTAGAATTGCGCGGCTTGATGGAAAAGGGCGATCTTGGTGATCTCTTGACCGTTGAGGTGAACGTGCCCTGGTGGCGCGATCAGGCCTATTACGACGCGCCGGGGCGGGGCAGTTATGAACGCGATGGCGGCGGGGTTCTGATTTCGCAGGCCATCCATACGTTGGATTTGATGCTAAGCCTGACAGGCCCGGTGGCCCAGGTCACCGCGATGACCGCCACAAGCGGCTTTCACCAGATGGAAAGCGAAGATTTCGTCACAGCGGGGCTTAAGTTTGCAAACGGGGCCTTGGGCGCTCTGTTTGCCACCACGGCCAGTTTCCCCGGCGGGGCAGAGGGCATCACCCTGAACTGCCGGAATGCAACTGTTCGCCTGATGTCGAATGAACTTGTGGTCAATTGGCACACCGGGCAAACCGAAACACATGGCGCGATGGCCACCACAGGGGGCGGGGCCGATCCGATGGCCTTTAGCTCTGACTGGCACATGGCGGTGATAGAGGATTTCGTGGATGGTCTTGCACAAGGGCGGGCACCGATGGTGTCAGGGCGCAGCGCTTTGGCCGTGCACAAACTGATTGAAGCAATTGAAGTGTCCGGAAAAACCGGCAGCAGACAGGACGTAAAATGACATTACATTTGGGTGTACTTGGGATCGATCACGGTCATATTTTCGGGATGCTTGGTGGCATGAAGGCGCAGGGCTGTACCTGCGATCTTTGGTGGACCAAAGGCCCCGCAGTCACGGAAAACAAATTCCAAGAGGTCTTTCCAGAACTTGAAAAGGTCGATGGCCGCCGGCGCATTCTGGACGATCCCAAGATCGACATGGTGCTGATCTCTGCGGTTCCAAATCAGCGCGCCGCCTTGGCAATAGAGGCGATGCAGGCGGGCAAAGACGTGATGGTCGACAAGCCGGGCTGTATCACCCTGGAAGAACTGGCGGACATCAAACGCGTGCAAAAAGAAACCGGCCGCATCTGGTCGGTCAACTTTTCCGAGCGTTTTCAAGTGCCTGCCGTCGCCGTGGCAGAGCGTTTGGTCGAAGAGGGCGCCATTGGTCGCGTCATTCAGACGGTGAATTTGGCCCCCCATAAACAGAACCTCAAAACCCGCCCGGAATGGTATTTTCAGCGCGAAGCCTATGGTGGCATTCTGGCGGATATCGGTTCGCATCAGGTCGATCAGTTCCTGCATTTCACCAAATCCACAAAGGTGACGATCGGCCATGCTTTGGTTGAAAACACCACGATGCCGGATCGTCCGGGCTTTCAGGATTACGGCGAAATGACTTTGGTGGGGGACAAGGGCCATGGCTATGTTCGCCTGGATTGGTTCACGCCAGATGGGCTGCCAACATGGGGGGATGGGCGTCTGTTCCTTCTGGGCACAGAGGGCACGATTGAGCTGCGCAAATACACCGATATCGGGCAGCCACATCGCACGAATAACCTTTATTTGTTCAATGGCGAAAAGAATGAATACATCGATTGTTCGCAAGAGCCTTTGCCCTATTTCCCGCGTCTGATTGAGGACGTGCAAAACCGGACGGAAACCGCCGCGCCGCAGGATCACACCTTCCTGACGATGGAAATCGCGATTTCAGCACAGATGCAGGCCGAAGCATGACCTACAAAGTCGCAATCATCGGCGCCGGTATCGGTGCCGAGCATCTGAAAGGCTATCAGTCCGTTCCCGACCGTTTTACGGTTCAGACCCTGTGCGATCTGGATATTGAACGGGCAGAGGGCGCTGTTGCAGGGTCCGACACACAGGCATCGGCCAATTTTGACGACGTGCTGAACAGTGATGTTGATGTGATCGACATCTGCCTGCCGCCGCATTTGCATTTCAGCAGCGCCTTGCGCGCGCTGGAGGCAGGCAAACACGTGATCTGCGAAAAGCCGATTGTCGCCAGTCTGGCAGAGGCCGATGCCCTCGCTGCGCAGGCCGAAAAATCCGGCCGTCTGGTGTCATCCGTGTTTCAGTACCGCTATGGTCTGGGCGGCGCTCAGATGCGCGCGCTGAGTGCCGCGGGATTGGTGGGCAAACCCTATGCCGCAACGCTGGAAACACATTGGAACCGGCCAAAGGCCTATTACGACGTGGATTGGCGCGGCACATGGGCTGGCGAAAGTGGCGGGGCCATTCTGGGCCATGCGATCCATATCCATGATTTGCTGACCAGTTTTCTGGGACCTGTCGAAACCGTCTTTGCCGAACTGGCAACGCGGGTGAATGACATAGAGGTCGAAGACTGCGCGGCCCTGTCTCTGCGCATGAAAAACGGCGCCGTTGTCACCAGCTCTGTCACCTTGGGCAGCGCCGAAGACTTTAGCCGCATTCGTATCCTTGCCGAAGGCATGACCATTGAAAGCGACCACGCGCCCTATGCACCATGTGCGGCCGCTTGGTCGTTCAAAGCCCGCGCCCCGTTTGAGCAGGGACCGATTGACGAGGTACTGGCAGGCGTCGGGCCTCAATTGACCGGCTTCCCGGGTTTGTTTGAGGCAATGGCCGATGCGTTGGATGGCCGCCCCGCGCCCTATGTCTCGCTAGAGGACGGGCGGGCCTCTATTGAATTTGTCACAGCCGTTTATGGCTCTGACCGATTGGGGCAACGGATGACCTTGCCATTGTCCAAGGATCATCCGCTTTATGGGGGCTGGGTGCCTTAGGCAGCCAACAAAAACAAAGGGGGCGCTGTGGAACGGCCAGGATTGCAAGCAGACAAGCGATTTGTGCGCGAGCAATACTATGCGTTCAACAAGCGCTACCCCGATTTGGACGCGCCGCGGGACTTGTCCGAAAAGATCTGCCGCCGCAAGATCTCTGACCAACCCGATTTGATCGTGCAATGCACAGACAAGCTGGCGGTGCGCGACCACGTCACCGCCATGGCGGGGCCGGATGTCGTTGTGCCGCTTTATTTCAGCACAACGCGTTTGGATGACATCACGCCGGAAAACATCCCGCAGCGTCAATTTGCGCTGAAGACCAACCACGATCAGGCGGGCGTTCTGCTATGCGCAGACAGTCAAAAATTTGACTGGCAGGCGGCGCGGCAAAAGATGTCTGGTCACCTGACGCGCAACTATTACGACCCTTACCGCGAAATGCAGTATCGCGACATTCAGCCCACCATTTTCGCCGAGGCGCTTTTGACCCCGGACGGGGATCAGGATGTCATACCGGATTATAAGTTCTTTTGTTTCCACGGAAAACCAGAGCTCATCCAGGTGGATATGAGCCGGTTCAGCGACCACGTTCGCGCCTTCGTCTCGCCGGATTGGTCGCCGATGGATGTGCAATACGATGATCCCGTCGGTGTTGCACCGGCGGCGCGTCCGGACTGTCTGGATCAGATGCTGGAGTTGGCGAAAAAACTGTCAGCCCCGTTTTCATTCGTGCGGGTCGATCTGTATCAATCCGGCGGGAAAGTTTATTTCGGGGAACTGACCTTTACGCCGGGGGCGGGCACAAAGCGGTTTTTGCCAGACAGCTTTGAACGCCATCTGGGGGACTTGTGGAGCATTGATTTTGAGCAATCAATCCTGTGAGCCGATCCTATGGATCGTCCACGATGCTGGTGAACCGTCCTACATCGCCGCCAAAAAACAGCAACGGGTTGCCTTTTTGAAAGGATAGGCGGGTGACACGAGACACCAGAATTGCATGATCGCCGCCGTCGTAATTCGCATAGCGCTGACATTCAAACCGCGCCAGACAGCCGTCGATCAACGGCGTTCCGGTTTCGCTTTCATGCCAGGCATGGCTGTGGAACGCATCCTTGGATTTCGAAAAATCCCAGCACAACTGGCTTTGGTCATGGCCCAGCACATGGATCGCCAAGTTTTCCGCGTCAGAGAAATACCCATAGCGCGAAGATGTGCGCGAGACAGACCACAGAACCAAAGGCGGGTCCAACGACACAGAGGAAAAGCTGTTGGCCGTTATGCCCACAGGGCCCTGCGGCCCCATTGTTGTCACCACGGTCACGCCCGTTCCAAACTGGGACAGGGCCTTGCGAAATTGTTGCCCCACGCCCGGATCAGGCTGAAGTGTCTCCAACGTGCTGTCGTCCGTTATGGTCACGGGCGTGCTCCGATCAATGAAAAGGCAAAGGTCATCAAACTCTGGGTCCTGCGCCAAGCGGCGTCATCGGTGTGGTTGCGGGAACACGCCCATATTCATGGGGCAGTGAACAGGTCTTGAGGTTCGGCAATACCCTTTCCCCAAAGCTTTTGCATTCATCAAGATGCGGATAGCCCGAGAAAATGAACGCCCGGATGCCCATTTTTTGATAGGCCTCAATCTCAGACATAACCTGATCTGTCGATCCGACAAGGGCGGCGCCACAGCCTGATCTGGCGCGGCCAATTCCCGTCCATAGATGCGGTTCGATATATCCGAACTGGTCCGCCAGCTCGCGCGCACGCGCCTGATGGCTGACGCCAAGCGAAATGCTGTCATGGGCGCGATCGCGGATCAGCTTGCCATATTCATCATCCAGCTTGGACACCAGATATTCGGCATATTCTTTGGCCTCAGCCTCTGTGTCGCGCACGATCATGTGCACGCGTAACCCGTAATCCAATGTCCGGCCATAGCCCTGAGCCCGTTCATTCACCGCCTTCATCCGTTCGGCAATCGTGTCTTTGGGCTCTGGCCACATCAGATAGACATCGCAATGTTCAGCGCACAGGTCTAGAGCGGCCGGGGAATAGCCGCCGAAATACAAAAGCGGTCCACCCGTTTGGTAGGGGCGGGCTGGGTCGGTGGGAACAGCTGTGAAATCATAGACTTCGCCATGGTGGTTGATTTCATCCTGGGTCCAGGCTTGTTTCAGGATTTCAACCACTTCGCGGCTGCGTTGATAGCGGAAACTGCTTTCCTCTTTCTGCCCCGGGAAATCCGAAGAGATGATATTGACGGTCAACCGCCCCTTCATCATGTGGTCAAGCGTCGCGATGGTGCGGGCCAACATGATGGGCTGCATTTCCCCACAGCGGACGGCGGCCAACATATTGATGCTGTCCGTAATCGGGGCGCAGCCTGCGACGAAGGACAACGTATCCTGACCGACCTGATAGGATGACGGGCACAGGATGTTTCGAAACCCCTGTTTTTCGGCCTCTTTGACGATCGAGGAGCAATGATCCCAGCTGGATCGAAGCGATCCGTCTGGCACGCCCAGAAACTGGTAATCGTCCGAACATAGCGCCGAAAACCAGGATATTTCAGCCGCGTCCAGATCGGCTGAGGTCACGGGAACAACTGTCATCGAATCTCTCCCTAAATCGATATTTTTCTTGCATAGCAGGCGAAATTAGGTAGATCAATGGTGTATCAATTTCGCAATAACGGACCATCCATGCCCAAAACCGGTGCTCTTCCTGTCTATCTTCAGATCAGTGAAATGCTGATCCGAGAGATCGAGGCCGGGCATCTGTTGGATGGCGAACGGCTGGCGCCGGAACGTAAAATGGCGGCCAGCATGAAGATTTCTGTGGGCACGCTGCGCAAAGCCCTTTCGGATCTTGAAACCAAAGGGTTGCTGGAACGCCGGCAAGGGTCGGGGAATTATATTCGCGCTCAGGCCGCACCTGACAGCATCTACGCGTTTTTCCGCCTTGAATTGCACCGGGGCGGCGGGCTGCCCAGGGCCAAAGTTCTGGACGTCGCCACATGCGCTAAGCCTGACGATGTGCCGGGCTTTGGTGTCTCTGACACCGGGCACCGTATTCGGAGGTTGCGCCTTTTGGATGATATGCCCGTCGCACTGGAAGAAATCTGGCTGGATGCAAGCGCGGCCGAACGGATTCTGGAAACCGAACTGTCAGATTCACTTTATCTTTATTACAAAAACCGATTAGGTCTCTGGATCGCGCGCGCCGAAGACCGCGTTGGCACGGGGCGCATACCGGATTGGGCCTCCGATGATTTTCAGTGCGCCCCCCAAGCCCATTGCGGTTTCATAGAGCGGATGGGCTGGGACGGTGACAACAACAGTGTCGAATTTTCACGCACGTGGTTTGACGCAGACAAAGCCCGCTATGTGGCACGTTTGAGGTAGGACAAGAATGACGAACAAAACCCGATATGGGATCATCGGCTGCGGCATGATGGGGCATGAACATCTTCGCAATATCGCGCTGTTTCCGGATGCCGAAGTGGCCGCGATATTCGAACCCGACGCCGCAATGGCCGCCTCTGCCCGCAAAGAGGCCCCGAATGCCGCCTTTGTGGACAGTGTCGATGCGCTGATCGCCTATGAGGGGCTGGACGCTTTGGTGATCGTGTCCCCGAACCACATGCATTTGGGTCAGATGGAGCTGATTTCAAAAACACGGCCATTGCCTGTTTTGGTCGAAAAGCCCTTGTTCACCGATGCCAAGGATCAGGGCAGGGTGCGCGACCTGATAAAGACCTATCCCGCGCCGGTTTGGGTGGCGATGGAATATCGCTATATGCCCCCAATCGCCAGATTTCTGGAAGCGGTCCAAGAGGCGACCGGCGGCATAAAGATGCTGTCGATCCGCGAACACCGCTTTCCGTTTCTGGAAAAAGTCGGTGACTGGAACCGGTTCAACAAAAACACCGGCGGGACGCTCGTCGAAAAATGCTGCCATTTCTTTGATCTGATGCGCCTTGCCATCCCGGCGGATCCGGTGCGGATCATGGCCTCTGCCGGGCAATCGGTGAACCACCTTGATGAGACCTATGAGGGGGCGACCCCGGACATCTGGGACAATGGCTATGTCATTGTAGATTTTGCCGATGGTGCGCGGGCAATGCTGGATCTATGCATGTTTGCCGAAGGCTCTGCCTATCAGGAAGAAATCTCGGCCGTCGGACCGACCGGCAAGATTGAGGCCCTGGTGCCGGGTCCGGGACGGTTCTGGCCCGCTGAATTGGGGCCAGCGCCCATTCCGCGTTTGGTGATGAGCCCGCGTAACCCGTCGGGGCGTCGCGACATTGAAATCCCGGTGGATGAAAAGCTGCTGACATCGGGCGACCACAATGGTGCGACCTATTTTCAGCACAAGAATTTCCTTGAAATGGTGCGCAACGGCACGCCGCCCGCTGTGTCCTTGGCGGATGGGGATTGGGCCGTGCGCATGGGAATGGCCGCGCAGGATTCAGCCCGAGAAGGCCGGGTGATCGAATTTTAGATCCCGCATGACCACGATGCCATCTGGACACCAGTTGCAGCAGACCCGATAACGAGGCCGCAAAACAAAGGGGCTGAATATGGCGCAAGAAACCGTCGGTATTATTGGTGTTGGTCTGATGGGCCATGGCATTGCAATGAATGTCCAAAAGGCGGGGTTTGCGCTGCATTTTCTGGATCATCCGGGAAACCAGCCGACACAGGATTTGGCCGAAAAAGGCGCCACCGCCCATGCCAGTGCCAAGGCTTTGGCCGCCGCTTGCGACAAGGTGATCCTGTGTGTCACCGGGGCACCGCAGGTCGAAGCGGTGATTACCGGGGCCAATGGGCTGCTGGATGGCCTGCGGCCCGGCAGCTTGATCATTGATTGTTCCACATCCTTGCCGGATGTCTCTCATAAAATGGCCAGCGCGGTGCAGGACAAGGGGGGGCGCTATATCGACGCCCCGATGACGCGCACCCCGAAAGAGGCGGCAGAGGGACGGTTGAACCTGATCGTTGGCGGCCAAGCCGAGGACATCGCAGAGGCGCGCCCCGTCTTGGAAAGCTTTTCCGAAAACATCTCTTTGGCGGGGGGGATTGGCACCGGCCACACGATGAAGCTGTTGCACAATTTCGTGTCGCTTGGCTTTTCCGCCGTCCTGACAGAGGCCGCTGCCGTGGCCCGTGACAGCGGTGTCGCCGGAGAGGCGTTTCACGATATTCTGGCCAAAGGCGGCGGCGCTGGCGTCGTGCTGGACCGATTGACGCCCTACATCCTGCAGGATGATTGCGGGTCGTTCTTGTTCAGCCTGTCCAATTGCAGCAAAGACACCGGCTATTACCGCGACATGGTCGAACAGGTCGGCAGCGCACATGGAATGGCCGATGCGGTGGAACATTTGTACAGTTCCATGGCCGAAAAAGGACATGGAGAGGTCTATGTGCCCGAACTGATCGAATTGCTTCGGCGCCAATAACCCCAGTGACTTACGGCCCTAGATTGATGTCGTGCCAAAGCGCAGCAGTGCCGCCGGTTTTCAGTTCGGTGTTGCCCAGATCGGTGATCCCCAAGCGCGTTCCTGAATGATGGCAGGGACGTCCTGCATCAGCGGCAGGTTGTTGCGAACAGCGTCATAGGTTGACCATCTGGGCGTGGGAATTTCCAACACCCGCGCGTAGTAAAAGGCGCCGTCAGACGGTGTGAAATCCGTGTCCGTCCAACTGCCCATCAAGGTTGCAGCGCCAATATCATTGGTGAATTTTGCCGTTGTAAGGTCAACGGTATTGCCAACGGGGGGCAACGCTCCGCTTGGGTCAATCTGCCGGTCCCCGGACCACGCAACGTCGATGATCTTTTCGTTCACATCACCATAAGCATCGACCCAGCCTTTGATGATTTGGATACGGTCCAGATTAGCGCCATCCGGATCTTTTTGCGCGTAGACTGTGAAGGTCGGCGGGACGCTGTTGACGGGCAGGGTAGACCCCATGGGGACGCCATAGGCATAGCCTTCTTCCACCAGCGCCAGCGGGTCGGCCGGGTTGGGATTCAAATCGACCCCGGCAAACATGCGGATGGACATCCGCGTGCCGGATGTCGCAAAGGTTTCGCGACGCTTCATTGCATCCCAAATCGCACTGCGGGTGTTCTCTGTCGCCCAAACACCTGCCAAAGCCCCGATGGACAGGTCCTTGCCATCAATCCATCCCCCAACACCAGCGTCACGGCGACGTTCTACGGTGCCATCCTCTGGCCCATGTCCGCCAATAAATGTGTCTTCGGCCACCGCTCCGATCAGACCGTTATGGTTGTCAGTGCCGCCAGTAAACCCGTATTTGAAAGGGTTTACGCCCAGTTCCTGTTCCTTCTGCAAGCCGATCTTCAATCCGCCGCGCACAAAGTCACGTCCACTGAAAATTCGACCAGAATTCTTTTGGATCGAATCCGCATTCTCGAAATCCGAAAACTCATCAGCGGCCCAAAACTTGCGGTGGACTTCTGAATTTCCCTTGATCTGCATCATCTCAATCAGCGGTTCAAACCGAAGCCGCGTGCGTGCATATTCGGTGGTCAGCGGGTTTCCATCGCTGTCCGTATTGGGGAACATCCGGCCCTTGGAGGCGTTTGAATTGTGCGGAATGGCCAAGAGATGACGGCCTTCGGCCTCTTGTTCCCGCATCCATTCCCACAAGGATTCTTCTGTATTGCCATCTATGTATCCAAACGGGAGATCCGGCGCATTTCCATCGCGAAACAGGATATTGCGATGCAGGTTTGCCCCCTTTGGTGCGCCGGACCATTCAAAGCCAACCAGGGCCGTGAAAACACCGGGTTCATCATGTTGGTTGGCAGTGTCGACCATCAATTTCCAGGCGCTTTTCGTGGTCTCGGGCCCGGCGTAAAAATCCGGGTGGGTCGGCTTGGCGTCCCCTCGGTTTACGGAAATGACATATTTGTAAAACCAGTTTTGCTTTTCTTCCAGGGTCTGTAAATTCCTGAGTTCTTTCAGTTTCTCCTGATCATATCCGGGCGCGCCAGGGTTAATGGCGGAAAACATTTCCCCGATATATTCAGCGTGATCTGTCACGGCCGCGAAATCGAGCGGTCGTTTCAACTGTTGCATCTGCCCGTTGATGTCAAAGGCTTCCCCCTTGGCAAACCGATAGGCCATATCAGGGGTTTGACGATCATCCCCGATGTAGGAATCCAGCGAATACATCGTGTGCATATGCGTTTCCCCAAAATACGCATCACGAAGCGGGTTTTGCTGTGCGTTTGATAGCGTGACCGAAGAAAGCATGAATGCCGCGGTGTAAAGAGTCGGCTTTAGCATGTTGTTTTCCCTTGGTGATTTTCTGGTCGGTGGCATCGATGCAGGTTAAAAGGTAATGCCGGCAGTCAGCCAAAGCTTTTGCCCTTCGAACCTGCGTTTTCCGCCAAATTCCTGAATGTATTTGAGTTTGAAATTGACCGGGGACGTCCCGATTTTGGTTGAATATGTGACAACCGGCCCAAGACCATACACGCTGGCCTGCAGACTTTTCGCCCCGGTAACGGCGCGAATGCTGTCGGCACCAGATCCGCTATCGTCCCCGATTTGATGATACGCGTACCCCGTTAGCCCCGCGACAACCCGATTTTTGAAATGTTGGGCGACCGTTCCTTCAAAATGGGCTTCTGGGGCGGTTTGATAGTCTGTCGCGGTGTTAATTGCACTGAACGTCACACCAAACGCACCGGTCAATTCCAACCCGGTTTCAGGGTTAAGATGGGTCACTGAGTAGGTGGGATCAAAGGCAAATCTGTTCTTGCCGATATTCAACACGTCAAAGGTTCTGGAAGACGCATTTACGGCTGCGGTGTTGTAATTTCCGGTCGGCAGAAAAAACTGCAGGGCAAGGCTTGAATAAAGGTTTTCGTTTTTCCACCCGATAATCGGCGTCACCGTGAGGTCACCAAACCCTGTCTGGCTGTCTTTCAGGTTTCCGGTCAGACCATTGGTAAGGTCACCCGTTGCTGTAAGACGAACTTTTGCGACGGGCAGGTTGATGTTGAATGCCAGCGCGCCGCCCAACATTTCTTTTTCGGTAACATGTGTCAGGTTGAACTTATAGATTGCCGCCTTCAGGGATGGGCCGACCACGGCGGCACCACCAATGGCAATCAAAGACGTGTCGGCGGAATAGAACACAAAGTCATTGTTCAAATAGGTGCCCGGAGGCGGCAATGCCCCGGCCATAGAGTCTCTGCTGCCCAGAAGATAGGTTTCAGAGCCGCTTTCAGTTGCGTTCCCCGCCAATGGCAAAGCCAAGGTCGCAACGGTAAAAACCGCGCTGACCACGATGTTTTGCAAACGGTCCATTTTGTGTTCCCCTCAGCCCTGGATCTCTGCCACGGTTGATCCGTGATCAGATTGAACTAAAGTTAACCGATCAACCAATTCCAATTGTTTGCGGGGCTACATTTGCAGAATTTACCCAAGGTTCGCTCTCGCCATCAAAAAGTGCTCTTGGCGCAGGGGTGGTTGTCGACGGCGCCGAGCGACTTTAAGCGGGAAGTTACAAGCAAAATTCGGTATCAGTCCGTCGAAAAAGGAGAAGCGATTTTTCGCAGCGGTGATGCGTCCCGCGGTTTGGTCGCGATCGTTTCTGGGGCGGCTTTGGGCAGTGTCACGACGTTTGATCAAGGTGCCATTCCCGCACATTTGATGTTTCCGGGGTCCTGGATCGGCGCAACGACGGTCATTTCAGGAACCCAACACGAGTTTGGCCTGGTTGCCGCCAATACGTCGGTCTATGCGGCGATAAGTTTGTCGGATGTGAACAGTATCTTGGCTGACAGGCCTGAATTCTGGCGCGACCTTGCGATATTGACGGTGGCCAACCAAAGAATACTGCTCGAAGCGGCGAAAGGCTTGATGTACCGATCTCCGCGGCGGCGGCTTATCGCGACTTTGTGTCGGTTGGTTGGGGCGGCCGAATACGAATGGTCGTCCCTTGATTTGCCGATAAGCCACACTGAACTGGCTGTGATGAGCAACCTGTCGCGCAGCTTTGTCGCCGATATCCTTGCGGATCTGGAAGACGCGGGGATTGTGGAACGGAACTATGGCTTCCTCAGCGTGCTAGACAAGGCCGGTCTGCATCAAGCCCTGTCCCAGCCGGTCCAGCCCTGACGGACCGGACCGACCGGCTTTAGGCCACAGCTGCCCTTGATGCGGGAAAGGTCACGACAACATTTCCCTTTTTGTGACCGTTTTCAGCAAAATCATACGCATCTGCGATGTGATCGATGGGATAGCTTCGGTCAATGACCGGCTTGTATGGACCGGCGGTTGTCATCGACAATAGATGTTCCAGATCGCTCTTTTGCTCTGCTGCGGGGCGCAGACCCGTCGCTGCAAAAACCGCCTTTTTGCCCGGAAAAAGAGAGGTGACAAGCATCGCAACCAAAGTGCCGATGCTGATATTGGTGGCCAGAAAAATCCCCTTTGGTTTAAGCACGCGGCGCGCGGCGCGAAAGGAAGACTTTCCACTGACATCGAACACCACGTCAAAGCTCCGGTCGAGCGCGGTGAAATCCTGTTGGGCGTAATCTATCGTGACATCTGCGCCGATTGATTTGACGAAAGACATGTTCTGCCCGCTGCTCACGGCGGTGACGTCTGCCCCGAAATGCTTGGCCAGTTGAACCGCTGCAATCCCGACCGCCCCGGAAGCGCCGTTGATCAGAATAGATTGGCCGGGCCTCAGATGGCCGTGGTCGCGAAGAAACGGCAGGGCGGTCAACCCTCCGCCGCTGATCGCCACGGCCTGCGTATCTGTTATCTGTGCTGGCAATTTTATTTGGGCGCCATCCTCGGGCAGCACCACATATTCCGCATGTGCCCCCATTCCGCTTTTGGTCGCGGCAAGGATCCGATCCCCTTTGCGATAGCGCGTTACCCCTTGGCCCACCTCCTGCACCGTTCCGGCAAGCTCTGCCCCAAGCACGCGGTTCTTGGGTTTGAAAACCCCGGTATAGAGCCGGGCAGCCCAAGGCGTACCTTTGCGAAAGGCAAGGTCTACTGCGGTGACAGTTGTCGCGCCGACTTTAACCAATATCTCATTTGGGCCCGGTACGGGGCGGGGGATGTCGTTGATTTCTAGCACGTCAACGGTTCCGTAATCTGTGTATTCGACGGCTTTCATGGCCTGTCCTTTCAAGGAATAAGGTCGGGAAACGGGGTTACTTCGGCGCAGCTGCGCCCTTGATCAAAAGCCACAGGGCAAATGACAGCTCTGCTATGACAACGATGGCCAAAAGGATGTTCTTGCCCAGGACCAAGGCCGGGATGTCCGGAAACAGGAAAACTTGCAGTGTTTCAACGATGTAGCCGAATGACCCAATCATCATCAAAACACCCAACAAGCGGGCAAACGCACCGGATTTCAAAACCAACCAACCCAGGATCAACAAGTGGATCCCGAAAAACAGCCCCCAAATGTAAACGCCATTTTGGTGGATCTGGTTGAACAGCAGGCTCAGCGCGTCAAGTTGCGCGCGGTTAAACGCTGCAAACGCACCGCCGCCCTTGGCCAGTGACAAGGATGCGAGCTTAAGGGCTAGGTTAACGCCCATAACAATGGCCATCGAAATCCGGGCCAAGGCCGCAATCAGGGACAGCGTCGGGTTGACCTGTTTGAACATCATATACAGCAGCGCCGTTGCTGCCAGCTCTGCGATCATGACGATCATATCGCCCGCAATGCCCAGCCGGACCATCCCGGAATGGGTCACAAAATTATGGACCGTCGCGGCTGCGTCGCCTGTGACATTAAGCGCTGCGGGCAAGTATCCCATGGAATACCCACCTGCGACGGCAATGATAAGGTAAAGCGCCCCTGCGGGGCGGGCCAGCTGTTCAAGCAGCGGACGTTGTAGTTCTGCGTACATTTTGCGTCCTTTCTTAAGACAAGCGTCAACGGGGCACCGACAGCAGCGCTGCGGCGTTCAATATCTTGCCCGGCGCGTCAAGTTGGCCGGGGCAATTGGGCGAGTACGCATGAGATAGAGCAGGGGCGGTTCTATTTAAATTGACCAAATACTGCGTTCTGATATGCATTTATGCATGGATTGGCGTTCGGTGAAATTTGACTGGAACCGTGCAAGGGCATTTCTTGTCACGGCAGAAGAAGGCTCGCTTTCGGCGGCGGCCCGTGCGCTTGGCATGGCGCAGCCAACCTTGGGGCGGCAGGTCGATGCGCTGGAACAGGAACTTGGTCTGGCCTTGTTTGAGCGGGCAGGGCGTGGGGTCACGCTGACCCCCGGCGGGCTGGAATTGCTGGAACATGTCCGTGCCATGGGCGATGCTGCGACGCGGGTATCTTTGGTGGCGGCGGGGCAAACAGACTCCATCGAGGGCGAGGTGCTGATTGCAGCCAGCGAACTATACGCAGCGCATATTCTTCCGCCCATTGTCGCCAAACTTCGACAACAGCAGCCCGGCATCCGGCTAGAGCTTGTTGCCGCAAATACCCCAAGCGATCTGCGCCGCCGTGAGGCCGACATCGCGATCCGCAATTTCCGCCCGGCAGAGCCGGATTTGATCGCGCGCAAGATCGCCGACGCAAAGGCGCGGCTTTATGCGTCGCCAAACTATCTGGATCGGCTTGGCCCGCCCAAGACGGCCTATGACCTGCGGCAGGCAGAGTTCATCAGCCTGGGCGATACCGCGCCGATGATAGCGGCGCTCAATGGTTTGGGATTGAACATCACAGATGGCAATTTCCCGGTGACCGCAGAAAACCATCTGGTGATGTGGGCGATGGTTAAGGCTGGATTGGGAATAGGGGTTGTTGATGCGACGGTCGGGGATGCTGATCCGGACGTGGTTCAGGTGTTGCCAGACCTGGAACCCATCCTGTTTCCGGTCTGGCTGGTGGCGCATCGCGACCTGAATACAAGCCGCCGCATCAGAATGGTGTTCGACCTGATTGCAGAAGAACTGTCCTCTATGCGCTAGATTGGGGCAACAGGGGCCCGGGTTACAGATTTGGTCTGCTTCGGCGGCCGTGTGCCTTCTGGTCTGATCTTTACGCCGTCCCGCAAACGGGCCTTTGTGACCGTCAGAACCTCGTTCTGGTGAAAGCAGTGCAATTTATGGGAAGCACGCCTACGTCACAAATGTGTACGATCTTTGCACAATTGGCTTCTCGTTAATTCCTTCTTGGGACAATTACGGTTCCGACGTCATTCTTTGAATTGTTTCCAAATCATTTACGAAACGAAATGCCAGTTACATTGGTTCCTGAAATGGTCGGAAACAAAAATTATTTTTGTTTTGGGGAATTGTAGAGATAAACAATCCACATGTGACACAAAGGCGGAGGCCCATGATTTCATGAGATGACGAATTCTATGATCTAACTATCAGTATATATTTGGTGTGACGTGAGTTTTTCTAAAGACTTAGACGGTGTCACTAAACAAATTCACCGATGAATTGATGTTGAACACGTCGTCTCGCATAAGTTTACAGCCTCGTTCCATTCAGGATGAAGTTTGGATTTTTTCTGCGAAATTAACAATCAGTCGCAATCGTGAGAATTGGGCGAAAGCGCAGGTCTTAGGAGATGATCTATGGGGGCGAGGGCCGTTTTTTTGTGCATGTACGATGCCGATTCAGTCAAGATCCTAGTGTCCAATGTTTCTGAAAGAAAATGATAATGATTAGGTGGCTGGGAAGCAGTTTTACTATACGTTGGCTAGGAGAAATCATTGCCGAAGCTAAAGCCGTCTCGGACGGAATCCAATCGCCTATGTCAAAGGGCGACTTGTAACAATTAAGGAATGTTGAGTTAATATGTGCGGAATTTGCGGAATTATGCAGCTTGGGTCAGGCAAAGGCGATGCGAATGATTCATTGATCAAGGCCATGACTGACACGCTTGCCCATAGAGGGCCAAGTGACCACGGAATCTGGACGCAGAACGGCTTGGCATTGGGCCACAGGCGCCTCTCAGTTATTGACCTTTCGGATGCCGGGCACCAGCCTATGACGAATGAAGATGGCACCGTTGTTATCGTTTTCAATGGGGAAATCTACAACTTCCGAGAGTTAAAGGAAAAATACAAACTCGTTGAGCGCGGGCATGTGTTTAAGTCAAAAACCGACACAGAAGTCTTGGTGCACCTTTTCGAAGAGATTGGGCTGGACATGATTAGCGAACTAAACGGAATGTTCTCGTTCGCGATTTGGGATGGTAGGAATGGGCGCTTGCATTTGGCCCGTGACAGGTACGGGATCAAGCCGCTTTTTTATCAGCAGGACGAAGATCATTTTAGGTTTGGGTCTGAAATAAAGGCGATTATCGCTGATGAAAGATTTGAGCGCAAAGTATCTATGCAGGCGCTTCATGATTTCATGACTTTCAACTATGTTCCCGGTACTCAGACTGCTTTCGAAGGCGTTTACAAAGTTCAACCTGGTCACTTCATGACCGTTTGTGGCGACGGGACGGTTGAACATACTAGGTACTGGGACCTTGATTTTACTGTAGATGAAAAAATGACGGAACAGGAAGCGGTTGAGGGAGCTTCTAAAGCAATGGATCGTGCTCTTCGTCGAAGATTGATTGCTGACGTGCCAATCGGAGTCTTTCTATCTGGCGGTTTGGATTCAAGTACTATTGTCGCGCTGATGGCAGAACATGTGAGCGAACCGATTCACACCTATTCGGTCGGATTTGAGGACCAAAGCTTTAATGAATTGCCTTTCGCTAGAATTGTTGCCGATGAATTTAATACGATTCACCGGGAGGTCACCATCACGGCGGGCATGGTGAAAGATCTATTGCCAAAATATTTGACCTACATTGATGAGCCCTATGGAGACGGATCTGCAATCCCGACTTATTATGTGAGTGAGTTGGCCAAGGATGAAGTTGTTGTTGTCCTTTCCGGAGAAGGTGGCGACGAGACTTTTGCAGGCTATGATACTTATGCAGCGCATCGCGCGTATATGAGAGCCCGGAAAATACCGGCCTTTATTCGAAATTCCATTCTCGTTCCGCTTGCAAATCTTTTGCCTGTGTCAGACAAAAAATTGAGCTTCGAATTTAAGTTGAAGCGGTTCTTAGGTGGGCTGGATCTTAAGCCAGAGGCAGCCCATTTATGGTGGCGCATCGTATTGGATGAAGAGCAAAAACAAGGTCTCTATCGTTCGGATGCTGTAAAAGGGGACGTTTTGAAGGAATCGGGCCGTCACTTTGACATAGCCAGCAAACGATCAAACGCAAAGGATGTTTTTTCGAAGCTAATGTACATTGATTCAACCGTCTTCATGCCTGATGATCTTATGATCAAGAACGACAGAATGACGATGGCGCATTCCTTAGAGGCCCGTGTTCCGTTCACAGATCCTGAACTTACGAGATTCATGGGGTCGGTCCCTCCGCGCTTCAAAATGAAGGGCGGTAAGAAGAAGCACATAATGCGAGAGGCTATGAAGGGGAAGCTTCCAGATTCCATCATTAACAAGAAAAAAGTTGGGCTGGAAATGCCATATTCAAAATGGTTGAAAACGGAACTTAACGAATTAATGATGGACTATCTCGGGAGAGAAAACCTCGAAAAAGTTGGGATATTTAAGCCTGAGCCCATACAAATGCTAATTGATGATCACGTGTCTGGAAAACGCGACAACGGCCGGCCGTTATGGGGGTTACTCAATTTCATGATGTGGCACAGGATTTACATCGAAAACTAACACGAAAAACGTATTTGGTGTTGAAGAGTTTTCATTTGCAAAAGTCAGTTGTTTTTATTGAAAACCCAAATAGTCGAAATAATGTAACTGACGATGAACGAGAGGGCTATTGACACCAACAATACGATCCAAAAAGGCAAAGCGGTTGAAAAATCGAGCAGTGCCACACTCGCCAACCTGGCGACCAATGACGTCGAAACAGCTACCATATACTTGCAATATCCCAAAAGTGTTATTGGTCTTCTTTCGGGGGTTGCATAAGTAAATAAAGAATGGCCGCAATAATTAGCCACGGTGCCCAGTAGGAATCCCAAGGCAGATGCTGGAATGCTTGGAAGACCGAAAAAGCCCTTTGCTAAGAGCGCCATGCAAACATCGACGGCCATGCCTACGACGCTTACTGAAAAAAATCTAGAAAACGTGCCGGCGTCGGACAGTCTTGATCCCATTGTTTTTCGCCCTTATCAAATAATGTAAAGTACATAGCTGAATACAAAAAGTTGGCCACAAAAATCTGTATTTTTATCCTTCTGTTATGATAACTTGTGCCAATTACCGCTCCCAGTTCAACAGGCAACATATCGCAGCCGAACCCGTCGCTAAGTTTCGAAGGGGGCCGTTTTGGAATTCTTCCTTCCGCTTCAGTTACGTATTGAATGATGCGTCTGGCAAAAAACCGTAACAGATCAAGCTAAAGTCATTTGGAAATGGCGGGCGTCTCATAGAGCCAGGTCTGTCTTGCAAGCACGTCGGTGGCTCGATTTGCTGTGAGGCCGGCTAGTACAATAATTATCGAGAGATCTGGTGCAATTGGGGGCAATAAGACAGATCCAATTTGGAATAATCCTTCATGAAGTCACAACAATTCGGAATGCCGCCCGGGATTGTTGCTTAATCCACTTTTTTGTCCCGAATTCCGTGCGTTACCACATCATATTGATCATAGTGCCTTTTGTTATTTTACACTAGGGTTGATGAATTGACACCGGAATTCTGGAAAGAAAGACGAGTTCTTGTAACAGGGCACACTGGATTCATCGGGGCGTGGCTGTGTGTTTGGCTGCGCCAAATGGGCGCAACTGTGAGCGGCTTTTCCAAAGAGCCAAAAGGCGATCCAAACCTATGGACTTCTTTAGGCTTGTCCGACGTCCACCATTATATTGGTGATGTCAGCAACATTATGTCAGTTGAGGATGTTCTGGCACGCGAACGCCCTGAAATCGTGTTTCATCTTGCTGGCGAGGCTTCGGTTGGGCGGGCATTCCTCAATCCTGCAGAAACGTTTCTTACAAACATCATGGGATCGGTGTCTTTGCTCGACGCGATTTCACGGACACCGGCTGTGCGTGCCTGTGTGGTTGGAAGTTCTAAATGGCGACAACAAGGCCCGATTGGGAGCTCGATTCCCGGGCGATCGTCGAGTCTTTTTTCCACATCCATCGATGCAGCTGAAACCGTGGTGGGCGCCATGCGCGACTGCTATTTTTCAGATATTGAGGGCGGGAGCGATTGTCGCGTGGCGATTGCACGTGCTGGAAATGTCATCGGTGGGGGGGACTGGGCTGAAAATCGTGTTGTACCTGATATTGTGCGGGGATGTTTCGGGCCAGAGCAAAGTGTCTTGATCAAAGAACCAAATGCGGTGAAGCCTTGGCAACATGTTTTGGAACCTCTCCGAGGGTATTTGATGCTTGCCGAAGGGTTGGCCTCGGGGTCAGGAGCCTGGGCGCAGGATTTGGATTTTTTCGGTAAGCCTGACAAAACAAAATCCGTGTTGGCGTTGGCTGATGCTATGGTTGCGAAGCTCGGGTGTGGGTATGTCGAAATTGCATCCTCTGAAGTAGAGCCAACTGCGGCCGATGTGTTTGAGCCGGATTTAGACAAATCCGCAAAGTTTGGTTGGATATCACAATTGACTTTTGATCAAGCGGTGGATCTGACCGGCGCTTGGTATTCAAGCTTGCACAAGGGCGAAGCCCCGATTGAATTGTGCCGCGGGCAAATTGACACATATTTGGAACTCTGCAATGGACGATGAATGCCGTTACGCCGCGGACGGCATTATTGGGCTCTCAGGTGCCGCTCTTTGTTTTTATGGGCAGGGCCAGGCAGAAAGCGTGTTTTTTGCGTAAGGGGGCAAAATTTTCGGCATTGTCTTTGAAAGGTAGAGGTGCGGGACTTGTACGCAGTTGATCCGCATACTTGTTGTTTTACGCATTCTCGAGGCGTTGCCATTACATTGTGTACGTTCGAACGTGATTGTTCGAGTTTTGGAAACAGGGTATGATTTTGATCGGAATTTGGTTTCGGAATTGGTAATGTGACGTAAGGTCTTGCAAGGGTCGCTTGCAGGCACGTTTTGATGAATTGGTTGGTCTGGTTCTGGTGCAGATGAAAAATGCAGCGCGGGACCGCGGGAATATGAGTTTAGACAGGAGTTGAGTTGATGGGCGTAGGTCAGGATATTGTTGCAGAAAATGCAGGATGGACATTTGGGGGCGATGTGCCAGACACGTTTGTCGATCACATCAAGCTGTCAGTGCCGCTTTATGAATCTGGTCATGACCTCATTTGTCAGGTTTCTGATTTCTTCGTTAAGAACGACAGTGTTTGCTATGAAATCGGAACGTCCACAGGTGAACTGATCCGGAAACTGGCAGAACATAATTCGGGCAAGCCGGGTGCGCGCTGGATCGGATATGATGTCGAAGAAGCCATGGTGGATGCGGCCAAAGATCATTGCAAAGACCTGTCTAACATTTCGATCCATTTGGAAGATGCGCGTTTGGCTGAAATGGAAAAGGCCGACATGATTGTCAGCTATTACACCATGCAATTCATCCCACCTCGGTATCGTCAGGAATTGTTCGACAAGATCTATGAAACCCTGAACTGGGGCGGGGCGCTTTTGATTTTTGAAAAAGTGCGCGGCCCGGATGCGCGGTTTCAGGACATCATCACCCAGCTTTACAACGATTTCAAAATCCGCAACGGCTTTACCGGCGAAGAGATCGTTGAAAAAACCCGCAGCCTTAAAGGCGTGTTGGAACCGTTTTCCACCCAGGGCAATATCGATTTGATGAACCGTGCCGGGTTTAAGGATGTCACAACGATCCAGAAATACCTTGGGTTCGAAGGATTTTTGGCGATCAAATAGCCTTTTCCGGGTCATCTGACCCGGCCAAATTTGCAGGTTCCGGTCAGGGGCCTATTCGAAGATCAAGTCAAACATAACGAGTGCGTCGCATGAATTTAACATCGAAACGAATTTTGGTTACCGGGGGGGCTGGGTTTCTTGGGTCGCATCTGTGCGAACGGCTGTTGGACCTTGGGCATGATGTGTTGTGCATCGACAATTACTATACCGGTCGCCGGTCCAATGTGGCGCATCTGGCCAACAACCCGCGTTTCGAGATCATGCGCCACGACGTGACCTTTCCGCTTTATGTGGAAGTGGACGAGATCTACAATCTGGCCTGTCCTGCGTCGCCTATTCATTACCAGCATGATCCGGTGCAAACGACCAAGACCTCTGTGCATGGTGCGATTAACATGCTTGGCATGGCCAAACGGCTGGGTGCCAAGATTTTGCAGGCCTCGACATCAGAGGTATATGGCGACCCTTCAGTGCACCCGCAGCCTGAATCTTATTGGGGCAATGTGAACCCAATCGGTCCACGGTCTTGCTATGACGAAGGCAAACGCTGCGCAGAAACGCTGTTCTTTGACTATCACCGTCAGCACAATCTGCGCATCAAAGTTGCGCGTATCTTCAACACTTACGGTCCCAGAATGCACCCTCAGGATGGGCGCGTTGTGTCTAACTTCATCATGCAGGCCCTGGCGGACGAACCGATCACTATCTTTGGTGACGGCAGCCAGACACGGTCTTTTTGCTTTGTCTCTGACATGATCGATGGTTTCATTCGCCTGATGGGGTCTGATGACAGTTTTACGGGTCCCGTGAATATCGGCAACCCGGTTGAAATGACGATGCGAGAGCTGGCGGAAAAGATCGTATCGATGACCAATTCCAAGTCCAAGCTGGTGTTCCACCCTCTGCCGCAAGACGATCCCATTCAGCGCAAGCCTGACATCACTTTGGCGCAGTCAGAGCTGAACTGGAAACCGCATGTGCAGCTGGATCAGGGGTTGGCCTCTACCATTGCCTATTTCGCCAAGTTGAAAAGCGATCACGCCGCGGCCGACGTCTTTCAGGAAGAAGCGGGCTAGTGAGCTTTGGCGTTCAAGATCGGATGGACCAGCGGCCGAAGGGGGCGCTAGGGGCCACCATTTGGCTTGGCCTGGCCTTGGTTGCGTGTTTGTACGTCGCCATCCTGAATGGCGGGCCGCTCTATTACTATGACAGCGGCGCTTACCTTGAGAATGGATATAAAGTCCTGAAGCAAGTCGGCTTGGTTGCCCCTGTCCAGGCGGTGGATACTGTCGCTGCGGGGGGGGCTGTCGCGCAGGATGCCACCCCCAATTCGGTCAACGGATCGCGATCCGTTGTGTATTCGCTGTTTGCGTCGGTTATTGGATTTGGCATCGGGCTGAAGTCCCTGCCATTATTTCACGCGCTCCTGGTGTTTTGGGGCGTCTATCTGCCGATCCGCGTCGCCTGTCGTCTTTACGATCCAGATCAAAGGGTCGCAGCGTTGTTTGCGGCCCCAATTATCGCGGCGGGCTTTGGTGCCTTGCCCTTTTATGTCGCGTTTTTGATGCCTGATATCCTGACCGGGCTGCTCTTGTTGCTGATCGCCACGATTACCGTTTTCGGGCGCGATATGACCTGGGCTGAGCTGTTGGCCGCACTGATATTGTCCGGCCTTGCGGTCACGTCACACCTGTCCCATCTCGCGATAGTCGCACTGATGCTGCCGCTTTCAGTGATTGCCGCAATACTCTTGCACCGCAGCCGCTGGTGGCTGCCCGCGCTATGCGTGGCGGCTATCTTGGGCATCGGTCTTGCGGAACGCGTGTCATTTTCTGTCGCCGTCGAGGCGGTCGAAGACGCTGAAGTGGTGTATTACCCCTTCCTGACCGCCCGGATTGTCGAAGACGGCCCTGGCTATACCTATCTGGAGAACCATTGTCCGGATCAGACCATCCCAACCTGTGCGCTTTATGATGCATTGTCTATGTCCACGGATCCTTGGCGTTTGACCGCCTCTCATATCATTTTTGAAAAAAGCGCTAGGCTCGGCTCTTTCCGTTTGATGCCAGAAGCAGAACAGCAGGCCGTGGCAAATGGACAGGTACGGTTTTTTCTGAGCGTTTTTCTGGATCAACCAATCTCGACCATCGGGGCTTTGCTTGGCAACACATTTGAACAGGCCGGAATGAACAGTGTTGAAATGACGATCCCGGTGGATGGCGGCGTGCCAAATTTATCGGCAATCTCATCAATTCCGCCGGAATTTTTCCCAAAAGGTTCGATTTCACGCGACGCCAGCTGGCTGCCTTTGGTAGAGACGCTGCATAGAACCGTTTACGTGGTGTCTTTGATTGTGATTGTTGGAATGGTTTTTTGGCCGGGATCCGTCCCGATAGAACTTAAGGCATTTGCCGGGCTGGTCGGTCTTGGCATCTTGGTGAATGCGTTCGTTTGTGGTGGCATCTCGCAACCGGCGACACGCTATGGCGGGCGGGTGATCTGGCTGCTGCCGTTCCTCGCAACATTGTTGTTGATGTTTTCGACCTGGGCCAATCCGGGTATGAATATGACGCGAAATAACTCTTTGAAATCGGATTTGTAATGACGTCCAAGCTTACCATTTCAGTAGTCGTTCCAGCCTATAACGCTGCCCATCTTTTGGAACAGGTCCTGACGCCCTTGCTCAAGATGCACAGTGCGGGCGAGGTGGCTGAAGTTTTGGTTGTCGATGACCAGTCAACCGACACCACCGCCGCCGATGCAGAGGCCATGGGCGCGCGGGTGTTGATCACCCCGCAAAACGGCGGCCCAGGTGTTGCGCGGAACCTGGCATCTGAACATGCGGTCGGCGATATCTTGTGGTTCGTGGATTCCGACGTGATCGCCTGGCCGGGTGGGCCAGCGCGTATTCTCGCCGCCTTTGCCGATGACGATGTGGATGCAATGTTCGGGTCCTATGACACAGAGCCGGGCGGCAACTATTGGTTCTCAAAATATAAAAACCTGTTGCATCGGTTTCACCACCAGATCGCCCGGCGCGATGCGTCGACGTTTTGGGCTGGTTGTGGGGCTGTGCGTGCCACCGCCTTTCGGGCCATCGGTGGTTTTGACGTAGAGACCTACCGTGTGCCTTCAATCGAAGACATCGAATTGGGCTATCGCATTCGCAGCAATGGCGGGCGGATCGTTGTTGATCCCGAAATGCAAAGCAAACACCTAAAAGTCTGGACGGTTCGCAACGCAATTTTCACGGATATTTTCCGCCGCGCCTTGCCATGGTCGCGGCTGATGATCTCCCGCGAGGGGCTAGGGAATGAGCTGAACACAAGCATGGCAGAACGCATGCGGGCCGTCATCGCGGGGCTGTTTCTGATATCCTTGATCCTGCTGCCTTTTGTCAGTGGAATCTGGCCCCTGACACTTGGGCTAGCCATTCTGGCGATCGTCGGAAACTGGTCATTTGTAAGCTTTTTGTATCGCAATGGCGGGCTGTGGTTTGCGGCGCGCGCCATTCTCTATCACCAGCTTTACTATGTCTATTCAACGGCATCCTATGTCTGGTGCCTGTTCGAATACCACGTCTTGGGGCGAAAGAACCGCCTGCATGTTCCTTGATCTGGACAAAGATTAAACAAAAAGAATTTCTAAAGACTTAGAAAAATACAGGCAAACTGCGTAAAGCAAATAGGTTACGAGGACCGTCCACATGAGTGCGAAAACAAAAACAAAAGCAAAAACAACGACATCTGTCGTGTCAGAGCTTGAAGGGATGTCACTGAGCGTTGTTATCCCGGCCTATAACGAAGAAGGCGCGGTGAAAGACACCGTGCATGATGTGTTGGAGACTTTGACCCCAACCGGCATCCCGTTTGAGGTGATCGTTGTGGATGACGGGTCTGAAGACAACACGCGCCAAGAGGCCAAGGATGCGGGCGCGACCGTTGAATATAATCAGGTCAATTCCGGATATGGTGCGACGCTAAAACGCGGCGTGAAATCTGCGCAATATGAATATGTCGCCATTCTTGATGCGGATGGAACATACCCTGCGCGCTATCTCCCCGATATGCTGGCTCAATGCCGGGATCTGGACATGGTTGTTGGTGATCGTGGTGCAGGGATGCGCAATGTGCCGCTGATCCGCCGCCCGGCCAAGTTCATGCTGAACAAACTTGCGTCTTTCCTAGCGGAACGAAAATTGAACGATTTGAATTCGGGTTTGCGGGTTTTCAGAAAGTCTGAGTTGATCCCATTTCTGCCGCTCTTGCCGCAGAACTTTTCCTTCACCACGACCATCACGCTGTGCATGACCTGCAATGGCAAACGGATGATTTATACGCCGATCGAGTATGGCAAACGGGTAGGTAAGTCGAAAATCAGACCTGTTGATTTCATCAACTTCATCGTTTTGGTCTTGCGGGTAATTGTTTTGTTCAACCCATTACGTGTTTTCATTCCTTTGGGTTTGATTTTCTTCATCCTCGGTTTTTTGAAGTTCATATACGACATCGTAAAATCTGATTTAAGTGAATCAGCCATTTTTGCTTTCCTCGCGGCTATCATGATTTGGTCCCTTGGATTGATTGCTGACATGATATCTCGTTTGCATCTACGACCTTGATGCATTGCGTTGACCGGATCGCAGATCGACTGTCTTTCAACGCGAGTTTAAGTACGTGGTACCGTCGTCGCCATAACCTCTGGCGGACATAGTAGAAATAGGGGAATTAAATGGTAACTTCAGAGAAAACAAAGACGCAACCCGTTTTGCGTGTGCTGGGGGCAGGGCCTGCCGGTGTGGCTGCGGCCTATGCCTTGACCAAATCGGGTAAGACGAATGTCGAAGTCATCGAACGCGCCTCGACGGCTGGTGGAAACTCTTCTTCCTTCAAGATCGAAGACATCTGGTGCGACTACGGATCCCACAGGTTTCATCCCGTGGCCGACCCGAATGTCCTGAACGATGTGAAATCTTTGCTGGGCGATGACCTTCTGTTGCGCCCGCGCCATGGGCGCATTCGCTTGGGCGGACGCTGGATTCACTTCCCGCTGAAACCCCTGGACGCGGTGCTGCGCCTTCCAAAGAAATTCGCATTTTCTTTGATGTCCGACAGCTTTCTGAAACCGCTGCGCAAAAAGTCCAAAGGACCGCGCACGTTTTCCAGCATCCTTTATGATGGTCTGGGCCCGACAATCGCAGAGAACTTCTATTTCCCTTACGTGAAAAAGCTTTGGGGCATTGACCCCGATGGTCTGGCTGTAAAACTGGCAGAGCGTCGGATTTCCAGCGGATCCGTCAGCAAAATCCTGTTCAAGATGCTGCGGATGCTTCCGGGGCTTGGGGACGAAACGACGGGGAAATTCTTTTACCCTCGCAAAGGGTTCGGTCAGATCACGCAAGCCATGCTGGAAAAGGCCAAGGATCAGGGTGCCGAATTCAGCTTTGAAACCGACATCACCCGGATAGAGCGCGAAGACAATCGGGTTGTGGCCTATTGGACCAAGGATGGCGACAAAGATATCCGCCATGAAAGCGATCAAATCCTGTCGACGATCCCGCTGACAACGCTTGTGCGCCTGATGGACCCACCCCCACCAGAGCCGGTGGTGAATGCGGCCAAGTCGATCAAATTTCGCGGCATGATTTTGGTGTATCTGGTCCTGGACACGGATCAGTTCACAGAATTCGACGCGCATTACTTCCCCGAATTGGCAACGCCGATCAGCCGCATGTCAGAGCCGAAGAACTACAATGCCTCGACCACCCCCAAAGGGGTGACGGTTCTGTGCGCAGAGCTTCCGGCCGATCCCGGTGATCAATGGTGGGAAATGTCCGATGATGAGCTTGGCGAACGCTACTGTGGCTGGCTCAAGGATGTTGGCCTGCCGGTTAATGTTGGTGTGCGTCGCTGTGAGACTCGCCGCTTGTCCCATGCCTATCCTGTGTATGACCTTGACTATGAAGGTCATTTCAACACGATTGATGAATGGATGTTGGGGCTGGATGGGCTGTTGGTCTTTGGCCGTCAGGGCTTGTTCGCCCATGACAACACGCACCACGCTTTCGCCATGTCCTATGGCGCTGCCGATTGTATCGGCGAAGATGGCCGTTTGGACGAAAAGAAATGGGCGCAATATCGCGAAGAATTTTCGCACCATACTGTCGAGGACTAAACCGTGTCGACGCCGCAAATTGACATCTTGATGTACCATTCGATCGCGGATGCAGAGGGGCCAACCTCAATTGCGCCGCGTATATTCGAGGATCAAATGCAGGCGATTGCCGATGCTGGCGTGCCTGTGATCAGTCTGGATGATCTGGTTGCGGCCCGTGCGGGGCGCAAAACACTGCCCGCCCGCAGTGTCATAATCACCTTTGATGATGGTTTCGTCGATTTCCGCGATGCGGCCTGGCCCGTGCTGGAACGTTTGGGGTTCCAGTCAATCGTGTACCTGCCAACGGCGCAGATGGGGCGCGTTGAAAACTGGGTCGGGGCCATCGACCCCGTGCGCCCGCTTATGCCATGGAGCGACGTGCGCGAGCTTGCGGCCAAGGGGGTCATTTTTGGCAGCCACACGGTGACGCATCCTGACCTGAACGGGCTTAGCCCGGATGAGCTGGATGCAGAGCTGACCAAATCGCGCGATGATATGGTGCGACGGCTGGACCAAAAGCCTGCCCATTTCGCGCCGCCCTACGGATTGGCCAACGCCCAAGTTCAACAGGCCATTTCCCAGCTTTATAAAACATCCGTTGGCACCCGCCTTGCCACAGCGACGCTGGACAGTCCGATCCACGATCTGCCCCGGCTAGAGATGTTTTATTTCAAAGACATCGCCAAATGGAAAAAGCACTTGGCGGGCAAAGGGGCAGGGTATCTGGCGGCGCGCAAAGTCAAGCGTCGCATCGGACAACTGGTTCTGCAGCCCTGGCAATAGGCAAGGCGCGTCAGGTGGTCAGCCAATACGCCCCAAGTGCCAAGACCCCGGCGATCATCGCCAGATAGGCCCATCTGAAAAGGGCGAGCCCTGACCAAAATGTACTGACCCGACCGTGTTCCGTTTGTGACGCCATCCGAGACGCATAAAGTGCAGCGCCTCCAACGACCAATAGGGTCGAGGCCAGTCCAAACAAAGACCACAAAACGCGAGATATATTCCCCCACCAATGACCATAGTGCAGCGCCTCTGCCATGGGGCGTAGCCAAGCCATTCCTTTGAAATCCGACGGCAGGATTGTGCCCGCGATTGTCAGTGAAAATGGGTCAACTGAAACGGATGTGCTTGGTGTCAATGCCGAAGATCCGTTTGGGCCGCGAAACCCTAACCCTTGCGTGCTGTTCCAAGGCAGTGAGACGGATCGTGGGGAAAGATCAGGGTAAGTTGCAAGTGCGACTTGTTCTGCTTGGTCGATGACCAAACCGCCAAAATCATCAGGTAATGTCTGGGTATGCCCCTCAATCGGGGAGAACTCTGGTTCATGACCTTCAAAGCCGACGCCGGTCAGAAAAAAATAGAATGTCGTGACAGTTACGATCACCAAAAACGGAAGACACCACACGGCGATTAATCTATGTGTCACTCCCCAGAATTCCCTCCCGCTTGAACCACGGGGTGGAAATCTGAACAGTCCTCGCCAGAACCTGCGATAGGTTAAAGTTCCGCTGATCAGGGATACGAGCAAGAGTATTGAGGTGCTGGTCACCAGGACAAAGCCAATTCGATTGGTGATGAAAAGGTTGCTGTGAAATGCGCGGACGAACCCGTGGAAGTTTTTGGTGCCGGTTACGTCCCGAATTTCGGCTGTTCCGGGATCTGTATAGGCGATGATCCGGCGCCCTTCCGCCGTTGTCACATAGGATCTGTCAGCAAGCCCCGGATGTGGAGCCTTGTCGATCGAAAAGACGGAGCTTCCCGGAAAGTTTTTCTTCAAGGAATCGTAAATCTCGCCAAACGTAACTGGATCGCCCTCGCTGGGCTGAGAGGCCCAGATGTTAGGTTTGTAAATCGCTTCGATTTCGTCGGAAAAGACCAATACGGCACCGCTGAGAAAAATCAGCGCGAAATAAAGCGCGATGTTCAGCCCTAGCCATTTGTGAATATTAAAAAGGGAGCGTCTAAAATTTCGTGCAGCCATGTTATATTTCTTTATCCATCCGGGATTACACTCTTGATACGTGAAATCTTTGCCTGTTGTCACCACTGTAGTGGCCATTTGGGCTGCGTGATATGAACACAGGCTATGCTTTCGTTTCAGCTCTGTTTGTGCCCCAATATTTCTGTGTAAAGGGCTTCAAACTGTCTGTGCACATGTTCGGGATCAAACCGATCATTTTGACTGAGGTCACGCGCTGCAGCGCCTTTGGCCTTGCGCAGGTCGTCATCATCCACAAGTTTGATCAACATGTCGGCGGTCCCTTGGATATCGCCAACCTCCAGCAATGCGCCAACGTGATCATCTACCAATTCGCGCACGCCGCCGCAATTTGTTGCCACCACGGGCAAGCCTGCGCGGAAGGCCTCTACAATAGAGATCGGCAAGGCTTCCCACCGAGACGTCAACAGGAAGATATCGGATGCGGCCAGATGCAATGGGATCGTTTCGACGGGGCCCAGAAACTTGATTTTATCTTCAACGCCGGCAGATTTTGCCCAACCGTCCACCAGATCTGTCTGCGGTCCGCCCCCGGCGACGGCGAACATAACGTTTGGCCGGGCTTGGGTGACCCGTTTAACGACCTCGACCATCAGGTCGATGCCCTTTTGATGGGCCAGCCGAGAAATGCTCAGGACAAGAGGGCCGGTGTGCCCATTCAAAAGCTCTGCCCGCAGGGCAGCGGCTTCTTTTGCGTCGGGTGCAGGTTTATAAGCCACGCCCAATCCCAGAACCCGTGTTTGGTCACGCGCAAGCCCATTGGAGATGAGCGCTTCGATAGAGGCATGGCTGGGGGAAACCGTCAAATCCGCGCAAAATTTCGCAATTTGGGCGACACTTGCCTCTCTTTCGACAGAGGAGCCATGAAATGTCAAAACCACCGGGACGTTCATTCCGATGGTGGCCAACCTCGCGATAATGGCCGGGGCGGTTTCATGTGCGTGCACGATGTCAATGTTGCGCTCTTTTATGGCGCGTCGAAGATTTCGAACACTGGGAAGAATAGAGGTGAGGCGCGTCAGCTGGCCGTGATACCCCCCGGCGACCCGTTCCAATGGGGCGTAATAGAAATCCGGGTCGTCGCCCGTTACCCCCCATTCGCCACGGCCACCTGCCAGAATGACGGTATGCCCAAAGCTGCGCAGGTCTGCGGTCAAATCCAGCACATGGCGCTGAATGCCGCCGGGCAAGAACACGGTACTTACTTGCATGATCCGCATCTGCGCGTCCCCCTGCCTTAAATTCGTTACTGGATTTTGTGTAATGATTACGCCGCAAAACAACAAGAAGCGGCCCAATTAATGGCCGATTTCCTGTACAGGAATGTCGAAATCGCGCATCAGTTAGCCAGTTGATGGAATATTGTTCAGGCTGCATCATAATAGATGCCAACCCAGATTTGTAACAGAGGCCCCGATGACCAGTTTGCGCATTTTGATGTTCACCACGTTCTACCCACCTTATTCATTTGGGGGGGACGCGGTTGGGGTTCAGCGCATGGCCCAGGCCCTGGTTGTTCGGGGGCATGAGGTTACGGTCGTCCATGATGAAGATGCGTTTTTGTCCCTTGGGGGCGCTGAACCCAACTCAGCGCCGGCGGGGGACGGGGTGCGCATAATCGGGTTGCGCAGCAAGAATAGTGTTCTGACCAATTTGGTCACCCAGCAAACCGGCCGACCCTTGGTGCATAAAAAGCAAATCCAAGACATCGTGGCCGAGGGCTATGACATCACCTGGTACAACAATGCGTCGCTGGTTGGCGGGCCCGGCTTGCTGGAATATGGCGACGGTTTGCGGGTTTATGAGGCGCATGAACATTGGCTGGTCTGCCCAACCCACGTGCTGTGGCGCTATGACAAAGAGCTGTGTGACAAGCGTGAATGCCTGCGCTGTGTGTTGAAACATCGCCGCCCGCCGCAGCTGTGGCGCTATACCGGCTATATGGATCGGATGCTGGACAATGCAGACCTGATCATCGCCAAAAGCGAATTCAGCCGCGCAAAGCACAAGGAATTTGGGCTGCGCCACGACATGCAGGTCTTGCCCTATTTCCTGCCGGATATGACGGTCGAAAAGACGTCCGAGTTTCCCCATGACCGGCCCTATTTCCTGTTTGTGGGACGTCTGGAAAAGATCAAGGGTTTGCAGGATGTTTTCCCCGCTTTTGACAAATACCCCGACGCAGATTTGTTGATCTTGGGGGACGGGAACTACACCGACGCCTTGAAACAGCAGGCGGGTCACAATCCCCGGATCAAGTTTCTGGGTCGCAAGACGCTGGATGAACTGAACGCCTATTACCAGCATGCGCTTGGCCTGATCGTGCCATCCGTCTGCTATGAAACCTTCGGGATCATCCTGATCGAAAGTTTCCGTTTGGGCACGCCTGTCATCGCGCGTCGTTTGGGGCCATTCCCCGAAATCGTCGAAAGCTCTGGCGGGGGTGTCTTGTTTGAAACGGAACAAGAGTTGATCGCAGCGATGCATGAATTGCAGGACGATCCAAAGGCGCGTGACGCCAAGGCGAAATCGGCCCGAAAGGCCTTCGAAGAGATTTGGCGCGAAGATCAGGTCTTGGCGGCGTTTGGCGCAACATTGGCCAAAGCGGCGCGGGACAAAGGCGATTTGGTCTTGGCCGAAAAACTGGAAAACGGCGCATTCCAAAACGGCACGCGCGGCTAGGGGGCCTGGCTGGCGATCCGATGCGCATTGGCCATGACGGAAAATGTGATCGTCGTGGCCGGGATGGACGGCAGAACAGAAGCATCCACAACGTGCACACGGTTCAGCCCATAGGGGCGGCCAAGCACGTCTGATTGCCCCGCAACCGGTTGTTTGGCCATCGCCAAGGATCCGCCCGTGTGAAAGCTGGACCCTGCAGCCCCCATGCGGGTGGCAAAGCCCAAAGTGGTCAGGCCCGCCTTGGACATCGCCGGGGAAAGCGCTTTTTTCGCACGCTCAAAAACCTTTGCGGTGTTGGCGTTTTCTTTTAGTTCTGCAGAGAGTTTACCGTTGGTGTTCAGACGCAGCCCAATCTGCGCGGAATGATCCGAGTGCAAAAACATTTGTGCCACAATCAATCGGCGGGACAATATGCGCCAAAGCGGCGCGCTGCCCGGAAATTTGTCGCCGTAGTTTTCCATCAAATCGCGCAGGTAATGTTCGTTCCACGTGTAGATCTGGGAATGGACCAGATGGGGCGACACCTCTGGGTCGTCGATTTCCACAAAAGCCTGGGGCAGGGTTGTGGTGGGCAATGCGTCTGGCCGGGCAGGGGCGAACCACCTGTGCAGCATGGGAACGAACCCGTGTTGGCTGTCTTTCAGCGTCAAAGCGCCAAGACTTGGCAAAGATCGCAGCACCAACCGCGCCGTTTCCAAAACCCCGGTCGCGACAAAGACCCGATCGGCCTTTAACGTTTCACCCGTGTGCGTCCCTAAAGAAACCCCATCTGCGGTTTCTTCAAATCTTTCGATGAAGGTCCCGGACCGATACTCGAATCCGGTCTGGCCACGCATCGCGTCCAAGGTGTGAGACGACGAATAGATCAGGTTCCACGGACAGCCATGCAGGCACATCGCGCAGCGTTTGCAAGCTGCGGATACAGCCACGCGGGATGCGCCGTAGTGGATCGCGCCGGGCAGGCTTCTCTTGCTGCGTTCAAGACGTTTCAACAGGGCCGCAGCCTGTGGACTTGGCGGGATCGCGGTCCTGTCTTGCACCGAAAACCCGGGAAAAAGATCCGCCAGATCGTCAGATTTGGCAGAGACTGGCATAAACTCTGCCACACTCCCGTAATGCGGGGACAGATCGTCAATCGTGACGGGCCAGTCCGTTATGTCGGATTGTCTGTTAGGCAAAACGGCGCTGCCCCAAAGGTTCGACAATCCCCCCACGGCATGAGAGGCCCGCAGGCCCAGCCAATTTTGGTCCGGGGCAAGCGTGGACGCTGCCGGTTCCATCGCAAAGTCAGACCCAAAGCGGCGAGCCTGTCCGGCGGGTGTTGCGAATTGCGGCGCTTGGTAAGTCGCGCGTTGTTCCGGCGTCCAGGCGTCAGGGCCAATCTCTGCAAACTCGGATTTGGCCGCCTCGGCTTGGTCTTCAAGCGTTTTCCCACCGTCCAGCATCACCACCGATCGACCGCGTGCCAACAAGGCTTTGGCCGCTGAAACCCCAGACGGGCCGGACCCTATGACAATATCGATCATTGGTCGCGGCGCATCAGATAAATAGAGCCATCCCCAAGTGTGCCATAGAATTTTTCTACTAAAGTCAACGAGTCGCGGCGGTCCAAGTCCAGTTGGGGAATGGCTCGAAAATTTTGTTCCGGAAAGGCAACAACGATCAAGACGGAACCGGGTTGATCCATGGCGTCTGCATATTCCAGAGGTGTCATAATTGTCGTCCAGCCGGTGTCAAAGTAGTCATTGAATGCATTGCCAGCATAACCAATAGCCAAGACACGTTCGTTTGCCACTCTTGTTTGGGCAACTTTTTCAACGACACCTATTAAGTTTTGTTTTGGCAGATCGTAGTTGCGAGAGGCAAGTGCCGCAGAAATAGTAATCATGGCGGCTGTGGCCAACGTAAACAATCGGGTTGCCGTCAGGCCTCGTATCGGGATCTTGGCCAAGACCCCGCTGACCGTGTACACTCCAAGGACGATAAAAAGTAGAACAAAGCTGATGTCCACAAAGAAGAACCGAGGCCACACTCTCATGCCAAGCGCGACAAGGAGCGCTAAGGTCAGAACTATCTGCAAAATTACAGACGGACCAAATAAAGGTTGCTTCTTATGTGCGGAAAATCCGCCGATAAGGGAAAGTGACAAAACCAAAAACGCCACCAATCCAACCAATGTTCCTGCAGAGCCAACGGCTGTTCGCACACCCTCTAGAATGGCCCAAATCGGGTTTTGGTATTCTTGCATCTTATCTACGCCTGCAGCTCGGGACATTTGTTCCATAGCTCCAACCATCGACATCAGAATGGGGGCATAGACCAGCAGGGTCAGAATGCCGCCGACGAGGAAACCGATAAAGGGCAGGGTGAAATCTGTTTTCTGAAAGCTTTTCTTGTAGGCTCTGGCCCCAAGATATCCCAACCAAATCACGCCATGGGCGACAAAGATAAATGCGCCCGTCAGGTGTGTGAACACGGTCAACATCAGAACGATGCCATAGCCAACCCAAGTGGATAGGCGCGGCGTGGACAGCCCTTTCAGGAACAACACGGTTCCAAGCGTCGCCCAAAATGCCATTTCCGTATAGCCACGGGCGTTTTGCGAAAACCAGATATGATGATAGGACAGCGCCAGCAAAAGCGCAGTGATATGCGCGATTTTACTATCGGCCACCAGCCGCGCCAAATGCCACATGACCCAGATCGATCCCACGCCGAACAGCATGGCAGGCAACCGCACAACCCATGGCGCATCGCCAAAGATGCTCATCGACAGCTTGGCCAAAAGGCTGAACCCATAATGGTGGTTCATCGAATATTCTTGCATCATTTCCTGCCAGGGCAGGCGCAGATGCGAGGTGATGGTTAAGACTTCGTCATACCAGAGCGGTTGGTTCAACCCGACAATGCGCAACACAAGCGCCAGCGCCAGTATTGCAAAAAGCCACAGACGGTCATTTGAAGTGTTGGGTGCCGTTTCCATGTCAGGCCGACTTTACTGCCCGCACCATGACGAGCATTTCGTAATTCGGATCATGCATGTCCAGTTCTGCCTGATCCAGCTCGCTTGCGCCAAGGCCGTGCAGGTTGCAGATACAGGTAAAGACATTGCCCACAGATGAGACTTCGACATTTGCCGGGTCAAAAGACTGGCGAAACAGGTGCCGTTTGGACTGTGTCGTAAAGTGCCAGTATTCGCCCCAGTCATCGATGCCCTCACGACGAGCCACGCGCGTCATGCCATGCGATGTGCACAGGACAACGCCACCCGGCTTCAGGATGCGTTCCAGCGTGGCAATCGCCTTATCCACCTCAAAAATCATCTGCAGTGTTTGCGTGATGATGATGCAGTCAAAGCTGTTATCCGGAATATGCGGCGCATCCGTCAGATCGGCAACGATCGTGGCGTTTGGATTGCCTTCGACATAGTTCAGCACGTCTTCCTGGGTGACCTTGTCGCCGCCGAATTTACGAATATAGGCTGGATCGCCCATCTCCAGAACGCGGCCTTTGATATCGGCGCTGTGCTGTTCCAGAAACTGTTCAATGTAATAGCGCTCAATCGTCAGCAGATCACGATCCTGACCAAAAACTGCGCTGATCGGGGACAGACGCCGCAGCCCGCCGAAATTCACGGACCCAACCGGAACCGACTGCAATTTATGCAGGCGCTGTTGTTTGCGGATCCAGGATCGCGTGCCTTGTGGCAGAACGGCCGTTGCCGTGTCGCGAACCAGTTTTTCTATGCGGGCCATTGGTGTCATTTTGCTGTCTCCAAGGGGCCTAGTTTTCTGCCGCTGTAGATCGTTTTTCGTCGATCACGTCAGAAATGATTTCAGCAAGGGTCCGCATCGGGCGAAAGTCGATTGCCGCCTGCAATTTGGACACGTCCGGCAAGCGGCGCTGCATGTCTTCGAACCCTTCAGGATAGACGGTGTCATAAGGCACCAGCTTAATCTCAGATTCCGATCCGGTGGCCGCAATGACCTGTTCGGCAAGCGATTTGATGGTCACTTCCTGATCTGTCCCGATGTTATAGACCTGACCCACAGCTTCGGGCGTGTCCATCAGGCGGATCAGGGATTCGATGACATCTGCCACGTGACCAAAGCAACGCGACTGATCCCCGCTACCATGCACCAACAATGGTTTTCCATCCAACGCGTTTTGCACGAAATTCGGCAAGACCATTCCGTAGCGGCCGGTTTGGCGTGGGCCTGTTGTGTTAAAGAACCGCAGGATCACAACAGGCAAGTCGCATTCGCGGGCATAAGACAGCGCCAGAAATTCGTCGAGCGTTTTGGCGCAGGCATATGACCAGCGCAGGTTCTTGGTTGCGCCGATGGTCAGATTGTCATCTTCGTTGAACGGGAACTTTGTCGCCATTCCATAAACCTCTGAGGTCGAGGCAAGATAGATGGGGGTCTTTTTCGCAAGACAGGCGTGCAGCACGTTTTCCGTTCCGGTGACATTGGTCAGGATCGACCGGCTGGGTTCATCCATGATCAGCTTGACGCCAACAGCCGCCGCCAGGTGAAAGACGATATCCGCATCTGCGACCAGTTTTTCCACCAGTTCACGATCCAGAATGTTGCCTTCGATGAAAGAGAACCGGTTGTTTGTGCGCACCGATTTCAGATTGGCCATTTGCCCGGTCGACAAATCATCAAGCGCGATGACGGTATGGCCTTCGCTGATAAGACGTTCCGCCAGGTGAGAGCCGATAAAACCCGCACCGCCTGTTATCAGAATTTTCATTAAGATGTTTACCCATACAGAATAGCAATTTACTGATTGCTCTCCTAGCATGGGGCAACCAATCCCGCTACTTATCCGTGAACAAACTTTCCGTTCGGGAAACAATTTTGCCGAACTCGCGCTATTTGCCACAGGAGCCGATTTTGATGACCAAAGTTTCACCCTTATCGGGCAAGAAAGTCGTCGTAACCGGGGCAACGGGATTCATCGGCCGTCGCCTGACGCTTGGCTTGTGCGATGCCGGGGCCGATGTTGTCGCCCTGTTGCGCAGCGGCCATGAGGCAAAATCAATCCGTGCGCTTGGGGCGGGCGTTGTGATTGGCACGACCACAGAGGGGGCCTTGGACAAGGCTTTTGAGGGCGCGGATATCCTGTTCAATTTCGCTTATGACGTGCGGGCAGGGCAGGCGGAAAACTTGACCGCCTTTGATCGCGTGATTGCGGCCGCCCGCCGGTCCGGGCTGCGCCGGATCATCCATGCCAGCTCTGCCGTTGTGTATGACGATTGGCCTGCGGGCGCGATTACAGAGGCGTCTGCGATCTCCACCACCACAGGCGGCGCGTATCGCCAGGCCAAGATCGCCATGGAAAACCGGTTAATGGCCAGCACGTTTGAAACCGCCATCCTGCAACCTACAATCGTCTATGGCCCCGGTAGTGGCATCTGGACAGATGGCCCAATCGCGCAGCTGCGGGCCGGGGGCGTGGTGCTTCCTGATCCGGTCGGGGTTTGCCCGCTTGTCTATGTAGATGACGTCGTGCAGGCGGCGATCCGGGCGGCGGAATTGCCGGATCTGGGACGTGAAAGGTTTTTGGTCAGCGGTCAGGACGCGCCGACATGGGAAGATCTGTTCAAGGCCTACATCCCGTTGGCAGGCAGCGGCGAGGTTCGGACAGAACCGTTAACGGGTTTGCAAGAACGGCTGGGGCCTGAACCGCAAATCTCTGCCGCGGCGGGCCCTTCGACCGCCGCACGCATCAGCGCCCAACTGCGTCGCGTTCTGGGGCGCAAAAGGTTTGAGGCCGTACTATCGATGGTCCAGCGTTTGCGCCCGAAAACCGGGCTTCACTATCCGGATCGATCCGCCCTTGGGCTTTATTCTGCGTCGCCAGACGTCTCTATCGATTTGGCGAAGGCGCGTTTGGGATATAAACCTGACTATGATTTGGGCAGTGGCGTCGCGAAAATTGTTTCTGCTTACGCTAAGGCATCCTGACAACGGCTTTATTGTTTCGCGGACCGTTTCGAATAAAGATTTTTGCGAAGATGTGTTACGATTTGCAGAATGGGTATGTTAGGGCAGGCCTCGCAAAGTAACTTAACGGACGAATGTTTATGACCAGTGCTTTTTCTCTGTATTCCGATCTAAAGGACCGTATCGAGTCCAAGACCGCCCGGGTGATGACCGTCGGGCTTGGCTATGTTGGACTGCCCTTGGCGTTAACCATCAGCGAGGCTGGGTTTCCAACGCGCGGGCTGGACATCAATGAAAAGCGCGTCGCCGCGATCAATGCCGGCCAAAAGGTCATTTCCTATTTTGAGGAAGACCGCATTTCGAACGCGGTCAATGGCGGAAAATTCGCAGCGACGGCAGATGTCTCTGACATTGCCGAGGTCGACATCGTCCTGATCTGTGTGCCCACGCCACTGTCCGATGCACGCGAGCCAGAGTTGAACTACGTTATTCGCGCCGCTGAAAGCATCGCCGAATATTTGCGCCCCGGTCAATTGATTGTGCTGGAAAGCACGGTTTGGCCCGGTGCCACGACGACAGTTGTTCAGCCAATCCTGGAACGGGGCGGTTTGAAAGCGGGCAAGGATTTCTTCATCGGATTTTCGCCAGAGCGCGAAGATCCCGGCAATGAGAATTTTACAACGCGCACAATCCCGAAAATCGTTGGTGCGGATGACAAACAGTCCCGCGATCTGCTGGAACAGTTTTATTCCAACATCGTCGAAAAGGCTGTTCCCGTCAGCTCTTCTGCCACTGCAGAAGCTGTTAAGCTGACGGAAAACAGTTTCCGGACGGTTAACATCGCTTTGGTCAATGAAATGAAATTCGCCTTTGACGCTATGGGCGTTGATGTTTGGGAAGTCATTGATGCCGCCGCGACAAAGCCATTTGGCTACATGCCGTTCTATCCAGGGCCGGGCATTGGCGGGGATTGTATCCCTGTTTCGCCTGTATTCCTGTCCTGGCGTGCGCGCGACGTCGGATCAGAGCTGCCAATTGTTGATCTGGCCAGTTCCACCAATGAACGTGCGCCTGAAACCATCGCGGCGCGCATCGCCGCGGGCTTGCTGGAACATGGTGCAAAAGGTGTCGAAGGGGCCAAGATCTTGATCCTTGGTATCGCCTATAAGAAAGACATCGAAGACACACGCGAAAGCCCGGCGCTTGGGGCGTTGAACTGGCTGGAAAAAATGGGCGCATCTTGTGATTTTCATGATCCCTATTTTCCAGAACTTCCGGCAACGCGCGATCACCCATCTTTGGCGGGGCGTGTCTCTGTTGAATTGACCGAGGACGTTGTGGCCAGCTACGATTCTGTTGTGGTTATGACGGACCACACGGATGTGGATTATGCGCTGGTCGGACGGGCCGCTAAGATCGCATTTGATACACGCAACGCATTTGAAAAGCGCGGTGTCACGGTTGCCCCTGGGAAAATGATCAAGATCTGATTCCTTCATAAAATTTCTATGAACGCGCCGGGCGGTTTGCACCGGCGCGTTTGTTTTTGAAAGGGCGCTCCGAATCAGAGTGGCCCTGTGATTGGGGGCGGGGGACAAAAACCGCTGCATTCCCTTAAACGACGGCCGATCGGGCAGTTTGATGTTTCGGACCTTGTCGATCTTCAAAACGTCGAATTTAGCAGGGCAGGGCGCCATAGATTTCCCGTCCATGTCCGCCCAAAACATCCATCGGTTGTGACCTTGCGGAAAGGGCGCATTGCGTTAGGTCAAGGGGCCAGTGAAACACGGGGGAATCTTTGGTTTTGTTTCATTGGGTTGTCGTTCGGGGGTGGGAGCTTCTGCGGTTGGGTTTTGGAGGGTGCACACTCTTTTCGCGTGTGCGACTCCGACGCAACCTGACCCAATTTATTAAGGTTTTTGTTGGAGCAATGTGCAAAACGCGATTCGAGAAATCGTGGGGACGTTTAGGTTTTCGGTGGATTACTTTTTCAGCAAAGGCGCAAAAACCCTCATTTCTTTATTATTGGTTCCAATTGCCGTAAAAAAGGCGATATTCGGTGTTGAAGGTTTTGAATATCAAATTTCATAAGGTAAGTTCAAATCTCACGGGCCGGATGGCCCATAGTTTCAGGGCTCGGGTTTCTAGTGGTGAATAAAGTAAGTAAGAAAAGTGATGTCGTTGTAATCGGTGGTGGCCCCGCAGGTCTGACCGCCGCGTACGAATTGCAAAAGATTAGTGAAAACCATCGCCCTCTCGTTTTTGAGGGGTCGAATATGGTAGGCGGGATTTCTCGCACTGAAACAAATAATGGATATCGTTTCGATATTGGCGGCCACCGGTTCTTTACCAAGGTCGGCGAAGTCGAAGAGATGTGGCATGAGGTGCTGGGCGATGACTTCATCACTGTGCCGCGTCTGAGCCGTATCTATTATCGTGAAAAGTTTTTCGACTATCCGTTGAAGTTTTTCAACGCATTGTCCAGCATCGGCCCATATGAGGCCGTGCGCATTGTGATCAGCTATTTCAAATGGCAGCTGCGCCCGCACCGCGAAGAGCAGAGCTTTGAAGAATGGGTGATCAACCGGTTCGGCGGACGTTTGTACATGCACTTCTTCCGCAGCTACACGGAGAAGGTTTGGGGCATCCCGGCCAAGGAAATTCGTGCCGACTGGGCCGCACAACGGATCAAGAATCTGTCGCTGCTGAAAGTTGTCTGGAATGCGATTTCCGGTGCGAATGATACAGCCAGCCTGATCGAAGAATTCCAGTACCCACGTTTGGGACCAGGAATGATGTGGGAAAAGGTTCGGGATCTCGTGCGTGAACATGGCGGCGAAGTGAACATGCGTTCCGAAGTCGTGAAGGTGAACCGCAAGAAGGAAAAGGTTCAGTCAATCGACGTGCGCCAATGGTCCGAAGACGGCACGCCCGGTGAAACGGTTCGTGTCGAAGGCGATGAGTTTGTGAACTCTATGGCCATTCGCGACTTGATCCATTCTTTTGATCCTCCCCCTCCACAAGAGGTGGTTGATGCGGCCAACAGGCTGAAATATCGGGACTTTTTGATCGTGACCCTGGTGTTGGATCATGCGGATCCGTTCCCGGATAACTGGATCTATATCCACAGTCCCAAGGTGAAGGTCGGAAGAATTCAGAACTTCCGCGCCTGGTCCAAGGAAATGCTGCCCGATCAGAACACCGCCTCTATCGGGATGGAATATTTCTGCCAGGAAAATGACGGCCTTTGGTCCATGAGCGACGAGGACCTCCGTGCCTTGGCCTCTAAGGAACTGGAAGAACTTGGTCTGGCCAAAGCATCCCATGTTATTGATGCGGCGATCATCCGTCAGCCTAAGGCCTATCCGGTCTATGACAGCGAATACCGTGTTGCTTTGGATGTGGTCGAAGGCTGGTTGAAAACGTTGGAGAATTTCCAAACGGTCGGGCGCAATGGTCTGCACCGTTACAACAACCAGGATCACTCTATGCTCTCTGCCATGTATGCGGCGCGCAATATTATCAACAAAGGTCAGTATGACATTTGGGACGTGAATATTGAACGCTCTTACCATGAAGAGTTTGAGATCAAGAAAGAAGAAGCCGGCACACCTGTTCCCGCAGAATAGGCCGACTGTCCTAAGACATAAAGATCGACCCCGGCCCAGAGATTGGCCGGGGTCTTTTTTTGTCTTCGCTCCAGCCGACCGCGCATATTTTCACTGTGTTTGAGATAACGTAAGGGCAGGGCGCTAAATAAAGCGATCGTTATCAACACAATTTTCTTGGTGCCCTTGCAGCCGCCGGAGCGCGACACTAATACTTGAGTAAGCTGTATCGGCTAACGATATCGCAAAAGCTTGAGGCACGATATGACAGACCCAATTGAGACCTATATGAACAACCTTGTCCCTATGGTGGTCGAACAGACCAGTCGGGGTGAGCGGGCCTATGATATTTTTTCACGGCTGTTGAAAGAACGCATTATTTTCATCACTGGGCCCATCCATGATGGCATGTCATCTTTGATCGTTGCGCAGCTTTTGCACCTCGAGGCCGAAAATCCGAGTAAAGAAATCTCTATGTATATCAACTCTCCGGGTGGGGTGGTGACATCAGGTTTGTCGATCTACGATACGATGCAATATATTCGCCCGCAGGTCTCGACGCTGGTCGTCGGGCAGGCCGCGTCAATGGGTTCCTTGCTGTTGGCCGCCGGCGCAAAAGGCATGCGGTTCTCGCTGCCCAACAGCCGCGTGATGGTGCACCAGCCATCCGGTGGTTATCAGGGGCAGGCGACAGATATTATGATCCACGCCCAGGAAACCCAAAAACTCAAAGACCGGTTGAACCAGATCTACGTGACTCACACGGGCCAAAAGATCAAAGCGGTTGAGGCGGCTTTGGAACGCGATAATTTCATGTCCCCCGAAGACGCAAAAGAATGGGGTCTTATCGACGAAATCGTGGAAAATCGTGCGAAAGTTGAAGGCGACGACGCTTAATGCTGCTGCAGTTCGTGGCCTCATGGTCACAGCAGTCATTTTGATATTGTGCCGGGTGGGGTGCTGACCTAAACTTTTGTTGGGCAGAACTCGGGCTCAGATGCCAAAATAGTTTACGACGTTACGAGCTTTAAGGATACAGAATGGCCAGCAATTCCGGTGACAGCAAAAACACTCTCTACTGTTCTTTTTGCGGAAAGAGTCAGCATGAAGTGCGAAAACTTATCGCTGGACCGACCGTTTTCATCTGCGATGAATGTGTTGAGCTTTGCATGGATATCATCCGTGAAGAAACAAAGACAGCAGGCCTGAAGGCGACCGACGGTGTTCCAACACCAAAAGACATTTGCGAGGTTTTGGACGATTACGTGATCGGTCAGGCCCATGCCAAGCGCGTTTTGTCGGTTGCTGTGCACAACCACTACAAGCGGTTGAACCATTCTGAAAAGGCCGATGAAATGGAATTGGCCAAGTCTAACATCTTGTTGATCGGTCCAACAGGTTGCGGGAAAACCCTGCTGGCACAGACACTTGCACGGATTTTGGATGTGCCGTTCACGATGGCGGACGCGACAACCCTGACCGAAGCAGGCTATGTTGGGGAAGATGTCGAAAACATCATCCTTAAGCTGCTGCAGGCCAGCGAATACAATGTTGAAAAAGCGCAGCGCGGCATCGTCTATATTGACGAGGTGGATAAAATCACTCGCAAATCTGACAACCCGTCCATTACGCGGGATGTGTCGGGCGAGGGCGTGCAGCAGGCCTTGCTGAAGATCATGGAAGGCACGGTTGCCAGCGTGCCACCGCAAGGTGGTCGCAAGCATCCGCAGCAGGAATTCCTGCAAGTGGACACGACAAACATCCTGTTCATTTGTGGCGGCGCGTTTTCTGGCCTTGAAAGAATTATCGGTCAGCGCGGCAAAGGATCCGGAATCGGATTTGGGGCCGACGTTAAAGACAATGACAGCCGCGGAATTGGCGAAGTCTTTTCCGAACTGGAGCCCGAAGATCTGTTGAAATTTGGTCTGATCCCGGAATTTGTCGGACGCCTGCCGGTGATTGCGACGCTGCAAGATCTGGACGAAGACGCGTTGGTCACTATTCTGACACAGCCAAAGAACGCTTTGGTCAAGCAATATCAGCGGCTGTTCGAATTGGAAAACACGGAACTGAAATTTACGGACGACGCGCTAAAGGCGATTGCAAAACGTGCGATCGAACGCAAGACCGGCGCACGTGGTCTGCGGTCCATTTTGGAAGACATCCTGCTGGACACCATGTTTGAACTGCCCGGCATGGATAGCGTGACAGAAGTCGTGGTCAACGAAGAGGCCGTAACATCCGATGCAAGCCCGCTATTGATTTATGCTGACGCAAAAGAAGAAGTCAGCGCTGGTTGATCTGGCGCTTGGCTCTGGACCTTCGGACAATGATCCGCCATATGACACAGAAAGCAACAGGAGCGTCTAATGGGAATTGGTAGCACAATTTTGCGCGCATTCACGTGGTGGGGCGGACAAACTCTGAACACTCAATTTTACACCTGGCGCAAAGGCGTTCGTGTCGGTGAGGATGATCAGGGCAACGTATTCTATCAAACCCGGGACGGAAAACGGAGATGGGTGATCTACAGCAGTGAGGCAGAAGCCTCTAAGGTGTCGCCGGATTGGCATGGGTGGTTGCACCACACATTCGACAATTCCCCGGCAGATAATCCGTTGCCCCACAAGAAATGGGAAAAACCGCATCAGGAAAACCTGACCGGAACTGCTGCGGCCTACGCGCCTCCTGGCTCTATCCTTCAGGCGAAACCCGCCCCCCGCGCGGATTACGAGGCGTGGCAGCCGGAATAGGGTCAAATGGCTGAAAACACGACAGAAGTCATTGTAGGCGGTGTGGTCCTGGCGGCGGCCATTGGTTTTGTGGTCTATGCGGGCCAGTTGACCGGGTTCTCCTCTGGCGCGACGGGCGCGAACAGTTTCAACGCTTCTTTTCGCTCGATCGAAGGGGTGTCGGTTGGCACCGATGTGCGCATGGCCGGGGTCAAGGTTGGCACTGTGACCGACCTTGAACTCAACCCAACAACCTTTCGCGCCGACGCTGTATTTTCCGTGGCAAGTTCCGTGGAACTGCCCGAAGATACAGCTGTGATCATTTCGTCAGAAGGTTTGCTGGGCGGCAATTTCGTCGAACTTTTGCCTGGGGGCTCCCCCTTCAATCTAGAACCGGGCGACGAAATTGAAGACACCCAAAGCTCTGTCAGTTTGGTGCAGCTGTTGCTGAAATTCGTGACCGGCAGCGGCGACAGCTGATGCGGTTCCTGTCTTGCGCAGTTGTGGCCGTGGTGTTGATGACGCAACCGATCATGGCCCAACAGGCCAGTGTCGCGGCCCGTGGTGTTGTTTTGCGCGCGATGGACAAGATTTCAGGCGATGTCGTGGATTTTGAGCTGACGCCCGGACAGACCAAACAGCTTGGCCGCATTCAGGTGACTTTGGATGAATGCCGCTATCCAACGGACAATCCCGCAGGCGATGCCAGCGCGTATCTGATCATTCGCAACGCGGGAGAATTGCAACCCGTCTTTACGGGCTGGATGATCGCGTCAAGCCCGGCGCTAAACGCGTTGGATCACCCGCGTTACGACGTCTGGGCGTTGCGCTGTATCACGTCCTGAGGGGACTGTCGGCTGTTCAGGGCTGTGATCTCGGCTGGTTTTCCCGACAAAGCATGCTCTAGCTTTTTCAGATATTTGGCGCGAGAGATTTCCTCGCCGCCCAAAGACTTTAGATGTGCGGTTAGAAATTGCGTATCCATCAGGACAAACCCGGTTTCCCGCAGACGGTCTGTCAGCCAGGCAAGGGCCATTTTCGACGTGTTGGGGCGTTTGGAAAACATGCTTTCCCCAAAGAACGCGCGCCCAAGGGTCACGCCATAGACGCCGCCGATCAGCTCTTTTCCATCCCAAACTTCCTGAGAATGGGCGTACCCTGCATCGTGTAAATCCATGTAAAGATTATAGATCGTATCGTTGATCCAGGTTTCCGGCCTGTCGGCGCAGCTTGCGACGACAGCACCGAAATTGTGATTGAACCGCAGATCGTAATGGGTGTTCAGCATCGCGCGCCGCAAGCTGCGCGAGATATGGAACCGATCCAAGGGAATGATGCCCCGCTGGCTGGGATCAACCCAATGCACCTCTTTATCGTCCCTGCTTTCCGCCATCGGGAAGATTCCCGAGGCGTAAGCTTGGAGTAAAAGACTAGGGGTGAGTTGTGGGGTCAAACTGTTCCTATGCCGACAGGTTGCTTTCCAGCCAGCGCTCCAACCAATGAATGTCATAGTCGCCAGTCTGGATGTCGGGTTCTGCCAGAAGATAATTGAACAACGGAACCGTCGTTTCGATACCGTCCACGATCAGCTCTCCAAGGGCGCGATGTAAACGGGCCAGCGCCTCTGGTCGGTCGCGCCCATGCACGATCAGTTTGCCAATCAAACTGTCGTAATAGGGCGGGATCGAATAGCCATCATAAAGTGCGGAATCCATCCGTACCCCAAGCCCGCCGGGGGCGTGGTACTGGGTGATTCGACCGGGGCAGGGGCTGAAGTCGGGCAAGCGTTCTGCGTTGATCCGGACTTCGATTGCATGACCGTTCACGACCAGATCGTCCTGTTCAAAGGACATCGGCTCTCCTGCGGCGACACGGATTTGTTCGCGCACCAGATCGACCCCGAAGATACCTTCGGTCACTGGGTGTTCCACCTGAAGCCGTGTGTTCATTTCGATGAAATAGAACTCTCCGTTTTCATAGAGAAATTCGATCGTACCCGCGCCGATATAGTTGATGTTCGCAACCGCTTCGGCACAGACCTTGCCGATGCGCGCGCGCGTTTCGGCGTCGATCGCGGGGCCGGGGGCCTCTTCAAACACTTTTTGGTGGCGGCGCTGCAGGGAACAGTCGCGTTCCCCCAAATGCACAGCCTTGCCTTTGCCGTCGCCAAAGACCTGAATTTCGATGTGGCGCGGGGTTTGCAGGTATTTTTCGATATAGACTTCGTCATTGCCAAAGGCGGATTTTGATTCCGCCCGCGCCGTGTGAAAGGCGCTTTCGATATCTGCCTCTGTTTCGGCGACTTTCATGCCGCGTCCACCGCCGCCTGCGGTTGCCTTGATGATAACCGGATAGCCGATTTCGGCGCCAATGCGCTTTGCGGCCGCAACGTCCGGGACACCACCGTCAGACCCGGGCACGCAAGGCACGCCCAGTTTGATCATCGTGTCCTTGGCCGTAATCTTGTCGCCCATGACGCGGATATGTTCCGCTGTTGGGCCGATAAAGGTGATGCCGTGATCCTCTAGCACCTGAACGAAATTGGCGTTTTCGCTGAGGAACCCATAGCCCGGGTGGATCGCCTGGGCCCCGGTGATTTCGCAGGCCGCAACGATGGCAGGGACGGACAAATAGCTGTCGGTGCCCGGAGGCGGGCCGATGCAAATCGCCTCATCCGCCATGCGCACATGCATGGCGTCGCTGTCAGCTGTGGAATGCACCGCAACACTTTGGATGCCCATCTCACGACAGGCACGAATGACGCGAAGCGCGATTTCACCGCGGTTGGCGATCAGGATTTTATCGAACATGGCGCCAGCGCCCCTATTCAATGATCATCAGAGGGGCGCCGAATTCGACTGCATCACCATCTGAGACCAAAATCCGCTTAACAGTGCCGGATGCGGGGGCGGGAATATGGTTCATGGTTTTCATGGCTTCCACGATCAACAGCGAATCCCCTTCGCTGACTGTGTCCCCGACTTTTACAAAAGGCGGTGAACCCGGTTCGGCCTGCAAATAGATCGTCCCAACCATGGGCGAGGTGACTGCGCCAGGCAGATTGGCCGGATCAATGTCTTCCTCGGCGGTGGGGGCCGCGGCGGCCGCAGGGGCAGCGGATGGGGCAGCAGGGACAGCCACGCTGGCCTGTACCGGGGCCTGAACCACTTGTTTTACCCGACTGACGCGGACGTTAAGACGGTCGGATTCACCGTATTCGCGTTTCACTTCAAGCTCTGTCAGGTCATTTTCATTCAAGAGCGCTGCGAGATCCCGAATAAATTCGACGTCGGATGCGTTGTTTTGTTTTGCCATTAAATCCTCGTATTCCTGCTGCCTGTCTGTGCAGGCATGCCCGCGTTGAGGACGTGTATACGCGACCGAGGAAGAGGTGAAAAGCGTCAGTTCGCACAATTGTTGGGCCAAAAGCAGCATTAATCGCAGAAAACGGCGAATTAGAAAATTTACCATTTGATAAAAAAATATTTTGTGCCAAGCTGAGGGCACAGGATTTCGGCTTTGTTGGAGAAAACTATGCCAATTGATCAAATGACCCCAGGTGTCGCGGCAGGGCGGCTGCCCAAGGAACAGCTGGCGGATAACTTCAAGGATTTACACGCGCCCCTTGCCCCACATGAGGCGGCCGTGGCTGCGGATAGATGCTATTTTTGCCATGACGCGCCCTGCATGACGGCCTGTCCGACATCCATCGATATCCCGATGTTTATTCGTCAAATCCAAACCGGAACGCCAGAGGCGGCGGCCCGGACGATTTTTGACCAGAATATTCTGGGCGGGATGTGCGCGCGGGTCTGTCCGACGGAAACCCTGTGCGAAGAGGTCTGCGTGCGTGAGATCGCCGAAGGCAAGCCTGTGGAAATCGGTCGATTGCAGCGGTTTTCAACGGACACGCTGATGGCCAAGGGCAACCATCCCTATGAACGCGCGGCGCTGACGGGCAAGACTGTTGCCGTGGTCGGGGCAGGGCCTGCGGGTCTGGCTTGTGCGCATCGTCTGTCAATGCATGGGCATGACGTAAAGCTGTTTGATGCACGGCCCAAGGCGGGCGGGCTGAACGAATTTGGCATTGCGGCCTATAAATCGGTCGATGGCTTTGCCGCATCAGAGGTGGAGTGGTTGCTGCAAATCGGCGGCATTGATCTGCAGCTTGGCAAACGGCTTGGGACGGATATGTCGCTGGATGAGCTGCGGCAGACATATGACGCGGTGTTCCTTTCGGTTGGTTTGGGGGATGTGAATACCCTTGGACTGGACGGTTCAGACATGAATAACGTCTCTGATGCTGTTGAAATTATTTCAGATTTGCGGCAGGCAGTTGACCTGTCGAAATTGAATGTTGGCCGCAACGTTGTTGTTATTGGCGGCGGTATGACGGCTGTTGATGCCGCTGTTCAATCCCGCTTGCTGGGGGCTGAAAACGTGACGATGGCCTATCGACGCGGGCGCGACCAGATGGGGGCTTCTGCCTATGAACAGGATCTGGCCACGTCAAAAGGTGTACGCATCCTTTACAACGTGCAGCCCGTGGCCGTTCATGGAAATGGCGCCGTCGCCGAGGTTGAACTGGAATACACCAAGACCGAAAACGGAAAATTGGTGGGAACCGGTGAAAAGTTCCGCATTGCCGCGGATCAGCTATTGTCTGCAATTGGCCAAAAGCTGGACGACATGCCCGAAGGCCTAAAGCTCGACGGGGGCAAGATCGCCGTGTCTGCCGACGGAAAGACGTCTGTTGACGGTGTATGGGCCGGCGGTGATGTGGCCAGCGGCGGCGACGATTTGACAGTGACGGCCGTCGCCGAAGGGCGTGACGCGGCCGAAGACATTCATGCAACCCTGATCGGTTAGGACCATTCGCGATGCTTTTGAAATCTTTCAACGAACAGGAGGCTTAGATGGCTGACCTTTCATCTGAATTTGTAGGAATTAAATCACCCAACCCGTTCTGGCTGGCCTCTGCGCCGCCAACGGATAAGGAATACAACGTGCGCCGCGCTTTTGATGCGGGGTGGGGTGGTGTTGTCTGGAAAACCCTTGGCGAGGCTGGTCCGCCGGTCGTCAACGTAAACGGCCCGCGCTATGGTGCGATTTGGGGCGCAGATCGACGTTTGCTGGGGCTCAACAATATCGAGTTGATAACCGATCGCCCGCTTGAGGTGAATTTGCGTGAAATCAAGCAGGTCAAGCGCGACTACCCGGATCGGGCCATGGTCGTGTCGCTGATGGTCCCGTGTGAAGAAGAGCCGTGGAAGAAAATTCTGCCCCTTGTCGAAGACACCGGCGCGGACGGGATAGAACTTAACTTTGGGTGTCCGCATGGCATGGCCGAACGCGGAATGGGCTCTGCCGTGGGGCAGGTGCCGGAATATATCGAAATGGTCACGCGCTGGTGTAAGCAATACACACGCATGCCGGTGATCGTGAAGCTGACGCCCAACATCACCGATATTCGCAACCCTGCGCGGGCGGCGCAGGCCGGTGGCGCGGATGCGGTCAGCCTGATCAACACGATCAATTCGATCACCTCGGTGAATTTGGATGAGCTTTGCCCCGAACCGATGATCGACGGGCAGGGCAGCCATGGGGGTTATTGCGGCCCAGCGGTCAAACCGATTGCGCTGAACATGGTCGCTGAAATCGCACGAGACGCAGAAACCCGCGATTTGCCTATCTCTGGGATCGGCGGTGTGACCACGTGGCGCGACGCGGCAGAGTTCTTGGCGCTTGGGGCTGGCAATGTGCAGGTTTGCACCGCTGCAATGACCTATGGCTTTAAAATCGTTGAGGAAATGAAAACGGGCCTGTCGCAATGGATGGACGAAAAAGGCCACAGCAGCGTGGCCGATATCGTTGGCCGGGCCGTGCCCAATGTTCGTGACTGGCAGCATCTCAATCTGAATTACGTGGCCAAGGCCCGCATCAGTCAAGATGACTGTATCCAATGCGGTCGCTGCTATGCGGCCTGTGAGGACACCAGCCATCAGGCGATTTCAATGTCTGCAGACCGGGTGTTTGAGGTGAAGGATGACGAATGCGTCGCCTGTAATCTTTGCGTCAATGTCTGCCCGGTCGAGGGCTGCATCACGATGGAAGAGCTGGCCCCTGGCGCGATGGATGAACGCACAGGCAAGACGGTCGAGGCCGATTATGCCAACTGGACGACACATCCCAACAACCCGTCGGCGGTGAAAGCCGCAGAATAAAGCGGCGTCTGATCAGGATTGGGCCCGCCCCGCAAGGGGTGGGCCTTTGTCATGGGGTGTCGTCTGTGGCCTGGGGGGCGATGCCTTGGGGCGACTGCGCGTCGGGGGTGGGGCGGATCGCCATATCCGTTTTGTCTTTTTCACGTGCCGCCTCTAGCCGTTTCAGGATGGCGTCAATATCCGCCTCAATCTCTAGCAGGCTGGCCTCAAACGCGGGGGGCGGCCCGGCCGGGCGGTTTTGAGCCGCGCTGAGACGTCGATCGATTTCGCTTGGCACAGGCGCTTGTTCTGCTGGACGGATCGCCAAGGGATCTGCCGGTTCTTCCAAGTGGTTCATGTTTGGGGTCGGCAGTGTTGCGTCGGTCCGCTGGTTTGCGGGCCCCGATCCCAGTCCTAATCCCTGTCCAATTCCCTGCCGGATTGAACCAAGCTCTGTCATCTCACGCTCCATCACAGGAGCCCCCACAGGTCCGGTGCTAACGGGTCTAGGTTTCTGGGGTCTTAACGCGCGGCCTTTATCGTTTGTCGTGGTTAAGCGGGCGTTAAGGCGCGCCGGTAAAAGTCACGCAGAAATGCCGCTGCATCTGCGAAATGTTCGTTGTCCTGGGGGGCCAATATGCCGCGCACCTGCACGTCAAAATCTGCATAATGCTGGGTGGTCGCCCAGATCGAAAAGATCAGGTGTTGCGGTGCGTAAGGCGCGATTTTCCCGTGATCAACCCATGTTTGGATCACGGCCGATTTCTCATCCACAAGTGCGCGCAATTCGCCCTTGATCTGCCCCATGATCCGCGGGGCGCCCTGGACAATTTCGTTTGCAAATAAACGACTTTCACGGGGAAGTTCTTGTGCCATCTCAAGTTTGCGCAGCACGTAGTCGATGATTTCTTCGATCGGGTCGCCCTGTGCGTTCAGACGATGCAGAGGGGCGAGCCATTCTTCCATCAACCCGCTTAGCAATTCCTTGTGGATGGCCTCTTTGGACGGGAAGTAATACAGCAGATTTGGTTTTGACAAACCGGCGGCATGGGCGATCTGATCAAGCGTTGCGCCGCGGAAACCGTTTTGGGAAAAAACATCAAGCGCTGCCTCTAGGATGGCTTCGGTGTTTTTCCGCTGTATCCGCGTCTGCTTGCGTGCGCCCGTCATGCCGCCGTCCTTGGTCAATTTTTCTATCGCACAACAGAGGTGCATTTACGATCGGGGCGGTCGTATTTTCCATCAATCCAAAACAGGTTGAATTGACCCGGTAGATTTCCTTGACTGCCCTAAATCCTCTGCTAGCGTGTTCCTGACCATTTGGTCAAACTCTTTCCGACGGGCGGTTCCGTTGGATGCAAGGAATATCGAGGATACCATGGCGCTGGATCGCACAACCATTCCAAACGACCTTTCCGCATTTTGGATGCCGTTTACGGCCAATCGGCAGTTCAAGAAACAACCGCGGATGTTGGTTGGCGCAAAGGACATGCATTACACGGCGTCTGATGGTCGTCAGATCCTGGATGGCACGGCGGGGCTATGGTGTTGCAACGCCGGCCATGCCCGCCCCAAAATCGTAGAGGCCATTGCAGGGCAGGCCGCGCAGCTGGATTATGCGCCGGCATTTCAAATGGGCCATCCGCTGGCGTTTGAGCTGGCGAATCGTCTGCGTGATCTTGCGCCCGAAACGATGGATCATGTGTTTTTCACCAATTCGGGGTCCGAAAGCGTCGATACCGCGCTTAAACTTGCGCTGGCCTATCACCGCGCCCGCGGCGAAGGGCAGCGCACGCGTCTGATCGGGCGCGAACGGGGCTATCACGGCGTCGGCTTTGGCGGGATCTCTGTCGGTGGCATCGTGACAAACCGCAAATATTTCGGGTCTTTGCTGACCGGTGTGGATCACATGCCGCACACGCATCTGCCTGAAAACGCCTATAGCAAAGGCCAGCCAGAGCATGGCGCGCATCTGGCGGATGAGTTGGAAAACATCATCACGCTTCATGGTGGCGATACGATTGCCGCCGTTATTGTAGAGCCGATGGCCGGGTCCACAGGCGTTTTGCTTCCGCCCAAAGGTTATCTTGAAAAGCTGCGTGCGATCACAAAGAAACACGGAATTCTTCTGATATTTGATGAGGTTATAACGGGTTTTGGACGTCTTGGATCCTCTTTCGCGGCAGAGCATTTTGGCGTCACGCCGGATTTGATGACAACCGCCAAGGGGCTGACCAGCGGGGTCATCCCCATGGGGGCGGTTTTTGCCACGTCGGAAATCCACGATGCCTTCATGGAAGGCCCGGAACATATGATAGAGCTGTTCCATGGCTATACCTATTCGGGCAGCCCAATCGCCTCTGCAGCGGCGATTGCGACGCTGGAGACCTACAAGGAAGAGGACCTTTTCCAACGGGCCGCGGACATCGCGCCCTATTGGGAGGAGGCCCTGCATTCCCTAAAAGGCTTGCCGCACGTGAAAGATATTCGCAACATGGGGCTGATCGGCGCTGTAGAGCTGGAATCCATCGAAGGCGAGCCGACCAAACGGGCCTTTTCCGCCTTTATCAAAGCGTTTGAGGCCGGAGTTATGATCCGCACGACGGGGGATATCATCGCGATGAGCCCGCCTTTGATCATCGAAAAAGAGCATATTGATCAGCTTGTAGGTACATTAGCTGATATTCTTAAAGGGCTGGAATAAAAGAAATTTTACCCCGGCTTATTCAGTGAGTAAGATCAACAGCCAAGGTCCGCTTCATGGCTTTGGCTGCAACAAAATACAAAGGAGGCCCCTGTGGCAGCACCCGGAGAAAACCTGAAAATAAACGGTGATCGTTTGTGGGACAGTCTGATGGATATGGCCAAGATCGGGCCGGGCATCGCAGGGGGAAACAACCGCCAGACGGTGACGGACGAAGACGGCGAAGGCCGTGCGCTGTTCCAATCCTGGTGCGAGGCGGCCGGCTGCACCATGGGGCTGGACACAATGGGCAACATGTTCGCCCGGCGCGAAGGCACGGATCCCGACGCTTTGCCTGTCTATATGGGCAGCCATTTGGACACGCAGCCCACAGGCGGCAAGTATGACGGCGTTCTGGGTGTCTTGGGCGGGCTGGAAGCGCTGCGCACGATGAATGACCTTGGGATCAAGACCAAACATCCAATCGTTCTGGTGAACTGGACCAACGAGGAAGGCACGCGTTTTGCGCCCGCGATGTTGGCCTCTGGTGTGTTCACCGGTCGGCATGAGCTGCAATGGGCTTATGACCTTGAAGATTCCGAAGGCAAGAAGTTTGGCGACGAGCTGGAGCGGATCGGCTGGAAAGGGGACGAGCCGGTTGGCGAACGCAAGATGCACGCCATGTTCGAACTGCACATCGAACAAGGCCCGATCCTAGAGGCCGAGGGCAAAGACATTGGCGTGGTCACGCACGGTCAGGGGCTGCGGTGGATCGAATGCACGATCACCGGCAAGGAAAGCCACACCGGATCAACCCCGATGCATATGCGCAAGAACGCAGGGCGCGGCCTGGCGCTGGTGACAGAGCTTGTTCATGAAATCGCGATGAAAAACCAACCTAACGCGGTTGGCGCGATTGGGCATATCGATGTCTACCCCAACAGTCGCAACATCATCCCCGGCAAAGTCGTGTTCACGATCGACATGCGCACCCATCTTTTGGACAAGCTGAATGCCATGACCGCAGAGCTGTTTGAGCGGGCCCCGAAGCTGTGCGAAGACATTGGCGTCAGTTTTGAATGGAAAATGTCCGGCCAGTTCGATCCGCCCGCATTTGACGAGGGCTGTGTCTCTGCCGTGCGCAACGCGGCGGAACGGCTGGGCTACAGCCACATGGACATCGTTTCTGGCGCGGGACATGACGCCTGTTGGATCAATGATGTGGCCCCCACCTCTATGATCATGTGCCCTTGCGTGGACGGGCTTAGCCACAATGAGGCAGAGGATATATCCAAGGAATGGGCCGCGGCGGGCACGGATGTGCTGTTGCATGCCGTGTTGGAAACCGCTGAGGTGGTAGAATGAACATTGGGGGACACTGCCAGTTTTCGGACATGTCCGGTCTTAGCGAATGTAGGAGCATGAAATGACCAAAGTCATCAAAAACGGAACCGTTGTTACGGCAGATCTGACCTATAAGGCCGATGTCCTGATCGACGGGGGCAAGATCATCGAAATCGGCCCGGACCTGAAGGGCGACGAAGTGCTCGACGCGACCGGATGTTATATCATGCCGGGGGGGATTGACCCGCATACGCATTTGGAAATGCCGTTTATGGGCACCTATTCCTCTGATGATTTTGAAAGCGGAACCCGCGCGGCGCTGTCTGGTGGCACGACAATGGTCGTGGATTTCGCGCTGCCAAGCCCGGAACAGGGGCTGATGGACGCTTTGCAAATGTGGGACAACAAATCCACCCGCGCCAATTGCGACTATTCGTTCCACATGGCGATCACATGGTGGGGCGAGCAGGTCTTTGACGACATGGAAACCATCGTCAAGGAACGCGGTATCAACACGTTCAAGCATTTCCTCGCCTATAAGGGCGCGTTGATGGTGAATGATGATGAGCTTTACGCAAGTTTCAAACGTTGTGCCGAACTTGGGGCAACCCCCTTGGTGCACGCCGAAAACGGCGATGTGGTTGCGGAACTCTCTGCGCAATTGCTGGCCGAGGGCAACACAGGGCCAGAGGCGCACGCCTATTCCCGCCCGCCTCAGGTCGAAGGAGAGGCGACGAACCGCGCGATCATGATTGCCGATATGGCCGGGGCACCGCTTTATGTGGTTCACACCTCTTGCGAGGACAGCCACGAGGCCATCCGCCGCGCCCGTATGCAGGGCAAACGCGTTTGGGGCGAACCGCTGATCCAGCATCTGACTTTGGATGAAAGCGAATATTTCGACAAGGACTGGGATCACGCGGCCCGTCGGGTGATGTCGCCGCCTTTCCGCAACAAACAGCATCAGGACAGCCTGTGGGCTGGGTTGCAATCAGGCTCTCTGAGTGTTGTGGCGACGGATCACTGTGCGTTCACCACCGATCAAAAACGCTTTGGCGTGGGGGACTTTACCAAGATCCCGAATGGCACAGGCGGCCTGGAAGACCGTATGCCGATGCTGTGGACCCACGGGGTTGCGACGGGGCGTTTGACGATGAATGAATTCGTCGCCGTTACATCAACAAATATCGCTAAGATATTGAATTGCTACCCGAAAAAAGGTGCCGTCTTGGTCGGTGCTGATGCTGATCTGGTGGTTTGGGATCCTGAAAAGGAAAAAACCATTTCGGCGGACACACAACAATCTGCTATTGATTACAACGTGTTCGAAGGCAAAAAGGTCAAGGGCCTGCCGCGCTTTACATTGACCCGTGGGGCGGTGGCCGTACATGACGGCGAAATCCGCACCCAAGAAGGGCATGGAGAGTTCGTGAAACGCGACCCTGCGGCCACGGTCAATACGGCCCTGTCAAAGTGGAAAGACCTGACAGCGCCGCGCCCAGTGGAACGGACAGGAATACCAGCAAGCGGCGTCTAGGCCGCATTGCTGGACGCAAGATAGGGGACGGCGCTGTCGGGGGCTTGTGACCCGGGCATATGTCGGCGGATGCCGGGTGGGTGAGTGTTTCAACAATCGCGCCCACTTGGCCAAGAACAAATAAGAAGGCTGGGATGGAAAACACAGAAGTCGTTAATGCCAAGAACCTGGATCTGACGTTTGAAACAAACGATGGTCCGGTTCATGCATTGAAAGACGTTAATTTACAAATAGATAAGGGGGATTTTGTATCCTTTATCGGCCCGTCAGGATGTGGCAAGACGACGCTTTTGCGCGTGATTGCTGCGCTGGAGCATCCAACCGGTGGAACGATCTCTGTCAATGGTCAGAGCCCGGATGAGGCCCGTCAAAACCGCGCGTATGGCTATGTGTTTCAGGCCGCGGGGCTGTACCCCTGGCGCACGATTGGGGGCAACATCAAGCTGCCGCTCGAGATCATGGGATATGACAAGGCGGCCCAGCAGGAAAAGGTGAAGGAAGTCCTGCAACTTGTTGATCTGGAAGGCTTTGACAAGAAATATCCTTGGCAATTGTCCGGGGGCATGCAGCAACGTGCCAGCATTGCACGGGCCTTGGCCTTTGATGCTGATCTGCTGTTGATGGATGAACCTTTTGGGGCGCTCGATGAAATTGTACGCGATCATTTGAACGAAGAGCTGTTGGAACTGTGGAAGCGCACCGAAAAGACAATTGCGTTTGTGACGCACTCTATCCCAGAGGCGGTGTATCTGAGCACCAAGATCGTGGTGATGTCGCCGCGGCCAGGTCGGATCACGGATATCATCCAAAGCCCTCTGCCAAAGGATCGGCCCTTGGATATTCGCGACACGCCAGAGTTCATCGAAATTGCGCATCGTGTGCGTGATGGTTTGCGTGCAGGGCATGGCGATGCCGTATAAAGGGGCTCAGATTGGGACGGTGACGGCATGAACGATTTTCTGGCAAGCATCGATCGCAAACGTTTGGCGATCAACGCCATCGGGTATCTGATCATTTTGGTCTTGTTCATTGCATCGCCAATGGATGGCTTTATGGGGCAGGCGATCACCTATTACCTTTGGCTGTTCCCGATCTATTTCGTCATTCATCTTTATATTGTCTATCGCCGGGATCGGGGGAACGAGGAATGAAATCTGTCCTTCCCATTCTGACCGTCGTGCTGGCCATTATCGCGATTTGGTATGGCGCAGCGGTTTGGCTGAACAGTCAGTGGACCTTGGATCAGGCTGCCCGGGCGGAGGCTGAATTGTCCACCGGTCAAATCCTGACCGATACGATGGTTCAGGAACGCCCCAAGTTGCCCGCACCGCATCAGGTCGCGGCAGAGCTTTATGACACCGTCATCGACAAGAAAATCACCAGCAAACGCAGTCTGGTCTTTCATGCCTGGATCACCCTTTCGGCGACCCTGTTGGGTTTTGCGATTGGAACGGGGCTGGGCATTTTGCTGGCCATTGGGATCGTGCACAATCGCGCCATGGATATGAGCGTGATGCCCTGGGCTATTGCCAGTCAGACGATTCCGATTCTGGCGATTGCGCCGATGATCATCGTGGTTTTGAACTCTATCGGGGTGCAAGGGCTGATCCCCAAGGCGATTATCAGCGCCTATTTGTCCTTCTTCCCCGTGGTTGTCGGGATGGTGAAGGGGCTGCGCAGCCCGGATTCCATGCAGCTGGACCTGATGCGCACCTATAATGCGGCGAGATCTGCGACCTTTTGGAAACTGCGGCTGCCGTCCTCGATGCCCTATTTGTTTGTCTCACTCAAAGTCGGCATCGCCGCGTCTTTGGTGGGTGCGATCGTCGGAGAGCTGCCAACAGGCGCGATCCGCGGGCTGGGCGCGCGGATGCTTAGCGGGTCCTATTACGGCCAAACCATCCAAATCTGGTCGGCCCTGTTGATGGCGGCGTTTGTGGCGGCGGCTTTGGTTGCGATTGTCGGCATCATCGAACGAATAACGCTGCGGCGGATGGGGATGGCCCAATGATCCTTGTCCTGTTCGCATTGCTGTTCTGGATCGGGGCCTGGTGGCTGAACGGCGTTTTGTCGAATTCATCCGCGGCCAATACGACCCAGGTGAAACTGCTTGTTCCGGTCATTTTCGGGGTGACGATATTGGTCATTTGGGAATGCTTGGTACGGGGCTTGAATGTGCCCGGCGTGATCCTGCCGCCCCCCAGTGCCATTGCCGCACGCATTTCAACAAGCCTTCCAATCCTGTGGGAAGACTTCTATCAGACCTTCGTGAAAGGGGCCTTGCGGGGCTACATCATGGGCTGCGGCGCTGCGTTCCTGGCGGCAATCCTGATCGACAGATCAAAGTTCTTGCAGGCGGGCCTGTTGCCCGTGGGAAATTTCATTGCAGCCCTGCCGATCATCGGCACCGCGCCCATTCTTGTGATGTGGTTTGGCTTTGACTGGCAGTCCAAGGCAGCCGTGGTTGTGGTCATGGTGTTCTTTCCAATGCTGGTGAACACGGTGCAGGGCCTCGCCAGTTCAGAAGTTATGCAACGGGACCTGATGAAGACCTATTCCGCCAGCTATTGGCAAACGCTGTTCAAGCTGCGCCTTCCAGCGGCGATGCCCTTTATCTTTAACGGTCTCAAGATCGCAACAACCCTGGCCCTGATCGGGGCCATCGTTGCAGAATTTTTTGGCAGCCCGATCAAGGGCATGGGATTTCGCATCTCGACAGAGGTCGGACGGTTGAGCCTGGACATGGTTTGGGCGGAAATCACCGTGGCGGCCATTGCTGGGTCGGCCTTTTACGGGGCGGTTGCACTGATCGAAAAGCTGGTGACCTTTTGGCATCCGTCGCAAAGGGCAGGTGCCCGGTGACAGAGGATGAAGCGCTTTTTGACAGTTCCGTGCCGGTGTTGCGCAAGTATCTGACACAGATCATGGCTCTTGTTGAAAGGGCAGATACCCTTGTGCTAGAGACGCGACTGACCCAAGACGCGTTTCCCGCCGGGGTGCATTTCAGGATCGCCCAAGGCTATGCGCTGCGCATCGTTTGCCCGCTTGTGGGGCGCGACGTGCCAGAGCTGCCGGAAGAGGGGCATGATTTGGCGGCGCTTGCGCGCAACGACGCGATGGTTCAGGCAGAGCTGGACCGGCTGACGCCAACCGATTTTCAAGGCGCGCAACTGCGTGTCATCGACCACCGCGCAGGCTTTGCGGATTTATCGCAAACGGCAAAGGACTTTTTGCTGTTTTACGGCATGCCGAATTTCTTTTTCCATCTGGTCAATGGATATGCCACCCTTCGCAAGAGTGGCGTGAAAATTGGCAAATCGGATTTTGACGGTTTGCACAGCTATCCGGCGGATTTTAGTTTTGAAACAAAAGACTAGAATGCGAAATGAGACGAAACGAAAATAACCAACACACGGGAGTATAAAAATGAAAAAAATGATGACAAGCGCGTTGGCCTTAGGGCTGATGACAGGTGCGGCCTCTGCGGCTGACGATCTGACGTTGCAGCTGAAATGGGTGACACAGGCGCAATTTGCAGGGTATTACGTGGCCCTCGAAAAAGGCCTGTACGAAGCCGAAGACCTCAACGTCACAATCAAGCCGGGCGGCCCTGATGTTGCCCCGACCCAAGTTATTGCGGGCGGAGGCGCGGATGTTGTTGTTGAGTGGATGCCAGCGGCTCTGGCGGCACGCGAAAAAGGCTTGCCCCTAGTCAATATCGCCCAGCCTTTCAAATCCTCTGGCATGATGCTGACATGCCGTGATGATACCGGGATCACATCTCCCGCAGATTTCCCGGGTAAGACACTGGGCGTTTGGTTTTTTGGGAATGAATATCCCTTCCTGAGCTGGATGAGCACTTTGGGCATCCCAACCGAAGGCGGTGATGACGGTGTAACCGTTCTCAAACAGGGCTTTAACGTTGATCCAATTCTGCAAAAGCAGGCCGATTGCGTTTCCACAATGACCTACAACGAATACTGGCAGATCATTGATGCAGGCATTGCGCCGGATGAGCTGGTGACCTTCAAATACGAAGATCAAGGCGTCGCCACATTGGAAGACGGTTTGTACGTGTTGGAAGATAAATTGTCCGACCCTGCAGAAGTGGACAAGCTTGCGCGTTTTGTTCGGGCTTCGATGGAAGGCTGGAAATGGGCCGAAGAGAACCCTGAAGAAGCGGCAGAAATCGTATTGGAATACGATGAGACCGGCGCACAGACGGAAAAGCATCAGGTTCGTATGATGGGCGAAGTCGCAAAACTGACGGCCGGATCGAATGGCGCGTTGGAAGAGGCGGACTACGCCCGCACAGTTGCAACCTTGATGGGCGGCGGCTCTGACCCGGTCATCACGATGGAGCCAAGCGGCGCCTGGACGTCGGTTGTCACGGATGCAGCCCTAAAGTGATCTGATTTAAATATTTGCGACAGGCGCGGTACTTGGCAAAGGACCGCGCCTTTTGCGTTTACGACAGACCCTCAGATGCCCGCGCACCGGATTCCGAGAAATCTGCCCGCAATCCCAACAAGATGGCAAACCGTTTTTGACGCATTTTTCGCATCAATCAGTTGAAGTCGCAGCCCAGACTTGACCTTCGCTGCTAGATGCGTCGATGTCCGATGTGCGGGACGAAGCGCCATTTCGCTGCGGTAGCTCCCAAGGTCTGCTTTACTGGAAAATGGTTCCCCCGCCGGACCTTCATTCAATCGCCGTGCCTCGCTCGGCCCCGCGAAGCCGACTGAGTGTGACCGGGGTGACACCGAGATAGGACGCTATCAAATAGTGACCGAAAAGGTCTTCGTGATGCGGGAAACCCTTGCGAAACCATGCAAGGCGGTCTGCGCCGCCAAGTGCAGAAAGGCACCATTCCCGATCAGCTTTACGGGCCAGTTCTTGCTGCAAGATGCCGTTCGCCCATTCGCGAATTTGCACCGAAGCCAACATGAGCTCAGTCAAAGCGCGGCTGTCCATCTGCGCAACCAACGCGTCCGCAATCACATCTATTGATACGAGCGAGGTCCCGTTTCTGGTTCTCGCGACATTTGGTGTAACCACGCAAGGACCAGCGTGAAAGCCAACGCAAACGGCTCGACCTTCGGCATCGCTGATTTGGCTGATCGCGCGCCCATCAAGAATGATCCGCTCCATTGGTTCTGGTTCGCCCTGGGCCGCAAGGCGACGCCCCTTTTCGACATGTTCAACGCTCCAGGCTGAGGCGAACACGCGCGCGGACTCTTTGTCCAAAGCGCTCGAAGAACTGCTGAGAAACGTCAAAAGGTCCAAATCGCGAATTCCTTATCAAACGATAATGCCAGCTTTGTGCGCGCTCAGTAAGAGGGTTCCAATGGTAAGGAGAACAACCCGATGAAGATACCACATACGCATCAAAGGCCACAAGCGGCACGCGCCGGTCTTACGGCCAGCGGAACCCCAATGGGCATGATAGAGGATTCCCCAACGGCTACCCACAATCAGAAACCTACCAGAAAGAAAATCGCGCGGGCATTCAAGATAAGTCTGATCATTTCCGGTGGCGTTGTTGGGGCCTTCATCTTGGCCGCGATAGGTTTGTATTTCGCCACATTGGGGCAATACCCCGTGGCTGCCACAGTGGTAGACGATGCCTCGCTCCCACAGATTGAAATCAACGGCGTGCGTCTGCATGCCGAGACATACGGCGACCCATCGAACCCGGTGATCATTGTTCTGCACGGCGGTCCTGGCGGAGATTACAGATCACAACTTGGCGCAAGATCACTGGCGGATACCAATTTCGTCGTATTCTACGACCAAAGAGGTGCAGGGCTGTCTGAAAGAGTCCCGGGGGAAGACTTGAACGTCCCGGCCTATATGGCAGAGCTTGACGGCGTCATTGACAGATACTCTCCCGATCGTCCCGTAACCCTGTTGGGCCATTCATGGGGCGCGATGCTTGCAACGGCCTATTTAGGAGAAGCTCCGGAAAGAGTCGCACGTGCAATTCTGTTGGAACCGGGCTTTTTCACTGGCGAAGAGGCTCAGGATTGGATGACACAAGCACAACCATATATGTCCGGACTGGGGTTTTATTGGCAGGCCACTATCGCCGCTTTTCAGTCTCTGCATGTGTCCGGCCCCGACTCGAGTGCCGGTCAGGACCATATGATGAGCGAAATCATTCACACGTTCGTCAATCACCCGGACAACCCCTACCACTGCTCCGGTGAAAACTTCGATGCGCCGGCGTGGCGATTTGGGGCAACGGCCAGCCAAACGGCCGGCAAAACCGGTGCTGCCGAAATTGAACTCATTGCCCAAGGTGCCGAAAGCTATCCCGGACCTGTCCTCTTGCTCGCTGGTGCCTGTAACGACTGGCTTGGCGAAGATGCGCAACGTGTTCACCTAAGCTTCTTTCAAAACGGAGAGCTTAAGATTGTACCAAACTCTGGACACGATATGATTTGGGACAATCCGGACGAAACAATGCCGTTGATCCGCGCATTTCTTGGCAAGTAAACCAGAGACAGGGGCTGTTCTGTGTGGACGGCCCGTTTCAGCTACATTCACCCAAAGCGATCGTTGGCCCATTTGGCAGCATCGGTCGAAGTGGGCTCTCAACCGTCGTTCGCTGCGATGTTCATCGATCACCGCTCTGCGGGCGAAGCCGACACACAGCCCATGCACTCCGACGTCGGCTTTGGAAAATACGATGGAATTCTAAGACGCTCGCGCGAGGTGATGCCTTGGCGAGCAACCAAATTTTCGGGAGTAGTCGCGACTGAAATGTGTAGGGCTTTCGTAGCCAACTTCAAAACCCGCAACGGAAACAGAAGGCACACCTTTTGACAAAAGTGCACGTGCTTCGATCATCCGCAATTCTTTTTGATATTGAAGAGGCGTCGTCCCGGTCACAGATTTGAAGTGCTCGTGAAACGACGACTGGCTCATCCCGGCCACATGAGCGAGCTCGCCCACCAACAACGGTTCACGAAAGTTGGCACGTATCTGTTGAATGGCTTTGGAAATACGGCTGGCATGGCTGTCCACCGACAGTAAGTTCCGCAACATGCCGCCGATTGGTGACATCAGGAGGCGAAAGTGGATTTCTTTTAAGATCATCGCGCCAAGGACTTGTCTATCGAGCGGCGCATCCATCAATTCAAGATAGCGCACCATTGGTCCGACCCATGCTGGATCGGGCGCACTGGCAGAAAGAGACTTCGCGAGATGATCGTCTGATACAGCTTCGCCAACTTGTTCATAGAGGCTGCGCAGGATACCCAAATCCAAGGAAAATATGAGAGCACGGTAGGGCTTCTCTAGGCTGGCTTCGGTGATCTTTGACGTCACCGGCAAATCATGGCTGACCAAAAGAGCATCGCCTTCAGCGAGGGAAATGAACTGATTACCTATATTCATTTCTTTCTTCCCCTGTAGAATTAGGCAAATCACTGGATTGTAAACAACAGCCTCGAACGCGCTGACTTGGACGCGTTGAAATATGTGAGCGGCGGGAAGGATTCTATCCGAATACCCAGTTGTGCGAGCGGCAAGCTCTGCGGACAAGTCTTGTAGTCTTTCAAACGACATCGCGGCCTCCTTCCTTCATCACTAACATACGTGCATTCGAAGATCTCGTATTATCCGCGCCATTCGGAGGAATTGGCAAACATGTCGGAGAATTTGGCAGGACGAGCGGTAACCATGCATCTAGTTTCCAATCAACCGAGATATTGAATGGAGTACGTCATGCCTGGAACACCAACAACATTCGCTTTGAATTCTGACACCGCCATCCCGGCTGTCGGGTATGGCACATACCTAATCTCAAACGACGACGCAGAGACGGCAATCAGCGCTGCGATCGCGGTGGGCTACCGGCACATCGACACAGCGTCCGGCTACCAGAACGAGGAAACGGTCGGAGCGGGTATCAAAAAGGGGCTGCAAAGCGAAGGTATTCCTCGCGCTGACCTGTTTGTGACTGCCAAACTCTGGCCTGGAAACCCCGCGTGGGGTGACGCGCCAAAGACAGGGGCGCAAACAATGGAAGAGTGCGATGCAAGCCTCGCGCGCTTGGGGTTGGATTATGTGGACCTCTATCTGATCCACGCCCCTTACGGCGGCGACATGCGGCTCGAACAATGGCGCACCCTGTTAGAACTGCAAGCTAGCGGAAAGGCCCGTTCTATTGGTGTGAGCAACTTCAACGAGAGCCATCTCGATGAGATCAAGTCTGCAGGCTTACCTATGCCCGACGCGAACCAAATCGAATTGCATCCATGGTCCCAGAAGCCTGACCTGATTGGCTACATGGCCAAGAACGACATCGCGCCGATTGCCTACAGCAGCCTCGTTCCGCTTTCCACGTGGCGGGTCGAAGAAGGCCAAGGCAGCGCCAAAACCGACGACATGAAAGCGGACGGAACAGCGTTTAAGGGCATGGCTCCGAAATACGGTGTGTCAGAAGCGCGGCTTCTCCTGCGTTGGGGTGTGCAGAGCGGGTACGCCGTCTTGCCCAAAAGCCTGAACCCGGATCGGATGCGCCAGAACCTCGATCTATTCTCCTTTGTCATCGATGATGCCGACATGACGCAGATGGCAACTATGGATCGCGGCGATGGCGTGGCCTGGGCTTCTGGAGATCCCAGCAAGTAACGCGCCGCAATTCCTCAATAAAGATCGAAACAAACATCACTGGGGTGACTTTGAAACGATCAAACCTATTTGCCTCGACCTGTCTTTCTGCAACGTTATAGGTGCAGACATTGTCGAAACGATTATTGATAAACTGATTGAGACCAATACTGAGCTTTTTGAAGGATTGTTAAGTGACAAAGACCGCAATGACCTTGCCAAATTGCTCGGTCGCCTCAGCGAAGGTTTGCTGCAAAAAAGATCTCTGGGCAGATAGGTCAATCGAGAGGCAACAGCAGCACACCAAGTCTTTTTAAAATACCCGGCCAGTTCAGGAAAGCAGCCCTTCGCTGCAATGCGGCAAACAGGTAAAAAGGGCTCAGAGCTGCCGTTCTCTGCTCATCGCCCGAAGGTCAGCTTTTTGCTTACCGCTCAGTCTTCGTAGGATCTACCGACGCGGAATGACAAAGGGTTCATCATAGATAACAGGGGCGATAGGTTCGCCGTCCTGGGTGATGGCGTGGTCCTGAAAGGTCGGAATGCCCGCCGGGATGACCGTGCCGGGTAGGGCTGAGCTTAGGAAAATATGTTTGGCGTTGTCTGGCCCCCATTCAAACCAATCTGGCGTATCAAACGTGCCCGCATGCACACCGACCACCGTTTGATAGCGCTCAAACGAATAGTAGACGCCCGACCCGCAGGTGCCACAAAAGTTGTTATGAATGACCTTTCCGCTGCCCGAAGAAACCGTATCGTGACAACGCGGCGTGCCAGAGCTCAGCGCAAAGCTGTCCTTGTCAAAGATGGGTTCCACCGCATAAGCGCCGCCGCGTGCTTTTTGGCAGTAGCGGCAATGGCAAAAACTGACGCGGAGGGGCTGAGCCGTAACGCGATACCGGATCTCTCCGCATAAGCATCCACCTGACTGTTCAACCATGTCGTCCCCCTTTGGTTTGCAACGCGGCCTTACCCGAGCACGAAAAAGGGGAAATGGCCAGAAAAACCATTTCCCCTAAGTCTTGTTTCGCAAGCACTGCGCCCAAAGGCGCGACGCGTTATTTCATGCGATTTGCAATCAGGTCATCAACCACAGCTGGATCCGCCAGGGTAGAGGTGTCGCCCAATGCGCCGTAATCGTCTTCGGCAATCTTGCGCAGGATACGGCGCATGATTTTGCCTGAACGGGTTTTTGGCAGGCCGGGCGCCCACTGGATGAAGTCCGGGGATGCAATCGGTCCGATTTCTTTGCGGACCCAGTTGCGCAGCTCTACCTTCAGATCATCAGTGTATTCTTCGCCATCCATCAAGGTGACATAGCAATAGATGCCCTGGCCCTTGATGTCGTGGGGAAAGCCGACCACGGCGGCCTCTGACACGGCGTGATGGGCGACAAGGGCGCTTTCAACCTCTGCCGTTCCCATGCGGTGGCCAGAGACGTTGATCACGTCATCAACGCGCCCGGTGATCCAGTAATAGCCATCCGCATCGCGCCGCACACCGTCGCCGGAGAAGTAGTAGCCTTTGTAATCGGCGAAATAGGCGGACACATAGCGATCATGATCGCCATAGACGCTGCGCATGATGCCGGGCCAGCTGTCTTTGAAACACAAGACGCCGTCTGCTTCAGTTGTGGTGATCTCTTGGCCGGACTGTGCGTCCAGAACCACCGGCTGGCAGCCAAAGAACGGCAGGGTGGCCGAACCGGGTTTTGCAGCGGTCGCACCGGGCAGGGGGGTCAGGATATGGCCACCGGTTTCGGTTTGCCACCAAGTGTCCACGATCGGCACGTTTGAATGGCCCACGACCTCGTTGTACCAGTTCCAGGCCTCTGGGTTGATCGGCTCACCCACTGTGCCCAGCAGTTTCAAAGAAGACAGGTCGTATTTTGCAACCGGTTCGTCGCCGTGCTGCATCAGTGCCCGGATGGCTGTTGGCGCGGTGTAGAACTGGTTCACCTTGTGCTTTTCACACACAGCCCAGAATCGCCCGACATCCGGGTAGGTGGGCACACCTTCAAACATCAGCGTGGTCGCGCCATTGGCCAGAGGGCCATAGACAATATAGCTGTGGCCCGTGACCCAGCCCACATCCGCCGTACACCAAAAGATGTCACCGTCATGGTAATCAAAGGTGTATTGATGCGTCATAGAGGCATAGACCAGATAGCCGCCCGTGGTATGCAAGACACCTTTAGGTTTGCCGGTTGATCCTGATGTGTACAGGATGAACAACGGGTCTTCTGCGTTCATTGGTTCTGGTTCGCATGTGGCAGAGGCCTCTGCCATCATCGCGCCGTAGATGAAATCTCTGCCCTCTTTGACGGGCACATCGGCGCCGGTCCGTTCCACCATCAAAACTTTGGTGCCACCGCAAAGCTCCAGCGCCTTGTCGACATTGGCCTTTAGGGCCGTGGCGCGGCCGCCGCGTGGGGCCTGATCTGCGGTCACGACCAGTGACGCGCTGCAGCCTTCGATCCGGGCCGCAAGGGCCTCTGGTGAAAAGCCAGCGAATACAATGGAATGCACCGCGCCGATGCGTGTGCAGGCCAGCATGGCATAGGCCGCCTCTGGGATCATCGGCATGTATAGAACGACCCTGTCCCCTTTGGTCAGGCCAAGGTTTTTGTAGACATTGGCCAGCCGGTTCACGTTTTCGGACAGTTCGGCATAGGTGATATGTTTGTCATCGGCAGGATCGTCGCCCTCCCAGATGATTGCCGTTTGATCGGCGCGGGTCGCCAGATGGCGGTCGATACAATTGGCAGAGACGTTCAGAACGCCGTCTTCGAACCATTTGACTGACACATCGGGATATTCAAAGGTCGAGTTCTTGACCTTCGTATAGGGCTTGATCCAGTCGAGCCGCTTCCCATGTTCCCCCCAGAACGTATCCGGGTCATTGACCGATGCCGCATACATTTCCTGATATTTTTCTTTGTTTGCATGGGCTTGGGCCGCAAAAGCGGCACTTGGCGGATAGATTTCGTTTGTCATAAGTCGAATTCTCTTTTCGATTTTGTGTGGTGTCCCGATCCAAAAATGATGATCGGGCACGGGCCATTAGATGGCCAGATATTCCGCGCGCAACGTTTCGTTGTCCAGAACCTCTTGGGCCGTGCCGTCAAAAACGACGGTTCCTGTGTCAAGGATTACGGCGCGGTCTGCAAGAGCAAGGGCGCGCAATGCGTTTTGTTCAACGATTACGGTTGTGATCCCTTGAGATTTGATCAGGTTCAACGTTTTCTCGATTTCATCCACGATCACGGGGGCCAGACCTTCGTAAGGTTCGTCCAGCAACAAGACCTTGATGTCCCGGGCCAACGCCCGGGCAATCGCCAGCATTTGCTGTTCGCCACCCGAAAGAGTTGTGCCCTCTTGTTTGCGCCGTTCGCGCAGGCGCGGGAACAGGTCATACAACCGGTCCAGGGACCAGCCGACAGGGGGGGCGATTTGGGCGAGTTGCAGATTTTCCTCAACCGTCAGGCCGCTGATGATCCGCCGATCCTCTGGGACCAACCCGATCCCAGCTTGCGAGGCCTCATAGGCTTTCATCGTGTGGATGGGCTGATGGTCCAGCCACACTTCGCCATGGGTCATTGCCGGAGAGCCGATTTGCGCAATCGCGCGCAAGGTCGATGTCTTTCCCGCCCCGTTGCGGCCCAGCAGGGCAAGGATTTCGCCCTCATGCACGTTAAAGCTGACGCCTTGAACGATATAGCTTTCGCCGTAATAGGCATGCACATCCCAGACCGAAAAATAAGCAGGGGCGGTGGCTGCGTGATTGGCGCTGTTCGAAAAATCAGGTTTGTCGTTCATATCCGTATCCTACGCCTTTTGGGTCTGACCAAGATACGCTTCTTGTACCTTTGGGTGACCTTTGATGTTTTCCGGTGTGTCTTCGACCAGCGGCGTGCCCTGTGCCAAAACGGTTATCCGTTCGGCCAAGGAAAACACCACATGCATATCATGTTCAATAATGGCCATGGTGATGTCGCGCTTTGATTTGATTTCCTTAAGCAGATCAATCGTGTTGTTGGTGTCCGCCCGGGCCATGCCTGCGGTCGGTTCGTCCAGCAACAACAGGCGCGGTTCCTGAACCAGACACATAGCCATTTCCAAACGCCGCTTGTCGCCCCGGCTTAACGAGGCAGCCGTCATGTCGCGCTTGTCCAACATAGCCACGTCCTCGAGGATCTGTTCGGCTTTCTCGACAAGGTCTTTCTCGTTCAAGACCGTCTCAAACGCATGCAGGCGATAGGCACCGTCTCTTTTGGCAAAGCAGGGGATCATGACGTTTTCCATCACGCTCAGATCTCCGAAGATTTCCGGGGTTTGGAAGACGCGTGAGATTCCCATCTGGTTGATTTCATGGGGTTTGCGCCCCAGCACCGATTGGCCATCAAACATGACCGAGCCAGTGTCAGGGATCAGCTTGCCCACCAGACAGTTCAGCAAGGTCGACTTGCCAGCCCCGTTTGGCCCGATGATCGCGTGGACCGTGTTTTCATTCACGGACAGATTGACATCCCCAAGCGCCTGCAGACCGCCGAACCGCTTATTGACACCTTTGACTTCTAGAATACCCATTTTCAGATACCCCCTTATTCGGCCACATGCGGCGCAGGTTTCGGGTGATGGTCCGGATCAGACGACCCGGTGTCCTTTGGCTTGCGCTTGAATATCCGTGCGATGCGTTGCCCGCCTTCGACCAACCCGCCCGGCAGAAAGATCACTACCAGCATGAACATAATTCCAAGCGTCAGATGCCAGCCTTTGCCAACGAAAGGGTGCACCAGCGCGACCACAAGATCTTCCATCCCGTCGGGAAGGAAAGAAAACCAGCCATGCAAGACGTTGTCGTTGATCTTTGAAAAGATGTTTTCAAAGTATTTGATAAAGCCCGCACCAAGAACCGGCCCCATCAGCGTCCCGGCACCCCCCAGGATCGTCATCAAAACGACCTCTCCAGAGGCGGTCCATTGCATGCGCTCGGCCCCTGCAAGCGGGTCCATCGACGCCAGCAAACCGCCCGCCAATCCGGCATACATGCCAGAGATGACAAACGCAGCCAGCGTGTAGGGACGAGAGTTGAGGCCCGTGTAGCTAAGCCGTTGCTGGTTTGATTTCACCGCGCGCAGCATCATGCCAAAGGGCGAACGGAAGATCCGAAGGCTGATGTAAAAGGCCAGGATCGCCAGAATGGCGCAGAAGTAGAACCCAAAGTTAAAGGTAAACTGCCAATCGCCAAGGTTCAGCATCCAGGACTTGTTCATCGGCATGCCAAAGAAATGCGTCGTGGTCAGACCGTTTTCGCCCATCAAATATTGCGGGTCATTGGTGTAGACCTGCAAACCGGTTTCACCATTGGTGATCGGGGTGAGCACGGAATAGGCGAGGTTAAAGCTCATCTGTGCAAAGGCCAGCGTGAGGATTGAAAAATAGATGCCCGATCGGCGCAACGAAATGAAACCTATCAGCAAAGCAAACAATCCAGACACAATCACGGCGAGGATCAAACCAGGCAGCACATTGTAGCTGAGCAGCTTGAACATCCAGACAGTGGCATAGGAACCGACCCCCAAAAAGGCCGCATGTCCAAAGGACAGATAGCCCGTCAGGCCGAACAGAATGTTAAACCCAATAGCGAAGATTCCGTAGATGGCAAAGCGTTGCATCAGGTCGGGGTAACCGCCGTTAAACTGGGCCAGTGCCGATCCTTCCGGGAAGGGTTGAAGAATGAACGGGGTCAAGGCTGTCAAAGCAATGACGATGAATAGAAGGCGGGTGTCTTTACTGCTGAGTCCGAACATTTTTCTACTCCTCCATCACGCCTCGGCGCCCCATAAGACCGCGTGGGCGAATTAAAAGGATAACAATTGCAACAAGATAGATGATCACTTGGTCGATCCCTGGGATGATTGATTTTACCTCGTTCATCGAAGCAAAGCTTTGGAGGATCCCCAGCAAGAAGCCAGCAAGCACGGCACCGGGAAGGCTGCCCATCCCGCCCACAACAACAACCACAAAGCTTAGAACCAGAAAGTCCATGCCCATGTGGTAATTCGGCGCAAGAATGGGGCCGTACATCACGCCCGCCAGGCCCGCGACTGCGGCGGCGATGCCGAACATGATGGTGAAACGTTTGTCGATGTTGATGCCCAAAAGACCAACCGTTTCCCGATCCGCCATACCGGCCCGCACGACCATCCCGAAAGTGGTGTAGCGCAGGAAGGAAAACACACCTGTGATAATGACCGCAGCAAACAAAAAGTAGATCAGCCGCCAATAGGGGTAAATGATCGCGTTTGCGTCAAACCCGAACATCACACCGATATCCAGTGAGCCTCCAAACACGCTTGGGGCAGGGGTTTGAATGGGATTTGCGCCAAAGAAATATTTAACGATTTCCTGAAGCACGATGGCCAAGCCGAAGGTCACAAGGATCTGGTCCGCATGTGGTCGGTTGTAGAAATGCTTGATCAGCCCGCGTTCCATAATGAAACCAACCGCGACCATGACTGGAATGGCCAAAAAGATCGACAGCGGAACAGACCAGTCAATGATCGCCGCCCCCATCTGTACGCCAAACCACCGCTCTACATAGGGGGTCTGGACAACCAAAGCATTGCCGAGAAAATCCAGTTTTTCCGGGTCCACAGCTTCAAAGCTGATGTTCAGTATTTTCTGCAACGTGACCGCGCAAAATGCGCCGATCATAAAGAGGGCGCCATGCGCAAAGTTAACAATGCCAAGTGTCCCGAATATGAGCGTTAGCCCCAAGGCGATCAAAGCATAAGCCGACCCCTTATCAAGCCCATTGAGAATTTGAAGAATGATGACGTCCATGTGCTCCCCCAACGTCGAATAGTGGCAGGGATTTCCTGCGAAGATGGCCAGCCGCACAAAATGCGACCGGCCAGATTTTTGGCTTATGCGCCGTCGTTACATTCACCCAAAGACGCTTCGGCACCGCCGAACATTGGGTGATCAGGCTCATAACGGACCTGTTCAACAGGGGTAACTTCGACCAATTCCAGGTTCTCATACGGCGTTGGTGGGTTCTCGCGCCCTTTCATGACCAACACGTCTTTGAAGCACTGGTGATCCGCGCCGCGATAAAGCGTTGGACCATTGCCCATGCCGTCAAACTCAAAATCTTCCAGCGCTTCAGCGATGGCGCATGGGTTAAACGACCCTGCACGTTCCGCCGCATCCGCATAAAGAAGCGTTTGCACGTAACATGTATGGGCAGAGTTCGAAGGTGGACGGCCATGGATTTCGCCAAACGACTTGACGAACGCCTTTGTGCCCGCGTCAGGAAGCTGCCAGTTCCAGTTCATGGAACCAAACACACCAGCGATGTTTTCGCCCGCACCGCCTGCCATCAGCTCTGAGTAGAGCGGAACGACGATTTCAAAGTTCTTACCGTTGACCTGCTTGTCGCGCAGACCAAACTGAACGGCCTGAGTCAAAGAGTTGATCATGTCGCCGCCGTAGTGGTTCAGAACCAGCACATCCGCGCCAGAGTTCAGAACAGGGGCGATGTAAGAAGAAAAGTCGCCAGCGCCAACGGGTGTCAGCACGTTCTTGACGGTTTCCCAACCCAATGCACCGGTAGAGGCGGCCATGGATTCCTGTTGTGTCCAACCCCAAGTGTAGTCGGCTGTCAGGTGATAGGCCCGACGATCCGCGCCGTAAGCATTGACCAACACAGGCGCAAGCGCCGCACCAGACATGTACCCGTTAAAGAAATGGCGGAAGCCATTCGCCTTGCGGTCTTTACCGGTCGTGTCGTTAGAGTGTGTCAGACCGGCCATAAAGATGATGCCAGCTTCTTGGCACAGGCCCTGAACCGCGATCGCAACGCCGGAAGATGATCCGCCGTTGATCATGGTTACGCCGTCTTTTTCGATCATCGAACGGGCAGAGGCACGTGCTTTTTCTGACGACGTAACGGTGTCGCCTGTTACAAACTCAACCTTCTTGCCAAGAACGCCGTTCCCTTGCAGCGCCTTAGAGCTGAAGGTGTTCAGCATGCCGCCGTCGCCTTCGCCATTCAAATGTTGAACGGCCAGTTCTTGGGCCTTGAGTTCGTCCAGTCCCTCATCTGCGTAGGGGCCTGTCTGTGGGACGTTAAAGCCAAATTTGACTGAAGAGCCCGTTGGTTCATTTGTGTAGGCATTGGCGCCACTGGTAAAGATCGTGGGCATGGCCAGACCGGCGCCAGCGACGGCGCTCGTCTTCATCAAGCCACGACGTGTAAGTAGTGATTTAGACATTGAAATCCTCCCATTGGATTACTTTTGCGGCCCTAGCCTGACTGGCACAGGTCGCGCGCTCTTTTTACAAAGCTACTGCAATACTGGGTGGTGACGGAAAAATTCACAATAACGTGTTTAAATAAAACAATTTTTTTGTAAAGATTTCGACAAGTGTTTGGGGTAATTTGTAAAGTAATTATCTCGCGGATGCAGAAAGCCGTTGTTTTTGTGAAGGAAAACCAAATTGGACAGAGGGCTGACAGGCAGTCGGATACGGGATCGGCGTGTTGCAATGGGTCTGCGACAGTTGGAATTGGCCAAGGCCGCCGGGATTTCCGCATCCTATCTCAATCTTATCGAACACAACCGACGCAGAATCGGCGGGAAACTGTTGCTGGAAATCTCACGTGTTCTGGATGTCGACCCGACCCATTTGTCGCAAGGGGCAGAGGCGGGGCTGTTAGATGCGCTCAGCCGGGCCGCATCGGCGCAGCCTGAAAGCGCGGCGGAAACCCAAAATGCGGCAGAGTTTTCGGGGCGTTTTCCGGGATGGGCCGCATTGCTGGCAGAGCAGCAAGAGCGTGTCGAAACCCTGGAACGCACCGTCGCGGCCTTGACGGACAGATTGACCCATGACCCCCAGCTTGCGGCCTCGATGCATGAGGTGATCTCTGTCGTGACGGCGATCCGGTCCACATCCGCCATCTTGGCGGGCAGCGGCGAAATCGACCCGGAATGGCAATCTCGTTTTCATCGCAACATGTATGAAGACAGTCAGCGTCTGGCCGAAAGCGCCCAGGCCTTGGTGCAATATCTTGACGCCACGGATGACGGCGCGACCGAAGTCGGTCTGACCTTGCCTCAGGAACATGTGGAAAGCTGGCTGGCCGCGCGCGACTATGTTCTACCAGAATTGGAAGGTGATGCGTCGCTGTCCGTCGGTTCATTTCTATCCAAGCAACCCGATCTGAATTCCGCACCCGCGACTTTGGCGCTGGCGGAGGAGTATGTGGCGCAATACCAACAGGATGCCATTGCAATTCCCACAGCCCCCGCGCTTGACCTTTTAAAGCGACATGGGATTTCACCCACCCATTTTGCCCGGCAGTTCGGCTGCGATCTGGCCGTGGTGTTCCGCCGGCTTTCTGTTCTTCTTGCGCAACAAGGCAAGGCTGTGGGGCTGGTCGCATGCGACAGTTCGGGCACTTTGACATTTCGAAAACCCGTCCAAGGGTTCCCGGTGCCCCGGTATGGGGCTGCATGTCCGCTATGGCCGCTGTTTCAGGCCTTGTCCCGGCCGATGACGCCAATTCGGTCTATTGTCGAACAGCCGGGACACGTCCCGCGCCGATTTCAAACCTATGCAATCGCTTTGCCGGTCAACGCGGTGGATTTTGCGGCACCCACAGTGTTTCACGCGACCATGCTGATCGTCCCCGAAGATGTGGCAGAGGTTCCTGCCGGGGCAGGGATCAGCCCGATTGGGTCCAGCTGCCGGATATGTCCGCGCACAACCTGTTCAGTGCGACGTGAACCGTCGATATTGCAAGACGGGTTTTGACACGCGGCGTTTTCCCAGCGATAATTTACGAAATAAAACAATAACGTCTTCTGGGGAGGAGATCGGCATATGGGCGGACGTGTCCTGCTGATCGAGGATGAACCGAATATTATCGAAGCGATCAGATTTATCTTGTCGCGGGACGGCTTTGCCGTGGATACACATTCGGACGGCTCGACGGCTTTAGAAACAATTCAGAAAAAGTCACCAGATCTGGTCATCTTGGATGTCATGTTGCCCAACCGTTCGGGCTATGAGATTTTACGGGATTTGCGCGGAGAGGATCAGACACGGGATTTGCCGGTTCTGATGTTGACCGCACGCGGGCAGAAGACAGATCGCGAAATGGCCGAACGCCTTGGGGCCAGTCACTTTATGACCAAGCCCTTTGCAAATTCCGAAATATTGGGCGCCGTGCAGGCGCTTTTGGACAGGTGAAACCGTCAACACCAGTTTTCTTGGCCCGTAAGGGCTATCGGCTGCGGCGCGCGATGGATGCGGCGCGGTTCTTGCCGGTATTGGGGGCGTTCTTGTTCATCCTTCCCTTGCTGTGGCAGGGGGGGCTAACCGGGCAAGGCGTCATCTATCTGTTTGTGATCTGGTTCGTGTTGATCGTTTTGGCCGCGATTTTGGCGCGCATTCTGAAAGACCCAAGCCTTTCACCCGGCGACATTTCCGAGGATGGGGGTGACACTTGATCCCCTTTAACCTGTTGGTCACGGTCTGTGTCCTCTACGTGATACTGCTGTTCCTGATTGCCTTTGCCGCAGAGCGCCGCGCCGTTGCCGGCAAGGTGGGCTGGTTGCGTTCGCCCTTGGTCTACACGTTGTCCTTGTCGATCTACTGCACGGCCTGGACCTTTTACGGGGCGGTCGGATACGCCGCCCGGTCGGGGCTGGAATTTGTGACGATCTATCTGGGGCCAACCCTGGTCATGGTCGGCTGGTGGTGGGCCCTGCGCAAGATGGTGCGCATTGGGCGCACACTGCGGGTCACGTCAATCGCTGATCTGATTTCCTCGCGCTATGGCAAGTCGAATTTTCTGGGCGTCGTTGTCACGCTGATCGCCGTGATCGGGACGACCCCTTACATCGCGCTGCAGCTGCAATCGGTGACGCTGTCTTTCGCGGTCTTCGCCAGTGAGACACCGCAAGGCTGGCAACCTTCTGATCTGAACGCAACGGCGCTTTGGGTGGCGGGCGGTTTGGCGATTTTTACGATCATTTTCGGAACCCGCAATCTGGACGCCAATGAGCGTCACCACGGCGTTGTGACAGCCATCGCGCTCGAGGCCGTGGTCAAGCTGGTGGCCTTGCTGGCGGTTGGTGGCTTTGTGGTCTGGGGGATTGCAGACGGGCCTTCGGATATCCTTGACCGTATCAACACATCCCCAATTGCGGATTGGGATATGCAGGGCAGTCGTTGGGTGACATTGATGTTCCTGTCGGCAGCCGCCTTTTTGTGTTTGCCTCGGATGTTTCAGGTGCTCGTTGTTGAAAACTCTGACGAACGCCACGTGGCGACGGCCAGCTGGGCCTTTCCCCTTTACCTGTTTTTGATGAGCCTGTTTGTTGTGCCGATTGCTGCCGTCGGCCTAACAGCGCTTCCCGCAGGGACGAACCCGGACCTGTTTGTGCTGACGGTCCCCTTGGCCTTTGACGCCGAAGGGCTGGCCATGCTGGCCTTTCTGGGTGGTTTTTCCTCGGCCACGTCGATGGTGATCGTTGCGGCAATTGCCCTGTCCACCATGGTGTCCAACCACATCGTCATGCCGATCTGGCTGGCCGCGCGGAAGGGCGGGGCGACGGTGTCGGGGGATGTGCGCAACTTTATCCTGTTGTCACGCCGGATCAGCATCGGGGCGATTTTGGCCCTTGGCTTTCTCTACTATCGCTTTTCTGGCGGAGGAGAGGCGCTGGCCGCGATTGGTTTGATCTCTTTTACCGGGGTGGCGCAGGTGCTGCCTGCTTTGTTGGGCGGGATCTTTTGGCGCGGGGCCACACGTTTGGGGGCGGCGCTTGGGCTTTCAATCGGTTTTGCGGTTTGGGCCTATTCGATGTTTTTGCCAAGCTTCGGGGAAAGCGCGGTTTTGACGGCCCATGTTCTGACCGATGGCCCGTGGGATATCGGCTGGCTGCGGCCTCGCGCGCTTTTTGGGATCGAAGGCATCGATCCTTTGGTTCATGCGGTGTTCTGGAGCATGACGCTCAACACCTGCGCTTTTGTGCTGGGGTCTTTGTTCAGCTTTCCCGGTCCTCTGGAACGCCTGCAGGGCGCGCAATTCGTCAATGTCTATGACCACAGCGCGGCCACGCGCGGTTGGTTCAGCGGCGCCGCCGAGGCCGAAGACCTGTTGGTGATGGCACAGCGCATCATGGGCGGCCAAGAGGCGCAGGCCCTGTTTCAGTCGGAATCGCTGGCGCAGGGACGCGAAGGGTTCTTGCCGGATGTCACACCCAGTTTCATCGAGCGGTTAGAGCGAGAGCTGGCAGGGTCCGTCGGCGCGGCGACGGCCCATGCAATGCTGGGGCAGATCACGGGGGGGTCCTCTGTTTCGGTCGAAGACCTGATGGCCGTGGCCAGTGAAACCGCGCATATGTTGGAATATTCCAGCCAGCTGGAAGAAAAATCAGCCGAGCTGACCAAGACGGCCCGGCAGTTGCGCGACGCCAATGACAAATTGCAGGAATTATCCGTGCAAAAAGACGCGTTTCTAAGCCAGATCAGCCATGAGCTGCGCACGCCGATGACGTCGATCCGGGCGTTTTCGGAAATCCTGATGCAGGATCCGCAAACCACCCCGGACGTTCAGGTGAAGTATTCTTCGATCATCCACGATGAAACGATCCGCCTGACGCGGTTGCTGGACGATCTTCTGGATCTCAGCGTGCTGGAAAACGGGTCTGTTTCGCTCAACTTCAAAGCGTCGAGCATGAGGCAAATTCTGGATCGGGCGATTGGGGCGACCAATGCCTTGGACACCACGCGACAAATAATGATCCTACGGGAAGAACAGGCAGAAGAGTTCACTGTGAACACGGATGGAGATCGGCTCAGCCAGGTGTTTATCAATCTCATTTCCAACGCGGGGAAATACTGTGACGGCACGCCGCCCGAACTTACCATTTCGGCCCGCAGGCAAGGGGACTGGGCAGAGATTGATTTCGTGGACAACGGCTCTGGCATACCTGAAAAAAGTCAGACCCTGATTTTTGAAAAATTCTCGCGTTTGTCGGATCAGGCGGCCGCAGGTGGGGCAGGGCTTGGCCTGGCGATTTGCCGGGAGATCATGAAAAACCTTGGTGGGACGATTACATATTTGCCCGGACAGGGCGGTGCCGGGTTTCGCGTGTCGGTTCCCATAGACGTGACACAGCAGGCTTTGTCCTGACGTCAATGTTTTGGTAACCAGATTTTGCGACAGTTCGACCCAACAAACGGGTCGTGTAAGTGATGACAAATTCCAACAGTTCCGATGTCTTACGTCAAAAAATCGGTCTGCGGGCCGACAGCCCGGATCCTAAAGGGCGCGCACCTCATAAGGCGCTGTGCCTCGCGCTTGCGCGAACGGCCAAGCTTTGCTGGGGTTTGGAAATCACGGCAACAGGCGGACGGGAAACCAAGGTCGCGGTAAGCGATGTGGCCGCTGCGTTTGGGTCTGGATTGGGCATGCTGCTGCAAGGACGCGCACAGGAACGTGGCGTCGCGCTTGTGGATGCGCAGGTTCTGGCAGGTTTTGTTGAACACCTGACCATGGGCCGTGTCGCCCCGACACAGGCAGAGGAACGCGCGCCGACGCAGACAGACACTATGATCATGTCAGATGTATTGAACTGCATCCTTGCGGCCTTTGACGCCGAAATGGCGCTGCTTCCCGACGCGCCGCCGATTTCCGGGTTTCGCTATCTAAGCGTTCTGGAAAATGACAAGGCGGCGCTTATGGCGATCGAAGACTTTCCCTATCGCGCGCACAGGCTGACGCTTGATATCGGCAATGGTGCTAAATCCGGGGATATTCAATTGTATTTCCCCTATGATCCGCCGCGCAAACCGGATCACCTGGCGCAAGAATATCGTGCCTGGCACAAAGATTGGCGGGCCCAGGTCATGCACCTGCACGCCCCGATAGAGGCGGTATTGCACCGCTTTTCAGTGCCGGTTTCCGAAATTTCAGGGCTTGAGGTTGGAACCACGTTCCAGATCCCAGCCTCGCAGATTACGGCTGTGACGTTGGAAGGGCTGGACAAATCCCCCGTGGCGACGGCCAAACTGGGGCAGGCGGCTGGATATCGGGCCGTTCGGATCAACTCTGACGTTGTGGCCGATCCCAAAATCCTGCCAACGGCCCCGGAAACGCCACAGCCCTTGCAAACGGTCGCCCCGACACCTGTCGAACCGCCAAAAGAAACCCCGGCTTTGGCCCATGAGGATGGTGGGCTAAATCCGGTGCCGTCTGCGTAAATTCAAAAACATTTGACCTTGATCAAAGCGCCCAAAGCGGGCGCGGGCGATACTCCTGTCAAAAGAAGGAGGATCGACATGCTAGATACAGCGAAACAAAAGAAGCGGCTGTTGGCCAGGTTGCAAGAGTTGGATGACCGCCTGCACAAAATCGATGACGAACTGGAATCCCACCATTCCCGTGACTGGGAAGAATTGGCCATAGAACGTGAAACCGACGAAGTCCTAGAAGGCATGGGGCTTTCGGGGCAGGCCGAAATATTGGCCATTCAGGCGGCCTTGCAACGCATTGATGCCGGTGAATATGGGGCATGCGTGTCTTGCGGCGAAGAGATTTTGGCCGAAAGACTGGATGTTTTGCCATTCACACCACTTTGCCAAAAATGCGCAACTGCGCGACCGGCCACTTAACCCTTCGCATGAACGGAGCAATTCCATGCCCAAACTTATCGATATCAAAGACTTGGACGAGATAGTTGATGAAACAGTTTCGGACGCAGAGCATGCGGCCCTCATCAAGAAATGGTTGCATGAAGATGAGGCCGCAAAGGACAGCGGCACGTCGACACAACCAGTGGATCAGGCCGAAGATGGTGAGGCCGATGAGGATGACCTGTGGGACAACCTTCCCGTCTAGGGCGATGCATGTGCCGATGTCAGCCCAGCAATATCCCGACGATCACCAGCATCAACCCAATGGTTGAAACAAAAAGCGCGCCCAGGTTCATTGCCACCAACTTTTGAAGGCGCGCTTTCATCTCTTCTTCTTCCAGCTCCTGCTTGCGGATTTTGGCCGCGGACAGAATGCAGTAAACCAGTCCAGCCACGCCAAGTAGCGCAACAACGGCCCCTGGCCAGATTATCCAGTTCATTGCGGTGTCCCCTATCTAAAAGCTGCAGATTTGGGACATAGTGGAATTTCCCCAACCCGGCAATCACAACAGCCGATGCTTTTTCGCCGAACCTGTCAAAAATGCACAAGCGCCATCAGGATCGGGTTGCTTCGTGGCGGGCAGGGCGCTAGTCAGGCCGAACCGATTTTCAGAAAATAAGGGCCGTGCCATGAACGATTCAGTAGTTGATACCTCATACCGCGTAACCGCAGACGAGTTGCGTCAGTTCATCGAACGGTATGAGCGTCTGGAAGCTGAGAAAAAAGACATTGCCGACCAGCAAAAAGAAGTCATGGCAGAGGCCAAGGGCCGGGGATATGACGTTAAGGTTCTGCGCAAACTTGTTGTGATGCGCAAACGGGACCGCGATGATCTGGCCGAAGAAGAAGCCGTGCTGGAACTTTATAAAGAAGCCCTTGGCATGTAAGCCCTTTGGCGTCAGGGCGTGATGAAATTCACGCCCGGCAGCCGCTCTATTTCGTAAAGATCATCTTCGTAGATCTGGGTCAGCTTGTTCACCAGATCATCTGTCCAGCCGGGCACGTCCAATTCTTCCTCTACGGCGTCTTCGATGGCGTATTTATCCAGGAACACGGCGACGATCCTGCGCCGTTGAATTTCGTTTTGCGGCGGATGCGTGCCCAGGTAATTGCGCAACCGCAACATGCCTTCTTTCTTCATGATTTGCGAAAGAATGTTCAGACCGCCATCCAGCCGCGTGGCTTGATCATGCCCGGAAATTTCGCGGATGACCGCGGGCCAGATCAACGGGGTGTCTTCGTTGCACCACACCGTCAAAGGTGTATCCGGGTTGGTTTCCTTGATCGCGACGATCACATCAGACCAACGCATCTCAAACAAATCCACATTCTGCATATATTTCGAAAAGTTCTGGGTGCGTTGTTCTTTGTGGTGAAACGCGGCCGGGACAAAGCTGGCGGGGTTTCGGATCGACAGGAAAAATTCCACCTCATGTCCCGGAAACACATTGCGCAGCCACATCGGTTTGTAACCGGCTTTTTCGTAAAGCATGCCGTGGTCAAACACCCGGCCGGGTACGCAGATGAAATTCTCATGGCTCAGAACAACCCGCGACGTCGTGTCATCGTCCAGCAGCTCGTCAAGCAGCATGTCGCGCGTGGCGTCACTTGCCGGCGCGCCTTTCAGTTTTTGCACCACATCCACCAGATTGCGCCGATATCGCCCCGGTCCGGGCACACATATACCCTGCTGTGACAAAACGCCCTTGTTTTGCAACAAAGTCTTAAGCACCCGGTCGTCATCCGTACAATGGACACCAAGATGTATAGCAACCTGCATCGGTTCAACGGCCCTTTTTTCCTGAGGTTAGACTATAAGGGGAATTCTGGACAGTTAAACCGGTTTTGGGTATGCGGGGGCTAATGGTCGAGCAAAACAGTCAGAATCCTGCAAACAGTGCCCCACGGATCGAACTTGACCGCTGGTCAGTTGGCGCCGGGCTTATCGCTGTTCTGGTGGTCTTGCCAATTGTCGTTGTTCTTTGGATCGCTTTGACGCCGGATCAAAATATCTGGCCGCATCTCATCAGCACGACCTTACCGCGCTACCTAAGAACTACGGCAATTCTGGTTCTATGTGTTGGCAGCTTGTCTGCCATCGTCGGCACCGTATCGGCCTGGATGGTGACAATGTATCGCTTTCCCGGATCACGATGGCTGGAATGGATGCTGTTGTTGCCCCTGGCGATCCCGGCCTATGTGGGGGCCTACGCGCTTGTGGATTTTCTGGAATATGCCGGTCCGGTGCAGACGGGGCTGCGCGACATGTTCGGCTGGCAAACCTCTCGGGATTACTGGTTCCCAGAAATCCGCTCGCTTGGGGCGGCGATCATTGTGCTGACAGCGGCGCTGTGCCCCTATGTCTTCTTGCTGGCCCGTTCTGCGTTCCGCGAACAATCCGGCGGCACCTATGAGGTCGCCCGCGCTTTGGGGGCAGGGCCGGTGGCGCGTTTCCTGCGGGTCGGTTTGCCCCTGGCCCGACCAGCGATTGCCGCGGGTGCGGCCATTGTCATGATGGAAACCGTCAGCGATTTCGGTGTGGTTTCCTATTTTTCAGTGCAAACCCTGACAACGGGTATTTTTACCATTTGGCTGGACGGCGGCAACGCGTCGGGGGCGGCGCAAATTGCCAGCATCGTGCTGATTGTTGTCTTTGTCCTGGTCGCCCTGGAAAAACGCAGCAGAGGGCGGCTGCGGTATTTTCAAACACCCCGCCAACAGCGCCCGGTAGAGGCCCGTCCCCTGACAGGATGGCGGGGATGGCTGGCCACGGTTTTGTGTTTCATACCCTTTGCCGTGGGGTTCTTGCTGCCAACCGCCGTAATCACGAGCCACGCTTTGGGCCATGTCGAACGCTGGCTGGATCCGGAACTGCTGCGCGCCTTGGTCAATACATTGACCGTCGGGGGCAGCGCGGCGGTCGTCACCGTCGCTGCATCGGTCTTTCTGGTCTATGGCGTGCGTATGACAGGACGACGCCTGCCGGGGATGCTACTGCCCCTGACCACGATCGGCTACGCCGCGCCGGGGGCGGTTCTGGCCGTGGGGCTGTTGTATCCCATGTCAGCCGCGGATCACGTGATCGCAGACGTCATAGAGGCCACGACAGGGCGCGATGTCGGTCTGTTGATGACCGGGTCTGCCTTTGCAATCATCTATGCCTATTCGGTGCGTTTTTTCGCAATTGCCCAAGGCGCAACGGATTCAGCCTTTGGCCGCGTTTCCCCCTCTTTGCCAATGGCCGCTCGGTCCTTGGGCCAAACCGCAGGCGGGACATTGCGAAAAGTCCACCTGCCGCTGATCCGAGGGTCATTGGGAACGGCTTTGTTGCTGGTGTTCGTCGATTGCGTCAAAGAGCTGCCCGCAACTCTGTTGCTGCGCCCGTTTAACTTTAACACCCTGTCCACTCGGGTTTTTGAGCAAGCCTCGCTGGAAAAAATCGGCGAAGCCGCGCCAGCCGCACTATTGGTGATGGGCGTCGGTCTGATCGCCGTCATCATCCTGGCGCGCACGACGCGCAAATCCAAATAGCCCGTGGACGCATCACATTTGTAATTGGTGTTTGTGGACGGGGCGGAGTTTAATCCATTGAAAACGCGTCTGTCTTGGCGTCGGGACAACGGATTGCGGCAGAGACGCATTGGGGTGAAACGTGCCGGAAAACTCCGAATTGGATGTTAAAGGGAGACGAATTTCGGACATGCCAGAGAAGATTATTCAACACGCGCAAATGATTTTGTTTTTTCCGCGATGAGAGGGCTTGCACGCCCAGAAATAAAATCGTAAATGACCCGAAGTGCCCCTATAGCTCAGCTGGTAGAGCAACTGATTTGTAATCAGTAGGTCCGCGGTTCGAGTCCGTGTGGGGGCACCATTTATCACTTACATATCAATATTTTGAAGGTCGCCCGTTAAGGCGACCATCGTTGTTTTGTGTGCTTTGCAACGTCTTTGCAACATCGCGAGGCAGAGGTCAGGTGATCGGCACTTATGAAACATGCCTCCATCAACTAATGCCTAGGGGGCAAACCATGATTACCGAAAACTTGATTGGCCGTTTGAACGCAACTACGACGGAGCAAATGGCCGAAAAGGCCCGTCGAAGCGACGTCCGTATGGGTCGCGACAGCGGCCATCTTTTCCTTCGCAATATCACGGGCTGCATAGACGTCGGGCAATGTTGGCCATTCGCCCAAGCGGATTTGTTTCACCTTGCCGTCGATGCGGCGTGCAACCCACCACACCTTCTGTCGTGCACCAACAGCGAGGCGGATGCCTTTCGCATCGGGGTCGGTTTTAAGGGTTGGGTCAGAGTAGAAAACGGTGCCGCTGTCTGGGTGTTTGATCTTAGCGACGTTCGGGCGTTTGGTCAGTGGTAAGTTAGGCATGTGCGCTCCTTTGCAACATTCTTTGCAACAATCATGGCGCTCATGATACGATCCACTAAGGGCTATCCCAACTGTTTTATTGTTGCAAAACAGTATCTTACCTTAAAAACATGACGAATTATGGTTTGATGGGGTTCAAAGTGCTTTCTTTGTAATCAGTAGGTCCGCGGTTCGAGTCCGTGTGGGGGCACCATTAATTTCAATTGCTTAGACGGGACTAATTTCGGTCAAATACTCGGTTGGGTTACAAGTGGGTTACAAATCCAAATATCTTCAAGAATCTTGCCAGTCTTGGGGCGCGTTTTAGTTGCCGCGAATTGGCTGAAACACTCTGGCGACATTACCAATTTTCGTATTAGAAAGTGTCATTCAGTACTTGGAATAACTCTTTTTCCATTTCAGCAATAGACTTGGTGGGCGCGACTTCAGGTGGGGCATCAAAGAGCCCAACAGACTTTCCCAGCAACTCTAACGCCCTGACGCGAGCGTGTGCTGTGGGTGCGTGAAGCGCCTCTTGTTCCAGTCCATCCAAAACAAATCCTCTCCTTACGCTTGCCTGCATGCGCTGATCAACGTTGTTTTCATAAGAAATCTCATCGATTCTCAGGGCGACATTAGGGTGGGCGGCCAGACGGGATGCTTCAACACGAATGACGTTCGTATTAATGTTTCCTTATTTATTTTCAGTGGTGTAGCGGGGTAGCAATAAATTTACGGGTGGTCGCGTAACTGTTTACGGCTTCCTCAATTTCACGTCGAAAATATGTACTAAGAACACGCCAAGAGATTATTGCGTTGACCGGCCTCACTTCAGATGGATCACTATCTTAGGACAGCCACTTGGTCACGCTTTTGATTGCGCTTTCTGGCGACTTCGCAAAGTTCTCAAGGGTGGACAGATACTGGTTCAGCCACATTTCCAGAGAGGATTGTTCATAGCGATCTGCGCGTCCGACCATGGCACAAACTAAAGTTCCTGACCTCCAATACCATTCAATGCTTATTTCAAAGAATGCTGTAACGCCGGCTTCGAATTCAAGCGTGCGGACCAAACCAGGAGACGTCTCAACCTTCGCCGCCCAATCAAAATCGTGATATTGCAGTGCCACTTGGGCGAATGAAGTCAAGTACTGCCCCGGGCGCGATGCCGAAAGATTCGGCAGGTGTTCGATAGGAATTTCCTGATGAACCATGTATTCACGAGAAAGTTGGCCCGCAATCCGGGTGGCAGTCCTGAAATCGGGATTATTTGACAGATTCAGTCTATAGGGTAGCGCTTTTGTGAAGCACCCCACAACGTTGTCAAAGTCGGATGAAGGCCTGTTTGCATGGCTGACGGCGATCAACGTATCCGCCTGTTCGGTCTCTTGTGCAATAAAGGCTGCCAAACCGACCCAAAGGGCCGAAAACACAGTGGTTTTCGCCTCAGATGCAACTTGTCTGAGCGACATGCTAGCATCGTAGGACAAAGATTTTCGGACAGTATGCCCGAAGCACTGCGTCTTTCCAGGAATTGGCCTGTCGCGGGGCAATTGGGAGGGAGCGCTTGGATAGTCTGACAAGGTCTTGTCCCAGAATTCAATATCTGAGCCCCAGTCTTTGCTTTGTCGAATTTCTGCGTCAGCGAAAAGGTAATCTAGGTAAGACGGCGACTCTGGCGCATGCAATTTGGACGAATTGAGGAGTTGTTCAACAAATTCCTCCATCAAGATATCTAAGCTCCATCCGTCTGCAATTGAGTGATGGATCACCACTACAAACGCGCATAGATTTGCACCAATGGGGCGCAACGCGATGCGCCAAAGTAAGCCAGAGTCCATGTTGAAAGGAATTTGGGTCACGGATGTGGCCCATTCGTCCAATGGCACTGATACATCGTGACATTCAACTCCTGGACAGTCTTCGTCGGAGTGGGCCAACCACAGTTGACGATCTATTAGCACGAAGCGTCGAGATAGGACGGAATGACGTCGCATGAGTTCTTGTGCCGCAGCGCGAATGTCTTTTTCCGTCAGTGCTTTATGCACGACAGCACCTTTGGCCAAGTTAAAGAACGGTTCAATGCTGTGCGTCTTGGCAGCGAACCAAAGAGCGGTTTGATCACCATTCGCAAGTACCGGTTCTTGGGGAGACAACCTTTGCGAAAAGAATTGATCTGAGCCAACAGTTGCAGCGTCAACGAACGCAGCCATATCTCGGACCGAGGACGCACAGCGCATAAATTCTGCTACTGTTATCTGTTTGCCGAACTCTTCTGAAATCGTGCCTGCGAGGCGCATTATCATCAAACTGTCGCCTCCGAGAGCAAAGAAGCTGGTCATAACGTCTGGTATTTCTTGGAGACCAAGACACTTCCTCCAAAGTTCGGCGACGACTTGTTCGGTCTCGCTGGCTGCGGCTTCACCTCGACCAACATTTTCGGGTATACCGCTTGCGATCAAAGACTTACGATCCACCTTGTCTGATGAAGTTCGGGGGAGTGCGTCGACCTTAACAAAATACGCAGGTCTCATTGGCTCTGGAAGGTTCTGGGAAACGATCGAAATCAGTGTATCCTGTGAAACAGTGCCGACAAAATATGCCACGAGACTGGTGCGTCCGTTTCTTGTGATTGGGACGACGGCAGTTTCCAGAACGCCTTCATGTCTTGAAAGTGCTGCATCCACTTCGCTCAGTTCAATACGATGGCCTCTAATTTTGACTTGGTGGTCTGCCCGCCCAAGGTATTCAAAATCGCCGTCCTGCCGACGCCGGACAAGATCTCCAGTGCGATAAGCCCTTTCGTTGTTTGTATCGGCACCAATCACAAAACTCTTTTCTGTCTCTGCGATATCGTGAAGATAGCCGCGCGCGAGGCCGGAACCTGCGACCATGAGTTCGCCCGGCACGCCGTCGGGGACAGGGCGACCAAATTGATCCCGCAAAAACAACCGAGTCCCGGGAATTGCCCGGCCAATCGTGACCGTCGAGTCATCCGGCGAAAGTTCTGCCGCAGCGCACCACACTGTCGCCTCTGTTGGCCCATATTCATTGATGAGTTTGGCGTTTGGGCATTTCGCATAATGCTTTGAAACAATGTGTTTTGGCACAGGCTCTCCTGCCAAAATCACGCAACGCAAAGATTTCAGAGATTCTGGCCCGCCGATATCAAGTAGAATATCATAAAGCGACGGCAGACAAAGCATCGTTTTCACGCTTTGGTAGTCAATTGTTTCGGCCAAAAGCTGTGCGTCTTTTACGGTTTTTGTCGTCGGCACGACCAACGTTCCGCCGGTTGCCAGCGTCCAATAGATTCCGGCCACTGAGCTGTCGAAAGAAAATGGTGAGACGACCAAGTATTTTTCTGGGTCTTCTTTGTACCAAATGGGTCGAGCAAGGGTGGAGGCAGCAAGGTTTTGATGCGTGATCTCCACCCCCTTGGGCCTTCCCGTCGATCCAGAGGTGAACATAATATAGGCTGTGTCCCCTGGTTCCGTCTCTACTGCGCTCACTCTGTCGTCTAGCGAGTAATTGTCCCGAAGGTTTTCGATCGACAATTGGGACCAAGTTCCCTTTGGAATTATCGCGACATTTGCCGCAGTGCCGATCAATGCGGCGGGCCCCAAGGTTTTTGTCATTTCCGTCAAGCGTGCGGATGCGTGGTCCGGATCCATGGGGACGTAGGACGCCCCCAGTTTCCAGGCTGCCAAATACGTTGCGATTGCATCCGCGCCTCGTGGCAGAAACACCGCAATGCGATCATCCTGTCTGACACCCGCCTCCTTCAAACCTGCGGCGATCGAATTGCTTAATTTGATGAGGGCTTTGTATGATGTGCCCCCGGTTTCATCATGAACAGCAATTTTTTTGTCTGCCAACTTGGCTAGGGCATCTATTTTTGATGGCAAAAGTGATAGAGTGCCCGGAAGCCGAGGGCCGATGTCACCTTTTTGTGCCTGTCGAAGCGTCGCCGCTCTCATTATCGGAAGCTGAACGGCAGGGCGATCCAGATGCTCTGGTAGTGCAGTCAATGCGGCATGGAGCATCTCCAATAGTTTGGATACCACAGACACGCTGAACCTTTGTGGATCTGCAATAGATTTTAGCGACAACCGTTCGCCCGGGTTAATGACGATCGCCATTGGAAAGGAACTGAAATTCTGGACATCCCAATTCTGGAACAACGTTTCCGAGTCCGGTTGGGGCTTTCCAGCTTCATTGATTGCAAGGATCGACTCAAAAAGTGCCCGCTCTGCCGGGGAGCCTTCCCCCCATGACAAGTCTGACAATGAAGGAGAATCATGGGCCTGATCTGCAATTGCTTGATCGTGTCGACCCAATATGGTTGCACGTAGCGTTCTGTTGAGGTCAAATTTAAATCTGACTGGTAAAGTCGCCACGAAATTTCCCACGGCTGCTTCTATTCCATCCAATTCCGAAGGGCGCTGTGTCACTGCCAATCCAAAAAAAACATCGTTGGAAACCGCAATTCGGTGAAGAACAACGCCCCAAGCGACTGAAAGGACAGCACCCAGTGTTACCCGCAGCTGGCGCGCGACATCGTTTAGGAGTGCCGTTTCGTCGCGTGTCAACTCTACGGACCGAGCGAAATTCGCCTTTGTTTTTTTGGGTGGAGCGTCTGGGAAAGGCAGTTGTATGCGCGTCAATTCCGGAATGTCAGAAAGCACTTTTTTCCAGTACGCGTCATTCGCTTTGCAATCACGACCGGACAGCCAATCCGCAAAGTCCCGATATGGCATTGGTTCTGCAGTTTCTGGCCGCCCGGCATAGGCCTTTGCGGTTTCATGCATGACTACGTCAACGGACCAATCATCGACAAAGGCGTGATGCGTAATCCAAATGAAGAACGACCCCTCGTCAAATAGGACGATCAATAAGCGCATGGCGGGTGCAGCGGCCAAATTAAGTCCCTCAACGCGCAGTTCATCCAGCAGCGATGGCAACCGTGTTTCGATTTCGTCCACACCACGCCAATCCAAATGTTCCCAATTGAGTACAACTTTATTTCTTACAACTTGAATTGGCGCCGACAGGTTTTCCCACATGATCTGGCTGCGCAATGATTGATGTTTTTGCACAATGGACTCGAAAGCTGCCTTAAATTTTTTGATATTTGCCCCATAGTTCAATTTTGCGGTGACGAGACCTAAATTGACTCCGGATTTTGGGCGGTTGATACTTTCAAAAAGCATACCGGCCTGCTGTGGCGAGGCAGGAAAAAAATCTTCGATACCGTCGATTTCTGCATCCTCAGCCATATTAAGATTTTCTAAGCAAGGCAGACAATTTTGCCTTATCGTCTGACGAAATTGTGGCCCTTGGTTTGGCTTTTTCTTTTGTGCTCAGCGGCTGTACTTCGAGCAGTTTTGCCGCGATCTCTGACACACTCTGGAACCTAAAGATATCAATAGGACTTAAAGAGATATTTTCGACGCGCGCGCGTGCCGCAATCTGGATTGCTGCGATTGATGATCCACCGATTTCGTAGAAATTATCGTCCACCCCTATGTTCGGTTCCTGCAAGACTGATTGCCAAATCGCAAGTAGATCGGCCTCAAGATTATTGGACGGTTCCACGGGTTCTGATTTGTTTGCATCAAACATCGCCCTAGGATCAGGCAAGGACGCTTCATCCACCTTGCCATTAGCCGTCAGTGGGATGGAATCAACCTTGACGAAAAACGAAGGAACAGCTTCACGAGGCAGACGCCGTGCCATCGATTGCCTTAGATGCTCTGGCGGCACATTTGTGTCGCTCACGTAATAGCAGGTAACGTCCGTACTATCGGCACGCTCAATTGGACCAACAAAACCAATTTCATCCAGAATTTTCCGGACTCGCTCTACGTCGATTTCATCGTTTAATTCGTCAACGGCTTCAGCCACAGTTTTGTGTCCCATTCGCACATCCCAACTATAGGGCAATGCATAATTATGATGCCGACGTTGTGCTTTATGAACGAAAATCCCTACATCGTTAATCAGGCAATTTGTTGAGCGGCCGGTATCAGCAGGCCTGACCCAGGAAATATTGCGCTCAAGATATGAAATGACTTCGGCAACCGGAACGTCACAATAGCGATAAAAGTCAACGAATTCTACTTCTTCGAGGATTTCACCCATTTCAAAAAGATCGCCATTCAGACGTTTGCTGACCGTGTCGGCGAAGGTATGGTATGTGCGGCGAGCCTCTAAGACGATTGCATCGATGGAATCCGTTTCAACGCTGTTTTCGTTGAATAGTTCAGGTGCCAATCGTGTTTCAAACAATTGGCCGCGCGAAAGCCCGGTGACAATGATAGGGGCGCCAACCTCACGGGCAACATGCAAACTCAGCGTGTAGATTGTCTTGAAACAACCGTTGCAGACATTTGCATGTCGTTTGAGGCTGTCCACGAATATCTCATTCATTGCGGGTGTAGTTAAAAACCTATGGTCCACGCCCAACTGTTCGGTGACACGTCGAATGTTCTCTTTTGCGCCGTCAGCAATGTAACCATTGTCCAAGGTCAGACATAGAATTCGTTTGGTCAGTTCCGCCAAGCGACTTAGAGCATAAGTGCTGTCCTTGCCCCCAGACAAAAGCATAACGCAATCATAGTCGCCCTTGCGTGCAGCACCGGCCCTGTCGACGATTTCTTTGAGTTTCTCGAACTCTCGAAAATACGCAGCGGCGCCTTCTCGATACTTCTCGAAATCGCTGCAAAGCCGACAAACGCCTTCGTCGTTGAACGGAATGTCTGGAACACGATCTGAAATACCGCAGCGTTTGCAGATTTTTTCTTCCTTTGCAAAGGCATCAAAAAGGGCGACCGCACATTCTGTTACCCCTGAATGTTTCAAGGCTGCATCAACAATTTCGCCTCGCTCAATTCTTACGCCTGAGATCTTTAGCTGATCATCCGTTCTGCCGTGGTATAAAACGACCCCATCCGAGCGCACAGAGGCCAGATCTCCACTCCGGTACATCAGGGTGTTTGGGTCCTTCGGATTTGGAACAAATTTTTCCATGGTTTCCTTCGGAGCGTTGAAATATCCCTTCGCCAATCTGCTTCGTCCGGAAATAAACAGTTCACCTACAACACCGGCTGGAACCGTATTCAGGCCAGCATCACGGATTGTAATATTTGTGTCATCGGCCGGCCGGCCAATCGGCACCGTTGCACCGGTATCGTTTTGGGGGTCAAACACGTGATCCATACAACCAACAACAGCTTCTGTAGGACCATACTCGTTATGAATGATTACATTAAATCCCAGTTGCTCAATGGCTCTCACGGCCAGACCCCGCGAAAGCTCTTCGCCTCCAAGAACCAGTGATTGGATTTTCTGTGGCGTACCCGCTGTTTCGAGTGCCAGTGCCAAATGTCTTGGGGTCAGCTTAACGACATTGACTGTGTCGTCTTCAAAAACACGCAGGACCGAAAGATCGGGACCGGTCAATTCTTCTCTATATGCACGTACCCATCCGCCGCTCACAAGTGGTGCAAATATGGAGGTAAGCGTCAGGTCAAAACCTATAGCAGAATGTAAAGCCCAGCTGGCTTCGGGAAAGTTCGCATATGTCCTTTGCGCCCAATGAGCATATTGGGAGATCGCAGTTCGTTCAACCACGACACCCTTTGGCCTCCCTGTTGATCCTGATGTGAAAAGCACATAGGCTGGTCCGGAAAAGTGCCTAGACTCGTAGTTTGCGGTGCTTCGTTCAACGTCGTCCAACTCAATTTTATCGATTTCTCCCGGCCAGCTTCGGCGAATAATTCGTTCGGTGAGAATGAGTGAAAGACGCGCCTCATTGACTATGGCATCAAGCCTCGCACCTGGCTGTCCTGGATCTAAAGGCACGAAAACTGCTCCGGCCTTCATGATTCCAAGCAATGCGGCGACCAGATCACCCGTCCTTGTCAGGTGAACGCCGACGCGCGAACCATGTTCAATCCCTGCTTTCGTGATAATGTCGGCGATTTCATTTGCACGCCGATCTAAATCAGCACGCGTCCAAGATCGAACATCATCTTTGATTGCCAGGATATCCGGTTCGGCGGCCGCAAGCCTTTCAGTTGCAACCACAATATCTTCGATTTCTTCGGCGGGATCGCTCTTTTCACCGATACAAACAGAAGCGGTTTCATCTGACCCAGTGATCGGTACGGCATTTATCGCGTTATTTGGATTTTCCAACATCGCATCTAGCACGTTCATGAAATTCATAACCGCGTCATCTGCCCGGCTTTCCGGAACGGCATCACAATTAAACAGGAATTTCAGTGTCAGCTGCCCTTCGGCCCCCTCGTCGATTACATTCAGACGCAAGGCATGCGTTGGGTCGGTGCATCCATTGCCCAACCATTCGGCCGAGATTTTGGTACCGTTGAATTTGGGGAATGAAACTGGAAACGCGTTTAGCACCACAGAATAATTTGGTTTGCCACGGGGGCGTAGAGCCCCGGGCTTGGCGTGGCGTAAATTATCTAGGTTGCGTTGCCGAACCACCGTATGCAATTCAGTGAAACTTTGTTTGGGCCCAATGGTAACATCCAATGGAAAAATATCGATGAAACACCCGGCCATTTTGCGTTGTGCAGGTGTCCGACGCCCATGTGTAACAACGCCCAAGGATATGTGTTCCTGGCTCGAGACTCGATGCGTCCAGGCCATTAACGCAGTTTGGAAAAGTGTGAAAACAGTTTGATATCGGCTGAGCCCAGCGAAATTGGGCGACGCACAAAGTTCTTCCAGCCTTTCACGCCTGGCATTTGATAATCTTAGTCGCCTTTCGGATGCCGTCGCGCAAGTCCCAGTCAGAACACGGTTGTATAGTTTCGGGGGGGCGGGGGCATAGCGTTGCCAATTGTCCCAAAAGCGAGTGTTTTCGTCGATCAATCCGGTTTCTTCGGACTGTGCATGTTCCAAAAATGACAGTTTGGAGCCTTCAATGTTCCAGTTAATTTTGCCCATATTTGCATAGGTTTCTGCAACCATTCTAAACACAACGAGGCTTGATTGCCCATCATTGACAATGTGATGCATGTTCAAGAGCCACGCCAAACTTCCGTCTGCAACCCTAAACAGACTACACAGGACGGTTGCTTTGGACGGATCCAATGGGCGCGTGACGCGTTCAGAAATCGCAACGGCTAATTCATCCTGACTGGCTACGGTCAAATCCTCATATGTTCCTGCCAGACTGTCCAAGACATTCAAACTCGGTGTGCCGTCATAGTTTTGAACAACCATTCTCAGCGCATCCAACTCGTCAACAACTGCAAAAAAAGCTTTCCGGAAGCGCTTGGGATCGACATTTAAACCCAAATTGAAACGCCATGCTGTGTTGTAGACTGGCTGGTCGGGAAACAATTTCTGCCCGGCCCAGATTTGTCTCTGCATCTGCGTAAGGGGAGCCCGTTTCTTAATAGTTTGAGCTGAATTTGAAGGCTCTTTCATGGCCACCCTCCCGTAGTATGATCGGCTTTGGCTGAGGTATTATGTGCATCAGGTGTCAAGTTCTTCTCTACGGATCAAACCGGGGGCATTCTTTCTAGGAAGCGCATTATGTTATGTTCCAAAAGTTGACGACCCTCTTGAATGTTCTATGTTGACTTGTATCAAATAGATCGCTTGGTGTGGACATCAACTTTTTGCCTTTGAAAACTTTGTTTGTTTTAGTCCTCATTTGAGGGACGCAGAGAGCGGAAAGCTTTATGGCACGGATTGTCTTGATCGCCAGCGGAATAACCAGTCCGTTAATGAGTCAGCTGGCTCTGGCACAGCGGCTATCTGCCCGAGGACATCAGATTTGTTTTATCGCACCAGAAACATCTAAACATCTGATTGTATACGCGGGTTTCGATTTTTGCGCAATCCAGACCCCGAGCATTACGACATTCAATCCGCTCTTGCCGCACCCAAATGGTCTGGACCGAATGCGCCCTGGTTGCAGAAAAAATCGCGCCTTGGAGGCCCTCAATAGCTTGGATCTTTTTGTTCTAAAGGATCACTTGAAGTCGGTGAGGCCAGATATTGTGATGATTGATTGCGAATTACATGCGCATATCATTGTTTCGCTTGGGCTGAGGCTTCGGGTCGTATTGACGACAAACATGTTTCTTTCCCGTCCGAGCTTTAAAGCGCCGCCTTTGCACTACAGACAGGTGCCGGGTTCCGGCGTGATGGGCTCACCGATTGGTGTTGCCGCCCAGTGGGTCTATTATTTGGCCCGTAAGTTCGCCGTCATTGGAAAAAACGCTGTCATAGATTGGGGGGCGGACCACCCAAGCGCGTTGTTGGTACTCGCAAGGCAAGAAGGCGTGAATTTGCCTACTCTACTCAGACTGCTTTGCTGGCAAATGCCTTGGGCCTACAATTTGCCAACGCTGATCATGCTGCCCAGGGCGCTTGATTTACCAACAAAAGCGTCCGCCGAACTTCATTATGTTGGCCCAATGATTCTGGAAGATCGACCCGTGCCCAAGACCTCAACGCCACCACCAAAAGCAATCGGGGAGAACCGGAGGTCACCTATGAGTCGACGCATTTACGCTGCATTTGGCACGATACTGTCTCCGGATAATGATTTTATCGCGGCCTTGTGGGAAGTCATGCGCAGACATCCTGATTGGCAATTGATGATTGTGGTAGGCGAACATTGGCAAAGCAAACCAATTCACAATCCGCCCGAGAACGTAGAGGTTTTCGGATGGGTGCAGCAGCATAAAATCCTAGAGTCCGCGGACCTAGCAATTATGCATGGCGGAACCGGAGGGCTCGTCGAAGCCGTCGATACCGCCACTCCAATTTTGGCTTACCCGTATGTTATTGACGAATTTGGTAATGCAACGCGTGTGGTAATCCACGGAGTTGGTCGATCTGGTAAACCAAGCGACCAAGCAAACCAGATCGAAACTGACATACAATCGATATTTTCTGATACAAGATTTAGATCATCTGTGAACGAAATGCAGAAACTATGTCGAAAAGAAACGGAGGCTGAAATTGCAGAGAATTTTGTGGATGCCCTCCTAGGCCAACATGCGAACAAATAACCAGAGGTGACACTATCCCCTTACTATTGGTCTTTTCACGATCCGGCACACAGGCCAACCAAGCATTTCAAGTGCTTTTGCGGAAATGAATCCGAATGATTGACAAAACTAAGCCTTCAACTTCTGCCAAATCGGAATTGAAATCAGAAGATCTGAACAAATCGACGGTCAGCGATAACAAGATGCTTGGGGTCGCCGTGGCAGATATTTCGACCTGGACAAAAGCCTGGAAGTTAATCGCAAGAGAGGATCGGCGAGCGGCGGTGTATGCCCTTTTTGTTGTGATTGCCTCTGCGCTTTCATCTGCGTTGATGGTGGCCTCTGCCCTACCGTTCTTCGCTGTATTGGCAGACACGAATATCGTCTCCACTATGCCGGTATTTGGCAAACTCAGCAGTGTGTTGCGGCTGGAAACACGTTATTCTTTGTTGCTTGTGGTGGGGCTGGGTTCTTTCGCAATCATACTGGCGGCGAGTGCAATGCAAGTTTGGCGCCTGTTGGTCGTCGAACATTTCGCGGTTCAACAAGCATACAAAATCAGCCGCCGCGTACTGGGTGTTTATCTAAGTCAGCCTTATGTTTACTTTCTGGATAGGCACGGTAGCGACATGGCCACCATAGTTTTGAGCGAAGTCGGTGAAACAATTTCCTTCTTCATTCGCCCAGCTATGCAGTTGATCGCCGGTTTGATTACAACAGTCGCAATTTCAATTTTGTTGTTTTGGGTGAATCCCCAGGTCTCGGTAACTGCGACACTCATTATTGGGACGGCCTATGGTATTGGTTACTGGATCACTCAACGCCGGGTGCGCATTCAAGGCCAAATCAGGATCGACTCAAACGAAAATCGCTATCGTGTTACGAACGAGGCATTTGGTGGCATTAAGGCAGTAAAAGCCATGGGCCTCGAAAAACAGTATCTGAAGCTTTACGAACAGCCGGCTAAAAAAATGGCCGATGCGATATTTTCCATCCGGGTCGCATCACAATTGCCGTCTAATCTCATTTATGCCCTAGCTTCGGGCGGTGTTATCTTTCTGTGTCTCTTTCTGGTGGATGAAGACGCTTTCGAGAATGGTGCCGCTTTGGGTGAACTCATCCCAATGCTGGGCGTTTTTGGTTTTGCAGCTCAGCGTCTGATTCCGGAATTGCATCGAATCTATTCCTCGGCAACCGATATGAAATCCGGCATCGCGGCGATCAACCGCCTATATGACGATATGCAAGCAACCAAAGAAGTTCTGTCACGCGGCGATACAAAACCGCTCGGCCTAAAGCGAGAGCTGCGGATCAAGGATGTTGGCTTTGCCTATCCGAATACCACTGGGGAGAGTCTGACAGGCATCAACATTTCACTCGCCGCGGGCCAGAAAGTTGGGATTGTTGGCAGCACGGGCGCAGGAAAGACGACTTTAGCGGATCTTTTTCTGGGCCTCCTTCGTCCGACTTCTGGTCAAATCATTGTCGATGGCAAACCCTTGAACGCCGACAATATCGTGTCTTGGCAACGGTCCATCGGGTATGTACCCCAAGACATCTTTCTATCGGATAGCACTGTTGCGGAAAACATTGCCTTCGGTCTTTCCAGGGACGAGATTGATTTTGGTCGCGTACGCAAAGCCGCAAGAATCGCGGACATCGCAGATCTTATCGAAAACGAACTTGTGAATGGTTATGATACAACATTGGGAGAACGCGGTGTGCGTCTTTCTGGTGGACAACGGCAAAGGGTTGGCATTGCCCGTGCTGTTTATCGCGACGCAGATCTTATCGTTTTCGACGAAGCCACAAGTGCGTTGGACAGTTTGACCGAAGGCAACATCATGGCCGCGCTCAACTCATTACCCAGCACCAAGACCAATATACTGATCGCACATCGATTGAGTACAGTTCGTACTTGTGATCAAATCGTAGTTCTGCAGAAGGGCAAAATACTCGATATCGGGACGTGGGACGATTTGTTGGAGCGCTGTGAAGTATTTCAAGACCTAGTCGACAGCAGCAAACTGGAAAAGGCCTACTAATGAAAGGGCACTGCGCAGACTGTGCTAACCAACTTATTGAAGGCAATTATTCTTTGAAATACGATTCAACACGTCGCAATTCTGGCATGGCACTTCTCTGGCTGGAACGTGGTGCTGACGTCTGGGTCAGCCCTGACAAGATATTTCCATCGGGCACTTCTGATCTTAAATTGAATATAGGTGTGGTTCAGCTCGATCCGGCTCTTGATGAGATGACCGAGCATTTGTTCAAAAAGGAACGGGCAGGTTTGGCCAATGCTGTAGCAAAGCGACGACGCGAGATCATCGCAGCGCGGCTGTTGGCACATGATTTGCTTGCTGACATTATCGCCCGACCGCAGCCCTTGCTGTGGTCTTCTGATCGCGCCCCAATATGGCCAGGCAACTCGACCGGCAGCATCACGCATTGCGATGATTTGTGCGCCGTGGTTGTCACGAAAACGGGCGACAACATTGCTGTTGGAATCGACATAGAGCCAAAGTTACAGATAGAGGAATCCTTGTGGGCGATGATCGGAAGTGTCGACGAAATTGCCCAGCTTCCGAAGATTCCGGATACTAGAATGGGGGTTTGGGTTCGAATGCTGTTTGTTGCAAAAGAAGCATTTTATAAAGCTCAATATCAACTCAGCGCTAAGGTTTTGGATTTTCGCGACATTTCAGTTCAGTTTTTCCCACATGAAGGAACATTCAGCGTTGCCGACGCTAAAGAAGAGGGCGTCACCAAACTGCAGGGGGCTGGTCGCTTCTACATTTCGCAAGATCATCTTTGCGCCGTCTGGGTGATCCGAGGGCCGAGAAATTCAAACAGCGACATCTAAGTAAACACACTGTTCTCAAGTAAAATATGCCATGTTTGAACCAAAATGCAGATTATGCCGTATAAAGAAAAAATGTTTGAAAGCATAGGAATATGAGCGGATGAATAAAGCCTCGGAAATTCTATTGCCTACGGTGTATGATCAGTTCAAAGATACTGCTGCAAATGTGCCAAATTCAATTGCGGTGATGGACAAATCCGGCACGCATTCCTATGCATTCGTTCGTGAATTGGTCCAACTTTTTCAGCTCGCGCTTGAAAAACGCGGCATAGGCGGTGGTGATCTGGTTGGCGTACTGTTGGAACGGACAGTAAATCTTCCATCGGCTTTGCTGGCTATCTTCGGGGCGGGTGCTGCGTATTTGCCATTGGACAATGGGGATCCAGCAGAACGGCATTTTCGTAACTTGACCCTTTGCCCTTGCAAGATCGTGCTGGGCAACCGTGCGTTGCTAGGTTCTCTGAAGGCCAAATTTGCAGAAGTGAATCCTGACAACGCGCCAGAATTTATGGCGGTTGAGGACTTGGGGGATTTTGAACCGATTGGTGAAACTGCTGGACACGCCGTGCCCAACAATCTTGCCTACATTTTGTTGACCTCGGGCAGTACCGGCGAACCGAAGGCGGTTGATGTTATTCACAGAAACGTTTCCGCACTGCTCAAGTCAGCGTCAAAATTGCTAAATTTTACAGCTGAAGATCGGTACCTTGCCACGTCCCCACTGACATTCGATGCCTCAATAACTGAGATTTTTCTACCATTGATATCCGGCGCAACGATAGTTTTGGAAGAACGAGACTTGGTCCTGGACCCGAAGGCCTTTGCCCAAAAGATTTCATCAAATGGTGTAACGATCGCGCAAACGACACCGTCTACTTGGGCTGCGATTTTGACTTCCATTGAAACGATACCTCCGCTGCGCATCCTGATTACCCATGGTGAGGCCGTGTCGCCTCAATTTGCAAAGACTCTTTCGACAATGGCCGAGAAGGTCCTGAATATCTACGGTCCCACTGAAACAACCGTTTGGGCCACGGCGCAGGAATTGACCGCCAACATGCCGACTGGAATTTCAAAAGGCTCCGCCCCAATTGGAAAATTGCTTTCACATTTTGTGGCACTCGTGATTGATGAAGAGGGACGCCCGACCCAAGCAGGTATTCCCGGTGAACTTTGTCTTGGCGGACCGAGTGTAACGCAAGGATACCGAAATGATGCCAATCGCACCTCTGCGGCCTTTTTTGAACGTGAGGGTGTGCGCTTTTACAAGACCGGCGACTTGGTGCAGCAGGACGCTAATGGCGTTATTCATTACCTGGGCAGGATTGACGACCAAATGTCGATCAATGGGCTTAGGATCGAACCCGGAGAAATAGAAGCTGCAATATTGGAGCATCCTTGGATCGCGCAGGTTACTGTAACTTGGTATCCAGTTTCCTCGGACCAACGCGCAATCGTTGCAGTTGTTGTTCCTGCAGAAGGACATTCGATCAATGCCTCAGGAATAAGAATGTTTCTGGCCGCAAAGCTTGGACGAGCAATGCTGCCTTCTCGTTATCTCATCGTCAGCGACCTGCCCACGTTGTCCAGCGGCAAGGTGGATAAGAGCGCTATACGAAACATTGCTGTAGCGCGGAAGACAGAGGACGAAGACGAAACGCTGAATTTCCATATGAACGAGACCGAAAACACAGTGGCAAAAATATGGTCGACATTACTAAAAATTGAAACTGTCAGGCGAGACGACGAATTTTTCCTAATCGGAGGGGATAGTCTGGCCGCGGTCGAAATGATCAGCAAAATCGAAGCTGCCTTAGGTTTTGAAGTCTCCATAACTGAAATTTTTGAAAATCCGGTTCTGCACGAATTTGCCGCAAGTTTAGACCATCTTTCCGCAAGGGACGACGGCAACGAACCCATGCAGCCTGGTACAATCATTCGGTCACGGTTGGACGACAAGAGAACGCCGCTATTTTTCGCGTTAGCTGATTATGACTATTCCAGCCGCGCGGGTCGTGAAATTCCATGCAAATTCTATAACTTAACGGTATGGAACCGAGACGATGGAATAATCAAAATGCGCCGTTTGCAGTCGTTTGCGTCGCGCTACATCGAGGAAATTAGAGCAGAACAACCGGAAGGTCCGTATAGGTTGGCAGGCTATTCGGTCGGAGGGCTATTGATATTCGAAGTAGCGCATCAGATGATTGCTGCTGGAGATGAAATCGCAAGTATTTTCTTGCTGGATCCAACGCCCCCTACAAAATTCGATTTTGGCGCAAATTCTTCGAAACGGGGTGCAATCGAAAGGTTGGTTTCTGAAACCAAACGTATTTTGAACCGCTTACCTGGTGATATTAAGAACCTGACATTCTGGCGCGATTATCGAATTGTGAATAAAGCCCTGACAACTCGACTGGGCCACACTAAAGGTGAAGATATCGACGCCAGCCGACGCGACCGTGCGATGCGCTTCGTAATTGGCAGAATGGCTGCCCGTTATACGGCAACACCGCTTAACTTTCCTATGACTTTGGTGACAACAGATATCGAAACCGAAAATGTTTGGAAGACTTTGGCCGGCGACGCACTGAACACGCATCGGTTGGAAACTGACCATAGGGGCGTGTTCATGCAACCATATGACAAGGTGTGGACAAAGATCCTGATTAATCTTTTGGACGCTGACAAAGCTGATTAGATTGGCTAAGGCAGTTTGAGAAAATTGATTTTTTCATTTCCCAAATATGGTCATGGTTCAAAGCATGTTTGAAATTATTTCGCGTTGGATATCGGAAGTTCCTGAATATATTACGCCGCCCATGGCATCCCGCAGATCCTGCTCGACTCCAAACTCAGTCATATAGCCCTTTCCGCCAAAGATACGGACAGCATCCAAACTAGACGCCAGAAAAGCCTCTGAAATGTGTAGATTGGTCATCGATGCAAAGGACGCCGATTGCAGGTTGTCCTGCACGTTTGACGCTGCGCGGTAGAGCATCAAGCGTGCCGTTTCTAACCTCATGGCCATGTCAGCAAGGCGGTTGGAAACGGATTGGTGATTTGCAATCGCCGTTCCACCGACGCGACGCGACCGTGCGAATTCGATGGTCTTGTGCAACTGACGAGCCATTGCTCCAACATGGCCCGCAAGAATGAAACTGCGTTCCCAGATCATCGTATGCTGGAAAATGCTGTTCCCGGCCCCAGCCGCGCCAAGCATCCTGTCGGCCGGGATGAAGCAATCTTCAAAGCACAGTTCGCCAAGTGGCATACTGCCAAGACCCATTTTTTCTTGGGCCGGACGCCGCAAATACCCCGGGTCAGTAGCTTCTACCAGAAAAACCGAAACGCCCCACTGGCGGTTTTCGGGTGCTGTATTGGCGAACACGACTGCGACATCTGCAACAGGTCCCATCCCCACAAACGCTTTTTGACCATTCAGAACATAACCGCCTTCACAAGGTTTGGCCGTCGTTTCCAGTGCCATCGCATCCGAACCGACTCCCGCTTCAGTCAACGCCAAGGCGCCTATAAATCTTCCATCGCCTAGCTTTGGAAGGTACTCCATCTTTTGTTCCTCGGTCCCAAATGACCGGATCGGCTCTTGAATGGCAAAGACCTGTGAGCATGAATTTAGAGAAAAGGCATTGTCGGGGCACCCTTGACCCAAGCCTTCGAGTGCTGCGACCGTCGTTACGAGATCTTGGCCCAATCCATCGTTCTTCGGAGAGTTAATCAACCGAAGCAAACCTCGTCCTGCAATGGCTTGCCATGCGGAGCGCCAATTTTCGTTTTCATCGGCGACCAGAATTGCGGACAACTCTTGTCTGGCAAAAGCAGATGTTTCAGCCAAGAGCTCTTTCTGTTTAGGTGTCAAGTCTTGAATGATCATGATTGGGGGTCATCCGAAATGCCGTGTGTTTCATGCATATACCTCACGACCGCTGCAACGCTGCGCATATTGTCCAAGGTTACATCGGCAGCCGCCACTTTAATTCCGAATCTGGTTTCAAGTTGCGCGACAAGGTTGATAACTCCGAGGGAATCCAAAAGATCGGAAAGAAGCAGTTCTTGATCAATTGCAATGTCCATACCCCCTAGCAAATGATCCGACACGAAAGCTTGAATTTCGTTCGCCAAGGTTTTTTGGGCCATTATTTTCACCTGTCTTCTCTGTTTAAGTTGATCTGGCTGAGCCTCAGACGAGGCCGCTTTTGATCGCTTTTCTACCCCTCAATACGCTCAAACAGTGCCGTTCGATCAATTTTTTCTGTGACCGTCCTTGGAAATTGCCGACAAATATGAACGTGCTCTGGAACGGAGTAGGCGGGCAATTTGGCTTTTAAATGTCGAACAAGCTCCTGTTGTGAAGGTTTTTCGCCACATCTGAGTGTTACTGCCGCTACAATCTTTTTGCCGTTTTTAGAACATGCGGCGGCTGCTTCAACGACGCTAGGATGACCGCAGAGTACCAGCTCAATCTCATCCAGCTCCACTCTAAATCCACGCATCTTAATTTGCCGATCCATGCGTCCTGAGAAATGCAATACACCGAATTCATCCTCAAAAACCAAGTCACCGGTTCGATAGAAAACATCATCACCACCGGCAGGATTAGGACGGCGGTATAGTGAAGCCTCAGTAAGCTCAGGTGCTTGCCAATATTCCCGCATCCTGGTCGGTGCCCTGATCATCAATTCACCTACGACACCAGGCGGAACCGTTGCATCCTCGTTGTCTAGGATCAAAGACTCTGCAATTTCCCAGGGGCGACCAATTGGGAGCGCGGATTCTGGAACATCTGAAAGCGAGTCGAAATGATGAAATGTGCAAACATTGACCTCTGCTGGGCCATAGTTGTTACTGAACCGCGCTTGTGGCCACTGCTCCATCAGGGCCTTAAGGTGTTTGGGGGGCAAGGGTTCTCCGGCAAAAACCACCCATCTCAGGTTTTCCAGATTACGTTGGTCCAGCGCCCCATTTTCCAATAACTGGATCAAAGCAAAGGGTACCGAATACCAAATACTTATCCGGTCCCGTTCCATCAGCTTGCTTAATTCGGCAGGAAGTCGAGTATATGCGTCCGGAATGACAGTTACGGGTGCCCCTGCAAGCGGGCCACCGAACATCGCAAAAGTCGAAATGTCGAAATGTAGGGCCGAGTGGTTGGCCATGTTGTCATCTGCGTTGACGTCAAAAAGATCTATGGCCGCGCGCACATAACTAAGCGCGCTTGAATGCGTGTGTACAATCCCCTTAGGCACGCCAGTTGACCCTGAGGTGAACATTATATAGGCAATATCATCTTGCGATAATGGCAGCTGACGGGCCGTGATGGCTCTGCCAACCTCTTCCCAAGTTACACAATCCACCTCCTTGTTGTCGATTTGGTTCGCTCCAATGATCGAAGAAATCGCTGTGGGATGGTCTAATATTCCTTTCAGGCCTTTCACCATGGCTTGATCGCTCACAAGATGCTTAATTCCGCATTGGCCTATAAGCGTAACCAGTCGATCTGAAGGCGCGTTGGGATCCAAAGGGACATAGGCCGCACCAGATGCTAAAATACCGAATATTGCCACCGGCGACTGGATTGATTTTCGCATGAATATGCCGACCCGGTCGCCGCGACGCACACCTTTACCTCTTAAGGTCGCCGCCAGTTTTTGGCTTTTCTTCTGCAACTCAGCATAGCTTAACCGATCCTCCAAACAGCGAAACGCTATTCCATTTGGATCTTTTTCCGCGGCTTCGGCCAATATGTCGACCAATGTCTTCGACATGCTGTTATGCTGATTTCCTAATTTGAGTTACAAATGTAATGCTTAAGTTAGAGAGATTCAGGCTGAAGCAAAGCGTTGATGCGTTTTTTTTTAATTTTGGGGCTATTATTGATCCGTTTTCGAGATCGGAGAGTATCAAAGAAAGGAATAGATAGACCTTTGGTCGTGGGGCCCTAACAAAACGGAAATTGTGACTATGACTCGTATGCTAAAAAGACTCAGTTCGACCCAAGACTGGGTTTTCGTCCGCATTTTGCAGAGTGTATTTGTCTTTTTGAACGTACTTTTTCTCTCTTCGGCGGCCAGCGCTCACAGCGCGGATCAATCTTATGTTTATTTTCATGTGACGGATGAGTCTCTGACCGGAAGAATTGAGGCTACGTTTGGTGATTTGTCACAGGTCATACCATTGGACGAAAACAAAAACGGTACGATTACTCAAGAAGAAGTCACTCAAAACGCTGATGCAGTCTTTGAATACCTCAGCAGCAACATAAAGATAGAATCACAAGGGCAAGAATTTGAACTTGAACCACTTGGAATTGATTATCTCGATGTAGAATGGGATACATTCGCCTTGGTCAAGTTTTCGGTAGCCAACATGCCCATTGTTCCAGACGAAATTGACGTCACATATACGGCGTTTTTCAATGATGTGAATTCAGATCATCAAGCCCTGGGAATTATTGCAAGCAACAGCCGAACTGGGCTCGAGGAGAATGAAAGCCAGATATCTGTTGTTTTTGCAAAAGACGCGTCACCTAAAACGGTTAGCCTTGTTGGCAAACCCTGGCCAGAACTTCTGGGAATTTTTATCTATCAAGGCATGCTGCATATTTGGTTTGGTTTCGACCATGTATTATTCCTGATCACGCTACTTATTCCTTCTGTGATGGTCATAAGATCCGGGCGTTGGAAGCCCGCCGAAGGTATCCGAGGGCCTCTATTCACCGTTTTGCAACTCGTAACCGGTTTTACCGTCGCACACTCTATTACTCTTAGTTTGGCAGCGCTGGACGTGGTTCGGCTTCCCGGTGCCTTTGTTGAATCAGTGATCGCCCTTTCAATCGCCTTTGTCGCACTGACCATAATTGTCCCTTCGCTGCATAAAGGTATGTTTTGGACCGTAGTTTTGTTCGGACTGTTCCATGGGTTTGGATTTGCAAACGTCCTTGCGCCAATAAATATCGAACCAAATCAAAAGTTCATTACGCTTGGTGGTTTCAATATTGGCGTGGAACTTGGGCAAATCGCCATTGTACTTGTCGTTTTTCCGCTGCTTTACATACTTCGGAACACACGGTTTTATCAATTCTGGGTAATGAAAGTCGGCGCTGTCGCGCTGATTTTTATTGCGCTATTTTGGTTTGAAGAACGCGCTTTTGACATGATGGGACCACTCGTAGGTAACCTGAAAGGGTGGTTAGCTCTTTGACGTTTGTCTTTCGGGTTGGCATCCATCATTGGTAATCAGTAGGTCCGCGGTTCGAGTCAGTGTGGGCACCATTAATTTCAATTGCTTAGACGGGACTAATTTCGGTCAAATACTCGGTTGGGTTACAAGTGGGTTACAAATCCAAATATCTTCAAGAATCTTGCCAGTCTTGGGGCGCGTTTTAGTTGCCGCGAATTGGCTGAAACACTCTGGCGACATTACCAATTTTCGTATTAGAAAGTGTCATTCAGTACTTGGAATAACTCTTTTTCCATTTCAGCAATAGACTTGGTGGGCGCGACTTCAGGTGGGGCATCAAAGAGCCCAACAGACTTTCCCAGCAACTCTAACGCCCTGACGCGAGCGTGTGCTGTGGGTGCGTGAAGCGCCTCTTGTTCCAGTCCATCCAAAACAAATCCTCTCCTTAGCCGTCCATCGGTTAGGGCATGCAAGGCTTACTGGCGGGCGCGGTATAAAACATAATGGACCCTACGCGATCGATCCCATTCAATTACAGCGTCAATTTGGCTCAAAGTCCAAAGTTTTTGGCTGAGTATGAAAAGTCGACACGGCGCACAGAAACTACCTGAACATTGTAATTATTCGAACGGAGTATCCCATGGCCAAAACCAACGGGCAGTTAACGGCTGAAGAAGCCAAAGGTCTTAGAACAGCCAAAGAACTGGAAGGGCATCTGGCTTGGTTGGACACCTTCACACCGGCGGCGCTTGGCGTACTGGCAATCGCATCAGGAATTTACACTTATCTAGGCGTCTCCTCCCTTCTTGAAGACAATGGAGCCGTCTCGTTTTTTGCGGCTGTTGCTTATTCCATAGCGGTCTCTGTCGGTATCTTTGTGTTTTGGAGTTATATGTTGCGCTTGCTTCCATCCATGCGAAGCGCGGGTGGGTTCATAGGCCTAACCGTATCCACCATTGTTGGTTCAGTTGCCATCGTTGCTATGTCCAGTTGGTTAAACGCAGCAGCGTTGGCTGGATCGGCGGCTGTAGAGCAGCACCTTGAAAACACAGTGCGTGATTACCAATCGGCACTAGAACAGGCACATGACATCGCACTGCGCGGTCAGTCGTTGGGACGTGAAGTCGAACGAGCACGACAAAGCTTTGAAGAGCTCGCCGAATTGGAGCAATCGGGCGACTTGTCCGGAACAGCGGGACGTGGGGCTGTATTTCGTGTTCTTACTCAGAAGGCTGAAGAACTGTCCAACCTGGAAGAACAAATCGCTGCTCAGCAACCCTTGATCGAAGACGCATTTGAGGACGGTAATCAGATATTGGGTCGCATGCGCGAATTGACGGTTGCTCCGGGTCCTGTTGATCGACGGTCCGTTCAGTTTTCCGAAGAGAGTGTAAAGCTCGCCGGAGTAATCTCTCAACTCAATCAGTACAACGTGGCACCCCTTGTCGCACGCGCCGCCGCTGACCTACCAGCCTCTGTGGTTTTGCCAGAACTTGATGGCCGCAATTCCTCTGTCCGACAAGCTCAATCTGCCACGATCAACTCTGTTTTGGACGCACTAGATCAGCGGAGCAAGACGCTGCAGGATGCCGCTGAAGAGGTGCTTGAAATCGAACCACCCATCGAAACCGCATACAATCCGATTTCGTCTGCGGATGCGGTTATCCGTTACGCGCATAACTTTGTGCCATCGTGGGCAGGTGCTATTGCCATTGACCTTTTGCCAGCAGTCCTTGTTTTCGTGCTCGCCATAACACAGGCTGCGATCCGCTCTGGCCGGGACGGGCTCAGCATAGAGGAAACGCTCACTCTCGCCGACCTGAAGGCAGCGATGAATGCCATGAAAGATGTCGAGAACACGATGGGAGCCGCTGATGCAGCAATTCAGGAACGTGGCGCGCTGAGTGAAGACAAATGATGCGTTACGTACCCAGCTTTGATCCACGTACCGGGTTGAAATTGATCCTTCTCGGACAACTCGCCATGGCGGGGCTGTTGATCGCTAGCGACCTGGTGCAAAGATCTTATTTCAGCTTTCGCCATTCTGTTGAGATACCAAGTGGCCCGGTTACCCCCGGCGATCAACGTCGCGAGTATAGAACAGACAGACCTGTTCCAGACCTTCTCATGTTCGATGAACCAACCAACCCGCCAATGCCAGACGAGTTCGATAGCCGGTTGGGTTTTACTGAACACACCGTCGAGGAATTCGGTCGGGTCCTACTGCTCAGCGGCGAAATTTCCGTTGGTGATGCACAGCGTTTTGAAAACCACCTATCAGACATGGCCACAAAACCCGACTTGATTGCCCTGCATAGCCCGGGCGGTGTTGTAGAAGAGGCGCAAGAAATTGGTCGCACGATACGAGATGCAAACCTGTCAACTGCTGTTCTCGCAGGTGGGTTTTGCGTTTCGAGTTGCCCTTATGTCCTCGCAGGTGGTGAAAACAGGACCGTGTCATTGCGCGCTATCGTTGGAATGCATCAGCACTATTACGATCAACCCAGATACATACCCGTCGTCTTTGCAGTTGAAGACATCCAGATTAGCCAAGGTGAGACACTCGAATTCTTGATCGACATGGGCGTTGATCCCTCGCTCATGATCTATTCGCTGAACACCCCACCCGAGCAAATTTACGCGCTTGTTGAAGACGAGTTGGAAGCAACGAAAATCGCATTGGAGTTAATTGAATGAGTAAGGTGAGAGTATTCCCAAGCTCATCAGCATATGCGCCAGTACCGGCGACCAAGGAATTTGGCGGGAAACAAGTTAAATTTGGCCGCCATTCAAAAGCGATTTCAAGCGGTGAGCTTTAGATTTGGACCATAAGGAAAACTACGGAGCACATAATGAGAGCTCCAATCGCGATAGTCGCGCTGGTAACGGTTGCCGCTTGCACTACAGATGAAGCGGGTCAAACACCGCCTCTTACACCTGTGCCTGCGGTCGCTTCAACTTCTTACAGCGCAGCATCCCCTGTTCATGACCAGACGATATGGGTGAACCCCTTCGATGGTCATACGTACATGCGCATGGGAACCGGCGACATGCTCATGAATATCGATAACGGCGACCTCTACACTCGGGTTGGCTCAACTCATGCAATGAACCTCGATACTGGCGAACTTTCATACATGGGTGGCTGGTAATGGAAGACCCCTTGATCCTCCTCGTAGGATTGCTGTCCCTGTTTTTCTTTGTTTGGCTTTACATCCTTCTTCCCGCCGGGATGGCCGAACGGAGGAACCGCAGCCGACTTATCTGGGTACTAATCAGCTTTGTGGGATCGCCCATTCTGGCCTGTCTCCTACTGCTGGCTTTGGGAGATGCAGAATGAAAAACGTACTTGTCACCGCATTAACTATATTGGGCTGTGTCGCTGCTTTACCGGTTCTTGCAACGACGCTCGAAGGGAAAGTCGTTCATGTCCGAGACGCCGATACGATTGAGATTACGACCGACCGTGGTCGATTTGCAGTGCGCTTGAATGGTATAGATGCACCGGAACTGGACGAACGCGGTGGACAGGCTGGCAAACGCTGGATGCAAAGCACCTATCGCAATGCACTCGTCACCTGCACCTTCAACGGACAGCAGTCATACGACCGGTGGATTGCGGTCTGCTGCGACAAGAACGGAACGGACGTTGGCGCTGCAGTCATCAATGCCGGACATGCTCGCGACTGCCCACGTTATTCCGGCGGTCGCTACCGGGAGTACGAAACAGATGCCTCCCGTGCCATACCACCCAAAAGATACTGTCGCTGAGAAATACCCAAAACATGTAAGGCAACTGCGTTCGAAGGCCAACTTATTGCTAGTCGGTTATCCCACCTTGTGTCTCAATATGATGGACCTGCCGGTCGCCCTTTTCTTCGTTCTGAAGGGCTATGTCCGGTCCAACGTCTGAATGCGGTGCTGAACGAGCTGAGATCGCTGTAGCCGAGCAAAAAAGCGACTTCAGTAAGCTGCATCTCCGTTTCCAAAATCAAACTTTCGGCCATAGCCTGGCGGTAACCCTCAACCACGCGGAAAAAAGTTGTGTCCTGTTCCGCCAGCCTGCGTGCCAAGGTTCGAGAACTCAATCCAAGCGCCTTTGAAACTTCTGCCTGAGTTGCATTGCCACTTGCAAGACGATCGGAGATCGCCCGCTCTACGGCTACAACAAATTGCGGCTTCGCCTCTTTTTTCGTTTCCAGCGCAGCTTCACTCAGACGCTGGAGCAGTCTGTAAAGATGATCGTCCGCCGTCAGAAGTGGAAGAGCGAGGTCGCTTTTCTTAAATACAATTCGGTTTTCATCTGCCCCAAAAATAACCCGGCATCCGAAAAATTGTTCCACTTCACGGTTACCCGATTTTCGATTGTGGCGAATTTCTATTCGTTCAGGATACAGGTTACGACCAGTCAAAGTTCTCAAGTCGGATATGATCCCAGCCATCGCAAACTCGACATATTGGTGGCGAATGATGCTGACGGGTACATCATATCGCCATGTAACGACTCCGTCTTCCTCGAGCCTCGACACATCGACTTGCAGGGCTTCGCTGAATATCCGCTGAAATCTTGCTAGACACTGCAACGAACTGAGCAGTGTCGGGGATGAAATGGCCAGATAGGCAAGCATACCCGCACGCTTCAGTTCTCTGGATTGACCATGCCTGAACCCAAGCAGGTCATCTCCTGTCAACTCAGCAGCGCGTTCGAACAACTGCGCTAGGCTGTCGAAGCTGAGACTAGGCTCGTCCGCGGACAATGACCGCAAATTGATGCCCGTGTTCCCGACAATTTGCTCCGGCGAAAAGCCACGGTTTTTGAGCTCATCAACGACAGCCTGAACAAATACTGCACCGTGAAGGGGCTGGACATGCGATTGCAAGTTTCTCATGGCCGATAATCCAAAGTTTTCTGCCGGAATTGTCAAGCGAGGTCAGGCCAACGAGCTCATATTGTCCCCATCGAAGCCGCCAGTTTGAACTGAGGCGAAGACCGGTGGTTGCGGTAACTGGAGGAACGAGTTGCAGCTTATGATCAGCATGATCGTTGGCTGGCAGGAAAAAGTTGCTTGAAGCGGAGGAACAAGAAATGGCTTCAGACATTTTGGTCACTGAAAACAAGGATCTTTCAATAAGGCGGGACTTTGGCTTTGTCACTGCATCTGGAGCATCAGACCGCATCGAAGTTATTGAAAAATTGAAGGTCAATGCACTGAAAATGGGTGCAAACGCTGTGATCTTGCTTTGTGTAAGCAAGTTGGACACAGACCCTTATTTTAAGACCTATACCATCTATGCACGAGGCATTGCGGTTGAAGTCTAAGTTTTCAGCCGCCATTCCAAACGAAAATCTACGTTTGGCCTACATTCTGAAATGATCGGCAGGATGCCCAAGGCAGGATTACACGCCATTCCCTATCTTAAAAGGGTAGGCGAGACGCCTGAAACACTAATGAACAAGCACTTATCGAGTGCAACTCTCTTGAATTAACGAGGTGACTTCGATGGAAATAGTTTTCGCGCTTTTGGTACTTATTGGGATAATTATTCTGGCCATTCGCTTTGGGCGCGCCGACGATGGCAACCGGATTTCAAATCATAGTTCTCCAGCACAAAAAGAACCGCTGAAACCAATCCGGATTTCATCCGCTGGTACACCAAGAAAACAAACCGCGCGGTTCGATGTTAAAAGCGCGGAACATCTCCCGGCAAAAAAAGTCATAGAAGGCCCCGCATACGTCACCGACGGTGACACTATCGCTATAAACAAAACGCAAGTTCGTTTGTTCGGTGTTGATGCGCCTGAGTTGAACCACCCATACGGCAAGAAAGCCAAATGGGCGCTAGTAAAGCTCTGCAAAGGTCACAAGGTGCGCGCTGAAATAACGGATGAAGACGACTACGGACGCACTGTGGCGCTCTGCACCTTGCCAGATGGACGAGACCTGTCGGCAGAGATGGTCAAAATGGGATTGGCGATAGATTGGCCAAAATTTTCAGGCGGGGTGTACCAAAAAATGGAAACACCTGATGCCCGCAAGAAGCTTTGGCTAGCCGCTGCCCGCCAGAAGGGACATATGCACGTCTGGGAAAAATTCGAAGCAAATCAGGCTGCACGTTGATTGCGACTTCTGCTTAGGCAACAATCAACAGACAGCGCCGATCCTATGTCTTCAGATGGGCGTTATGGAAAGAACACCCTCGTAATCGGAGAAATCGAAAAGGAATGGCAACGAAGGCTGCAGGCTTTCCAAGAGGGAAAATATAAAGCTCAGTCGCCTGAGGAAGGGGTACTCAAGGCCACCGGCTACCAGGTCGGAAATGATGGATTGTCAGCGCATCAAAGGCGGGCACTTTTGAACACATTCTAACGCGACAGCTCCCTCCCGTCGGGTCACCGGCATATATGGCTGAATGAGGAGCGCCGGGAACAAAGGAACGATACAGGAAGCTCCATCGAGTAATCAGAGTTCTGGCATCAAGCGCCCTGACTTCAGGAAACATGGATAAAGCGGCTTGTGAGTGGGAAGAAGATCTGGAGTTCCACGACAAGACTTTGAAGCACCGATGTTATGGGGGTGCTGAATAGTTTCTGAGCAATCAATCGACGTCAGCTTCGGGCTGAATTGTGTTGAAAAACTCCTACTTGATTGAGGCGTAGTTGGCTGATTCAATTCTCTTGAGTTCGGGGAGAATTGGCGATGATGGGACCAAAGCAGCAAGCGCAGGCGGCGTTGTTTTATGAGTTCTCACTGGAGGAGCATGTTCCGCAGGATCACCTGCTGCGGTCAATTGATAGGTTCTTTGATCTGAGCAGTGTTCGCACGCACCTTGCAGATTTCTACAGTCATACGGGCCGACCGTCGGTCGATCCGGAACTGATGATCCGCATGCTTCTGGTGGGGTACTGCTTTGGCATCCGTTCAGAGCGGCGTCTATGCGAAGAAGTGCATCTGAATCTCGCGTACAGATGGTTCTGTCGTCTCGATCTGACGGATCACATCCCGGACCACTCGACATTCTCAAAGAACCGGCATGGGCGGTTCCGCGAAAGCGATCTGCTGCGTCATGTGTTTGAGACGACGGTTGCCCGCTGCATGAAGGAAGGCTTGGTTGGTGGTCAGGGCTTCGCCGTGGATGCCAGCCTGATCAGCGCCGACGTCCAGAAACAGAACTCCAGCACCCCCGATGATTGGGCGGCGCGAGACATTGATCCCCATGATGCACCACGCGCAGTGCGCGAGTATCTCGACACCCTCGATGACGAGGCTTTTGGTGCCGCGACGACGGCGAAGCCCAAGTTCACGGCCCATGCCGACCCCGCCAGCCAATGGACGGCGGCGCGCAAAGGTCCTGCTTTCTTTGCCTATTCCGACAACTACTTGATAGACAACGATCACGGTATCATTGTCGATGTAGATGCCAGTCGATCAAACAAGACCGCCGAGGTCGGAGCGATGCGCAAGATGCTCGACCGGACCGAAGAGCGCTTCGGCCTCAAGCCGAATTGGGTCGCCGCGGACACCGCTTACGGCTCAACCGACAATCTGGTTTGGTTGGCGCTCAAACGGCAAATAATTCCGTTCATCCCCGTGTTCGACAAGTCCGAGCGCAAGGACGGGACCTGGTCGCGGTCAGACTTTATCTGGGACCAAGACAAAGATCGCTATGTCTGTCCGGAGGGCAAAGAGCTCCGCCACACCCGACGAAAATACTCCAACCCCACCCGATCATCCCTCGGATTGAAGGCACGCAAGTACCGTGCATTGAGAGCCGATTGTCTGAACTGCCCTTCGAAAGCCAGGTGCTGCCCGAACACAGATGTCCGCGCCATCAGCCGAGAGAAGTATGAGATCGTCCGGGATTTTGTCCGGCGCTGCGCAGGTTCCGAGTTCAACCCGACCGCTCAGAGAAGGCGAAAGAAAGTCGAGATGCTCTTTGCCCATCTCAAACGCATCCTTGGTCTGGGACGGCTTCGATTACGTGGCCCATGTGGTGTCCAGGACGAATTTACTCTCGCCGCAACCGCACAAAACCTCAGGAAACTCGCAAAGCTGAAGACAATGGCGACAGTCACCAGTTAAGCTGTTGCAACAGCCGAACACTACTTAATAAAATCATTCACCGCGACAAAGCACTGGCGCCAAACCCGAAGAGTTTTTCAACACAATCGGCTCTTTCCGGCCGTTAGCTGCGTTTTGCACCAAGGTCCGCACTGAGTATCGTTAATGCTTGAAACAGTTCTCTCTGTGCCAGGTTACAAACTCTGTCCTTGGACGGTTGGCGAGGCGGTCCGGCACCAAGATCTTGCCGGACGCGTTGATCATCGATGTCACGGCTTCGATGTCGTTGCTCTGACGGGAAACCAGAATAGTCAGGTCGTCAGCTAAACCGACGAGACCGCGATCAAACATCCAATGTGCAGTTCCGGACAGGGCGAGCCCGTTGCTGACGATGTCGGGTCCGTCATGCTCTACAGGTCTGATATGAGCGGCTTCCACTTCAGCTCGGCCACCGCCATTTATCAGACGTAAACCAGTGATGGCGCAGCGCTCGCCGTAGGCGCGCAGGACGTTCTTTCTGAAATTTCGATCGCGAACCGCCCGGTTGGTCAGTTGGTTGACGCGTTCCCGTGCGGGCATGTGTCGGAAAGGTGTTTGCGCGTCTTGAAAACCTGGCGGCTGCATCGAGTCACCAACGCGAGGCAGGATGTCCTCGTCCCGTCCAAGACCACGTTCGACAATTCGGGCAAAGTCTTCAGCTGAAAGGGTTCTTACCGCAGCTTGCGCGCGTCCAGATATCTTGCCTTGATCGTTCAGCAATCCGCTTTCGATGACTGAATTCTCGTCTCGGAATGAAACAGGGTCGCCAAAATCAAGATAGGTCCCCGGCTCAATCACCGCCAAGAACATTTCCGGCTTCCTAGGGTCCGGAATGATCTCCTGGACCTTAGCGACAGCAAAGTACCCTTTGGTTTCTTTGACTTTGCTTGGCTCCAGGTAGACGATCCAATCCCCTTCGCACTGTTGGGCTCGCGAGAGATATTGCTTGGGAAACTGATACCGTTCGGAGGGAATGTCGTCGTAGATCGAGTCGCTGCGATGAATGAAGATACCGAAGGCCATCGGATCACCCGCGTTGGAGGCGTTCCAGTTTTCGATCGGCCGCGCGAAGGGTCAGCACCGCACCTGTCAAAAATGGAAGTGCCAAGCCAGCTGCGGCGATGGCAAGAATCAAGATGGCGGCCAAAACCGAGTATTCGGCAGACTGTTGTGCCAATAATAGTCGACCCAAGCCAATCAAGTAGAACACGCTGGTTCCCAGGAAGATCAGGTAAAGCGGCCCAAAGGGTTCAATCACCTCGCGGCGAGTGCGCTCCAAGACCGAATGCCGCAACATGTTCCAGCGTTTGCTTGCCTTGTTCACCAAATTACTCCCTTACCAACTCGATCCATGTGTGCACGTCATCATCCGTCACTTCACGGCCTTCGACATGCGATTGATACCAACGCGCGACGATGGCCCCGCGCTTTTCGCTTTTTATCTTTATTCCCTCATCGGTGAGGTGCTTATCCAGCGAGCTTTCGATGTGTTTGAGCGCTTCGAAATCATGTCCTGTCCGAATGGATTTGGTGCCCAGAAGTAGCCAGGGTACGTCTACCTCGAACCGCTCACCCATCGCGACTAAGGCTTCTACGGGCATTCCGCGCTGGCCCTTTTCGTAGCTGTGATACGCGCGCGGTGAGACACCGATAGCTTCCGCCATGGCCGCTTGTGAGAAGCCGATTTCATTGCGAGCAATGGTGAGACGAGCACCCATTGCAGCAAAAAGATCAGCATGTTTCTGCGGCATCTGAATTTTCCAATTGACTACTTCGTCGAAATTAGCGAACTTTGCAAAAAATGACAAACATTTACAGTTAATCACATCTGACCACGTCAGAAGGTGCAGAACAAGCGATTCCATGCGTGTCGCTTATTCAACTTATGCGGACAAGGACGACTGAAATGGCAGAGACCAACTATTCAGACAGCTCGCAGATCCTGGGGCTCGGGAAAACACCCGCGCAGTGGGTCGAAGTTATGGCCGGGATGGGGATCGATATTTCAGAACGCACGTTGCGTGAACGCGCCAATGAGACGGGCGCATTTTATCGCCTTGGGCGAACCATGCTGATCACGCCCGCGCAGATTGATACGATTTTTGAAGGAGGCCAGTCATGCCGCTCCAAATTTACAAGAGGGGCCGTGTCTACTGGGCCAAGGGGTGGATCGAATACAACGGCAGGCCAATCGCCGGCCCATACCGGCGAAGCACTAAGGCATCTACAGAAGAGGGCGCACGGGACTGGATAAACCATGAGACCGAACGTCAGATCCGTCGCTATGTCGTGGGCGACGAACCGAGCAAGACGTTCTCTGATGCAATCATGCTCTACAACGCGTCCCCGAAGGCGGCGAAGCAGTTGATCCCGATTGTCGAAGTGATCGGCGACCTGTCGTTAGGTGCGATATCTGGCGCGTTACTGAAAAGCCTTGGGCCGAAGCTGAAACCCAAAGCGTCGACGGATACCTGGTGGCGCGAGATCGTGACGCCCGCGAGTGCGGTGATCAACAACGCGCATGAGCTGGAAGGCACGCCGCTGATCCGCGTGAAACCCTACGACAAGTTCGAGCGGATCGCTCAGGACAAACGGCGAGGGAAGCTCAGCCGCGTCGAGCGCACACCAGCTGATAAGGAATGGATCGAGGCATTTTGTCGTGCCGCCGACCCATACAATGCCGCACTGGTGCGTTTTATGTTTGAGACGGCTGCAAGGATTGATCAAGCCGTGTCCTTGGAGCCCGATGACCTAAGGCCGCACGAAAACAAAGTCCGCGTGAAAGCTCAGAAGGGGCATCCGGAAAGCTGGATCACCGTTTCGCCTCAGATGATGGACGAGCTACTCGCACTGCCTCCCAAACGTCCCAAGAACCGCAAGACCGGCAAGCTCTTGAAGGCGCGCATCTTCTGCTATGGGAGCTCCACCGGTTACAACACGCGCTGGAAGACGATCTGCAAACGCGCGGGCATCTCGTACCTTTCAGCCCACCCGGCAGGGCGGCACGGGTTCTTCACCGAGCTTGTTGTCCGGCAGGGCGTCGATCCCGTCACAGCAGCCAAGGCTGGACGTTGGTCAGACCCCAATTTGCCCATGCGGATTTATGCCCATGCAGAGACCGATGAGGCCGACATCAGGGCCCGTTTTCGTACAAACCACGTACAGGATGACACTGTACAAGCACCCAACAGTAAGAAATCACAAAAGGAATAGCGCTATGAACGCATCCCTCCTAAGGGGCAGGTTATTGGTTCGAATCCAATCGGGCACCATTTCCATAGCAAAATTAGAGACTTCGTGGCGTAAGCTAATGCCGTTTTGATGTGGTGCTACATATTTTATTTGGAATCGGCCAAAGTTAAGTGCCTGGGGCATTTGGAACCAACACAGGACCGTATTAACCAAAATTTGTTCCGATTGTTTGAACTATGTTTGTGATGAAAAAGAGAAGGACCCCAAAAGAACCGACAAAAGTGTCAGCGTTCCATCAGTCATGGGACATGGCCTCGTGATAGTGCAATTGTCTATTTTTAGGTCATTGGCGCAGGCACCCTCAAAATCGGCCTGAAAGTTCAATCCGCCAGATAGAGTGCAATCGCGGCTTCTGTGCCGTGATCCCAGATCAGTGTTAACCAATTGGCAAAGCTCTGGGCAAAGGCGGCTGCGTCTGACAGAGAGCCGTAATATTGGCGCTGCTCCAACCATATTGATGGGTTCGATTTTGCCGCAATGGCAAGGGGCTGCAGCTGGTCCCAGAAGGGATCATTGGGGGCTATTTCGCTGCCATCTTCACGGTGGCCGGCGCACATCCGGGCCCAGATCGCCTCGACCAGGGCGAGGCCAGAGACGTTGATGCCCTTTGCCAGCCCGTCATGAATGGACGGGATCACAAATCCTGGATGACGAGACGAGCCGTCAAATGCGACCCGTCTTGCGGTGTCCACGATGCGTGGGTTTGAAAAGCGGTTTGTTATCAGGTCGATATAGGCATCGGGTGTCATGCCGGGGACAGGTTTTACATGCGGCAGAATTTCTTGCCGTGCGACTTTGTTGAAAAGCCTGCGGATCTTGGGGTGGGCCATGCATTCCGCGATTGTGGTCAGGGACAACAGCTCTCCCGCGTTGGCGATGATCTGATGGCCGCCATTGAGCAGGCGGATTTTCATCACTTCAAAATCATGCACATCCTGCGTGAATGTCGCGCCGATCTTGTCCCAGTCGGGGCGGCCCGCGCAAAACGCGTCCTCGATCACCCATTGGCGAAAGGTTTCATGTGTGACGGGAGAGGCGTCATCAATGCCAAGGCTGCGCACCAGTTCCAGTTCTTTCGGCCCCGTCGCGGGCACGATGCAATCGACCATAGAGTTCGGAAAACTACAGCTGTCCTTGATCCATTGGGCAAGCTCTGGGTCTGACAATTCGGCAAGCGAGACAACTGTCTGGCGCAGGATCGCGCCATTGCCTTGCAGGTTGTCACAGCTCATGCAGGTGAACGGCCCGGTTCCGGCATCGCGCCGCTGCTTTAGGGCGGCGATCATTGCGCCAAAAGCGGTCAGAGGCGTGTCGGGGTTCGCCGCATCGTGCCGGATGTCGGGGTGGTCTGCATCAAATCCCTTTGTGGCCGGGTCCACGTAATAGCCGCCCTCTGTCACGGTCAGGGAAACGATGCGGATTGCAGGATCGGCCATTTGCGCGATGAGCGCGGCATTCTTGTCCTGAACCGGGACAAAATCGATCATCGAACCGACGACCTCGGCGGTGGTGTGATCTGGGTCCAGGGCGATTAGGGTCGTCAGGTAATCTTGCGCGGCCAGCTTCTGGCGTTGCGCAACATCATTGGGACGCACGCCTGCGCCGATGATGGCCCAATCCTGCGCAAGGCCTTGTTGCATCAGCCGGTGCAGATACCAGGATTGATGGCCCCGGTGAAAATTGCCCAGCCCGATATGGACAATCCCCGGCGTCAGCGCCGCGCGGTCATAGGTTGGGCGCGCGATGTCCTCTGGCAGGCTTGCCAATGCGGCGCTGTTAAGCTTGATCAGATCGTTCTTTGTATCCAGTTGTGTCATGACGTCATCCATTTCCCGCCAGTTTCGGGCGTGGTGGGCCTGGCATTTGTGCAAGGGTAGGGGGGCGAAGGCCCCGTTGTGGTCGTGGGGCTATGCTTCGATCCGCAGACCCTGTTCATCAAACCGGTGCATTTCATCAATGCGCGGGTTCAGGTGAATTGTGTCCCCATGCTTCAGGCTGACATCCCCGATAGAGCGCACGGTCAACGTGTCGGCCAATCCCGTGTTGTGAATATGAAAGAACGTATCAGAGCCAAGATGCTCGGCCACACCCACAGTGCCTTGCCATTGGCCGTTATCGGCCACCACATCAATATGTTCCGGGCGCACGCCAATGGTATGTGCGCCATGTTTGCTGGCCTCTTCGCCGGTGATCAGGTTCATTTTGGGAGACCCAATGAAACCGGCCACAAAGACATTACGGGGCGTGCGATAAAGCTCTAGCGGGCTGCCGACCTGTTCAATCACGCCCGCCTGAAGCACGACGATCTTATCGGCCATGGTCATGGCTTCGACCTGATCATGGGTCACATAGACCATCGTCGTCGCCAGCCGTTTGTGCAGCTCAGAAATTTCCAGCCGCATGCCGACGCGCAAGGCTGCGTCGAGGTTGGACAGGGGCTCGTCAAACAAGAAAGCCGATGGTTCACGCACAATCGCCCGGCCGATCGCAACACGCTGGCGCTGGCCGCCCGACAACTGGCCGGGACGGCGATCAAGATAATCTGTCAGGTTCAGAACGGCTGCGGCGCCTTCGACTTTCTTGTCGATTTCGCCCTGATCCATCTTGGCCATGCGCAGCGGAAAGGCGATGTTTTTGCGCACAGACATATGCGGGTAAAGCGCATAAGACTGGAACACCATGGCCAGGCCGCGTTTGGCCGGGACGACCGTGGTGGCGTCTTTTCCGTCGATCTCAATATAGCCAGAGGTGATATCCTCTAACCCGGCAATCAAACGCAAGAGTGTCGATTTCCCGCAGCCCGAAGGGCCGACAAAGACCGTGAATTCACCATCGTGAATAGTAAGGTCCAGCGGGGGGATGACCTGCACGTCACCAAAAGACTTGGTGACCTGTTTAAGTTGGATTTGTCCCATGTGTCAGGTTCCTTATTTCACCGCGCCGAATGTCAGGCCGCGGACAAGTTGTTTCTGGCTGAACCAGCCCATGATCAGGATAGGCGCAATGGCCATGACAGAGGCCGCGCTGAGTTTGGCGTAGAACAGACCTTCGGGGCTGGAATAGCTGGTGATGAATGCCGTCAGGGGCGCTGCATTGGCCGCCGTCAGGTTGATTGTCCAAAACGCTTCGTTCCAGGCCAGAATGATATTCAGCAGGACAGTCGAAGCGATGCCCGGAATGGCCATCGGTGTAAGGACATAAAGCACTTCCTCACGCAGTGACGCACCATCCATACGGGACGCTTCAAGGATCTCGCCGGGGATTTCCTTGAAGTAGGTGTAAAGCATCCAGACGATGATTGGCAGGTTGATCAGTGTCAAAACAATGGTCAGCCCGATGCGCGTATCCAACAGATGGAAATCCCGGAACAACAGGTAGATGGGCACGAGCACCCCAACAGGGGGCAACATCTTTGTGGACAGCATCCACATCAGAATGTTCTTGGTGTGCTTTGACGGAACAAAGGCCATCGACCAAGCTGCAGGTATCGCGATCAGCAGCCCCAGCAGGGTGGACCCACCCGCGATGATCACAGAGTTTGAGAAGTGTTTGAAGTAGTCAGACCTTGCCTGAACCGTGCCAAAGCTTTCCATTGTCCAGCCAGAGCCAAACAAGACCTCTAGCGGGGCGCGGATTGCGTTTTCCTCTGTCTTGAAGGACAGGATGACGATCCACAGGATCGGGAAAAACATAAGAAACCCAAGCGTTCCGGCGATGATCGTGTTCAAAGACTTGGTTCGGTTTGAAACTGCGCGTGCCATGATGTTTTCCCCCTCAAGCGTCCAAGTTCTTGCCGATCATCCGCATCAGGAAGATCGCAACAATATTGGCTAGGATGATGGCTATGACACCACCGGCGCTGCCCATGCCCACGTCGAACTGCAACAGCGACGAGACGTAGATCAGGTAGGTCAGATTGGTCGTTGCTGTGCCCGGGCCGCCATTCGTGGTGACGAGGATTTCAGCAAAGATCGACAAAAGAAAGATCGTCTGGATCAGGATGACAACAGTGATCGCCCGTGCAAGATGGGGCAACATGATAAAGAAGAACCTGTTCCACCAGTTCGCGCCATCCATTTCGGCGGCTTCCAGCTGTTCCTGATCCAGCGATTGCAGCGCCGTCAAAAGGATCAGAGTCGCGAAGGGCAGCCACATCCAGGACACGATGAACGTGATCGAGGCCAGGGGGTATTGCCCGAAAAAGTCGATAGGGGGAAAGCCGAGCCCTGTCACGATGCGTCCAAAGATCCCGTTGACCGGGTTCATGAACATGTTTTTCCAGACCAGTGCAGACACGGTCGGCATCACAAAGAAGGGTGCAATCACCATGATCCGAATAAGGCCCTGGCCAAACATCGGCTTGTCCAGCAACAGCGCCGCGCCGAGGCCTCCGAATATCGTAATGATCAAGACCCCGCCCACGAGTATCAGCGTGTTTTTAATCGCGTCGGTAAAGCTGGGGTCGGTTATGAACCAATAATAATTGTCCCAGCCTGCAAACGGCGTCGCACCTGGCTGTAGCAGGTTGTAATAGAGGAACGAAAAATAGACGGTCATGCAGAGCGGTATCAGCATCCAGCCGAGCAACAAAACTACGGCGGGTGAGATCATCAATCGTGCGGCAGACCGGGATGCTTTCGTGGCCATGCGTTTCTCCCTCCCAGAAATGAAATGCGTCTAAACACTCAAGGAAAAGCCTAAAACAGGCTCTTGCCAAAATGTAGATAAATGTTGGTGTGCAGATGAAGCGGACCGAGGCATCTCGCCTCGGTCCGTTCAGGGAGGAGGTTACTTAATGTAACCTGCCTTTTTCATTTCGCGCTCTGCGAAAGTTTGGCTGTTTGCCAGTGCGGTTTCAACAGTCTGCTGACCAGCAAGGGCCGCAGCAACCTGCTGACCAACATAGTTGCCGATGCCCTGGAACTCAGGGATCGCGACAAACTGAACACCAGTATATGGAACTGGGTCACGTGTTGGGTCTGCTGGGTCAACCGACAGGATCGCCTCTACGATTGTCTTGGCGAAAGGCGCTGCTTCCAGACGACGTGCGTCTTCTTCAACGGATTGACGTGTTCCGCTTGGAACAGCCACCCAGCCTTTGGTTTCGCCAACCATCTCAAAGTATTCCTTGGATGTTGCCCATTTCAGGAAGTCTTTGGCTGTGTCGACTTTTTGAGAGCTTGCAGGAATTGCAAGTGCCCAAGACCAGAACCAACCAGTCCCTTTGTCTGTGACCTGCATAGGTGCTTTGAAAAAGTCGGTCTTGTCAGCAACAGTAGACGTGTCAGGGTTGCGAACGTCACCGGCAGCTGATGTGGCATCAACCCAGGTTGCGCATTTGCCGTCTTTGAACAGCGCACGGTTTTCGTTGTGACCGTTGGCTGATGAACCCGGAGGACCATAGTTGGTCATCAGGTCGACGTAATAGGTAACAGCTGCGTTCCACTCTGGAGAGTCCAGCTGTGGGTTCCAGTCCATGTCGAACCAGTCGGCACCAAAGGCGTTTGCCAATGTACCAACAAAGGCCATGTTCTCACCCCAGCCCGCTTTACCGCGCTGACATGTTCCGTACATTCCATTGTCTGGATCGTGGGCTGCAGCAGCCATTTCCTTGAACTGGTCATATGTGATTTGACCTTCAGGAACTTCGATACCTGCAGCTTCGAAAACGTCGGTGCGGTAGAAGGTGAACGATGTTTCTGAATAAAGTGGAACCGCGTAAAGGTTGCCATTTGCAGACAGACCGTTGCGCACCAACTGGAAGATGTCTTCCAGATCGTAATCCGCGTCATCTGCGAAATCGTTCAAAGGTGTCAGCCAGTCATTGGCACCCCAGATCGGTGTTTCATACGCACCGATAAACATGATGTCGAAAGAACCGCCACCTGTTGCGATGTCTTGTGTCGTACGCTGACGCAGAACGTTTTCTTCCAGAACAACCCAGTTGATGGTGTTGCCTGTCGCTTCTTCCCATGCAGGCGCAAGCTCTTGCATGGTGATCATGTCAGCGTTGTTCACCGTTGCGATTGTGATTTCTTCTGCAAGTGCTGTGGATGCGAACCCTGCCGCCAAGCCAAAGCCAACCGCTGTATTCAGCAGTGTTTGTTTCATAGACATTACTATCCTCCCTATTGGATGTCGTATTTCAACGCTAGGGAGGGGGTGGCGCGGTGTCAATAAATATTTTACGCGCGTAAAGAAAATTAATGTCAGGCGGAATCTCGCAAGACCAATTTGCCTTCCAATCTGGTGCTATTCCAAGCTGTTACATGGCCATCGATTGCCTGAAACAGGGCGTTGGCGGCGTGTTCGGACACGGCGTCATAGTCGTGGGATATCGTGGTCAGGGGCGGGCAGGTGTAGCGGGAATGGGGGTGACCGTCTTGTCCGGCAACCCGAATCGCACAGTCGGGCGTACGACCCACCTTCAACCCTTGTTCATAACATGAGGTCAAAAAACCAATAGCCAAACGGTCATTACTGCACAGGACAGTATTGGTCGAAAAAAGCCCGTTCTTCAGAGCGTCATTGCCCCCCAATCGCCCGATCTCTTCAAATCCCCATCCTTCGCCATCAACTGAAATTACATGCGGTTCCAGGCCAAAGGACTGCATCGCGTTCAAATAGCTTTGGCGGCGCCGGTGCGCGTTCGGGTTGGCCGGATTCTTCATTTCAAAGAAACAGGGGGGTTCGCCTGTGCGACACAGATAGTCGGTAATATGCGCTGTGAACTGAAAGTTGTCGGATCCGACAAATGCAAGGCCGATTTCATCAACGCTGCTGTCAAAGATTAAGGTTGGCACATCCTCGCAGAATTTTTCAAGTGCTCTGCGATCTGATGCTCTACCAAGCGGTGCCAATAACACCCCAGCCGGCTTGAGCGAGCGCAACGTATCCAACACTTGTATCTCCATTGAGGGTTCGCCATGCGAACTGAACAAGGTCGGGTGATACCCGGCCGTGATGCAGCGTTGTTCCAGGTTACGCGCTATTTCGGCGAAATAAGGGTCGGTTAACAAAGGGACGACGATACCGATATTCTTGGTCAGTTTTCGGTTCTGGTTCATCGCATAGATATTGGGGCGATAGTCGTGATGCTCCAAAGCGATTTCTATTTGGCGCCGCGTTTTCGGGCGCACACTGCTGGGGTCGTTGAAATACTTGGAAAGAGTTGGACGAGAGATCCCACTAACCGCAGAAAACTCCTGCATGTTTTTGATCTTTTGGTCAGGCACGGCGTATGTATTCCCTCGTCGGACGATTACTTTACATCCGAAACAAATTCTTACCGCGCGTCAAGAATGAAATTTTTCCAGGTCAATTCGATGAGGCGAAGACGCCGTCAACCCATTGTGAATAAACATGTTTTCTGGTCGTCCAATGGGTCAACTAACCCCAAAAGGCCACCCCGCAAATGCAGGCTGGTCTCTGGTTTTGGGGGCTCCCGGTCAAGCCGAGGCGCGCGCAGGGGGCGAGGGGGCACTCTGAATTGCGACCTGCTCGGCCGGGGCGGTTTGCTGGATCGTCAAAGCGATCGCCCCGGTTGATATTACGTCTTTGCCGCTTCGGGTTTTGGCTTTTGTGTCATCCGCGCGAAGGCATAAAGAGCCGCCGCACCACCGATCCCGATTAGATCTGACAGGATGCCGCCTTCGATCATGAAGAGCGCAACAAGGATCAATCCGACGCGCACCGCAGGGTTCGCACGGTCGCCAACCCACCATCCCTGAACACCAGAGGATAACAGGAACACGCCAAATGTTGCTGTTGCGCCCGCCCGCAGGATCTCAAACCATGTGCCATCAAACAGGATGGCCCCGTTGTAAAAGAACATGAATGGCACGATGAACGCGGAAATGCCGATCTTGAAAGAGGCCACAGAGGTCGCCATCGGATTGGCCCCGGAAATTCCCGCAGCCGCATAGCTGGCCAGGGCAACAGGGGGGGTGATCGCCGACACAACCGCGAAATAGAACACAAAGAAATGCGCGGTCAGGGCCGGAATGCCCAGTTGCACAAGCCCCGGCGCAACCACAGAGGCCGCCACAGCGTAGGCCGCTGTTGTTGGCATTCCCATCCCAAGCAGGATCGAAATACACATCGCAAAGAACAAGGCGACCAGTTGGTTTGCATCAGCGATGTTCAGCAACACCGAAGAAAAACGTGCCCCCACACCGGTCAAAGAAATGACACCAACAATGATGCCCGCACAGGCGCACACGGCGATGATCTGAATGGACATGATTCCGGCCAGCTCAAACGCTTTGGACACGGATTTCAGCCCCATGCGATAGGGGGTGAACCAGCTGACCACCGCCGCCGCAGCGGTTGCCAATGTTCCAGCCCGGATGACCGAATAGCCCATGAACAATGCTGCAATTAGAATAATGATGGGCAGGAACAAAAAGACCCGACGAACCATGTCGCGGAATTTCGGCAGGTCTTCTTCGCGCATGCCACGCATGCCCAGCTTGGCAGCTTCGAAATCCACCATGAAATAGATCGAAACGAAATAGAGCACCGCAGGAATGATCGCTGCAATCGCGATATCCGTATAGGGAATGCCGGTGATCTCGGCCATGATAAAGGCCCCGGCGCCCATGATAGGCGGCATGATTTGGCCGCCCGTTGACGCGGCTGCTTCAACAGCGCCAGAGGTCGTTGGTTTGTATCCGACCTTCTTCATCAGAGGGATGGTTAACGAACCAGTGGCCACTACATTCCCCGCAGAGGTGCCATTGATCATCCCCATCAACCCGGATGCGAAAATGGCCACCTTGGCCGGACCGCCTCGGGCGCGGCCTGCAGCGGCAAAGGCAAAATTCACGAAGTAGTCCCCAACCTTAGAGGCCTGAAGAAAGGCGGCGAAGATGATGAAAAGGATAATGTAAGTCGAAGACACGGCTGTGGTTGGTCCCAGAATGCCTGCATCTGTGTAGACTTGGCTAAAGAAACGTTGCCAAGTGATATCCGGCGCGTTCAAAAAGCCGGGCAGCAGGTCTCCGATAAAGACATAGACCAGGAAAACACCCGCAATGATAATCAGGGCAAGCCCGGCCACACGGCGGGTCAGCTCCATGATCAGCGCGGTGCCTGCAACGGCAGCCAGGCTCATCCCGATTGGCGCAAAAGGCGTGCCTGTAGAATTGCGCATCAAGGTCCCAAATATCGTGATCAGGTAAATTGCCACGGCCACACCGCAGACGCTGAGGACCAGATCGGCTGGGGCAACTGAACCGCGCACGCGCGGACGCACCCAGCCCAAAACGATCCCGAGCGTTGTCGCAACAAGCAAGGGGATGCCGTAGTGGTAGGTTTCTGCAGCGCGGATGCCCTCATCAATACCGTTCCACATCGCCCCGCCGGCAATGTCATTTGCAAACCCAAGTGCCGTGTAGCACGCGTAAAGCGCTGGCAGCAGCGCCGCATAGGCGATCATATCCAGCGGGCTTTTGGTGGTGTCTTCACTGTCGGGAAAAGCCCGCGCTGAATAAAGCAAAAAGCCCAAAATCAAAGAACCGGCAATGTGAACGATCCGAAAGTTCCAGGTTTCCATGGGGAAGACCGGCAGAAAAGGAATGTTGATCCCGGTCCAGCCACGGATGGACCAACCGTTGAGGGCGGCCATGTGGAAAAGGGCATAAAGGCCTGCAAGCCAGGCGATGGCAATGTAGGATCGCCCGGTAAAGACCCGACGATTATGTTCGATCGGTTCTTCATCAACGCCTTCGGCAATCACCGGCCCGTCTGTAAGGTCTTCGCTGTGCTCGGCAGTGGTCATATTGCAGCCCTCAGTTTCGGCAAGCCCGCCCTAAGAAGGGGGGGCCTTGCCGTGGTGGTCATATCTTTAGATGTGAAAGCTCCGGGGGATCGCCTGTCGCGGCCCCCCGGGTTTTTGGCGCGATCTTAGTTTCCGAAGATCTGGTCTGCAGGAATATCAGCCCCTGCATTCTCGATGAACCATGCAGCCGCACCTGGGTGCCAAGGCAATACGCCTGCATTCTTGTCCCAGTTTTCAGGCAGGGTGCTGCGCGCTGCGCGGTGGATATTCACCATCCGCTCATTGTCGGACATCACAACGTCAACTGCGGCCTTCACAAAGCTTTCAGGCAAATCACAATTGGCGATGGCAAAGTTCCACATGGACACGGAACGCGCGTTGTTTTCCAGCGTCGTATACGTGTCCGCATCGATTTCGAATGCAGCGACGGGGAAGGCTTCTAGCAACTGGGCCTGTTCCTCTGGGGTGAATTCGATGATGTTCACATCGGTTTGCACCTCTAGCTGGCTAACGGCGGGTACAGGAACACCGGCGGCGAAAGCAATCACATCCAGCAGCCCATCCTGAAGCTGCCCGCCAAGGTCTGTCCAGCCGCCATTGCGACGTTCAAAGTTGATGCCCAGCTCTTCCATCATGCGTGGGAAATAGGTGTCAGATGTCGACCCGGCCGGGCCAAATCCGATCCGCGCGCCATCGGGGATGTCCGCAATGGACGTAATGCCAGACGAAGACAAAGCGGTCACAGAAAACGGTGTTTGATACATCGGGAACATTGCACAGGCGTTGGTCATTTCAAGGCCTGGGGCGATTGGGTTTGTACCGGCAATTGATTCAGCTGCCGGGCCCATTGTGGTCATCCCGAATTGCGCGTCACCCGTATGCACCAGCGCCATGTTCTGCATTGGTCCGCCGGTCACTTCGCCGCCGCCGGTCAGTCCCAATTGATCTGCGACAAGATTGGCCCAGCCAGACCCGTAAGCAAAATAGGTTCCGCCCTGAGACGCGGTGCCCACGGTAAAGCTTTCCGGCCAGCCTGCACGGTCCTGTGCTATGGCTGTCGTTGCCGCGAATGTCGTTGCTGTTAATGCCGTTGTGGCAATAAGCGTTGCGAATTTCATTGTTGTTTCCTCCACAGATTATGATCGGCCTCTCCCGGACCGACCAGTGATGCGACCGTCGAATGACGCCCAGATCTCTGCAAGGGTCATTGGTCAACTCAAACGACAGCGCAAGATCGCAGCAGTCGTGTTTTTGCGAATCTGCCCGAATAAATTTGGCCAATGGGTCGGGACGGGGACATTGGGGCGTTTCCATGTGGGGAAAAGGGGACATTTTGCACGCTACCCCTCTGTGTCGGTCTTCGAGAGCCCATATTTCTGCATACGTTCGTATAGCGATTTGCGCGACAGGCCCAAGCTTTCATAGGTGGGTTTCAAGCGGCCATCATTGGCGGTCAGGGTCGCAAGAATAAGCGAGCGTTCATGACTGGCCATCTGGTCTGCCAAGCTTGCCTGAAGCGGCGGCTGACTGCGTTCCGCCGCAGGATCAAGCCCAAGCACAAAGCGATCGGCCGCATTGCGCAGCTCTCGCACATTGCCGGGAAAGTCTTGGGTTGCCAGTTGGGACAAGATTGCGGCTGGAACGTCGGGCATGGGTTTGGAATATCGCGCTGCGGCCTGCGCGGCGAGGTTCAGGAACAAGGATGCAATGTCATCGCGCCGATCGCTGAGCGGGGGAACTTTTAAGGTGACAACGTTCAGTCGGTAGAGCAGATCGGCACGGAACGTTCCCGCAGCCACGGCGGCCTCTAGATCTGTTTTGACAGCCGCAATGACGCGAATGTCTAGGGCCACGGGGTCGTTCGATCCAAGGCGGGTGATTTTGCGATCCTGAATGGCATGCAACAGTTTTGCCTGTACGGACACCGGAAGGCTGTCGATTTCATCCAGAAAAACCGTGCCCTGACGAGCATGTTCGAATTTTCCAAACCGGGCCCGCATCGCCCCGGCAAATGCCCCGGCCTCATGGCCAAACAGTTCTGCCTCGACCAAGTCAACAGGCAGGGCGGCGCAATTGATGTGGACAAAGGGAAAGCGGCCGCGCTCCGACAGATCATGCAGGGCGTGGGCCGTGACGTCCTTGCCGGCGCCCGTGGGTCCGGTGATCAGGACGTCAGCATCCGTCGCTGCAATGGCGCGGATCGATTTGCGCAAGCTCACCATCGCGTCAGAGCGCCCGACAAGCCGCGCCTCTAGCTTGTCGCGCCCGCCATATTCACGCTTCAGCGATCGGTTTTCCAGCGTCAGACGGCGTTTTTCCAGCGCGTGCCGGATCGTGCTGACCAGCCGGGCCGGGGCAAAGGGCTTTTCAACAAAATCATAGGCCCCTTCGCGCATCGACTGAACCGCAAGGTCAATGTCCCCGTGGCCCGTCACAAGGATGATCGGAAATTCAGGGTCAATGTCTAAAACTTCGCGCATCAGCCACAACCCGTCGCGGTTGGGCATGCGAAGGTCGGTGACCAGAATGCCCTCATACCCGCGGCTGATCTTGCCAAGTGCGTCCTCGGCGCGGCTTAGGATTTGGGCCGGGATGTCGGCCAGCTCTAGCGTTTGGCCGACCGCGTGACGCAGCTCTTCTTCATCATCCACGAATAATACGGTTTGTGTCATTGTGCCGCCAGTTCAGTTGGGGAAGCCTCTTGCAGGACGACAGAAAACACAGCGCCGCCATCCGGGTGGTTTTCAACCGTGAGCGTGCCGCCGAAATCCGTGACGATATTGTAGGATATCGAAAGCCCAAGGCCCAAGCCCTGACCCGGGGGCTTTGTGGTGAAAAATGGGTCAAAGATCTGTTGCCCCAATCCGTCCTCAAGGCCGGGTCCGGTGTCACGCACCTGAACGGTGGTATTGTCTACGCGAATGGTGACGACAGGGTCGCTTTGCCCGGCCATTGCATCCAGGGCGTTGTTGATCAAATTGACGATCACCTGTTGCAGCCGCACATGTCCGCCCGTCACCCAGATGTCGCTGGCCGGGGCCGTGTATTCGATGCGCCCGCCTTCAGAGGCAAGGCGCATGTCGATCACGGCGATGGCATCGTGCAGCACCGTGTTCAACAGCAAAGGGCCAGTGGCCTGCTGCGGGCGTCGCGCGAAGTTCCGTAAATGCGCTGAAATGGACGCCATCCGGTCCGCCATTTTCGAAATCCGCTCAATGTTGTCTTGGGCCTCAGGCAGGCGTTTGCGATCCAACAAGGCGCGGGCGTTGTCGGCATAGGACTTCACGGCTGCCAAGGGTTGGTTGAACTCATGCGACAGCGCTGCAGACATTTGGCCCAACCCCGACAGTTTCCCCGCTTGGATCAAATCGGTCTGCGTGCGTTTAAGATCGGCCAGTGCCGCCTGCAAATCCGCTGTGCGTTCTGCGACCGCAGCCTCTAACGCCCTCTTGGCGTTTTTTTCTTGTGCCAGGGCTTCGGCTTGTCTGGCTTGTTTGAAAAGATAGGCCATAAGCCCTGCAAGGATCAAAAGCACCGACAGGCCTGCGATGATCAGGGTTCGAATAGCGCTGAGCGTTGCCGGCCGGGTGGGCGACAAAGACGCCATGGTCCACCCGCGTTCGCTAAGCGGGATTGACGTCAGGACGTAGCTTTCACGATCCATGCCCTCAATCTGGACATGTTGGGCGTTCTCGGTCAGGCGGCTGGCGGTAATGGGCAGCAGATCAATGCGGTCAATCGGATATTGCAGGTTAGCGGCAATCACCCGGCGCGTTTCATCGCTCAACGGCCGGATCGCGCGAAAATGCCAGTCGGGGCGCGAGGACATTAAGACAAAGTCATTCTGGTCTGACACCATGAATTGACTGTCAGCCCCGCGCCAGACGCTTTCAAAAGCCGCGATGTTGAATTTGATGGCCAGAACACCAACGACCCTTGCGCCGTCTTCGACAGGGGCCGCGTAGTAATAGCCGCGTTCCCCGGTCGTTGTGCCATAAACCTGAAAACTGGAAAGATCGCCGTTCAGGGCCTGGCTGAAATAGGTCTGGTAGCTGAAGTTTCGTCCAACATAGCTGCCCGGATCACGATACGACGCCGCCCCAACTGTTTTCCCGGAAATGTCCATCAGAAACACGTCAGAGGCCTTTACAGTCGCGCTGGTTTGCCGAAGGTCCTCATTCACGGCGGCTTGTAGCGCCAGATCAGTGGGGTCGGACAACAACCCCGCCAAGCTTGGCCTTTCTGCGATGAGTGCGGGCAAAGGCGCATAGCGATCGAGCGCGGCCCGAAGGCTTTCGGCGGCCAGTCTGAGGGGGGCCACGCTTTTTTCCGCCTGCTGGCGCATATGGAACCGTTCCAAGGCAGGCAAGGACAACGATCCGATCACAATCGCTAGCAGGGCGAGTGCTGCAACGACAGTCAGGATTGTACGGCGCGACAAATTCATTTGGCCTTTATGCGGAAAATTCACCAATTGGCATAGAAAATTTATCGCCGGGCGTTCCACCTGCGCCCGGGGGATCCGTTCACTGTCGCGCGAAATTCGACATGAAGGCCTATCTGTGCAAGACTGCAGCGGTGAAGAAACAATAGGGGGGACTGATATGATTGATAAGATTCTGGTGGCGATGGATGGCTCTAGCCATTCGCAAAAAGCCGTTGAATACGCTTCGGAAATTGCGGCTGGGTGTAAGGCCGATTTGATCCTTTTGACGGTGATTAAGGTCAACCAGGCCCCTAAGGTGAACAAGCAATTGCAGGCCTATGCAGAGCTGGAACATATTTCCGTATCGGCCCTTGATGCGATGAAGTTGTTGTCAAACGAGATGCTGTCAGAGGCAGAGCTTGTGGCAAGGGAAAAGGGTGTCACGGATATAAAAGCCGTGGTGGATACCGGTCCCGTCGCCCGTACAATTGTCGCCTTTGCAGAACGGGAAAAGGTCAGCATGATTGCGATAGGTTCACGCGGGTTGGGCAATTTCGAAGCAACCCTGCGCGGCGGGGTGTCCCACCGGGTAGAGCTGTTGGCGAAATGTCCGGTTCTGACGATCAAATAACGTTGGTCTGATCGTTTTGCTATAAAGCCCGACCCTTTGATCGGCGCGTCAAAGCCGCTTGAGGACTTCGTCAAAAAGGACGGCCGCGGCCGGTTGCAAGGTCTGTGTCTTGTTTTGAATGATGTAGTAGGGCGGAACCGTGATCGGTTCCACCAGGTCAATCACGGCCAAATCTGCCCCAATCCCGTCACCGATCAATAGATCCGTCACCTCTTGGGATTGGGGGGCAATGACATTGGAATTAGCCATCATCGCCAGGACGACCAGCAGGGATGATCCGTTGGTGATATTGGACGGCAGAACCACCTCTGCCTGACCAAAGGCATTGTCGACGGCCAGCCGAATAGGAGACCCGATTTCCTGCATGACCCATTCAAAATCGACAAGGTCCTTTAGGTGGACGTTGTTCTTGTGGGCCATCGGGTGGTCCTTGCGCACCAAAAGCGACACGATTTCCGTGCGGGCAGGGGTGATGCGATAGTTTCTGCTGTCATATTTTTCGGGCAGACGGGCGATGATAAAATCGTGACGTTCTGCATCCAACCCTTGAATCAACTGCTGTGAAGGGGCGATGGCAACCGTAACCTTGATATCTGGCGCACGGGCTTTGATTGTGCGGATCGCGGGGACAAGGCAACCCACAGCGGGGCCCGTCACCGCGCCGACAAGAATCTCTCCGCCTGTGCCTTGGTTGAGATCGGCGACTTCTGTCTCAAGATTTCGGATTTCCCCCAGGATAATGCGGGCATGACGGACAAAGGCTTCGCCCACGGCGGTTGGCTTCATCCCTTTGGCGTGGCGAATGAACAAAGGTGACCCTACGTGATCTTCGATGTCAGACAACACGCGAGAGGCTGCGGGCTGGGACATGGCAAGCTTGCTTACGGCGGTTTGAAGTTTCCCGGTTTGCGCAATCTCCATGAGCAAACGCAAATGCTGTGGCTTCATTCGTGAGGCAAGGTTCATAAGGTGTCATACCATTTTTGTTATGTAGATAGCTTTTATTGTAATTTTACAGTTATGCAAGACCTCCATATCAGAAGGGCGGGCCCAAATGCCCACTAAACGGGAGAACGCGCCCTCGGGGTTCCGAAGCGGCGCACTAGGAGGAAAACATGAAACTCAAGTTTCTACTTACGTCCGCAACAGCTGCTATGATGTTTGCATCCGCTGCCATGGCTGGCGGAACTGTTGGTATTGCGATGCCAACAAAATCTTCGTCACGTTGGATTTCTGACGGGAATTCCATGGTCGAGCAGTTCAAAGAAGGCGGCTACGAAACCGATCTTCAATATGCTGAAGACGACATTCCAAATCAGCTGGCGCAAATCGAAAACATGATCACCAAAGGTGTTGATGTTCTTGTGATCGCAGCCATCGACGGCACAACTTTGTCGAACGCGCTGGAAAATGCGAATGCTGCTGGCATCAAAGTCATCGCTTATGATCGCCTGATCCGCGATTCCGGCAACGTTGACTACTACGCCACATTCGACAATTTCAAAGTTGGCGTTCAGCAAGCGACAAGCCTTGTTGACGGCATGAAAGATCGTTTCGGCGACGGACCATACAATGTTGAATTGTTTGGCGGTTCACCTGACGACAACAACGCATACTTCTTTTACGATGGTGCGATGAGCGTCCTGCAGCCACTGATCGATGATGGCACAGTCACCATCCCTTCAGGCCAAATGGGCATGGACAAAGTCGGTACATTGCGTTGGGACGGTGCTGTTGCACAGGCGCGCATGGATAACCTTTTGTCAGCAAACTACACAGACGCGCAAGTCCAGGGCGTTTTGTCACCATATGACGGACTGTCCATCGGTATCCTGTCTTCACTCAAAGGTGTTGGCTACGGTTCTGGCGATCTGAAAATGCCAATCGTTTCTGGTCAGGACGCTGAAATTCCATCCGTTAAATCCATCCTTGCGGGTGAGCAGTATTCAACTGTGTTCAAGGACACACGCGAACTGGCACGTGTAACTGTGGGCATGGTTGACGCATTGTTGAGCGGGGCAGAGCCTGAAATCAATGATACGACAACTTACAACAACGGTGTAAAAGTTGTTCCTTCATACCTGCTGGAACCAGTTGCTGTTGATGCATCCAACTGGGAAGAAATCCTGTTGGGTTCCGGGTACTACACAAAAGACCAAGTCGAATAATCGACACTTAATCGGGAGCAATCCCAAAGACCTGCCTGCGTTTTCGGGCGTGGGCAGGTTTATCGGCAAAAGGGGGGAACGGGCATGACGTCATTGCTCGAAATGCGATCCATTACCAAAACATTTCCAGGCGTTAAGGCATTGGACAACGTGAACCTTTCGGTTCGTGAAGGCGAAATTCACGCAGTGGTTGGTGAAAACGGCGCTGGTAAATCGACCCTCATGAAAGTCTTGTCCGGGGTCTATCCGGCAGGCAGCTATGAAGGCGAAATCCACTATAGCGGCGGCAAAGCCGAATTCAGCGACATCGCAGACAGCGAAAGCCGCGGAATTATCATCATCCACCAGGAACTTGCCCTGGTGCCTTTGCTGTCGATTGCAGAAAATCTTTTTCTGGGAAATGAGTGCGCAAAAGGCGGCGTCATCAACTGGCGCGAGACCAATCAACGCACAGAAGAATTGCTTAAAAAGGTCGGGCTTAACGAAACGCCATCGACCATGGTTGAACGGCTGGGTGTGGGCAAACAACAGCTCGTTGAAATTGCCAAGGCACTGTCCAAAGAAGTTCGGCTGTTGATCCTTGATGAACCAACAGCGGCTTTGTCTGAATCCGACAGCCAGGCGCTGCTGGATCTGATGCTAGAGCTTAAGGAACAGGGCGTTACGCAGATCATTATCAGCCACAAACTGAATGAGGTCCGTCGTGTTGCTGACACGGTTACCGTGATCCGCGACGGGATGACCGTGTCCAAGATGGACGCCCGCACCGAAGAGATCACCGAAGACCGGATCGTGCGCGATATGGTTGGCCGCGACATGGCCGATCGCTATCCCGAACGCGAACGCCGCGCCGGTGAAATGCTGATGGAGGTCAAAGACTGGAATGTCTGGCATCCAGAACATAAAGACCGTCAGGTCATCAAGAATGTGAACTTCAACGTCCGCGCCGGCGAAGTCGTCGGTATTGCCGGGCTGATGGGCGCAGGGCGCACGGAACTGGCGATGAGCCTGTTTGGCAAAAGCTATGGCCGCGATATATCCGGCCAGGTTTTGATGCATGGCAAGCCCGTGGACACCAGCACGGTCACACGCGCCATTGATAATGGTCTGGCCTATGTGACTGAAGATCGCAAAAGCCTTGGCCTGATCCTGGAAGAAACCATTCAACGCAATGTCACGTTGGCGAATTTGCCAGCCGTGGCCACAAGCGGTGTCATCAACGAAGCCATCGAAACCCAGGTGGCAGAGAAATACCGCGACGCTATGAACATTCGCACACCCAGTGTGTTTCAGCGGGTGATGAACCTGTCCGGGGGCAACCAGCAAAAGGTTGTTCTTTCAAAATGGCTGTTTTCAGAACCCGAAGTGCTGATCCTTGACGAACCCACCCGTGGGATCGACGTCGGCGCGAAATTTGAAATTTACGGGATCATCAACGACCTGTCCGCGCAGGACAAGGGGGTTGTTTTGGTCTCTTCGGAAATGCCGGAACTGCTGGGTCTGTGTGACCGAATTTATGTGATGAACGAGGGCGAGCTGGTTGGCGAGCTGACCTCTGACGAAGCCAGCCAAGAGCGCATCATGTCGCTCATCGTGACTGTATAGGAGACCAGGGATGGAAAGCACGGACACCACCACAAAACAAAGCATCGGTCGTTATTTGATGACCCATATGCGTGAGTATGGATTGTTATTCGCCCTTATCGCGATCATGGCCTTTTTCCAGTTTCAAACGGGCGGGACCCTTTTGAAACCTGTGAATATTACGAACCTGTTCCTGCAAAACAGCTATATCATCATCATGGCCTTGGGCATGTTGGTGGTTATTGTGGCGGGGCATATTGACCTGTCAGTGGGCTCGGTCATGGGGTTTGTCGGCGCCTTGGCGGCGGTGATGATCGTCAATTGGGATTGGCCTGTAGCCCTTGCCATTCCGGTCTGCCTGGTTGTGGGCGCCCTGATTGGCGCGGCCCAAGGCTATTGGGTGGCCTATTGGAAAATTCCGTCCTTTATCGTCACATTGGCAGGCATGCTGGTGTTCCGCGGCTTGTCGCTGTGGCTGCTTGAAGGTCAATCCGTCGGCCCGTTCCCGAAATCCTTTCAGCTGATGTCCACTGGGTTCATTCCTGACATCTTTGGGATTGGTCGTCCAAATGGCACAGCCCTGGCGGCTGGCGTCATTGCCGCTAGCCTTGTTGTCTGGATGGGGCTGCGGGCCCGCGCCCACAACCGGCGCTACGGGATCGAGACAGAACCAACCGCGTTCTTTATCGGACGCAACGTGATTGTCGCCGGTGCGCTGCTGTTTGTGTCTTACAAACTGGCAACCTTCCGTGGATTGCCCAATGTGCTGATCTCTATGGTCTTGCTGACGGTTGTCTATGCCTTCCTGACTGAAAACACGACATTGGGCCGCCGCATCTATGCGCTAGGCGGGAATGACAAAGCGGCCAAACTGTCCGGGATCAAAACCGAACGTCTGACGTTCTTGGCATTCGTGAATATGGGTTTGTTGGCGGCTTTTGCAGGCCTGATCTTTGCCGCACGTCTGAACACGGCAACGCCCAAAGCTGGCTTTGCGGTTGAGCTGGACGTGATCGCCGCTGTCTTTATCGGTGGTGCATCCATGTCGGGCGGGGTCGGCACGATCGTCGGCGCTGTGGTCGGTGCGTTCATCATGGGTGTTATGAACAACGGGATGTCAATTATGGGCATTGGGATCGATTACCAACAGGTTATCAAAGGGCTGGTGCTTTTGGCGGCTGTTTTCTTTGATGTCTATAACAAGAACAAACAGGGTTAGATTATGACTTTTAAACCAGCAAAATGGCCGCGCAAATTGCGCAGCCAGGAATGGTATCACGGCAATTCCCGGGATACGATTTACCATCGCGGCTGGATGAAAAACCAGGGCTACCCGCATGATTTGTTCGACGGCCGTCCGATCATCGGGATCTTGAACACCTGGTCGGATCTTACCCCCTGTAACGGGCATCTGCGCGAATTGGCCGAAAAGGTCAAAGCGGGCATTTGGGAAGCCGGCGGGTTTCCTGTCGAGGTTCCGGTGTTTTCAGCTTCTGAGAACACCTTCCGGCCCACGGCGATGATGTTCCGCAACCTTGCAGCGCTGTCGATCGAAGAACAGATGCGCGGCCAGCCAATTGATGGCGCGGTTCTGCTGGTCGGCTGTGACAAGACGACCCCGTCGCTTTTGATGGCAGCGGGATCAACGGATATTCCGTCGATTGTTGTCACAGGCGGTCCGATGCTGAACGGGTATTTCCGGGGAGAGCGCGTCGGCTCTGGCACGCATCTGTGGAAGTTCTCTGAGGCTGTGAAAGCCGGGGAAATGACGCAAGAGGATTTCCTGGAAGCCGAAGCCTCGATGAGCCGCTCTTCCGGGACCTGCAACACAATGGGCACGGCATCCACCATGGCCAGCATGGCGGAGGCTTTGGGCATGGCACTGTCAGGGAACGCAGCCATTCCCGCCGTCGACAGCCGCCGCCGCGTGATGGCGCAGCTGTCGGGGCGGCGGATCGTGCAGATGGTCAAGGACGATCTGAAACCTTCTGACATCATGACAAAAGCCGCCTTTGAAAACGCGATCCGCACCAATGGTGCGATTGGGGGTTCTACCAATGCGGTTGTGCATCTTTTGGCGATGGCCGGACGCGTTGGCGTTGACCTGACGCTTGATGACTGGGACCGCTGCGGGCGCGATGTTGCGACCATCGTGAACCTGATGCCGTCGGGTGAATATCTGATGGAAGAGTTCTTTTATGCCGGTGGCCTGCCGGTGGTCTTGAAGCATCTGGCAGAGGGTGGCTTGTTGCACAAAGACGCGTTGACCGTGTCGGGTGACACCATCTGGGATGAAATCAAAGATGTCGAAAACCACAACCCAGACGTCATTCGTCCCGTCGAAAAAGCCTTGACCCAAAATGGCGGCATCGCCGTCGTTAAGGGCAATCTTGCGCCCAAGGGGGCCGTGCTAAAGCCTTCTGCCGCATCAGAGCATCTGTTGCAGCATCGCGGACGCGCTGTGGTTTTTGAAGATATCGACGATTACAAAGCCCGCATCAACGATGACGCGCTGGATATTGACGAAACCTGCGTGATGGTTCTGAAGAACTGCGGTCCCAAAGGTTATCCGGGCATGTCAGAGGTGGGCAATATGGGGTTGCCGCCAAAGGTTTTGAAAAAGGGTATCACCGACATGGTGCGCATTTCAGATGCGCGGATGTCGGGCACGGCCTATGGCACGGTTGTTCTGCACACCTCGCCAGAGGCCGCAGCAGGGGGGCCTTTGGCCGTCGTGCGCAGTGGCGACATGATAGAGCTGGATGTGCCAAACCGTCGGCTTCATCTGGATATCTCTGACGAGGAACTACAGCAGCGCCTTGCGGATTGGACACCTTCACATGAGCGTCCTGACGGCGGCTATGCCTGGTTGCATCAGCAACATGTTGAGGGCGCGGATACTGGCGCGGATCTGGACTTTTTGAAAGGGTGCCGCGGATCCGAAGTTGGAAAGGATTCCCATTGATTAAGATAGCGCTTGTCGGGATCGGAAAGATCGCGATTGATCAGCATGTTCCGGCAATCGCCGCCAGTCCCAAATGGGATCTGGCCGCGACGGTATCGCGCAACGGGTCAGTCGACGGGGTTCCATCCTATACCAATTTGGATGAGATGTTGGCCGATCAACCGGACATTCGGGTTGTATCACTTTGCATGCCGCCAGTGCCTCGGTTTGATTATGCCGCCAAGGCGCTTGCCGCAGGGCGTCATGTGATGCTGGAAAAGCCACCCGGTGCCACTTTGTCTGAATGCCATGCTTTGCGTGAAATGGCAGAGGCCAATCGCGTGTCCCTGTATGGCACATGGCATTCGCGCGAGGCCGCACAAGTGGCCGCCGCAAAAGCCTGGTTGCAGGACAAACAGCTAAAGCGCTTGCAGGTCACCTGGAAAGAAGACGTGCGCCGTTGGCATCCGGGGCAGGACTGGGTCTTTGATCCCGGTGGAATGGGGGTTTTCGACCCAGGCATCAACGCGCTGTCCATCGTCACAGAGATCGTTCAGGACCGGATGCACATCATCGATGCAACGCTTGAAGTGCCCGAAAACCGGCAAACGCCAATCGCCGCTGCGCTGCAATTTCATCATCCCAAAGGTGCTGACGTCAGCATCCATCTGGATTGGCGTCAGGACGGCGATCAGATTTGGACGATTGAGGCTGAAACCGACCAAGGCACCCTTCAGCTGTTGGATGGTGGGGCGCGCATGACGATTGATGGCGCTGAAACCGCGGCAGAGCCGGACACTTTGGCGGGGGAATACCCGCGCCTTTACGCCAAAATGGCGCAGTTGGTGACACATGGGGGCATTGATTTGGATCTTGCGCCGATGGTTCACGTGGCTGACGCACTCGCATTGGGCCGACGCAACAACGTTGCCCCGTTTTATTTCGAGTCTGGAAAGGACTGACTATGACAAAAGCTTTGACCGGAATATTTCCCGTCGCCCCAACACCGTTTCACGCAGATGGTCGCGTTGACGAAGACGGCATGCGCCGTGTGCTGGATTGCATGATTGATCAGGGTGTAGATGGGATCTGCATTCTTGCCAATTATTCGGAACAATTCCTTTTGTCCGACGCAGAGCGTGATCTGCTGACGCGGATCTGCCTGGAACATGTGGCCGGGCGCGTCCCGGTGATCGTGACGATCAGCCATTTCTACACGCAAATCGTTGTGGAACGTGCCAAGCAGGTGCAGGCCCTTGGCGGCAACATGGTTATGATGATGCCCCCATATCATGGCGTTGGTCTTGTCCCGGGCGAGGCAGGCATTCTGGAACATTTCCAGGCCGTATCCGATGCGATCTCGATCCCGATCATGGTTCAGGACGCGCCGCTTTCGGGCGTGTCTTTGCCCGTACCGGTGCTGGTGCGTATGGCGCGTGAAATCGAAAATGTCAGCTATTTCAAATTGGAAACACCCTTTGCCGCAGACAAACTGGCCGCGCTGATAGAGGCAGGCGGGGACGACATTGTTGGCCCGTTTGACGGGGAAGAGGCCGTTACGCTGTTGGCCGATCTGGATGCAGGTGCGACCGGGACAATGACATCGGCATTGCAGCCCGACTTTATCCGCCCAATCGTGACAGAGTATCTGGCTGGCGACAGTGAAGCTGCGCTGATGCAGTGGAAACTGTGCTTGCCGCTGATTAACCACGAAAACCGTCAATGCGGATTGCGTGCAGCCAAGACCGTCATGATGGAAGGCGGCGTGATCGGTTCAGACGTCGTGCGTCATCCGATGAAGCCAATGTCCGATCGCACAAAAGCACGGCTGTTGCAGCTTGCCGGTGAACTGGATCTGGTCGCTTTGAGATGGGGCAAATAGGCCCGGGCAGGGCGCGCATATCTTCAAAGTAACGCCTTAAAATGAAAACGGCCGGGACACATGATCCCGGCCGTTTTTTGTTTATGATTTTTCAGGTTTAACCCGGAATACCGCTAGGTAAAGCGCAGGCACAAACAACAATTTG
>JBPOFA010000012.1:0-136340 GCA_051251595.1 Marinosulfonomonas sp.
TGCCGCCGTTTCGGTAAGGGAGTGTTTAGTGTTCCACATCAACGACCGCAAGCAGTTTTTTCGTAAAAATGTCATTTTTTCGAATTTTACTTTTTTGGCCCTAAAAACCGTAACTTAGCGCAATAATCAGTTCTGATTGATCCCATTTTCGGCAACAAGATTAACTGCTGCTTTTAGGTGAACACTAGATTTTGTGGCTTACCCACAGACTCGCCATAGTTACCCACAGACTCACACCCGGTTTTACGCAGGACTCATCCGGATTGGACGATTCCGATGGATTTGAGTCTGACTGTTTCACGGTTTCACAGGCTACCTGGCGAATATCTGTTCACAGATCAGCTCAGCAACCATCCACCATCGACATCCACTGTCGTACCGGTCACGAATCCATTGGTGATGACAAACATCAATCCCGCAGCGACTTCGTCTGCCGTACCTGCACGTGGGATAAGATTGGCCTTGGTCGTTTCGCGATAGAGCGCTTCTCTCTCTTCGCCTGTCAAAGCCACCATAGGCGTATCGATCGATCCCGGCGAAACGACATTCACCCGGATACGCGGTGCGACTTCTTTTGCGACGGCCCGAACCAAGGCCTCTACCGCTGAGCCAACAGAAGACAAGGCGACCTGGCCGGGTTTGCAATTGCGCGCCGGCGCACCGGACACAACTGTAATAGAACCACCGTCCGTTACATGGGCGGCACCATAACGGATGACATTTGCGTATCCCCAAAGCTTGTCGAAGGATGCCTTGTAACCATCTATGTCCATTTCAAGGAAAGGGCCCATGGCTCGGGTGCCGCCTGTAGCTGCACTTACAAGGATGTCGAACGGCGCCAACCGCGTGAGCAAAGCATCCACCGCAGCAACATCGCGCACATCGCAAGGTTCGACCGAAACGCCATCGGGCAAGGACGTCGCCTTGGAGGGATCACGGCTGATGGCAACAACTTGCGCCCCCGCTGCGGCCAGCATTTCGACTGTGGCCAGCCCAATTCCAGATGTGCCGCCAAATACGACAGCCTTTTTACCTGACACGTCCATTTCAGTTTCCTTTTCTAATCTGAAAACCAAACCTGTCCGCGACCGCACCGCGAGTCAAGAACGCATCAGGAAACCAAGCCCCTAAGCGGGTTTCTTTCCCGACCCCGTCAAAAACGTCTTTGGGGCCTTCAGCCGTGTGGCCAGCAGCAGCAGAATGATCGCCATATAGATGAGTGGCGTTGCCTGCCATGTCTTGACCAGCATCACATAATGCATGGCCGCAAGAATGGCCGCGGGATATGTCAGCCAATGCAGACGTTTCCACTTAAGTGGTCCCATCTTGCGGATCGACCAATTGTTGGACGTGATCGAAATTGGGATCATCAGCAGGAATGAAATCATCCCAATGGTAATATAGGGACGTTTGATAATGTCGGCCCAGATGTCGCTGAGGATCTGCACATCCAGCACCAGCCAGACCAAGAGGTGGCAGGCGACATAAAAGAACACCATCAGCCCCAAGGCGCGGCGGTATTTGATGAGGCTGATCTTTGTCAGATTGCGCAGCGGGGTGATTGCAAGGACGACGATAAACAGTTTCAGGCCGAACAACCCCAGCTCATGCTCTAGGGCGCGAATAGGTTCTGGGCCCAACCCCCCGGTCAAACCAAGATACAAAAACCAAAACGCAGGGATTGGCCCAAGTATATAGACAGGCCAGGCGGGAACCCGGCGCAGCCATCCATTTATCGTTTGAGCAACAGACATATCATCATCCCTAGGCGTTACAGTTTTTTCCGGATTGAACAGGTGGGCATGGCAGCGTTCCATAGGAACAATAGACACAACAATCACCGGCGAGCGGTGTCAGCACTTCCGCACATTGCGTGCATTCGTAGAACCACTGACAGGACTCGGTTGGCATCTGCTCTGCCGTTGAGAACCCGCATTTGGGGCAGGTAATCGTAGATTGGAGCTGTGTCCCCGCCATGACTTAATAATTCTTGGCCAAGTCCATGCCGTCATAAAGCCCGGCGACCTGTTCACCGTAGCCATTGAATTTCAGCGTTGGCTGTTTCTTTGCAAACAATCCGCCACCAACCCGGCGTTCTGTCGCCTGAGACCAGCGCGGATGATCGACCTCTGGGTTCACGTTGCTGTAGAAACCGTATTCGCTTGGCTGCAGCATGTTCCATGTGGTCTTTGGCATTTTATCTACCAAAGAAATCCGAACGATCGACTTGATTGACTTAAAGCCGTATTTCCACGGCACGATCAGCCGGATCGGTGCGCCATTTTGATTTGGCATCTCTTCGCCATAAAGCCCGGTCGCCAAAATGGTCAAAGGGTTCATGGCCTCATCCAACCGCAGACCTTCGCGGTAGGGCCACTCGATCGAACCGCCACGCTGGCCGGGCATTTCTTCGGGGCGCACAAGGGTTTCAAAGGCGACATATTTGGCTTTGGATTTCACGCCGACACGATCCAGGATCGTGGACAATTCAAATCCGATCCATGGCACGATCATCGACCACGCCTCTACACATCTGAAACGGTAGATGCGTTCTTCTAATGTGACGCCCGACATGAGATCAGCCAGGTCGTAAGTGCCGGGCTTGTCCACCAAGCCGTCAATCTTGACCGACCATGGATCCGTTGTCAGTTGGCCCGCATTTTTGGAAGGGTCGGATTTTCCGTACCCGAATTCATAGAAGTTATTGTAGGTCGTGATATCTTCCAAAGAGTTCGGTTCGTCTTTGGTAGAGTACACGCTGGCGACCGCATCAATGGACGCCATTGCGGGGGCCGCAATACTGCCGACCGCCATCGCGCTGGCACCCGCTAGCAATTGGCGGCGATTCAAAAAATCAGCTTTGGGCGTGACATCTGACCAGTTCAGATCGTTTTTCCAGCGGGCAACCATTTCATTTCTCCTTAGACCTTTTGTTGTACTTGATCTAAGTGCGCCCCAATTCAAAGCCAAACCAACTCATCTCACAAAGTTGTTGAGAATTGAAATGTTTGCGACCGGCCTGCGCCGCTGGTCCATCCAGCGAATGGGAAAACTACGGAAAAGGGCCACCATTTCTGGCGGCCCTTTCTTTGGTTAGGGTTTGATGGACACTTGATTAGTGCACCGTAGCTTCATCAGGTTTAGGCCTGTTGCTGGCAGAGATACGGTCGCCAACAATCAAACCATCCGCACCTGTGGTCACCTTGATCAGATCACCGTCGACAACGTCACCCGCCAACAACATCTCTGCCAGTTGGTCCTGCAGGCTTCGCTGAATGACACGTTTAAGCGGCCGTGCCCCGAATACAGGGTCGTAGCCCTCATCCGCCAACCATGTTCTGGCACCTTCATCCAGTTCCAGATCAATGTTGCGCGCGGCCAGACGTTTGGTCAGCGCAGCAAGCTGGATCGTAACGATGCCATCCATATCGGCCCGGGACAGACGGTCAAAGATGATCGTCTCATCCAGACGGTTCAGGAATTCAGGGCGGAAATGCGCCCGCACGGCATCCATCACATCCCGCTTGGCGTCAGACGCATCCGATCCATCAGGAAGCTGCGACAAAGACTGTGCCCCCAAGTTTGACGTCAGGATGATCAGCGTCTGCTTAAAGTCCACAGTCCGCCCCTGCCCGTCCGTCAGAACACCGTCGTCCAAGACCTGAAGCAGCACGTTGAACACGTCAGGGTGCGCTTTTTCGACCTCATCAAACAGAACAACCTGATAAGGTTTGCGCCGAACAGCTTCGGTCAGCACACCACCTTCGTCGTAGCCAACATATCCCGGAGGCGCACCGATCAAACGGGATACGGCGTGCTTTTCCATGAATTCGGACATGTCGATCCGGACCATGGCGCTGTCATCATCGAACAGATATTCGGCCAAAGCCTTGGTCAGCTCTGTTTTCCCGACACCGGTCGGCCCAAGAAACAGGAAGGATCCAAGCGGGCGGCCTTCATCGTTCAGCCCGGCGCGTGCGCGACGAACCGCGTTGGACACGGCTGTTACAGCAGCGTTCTGCCCGATGACGCGGTGACCCAGCTCTTCTTCCATGCGCAACAGCTTGTCACGTTCCCCTTCCAGCATCTTAGATGTCGGAATACCGGTCCAGCGTTCCACAACCTGCGCGATCTGTTCCGGACGCACCGCTTCGGCCACCATTTTGGCGTCTTCCAGTTCTTCAGTCTCGGCCAGCTTGGCTTCCAGTTCAGGGATCACGCCATAGGACAATTCACCGGCCTTCGCCAAATCACCAAGACGTTTGGCATGGTCCAGATCATTGCGAGCCTGATCAAGTTGTTCCTTGAGGTTCCGCGCGCCTTCCAGCTTATCCCGTTCGCCTTGCCATTGGGCGGTCATTTCAGATGACCGTTCCTGCAAATCGGACAATTCCTTTTCCAGTTTCGCCAGGCGATCCTTGGACGCGGTATCATCCTCTTGCTTGAGGGCTTCTGCTTCGATCTGCTTTTGCATGATGTCGCGGTCCAGCGCGTCCAGCTCTTCTGGTTTGCTGTCCACTTCCATGCGCAAACGGCTGGCGGCCTCATCCATCAGGTCAATCGCTTTGTCCGGCAGAAACCGGTCCGTGATATAACGGTGGCTAAGCGTGGCCGCTGACACCAAGGCACTGTCGCTGATCCGCACGCCGTGGTGCAGTTCATACTTTTCCTTGATGCCCCGCAGGATAGAGATCGTATCCTCAACCGTTGGTTCATCCACCATTACGGGTTGGAATCGCCGCGCAAGGGCTGCGTCCTTTTCAACATGCTTGCGGTACTCATCCAAAGTCGTTGCACCGACACAGTGCAATTCCCCCCGCGCAAGCGCTGGCTTTAACAGGTTAGAGGCATCCATCGCCCCGTCTGATTTACCGGCGCCGACCAACGTGTGCATTTCGTCGATGAACAAAATGATTTCGCCCGCGGCCTCTATGACCTCGGCCAGAACAGCCTTAAGCCGTTCTTCGAATTCACCCCGATATTTCGCGCCCGCAATCAAAGACCCCATATCCAAAGACATGAGCTTTTTGTTGCGCAGGCTTTCCGGGACGTCGCCATCAACGATCCGCAACGCCAAGCCCTCTGCGATGGCGGTTTTACCGACACCGGGCTCACCGATCAGAACGGGGTTGTTTTTGGTACGGCGGCTAAGAACCTGCATCGTGCGGCGAATTTCTTCGTCACGCCCGATGATGGGGTCGATCTTACCCTCTTCTGCAGCCTCGGTCAGATCGCGCGCATATTTCTTGAGCGCGTCGTAACCTTCCTCGGCACTGGCCGAGTCTGCCGTGCGGCCCTTGCGGATGTCATTAATCGCAGCATTCAAGTTCTGAGCTGTTACAGCACCAGAATCCAGCGCATCCTTGGCTTTGGATTTAACCATGCAAAGCGCCGTCAGAATCCGTTCAACGGGAACAAAACTGTCGCCCGCTTTGGTCGCCAGCTTTTCCGCCTCATCCAGAACCTTTGCTGTTTGCTGGTCCATATAAGTCTGTCCGGCATCGCCAGACACTTTTGGCATTTTTGACAAAGCCACATCCACGGCTTCGACCACGCGCAATGGCTCTCCGCCTGCGCGTTTGATCAGGTTGCTTGCCAATCCCTGATCGTCGTCCAGTAGTGCTTTTAGTAGGTGTTCCGGGGCCAGCCTTTGGTGGCTTTCCCGCATTGCAATCGTCTGTGCAGCTTGAATAAAACCGCGCGACCGCTCCGTGAACTTTTCAATGTTCATGGCCATTCTCCTTTTTAAAGCGCCCGTTCATTAGAATGCCCAGTCTTTCCGGCACATCCCTTATTGGGCCTCGGTAAATATTTTGGGTGCAGAGCGGTGTTTTTCAAGAGGCGACGGCGCGATATTCAACCGTTTTCGGTGCTGCTGGTCTCGATTACATCTGCGCGGTTTGTTCCGCATTCATCCCGCCATATAACGAAGGCAACAGATGTGTCTTGGCCAAATCCTTTCCTGCGGCACTTGTCCATTCGCCCCGGCAATCTTAAGAACAGGCAACCCGAAAGGACATTCTATGACCACTGAAAAACTGATCGTCGCCCTTGATGTTCCAAACGCACTAGAAGGGCTTGCCCTTGCGCAGAAAATTGGCGAGGCTGCCAGTTTTTACAAAATTGGTCTAGGCATGCTGACCGGCGGTGGTCTGGCGTTGGCAAATGAGCTGAAAGACGAGCACGGGAAACGCATTTTCCTGGACATGAAGCTGTTCGATATCGGGGCAACCGTCGAAAAAGCCGTGCGCGGGTTGGCGCAGTTCAATCATGACTTTCTTACCGTCCATGGCGACCCGCATGTGGTGCGCGCCGCAAAAGAGGGGGCTGGCGGCAGTGATCTGAAAATTCTGGCCGTAACGATCCTGACTTCGCTTGACCGACAGGATCTGGACGATTGCCTGATCAAAAAAGGCGACATTCCGAATTTAGTCGTCGAACGTGCCGCCCGGGCTTTAGAAGCAGGGGCCGATGGTGTGATCGCTTCCCCGCAAGAGGCCGCGATGATCCGCGCCCTTCCCGAAGCCTCTGGCAAATTGATTGTCACACCCGGCGTTCGGCCCCGCGGCGCGGACCTTGGCGATCAAAAAAGGATTGCAACGCCTGCGCAAGCGATTGCGGATGGCGTTGATCATATCGTCGTGGGGCGTCCCGTTTGGCAATCGCCCGACCCGCGCGGTGCAGCGCAGGCGATTCAGGCGGAAATTCAAACGGCCTGGCAAACCAATTACAGTTTCAAGGCAGACTAGGCCCAAATCGATCGTTGCAGGGACACACCCTCACGGCGATTGTTTTCACCTGCATGGTCTATATCCAGCCTAGCGGCCGCAATGTGTCAACCGGCGGCACGCGACGTTTTCGCCGCGTGCATCGTCACGGCCTATTGGTTTTCGTTGATGTCCCGATCCCAGATCTTGACCTGACCCGTGCGAATTCCAAAAATCTTTCGCATTGCAAACCATGCCCCCAATGAAACGAGAGCCGCTACAAGCAACATGATCGGCAAGGAAGACCCCAAAAGACCGACGGCGACCAGAATTCCGGTGATCAAGGCCCCAATTGCAAATCCCAACAGGATATAGCCCGGCGCGAGGACCTCAAGAACGCCCAGGGCAATTCCAGCAACAATCCAAACCCACCATTCCTGCCACAACATTAGCCGCGTCCTTTCAACATTTTGAAGGCATCGCCAAAGGCATCCATGATCGAGGCCGGCACAAGAACCGTCTGGTTGCCTGCACTTTGACCAACGGCCGTCACGGCCTCTACCTGTTTCAGGGCGACTTGATATTGCGCCGCTTCCAGTCCGTTTTCAGCAATCGCCTTGGCGACGGCGCTGGTTGCATAGGCCTCCGCATCCGCCAAAATCCGGCGTGCCTTGGCTTTTTGTTCTGCGGCATAAAGCTCTGCATCGGCGTTCAGCTCTACCGCGCGTTTTGTGCCTTCGGCCTCTGTCACCTGTGCACGTCGCGCACGTTCAGCATTCAGCTGCTGCAACATTGCTTCTCGGGTGGCTTGATCAAGATTCACATCCAGGATTTCCGCCCGGGTCACTTCGATGCCCCAGTCGTCCACAGCATCGGCCACTTGCACTTTGATCCGCTGGATCAACGTCTGGCGGTTTGACTGAACCTCATCCAATTCCATCTCACCAATGCCAGAGCGCACGATACCGGCCACCGTTGTTGCAATCGCCGCATCCACGTCGCGAATACGGTAAACTGTTTTTTCCGGTTCCAAGATCCGATAAAATACGCTGGTTTCAACCTGAACCAAAACGTTGTCAGAGGTGATGGCATCCTGTGTCGCCGTCGGCAATTGGCGTTCAAGAACAGAAACTTTGTGGCGCACACGATCCAGAAACGGCACGATAAAGTTGATGCCCGGCCCCAGAACAGCCCGAAGCCGACCAAACCGTTCGACCACGTATTTTTCGGATTGCGGTACGATCCGCACGCCGAGGAAAATGCAAATAATAATGAATGCAGCCAACGCCAAATAGATAGCGTTCGCCCCAACAAATTCGGTAAGAAACTGTTCAAAATCCACGGTTAACCCCTAATGTTTGCAATCGTTCATGGTAAGTATATGGGGATAAATGTTCTAAATAAGAAGGTTTTTAGGCCAAAATGCCTGCGCTGTGCCGTGATTGCCTCCATCAGTATGACGTAGGGACACGTTGTCCAGCGTGCCGCAGCCCGCGTGTCTTGTCGCATCCCGAACTGTTTGATCTTTCCATCGCGCACATGGATTGCGATGCGTTTTATGCCTCGGTTGAGAAACGCGACAACCCTGAATTGGCGGATAAACCGGTCATTATTGGCGGCGGGCGGCGCGGCGTTGTTTCAACGGCTTGCTATATCGCGCGGATCAAAGGGGTGCGCTCTGCCATGCCGATGTTTCAGGCAATCAAACTCTGCCCCGAAGCTGTCGTGGTCAAGCCCCGCATGTCGGCCTATGTCGAAGCCTCCAAGGCGATCCGCGCCATGATGGATGAGTTGACACCTTCGATAGAACCGCTTTCTCTGGATGAGGCTTTTATCGACCTTACGGGCACAGCCAAACTGCATGGTCGCCCGCCTGCGGTATCGCTGGCCCACCTGATCAACCGGATGAAATCAGAGCTGAACCTGACCGGTTCCATCGGGCTTAGTCACAACAAGTTTCTGGCAAAAGTGGCCTCGGACCTGGACAAACCGCGCGGCTTTTCCGTGATTGGCGCGGCGGAAACAGATGCGTTTTTGCGGGACAAACCCGTTTCTTTGATCTGGGGGGTGGGGCAGGTCACACGGGCGTCATTGGAAAAGGCAGGGATTCGCACATTCGCCGATTTGCTCAGATGGGATCGCAAGGATCTGAGCCAAAGGTTCGGATCCATGGGCGAACGGCTGTACCATCTTGCCCGCGGGCAGGACCGTCGCCGGGTCTCTGCGCATGCCCCGATCAAGTCGATTTCAAACGAAACCACGTTTTTCGAAGACACGTCCAATACAGACATTTTGGATGGGCATCTGTGGCGTCTGTCCGAAAAAGTTTCAGATCGGGCAAAAGCGCGGGGTCTCGCCGGGCAGGTGGTGACCTTAAAGCTGAAACGTTCTGATTTTAAGCTAGTGTCGCGTCGGCTCACCCTGCATGACGCAACCCAATCGGTTGATACGATCTATCGCACGGCGCGCGGATTGTTTGATCAGGTCGGAAGCCACGGCGCATTTCGTTTGATTGGCGTGGGCATCAGTACCCTGGTTCCAGCCGATGCTGCAGATCTTTCGGATGATTTGTTGGATCCAAACGCAGGACAGCGCCGCGCGGTTGAGAAAGCGGCAGACGCCATCAAGGGTAAATTCGGCCCAGACGCAATTCTAAAAGGGCGGGCCTTGCGATAGGCCCTGATGCTTACTCGGCGGCCAAAGACTGTTTCTTGCGACCAATGGCAGCGATTTCTGCTGCGATATGGGTCAAGATTGAACGAACCTCTTCGAAATTCTCATTCGGCTTGATGGTTTCTTCGTTCATATAAAGAGACCGGTCTATTTCAATTTGAACCACATGCTGTCCCCGCGACGGGCGCCCGTAATTCTGCGCCATATAGGCACCGGCAAAGGGTGAATTTCGAACAACCCGCAAACCAGCGCTGACGAAAGCTGATTCGATTCGCTCCACCAGGTCCGCATCGGCAGCGGCCCCAAACCTGTCGCCCAACACAACGTCGGGACGCAATCCGTCTTTTTGACCAATTGATTCAATGGCCTCATGGGGCATCGAATGACAGTCAACTAGGATCGCTTCTTGAAAGTTGCGGATATTTTCAGAAAGCAGCAGATGCAATTGGGCGTGATAAGGCTCCCATACCAGACGCAAGCGTTCAGCCACCTCAGCCATCGTCAGTTTGCCATTGTAAATCGCCCGTCCGTTTGAAACGACCCGCGGTACAACCCCCAATCCGGACGACACCCGTGGGTTTATCGACCGTGCCTGGACCCCTTGCACCAAGGCTGGATCAAGCTCATCCGAACTGCGATTTAAGTCAACAAAAGCACGCGGTGCCGTCGCTGTAAGCAAAGGCGCGCCAAATTGTGGAACGGCCGAAAACAACACATCCACAAACGCGTCCTCGGATGAGCGGATCGTATGTTCGTCCAATATGGAGCGTGACAGAAAAGACCTTGGATAATTCCGACCGCTATGCGGCGAGGCAAAGACCACACTCGTCGTCCGATGACGTGGCATCGTCAGGCTCAAAGGGCTGATTGTCATGAGCGGTCCTCCTGCCTCAGAATATACTCATATTATTAACGAGACCAAAAGCCCTTGAAAGCTCTGACGACTCCTTTTATAGACCAGCGGACCGACGCGGGATCCCCCGCGTCTTGTTCGTTTTGGGATTATCCTGCGGACAAGGTGTTTGGGATCAAGTCGATCGGGCGTATAGCTCAGTGGTAGAGCACTACGTTGACATCGTAGGGGTCACAAGTTCGAACCTTGTTACGCCCACCATCGGTTCCGCAAGGGGCCAAAATGTAATTTAGGCGCACACGCGCCGGCAAGAAGGAGAGACCAAAATGAAGGTCAGAAACTCACTCCGCTCGCTGAAGAACCGGCATCGCGATTGTCGTATCGTTCGCCGTAAAGGCCGCGTGTACGTCATCAATAAGACGCAACGCCGCTTTAAGGCCCGTCAGGGCTAAAACAGCAGAGCTTTAATGCGAAAAGCCGCCTAGGGAAACCTAGGCGGCTTTTTTCATGGGATCTGCTTAAGACAGAACGAGAAATGTCCATGACTTTCGATGGTCAGAAATTCAAACTCCCAATCAAAATCACTGCAAAACTTTGTTACGGCTTCGACAACTCCATAGGGCACTGGGGCAATCACATTGCCGGTACAAAAATCATGGCCAGATATGCGGCCCCCTTCGACGACTTTGCGAGACGAAATCTGAAGTTCCAACAATGTGGTTTCATACGTGTGGTTGGTATCGATATAGACCCAGTCAAATTGACCATATTCGAAGGTGCGTAGGATGTCGGTCGAACGGCCTTGATGAATCTCGATTAAACCGTCGTCAATTTGAGGTGAAAACTCCGCCCGAATACCCTCGAGTCCCTTAACATAACGTTCCGATTCCCACGCATCCACGAGATGCAACTTCTTCGGCTGGCATCTTTTAAGTATTTCTTTAGAAAACTCTCCAAACGCGACGCCAATCTCGGCAACGATTGAGCCCTTTTTCATGCGATCCAACATTGCACCGCGATCGGGAAGCACGGTGCAATTTTCCGTATGTTTCATCGCAAGTTGCGTTTCTTCCATACTTTCTTTGATCCTTCGCCGAGCCTCAACCGTTTCCATTAAAACCTCTATCTAAAAATGAACATCAGGCGCGGATGCACGCGAAACCCAAAACTCCAGCGCAATTGGAACTGTCATTCGAACAGCCACAGTTCATTCCCCCAACAACTCTCTGGCCTGAACGGAATCCTCCACGCGGGCGGCGGTGATCCCGACAAAGCGCGTTTCGGGGTGGGTCTGGATGAACATCTGCACGAACCCACCATCATCCAGAGGTTGCGCCAGATAGGCCCCGCCAGGGGTGGTGTCCTGCATGTTGTGGCCGGGATCGATTTTGAAGGATTGCCCGTCCTTCCGAAGCCAAACCTGCAAGGATTCGCTAAACTCCGACGGCAAAATGCCCAGCCCCATCACCTCGCATGTGTCCCCGCTTGTGTGGGCCACGATGACGATTTTAGGGTTTTCGGTCCGCCAGATCTTACCCTGTTTCCCATTTAACAGTTTAGATTCCATCGCCGGTTCTGCGCGGGTCAGGCCTGGACCAACGTCGGTTCCAGAGACCAGCGAGGCCACACAAACCCCGGACATGGACTGGACCAAATCGGTACCTCCGTCGGCTTTGGCCAGGCTGCCCATTGCCAAGGCTGATATCATGCACCCAAGCCCATAGACCAAACGTGTTTTTTTCATCTCTGCACACACCCTGTTTTCATCCCCGCCCCTCGCATTGCTGCAGAGCGGTTTGTGGCAGTGTGTCGGGTTTCCGACGTTACGACAAGCTCGATAGAAAAACACACGGATTGGCAATCACCCCGGTTTCGCTTACGCAGCCCTAAAACGGAGGATGCAACATGACTCATCTATGGGTTCGCGCCGAACAGCGAAACAACGAAGACCGCGTGGGGCTTACCCCGCAAGGCGCCGCCAACCTTTTGGCTGCTGGCATTCGTGTGAGCGTTGAAAACAGCACCACCCGCGCCATTGCCATCGACGGGTACCGCGCCGCAGGGTGTGAAATTGTGGCAGAGAATTCATGGCCAGACGCCCCACAGGACGCGATCATTTTCGGGCTTAAGGAATTGCCCGAAGACGGAACGCCATTGCGCCATCGTCATATCATGTTCGGCCACGCCTACAAAGGCCAGCCAGACGGACGCATTTTGCTGCAACGCTTCAAGGCTGGTGGCGGCACTTTATACGATCTGGAATATCTGGTTGATGATACGGGCCGCCGCGTCGCCGCTTTTGGATATTGGGCCGGTTTTGCCGGGGCTGCCATATCGCTCAAGGCCTGGGCCGCACAAAAGTCCGGAACGCTGATAGGGCCGGTGTCCAACTATAAAAACGCCGATGCCATGATTGCTGATGTTCAAGACGACCTTACCAAAAGCGGAGGCGACTTGCCCCGTGCGTTGGTTATTGGGGCCCTTGGCCGTGTTGGCACAGGTGCGCGGGAAATGTGCGCCGCCGTCAATGTGAAGACCACAGATTGGGATATGGCCGAAACAGCATCCGGCGGGCCGTTTCCAGAGATTCTGGACCATGAGATTTTGTTGAATTCCATTCTGGCCGCACCGGGATGCCCGGTTTTCGTGCCGCGTTCAGCCCTGACGGCACAAAGGCGCCTTTCGGTGATCGGGGACATTGCCTGTGATCCAAGTTCCGAATTTTCACCGATCAAGGTCTATGACCAAGTGACAAACTGGGATCAGCCCGCTTTGCGCGTTTCCGAAACCCCGGTTTTGGACGTCATGGCCATTGACAACCTACCCTCTCTGCTGCCTGTCGAAAGTTCTCGGGATTTTGCGGATCAGCTTTTGCCGTCACTGTCCGGGTTGGATCAAATCGAACAGGGCGTTTGGGCAAGGGCACATGACACGTTCGAACAGCATTTGCCTTTGGTTTAAAACCGTTCAGAATAAGGAAAAACGAAAATGACTATCCATTGGTGCGGAACCGGGCTTTCTTCGATCCCCGGATTGCGACGTTTGATCGAGGCGGGGCACGACGTTGTTGTGTGGAACCGCACGGTTTCCAAGGCGCAAGAGGCTGTGGGCCATCTGACGGATAACCTAAAAGAGTTCAGCTTTGATGCGATTGCCGCGGAACTGAAATCGGGCGACGTGCTTGTTTCAATGCTGCCCGGCGACTGGCATGTAAAACTGGCAGAGCTTTGCATCGCATCCGGTGCGAATTTCGTATCCTCCAGCTACATTTCCCCTGAAATGGCGGCCTTGGATTCAGCAGCGAAACTGGCCGGTGTCGCCCTTGTGAACGAAGTGGGGCTGGATCCCGGACTTGATCACTTGATGGCCCATTGGCTGGTCGCGGATTACAAAGCATCCAAGGCGTTCGACAAGGAAAACACCCTGTCTTTCACGTCTTATTGTGGCGGCATCCCGAAAGAGCCAAACGCCTTTCGCTATAAATTCAGCTGGTCTCCGCTTGGCGTCTTGAAAGCGTTGCGGTCCCCATCCCGGTCGATCCGGGCGTTTTCCGAATTGTCCGTTTCGCGCCCATGGGATGCGATCTCTGACTATATTGCGCCCCTTCCCCAACCTGAAAAGTTTGAGGTCTACCCAAATCGCGATTCCCTGCCGTTTATGGAACAGTATCATTTTGACGGTCTCTGGAAGGTCAAAGAATTCGTGCGCGGCACGTTGCGCCTGAATGGCTGGGCGGATGCTTGGAAAGATGTTTTCGCCGAAATCGAAACGTTGCAGGGGCCAGAAGGCGAGGCGCGGCTCAAAGAAATGTCAGATACATTCTGGGCCGAAAACTCTTACGCGCCCGGCGAACCGGATCGCGTGGTATTGTTTGTCGCGTTGAGCGCAGAAAAAAATGGCCAGCCGGTCTATCACAAAACCTATGCGCTGGATGCGATTGGCGATTTACGTGGCTCTGCCATGGCCCGATTGGTTTCGGTGCCTGTGTCCCTGGCGATCGAGGCGGTCATGAACCGGGAAATTCCAGCTGGGGTTTCCGCGGCACCAAGTGATCCAAAACTGGTGACGCGCTGGATGAGCGAAGTAGACCGTCAGGCCCAGCACGTTCAGATCGTAGATCATCTGGCTTAGTCGTTCAGCTTGATTGGTTTGGTCAGGGGCACGACCTGTGGGTCTGCCTCTACCGACAGTTCCTCGAAGTCGAAATTCTCAAGTCGGCGGGCACGGTTGCCCGCCTTTTCAGAGGAAATCTTAATTTCAGCAATGTCCTTGGACGCCTGATGAAAATGTCGGTCCAGATTTTGCACTCGAGTTCCCAGACGATCAACATCCGAAAACAGCATCGACAATTCCTTGCGGATTGCCCCGGCCTGTTCGCGCATCCGGGCGTCTTTCAAAATGGCCCGCATCGTGTTGAGCGTTGCCATGCAGGTTGTCGGTGACACGATCCAGACACGGGCCGCGAACCCTTCGCGGACCAGATCAGGGAAGTTCGCGTGCAGTTCTGCATAGACGGCTTCAGAGGGCAGGAACATCAATGCCCCATCCGCTGTTTCACCGTCCAGAATGTATTTCTCTGAGATCGCTTTTATGTGGGCACGAACAGAGGTTTTCATCGCGGCCACGGCCTCTTTCAGTTCCCATTGCGTATCGGCAGAACGCAGCGCCTCATAGGCTTCCAAGGGAAACTTGGCATCCACGACAATGGGCCCTGGCGGGTTCGGCAAGTGGATCAGACAATCCGCCCGCCGCCCGTTGGAAAGCGTCGCTTGCAGGCTGTAGCTGTCTTTTGGCAAGGCTTTTGACACGATGTCATTCAGCTGGATTTCACCAAAAGCACCGCGTGTTTGTTTGTTCGACAGGATGTCCTGCAGACTTAGGACATCGCCAGACAGCTTTTCGATATTGGCCTGCGCCCGATCAATGGTTTGCAATCTTTGTTGCAAATCCCCAAGGGATTGCGCAGTGCGCCGCGAAGACCCTTCAAGGTTTTGGCCCATGGTCTGCGTCACATCCGCTAGACGTTTTTCGATCAGCTGCAACATTTGGCTTTGGCTGGCGGCCTGTGCCTCTGACACGTGGTTAAGCCCGCCGGCAAGTTGATGTTGCCCGTCTGACAGGGATTGCACACGTTCCCCCAAATTGCCCAGTTGATAGGCAATGGGGGCCACCAAATCTGCCGACCGCCCGGCCCGTCGCACGGCAACGATAAGCAAGACAAACAGCAACAAGATTGCCAGCCCACCCGCAATTGCCCCAAGCACCAGCGGGTCAGTTAAGGAATAGGAACCGTTTCCAATCTGGATCATGTTCGGCCAAACAATCTTTCAATATCTGCGAGCTTTAGTTCGACATAGGTCGGGCGCCCATGGTTGCATTGCCCTGAATGTGGGGTCACTTCCATTTCGCGCAGCAAGGCATTCATTTCCTCGGCCCGCATACGCCGCCCTGATCTGATAGAGCCATGACAGGCAACGCGGGACAAAACGGCCTCTGTCCGGGCCTGCAGCGTTTGGCTTTCGCCAATATCTGCAATTTCATCCAAAATGTCGTGCAACATGTTTTTGGCATTGATTGTGCCAAGCAATGCAGGGGTTTCCCGAACCGCGACGGCTCCGCCACCAAAAGGTTCAATGACCAACCCAAAACGGGCCAGATCATCGGCCAAGCCGAGCAACTTATCTGCATCATCCGAGGACATCTCTACGATTTCCGGGATCAGCAGGGCCTGGGATGCGACCCCATTTTCGGCCATCTGACGTTTCAATTTCTCGTAGACCAAACGTTCATGGGCGGCGTGCTGATCCACAATGACCATCCCGTCCTTGGTCTGCGCGATGATGTAGTTTTCATGCACCTGAGCACGGGCGGCCCCAAGCGGGTAATCCGGGTCTTGATCCGCCACTTGGGGTTCTGGGGTTTCCATCCGGGCCGACACGGATGCCTCGGCGAAACCCGGGGCAAAGGACTGCGGCTCTGGCACGCTTGGGAAACTGCGCGCCGGCTGGCGATCCATTTGATAGACATGGGCCTGAGGGGGCTGTTCCGGGCGAAACGCCCCAAGCGTTGCATCAGCAACCGTCGAAGAGGCGCGGTGGCCTGCTTCGGCCAGGGCGTGGCGCAGTGCTGATACGATCAATCCACGGGCAAGGCCGGGTTCGCGAAACCGGACCTCTGATTTGGCCGGATGCACATTGACGTCCACAAGCTGCGGATCACAGTCGATGAACAGGACAGCCGCCGGGTGTCTGTCGCGGCTTAGAAAATCGAAATAGGCGCCGCGCAATGCCCCAACCAGCAATTTATCGCGAACGGGTCGGCCATTCACGAACAGAAACTGCGAAACGGCGGAACCACGGGAATAGGTCGGCAAAGCCGCGTAGCCGATCAGGTGCAGACCCTCGCGTTCGGCATCAATGCGCAGGGAATTGTCGGCGAATTCACGCCCCAGAATACCCGCCAAACGACCATGAAGCGCATCAAACAGATTGCCGTTTTCGGCATCCGCCCGAAACACAACGCGCCCTTCCCCGCCGCCCGAAACGTCGCGCAAGGTGAAGCTGACAAATGGTTCGGCCATCGCAAGACGTTTGACCACATCGCCAATCGCCTGCGCCTCTGCCCGGTCGCTGCGCATGAATTTAAGCCGCGCGGGCGTGGCAAAAAACAAATCCCTCAATTCAATGAGCGTTCCAGGGCCAAGTGCGGCGGGGCGTACCGGTTCGATCCGTCCACCTGCGACAGAGATCATCGCCCCGTCTTGCCCTTCTACCCGCGATTTGATCGTCAAACGGCCGACCGCGCCTAGGGATGGCAACGCCTCTCCGCGAAAACCAAAAGAATTGATGTTCAACAGGTCAGACCCGTCGATTTTCGAAGTGGCATGCCGGGACAGGGCCAGCGGCAATTCATCCGCCGTCATTCCGCAGCCGTCATCTGCCACCTGGATCAGGGTCTTTCCGCCGTCGGCATAGGAAATGTCGATCCGGCCTGCGCCCGCGTCGATTGAATTTTCGACCAGTTCCTTGACCGCAGATGCGGGACGTTCCACGACCTCACCGGCCGCAATGCGATTGATTGCGGTATCATCCAATTGCCGGATAACGGGGCGGGTTTGGCTTATGTTGGGGTGTGGTGCGGACATGCCACCAGAACTAGCACGTCCGCCTGCGATTCGACCACATCCTATTCGACGGTATCTTCAACGCCTTTTGGCTGACCGACGACGACGAAAAACAGGTTCTCTGGTTGGTAGATGCGCTTGGCGATCCGGTTCACATCTTCCAGAGTCAGAGCATCGATCTGGTCATTTCTGGTGCGGATATAATCCGCTGGAAGGTCTGACATTTGCATCCCGACCATGATCTGGGCAATTGGCCCATTGCCGTCAAACCGCAAAGCATAGGCCCCGGTCAGGAATTTTTTGGCATTGTCCAATTCTTCCTGAGTGATCCCATCTGTGGCGATTTTTTCCCACTCGTGGCGGATCACATCGATGGCTTCCGCCATTTTAGAGTTGTCAGATCGCACTTGCCCCAGGATCAGCTCACCCGCTTCCATGGGCGCAAGGAACGTGCTGATACCATATGTCAGACCACGTTTTTCGCGAACCTCTTCCATAAGGCGCGATTCAAAACCGCCGCCGCCGAACACTTCGTTCAACAGATAGGCGCCCATAAAGTCGGGGTCATCCCGCTTAATGCCCTGATGTCCAAACAACGCCACGGATTGCGGTGTGTCATAGGGCACAACCTTTACCCCACCCTTCAGCAGATAATCTGCACGTTCTGGCAGTGGGGCAGATGCATCGGGCAAATCCCCAAGCAATGAATCAAGCAGGTCTGACAGCTCTGATGCGGTTATGTCGCCGACTGCAGACACAAAAACCCGATCTTTGCCCATGACTCTGAGGCGCGCATCCAAAAGATCGTCGCGGGTCAACGCAGCGACGCTTTCCTCTGTTCCGTCACGCACGCTGCCATAGGGGTGATCCCCCCAGGCCAAACGGTCAAACGTTTCGCTGGCGATGGAGCTTGGGTCCGTCGCGTCGTTCTTGAGGCCCGCAAAAATTTGATTTTTGACCCGATCGATCGAGTCCTGATCAAATGCGGGTTCCATGATTGAAGTCTTTAACAGGGCGACGGCCTCTTCCCGGTTTTCAGTCAGGAATTTTGCGGAAATGGAAAGAACGTCATCATAGACGCTGTAGGAAAACGACGTGGCCAGACGTTCCCGTGCGGCAGAAAATTCCTGCGCGTTCAGGCCCGCGGCGCCTTCTTCCAAAAGGCCCGTCATCAAGTTGATCGCGCCGCGTTTTCCTGGTGCATCCAGGGCGGAACCGCCGCGAAACCGTATTTCCAGGGCGGTAAATGGGATTGAATGTTCTTCGACAAGCCATGCTGATATGCCGCCTGGCGAGGTAACTTCTTGGACTTCAACGGCAGCCCGCGCTGGAAGAACCGACAGTAACGTTACTGCAAGAATTGCAAATATCCGGGTCATTCTGACGCCTCCTGAATTTGGGCGGGTGTGGCAATACCCGTGACAGCCTTGCGGCGATCGAATATTTTGCGTCCAGCCTCTATGACTTCATCAGCCGTGACGGATTGCAGGATTTCGGGCCATTCCTCTATGTCCTGGATCGAAAGACCGATACTCAGCCCTGCGCCATACCGCCGGGCCAGATCACCTATGTCATCCTCTGCGTAGATACGGGACGCCCTAAGCTGCATTTTGATGCGTTCAAACTGTTCAGGGTCGACGCCTTCGTCCAGAAATTCGGCGACGGCAGTGTCCAGCGCAGTCTCTGCCTCTTTCAGATCAACGCCCGGGCTTGGCACAATGACCAACCCAAATGTTGAATCATCGACAGACGCCCCGTTGTAGTAAGCCGACGCATAGAGCGCGACTTTGGAGTCAAACTGTAGTTTTTTCCCCAAGACAGACGTCGCCCCGTTCCCACCAAGCAGGGCTGCGAGAAGCTCTAGCTTGGCCGCCTCTCTTTGATCGCCGGGGTCGCGTTCTGGCGCAAGATATGTCCGAGAGATATAGGGCTGAGCAATGCCAGGGTCGCTAAATTCGATCCGGCGTTCGGCCAGTTGCGGCGGTTCTTGCGGACGCATCCGCGGGCCCAGACCTTCGGTTGGTTCCAGTTGGCCATAGTATTTTTCGGCCAGCATGCGCACATTTTCAGGGTCAACATCACCCGCGACAACCAGCACGGCGTTGTTGGGGGCATAGTACTTTTTGTAGAATTCAAACGCATCTTCGCGTGTCAGCTTTTCCATCTCCTGACGCCAGCCGATGATCGGAATGCCGTAGGGATGGTTCATATATTGCGCCGCGCTGCGTTGTTCGGAAAACAGGGCACCTGGATCACTGTCGATCCGCTGGCTGCGCTCTTCTAAAATCACCTGACGTTCCGTGGCAACATCCTCTTCGGTCATTTGCAGATTGCGCATACGATCCGATTCCATATCCATCATCAGTTCCAGACGATCAGACGCAACCCTTTGGAAATATGCGGTATAGTCCCAACTGGTAAAGGCGTTGTCCGTGCCGCCATTTTGCGAAACCGTTGCGGAAAATTCGCCCGCTTCCAGCTTGTCGGTGCCTTTGAACAACAAGTGTTCCAGAAAATGCGCAATGCCGCTTTTTCCTGGCGGTTCGTCAGCCGCCCCAATTCGATACCACACGGTCTGCACCACAACCGGTGCGCGGTGATCCTCTAGCACGACAACGTCCATACCGTTATCAAGTTGGAAGTTTGTCACCTCTGCCGCGAAGAGCGGCGAAGAGAAAACGGTAAATGTCAGGAAGGTCGCGGCGAGTCGCTTCATTTTGCACCCATTTGCTTGTTTGATGTTTTAGATACGCAGACGCGCCGACACATCAAGAGCTTCGCAAAGATGTGACCGAACTTTATTGACCCGGAGGTGGTGCAGTTGGTGTGCGTACGCCTGTGGCTTGCCAGCGTTCGTATTCTGCGCGCTCATCCAAAGTCTGTTTTTTATAAGCGCTAAAATACCGATCCTTGCCCGCCAGCCGGTACATGATCCGGCCCCGGTTCCGCTTGCGGAATTCCAAGTCCTCTGCGGCCAAGGTCGCCCGTATTGTCGGGTCAACCCCGTATCTGCTGGCGCTGGCGATCAGGGCGCGGTCGGATGCAGAAATTCCAGACCGTGTTACAGCTGCCGCGCTGCCGCCAAGGGCAAGGGCAATGTCCACCTCTGGATTGACATCGGTTCTATTGGACCCGCCCGGCGTCGGCACGGGAAGCTCTGCATATGACTTGGGGTCCTCTAACGGCTTTTTGGGCAGAACCGTGAATTCATCAGGTCCGTCCCCATTTGCATGGGCCATCAAACGCGGAGGTTTGTTGCTGCACGCGGCCAAAGAAACTGCGAGCACAAGCGCCAATCCGATTTTGCAAACAGCAGTCCGCATAGAAGTCTCCAATGTCATGACATTTGTTTAGCCGATCATTTCGCAGACGTCACGTCGCCTTTTTCGGGCCGGTAAACACAATCAGGCCAATCGCCCCGGCGAAGATTGCGACATCCGCAATGTTGAAGGCAAACGGGTTGGATATTCCGCAGCAAGACATGTTCAAAAAGTCCGCAACCGCGCCGTAAATGACGCGATCCAGGACATTTCCCATGGCCCCGCCAATCAAGAGTCCGGCAGAGGCCTGAACCATTGGCCCGCCCCCATCCCGGCGCACCCAAAGCACCACCAGGGTTGAGATAATCAACGAAACGGCAATCAAGGCCCATTTCGCCAATTCGGCATCATCGGACAACAGACCAAAGTTGATGCCCCGATTCCAGGCCATCCGGAAATTCAGAAACGGCGGTAGCACATCAATAGACCGCAAGGTGATCAGGTTCAGAACATGCACAACGAAGTATTTGCTAAGCTGGTCGATGCAAAACACGACCAAACCGACACCAAACATCATGCGCATGTTCTGGACCTCCTCGATCTAATGTCTGAAGTGACGCATGCCCGTAAAGACCATGGCCAGGCCGGCTTTGTCCGCCGCTTCGATCACCTCATCATCGCGCATAGACCCGCCCGGCTGAATCACGGCTGTCGCGCCCGCATCCGCTGCGGCCATCAAACCATCTGCGAAAGGGAAGAACGCATCCGACGCCATTACCGCGCCTTTGACCAACGGTTGGTCAAGCCCCAGCACATCGGCCATGTCCTGGCTTTTTCTGGCGGCAATCCTGGTTGAATCGATCCGGCTCATCTGTCCGGCACCAACGCCAACGGTGGCCCCATCTTTCACGAAAATGATCGCGTTCGATTTCACGTGTTTCGCAACTTTCCAGGCAAACAGCAGATCCGCCATCTCGGCCGCATCCGGGGCCCGCTTGGTCACAACCTTGAGGTCATCGAGACCGACATGCCCCTGGTCTTTGTCCTGCACAAGGAAACCGCCCGACACTTGCCGCACTGTCAAAGGCGCGCCGCCAGCCGTGGGCAGACCGTCTGTTGTCAGCAACCGTAGGTTCTTTTTCGCTGCAAAGATCTCTTTTGCGGCGTCGTCGGCACCTGGGGCAATCACGACCTCGGTGAAAATCTGAACGATCTGTTCGGCAGTCTTTGCATCCAAAGGTTGGTTCAGCGCGATGATCCCGCCAAAAGCAGAGGTCCGGTCACAGTCAAACGCCCGCGCATATGCTTCGCCAAGGCTATCGGCCCGGGCAACGCCGCAAGGGTTGGCGTGCTTGATGATGGCGCAAGCCGGGCCATCTGCGGCCGCGAATTCTGAAACCAGTTCAAAAGCCGCATCCGTATCGTTGATGTTATTGTATGAAAGCTCTTTGCCCTGCCATTGTTTGGCCGTCGCCACGCCAGGTCGCGCGGAACCATCGCGGTAGAACGATGCCGTTTGGTGTGGGTTTTCGCCGTAGCGAAGCGTCTGTGCAAGCTCACCGGCAAAGGCGCGGCGCTTGGGGGTCGGTTCCCCAATCGCGCTGGCCATCCAATTGGACACAGCCGCGTCATAAGCTGCGGTGCGCGCATAGGCGGCCTGGGCCAGATGCTTGCGAAACGCAAGAGAGGTCGCGCCGTCATTTGCGTCAAGCTCTGCCAACAGGGTGGCATAGTCCTCGACATCCACGACAACATTCACAAACCCGTGGTTTTTGGCCGCGGCCCGGATCATCGCCGGACCACCAATGTCGATGTTTTCGATGCAGGTTTCATAATCCGCGCCTTTGGCAACGGTGGCCTCAAACGGGTAAAGATTGACGACAAGTAGATCGATCGGCCCGATATTGTGGTCGCTCATGGCCTGCACGTGGTCGTCGTTATCCCGCAGGGCCAACAGCCCGCCATGCACAGCCGGGTGCAGCGTTTTCACGCGGCCGTCCATCATTTCAGGAAAGCCTGTCACCTCTGCCACGTCGGTGACATCCAGACCAGCATCGCGCATCGCGGTGGCCGATCCACCGGTTGACAGCAGTTCCACACCCCGTGCGGACAGCGACTTGGCCAGATCCAACAGGCCAGTTTTATCGGAAACAGAAAGCAACGCGCGGCGCACGGTTACAAGATCGGTCATCTACTTTAATCCCCCAAGGATCGTCTTTTGGTTACGAGCTTGCGTCTTCGCGCACCAGATCACGCACCGTGTCGGGCGTCTCTTGGGCTTTGGCAAGCGTCCAGCGAATGCGGGTCGCATACTCTAATGCGCTGGCAGATAGAACCAATTGTTTTGTCGCACGGACCTTTAAGCGGCCTTTTTCGAGGAAAACACTGGGTTCCACGGTTAATTTCGCCGCACCATCGTGCCGGAAGATCCAAATCTCACCACTTTTCAGGGCCATGGAAACCGCTGCGCCGCCCATATCAAGTTCTGCGTCGACGTCCGGATGCAAATGGAATCTGATCTTGAAACCGACGCCCTGCAGTTGCGTTTTGTCCAACGCCTTTTCAAAAGTCGCCTCATCGCTTTTCTCAATCGCGGCTAGCGTGTCTTCGCCAGCGATTGCCCTGCCGTTGGTGGACAGCTCGATCTGGCGAATATGCGTTAGCCCATGTGAATCCAGATATCCGTCATGCCCGACGATGATCCCCTGAGAGCTGTCTTCGACAAGGTATTGCACCCGGACATCTGCCGGCGCATCCGTCAGCAATTCGCGTTCATGCCCGCCAATGAACCCCTTTTTGCCCAGCCGTGCCGAAGAAAACCCGTCAAGGGCAAGGGTAGAGTGTGACGCAGTGGCCCGTGCCGCGCGGCGCCATTCCGGGCCGAAACTGTTGCCGGAACCACAATTCACGATCAGCGGGCGACGACCAGAGGTCAGCTCAAACGCCAGGGTCGAGGCATGGGCATTATAGGATGCGTTCAAGTCTGGTGGAGACGCGGCATCCATGATCAAACTGGTCCGCCCCCCGTGCAGCCGCGCAAACCCCATGGACAGACCTTGAGGAGACGGAATTTTGACGCCCGACGTTGCCAGCGCGTGATCCAACCGCCCCTCTACCCCGCGGCCACCGCCGTGGAACCGGGCCAGCCCGCCATCGGAATGGCGCAGCGCCCTAAGGGTGGGGGCAATCCGTTCGATCGCGCCCAGATGTTCGGGGGCGGCCATCTTGCCGGATTCAGCCAAGGCGGATGCGGCCCAGTTCAACAGGGTGAAAACTTCTAGCAACTCTTCGGGGTTGCGGGTGGGAATGCCACCTTCCTGATCGATCTGTTCCCGGCATTCCCGGGCAATGGCGCTCATCGCCGGGCCGACATGGGATTCCATCCCTGTCAGGGCAAGCCCGGCATAGACGAGCCCGGTCAATGCCTCAAACCTTGGCAACCCGGCAGAAGCCGACGGCCAGCGCTTGGACAGAAATATGGTTTGTTGGGCGAGCGAGGAAAAATACCTGTCCGACACCTCACTGGGTTGCCCATTGAGCAAAAAGATCGCGTGATTGATCCACCGGATCAAGCGGCGCCCGGTCAAATCCGGGGTCCACCCCGGACCATGACCACGGCCATAAAGGGACATCCATTCCACCAACCAATCCTGGGATCGATTGCGCGCCGGGATATCCCCGACAGCGGCAAGATCATCCAACCAGGTGAAGCCTTGGATTTCCTCATCAAAGACCTGATCAGGAGACTCTAGTTTCCAGATGGATTGGTTCGGTGCCTCGACCAGGGAACCAGCGAACAGGAAATTGCCCGCCACCAATTGGCGTCCACGCGCAAAGGAACCGATTGTGCGCGGCTCTGGCTGGGACACGAATCCAGTTGCCGGATGCGCACGGGTTGACCGTCTCGCATGCCAGCGATTCATCCAGTGCGTCCACCGCGCTGACAAATTCTTTTTTTGAGTCACGTGACCTGCCTCGGCTCGTGTTTCAGTCCTTGGGACCGACATTTTTTTTCACAATACGCGCAGTCGAGGCATCTGTCATCGCTCAATTCAAACTTTAGGCATCCTTTTGCAGGACTGTCATAAAGAACCCGTCCATGCCGCCCTTTTCGGCCCAGAAATCAGGTCGAGTCCTGATCCCGAATTCACCGATCCAGTCAGGTGAAATGAACGGTTTGGACAAGGCCGCACGATCAACAGACATGTCGGAATGGCGGTCTTGGGCGTCTTTGATCTGTTCCTCGCCCTCGTCGATCAGCAAGCTGCAGGTGCAATAGACCAATCGCCCGCCGGGTTTCAGCAGGGACCAGGCGTGGTCCAGCATTTGTTCCTGCAGGGCGAAAAGTTCTGGAAAGTTTGTACCGTCTTTTGCATAGGGCAAATCTGGGTGACGACGGATCGTACCCGTCGCGGAACAGGGGGCATCCAAAAGAATCGCGTCAAATGCGTCTGCCTGAAACGCTCTGGCATCAGAAACAACCAGTTCGGCGGTCAGCCCGGTGCGGTCGAGGTTTTCCTTTACCCGCGCCATGCGCCGTTCAGAATCATCAAGCGCTGTGACCTGCGCAGCTGCGGCTGCGATCTGCATCGTCTTGCCCCCGGGCGCGGCGCACATATCCAACACGCGTTCGCCCTTTTGCGGGTTGAGCAGCTGAACCGGCATAGAAGCAGCCGCATCCTGCACCCACCATTCGCCGATCTGATAGCCGGGCAATCTGGTGACCTGAACCGATTTAGCAATGCGGACAGACCCGTTCGGCAAAAGGCTGCCATCCAACTTGTCCGCCCAAGATGCGGGGTCAGACTTGACCGTCAGGTCAAGCGCCGCCCCGGCTGTGTGCGCGGCCTCTATCGCCGCAATAACCTGCTTGCCAAAATCCGCGATCAGCGGTTTGCGCAGCCATTTGGGCAGTTGCGGCATGGGAAGCGTATTCCACTTGTCCGAACCCTCTGCCGCGACTTTGCGCAGGACGGCATTGACCAGACCGGACATGGATTTGGTCTTGGAATCATGGTTGATGATGTCCACTGCGGAATTGACAACACCATGCGCTGCGGCACCATCCACGCAAAGCTCCACCACGCCAAGCCTAAGGGTGTTCATCACAAGGGCGGGTGGCATTTTCCGCAAATGCGGGCCAAGCATCCGGTCAGATCGATCCATCCAACGCAGGCATTCTGTCGCCAGACGCCCCGTGCGGGCGCGGTCTTCTGGTTCCAGTTTGGCCGTCATTGTTTGCAGGACATCGGACAGCAATTTGCCATCCTCTGTCACGGCACAAAGGATCTGAACCGCAATCTTGCGAGGGGCTTGGCCGGGTGGGGGCATGGGTTTTGTTCCTGTTGCGTTACATGCTACGACGTGGCCCTATAGTACGCCTTTGGCGGGAACAAGGACCAGACATGCCCGAAACACCCAAAGAAAACGATCTGCCGCCCGCAGCTCAGCGCGCCCTTGCCGAAGCAGAAGAGCGGCGCAAAAAAGCGGACCAGCAAAAGCGCCCCACAGAACTTGGCGGTCGCGACGGGCCTGAACCCGTGCGCTATGGCGACTGGGAACGCAAAGGGATCGCTGTCGATTTTTAGGGCAAGACGTTCCGGCCTATAGCCCCAGCACGTCAAACATGTCGTATTCGCCGGGGGCTTTGTCTTGGCCCCACAACGCCGCCTTAAGCGCGCCTTTGACAAAAAGGTTCCGGTTTGTTGCGACATGACGCAGGACAATCTGTTCCCCTGCCCCGGCAAACATGACCTCATGATTGCCGACAATGTCGCCGCCCCGGATAGAGGCAAATCCGATATCGCCCCGCTTGCGTGCACCGGTGATGCCGTCGCGCCCACGATCCGAAACGTCGTCCAGCGCCACGCCGCGACCATCCGCCGCCGCCTGCCCCAGCATCAAAGCGGCCCCAGACGGTGCATCAACCTTTTGATTGTGGTGTTCTTCTAGAATTTCAATGTCAAAATCTTCGTCCAACGCTTCGGAAACCATTCTGGTCAGTTTTGCGAGCAGGTTCAGCCCGAGGCTCATATTCCCGGCACGAATGATCGGCGCATGGTGGGACGCGGCGCTGATCTTTTTGAGATCGTCAGCGGACAGCCCTGTTGTCCCGATCACGTGAACCGCGCGGGCCTGTGCCGCAATGGCTGCAAATTCCACGGTTGCCGCAGGGGCTGTGAAATCAAGAATGGCTTGCGCCTTTGCAAAGGCAACGACCGGGTCGTGCGTCACGCGTATTCCAAGCTCTGGCGCCTTCATCGCGGTTCCCAGGTCCTGACCGATCCAGTCATGACCCTCGCGCTCTACCGCGCCGACAAGTTTCATCTTGTCTGACTCCAAAACTCCGCGCACCAACATCTGGCCCATGCGGCCTGAAACACCGGTAATGACTACACCTGGCAAATCGCTCATATCATTGTTCCTTCTTTCCGGTCGGTTTAACTGGTTGTGTGCAACTAGGCAAAGCCCTGTTGCAACGCGACACAAACGGGACTAGTGGAACCGCCATGGGAAAAAATTCGCATAATTCGGGCAAGGGCCCTTCACAGCGACAGTTGCGTGTCGGCGAATTGATCCGCCGCACCTTGTCAGAGGTCTTGTCTCGGGGCAATATCCACGACCCGGAACTGAACCGTATGTCTATTACAGTCAGCGAGGTTCGGATTTCGCCGGACCTGCGCGTCGCGACGGTGTTCGTGCTGCCCTTGGGCGGTGACGGCAGACCAGAGGCGATCGCAGCGCTTAAGCGGAACAACTATGAACTGCGCCGTGCCGTCGGCAAAGCGATGACGATAAAATACATTCCAGAGCTGCGTTACCTGATCGACGACACGTTCGACCGGCTTGAGGAATCGCGCCGTTTGTTTTCCCAAGACAGCGTTCGACGCGATATTGAAAAAGAAGACGACGACACATGAGCCGGCGCAAAAAAGGCCGCGACGTTTCGGGTTGGTTGGTTTTGGACAAACCAGCGGGCATGACGTCATCAGCCGTAGTCAACAAAGTCAGATGGGCGTTCGACGCGAAAAAGGCAGGGCATTCCGGCACGCTTGACCCGGATGCAACTGGCGTTTTGGCCGTCGCTTTCGGCGAAGCAACAAAGACTGTGCCTTTCGTGACAGACGCAATGAAATGCTATGCTTTCACGGTGCGCCTGGGTCAGGCGACCAACACGGACGATGCCGAAGGTGTCGTGATCTCTGAATCCGAAACCCGCCCGGATGATTCTCAAATCACGGCGGCGCTTTCGGGTTTTGTTGGCGACATCACGCAGATCCCACCAAAGTTTTCCGCTGTGAAAATTGACGGTGAACGCGCTTACAAACTTGCCCGGGATGGTGAAGATTTCGAAATCGCCGCGCGGCCACTGTTTGTGGAAGAACTGAAACTGGTTTCGCGTGACGATGCGGATCATGTGACGCTGGAAATGACATGCGGCAAGGGCGGTTACGTGCGGTCCATCGCCCGTGATCTGGGCGAAGCCTTGGGATGTTTTGGCCATGTGGTGACTTTGCGCCGTTTGTGGTCCGGCCCGTTTGAACTGGAAGACGCAGTCACGCTTGACCAGATCGAAGAAATGGCTCGCACGCCAGAGCTGGATCAGTTTTTACACCCGCTAGAGGTCGGATTGGTGGACCTGCCCGAATTGCACTGCACCGCCGAAGCAGCCACGAAACTGCGCCATGGCAATCCGGGCATGGTGCTGAATTCCAACGTCGAATATGGGGATGAGGCATGGGCCAGTCTGGATGGTCAGGCCGTTGCCGTGGGCGTGTATAAATCGGGCGAGCTTGTTCCCAGCCGCGTGTTCAACACCTAACGGCACGCGCCCTTTGCAACAGGGCTTTGACCGGGTAACACATAGGCATGATCACCCGTTCCTTTCAAAAGAATGACGCCGCAAGTGTCGCGATCTATTCCGACTGCGAGCGTTACCGCTATTCCCTGACGCGCGTTTGGGACGAGGCGGGGCAAAAGGCCCTGTTCGTGATGCTGAACCCCTCAACCGCGACCGAAGTTCAGAATGACCCGACCGTGGAACGGTGCGAGCGGCGCGCGCGCGCCTTGGGGTTTGGGGCCTTTCAAGTCACCAATATTTTCGCCTGGCGCGACACGGACCCCAAGAAGATGCGCAAAGCGGCCGATCCGGTTGGCCCTGAAAATGACGCAGCGATTTTGCAGGGCTGCGACTGGGCCGATCAGGTGATCTGTGCCTGGGGCACCCATGGGGAACATCTGGGGCGCGGCGAGGACGTGGAACGTCTGGTGCGTGGCACCAAGGCCGGTCTGTTTCACCTGGGCCTGACCCAAGCGGGCCACCCCAAACACCCGCTTTATATCGGCTACACGCAACAACCTGTCCGCTGGACCTGATCACTCATATTCGATCAGAACATTTTCCTCTGTCGCGTGTGTCACGCCCTTCAGAACCGCGACAAGTACGTGGTCAACGTAGATTTCGGAATCCGTGCCCTCTTCATTGGGTTCCACCGAAACGTCCCCAACCTCGTCGCTGTTTGGTTCTGACATGACGATATTCAGCGTGTCGACTTCTGGGTCGAACCCGTCAATTTGGAAAGGCTCTGCCGTTTCGATCACGGTGTCATCCTCAACCGTGGGGTCAAGACCTGCGACGGGGTCCGTGCCGGGATCGGGCGGCGCATCGTCATCGTTTGTTGGCCCCAATCCCTCTACAACAGGCTGATCCGGGTCATTGGGCACATCGTCTTCTATTGTGGGGTCCAGGCCATCCTCATGTGTTGAGGGGTCTGGACCATCCCCATGACTGTCCAACAAATCGCCTGGCGGATCAGTGGAGTCGTCGTCGGCAGGGTCAGGTTCATCATCCGGAGGGGGCACCTCATTGCCCGGCAGCATGGCCAGTGGCAGCAGCCCCAACAGCAAAATCGCGTAAATCACACCAAACCCCTTTATTCCGTAAAAGCGGTGCTTATTAGCATTGAGAGCGGCGGTTCCGGGCATGGATTGTCCCTGAAATTTTAGGCGAATTGGTTGGATCTCCCCCAAACGCTGTGAAATATGGTGGGAATTAAAGCTTTGAAATAGAAACACTTTTTCGAAAACTGTGCCGAACTGCGATTGCTGACATGTCAGGGTTGACTTGACCCGGATTCCGGTTGATTTGTTGCATATGACAAATCCAGAATCCGACCCCGATCCCTTGGTGCGAGAGCTTGAGCGGTTGAACAACAGCAACGCAATGGCGCGTCTGAATTCGACGCCTAAAATGATGTTCCATCAGTTGATGCGCGGGCTGGCCTTTGGGCTGGGCACGGCGATTGGCGCCAGTATTCTGGTCGCTGTGCTTGTCAAAATACTGTCCAACATTGATTTTATCCCAATCGTCGGCCAATGGGCGGCAGAGATCGCGTCGCAAATCCAGGTCGGACGCTAGGCAAAAAAGCTTTCCTTTTCAGCGCAACTCCCCTATACGCCCGCAGTCGCAGGGAAATTCCTTGCACGATTCTCCACGGGCCTTGCTGGACGACATCCCGGCCTGCGCCATTAACCCTTGATATAAAAGGAGACCCCGATGTCGATTACTGCTGAAGAAAAACAACGCGTCATGAAAGAGTTTGCAACCAAAGAAGGCGACACAGGTTCGCCCGAAGTGCAGGTTGCAATTTTGTCATCGCGCATCGCGACTCTGACAGAGCACTTCAAGAGCCACAAAAAGGATAACCATTCCCGTCGTGGTCTTTTGATGATGGTGGCTCAGCGCCGCAAATTGTTGGACTATGTTAAAGGCAAAGACGAAGCCCGCTACCAGTCGCTGATTGAGCGTCTTGGCCTGCGCCGCTAACGCAAAGCCAAACAAAATCCTACACGACAGAACGCGCCCCTCGGGCGCGTTTTTTTGTGTCCTGCGGGGCAGACCCGGTTTGGCCAACAAAATAAGGGTTTTTGGGGGTCGGCAAAGCGTATGCCATGTGTCGGCTAAACGTATGGCACCTTGTATGGCCGATTTAAGCGATCGAATGCAGCGTCTTGATCTCGGCCTTGCAATCTGAAACATCTTTGAAGGGTCGCCGATTGCATTTTGACGGTCAAAGGCCATTGCATTTAAGAAAAGCCTTTTCTCTGTGTGGAGAGCCTAAACCATGTCCGAGCCAATAAAGAACGTCGTGATTGTCGGGGCTGGGTTTGGCGGTTTGTCAGCCGCAAAGGAACTGGCAAACGCACCGGTTCAGGTGACTCTGATCGACCAGCAAAACCACCACTTGTTTCAACCCCTGCTTTATCAGGTCGCCACGGCTGCGCTGACGCCTGCGGAAATCGCGATGCCGATCCGCCATGTGCTGCGCAAACAACGCAATGTCCAGGTGCTGCTGGATACGGTGACAGGCGTCGATAAGGCGAAACAGACAGTGACAACTGGAAGCGGCCAGGTGATCCCCTATGACACGCTGGTTTTGGCCACCGGGGCCCGCCACAGTTATTTCGGCAATGATCAATGGGCCAGATATGCGCCGGGCCTTAAGACGCTGAATGACGCGTCCAAACTGCGTGAAAAGATACTCACCGCATTTGAAAGGGCAGAAATTGTCGCGCGGGACGACCCGGAGGCGGCCAAGCGCTTTCAGACGATGGTTGTCATCGGCGCAGGCCCAACGGGTGTGGAAATGGCCGGGGCCATGGCAGAGCTGGCGAGTTCGGTGATGCGGGACTTTCGCCGGATCAAGGCGGCGGACAATCGGATCATCCTGGTCGAAGGCGGACCGCGCGTTTTGCCCGCTTTCGCAGAAAAGCTGTCAGAGCGCGCCCGGCGAGATCTGGAAGATCTGGGTGTCGAGGTCTGGACCGACGCTATGGTCAGTGACATCACCCATAACAGCGTGACAACGAATAAGGGCACGATCGCCTCTCAGACGGTGATCTGGGCCGCCGGGGTTCAAGCCTCCGCCGCTGGAAAATGGCTTGGTCTTCCGACTGGGCGCAGCGGCCATGTGGAGGTTGACGAAACCCTGCGGCCAGACGGGGTCGAAAACATCTATGTGATTGGGGACACGGCACGCCACGTCGCGAACGGTACCCCGGTGCCTGGCGTGGCGCCAGCGGCCAAACAGATGGGGATTTATGTCGGCCGCCGCCTGTCCCGGACGGCCAAGGGAGAGGCCCCGGGCAAGGCCTTTAGATACAAGGATTCAGGCGCATTGGCGACGATCGGGCGAAACCGCGCGGTTGCTGATATTTTTGGGTTTAAAATGACCGGCTTTGTCGGGTGGGTCCTGTGGGGCGGTGCGCATGTTTTTTTCCTGATTGGATTCAGGAATCGCCTGTTTGTCGTGCTCCATTGGATTTGGTCTTATTTGACCTGGCAAAAAGGCGTGCGATTGATCATGCATAAGCCCAAAAACGAAACCAAAGAAATTTAAGTGCCGCTTTCCCGGTTACACTGCATCGAGGATCGTCCAAATGGGCAGTGAATTACTTGAAAAACTTGTTACGCTTTGGGTCGTGATTGATGCGCTTGGCATCGGGCTGAATTCTTTCCAAGTAGCCGGTGGTATCGTTTTGTTTCTCTTTGCGTTGATCATGACTTTTGGGGACAGCAAACCAGAACAGGAACGCAAAGAAGTCGAAGAAAACGCCGAAGAGCCAGATGCGCCGATTGTTGGGATTTTCCCATTGGCGGTTCCGTCGTTGGCCTCGCTCGGTGCGATGTTGGCGATTGTAATGATGACGGACAGTACCGAATACAAGATCCCCGATCAGGCGTTGCCCGCTTTCGTGATGCAAAGTGCCGGCAATGCGTGTGGCAGCAGGCGTGTCATGCCGGTTTGCAGCCAAAACAACGCAATCCTCACAGATGAAAATTGCGGCAGCGTTGCGCTGCGGGAGTCGCGAAAACAACCCAAAGGTGAGGAGGCCAAATATCGCACTTTGGCTCGGTTGAGTATTAACGCGTTATGAAGGTATAGACATTGATAGATGAGGTTTTTGCAGCCCCAAAAATAATCTGGTTTCAAAAGTTTTGGATACAGGAATTTTAGTTTGAAGTATCGTTCTGATATTGACGGTTTGCGCACGATCGCAGTGCTTCCCGTGTTGTTTTACCATGCGGGACTTGGATTTCCGGGCGGGTTCGTCGGGGTCGACGTATTTTTCGTAATTTCGGGCTATTTGATAACGCTGCTCATCGCGTCTGAAATTAGCGAGGGCAATTTTACGATCCTGAATTTCTACGAAAGACGGGCTCGTCGAATATTTCCAGCACTATTCGCGATGATGGCGGCGACATTGTTGGCGGCGGCAGTGATTATGATCCCGGTGGATTTGATGGATTTTGGACAATCCATCATGTCTACGACGCTTTTCGCGGGGAACATCTGGTTCTATGCGCAGCTTGGATATTTCAACGAAGCGTCAGAGCTTCAACCCTTGTTGCACACCTGGTCGCTTGGGGTTGAAGAGCAATATTACATTGTATTCCCCTTATTACTTATCGCGCTCAATCGGTATGGGGCCCTAAAACGGGTTTTTGCCTGGGTCTTGGTGTTGGCCATTATATCATTCGCGGCCGCTGTTTACACGTTGCCAAATGACCCGGACGCGGCGTTCTATCTACCGCATTTGCGCGCATGGGAGTTGTTGATTGGGTCGCTCTTGGGGCTTTCCGTGTGGCGGGGCATCGTGCGCCCTTTCAGAACACATCTGTTCGTTACCAATCTACTGTCGCTTGCTGGTCTCGTGGCCATCGCCTGGCCGGTTCTGGCCTACGGCCCTGAAACAGCATTTCCGGGACTGGCAGCTTTGCCGCCCTGCCTGGGGGCCGCGCTATTGATCGCGACCGGAAACAACCCCGATAGCATTGGGGCAAAGCTTTTGTCTTTGCGGCCCATGGTGTTCGTCGGAAAGCTTTCCTACTCGCTTTATCTTTGGCATTGGCCTTTCATTTCGCTGGCATTCTATATGGTCGGCCCCTTAAGCCCAGCGCTTGGAGTTGGGTGTCTTATCGTGTCGAGTTTCGCGGCCTACCTGTCCTGGCGGTACATCGAACAGCCCTTCCGCAACAAGGACACTGTTGGACGACGGGCAATATTTGCCTCGTCAATTGTTGGCATGGCTAGCATGCTGTGTGTTGGTTTGATTTTTTGGCAGTCGAGTGGCTTTCCCAAGCGTATGGGGCCAGAATTTGTACAACTCGCCAAACCAAAATTCCACGTGCATAATCGAAAAGAATGCTACAAAATCACGCCAACGCGTGCCGCAGCAGGTGACGTGTGTTTGCGTGGAGCAAAAGAAAAAGCCGCAAGTTTTTTGCTGCTCGGGGACAGCCATGCGGACTCTCTCAGTCCAGCCATTTTTGCGGCTGCCAAACAATTGAAACTCTCTGGTTACCAATACACGGGCCCAGGATCAGTTCTGTTTCCTGGTGTGTACCGGCTAGGAAAACCACATCCACAATCGGTCACTGCACTGCAAAAATTTCTGGATGAAAGACCCTCAGTTAAGACCCTAATCATCACCCAGTTTTGGCTACATATCTTTACAGGCTACACGTATCGTCACTCTGGCACAATTATGGCGGATGCGGATTACGATGGGTCCGGAACCGCCTATAATCCAACCGCGATCAAACACGGCCTAACGCGCCTTGCAGCACTTTTTCCAGATCGAAAAATCATTTTGCTGGATGACATTCCGACTGGCCGGAAGATGGACATTCGCTCGGGCTTGCGTTTGATGCGGTTCAATTTGGTTCCTGTCGAAGGAATGCCCGTGTCTGAGTATCAGGCACAGAAAGCCCTGTATGAACCCTATCTGATTGAGATCGCGAATGCGGTCGACAACATCGAATACTGGCCGTTTTTCGATGCCGTCTGCAATGATGAATTCTGTCCGCTCTTTGACGGCGACGTTTTGCTATATTCAAATGGCGATCACATCAGCTGGAAAGGGGCTTTGCGCCTTACCGATCAGGCGGTTGATTTGCTTTCGACCCTGCCCCCCGGAAAAAGCGGATCCTAAGAACCATTTGGACCTCCAAATGGTGTCGCGGTCCGTTCAGGTGTTCTGGGTTTCATTCTTTCAACGAGAGGATTATCCCTAGCGCCGTGCCGAATTTCCTGATTTGGTCCGGTTCAAGACGGGTCTTCCTGGCCCAATTTTAAGTAATTTCCGCAGTCGTGGTCCAAGTTAGGTGAACTGGTCGTGAAAACCACATTGTGCTGCACAAAGACATTTGAAGGAGAAAGACATGGGAAGTGAGTTGCTGGAACGTTTTGTGACGTTATGGGTCGTGATTGATCCGATTGGCACTGTCCCGGTCTTTGTCGCCGTGACCGCTGGCATGGCCAAGGCGGCGCAGCGGGCCACCGCTTTGCAGGCCGCGATTGTCAGTGCTTGTGTGTTGCTGTTCTTTTTGGTGCTGGGGCAGCTGTTGATCGATGCGCTGGGCATCGGGCTGAATTCATTCCAGGTGGCCGGTGGTATCGTTTTGTTTCTGTTTGCGTTGACCATGATTTTTGGAGAGAGCAAGCCAGAACAGGAACGTCAGGACGCGGTCGAGACGGCCGAAGAGCCAGATGCGCCGATTGTTGGGATTTTCCCATTGGCGGTTCCGTCGCTGGCCTCGCCTGGTGCGATGTTGGCGATTGTGATGTTGACGGACAATACCGAATACACGATCCCCGATCAGGCGTTGACCGCTATCGTGATGCTAAGTGTCATCTTTGTTGCGTGGCTGATGATGTTGGCCTCTGGCACGATCCTGCGCTTTATTGGCTTGGCTGGGGCTGCGATTGTCAGCCGGGTGATGGGGCTGATTCTGGCCTCTGTGGCAGCGAATTCTGTGCTGTCGGCCTTGCTGAATATTTTTCAGACCGGGGTTTTATGACCGGTTTGGAGACATGGACCAAGGAAAAGTATGACCGTTTCGAGTTTCCGACTGTTGCAATTCCGCTTCTGAAAGGAAGTGTTCGTGCTGGAGCGAAGCTCTTAGCCTTATCAAAACATTCAATTTTATTATTGTGATTGTGGGTGGGTGGCGCTGCATTGAGAAAGGGCGCTGCTATGAAACGACCTGTTGTGACACGAATTGCCTTAGGGGCAGTGTTGTGCTCTGTCGGCGGGGCCGCTTTGGCCAAGAATTGTGGCAGCACGGGAAGCTTGGCTTATGTCGGGCGGACCAATGATTCTTCACGTTCGGTTTGGTTGTCTACGATTGATCCTGGAAGCTCTAACAGCTTTCAAGTTGAAGCGGCACAGGGTGGCGCGCTTGTCGATACGTTCGCGCCACGGGTTTCAGGGAAACGGTTTCGTCACCTTTCGATTTCGCCATTCGTGTCCAATGGAAATGGCAGCGCTCATAAATTATTCGACACGACAGGCAGCAATTGCTTGCTGGATACTCAAAACCAAAAAGACGGTATTGTATTTCCGCCCTTTCCGTCCAGGCCGCCCTCTGGGGTTCGTCCTCCGATTGGGATACTTCCGCCGCCCGGTGGCGTCATGCCAGAACTGCCCAATGGGGTGAGGCCGCCAATTGGTGCCTTGCCTCCGTCGGGGTTAATGCCTGGCTTACCTGCGCGGCCTCGCCCGCCGATTGGGACTTTGCCGCCCGTTGGAAATGGCGGGTCTGGTGGCGGCTTTGGCGGTGGCAGCAGCAATGGCGGGTCCGGCGGCGGCTTTGGCGGTGGCGGCAGCAATGGCGGGTCCGGCGGCGGCTTTGGCGGTGGCAGTAGCAACGGCGGGTCTGGTGGCGGCTTTGGAACCACTCCGAACTCACCAGCATCACAAACCGGCAGTCAATCGGCCGGCATTGGCGGTGCCTCAGCAAGCGCTTGTACCTGGGACACTTCGGCAGAGCCGAACGTACCACTCTGTGAAGACTGGATGGCTGCGGGCGTGCAAAGTGTTCCTTTGACACCCGGACGGGATTTAGGCCCCGCGACCCCATGGAACGTCTGGTTTGACACAAACGTTTCGAACATTTCCGACATGCGCAATGGTCGCGATCAATCCGGAGACGCCGTAAGCTTTGCCGGTGGTCTTGATTATGCCGTTTCGCAGGAAACTGTTGTGGGCGTTCAATTGTCCTGGGACAGGTCCAAAAACACCGGTGCGGGTTCAGGGCTGGGACTGGATCAAACCACCCAAGGGTTTTCCATCGGCCCCTACGCCACCACCAAACTTTCCGATCAATGGGCCATGTCTGGCAGCCTGACTTGGGGGCTTTATGACAATGACATAAATTTGGTTTCTCTCTCTGGCAATTATCAGCAAACCCGCTGGATGGCAGATGTCACCTTGACCGGCCAATATGAATTTGGTGCCGATTACCTTCGCCCGCAGCTTGCGTTCAACTACATGCGCTTTGACGGCTCTGACTATACCTTGAGCGGAGCCATCCTTGGCACGCCGGTCGCCGTAGGTATTGCTGGAAAACAAAGCACCTACGGAAGCTTTAATCCGTCGATCGAATTTGGCCGCGTGAACTGGGACAACGGCACGCTCTGGGTGCCTTATTCAGAAGTCGGGGCCCTTTATGAATTCGGGAGCGCCTATGACACCAGTTCAAACTTTGACCAGCCTTCGCGGTGGTCTGGGACCCTTCGCGCGGGGCTTAGACTGCGGGGCGAAGATGGGCTGTACGCTGATTTTTCTGTCGGCTATCTGAGCTTGTTGCAATCTGATCTCGATGTGGTCGAAGCCAGCGCCTATTTAGCGTGGGGGTTTTAACCAGCAAAGTTTGGTCATTTACGTCTTTGCGGGATCCACCGCCCAACATGGCATACGGTCCCGACGCGCTTAGATGAGACCCAATTCGGCATCCGTTGCGGCCGGTCCGTATTTGTCTTTTGGGGGCCAGGGACGGTCGCGCCAGTCGGGATCAAACGTGAAACTGGATTTTTGCCGTCCGGGGGCAAGTGCGCCGTTGCCCATGCCAATCGCGTAGTCATAATAGACCTTGATGATTTCTTCGCGGCTTATTTTCTGCGCCGTCGGGTGGCCCTGACAGGCTGCACGCCATGCGCACACACGGTCATATTCAGGTCCCGATGGAAGATCGAAGCCTTCGTAATATTCCAGAAAACTGAAGCGGTTGAAAATGGGTGCAAACACGGCCTCTGCCAGACCGAACCTGTCAAACAGGTACAGTCCACGTGGATTGTGATGGTTCAGAAAGTCGTTCAGGTCTCGGTAAAGAGCGAGCATTTTGTCGTGATGTGCACCTTGCGCGGATTGGTCCTGATTGAGGACAAAGAGATAGCCCGCCATGGTGAACGGGCCTTCCTTGGCGATCAGCATGGATTCGATCGCATGTTCCAGCGGATCCGCTCGCCGGATCATGTCACCGGGAACAACCTGATCGAGGTAATTTAACAAAACCAAGCTTTCGTTTACAATCTGCCCGTCCAGAGTTTCCAACACAGGAAGCGCCGTCACGCCCCGCGTTTTTGCCAAAAGGTCTGGGCTGCGCGATTTGGTGATGTCCACAACCTGAAACTCAACCGCACCAGAATGCCCTTTGAGCGCCAGCAGGATTTCCAGACGTTGAGAAAAGGGGCAAACCGGGATGTGATACACGATCGGGCGGGTCATGTTCTGGATTTCCTGATGTTGATTGCGGGACTTCAGGACCAGCATGAAACGCCCCCCGACATCCTGCAAGTAAATATCACCGACCAGAAAGGCCTGCTGAAAACCGCCCGCGCCGCGTCATTAAGGGCGCGAACGCGGCTTGTGGCGGGGTTTGTGCAGTTAAAGGTTCCCATCGGGGCAAAATTCGGTTAGACGCGCGAAATCTGAGACGTGGTGCCGTGACCCAGCACCCACAAAGGAATGACAGGGTCGGCGGCAATGGGGCCGCCATGTAATCGGGAGACCCGGGATCGCCTGGGAGTGCTCCTTTAAGGAAAAGAAATGTTCAAAGTAACAAAAAAAGAAATGCAGTGGGGCGAAGAGACGCTGACACTGGAAACGGGCAAGATTGCCCGTCAGGCTGACGGTTCTGTTATCGCCACTCTGGGTGAAACATCCGTAATGGCCAACGTGACCTTCGCACGCGAACAAAAGCCGGGGCAGGATTTTTTCCCGCTGACCGTTCACTATGGTGAAAAATACTATGCCGCCGGGAAAATCCCAGGCGGTTTTTTCAAACGTGAAGCCCGTCCAACCGAAAAAGAAACGCTGACGAGCCGTCTGATTGACCGCCCGATCCGTCCTTTGTTCGCACCGGGTTTCAAAAACGAAGTTCTGCTGATCTGTACAGTGTTGTCGCATGATCTGGTCAATGACCCAGACATCGTTGCAATGATCGCGGCCTCTGCTGCGCTGACGATTTCAGGCGCTCCTTTCATGGGTCCAATCGGCGCATGTCGGGTTGGGTTCTCTGATGGGGAATACATCCTGAACCCAGAGATTGACGATATGCAGGATCTGCGCACCAAGCCAGACCAGCGTTTGGATCTGGTTGTTGCCGGGACCAAAGATGCCGTCATGATGGTTGAATCAGAGGCTTATGAGCTTTCTGAATCAGAAATGCTGGGCGCTGTGAAATTCGCGCATGAGCAGTTCCAGCCGGTCATCGACCTGATCATTGATCTGGCCGAAGAAGCTGCAAACGAGCCGTTTGACTTTCAGTCACCGGATTACAGCGATTTGTATAAGGCTGTTGCCAAAGTCGGTGAAAAGGAAATGCGCGCTGCATTTGCGATCACAGACAAGCAAGAGCGTACAAGCGCCGTTGCTGCGGCACGCGAAACCGTCAAGGCTGCTTTGAGCGAAGAACAGCTGGAAGATGCGAACCTTGGCTCTGCTATGAAAAAGCTAGAGGCGGGTATACTGCGCGGTGATGTCGTCAAGACAGGCAAGCGTATTGATGGCCGTGACACAACAACGGTTCGTCCGATTGTTGCGGAAACAGGTTTGCTGCCACGGACCCACGGGTCTGCGCTGTTTACACGCGGTGAAACGCAAGGTCTGGTTGTGACCACTTTGGGCACCGGCGACGATGAGCAGATGATCGACGCGTTGCAGGGCATGTATAAATCAAACTTTATGCTGCACTATAACTTCCCACCTTATTCTGTCGGTGAAGTTGGTCGTTTCGGGTTCACCGGACGTCGTGAAATCGGTCACGGTAAACTGGCATGGCGTGCGTTGCAGGCTGTTTTGCCAGCGGCAACGGATTTCCCTTACACGGTTCGTGTTGTGTCTGAGATCACTGAATCCAACGGGTCTTCGTCTATGGCGTCGGTTTGTGGTGGTTCCTTGTCGATGATGGATGCGGGTGTTCCGTTGAAAGCGCCGGTTGCTGGTGTTGCCATGGGTCTGATCCTGGAAGAAGACGGATCCTACGCGGTTCTGACGGATATTCTGGGTGACGAAGACCACCTGGGCGACATGGACTTTAAGGTTGCGGGTACCGAAGACGGTATCACGTCGCTGCAAATGGACATCAAAGTTGCAGGTATCACACCAGAGATCATGGAAAAGGCGTTGGCCCAGGCCAAAGACGCGCGTTTGCATATCCTTGGTGAGATGAACAAGGCATTGGCCGAGACGTCTGACTTCTCTGTCCACGCCCCACGCATCGAAACCATGCAGGTTCCAACAGACAAGATCCGTGAAGTGATCGGGTCTGGCGGTAAAGTCATCCGCGAAATCGTGGAAGTGTCTGGTGCCAAGGTTGATATCAACGATGAGGGTATCATCAAGATCGCGTCTCCGAATGGGGATTCGATCAAGAAGGCCTATGACATGATCTATGCGATCGTGGCAGAGCCTGAAGAAGGCGCGATCTACAAGGGTACGGTTGTTAAGATCGTAGACTTTGGGGCCTTTGTGAACTTCTTTGGCAAGAAAGACGGTCTGGTACACGTTTCTCAGATTGAGAACCGTCGCCTGAACCATCCTTCTGACGTTCTGAAAGAAGGTCAGGAAGTTTGGGTTAAATTGCTGGGCTTTGATGACCGCGGCAAGGTTCGCCTTGCAATGAAGATGGTCGATCAGGCAACTGGTGAAGAGATCAAAGAGGAAGAAAAAGGCGAATAAGCCTTTTACCTTAAGCGAAATGAAGCGACCCGTCAGATATCTGGCGGGTCGTTTTGCATTCGGTGGGCTTACCCCGTGGCCGCGAACGGGCCGTAGGACTTTCGGTCAAAGGCCTTGGCAAGGGGGCCATGGTCCGGTCGCCATGTCAGGGCAAAGTCCTTTTGCGTCTTCAGCGGCGGAATATGGCGGGCCGCTTGGGATAGCCGCAGCTGATCCGCTGCCGACGGGAAGAGCGCGACAATTTCCAGAACAGAATCCGGGTCGAGCGTCAGGCGCGCCTGTTTTCCAAACAGGAAGCTTTCCGAACCGATGCCTTCTGCAAAGACGACCTGATGCTGATCAAACAGGAGGTGGATGAATTCGATGTCGTGATCGGGCAGGATCACCTCGACACCGGGGATGCCAAGCAGCCGGACCGCAGGCAGGAAGGCCTCTTGCACGCCATAGAGCTGTTCTACGATGGTGCCCTGCACAAGAACGCGGTGCTGTCTGGACACCAACAGGTCGCGAACGGGCAGGTTTTTGCCAAAGGCGTTTTTGGCAATCCGGATGGGACGCTTTTTTTCGTCTTCTTTCATCTCGGCATGGCTGACCTTGCGCCCGCCAATCCAGCGCAGGGGTTGCAGGCCAAAGTCATCGGTAAAAACCAAATCACCCACATGAAGCGTTTCTACAAGGCGCGGCCCTTCGGCGGTTTCGATATGGGTGCCAGCCATGAAACACGGGGCGCCATTGATCGTAATCGTCACCACCTGCGTGTCAGTGCCCCAGATGTCGGTCACCTGGACGGTGAAAGTATCAATCAGCGTGTCGCCAGGGGTCAGTGCAATAACGGCCGCGTTGGTGTCATCTAGATTATAGGTCCAGGCCCCTGTGGCGGGATCAATGCTGGCTGTGCCATAGGTGCTGCCGGTTTGGATAGACCAGGTGTCCCCGGCATTATTGCCGCCCACATCGTCAAGATCACCATTGACCAGATCACCTGTGCCCTGAACAACGCTTCCCGTCGTTGTGCCGTCAATACTAGGAGGTGTGCCCATCGCCGCCCCCTTTTAGAAACCGTTTGAATTGCCCCACGCCGTAGGATTTGACGCGCACGTCCTCGTCGCCTTTTGGGCGGCTCCATTCTACGATCCGATAGCGTGTTCCGGCTTTGTTGTGCCAAAGCGTTCGGACATGGACGAGGTCGGGGTTTTCGCTGAGATGCGGCACGATTTGGTCGATATGGCCAAAGGGCGCGATGAAATCGATCAGCCAGGGTGAGGTCCCGCTGTTCCAGGCCTCTGGGCGCAGCGGCTGATGGTCTACGGCAAAGCTGTATTCATGTTCCGCCGTCAACCCGGCCCATGTGATAACAGCGCGCGGATAGCCGTTGGATCGAAACACCTTGTACTGGCCCAGACGCAGGGGCGGTTCGAAGCTGGCAAACATGTCTGAAACCTGCCGTTCACGGTGGTATTTCGTCAGCGAGGCCAGATAGACCATCGCCCCGAAATCGGCCATGACCTGTTCAGGCAGATCGAACCAGTCTTTTGGAAAAGGCTTGTCGGAAAGAACTGTGTCCGGGCCAGAGCTTCTGAGCTCGGCGAAATGCCGCATCGTCGCGCGAAAAAAATGGTCAGGAGATTTTCCTGTGCCCATATGACCCACCTGCAATTCCAGATATGATCCGGCCTGCGCCAGATCACGTCTGTTGACCCCCTAATCGGCACCTCATGTTGTGCTCTTGGGTGGGATTCATACAATATTTTTCGAGATCCCAAAAGAATTTTCGAGTTCGCCTGTTCCAAGGATTGGAGCAGGCACTGTTGCGTTGGGCGCAAGATTCCCCTTCCGGCAAGACATTTTGGGCGGTATGCACCGACTCAGCGACCCAAAACGGGTTGAGGTGGAGAGAAAGATGAAGAAACAACTTGCCGAATTTATCGGTACATTCACGCTGGTTTTGTTGGGCTGCGGCGCAGCTGTCATTGCCGGATCTGACATTGGATTTGTCGGGATATCGTTTGCCTTTGGTCTGGCCCTGATCGGGATGGCCTATGGGATTGGTCCTGTTTCTGGGTGTCATATCAACCCAGCCGTTTCATTGGGCGCCGTTGCTGCGGGCCGGATGAGCATGGGGGAAGCAATCCAATATATCATCGCGCAGGTTCTTGGGGCGATTGCCGCCGCTTTTGTGCTGATGATCATCGCCAAGGGGCAGATGGGTGGCTACGACGTTGCCGCAAACGGGTTGGGCCAGAATGGCTGGGGCGCCGGGTATAATGGCGAATACAACATGATGGCTGCGTTCCTGTTTGAAGCGATTGCAACCTTTCTGTTTGTTGTCGTTATTCTGGGGTCTACCGGAAAAGGCACGCCTGCGGGAATGGCCGGACTTGCCATTGGTTTGACGCTTGTGGTGATCCACCTTGTGGGGATTACGATTACGGGCGTTTCCGTGAACCCTGCGCGGTCTATCGGGCCTGCACTGTTTGCCGGTTCCACGGCCATTGGCCAGCTTTGGCTGTTCATTGTTGCACCGATCATCGGTGGTGTTGCTGCGGGTCTGTTGTTCAAGACCGGCCAGCTTGACGCTGACGAAGCGTAACGAAAAGGGGCCCCGCATCACTGCGAGGCCCCATTTCTTTGAACCCTAGCTAGGGTCTTTGGCAAAGCGCAGATAAGGCAGTTTCTTATCCAGCGCGCCGTATTTTTCTTCAGCCTGTTCATCGTTCAGCGAAAGCGCAACGATCACGTCCTGACCCGGCACCCAGTTTGCAGGTGTGGCGATCGGGGCATTGCTGGTGGCTTGCAACGCATCCAGAGCGCGCAAGATTTCGGCAAAGTTCCGACCCACTGTCATTGGGTAGGTCATGGACAGTTTCAGCTTTTTGTCTGGTCCGATGATAAAGACAGACCGCACGGTTTGGCTGTCAGCCGGGGTCCGCCCTTCGGGCATATATGCCTCTGCCGGAAGCATATCGTAAAGCTTGGACACTTTCAGGTCACCATCAGCGATGATGGGAAAGCCTGCCTTGGTGCCGGCAAAGGATTCAATATCATCCTTCCATTTTACGTGCTCATCCACACCATCAACGGAAACGCCGATGACTTTGGTGTTTCTTTTGGCCCATTCCTCCGAAAGCTGGGCGACGGCCCCGAATTCGGTTGTGCAGACAGGTGTGAAGTCTTTGGGATGCGAAAATAAAATTGCAAAACCATCGCCAATCCAGTCATGAAAACTGATTGGGCCTTCGCTGGTTTCAGCGGTGAAATCAGGGACGACGTCGTTAATCCGTAGGGACATTTGAAGCTCCTTTTTTTTGAATGACAACTTTCTGCAGCCAAAATTGGGATTGCACCACCGGTTTTTAACCCCACGGCCCAGTTTTTTTGGCCAAGCGGTGACGCGCTGGAAATCGGCGGTTGAAGCGCCAAAAGGTGGGGCTGGGGAATTTCCGTTTCTGCGGGGATGTGTTAGGTCGGGGCAAACGGCGCAAGGGCGAAGCATGGAAAACCTGCTGACATTGGTGATCAATCTGGATGGCAGCGATGCGCGGCTGGCCGATGCTGATGTGCAGCTGCGGCAAGTCGGTTTGGACTATGAACGGTTTTCAGCCTTTGATGCGCGCGGGACAGACCCGAAAAGCTATCCCGAATACAATCACCGGGATGCGGTTTTATATTTTGGGCGCGGGCTGAATGGTGGTGAGATCGGCTGTTATTTCAGCCACCTCAAGGCGCTGAAATACTTCTTGGAGTCAGACGCAAAATTCGCGCTGATTGTCGAAGATGATGTAGAATTCGATCCCGATTTCAGGGCTCTTTTCCGCGGCGTTATGGACGTTCTGGACGGCCCGGATGCGCCGGAATGGGATGCGCTGAACTTTGGCACGCCGTGGCGCGAACATATGCTGACCTCTATCCATGAGATTACTTTGCCGGGGCGGTCGGTGACGCTGTGCTATGCGCATCTGTTCCCGCTCAACACCCATTGTATTTTGTGGAGCCGCGAGGGCGCGGCGGCGTTTCTGGACAGTTTCGACAACATGTGGAACCCGGTGGATCACGCAATGCGCTATCGGATTGTGCGCCGGGGTCGTGGCCTGTGCATGTCAGAGGCCATCGCCCATCAGTCGGACGCCCCAAGCGATATTGACCAGGTTGAGGGCAAGCCTGCGATGCGCAATGAAAATGAGGGGCGCTGGTACTGGTTCCATGTCAGCCGGATCAAGACCCTGGAAAAGATCTATGCCAAGCGCCACCGCGCCCGGATCAGAAAAATGCTGGGGATTTCATGAGCCAGAGTCAGTGCAGATGTCCGGGGGTGCTATGCCCATAGTGAAAACACTTTTGATCAATCTGGATGGCAGCGACGAACGGTTGGACTCTGCCGTGGCGCAGATCAAGGCCGCCGGGGTAGAGTATGAACGCTATTCCGCCTTTGACGGGCGGGGGCGGAAGGCGGCTGAGTTTTCTGAATATGATGATGACCGGGCCGTTGGCTTTTACGGACGGCCCATGACCGGCGGTGAAATGGGGTGCTATTTCAGCCATCTTGGTTGCGCAGAGGCGTTTTTGAAATCCGATGCCACATACGGGTTGGTGCTGGAAGATGATGTGCTGTGCCACCCGGATTCATTCAAGATTTTGGATGAGATTATCGCCTGGCTGGAAGAGAGCGGCCAGACCGGCTGGGACATGATCAACCTGTGCATGACGCCGAAGAAATTCACCACCAAACTGGCGGATTTTTCGGGGGAATCTGGGGATTATGAGCTGGTTCACGCGCATTACTTCCCCGTGACCACGACAGCGATCCTATGGTCGCGCGACGGGGCGGAACGGTTCTGGGCGACCCGCAACGAAATCTATGCCCCGCTGGATCATTTCTTTCGCCGCTGGCTGTCGCAAAGCGGGCGCGGTTTGGGCATCAAACCAGAGCTGTTCTGGATCACAGGTGCCGAAAGCGATTTGGACAGCGACGGTGGCGCGGGATTGGCCCGCCGACGCGTCGCGCGGACCCCGGCCTATTTCTGGTCAGAGTTCAAACGCCAATCGGTGAATTATCTCTCTGCCCTTTGGCACATGCTGCGTCACCGGATTTCGGGATCGTAGCCCAGCTTTTCAAAATCTTCCCGATAAAGCTTTATCAACCGTTCGGTTTGGGCGGCGGTCGGCACATAACGTTCACGCTTGGACGAATTGCGCGCGCCCAGATTGAATTGTTTTATTTGCTCTTCGCTCTGACCGACGCGGCGTAGCACTTCGATCAGGTCCTGGTTCAAGGTTTCGACGCGGCAAATCTTGTCGTATTTGACGTGGCCAAAGGCCAGATTGGTGACTTGCGGGCGAAAGTGACGGTCCGTGTAATCGCGATTCACGGAAAAGCAGTGTTCGACATAGGTCAGAAACACATCAAAGTTTTCTGTGTCGGTCTTATCCTCATCAAAGCCAAAGGCCCGCATGGCGTCGATATGCAGATTCATCCGTAGGTTTTTCTTGTCCAAGAAGAAATCGGTAAAGGCCGAGGTCGCCCTGGCGATCGGGTGGCGCACGGATGTGATGTTCAGCGTGTTTGGATCCTGCAACGCCTCTAGCGCCTGGCGCAGATGCGGTTCACCTTGCAGCATTCCAATATCCGGGCGATGGACATCAACGGTGCAGGCCGTGCCTTTGGAATATTGGTAAAGCACATGAGCCGCTGTGGTGCAGCCTGCCTTGGAGTTTTTGACCAGCGCGATTTTGTGGTCATCGGTCAGCAACACCTCGAAGGCGATTATGCGCAACGGTTCGGGAAACTTACGCCGCTCGTTTCGCATGCGATACCGTTTGTCAAACGGCGACAGGACCCATGCCTTTAGATAGTTCGGACGGTATTCCTGAAATATGGGGATCACTTACGGTTCTTTCTGGTCTGGCCACTTGGCATCAGGTTAGGGCAAAACCAAAACGGTTTCGACAGCGTTTTTCGGTTGGATGCAGGGGCCTGCTAAAACGGGCTGTGCGCTGTGAACGACATCCATGCCCCACCGTCCGGGTGGCGGAATCGCAGGTTTTGGGCGTGCAGCATAAGCCGCGGCGCGTCGCGAGCAGGGCCGGTCGCATAGAACGGATCGCCCATCACGGGGTGCCCGATTTCCTGCATATGCACCCGCAGCTGATGGCTGCGTCCGGTCTTGGGATACAGCATGACCCGCGTGCACTTGTCCTGGACCTGATCCACCCGCCAATCGGTGACAGCGGCTCGCCCATTTTCGTGGTCGACCCTTTGTTTGGGGCGGTTTGGCCAGTCAACGGCAAGCGGCAGATCCACTTGCCCCGAGGCCTGTTCCATCTTGCCCCAAAGCTTGGCCACATAGGTTTTCCGGGTTTGTCGTTTTTCGAACTGTTGCCCCAAATGGCGCTGCGCCTGCGCGGTCAGGGCAAAGACCATGATGCCGGATGTGTCCCGGTCCAGACGGTGCACCAACAGGACCTGCGGAAACACGCAACGCAGCCGGTCAATAAGGCAATCGGCCAGCTCTGGCCCTTTGCCCGGCACAGACAATAACCCGGCCGGTTTGTCGACCAACAACAACTGGTCATCCGAATAGATGACCTTAAGCGCTTCTTGGGGCGGTGAATACTGCTGTGTCATTGCTTTTGTTCAAGCTCGTCTGAGATTTCGTAACAATCGCCCTTATCGGCCACAAAGACACGCTTTTCCAGCCGCAAAGCTGTTCATATCTTCCATTCCTTTTGGCGAATACCAGGCGTTTAGCCCGCTTGGAAACCGATTGCTAACCATTGCTGCGTAGCCTGCGCTTGTCTGGTTGAAAAGGAAGTGATGATGGATTTGGTCTGTGACAGGCTTGGGGATTTGATGGCAGTACGTGTCCCCCTGCCCCGTATTGATGCGGCCTGTGCCATTCAGTTCAAGGATCGCATGCGCGAAATTGGTAAGGATGCGCCGGGGCGTGTGGTGCTTGATCTGGAACAGGTTGAATTCATCGACAGCAGCGGGCTTGGGGCCATTGTTGCGGTGATGAAGCAGTTGGGGAGCGCGACGACGTTGGAACTGGCGGCGCTTTCACCGACTGTTGAAAAGGTGTTTCGGCTGACACGGATGGACACGGTGTTTGCGATCCATGGCACAGTCGCTGAGGCGATGAAATCGGAACGGCGGGCGGGGTAGACGCTGGTGGAGGCAGAGCAATCCGCGCGGGAATGTCCCCCGAAACAGGTCTTGGTCCGTCACAGGTTTTCGGCGGACCTTATAGCTGTCCGATCCGTGGTGCAGGCGACGTTGGAAGATCTGCACAGCCTTCTGCCAGATGCGCCCCGGCGCGGAGAGGCAGAACTGATCTTGGCGGAAGTGCTGAACAACGTGGTAGAGCACGCCTATCACGGCATGGCACCAGGCATGGTCGAGCTTTCTGCAGCGCCTTGTCCGAACGGCATCCGATTCGTGATAACCGATTCTGGGCGGCCCATGCCAAACGCCACGCTTCCAGCCGGTGTGCCAGCTGATTTAAACTGCGCCGTCGATGATCTGCCAGAGGGCGGATTCGGATGGACCATCATCAGGCAACTGGCGCAGGACCTGCAATACCAGCGCAAGGATGGAAAGAATTATACATCTTTTCAGATCGTTACGTGATTTTGGGTCAATTTAAAAAACGTCCAACAGCCAACAATACCCAGAAAGCCCGCCCGCTGGTGTTACCAAACTCTTACAAACATTGGGCGTGGTGCCGCCAAATTGCCGTAATGGGTCCACACTGCCGACAGAATATCACGCGATACAAGACGGGTAGCTGCATATAGCTTCCCTCGGCGCTGCGTTTAACAGCCCCCACCCAGTGCGCGGCGTCGAGGCACTTAATCTGCCGATTTCTTATTGGCAACCAAGACGGCCCCTCTTAAGCTCTACCAGCTTAACAGGGGCCTTTTTTATGCGCGATTTCCAGTCACCGGGGCGATCCCCTGTCATTTCCATCAACGGCAGCTGTGCAACGTCACATCCCCTCGCCTCGCGGGTTGCAATCCGAATCCTTGAGGATGGCGGCAATGCGGTAGATGCGGCCATTGCGGCTGCGGTCTTGCTGGGCCTGTGCGAACCACAGATGAGCGGGATCGGCGGCGATTGCTTTGCCCTGGTCAAGCCGGCCGGGCAGGATGATATCGTTGCGCTGAATGGCTCGGGACGCGCGCCAAAAGCATTGGACGCCGATAAACTGCGCGCCGCTGGTCTGACGGCCATTGGCCGCCATTCCCCCGAGGCCGTGACGATTCCCGGCGCGATCGACGGGTTCTTTCGTTTGTCGCGCGACTGGGGAAAGCTTGGCCTGGCCACCAGCCTGGCGCCCGCGATCTATTATGCCAAGGCCGGCATTCCGGTGTCACAACGCACGGCGAAAGACTGGAACACGCATCAATCCATTTTGCAGGGCGCAGCGCGGGATCATTACCTGCTGAACGGACAGGCCCCCGTGGAAGGGCAGGTGTTTCGCCAACCCAAGCAAGCCGAGGTGTTGGAACGCGTCGCCTTGGATGGGCCTGCCGCCTTTTACGAAGGCGAAGTGGCGCAAGACATGGTGTCATCGCTTCAGGCTGCAAGCGGTGTGCATACGCTGGATGATTTTGCCGCGATGGAAAGCTATTACACCGATCCGATTTTCGGGACCTATCGCGGTGTCGATCTGGTCGAACAGCCCCCGAACAGTCAGGGTGTTACCGCCATTCTGATGGCGAATATTCTGTCCCATTTCGATTTGGGAAATATGGACCCGTTCGGCGTGGACCGCACCCATCTAGAGATTGAGGCCGCGAAGCTGGCCCATGATGCGCAGGCCCGATTTGTGGCTGACGCGGAGTATGTTGAGCATCTGGATCACATGCTGAACCCGGGCACGGCAGAGGCATTGGCCAATCTGATTGATCCGCGCCGGGCCATGGAAAGCCCGGCCAGCATCGCCGATCCGCTGCACCCGGAAACGGTTTGCCTATCTGTGGTGGACAAGGACTTGATGGCTGTGTCGCTGATTTATTCGATCAGTGGTGATTTTGGATCTGGCATTTGTTCTGACAAATTCGGGGTATTGTTTCAAAATCGGGGCACATACTTTTCGCTGGAGCCCGGTCACCCCAACGAAGCGGCGGGTGGAAAGCGGTCTTTGCACACGATCATACCGGCCATGTTGCGCCGGGGGGGCAAGGTGATCATGCCCTATTGCGTGATGGGGGGACGCTATCAGCCAACCGGACATGTAAGGGTCATGTCGAACATGTTGGATTTCAGAATGGATCCACAAGCCGCCATTGACGGGCCACGGGCTTTTGCCACGGGTGGTGTTTTGGGGCTGGAACGGGGCTATGACAATTCTGTCCGGCAGGCCCTGCAGGACATGGGGCACGAAGTCGTCACCCCGCCTATGCCCTATGGGGGCGCCCAAGCCACCCTGATCGACTATGAGAACGGTACATTGATCGGCGCGTCAGACGCGCGAAAAGACGGTTTAGCCCTAGGGTATTAAGGGAAAAACCTTGTTTTTCTGCGATTTAGTTAAGCTGAAATTCCAGCGGATAGTGGCCATCCTCAAAATCGCCAAACAGGTCTGGCAAGTCAGGGTGATCCACTGGTTTGCCGGAATAATCGGCAACCAGATTTTGTTCAGACACATAAGCCACATAGTAGCTTTGGTCATTCTCAGCCAGCAGATGATAGAACGGCTGGTCCTTTGGCGGACGGCTTTCTTCTGGGATGGCTGCGTACCAGTCATCTGTGTTCGAAAAAATAGCATCCACATCAAAAACCACCCCTCTGAAGGGGTGTTTGCGATGGCGGACAACCTGCCCGAGATGATATTTTGCACGCGTCTTAAGCATAAAATCGTAACCTCTGTTCCTTGTTACTAGACCCTCCTTGCGGTTTCTGTCCATGTGAATTGCAGGAAATTAAGAGAAACAGTCTGTGAACACAGTTATAACAATATTGGAAATCGTCGCTCCGGTGGTGTTTTTGCCGCTGGTCGGTTTCTTCTGGATTCGGATGGGCTACGAGTACAAGGTTCAGTTCGTCTCGCGCCTGGCAATGACCATTGGCGTGCCGGCGCTGATCTTTACGGCGCTGCAGGAAACAGAAATCGCCCCTGAAAAATTATCCGTCGTTACGCTGGCGGCCTTGACGGCCTATGGCGTTATTTCCGTCGTCGCCTTTGCCTTTGTCAAACTGGCCAAGATCGACATCCGCACCTATCTGGCCCCGTTGATTTTTGGGAACACCGGCAACCTTGGCATGCCCTTGGCCTTATTTGCATTTGGCGACGAAGGCCTGGGCTATGCGGTCGTGATCTTCGCCGCCTCTATCGTTCTGTCCTTTACGGTCGGGCTTTGGATCGTGGCGGGGGGCGGATCGTTTTGGAAGATCCTGAAAGAGCCGCTGGTCTGGGCCACTCTGTTGGGCGTGCTGTTTTTGATGAACGGCTGGCACACGCCCTTGTTCCTGACCAACACGCTGGATTTGCTTGGACAAATGGCCATCCCGCTTATGCTGATCACTTTGGGGGTTGCGGTGGCGCGATTGTCCATCGGTCGCTTTGCGCTGCCCGCGGCGATGACGGTTGTGAAGTTTGTCTTTTGCATCGCAATTGCCTGGGGGATTGGACGCTGGTTCAACCTGCCGCCCGTCGCCTTTGGCGTGTTGGTCTTGCAGATTTCGTCACCGGTCGCGGTGACCAGCTATCTTTTGGCGGAAAAATACGGCGCTGACGCAGAGGCCGTGGCCGGGTTGACCATCATCTCTACACTGCTCGCGGTGATCACTTTACCGCTTACGCTGGCATTTGTGATCTGATCGGGCGATTTTTCGCATTCCCGAAACGATTGAAATGCTGTATGAAAACAAAAAAAATGCGAGGGGCAAATGAGCAGACTTCTTCGCGCGACAGCTTTGGTTCTTCTAGTAGCGGCTTGTGGCAGCAGCAATAATACTGCCCCCCGCAATCTGAATGATGCCTGTAGTATTGCTGATCAGCGCCCAAAATTTCTAAAAGCGATGAAACGTGCCGAAAAGAATTGGGGCGTCCCGGTTCATGTGCAGATGGCCACGATTTATCAGGAAAGCAAATTCATCGGGAACGCCAAGACCCCGCATCAATATGCGTTGGGGATTATCCCGACGGGGCGTCAGTCTTCGGCCTATGGGTTTAGTCAGGCGTTGGATGGCACCTGGGACGAGTACAAGAAATCGACCCGCAGCCGTGGTGCAAAGCGCAACGACATCTATGACGCGACCGATTTTATTGGTTGGTATATGTCCAAGTCACAAGAAAGACTGGGCATTCCGTTGGATGACACGCGCAATCAGTATCTTGCCTATCACGAAGGGCGCAGCGGCTATGCCAGAGGCAGCCACAATTCGAAAGCCTGGTTGATCCGCGTCGCAAATGAAGTGGACAACCGCAGCGATCTATACCGTGGTCAGCTGTTGGCTTGCGGCAAGCTTTGATCAGAACCCGCGTTTGCGCATGGCCTCGTCCATGTCAAAGACGCGGGCGCTAAAGCTTACATCGGTCTTCAAATCACCCAGAATGACTGTGGTGCTTTGCCCTGCGCCATCGCGGATCACCCATTGGCGCAGTTGCACCGGCTCTCCGGTAAAAATGAGCTGAATATCCCCATATTCCGGGTGCTTGGGATCCTGCGCGATCACTGTTGTTGTTGGCCCGTCAGACACGTGGCCGACCACCATATTGGCCTGCCCCAAATTCACATTGCGCGCCAGGATCAGGCTAAGCGGGGTGCTGGCCAATGGGAACTTGTCAGGCGATTGGTTTGACTTTGCGTCCAGCACCATGACCTGACCTTGACTGGCCAAAACGATGCTTTTGTCTGGCGGGTTGTAGTCAAACCGGATGCGGCCCGGGCGCAAGATAGAGATGTCGCCCGTAGAGATCGTACCGTCATCGTTGATCTGGGTGAACTCTGCCTTGGCAGATTTCAGATCGTTGAGATAGGCGGAAATTTCAGACAAGGATAGTTTGTCCGCCCACACCGGGGAAACGGACAAACAAAGGGCCAAAGGCGCAAGAAGCAAACGAATGTGTTTCATGGTCCCAACATACTATGCCGGGACCAGTTCTGCACCTGTCGTTTCATCACATTAGAGCGATAAAACGCTACTGCTGTTCAGGCACCAGAATTTCGCGTTTGCCCACATGGTTGGCCGGACTGACCAGTCCGGCATCTTCCATCTGTTCAACAAGCCGCGCTGCTTTGTTGTACCCAATCGCCAGTTTGCGCTGGACATAGCTGGTGGAGCATTTGCGATCCTTGATCACGATCGCAACCGCCTGATCGTAAAGCGCGTCCTGCCCGTCGGTGTTGCCACCCAGACCAAGGACAAGGTCAATGCTGCTTTCGGTTTCTTCATCCGGGCCATCGGTCACGCCGCTGAGATATTCAGGCGGGCCAAAGGATTTGAGGTAGTTGACGATTTCCTCGACCTCTTCGTCGCTTACGAACGGGCCGTGCACACGGGTGATCTTGGCACCACCGGCCATGAACAACATGTCACCCATGCCCAACAACTGTTCCGCGCCCTGCTCGCCCAGAATGGTGCGGCTGTCGATCTTACTGGTGACCTGAAACGAAATACGCGTTGGAAAGTTCGCCTTGATCGTACCGGTGATCACATCCACCGACGGACGCTGCGTGGCCATGATCAGGTGGATACCAGAGGCACGCGCCATTTGCGCGAGGCGCTGAATACAGGCCTCAATCTCTTTGCCGGCCACCATCATCAGGTCGGCCATCTCATCCACGATGACGACGATATAGGGCAGTTTCTTTGGCTGGAATTCATCCGTTTCAAAGATCGGTTCGCCGGTATCCTCATCAAAGCCGGTTTGAACGGTGCGGCTGAACATTTCGTTCTTGGCCAGCGCATCACGGACACGTCCGTTATAGCCTTCGATATTGCGCACGCCCATTTTGGACATTTTGCGATACCGCTCTTCCATTTCGCCCACGACCCATTTCAGGGCAACAACCGCTTTTTTCGGGTCGGTCACAACGGGCGACAACAGATGCGGAATGCCGTCATAAACGCTGAGTTCCAGCATTTTCGGGTCAATCATGATCATCCGGCATTCATCCGGTGTCAGCTTGTAAAGCAGCGACAGGATCATTGTGTTGATCGCCACCGATTTACCAGAACCGGTTGTACCGGCGATCAGCAAGTGGGGCATCTTGGACAGGTTCGCAACAATGGAATCGCCGCCAATGTCTTTGCCCAAGGCCAAAGGCAGGCGCATGTTGCTATCGCCAAAGTCGCGGGCCGACAGGATTTCGCGCAAGACCACCTTTTCACGGGCGGCGTTTGGCAATTCGATCCCGATCACAGAGCGGCCCGGAACCGTCGACACACGGGCCGACAGGGCAGACATGGACCGCGCGATGTCATCGGCCAGACCGATAACGCGGCTGGCCTTAAGACCCGGCGCAGGTTCAAGTTCGTACATGGTCACAACCGGACCCGGACGGACCGAAATGATTTCACCTTTGACGCCATAGTCATCCAACACGGATTCCAGCATCCGCGCGTTTTCTTCCAAGGCCTCGTCGGCCAAGTGATGACGCTCCACCTCTACCGGGTTGGTCAAAAGGTTCAGCGGAGGCGTTGTGTATTCGGTTTCGCTTTCTTCGAACTGCAACGCGGGCTGCGCTTCTTCGCGGGCCTGCTTGGACGGTTGAGCGGGTTTGCGCAGCGCGTGGCGCACAACCTTTTTGGGTTCGTGGAACGGCACCTCTGGCGCTTCATAAGTCGAAATTTCAGGGGTGCCGGTCAGTGGCGGAAGGTCCTGGCTTTCCAGCATTTCGGACAGGTCCAGCGGACCGGTCGCGGCAGGGGCTTCGTTCATTTCCGCCGTATAGTCATGCTGTTGATCTGCAACCGGAGCCGGCTGTTTGTTCAGGATCATCGGCTGCGGCCCGCGCAGGTGGTGTTCGCGAACTGCCTGGGAAACCCGAGTTCCTTCGGCGCGCAGCACTGGCTTTTGCTGCACCCGCTTTTTGATGACGTCGGCAATCATCGCCTTCACAGCCGGATCGCCAAAATCTTCTGGCGTGGCCAATTGTGGTTCGGGTTCTTCAACAGGTTCTGGTGCGCGGCGCAACAGGGACGGCATGCGCGACAACAGGCTTGGCTTTGGCTCTGGCGCGGCCAATTCTTCTTCGATGACGGTTTGGCCCTGCTCGGACTGATAGTCATCGGTGTTTGCGACGTGTTGCTCTGGCCGCCGCACCATTGGTTGAGCGGCGGCTTGGCTGACGGGTGGTTCGGACATGCGGGCATAGGCCGCGGCGCTTTCGGCGGCCATGATGCGGGCTTCTTTACGCTCTTGCCGGCGTTCTTGCAGGCTGCGGCGCCCTTCTGCGGCAAATCCAAAGGCCTGACCGATGAAGCGCAGCAAATGCGCATAGGCCATGATGACGCCAACCAGCATGAAACGGGCGATGCGGGACAATTCAGCGTAGGTAAACCCAAGGACAAAGGCGGTCATCGCCAAGGCCCCAGCCGCCATGAACAGCGCCATGACTTTCAGGCCAATGGTTGCCTTGATCGGAACGACGCCCAAAACGGCCCCCAAGACGGTGTCTCCAAACAGGCCACCCAGACCAAAGGAATGGGTCCAGCTGTCAAACGGCACATGGGTCGAGGCATAGACAGAAACCAAGGCGATGGCGATCGGGGCAAAGATGGCGCGGGTGACGGCGCGTTCTTCGCCTTTGTGCAAGACAAAGCGCAGACCCCATGTCGCCATCAGCACAACCGTGCCCCAGGCCCCAAGACCGGCAATAACGATCAAAGGCGAAGCGATAGAGGCCCCAAACCGGCCAAGATAGTTGCGAACAGGTTCATCGGTGGCGGACAACCAGCTGGGGTCTTCGGGAACGTAAGACCACAGGATCAATCCCATCAAACATGCCGCAAACAGCAATCCAACGCCCAGCAGTTCTTTGCCACGTCGTTCCAGAACCGCCTGAGTGTTGCTATCCAAAAGAGGATCACGCTGTCTTGCCTGATAAGTTGCCATTATTCCCTCGTCCTCACGTAAATAGACAGTCACGAAGCCTGATCAGGCCGCGCTGCATTTCTTGTTTTGGGGCCACCATTGCGACCCGGATGAATTCTTTGCCCGGATTCCCGTCGGGCGTATCGCGGCTCAGATAGGCACCGGGCAAAACCCGAACCCCTGTTTCTTGCCACAACCAAAGCGCGGCCTCTTCGCCATCGCGAACCGGCAGCCACAAAAAGAAACCCGCCTGCGGTGCGGCGCAGCCGTCGATTTCAGAAAAAATCTCGTCCGCCAGATCATATTTCTCGGCGTAGAGCGCACGGTTTTGCGCCACATGCGCGTCGTCGTCCCACGCTTTTTCCGACACATGCTGGATCGGCAAAGGCAGTGGCGCGCCGGCAAAGGCCCGCAGCTTTTTGATGTGGGCCATGCATTTTGGGCCCGCCGCAACGAAACCGGATCGCAGACCCGGCAGGTTCGAGCGTTTCGACAGAGAGTGAAAGATCACAACCCGTTCCGGATCCGCGCCCACGTCCTGTGCGACCTGCATCGCGCTGAGCGGCGGGGTGTCGCGATAGATTTCAGAGTAACATTCATCCGAAAAAATCCGGAAATCATATTTCTCGGCCAGCGCAATCAGGTTTTCCAGATAGGCGCGGTTGGCCACAGCACCCTGCGGGTTCGAGGGTGAACAGATGTAGACGATTTCAACCTGTTCCAAAGTCTTTGGATCCAGCCCGCAATAATCCGGCAAAAACCCGGTGTCCGGCGTCGCGTTCACAAAAACGGCCTGTGCGCCAGCGGCATGGGCCCCTGCGGCATAGGCCTGATAAAACGGGTTCGGCATCAGAACGATCGGCTGCCCACCGCTTTTTGATGTCTCTGGGCACAGGGCAACGCAGGCGTTGTACAAACCTTCGCGGGTGCCGTTCAGCGGCATGACCTGACGGTCTGCGTCCACGGAAACGCCAAACCGGCGTTTTAGCCAACCGGCAATCGCCTGACGCAATTCAGGGGTGCCATCATTTGGGGGATATTTCCCAAAACCGTTCAGGTTCTGCGCAACCACGTCGCCCACCCAAGACGGAAACGCGTGTCTGGGCTCTCCGATCGTCATATGTATGACTTCAGCGCCCGGCGCGTGTGCGTCGAGTAAACCGCGTAAACGCGGAAATGCGTATTCTGGCAAGTTCGAAAACCGCTCGGGAAACGTCATTACTGCCTCAATATTCGAGATCGTTGCGCCTCGATTTCCTTAACGATACCGACAGATTGCGCCCCGGTCCAGAATAACCCCGCAAAAATCGTACCTTAAGGGCGAAACATGTTGCTTTTAGGCCAGTGCCGCCTCGGCCGCTGCGCCGATCCGCAGCAAGCGCGACTCTGCCAGCGCGGGCGTAAAGAACATTATGCCTGTAGAGGGCACGCCGGTCGGGAGGGTCAGACTTGACAATCCCAGCAAATTCCCAATTTTCGTGTTGCGCACAGACAATAGGTTTTCAGAGACGTAATAATCACTATCCGTCAGCAATCTTTCGATATTCGGCGGCAGGATCACAGATGTCGGCAGGATCACGGCGTCATAGCCTGCAACCGCCCGGGTCCATTCGCCCCGCAACCTGTCAAGTTCCTGTAATGCTTGAACATATTCGTAGGCCAGGGTCGTCTTTCCGGCCAAGAACCGTTCACGGACCTGAAAGAACATTTTGCCCTCTCCTGCCTCTAACACCGGGGCCCAGGTCGCGTAGGTTTCCGTCCCCATCAGTATGCCCGCCAGATCCAAAGCCGCGTCGGCGCAGGGCAGCGAACCATGTTCAATCACCGCACCAGCGGCCTGTATCCGTTCAACCGCACTGGTAAACCCTGCCAGCGGTTCTGCCCGCGCACCGTCCAGCCCGTTTTCCAACAACAGAAACCGCTGACCCTTCAGCGTTGCACCGGTCAAATCCCCAGGGGTGCGGCCCAGAAAGGCCGACAACATCAACGAACAATCCTCTACCGTGCGACCCAGCGGGCCGACCGTATCCAGACTGGCCGCCAGCGGAACAACACCTTCCAAAGAGATCAAACCGCTGGTCGTTTTCAGGCCCACAAGGTCATTCCAGGCCGACGGGATACGCACTGATCCGCCCGTGTCTGACCCAACCGCTGCCGCTGCCAAGCCATAGGACACAGATGCGCCCGCCCCGGAAGAGGAGCCGCCCGGAACCGCAGTGGGATCATTGACGCAAGGCGGTGTTTCAGTCACCGGGTTCAGCCCCAGCCCTGAAAAGGCAAGCTCTGTCATATGTGTCTTACCCAAACAGACCAGACCGGCGGCAGTTGCGTTTCGCAGCACCAGCGCGTCCTGATCAGGAACACGCCCCTCCAACATTTTTGACCCGGCCTCTGTTGCGGTTCCGGCGGTGTCAAACAGGTCTTTCCAGGAAATCGGCACCCCGTCGAGCGGGGACAGACGGATGCCCTGATCCGCCCGCATTTTCGCAGCCTCGGCTTCAGCCAAGGCGCGGTCCGGCATCGTGCGGGCATAGACTTTATGCCCCAGTTCATGCGTTTCAATCGCGCTTAGAAACGTCTGGGTCAATTCCACGGGGTCGATTTCGCCCCGATCAATGCCACGCCCTAAATCTGCCGCCGACTGTTCCAGCCATTCCTTGCCCATGCACGCTTTTCCTTTTTGTCTCAAATGCAGGGTAGCGTCACCGCAGCGCATGGACAATCCTATCGTCACGCACATATTGGAAGAATGGAACTGAAACACGATATCATCATTGTCGGGGGCGGGCTGAACGGCTGTTCGCAGGCGCTGGCCCTGGCGCGATCCGGGTTCGAGGTTGCGCTGGTGGAATCCCTGCCTGCGCGGACACGTGCGGCCCATGATTTTGACGGGCGCAGCTATGCCTTGTCGCTGACCTCTAAGAAACTGTTGCAGGCCATTGGGCTGTGGGATCAGGTTCACGCGCAGTCGCAACCGATCCTTGAAATCAAGGCAACCGATGGCAGGCCCGGCACGGGGCCCTCGCCTTTCGTGCTGGAATTTGATCACGCCGAAATCGAAGAAGGCCCCATGGGCTATATGATCGAAGACAGGTTTTTGCGCGATGCTTTGCTGGACGCGATTGACGTAGAGAACCGGATATCGACATTCAACGGCGCGACGATCGTTGCGCAGGACACGTTAGGCCCATTTGCAACAGCGACGTTGCACAGCGGTGAGGTGTTGACCGCGCAATTGATCATTGGATGTGACGGGCGAAAATCAGCCACGGCGACGCGCGCTGGCGTGAAACGGTCGGGCTGGGATTATGGCCAGACGGCGCTGGTCTGCGCGATCGCTCATGAACAGCCACATCACGGTGTCGCGCACCAGTTTTTCATGCCTGCGGGCCCCCTTGCCATTTTGCCGCTGCCCGGCAACCGCTGTTCCATTGTCTGGACGGAAAAGACGAAAAATGCTGCGCGGATTCAATCGCTTAGCGATGATGGATACCTTGAAGAGCTACGCCCGAGATTCGGGGATTTCCTAGGTGAAATATCTTTGGCGGGCACGCGGTTCAGCTATCCTCTTAGCCTGACATTGGCGGATCGTTTCTGCGCGGATCGCGTCGCTTTGGTGGGCGATGCTGCCCATGGGGTGCATCCGCTGGCTGGTCAGGGATTGAATGCCGGTCTGAAAGACGTCGCGGCGCTGACAGAGATCCTGACACTGGCGATGCGCCGGGGCGAAGATTTTGGCCGCATTGATGTGCTGGAACGCTATCAACAATGGCGCAGGTTCGATGTGATCACACTTGCCGCAGTGACGGACACGTTCAACAAGCTGTTTTCGAACGACAATTCTTTGCTGCGCATTGGCCGCGATCTGGGCATGGGATTTGTGAATGCGTTGCCCGGCGTGCGGCGCAGTCTGATCCGTGAAGCAGCCGGGTTGACGGGCGACCTGCCACAATTGCTGCAGGGTCGACCAATCTAGTCGAGCTTGCGCGCCTCATCCGCAAGCAGCACGGGAATCCCGTTTCGAATGGGAAAAGCAACGCCTGCTTGCTGGGACACAAGTTCGTTCTTTTCAGCGTCATAGGACAATGTCGCCTGAGAAAACGGACAGACGAGCGCCTCTAACATGCGACGGTCAAATTCGGCGGTTTCGCTCATCACATCAACCTTTCATTGGACCCGCCATGCAAGGCGTATTCCAACAAAGTCGATAGAGTCTTCTGCCGTTCATGCAGGGTTGGCGCCTGCAACAAAGCCTGTTTTTCTTCCACCGCAAATGGGCAGATCATCGCCAGGGAATTGACCAGGAATTCATCCTCTGCCTGTCTCAGGCTTTCAATATCCGGCAGTTGGTTTTGCGATTCAAAATACCGCTCTGTCAGGCTCAACAGCTTTTCGCGATCCAGCGATCTGTCTGTTTCCGCCGCGCCGATATCCGATTCATAAGGCGACCAGTCAACGCTGCATTTTCGATATGGGGTGAACCCGGATTCTTCCTGCTCGATCACAAAACGAGAAACCCCAAGAAGCGTGATCATGTAGCGGCCGTCTTCCAGTTCCGAAAACGCCGTCAGACGCCCCGCACAGCCGACCTCGTTCAGCTTGCCATCCTCACCATCAGCGGGTTGCACCATGCCCAGCAACCGATGCGGCGTCTTGAGGATGTCATCCAGCATCACCAAATAGCGCGGTTCAAAGATGAACAGCGGAAGCCGCGACCGCGGCAGCAGCAATGCTCCCGGCAAAGGAAAGACCGGGATTGTTTTGGGAAGATCAATTAAATTTGGCATATGCTACACCTAAGCCAAATCGCGGATTAGGCAAATATCATTGACGAAAGTTTCCGTCTTCCGTTTAGGGCGATTGGGTCTTGGGGGGGCAATGCCTCAAAAATCGTGAACAATTGAGTTTTTGCGGCACTTTCATTCCACTCACGGTCGCGGCGGAATATTTCCAACAATTCCGCAACCGCATCTTCGATGTCACCCGCTGCATACAGCGCCTGGGCCAGATCAAACCGGGCCTCTAGGTTGGTTTCATCTGCCTGAACGGCCGCCCGCAACTCAGCAACCGGACCGGCATCTGCAGCCTGTTTCGCCAGCTCTAGCTGGGCGTGAACCGCTTCCAGTTCAGGCGCGTCTGAAATCTCAGCCGGTGCCCCGTTCAAAATCGCCTCTGCCTGGTCCAGATCGTCCATTGCGATATGTGCACGGACCAGCCCGCCATAGGCCTTGGCGTTGTTCGGCTCTTCCCCAAGAACGGCGGCAAAAGTCTGGGCTGCATCAACAGCCGCGCCTTCTGCCAGCATTTCTTCGGCGGCCTCAACAGCGGCGGACAATCCGTCATCGCCGTTCAGCTCTACAAGCTTTGCAACGAATTCCTTGATTTGCGATCCCTGCACGGCACCTTGAAACCCATCAACCGGCCGCCCCTGCCAAAAGGCATAGACCGTCGGGATCGATTGAATCTGCAGCTGGGCGGCAAGCTGTTGGCTTTCGTCAACATTGACCTTCACCATGCGCACCTTGCCACCAGCGGCGGTCACGGCCTCTTCCAGCATCGGGCCAAGCGTTTTGCACGGGCCGCACCATGGCGCCCAGAAATCGACGATAACGGGCGTTTCTTGCGAAGCTTCGATCACGTCTGCTGCAAACGTAGCTTCGCTGATGTCCTTGATCAAATCTGCACCCGCAGGGGATGCATCTGTCGTCTGGCCAAACTCTAACATTTGAAGCGCTCCTCAGGTAATGCGTGTTTCATCAGTAAATGGAGCATCGAGTGCCATTGTGCAAGGTCGCCCCCTGCCCGATGTCACAGATCGAAGCTGGCAAAGACCGGTGCGTGATCTGATGGCTTTTCCCATCCGCGCGCGTCGCGGTACACGCGTGACCCATGGGCCGCGTTGGAAATATCCGAAGTGGCCCACACATGGTCCAACCGGCGCCCCTTATCCGCAGAATCCCAATCCCGCGCACGATAAGACCACCAGGAATAAAGCGGCCCGTCCGGAATATCCTGCCGGGTCACATCAACCCAATTCCCCGCCTCTTGAGTCTCGGCCAGATGTTCGACCTCGATCGGGGTGTGGCTGACGACCTTCAGCAATTGCTTATGGCTCCAGACATCATGTTCCAGCGGGGCAATGTTCAGATCACCAACAAGAATGGATTTTTCTGGGGTTTCCGCTTTGAACCAATCACGCATTTCCGTGAGATAATCGAGCTTTTGGCCAAATTTCTCATTCACGTCGCGATCGGCTACGTCACCGCCGGCCGGCACATAGAAATTGTGGATCGTGACGCCGTTTTCCAGCTGTCCAGCGACATGGCGTGCATGTCCAAGACTGGCAAAGTCTTTGTCGCCCATATCGCGGATCGGCAAGCGCGACAGGATGGCCACGCCGTTATAACCTTTTTGCCCGCGCGCGATCATGTGCTTATAGCCCAATTCCGCAAAATTTTCGGTTGGGATCTTATCAACAGGGCTTTTGCATTCCTGCAGGCACAGCACATCCGGCCCTTGTTCCGCCAGCAATTTCAAGACCAAAGCTTCGCGCAAGCGCACGGAATTGATGTTCCAGGTGGCAAGGGTAAATGACATGAAGATTTTCCTTTGGTGGGTTTGGGCAGACAGTATGGTCCTGCCTCCAGGGGCTCAACCCGTTCCTTGCCCAAAGGCAAAAAAAGACCCGGCACAAGGCCGGGCCAGTCCAACAGGGAGGTGCGATGCCATAACCCCGACATCGCAAGGGGATTCGTTAAGCTACTAAACGATACCCGCCAGATTCGGTCACAAGAAGGCGAACATTTGACGGATCTGGTTCAATTTTCTGCCGAAGCCGGTAAATATGGGTTTCCAGCGTATGGGTTGTTACGCCTGCGTTATAGCCCCAAACCTCGTGCAACAGCACGTCACGGGCCACGATTCCTTCGGTCGCGCGGTAAAGAAACTTAAGGATATTTGTCTCTTTTTCCGTCAGGCGGATCTTTTTGTCATCCTCGGTCACCAGCATTTTGACCGCCGGTTTGAACGTATAGGGCCCAAGCTGGAACACCGCGTCCTCTGACTGTTCATGCTGACGCAGCTGCGCCCTGATCCGGGCCAGAAGCACCGGAAACTTGAACGGTTTGGTCACATAGTCATTGGCACCGGCGTCCAGACCCAAAATCGTGTCTGCATCCGTGTCATGGCCGGTCAGCATCAGGATCGGACATTTGACGTTTTGCTTGCGCATCCGGCGGCACAATTCGCGGCCATCTGTATCGGGCAAACCAACGTCCAGAATGACGAGATCATAGATCGCCTCTTTTGATTTTTCGATGGCACCGGCACCGCTGTCAGCCTCAAAGACATCAAAGTCTTCGGTCATTACCAGCTGTTCGCTCAGCGCTTCGCGCAGATCATCGTCATCGTCAACCAATAGTATTTTTTTCTGAGTAGCCATTTTCTCGACCTCACAATTTCCTGTTACTGACATGTGTTCACAGCCCGGGTTCGGCAAGTTTTGCTGCAAGAGTTCACGCGCTCGTGTATTTTGGACGGCAATTGTTTCATATTCCCAAATTTACCGGTACATCAAAGCCAAACACATGATGGAAACCCAATGACCCTGTCCTTGTCTATGGCAGAACATGTCGCCCGGGCCCGTGGCGATCTTCGCATGGGCGTGCCCGTTGTCCTGCGGCATGGCGCTTCCTCTTATTTGATGGCGGCGGCAGAAACATTGACCCCCGAACGGCTGACGGATTTGCAAAAGCTGGGTTCGCCCTCTGTAGCGATCACGCGGCACCGGGCCGACACGCTAAAGGCGCGGGCCTATGACGGCGACATCGCCCGGATATCCGTCGCGCCCGACATGTCTGTGGATTGGATCAGGGCCCTCGCAGATCCGGCGGATGATTTGAACGCGCCGATGAAAGGCCCGTTTCACAGTCTGAGGGATGGCAACGCCGACCCGCACCGCGCCGCCATCACCCTGGTCAAAACCGCTCGGCTGCTGCCCGCAGTTCTGGTCGTAGAGCTGTCCGATTCAGCTTTGGCCTCTGTTGATCCGGACCTGACCCAAATGGATGTTGCACAGCTTTCGAACATGCTGGGCCAAGACATGCATCTAAATCATGTTTCCAGCGCAAAGGTACCCATGGCGCTGGCGAATGCCGGGCGTTTGCATGTTTTTCGCCCCGATGATGGCGGTGAAGAGCATTACGCAATCGAAATTGGACGTCTGGACACCAGCGCCCCGGTTCTGACACGGCTTCATTCTGCCTGTTTCACGGGCGACATACTGGGCAGCCTCAAATGTGATTGCGGTCCGCAGCTGCACACCGCGTTGAAAGAGATCAACAGCCACGGCTCTGGCGTCTTGCTTTATCTCAATCAAGAAGGGCGCGGCATCGGGCTTGCCAATAAGATGCGCGCCTATTCCTTGCAGGATCAGGGGTTCGACACGGTCGAGGCCAATCATCGTCTGGGCTTTGAAGACGATGAACGCGATTTTCGGATTGGGGCGCAAATCCTAAAGCAAATGAATGTGCGGTCTGTTAGGCTGCTGACGAATAATCCGGCCAAGGTCGCGATGATGCAAGCCAATGGTATTGAAGTGGCTGACAGAGTCCCCCTAAAGGTTGGAACAAACGCGCTGAATGCCGGTTATCTGGCCACCAAGGCCAATAAGTCAGGGCATCTTCTGTGACCTCTGCCGACCTGGTTCTGACCCGGCGCGGGGTGCGTTTTGCCAACCGGTATTTCCCCTGTTCCATCGGCAAGGGCGGCGTAAATCGCGTTAAGACAGAGGGCGACGGCGTTACGCCAGCCGGTGTCCTTCGCATCACCGGGTGCCTATATCGCCCTGACCGTTTGTCCCACCCCGTTCCCTGGGCAGAGCCGATCTTGCCAAATGATCTATGGAGCGATGATTCCGCCGACCCTGATTACAATCAACTTGTGCGCGGTCCCCATAGTTACAGCCACGAGCGTTTGCGCCGTGCCGATCCGCTGTATGATTTGGTGCTGACCACCGATTGGAACTGGCCCATAGCCAAGCCAAATCTGGGGTCTGCGATTTTCATTCACACGTGGCGTAAACCCCGCCATCCGACAGAAGGCTGTATCGCGTTTCGCGCGGATCATCTTTTGTGGATCACCAAACGCGTTGGCATAGGCACACGGGTCGTTAATGCCTAGCGCAATGGGCTGCGGCTAATCCCGCGCCCCAAACACAGCCGATCCGACACGGACATAGGTTGCCCCTTGGGCGATCGCGCGCTCGAAATCCCCGCTCATCCCCATTGAAAGTTCAGACAGGCCATTGCGTTCGGCTATTTTGGCCAGCAGCGCAAAGTGCAACGACGGTTCCTGATCCACAGGCGGGATGCACATCAGGCCGATAACGGGCAGGTCCAGCGCCCGGCATTCCGCCACAAAGGCATCGGCCTCACCCGGCAGGATACCGGCCTTTTGCGGTTCCTCGCCGGTGTTGACTTGAACGAACAGTTTTGGGCAGGTCCCGGTTTCTTGTGCGATGCGAGCGATGAACCGCGCCAGTTTGGGCCGATCCAGGGAATGAATCGCTTCGAACAGATCGAATGCTTGGCGCACTTTGTTTGTTTGCAGGGGGCCAAGCAGGTGGACGTTGATATCAGAATACTGCTCGCGCCACTCTGGCCATTTGTCGGCCGCTTCCTGCACGCGATTTTCGCCGAACAGTTTGTGCCCGGCCTCAAGCACCGGAATAACCCGTTCAGCGGGCTGCATCTTGGAAACGGCAATCAGCTGTGTGCTGCCGGCGGCACGGCCTATGCGGGTCTCTTCCGCGGTTATTCTGGTTTTGATCTCAGAAAGTGACATAGACGCCTTTTTCGCTTTTCAGTTCACACGCATATGGCACAAAAGAAAAGAGCGGGCCAAGGCCCGCTCTTTCCATTTCGAAATAATCCAGATGGATTAGAACGACATTGATACACCGAAGTCAGCAACAGTGTTGTCTGCGTAGTTGCTCACTACACCACCTTTGATGGACAGACCGCCACCAAGGTCATATTCAGCACCAAGGCCGTATGCGTCTTGAGTTGACACGGCGCCCAGGTCTTTAGAAGCATAGAATGCTGCAACTGACAGAGCGTCCATAGAGTACTTACCAGACAGACCCCACTGAGAGCTGCTTGAAGCAAGTCCGTCAATTGAGCCGTAGTTTGCTTTTACAGTGAAGTCACCGAATTCAGCGGAACCACCGATTACGTACTGGCTGATTGTCTGGTAGTTAGAAATTGTCGCACCACCGTTTGTAGACAAAGCAGCGTCGATTGTTTCAAAACCAGCAGCGATCGAGTAGCCGTTTGAAGACCACTTACCACCAACAGAGTATGTGTTCTGAGCGTAAAGGATGCTTGAAGCAGAAGCAACTGCAACTGTACCACCACCTGTTGTTGCAACAGTCGCACTAGCCACTGAAATAACAGTGTTTGCACCAGCAGGTGAACCAGCACCAAGGTAGAAAGTGAAGTCGCCAGTTGAGTATTCATACAACGCAGCAGGGTTAGGATAGATCGTGTCGTCACGTCCGTCACCATCTGCATCTGTACCGCCGTTGACGTACAGCAGCTCGTGTGTATCGCCAAGACCAGTCAAAGTGATCGCATCGATGTTACCAACGGCAGCTTTTGCAGCACCGTCAACATCACCCATGGACAATTTACCCCAAGAGTCGGAGATAAATGCAGAACCAGAAAGACCGTCACCAGCGCCGCCAGCGTCTTTGATCTGGAACGAACCACCGAAAGCCAAACCGCCGTCTGATTCACCAGACAGAGTGACTTCAGCACGTGCACGGCTGTTGAATTCTAGGTCACCAGCGTCGTTGTAAACAACACCCATACGAGCGTCGCCTGACAACGTAACGTCGCCAGCAGCTGCATAGCCAGCTGTGGCTACGAGTGCTGTAGTAGCAATCAAAATCTTTTTCATATCGTTTCCCTTATTCGGTGAAAAAAGATTCTCAATTCAGGGGAATCCAAACTGAGTATGCCGTTGTTTCGCCTTTTGCCGTTCTCATTGCAAGCCAAGGAAATTGGTGTGTGAGAATGTGGGCGGCGATGGTGCAGCTTTGCCACAGTTGAATTGCCGCCCCGCGCGATAGCGCATCCCAGACCTTTAGAATCCGGGGCAAATGGCCTTGCCCGCTCTTGTTTGCTTGAGTACTACAGTGAAAAGCATAGTCCAATCGTGCACAGGATCAGGGCAGGTACATTATATAATGACGTTAAAATCGAATCTGTTGATGCTGATGCTGGCCGGTACACTGGCTGCCTGTGGTGGCCAAAGTAACGACAGCGGCGGGAAAATCGGCAACCATGTCGAATCTCCTCCAGAAGAAGAAGAAACGATCTGGGATCTGTTTAGCGGGAACGAAGACGCCAAGACACAGGTCGAGGTTAACAGATACTTGTGGAGAGCGTCGCTAGAGCTGTTGGATTTCCTGCCGATCCAATCCGTCGATCCATATACAGGCATCATTACGACCGGATATGGGACGCCTCCGGGCGGTGGACGCGCCTATCGCGCTACAATCTATATTCAAGACCCTGCCTTGGATGCACGTTCGTTAAAGATCGCGCTTATGACGCGCAGCGGCCCCGTTGGCGCTGATACAGAGCGCGCCGTTGAAGACGCGATTCTGACACGTGCGCGCCAGCTGCGCATTCAGGCAGGCAATCTCTGATCAATTTCCACCCGTCCCCGGGCTGAATCGGCTGCGACGGCCCGGAATTTGCAGCCGTCGCGCGGCGTTTCAGGGCTGTTTTGCCCCCGAAAACCCAAAACCAATGAAAATTGGGCCCAGTTTCTTGGCACCGGGCACGGTACGGCCTAGACCCCAAACAATTGCTTAAGTATCAAAACGCACCGCAAATTCGCGGCCACATCTGCAAGGACGACAACATTCATGTCTAGATATGATCCCGCCAGCATCGAAACAAAGTGGCAAGCCGCTTGGGATGACGCAGGCACATTCCTGGCAAAACGGGACGAATCAAAGCCAAAATACTATGTGCTGGAAATGTTCCCTTACCCATCCGGGAATCTGCATATTGGACATGTGCGGAACTACACGCTTGGCGACGTGGTTGCGCGGTACAAGTCATCCACGGGGCATTCGGTCTTGCACCCAATGGGATGGGACGCATTTGGTCTTCCGGCGGAAAACGCCGCCATAAACCGGAAAATCCACCCCGGCGAATGGACCTATAATAATATCGAGAACATGAAGAAGCAGTTCAAATCCATTGGGCTGTCGATCGACTGGTCCCGCGAATTTGCCACATGTGACCCTGAATATTACGGCCAGCAGCAATCGCTGTTCATTGATTTCCTTGAAAAAGGCCTCGTCTATCGCAAAAACGCTGTGGTGAACTGGGATCCGGTCGATATGACCGTTCTGGCCAATGAACAGGTGATCGACGGCAAAGGCTGGCGGTCTGACGCGCCCGTCGAACGGCGTGAATTGACGCAATGGTTCTTCAAGATCTCTGACTATTCCGAAGAATTGCTGGACGCGCTGGATGGGTTGGACAACTGGCCCGCCAAGGTGAAACTGATGCAATCCAACTGGATCGGAAAATCCCGCGGGATCGAAATTCCGTTCCAGCTGACTGCCCCGTCCAATGGGATGGACACGATCACCTGTTACTCAACGCGCCCGGATACAATGCGGGGCGCCAGCTTTATCGCGATTTCCTCTGATCACCCGCTGGCCAAAGCGCTGGAACAGGAGTCACCGGAAATCGCCGCCTTCTGTAAAGAATGCCGCAAGCTTGGCACCACCGAAGAGGCGATGGAAAAGGCCGAAAAGCTGGGCTTTGACACCGGGTTAGCTGTCAAACACCCAACAAATGAGGGCGAAGTGCTGCCGGTTTGGATCGGCAATTTTGTGTTGATGGATTACGGCACCGGTGCCGTGTTCGGCTGTCCGGCCCATGACCAACGCGATTTGGACTTTGCCCGTAAATACGATCTGCCGACGCCAAACGCCTTTTACATGCCCGGCGACACAACAGATGTCGGGTCAGAGGCATTAGCGCCTGCCAAAACCGAAACTGTGCAATTTGTCGACCATTTCGCAGGGATCGGTCTGGCCACAAGCCAGGAAGCGATCGACGCAACCATCGATTGGTTCGAAGAACGCGGCCTTGGCACAGGGATGACCAAATTCCGTCTGCGCGACTGGGGCCTGTCTCGCCAGCGCTATTGGGGTGCACCGATCCCCGTTATCCATTGTGAGGATTGCGGCGTTGTCCCCGAGAAGAAAGAAAACCTGCCCGTTAGGTTGCCCGATGACATCACCTTTGATCGTCCCGGCAATCCGCTGGATTGGCACCCAACCTGGCGCGACACGCCCTGCCCATCCTGTGGCAAACCGGCCAAGCGCGAAACGGACACGATGGATACGTTTGTGGATTCGTCCTGGTACTTCGCCCGGTTCACTGCGCCGCGTGCGACAACGCCAACCGTTATGGCGGATGCAGAATACTGGATGAATGTTGACCAGTATATTGGCGGCATTGAACACGCGATTCTGCATCTGCTCTATTCCCGCTTCTTCGCACGGGCGATGCATATCTGCGGCCATTTGCCGGATCACGCGGTAGAACCGTTTGACGCGCTGTTCACACAAGGCATGGTCACCCACGCGATTTATCAAACCCGCGATAAAAACGACCGCCCCGTCTACCATTTCCCGACAGATGTGGCAGATGGCAAGGTGATCGCCACGGGTGAACCGGTAGAAACGATTCCCGCCGCCAAGATGTCAAAAGCCAAACTCAACGTCGTGGACCCCAACAGCATCATTGGCCAATACGGGGCCGACACGGCGCGCTGGTTTGTTCTGTCTGATTCTCCTCCGGAACGGGACGTCGAATGGACTGCCTCTGGGGCAGAGGCTGCGTTCAAGCATCTTGGCCGCGTCTGGCGCATGGCCGTTGACATCGCAGAAGGCAAAGACACCGGCAAAGACGATGCCGCCCTGCTGCGCGTCACGCATAAGGCAATCCATGACGTCACCCTGGGCATTGAAAGCTTTGGCTTTAACACCGCCATTGCCAATCTCTATGGCTTTGCCGCGGCCCTGGCGAAATCCAAGGCCAGCGCTGCGGCCCGTAAGGATTCGATGTTGATCCTGGCCCAACTGATGTCCCCCGTAACCCCGCACCTGGCCGAAGAAATCTGGGCGCTTTTGGGCGGCGAGGGCCTGATCGCAGAGGCGACATGGCCAAAGGCGGATCAATCCCTGCTGGTCGAAGACGAGGTGACTCTGCCGATCCAGATCAACGGCAAACGGCGCTCTGAGATTACCGTGCCAAAGGATATGGCCAAGGAAGAGGTTGAAAAACTTGCGCTGGAAGATGATGCTGTGATCAGGGTGCTCGACGGTGCGACACCCAAAAAGGTCATCGTCGTTCCGGGGCGTATCATTAATGTCGTTGTCTAAGCTCACTCGTCGCAGCCTGATCGCAGCCGCTTTGCTGCCGCTGATCGGCTGCGGCTATGAACCGGCATTTGGCCCGACCGGCCAGTCGCAAGCGCTGCTCAACCAGGTCTCTGTGCCAGAAGCGCGGGACAAAAGAGAATTCGACTTTAACGCGCAGTTTGAACGGCGGCTGGGGCACACAAGTGCTGGCACCTATGAGCTGACCTATTCGATCAAGACGGTTCGCGACGGCGTTGCGATCCGGGTGGGTGGCGATGTCTTCCGCTACAACCTGATTGGAACCGTAACCTTTGCCCTGAACGATGCGGCGACGGGCAAAAAGCTCGTCTCTTCCAAGGTTGAAGGCTTCACATCCTATTCCGTCGTGTTCGTGGACAACGCCGCAAATCCCACCAGCACCAGCGCAACAATCGCCAGTGTCGCGGCCCGCGAAGATGCAGAGGACCGTCTGATGATCATATTGGCCGATCAGGTTGTGACAAGGCTTGTTGCCACGTCAGGAACCTGGGCGAAATGAAACTGTCGCCCCGCGATGCCGCTGGCTATTTTGCCAAGCCCGACCCCAAACGGGCCGGGCTGTTGATCTTTGGCAGCGACGGCATGCGCGTTGCCCTGAAGCGCCAGCAAGTCATTTTGGCCCTGATCGGCCCGCAAGGCGAAGAAGAAATGCGCCTGTCCCGCATGGCCGGGGCGGATCTGCGCAAAGATCCCGCCATGCTGATGGATGCCGTTCAGGCCCAAAGCTTTTTTCCCGGTCCCCGCGTCGCCTTTGTCGAGGACGCGACAGACGGGCTGGCCAAGACGATTAACGTCGCGCTTGAAAACTGGCGTGACGGGGATGCGCAGATTATTGTCACAGCCGGATCGCTGACGCCCCGCTCTGCCCTGCGCAAGGCGTTTGAAACGCACCCAAATGCCTATGCCACAGCCATCTATGATGATCCGCCCAGCCGGGAAGAGATTGAGGCAAACCTGAAAAATGTCGGGCTGACCAATGTCGATCGTGACGCGATGCAGGATATCATTGCCCTGTCCCGGATGATTGACCCCGGCGATCTGCGCCAGACAATCGAAAAGCTGTCGCTCTATAAATATCAGGATGATACGCCTGTGTCGTCTTCCGACGTGGTAGATTGCGCGCCCGTCTCGACAGAGGCGGCAATGGATGATGTGCTGCATTGCGTGGCCGAAGGGCGCGACGGCGAGATTGGCCCCATCATGCAGAAACTTGATGGTCAGGGCATTGCGGCCGTCGGCCTGTGCATCGGCGCGACCCGGCATTTTCGTGCCCTGCACACCGCTTCCGCCGATCCGGCCGGGGCTGATGTCGGGATCAACAAGGCCCGCGTCTTTGGCCCGCGCCGCGACCGCATGGTGCGGCAGGCAAAATCATGGGGCACACCACGGCTGGAAACAGCGCTGCAAATGTTGACCGACACAGACCTGTCGCTGCGCTCTACCGCAAAGGCCCCTCAGATGGCGACAGTGGAACGCACGTTGATCCGGCTGGCCATGCTCGCCAAACGCTAACCCTTGCTTGCGGCCCATTGTGCCGCGTGTCGCCCGGCCCATTTGCCCGTCGCCAGACAGCCGGTGATCAGATAGCCGCCGGTCGGGGCCTCCCAATTCAGCATTTCACCTGCAACAAAAACGCCCGGCGCATCCCGCAGCATCAGCGTTTCATCGACCGCAGACCAAGCCACCCCGCCCGCCGTTGAAATCGCGTGATCCATATCGCCGATTGTGGCGCCACGAATCGGAATCGCCTTGATTAACCGCGCAAGCGCCTCGCCCCCTGACAAGGGGCGGCCAAATTCCATCAACAACGCCAGCTTGGCCGGGTCCAGACCCAAGGCAGCCCGCAATTGATTGGACACCGTTTTCTTGCCCTTCAGCCCCGCAATCTTGGCTGCGACGCGGTCCAGCGTCCAATCCGGCAGCAAATCGATGAACAGGTCATGCCCCGCCCGAATCGCGGGCGTCATCGTGTAAATTCCACCACCCTCTAGCCCAGCAGCCGAAATCACGCATTCCCCGCGCGAGGTTAAATCGCCCGCCATCAGCGCAACCCCTTTCAGCGGGGCTCCGAACTGTTTTTGCATATGCGCCGACCATTCAAGCCGCAGCCCGACATTCGCGGCTTCAAACGGCACAACTCCAAGCCCACGTTCCTGGAACATCTTGGCCCAGGCCCCATCCGACCCAAGCCGCGCCCAGCTGGCCCCGCCAAGGGCAAGGACAACAATTCTGGGAGAGAGCTTGATCTGGCCATCCGGTGTGTCGAACTGAAACCCGCCGTCTTTCCAATCCAGCAAACGCCACCGCGTTCTGATCTCTACACCCAGACTGTCCAGCCGCTGCAACCATGCCCGCAACAGGGGCGAAGCCTTCATCGCTTTGGGAAACACACGCCCGGTGCTGCCGGTGAAAATCTCTTGGCCCAACCCGGTGGCCCAACCCTGCACGGCGCGCGCATCACATTCAGACAGCATCGGCGTCAGCGCATCAGAGGCGTTTCCAAAAGCGGCAATCAACCTGTCCCGTGGCTCGTCCTTGGTTAGGTTTAGCCCCGACTTTCCCGCCATCAAAAACTTGCGCCCGACAGATGGCTTGGCCTCGGCCACGATCACCTTTATCCCGGCACGCGCCAATTCTTCGGCGGCCATTAATCCAGCGGGACCGGCCCCAATGACCAGCGCCTGCGTCATCGCAAACGCTCTACCAATTGCGAATGGATGCCCTTTGGGGCCGCGAAAATACCGGCCAGTTTTGGGGTCTCTTTGTTGAAAACAGGCGCCCAGCCATCGCGGTCTGTGACATCGGCCCCGGCCTCTGACGCAATCAGACTGCCAGCCGCCACATCCCATTCCCAGCTGTCGCGCAAGGTCAGCATGGCGTCAAACCGCCCCTGAGCCACCAATGCCAGACGAAAGGCAATGGAGGTTCTGAAATGCCGTTCCACCGGCAAAGCGCCGCCGCGCCAGTGGATCGCATCCAGATTTGGGCGCGACGACAAGACCGTTGCGCCATCCAGCGTGTCACGATCCGCCAAGTGCAACGGCGCGTCATTCAGGAACGAACCGCCCCCAATCGTTGCTGCAAACATTTCATCCCGCACCGGCAGATAAACAACCGCCGCGGTGATCTTGCCGTTCTCGGCCACTGCAAGGGAATGCGACCAGGTCTTTTCGCCAGCAATAAAGGCCCGCGTTCCGTCGATCGGGTCAATAATGAACACGCGCGACTTGTCCAGACGGGCGGCCCCATCCTCTGTTTCCTCTGACAACCAGCCATAGTCCGGGCGTGCGGCCAGCAACCTGTCTTTCAGCATGTCATCAACTGCCAGATCCGCTTCGGTCACCGGACCGGCCCCTGCATCCTTTTCCCAGGTCTTTGGGGATTGCCGCCAAAACGGGCTGGCAATGTCACCGGCAGTTCTTGCGGCATCCACAAGAAGGCGCAGATCATTCTCCGGCAATGGTCAGGCCCTGCACCAGAAGAGATGGGATCACATGGGACATATGCAGCTTGGCGTCATTGGCAGGCACAATCGTGCGCAGCATGTCCAGCAGATTCCCCGCGATCGTGCATTCGTTGACCGGATAGGCGATTTCGCCGTTTTCCACCCAATAGCCAGATGCCCCGCGCGAATAATCCCCTGTGGTCGGATTGATCGAAGCCCCGATCATCGAGGTCACCAACAACCCTGTGCCCATCTGGGCAATCAAGTCCTGCTGCGACGCCGTGCCTTGGGTCAGGGCGATATTGCTGTTCGATGGCGAGGGCGGCGCAGACGTGCCACGCGCAGCGTTTGCGGTGGACGTCAGGTTCAGCTTGCGTGCGGTTCCCAGATCAAGGGTCCATCCCATCAGAACGCCATCTTCGACAATCGCGCGGGAGGCTGTGGGCAACCCTTCTGCGTCAAAGGGGCGTGACCCGGAAACACGGCAGCGATGTGGGTCTTCAAGCACAGATAGCCCCGCAGGTAAAACCTCTTTGCCCAACAGATCCCGCGCCCAGGACGACCCGCGCACAATCGCGCCCCCATTCGTCGCGCTCAGAAGATGGCCAATCAGGCTAGAGGCAACGCGCTGATCATAAAGCACCGGAAAGGCCCCGGTTTTAGGCTTGCGGGCACCGGCGCGGGCAATCGTGCGCTCTGCGGCAAGCAGCCCGACATCCGCAGCGGCGGGCAAATCCGACTGGAACACGCGCCCTTCGCTGGCATAGTCGCGTTCCATATTCGTGCCATCGCCGGTGATCGCCACACAGGACACCGCGCGGCTGGTGCGCGCATAGCCGCCTGAAAACCCATTGCTGGCGGCCAGATGAATCTGGTGACGGCCATAGCCCGCGGTCGAGGTCTGAACCTGCGAAATACCGGACACGCCCATTGCCGCCTGCTCTGCCTCACGCGCATCGCGTTCCAGATCGGCTGCGGCGGGTTCATCCGCCGGATCCGCTAGCTCTAACGCATCCGCATCCCAGCCGACGGCCAGTTGTTCCATTTCAGCAATGCCAATCGAAGGATCTTCCGGCGCCTCACGCGCCATGGCCACCGCGCGTTCCGCCATCGTCGTGATGGTTTCCGCGCGGGTGTCAGAGGCAGACACACAGGCCTGGCGTTGCCCGATCATAACCCGCAACCCCAGATCAACGCCTTCGGACCGTTCCGCCTGTTCCAGCGCGCCATCCCGCACGTCAATCGAAACAGAGGTCCCGTCAACGGCCAACGCATCAGCCGTATCGGCCCCCGCCTTTTTCGCGGCGGAAATCAGCGCGTCTGTCAGATCTGATAATGAATGAGCCACGAACACCCGCCTTTGTTATTTTGCAAAGCACAGGTAATCCGCCAAAGGCGACGCCGCAAGACACAGCGCGCACAAAAAACCCGCCCAGTCGAAACCGGGCGGGTCAATAACAGGGTTCTATTTCAGCTGTTGGCCGTTCGCGAAAATGGAACCTTTGTCTTTGAATTCGATCTCAGATGTCAGCGTATCCTCACCTTCACCCGGACGCGTGAACAGGCCCAGCATCATGCGTGCGCCCATGCTTTGGTCTTGCGGCAACAAACCGGCAGCCGCCAGATTGTCCAGCAACCCGTTGATCCCGAACAGGTTCAGGTTCAATTTACCCGTCGGCGCGGGCATCCCGTCATAGCTGGCAAGATCGGTGTTATCAAAAGTGAAATCACCGGTTCCGTTGACCTCTGCCCCGGCCACGTCCAGCTTGATCTCATTCACCGTCAGCGCATGCAATTCAACTGGCATTTCGCTGGACATCTCTGTTGCGAAATTTGGGTCCATGATGTCGACCAACCAATTGGCCTTGCCCGCCAGATCAACAATCAGCGTCGCCGGATCATGCGGCAGGGCGCCACTTGCGTCGATCATGCTCCACAGGGAATCGCTGATTTTCAGATCGACCAGCTTGGTCAGAAAGCTGAAATCCTTCGGCTCATCGGACTGTGCCATCGGGAACATCAGGTTAAAGGCGCTGTCAGCCATGCTAAAGGTCATGTCCGGCAATGGGATTTGGCTGCCTTCAATCTCGAATTTCGTGCCAGACCCGGTTCCGCCATATTGAACGGTCCCGTCCTTGATCGCGACATCCAGCGTTGAATTGGCAGTTGAGCCCTTGACCGCAACCGTATCTCCTTCGGCGTCAAAATCCATCGTATAGTTAGCTGGCCCGAAAGTCGCCTTACTGACGACGCTGACGTCTGCACCAAACATGGCCGCTGAATCGGCCAGATCAATGTCCTTCGGGAACACATTTACAGAAGTAGAGGTCATGTCGGCCACCGACCCCTTCACCTTCATAGTAAACTTTTCACCATCCGCGTCTTGGTCCACACCGACATCAAAATCGGCAGAGTCTATGGTGGTCTGCGTTTCGCTATTGATCATGTCTCCAGTTTCAAAGGAATAAAGCCCCTTCACGCCCGAGGCGACGAAACTAATGTCGGCGGGGACGTCTTCGTCCTCAACCGAAAGATCTTCTACGGACACAGCAAGTTCATCGGCACCAAGATCATAGGTGATCTTGTCCGGATCGCCCGACGCCACCAGGGAAAGCCCGGTCTGGCGAAGGACAATTGCAGCCGAAAACTCTCCACCGTCTTCGACTTCAGAAGACGTGTTAACCTTGATTTCCGGCGACACGGAAATCGCAACAGAGCCGTCTCCGCGTTCCTGCAGTTCTATCATCTCGATAGACCCTTCGCGTTCCGCGCCTTCGACTTTTGCGCTGACAGCCACATCGGACAGCACCATTTTCCCGCCGGTGTAAGACTTGGAACCGACAACCAAAGTCCGTCCATACAGCCCAGAGATCTCTTGCAACTGCGCCCAGACATCCTCTGCCGTTACATCGGCATAGGCCGCGTTCGACATGATAAGTGCCATAGCGGTGCTGCTGGCGAAAAGTTTTGAATAAGATAAAGCCATGATTGGTTCCTAATTCCGACTAAGTATGTTTCGCGTTACTATTTAAGTCTTTGGGACATTTTTACGACCCGGCGGTGGCAGTTAGCGGGCTATCCCCTTCTTTTCTTGCTCCGGTTCACTTCAAAACCAAAACATGACGTGGGGGAATAAACACTGATTTGAACAAAAATTCAAACACAGAAAACCAAAATCCCGGCCAGCGCCTAGGCCAGCTCTTCTGATTTGAAATCGATGTGAATGTGATTGCCGTCCGGGTCGAAAATATTCACCTGAACAATCCCGAAACTTTCGATTTTATTAACCTTTGGCTCTATCCCGCGATCCTTTAGCTTTTTGATAAAATCGTTCAGCCCCTCGGCGGAAATGGCGAAATGTTCTATCTGCGGATCAATCGACTTTGCGGGCTCGGCCTGCGCCACAAGATGCACAATCGCAAGGTCGCCAAGATACAGCCACGCCCCGTCAAATTGGAAATCAGGCCTCGGCCCGGACACAAGGCCCAGAACGTCTTCGTACCAGGCCACCATATTTGCCAGATTGGCGGTTTTGACATTCACATGATCAAACGCTTTGAGTTGCATAGAATCCTCCCGTGATTTCTTTGCAATTTGGGTAATTATCGGCAGTGTAGGCCCCCCGAACCCGATTGAAAAGTTGCGATCAAATCGCCCGATTGCTCTGCCGCTGCGGCGGGCCAGGCCGCGTTAAATCTGGCGTGGCGACTGATCTGATGGAATTGCCGTGAAATTCCCCCAATTTACAGGCCTTAGCCCGGCCTGCCTTCTTGACCCCGACGGCAGGTGGCGTAGTCTGCGCAGCACTGTTTTCACCCCCGGAGGGACCAATGACCCAACGCCTGCACCTCGTCTTTGGCGGCGAACTTGTCGACCCCACACAAAGCACCTTCAAGGATGTCGATGACATCCATGTTGTTGGAATATTTCCGAACTATCAAACGGCCTATGATGCCTGGAAATCAGAGGCACAGCGCACGGTGGACAACGCCCATATGCGCTACTTTATCGCGCATCTGCATCGCCTGCGTGACGAAGCCGCCGAAGCATCGGCAACCGAAGAACTCGGCAACTGAGCTCTCGCGGAATGGGCCTGTCCCTTTCACTCTATAAAGCGCTCCGGCCCAATCTGGGCCGGACAGAGCAACCAATCGACCCAGGCTCGCTTCCGACGCCGACGGGGCCGGTTGTCTGGATTCATGCCCCTAAGGCTGACGATCACGCCATCATCGAAGAGCTGGTTGAAACCTTCGCGGATCTGAATCCAGAGGTCTGGTTTGTGATAACCACCCACGACCCACCGCGACCCTATGCAGAAGATCAGTGTGTTTGGGTCACGCTTCCTGCGGATACCAGCGCAGGCATCCGCGCTTTTCTGGACCACTGGCGTCCCAGCGTCCTGGCCTGGCTGACGGGTAGGCTGCATCCAACGCTCTTGTCAGAGGCTAAGGGCTTTGGCGTTGATCTGTTCATGATCGACACGGGCGAAAGCTATGCCGCGACCACACAGCTGCGGTTTTGGCCCGGTCTGCGCCGCGCGACGCTTCAGCTGTTTGACGGCTTCTTTATCGGGGATCAGCTGACCGCTGAGGCGCTAAAGAACGCAGGCGCGCTTTGGGAAAATGCCGAAGTGACCGGCGTTCTCGAAAAAGACGTCCCCGCCCTGCCCTGCAACGAGGCAGAGCGCGACACCCTTGCGACGCTTTTGAACACGCGGCCCGTCTGGCTGGCCGCCGGGATCAATCTTGCAGAACTCGAAGCCGTGCTCGCCGCGCATCGTCAGACCATGCGGCGCGCCCATCGGCTTTTGCTGATCGTGGTCCCCAAGGATCCAGACGAGGCCCAACTTTATGCCAATATGATCGCGGCCCAGGATTTCATCTATTCGCAACGCTCTGTTGGAGGAGAGCCCGAACCTGATTGCCATGTCTATCTTGCAGACACGGATGACGAATACGGGCTGTGGTATCGTCTGGCCCCGGTTTCTTTCATCGGCCACACGATTGCAAACTGGACAGAGCCGGGTCCAAACCCGTTTGACGCCGCGGCCTTGGGCTCTGTTGTTCTGCACGGCCCCGGGCTGCAACCCTTTCAAAACGCGTTTCACCGCCTGTCGCGGGCGCATGCGTCTGAACAGGTGTCCCATGCCGGGGACCTTGCCCTTGCGGTCGAAACGATGCAGTCCCCGGAACGGGCCGCCGAAAGGGCCCATGCAGCCTGGGAAATCAGCACCGCCGGGGCAGAAGTTCTGGACCGTGTCGTGACGCTTTTGGACGAGACCGTCAAACGCCACGGGCAACAGAAATGAAACAGCCCGGTTTTTGGTCCCGTCCACCAGACAGCCCCGGCCCGATGGCGACGCTGCTGCGTCCACTGGCAGCGCTTTATGCTGCGGGAACAGCGCGGCGTCTGACACGGGATGCCTATAAGGCCAGCCTGCCGGTGATCTGCATCGGAAATATCAACATCGGCGGAACCGGCAAAACGCCAACCGCGATCGCATTGCTTTTGCGGCTTCAGCAACAGGGCCACCAACCGCATATTGTCTCTCGCGGCTATGGCGGCCGCCTTGAAGGGCCGGTGCAGGTGAAAGAACGCGAACACAGCGCTGCAGATGTGGGCGACGAGCCTCTGCTGCTGGCCGCATTTGCCCCCACCTGGGTGTCGCGCGACCGCGCCAAGGGCGTGCAAGCCGCAGAACAGAACGGCGCGACGGTCATTCTGTTGGATGACGGGTTTCAGAATCCTTCCGTGTCCAAGGACGTTTCCATCGTCGTGGTGGATGCCGCATCCGGGTTTGGCAATGGCCGCGTCATCCCGGCGGGCCCCCTGCGCGAACCGGTGACCACGGGCCTCAGCCGCGCGGATCTTGTCCTGACCATCGGCAACAAGACCGCTCAATCCCAGTTCGAAAACCTGTGGGGCGGTCAGATTTCCACGCCCCGCGCGCGCGGAGAACTGATGCCGCTGCAAACCGGCATGGATTGGGCTGGACAAAACTTTCTGGCCTTTGCCGGGATCGGAAAACCCGCCAAGTTCTTCGCCACGCTCCAAGGTCTTGGCGCGAACCTGCTGCGAACAGAGTCGCTGGACGATCACCAACCCCTGTCGGATGCCTTGATGAAACGTCTGGAACTAGAGTCCGCCGCCCTGAATGCGCAACTTGTCACAACGGAAAAAGATGCGGTCAGATTGCCGCCAGCCTTTCGCAGCAAGGTGCTGACGCTGCCGGTTCGGCTAGAGCTGTCAGATTGGGGCCCCGTCGATGACGCGCTTGGCCCGTTTTTGGCCCGCCCGAAATCGTGATCCGGCCGCCCCCAAGGGAACGGCCAGACCAAATTTTTGTCAGATCTAAAGGATCACTCGGCCAGCTTTTCATCCAGAATGGCGGCAAAGTCAGCATAGTTCATATTGCTGTAGGTCTCGCCATTGATGATGAATGTGGGCGTGCCCTTAACGTTGTCTGCTTTCTGGTTTTCCTGATACACAGCGACCATAGCCTTGGCCATGTCACCATCCGCAAAACACGCATCCAACTGCTCATCCGTCAGACCAGCGGTCTTGCCAATCTTGCGCAGGTTTTGGGCGCTGGCATTTGGATCTTTGGCGTCAACCCATTCGCGCTGCTGATCAAAGATCATGTCCGCGATCCCAAAATACTTCTCGCCATCACCACAACGGGCGGTCAGACCAGCCCATAGACCAAGCGGGTCAAAATAGACCTCGCGATAGACAAATTTGATCTTGTCCGTGTCGATGTAATTCTTTTTCAGATCGCCATAGACCGTTTCGTGGAAATGGGCGCAATGCGGACAGGTGAAGGACGCATATTCAATGACGGTCACACTGGCGTCAGGGTTCCCAATCGACATCTCTTTTACGATCGAGGTATCCACTTCGCCGGCATCCTGGGCCGAAGCAGCATCCAGCGATGTCATATTGCCAGCGGGCTGCATAGAGTTCCAAACAACCCCGCCCCCAAGAACGGCAACCATTGCGGCGGCGCCAATAATCATACGGTTCATAGATCGACCTTCCTTACTGTTTCTCTCGGGATAGTATGTTTTTCCCAAGTGCTTCAAGCGCCCTGCGCAATTCGCTGTTCACAACTTCGCCAGCGACACGGCTTGCTTTGGCTTCTATTTCCGGGTCCGGGGCCTTGGCCGGGGCGGCTTTCTTGCCTGCAAATGCGACTTTTCCTTCAGAAAACCCGACCGGAGCGGTTTGTGTGATGTGGATCCTCGAAATCGCGGAATAGCCGTAACACACATTCACGCGCTCTTGCAGCTTTGGCAATTCGGCCTGCAAAAACGGGGCCTGCGCGCCGGTTGTCAGAACCGTCAATGTCGCGCCAAACCCGCCCTGCCCATAGCTCACCTTCACCGGCAGCGCCATTTTCGCCATGTCTTCGCCGACGATCTCTGCCCAATGGGTCAACAATCGCGTCACGGCAAAGCCGCGCGACTCACTCACTTCGCGAATCTTCCCCTGCAACAGACCAGAGGTCCGCTCGAACCCCTTCTTTCTGCGGGGCAATTTTGGTTTTTTGGCTTTCATCGCTGGCATGTCCCGACCTTCGGGCTATTCTAAGCCAGCACCTCCCAGTTTACAGCCTAAAAATCGAAAGACAGACCAAAAGAAATGCGTGACCCCGATTTCAACCGCCTTTTGCTGGACTGGTATGATACCCATGCCCGCGCCATGCCGTGGCGCATCGGCCCGCAGGACCGGGCCAAGGGCATCGCCCCCGACCCCTACCGCGTTTGGCTGTCAGAGGTGATGTTGCAGCAAACCACCGTCGCCGCGGTGCGGGACTATTTTCGCAAATTCACCACCCGCTGGCCCACAGTCAACGATCTGGCCCATGCCGAGGATGGCGACGTGATGGGCGAATGGGCCGGTCTTGGCTATTACGCCCGTGCCCGAAACCTGCTGAAATGTGCCCGCATTGTCAGCGCTGACCTCAACGGTCAATTCCCGCCAGACGCCGCCGGGCTGATCAAGCTGCCCGGCATCGGCCCCTACACCGCCGCCGCCATTGCCGCCATCGCTTATGACGAACCCGCCGCTGTTCTTGACGGCAATGTGGAACGGGTCCTGACCCGCTATTTCAGCATCGAGACGCCACTGCCGACGGTGAAACCGGAATTGATGGAACTGGCGCAAAGCCTGACACCACAGACCCGCCCCGGTGACTATGCCCAGGCCGTGATGGATCTTGGCGCAACGGTCTGCACCCCGAAATCACCCGCTTGTGGCATTTGCCCGGTGATGAGCACCTGTCAGGGGCGGGCCAATGGGCTGCAAAACACCCTGCCCAACAAGCTGGCCAAAACGCCAAAACCAACACGGCTTGGCATCGCCTATCTCGCTCAAAGAGAGGACGGCGCATGGCTGTTGGAACGCCGCCCGGAAAAGGGGCTCTTGGGCGGAATGCTCGGCTGGCCCGGCGCGGAGTGGGGCGACACGGCGGTTGCAGCACCTCCAATCCCGGCGGATTGGCAAGATCCCGGCGTCGAGGTGCGGCACACCTTCACCCATTTCCACCTGCGCCTTAGCCTGCGCACAGCCATCATCGCTGGCTCTGCCGAACCGGACCGGGGCCAGTTCATCCCCCGACACGATTTCCGCCCCTCTGATCTGCCCACGGTGATGCGAAAGGCCTATGACCTTGCCCAGCCCTTCAAGATTGAGGTTTGAGCCGCCGGCAAAAAACCTGTTAACCTTGACCTGTCCCAGAACAGGTGTCCCATGACCCAAGCCGCAACACCGTCAAAACTGCCCGCAGCCCTTCCGTTCTGGATGTCGCTTCTTTTGGTGCCTGTGCTGATCATCGCCGCTGCACAAGGCGGCTGGACCTTGATCCTGCCCCCCTTTGCCGCATGGTGGGCCTTTAGCCTTATCGACACGGTTCTTGGCGTTGATGAAAACAACGCCGACCCTGAAACGAAACCCCACCGCCTGTTCTGGCACGGGCTGATCACCGTCATCTGGTTTCCGATCCAGTTCTTTTTGATCTTCGGTCTGATCTGGTACGCCACCGGGGCAGATCATCTGTCCGGCTGGGAAAAGCTGTTCCTGTTTTTCGGCGTCGGGGTGGTCACCGGAACCATCGGCATAAACTATAGCCACGAACTGATGCATCGACAGGACAAGACTGAACGGTTTCTTGCAGATTGCCTGTTGGCCAGCGTGATGTATTCGCATTTCCGATCAGAACATCTTTTGGTGCATCACCGCTATGTCGGCACGCCGCGCGATGCGGTGACCGCACGCTATAACGAAGGGTTTCACCAGTATTTTCCGCGCGTCCTGTGGCAAAGCGCCCGATCCTCTTGGGCGGCGGAAACGGCCAAACTGGCACGCCGCAACTTCCCCCCCTCGCATCCGACCAATCCGTTTTGGCGCTACTGGGCGCTGCAACTTAGCTTTGTCATTCTGGCGATCCTGCTGGGCGGCTGGGTCGGGCTGGCGCTGTTCTTTTATCAGGCGTTCATCGCCATCTGGCAGCTAGAGCTGGTGAATTACGTGGAACATTACGGGCTGACCCGGAAACATCTGGGCGACGGAAAATACGAACCCGCCTTTCCCCGCCATTCCTGGAACGCAGCGCAGCGCGCCTCGAACCGATTGCTGATCAACCTGCAACGCCATTCAGACCACCACTATAAACCAAACCGCAGATACCCTTTGCTGCAATCCTATGCGCCATCCGAGGCGCCGCAGCTTCCGGCGGGCTATACGGTCATGACCCTCGCCGCGATGTGGCCGCCCCTGTGGCACCGCATCATGAACCCGAAAGTCCGCAAATGGCGGGCGATGTATTACCCGGAAATCACCGACTGGACGCCCTATAAAACCGGCACAACGCCGATGCCCAAATAGGCCAAGCCCCTTGCGAGACCGGGCAAAAGCCCTACCATCAAAAACAGGGTCCAATGACGCGGCCCAAGACAGGCCTTAGGGGTACTCTCATGCGATATATCATGGCGTTGTGCCTGATTTTGTTCACCGCAACGACGCTTGGCGCGGCCCCGCGAACCTATGCGCTGGACCCCGCTCAATCGCTGGTCGGGTTTGCCTGGGATTTCGGACCGGATGAGATCAAAGGTGAAATGCCGGTCACACGCGCCGACCTGTCGCTCGATTTCAAAGATGTGACCAAATCCAAAGTGGCCGTCGACGTGGATGTAACCCGCGCCAAAGCCGGGTTTCCTTTTGCGTCCCAAGGCATGAAAGGCCCCAAAGTCCTGGACGCCGCCAACCACCCGACGATCAGCTTCGTCAGCAGCTCTGTCCAACGAACCAAGGACGGCGCCCGCATCAACGGCGACATCACCGTGCGCGGCGTCACCCGGCCGATGTCCTTTGACGCACAGATCTTTCGCCAACGCGGGACGGAAGAAACCGACCTGACCCAGCTTGTGATCCTGCTGGACGGCGCGCTGAACCGGTCAGAGTTCGGGGCCAATGGCTGGTCAGATCTGGCGGGCGACCAGGTGCGCCTGAACATTCGCGCCTATATTGAAGAAACGAATTAACCATGCCCGCGCGCAATACACCGCTGTCTTTCGGATGGATCAGCCGCGCCTTCCACTGGATCATGGCGCTCGCGTTTTTCGCGATGCTGGGGCTTGGAACCTACCTGACTCAAATGCAGCCCTCTCTGTCCAACCTGTGGCTGTACGGCCTGCACAAATCCATCGGGCTGTGCCTATTTGCGCTGGTCCTGCTGCGCCTGATCTGGCACCGGTTTAGCCCACCGCCGCCCAGCCTCAACAACGGCATCGCGCCCTGGCAAATGAGAGCCTCTCAACTCGCCCACATCCTTTTGTACCTGCTGATGGTGCTGATCCCGATCACCGGCTGGATTGGCAGCTCTGCCACGGGGATCGACGTGGTTCTGTTCAACACGATCACCCTGCCCGCCATCGCCCCCGTGTCAGAGACCTGGGACACGGCCGCATTCCTGGCCCATGACATCCTGACCAAAGCCCTGATGGCCCTTGTCGCACTGCACGTCACCGCCGCACTGCACCGCCACTTTATCCACCGCGATGACACTCTGAAACGTATATTTCGGTAGCGTTTGAGTTGCACCTGCCCACAGGCTTTGGGGCACAATCAGCGCACAGGACCAACCGGCCCCGAGCGCTGAAACGTTTAGCTTTTCAGCAATGTTGCGCCGGTCTCCAACCGTGTCACCTTGCCGTCTTTCAAGGAATAAGACGCAAGTACAGCTTCCCGGGTTCCATCCGCATAGTCATTCACCGAATGGACCACCAGAATGTCGTCATTTTCATAGACGCAACGGCGATTGCCAAATTTCACGCTGTCATTGTCCATCATGTTTCGCAACATGCCTGCAATCTGCGACTTGTTCATTTCAGAACCATCCTGATGGCGCACGAACACGCAATCCTCTGACATCAAATCGATGTAAGTTTCCGCGTCACGGTTCTTGGTTGCGGTATCAAGTTTCTCAAAAATTGACATAGGTCTCTCCTCCTTTTGTTGCTTCACACAAGTTCTGCACTACTCAGCCGCATTCGACAGCTCCAACGGTTTGATGTTGTGGTTCAAACGGAACAGGTTCCCCGCGTCATATTTCGCCTTGATATGGCCAAGCCGTTCCATGTTTTCCCCATAGGCGCCCGTAACCCGCGCAACTTCATCGTCCGGCATAAAGTTCACATAGACGCTGCCTGTCGAATATTGGGCCGTGTCATCAAATAGCTTTCTGGCCCAGCCGATGCAGGCATCGTCACCTGACGCGGACTCCCAACGGGTATGCACGTTCATGATGAAATGGGACGATCTCTGCGGATAGGCCGTTGCATCATCCGCAACCCGCGCCATGGCCCCGCCGACATGGGCGATGAACACTTCACAATTGGGGTCCGGCAGTGTCTTGATGGCCTCTAACAATGCGGCCACCGCATCTTTGGGCAGATCGTCAAAGTCATGGCTTTTCCAATAGTTCCGCATGCCCGGCGTCAACAACGGGTCAAAAGCAGTTTGCCAGCCTGCAAACGGTGCCGGCCCAATAACATCTGCCACGGGATGCCCAAGTGCGCGCAACTTTTTCAGCGCGTCGCCCCCGCCATCTTCGTCCCCGATGTAACAGGCCGCAAAAACCAAGACGGGCTTGCCGTGCCAATCCTCTGACAAAAAAGGAAGTGGCGGCGCTTTTCGCATCACGACCCAAACCGTCAATTCATCCGGTGCGGATTTGAGGATTTCCGCAAATGACGCCAAAAGCTCTGGCGCATCGTCGAGGGGATGAACGATCAGCCCCGCCAAAACCTCTGGACCAACGTCATGAACCTGAAACTCGAAAGATGTCACGACGCCAAAATTGCCGCCGCCGCCGCGTATAGCCCAGAACAGATCTGCGTTTTCATCTGCGCTCGCACGCAAGACTGACCCATCTGCTGTGACAACGTCGGCAGAAAGCAGACTGTCAATCGTCATTCCAAACTTTCGGGTGGTCCAACCGAAACCGCCCCCCAGTGTCAGACCTGCGATCCCAGTTGTGGAATTGATACCAACCGGCAAAGCCAGGCCATAGGCCTGCGTTTCGGCGTCAATATCACCTAGGACGGCGCCGGGCTCGACCCGAACCGTTTTTGCGGCTGGGTCAACGCGCACTGAATTCATCTGTGACAGATCCAGCAGAACGGCTCCGTCAGCCACCGCGTGACCCGCGATTTGATGACCACCAGATCGTATTGCGATCAGTAATCCATTGTCGCGGGCAAAGTTGACGGCTTGGCGTACGTCATTTGTACCTTGCGCCCGAACAACAAATCCGGGCTTGCGATCCACCATTGCATTCCACAATGTCCGGCCCTGATCATATTCGGTTTCACCTTCAAAAAAGACACCGCCGCGCAAAGACGCAGCCAGCCCGTCAATCAGTTCAGGATTGATCGTTTCAGAAGTTCCGTCGATTTTTTTTAGTACTGTCATAGTCGAGTCCCCCATTATTTTTTTGGAGGTCACTCGCCTGTAGTCTGCCCCATAGAATAAGGCGTCCATTCGTTAAGTCAGCATTAACTGTCTGGATGTTCCGTAACAAATTTCACTGTCAATTGCACGTCATTTCACGGAAGGGGTGCCTGCACCCGGTCGCATCCAAAAGTCGCGCAAAAAAAGCCCCGCCATAAAAGGCGGGGCCAGTAAGTGCCGTGGTGTCAGGCCACAGGCACCGGCGGTAAACCGAAAATCGTTTAGTTCATTTCTGCGCGGATCTGTTGGCGCAGCAGATCAATCGGAACCTGCTTGCCTTCCTGCTTAAAGCACCAATAGGTCCAGCCATTGCAGCTTGGCGCGCCTTCCAGCGCGGCGCCGACCTGGTGGATTGATCCTTTGGTGTCATGCGCAATCACTGTGCCATCTGCACGCACCTTGGCGCGGTGGCGACCATTCATGGATGTAAGCTCTTCTCCGGGGCGCAACATGCCGCGTTCAACCAACTGGCCAAATGGCACCCGAGGTTCCGCCCGCTTGCTGGTGGACACCTGCAAAGCTTCTTTGTCAAACTTGCGCACTTTGGCCAGACGCTTTTCAGCGACGACGCGGTATTTCGACTCGCGCTCAATCCCAACGTAATCGCGGCCCAGCATCTTGGCGACCGCACCCGTGGTGCCCGTCCCAAAGAACGGATCCAAAACAACATCGCCCGGATTGGTGGTGCCCAGAATAACCCGGTGCAGCAGCGATTCAGGTTTTTGCGTGGGGTGGGCTTTGTCGCCATTATGGTCTTTAAGCCGCTCATGCCCGTTGCAAATCGGCAGAACCCAGTCCGACCGCATCTGAATGCCTTCGTTCAACGCTTTCAGCGCTTCGTAGTTAAAGGTGTATTTGCTGGCTTCCTGCTTGGACGCCCAGATCAGCGTCTCATGTGCATTCGTAAAACGCATGCCGCGGAAATTCGGCATCGGGTTGGACTTGCGCCAAACAACGTCGTTCAAAATCCAATAGCCGGCATTTTGCATCGCAGCGCCAACGCGGAAAATATTGTGGTAAGACCCAACCACCCAAATCGCACCATTTGGTTTCAGCAGGCGGCGCGCCGCAGTCAGCCATTCTTTGGTGAACCGATCATAGGCTGCAAAAGATGCAAACTGGTCCCAGCTGTCGTCGACCGCATCCACCTTGGAATTGTCGGGGCGATGCAGGTCGCCTTTCAGCTGCAGGTTATAGGGAGGATCGGCAAAAATCAGATCAACAGAGCCCTCAGGAAGGCTGTTCATCACGTCAATACATTCGCCGGCCACAATCGTATTCAACGGAAGTTCTTTGACTTCCGGTTTGGTCTTTAACGTCATTACTGCCTCTGTTCTCGCACCTTGTTTGATGCGTCATTTGTTGAGGACAAAGATGAGTCAAAGGCGATTCGCCGTCAAATTCTTTTTTGAATCAAGAGGTTACTTATTTTTCTTGATACAAGATATTGTGTACCGGCTTGAACGAACGTCTATGGTGTGGGGTCACACCGATTTTTTGCAACGCCAACTGATGCTCTTTTGTCGGATATCCGGCGTTGCGGTCCCATCCATAGCCGGGGTGCTGTTGCGCCAAATCCACCATCAGCTTATCGCGCCACACTTTTGCCACAATTGAAGCCGCGGCAATCGACAGGGATCGGGCGTCGCCATTGACAATCGGTTCCCCAATTTCGCGCAAACCCGGCGGCACTCTGTTGCCATCCACCAAAACCCGGTCGCTGTTTTTAGGCAGACCAGCCACCGCGCGTTCCATCGCCAGCATCGAGGCATGCAGGATATTGATCTGGTCAATCTCCTCTACGCTGGCCTCTGCCACGCACCAATCGCATGTCTCACGTATCTCTTCGGCCAGCCTGTCCCGGCTGGCAGCGTTCAGCTTCTTGGAATCGTTCAGCCCTTCGGGAATCGCATCCGGGTTCAACCGCACGGCCGCCGCCACAACCGGCCCGGCCAAAGGGCCGCGCCCCACCTCATCCACGCCGGATATATAAAGACACCCGGCCTTGGCCGCGCTGCGTTCGAAACTGTAATCGGGTTTTTGTTTTTCCATATCGGCACAGAACGTAGACTGGCCGCTGCCTGCAAGCAAAAAAAGGGGGCGAGGGTAAAACCGCTCGCCCCAGTCTCGACGCAGGGGCTGGGAACCCCGCGCCGCTGCTCAAATTGGATTAGTGCCGGTTGGCGACGCGGTAGCCGCTGTAATACAGGCACTCGGCGTCATAGACCTTGGCGGGTTTGCCATATTGAATCGGGATCGTTTTCTGACAGGCATTGGGCAAAGCCTTGACCTGGGCGCTGCGGGTTTTCAGGCATTTCTTGCCGTAATAACCCTTTGTCCCGTGCCGCCCCTTCACACTAAAGAAGCACCGTTTTGGCAAAACGTTTGGCTGGTTCGCCCATTTCTTCTTTGCCTTTTTCTTGGGGGGCGTCTGTTTTGGCGGGACACTGGGCCAATACGGCCGTTTGGCCTGGGACACGTTACTATCCTTATCCTTGTCCAGAATATTCACGAGCGTGAAAAACGCCAAAGCCCCAAAAGCAACCTTGGCCAGATCATCGGATCCTTCCGCATATACGGGTGCTGCGGAGATCCCGGAAAATGTCAAGCTGATCGCAAGCAAAGAAGATGTAAGTATCCGTTTCATAATGTCGTCCTTTCATGTGGCGAAGCTGAATTACGATTTCGCTATGAAAGGACATTCGGGCAGCCCGGCTGAGATAAACAATATCAGCGAATTGTTATCCGATAACACGGCCCCTTGGGCGGGTTGATATTGAATAACATCGACAGTTGCGGCACTGAAAATGCCATGAAACAGTTCATCCCATATACGCTTGCCGCAGTGCTGGTCCTGTCCCTGACAACGCCCTCCTCTGCCGCCTGTTACGCCGACTATAAAGCCAAACGCGACAATCCCTTGCGTTTACATTACGGTGTGATCGAGGTTTCCGATGCCGTCTGCCAGGACAAGTCTCTTGCCGCGCAAGAGGTGCGTCCCCGGCTCACAGACGGGGGCTGGAAGTTGCTGAATATCGTGTCCGTCTTTGGAAAAGGCGGATTGAATAAAAGGAAAGAGAGTGCTGGAAATTTCTTCCTCCGCTACTGACACCAGCCGGTCAGGCGGGCGTGTTGTAACGATTGGGATCGCAGCCATAGTGGTGATACTGCTTGTGGCCGCGGTCTTTTTGTTTGCCAACCTACCGGATGCAAATGCGTTCAATCAGCGTGTTGAACACATCTTTATCGCCAATAACGATTTGACCTCTGGCGCCGAAATCAAACTGCTGGAAATCCTCGCCGAATCCGGCACCACCTTTTCGGGCGTCCTGGCCAGCTATCGCACGGTGATCTTCGTGCTGCTGATCTTTGCCACCTCGCTGCTGATCGCCTCGCTGGTGTTTCTCGTCACCATCATCGCGCTCAACCGCCGCATGGGGGAAATCGAACGCAACGGCATTCAAATCTCCTCCCTTCTGATCAGCCGCGAGGAACGCACCGTCTATCTCAACAACATGGAATTCAAACTGACAGAGGCCGCCATCGAGACCCTGTCAGTTCTGGCAGAGGCGCGCATGGACGAAGACGTGCTCAGCGGTGTCGAGATTGAATCCGTCATTTCCGGCCGCAATTCTGCCGATTGCGACGAAGCCGCCGGTGCCACCCGCATCAAACGCCTGCGCGACGCCCTGGGCAATCAACTGGTCAGCGAATTGCTGATCAAGAACATCGCCCGCAAGGGCTATATGCTGTCCATCGATAAAGACGTCATCCGCATGATTTAATGCGCAATTCCGGCGCAAAATCGCGGCTTGGCTATTGATACGGCCCGATTTCCGGTGAACAGTGCATAGATGAACTCAGGTGACAAAACACATCTCAATCAAGATCAGCAGCACGGTGCGACATTCGTGATCAACAGCTTGCGTTGCCTCAACGAACCTAAGGGAACCCAAAAGGAGAAATACCATGTCCTATTTCAGGTCAAAACTGATGATCGCGACCGCCGCCGCGTTCGCAATGGGGATCGGCGCCGCGCAAGCTGCGAAAACGGATATCACCGTTGCCTTGCAGCTCGAACCGCCGCATCTGGACCCAACCAGTGCCGCAGCCGGTGCAATTGACAGCGTCGTCTATTCTAACATCTTCGAAGGCCTGACCCGCTTTGCCGCTGACGGTTCCGTGATTCCCGGCCTTGCCAGCAGCTGGTCCATTTCCGATGACGGGCTGGTCTATACCTTTAACCTGCGCGATGGCGTCAAATTTCACGACGGCACCACAATGGATGCAGAGGATGTGAAATTCTCGCTCGACCGTGCCCGCGCCGAAGATTCCACCAACGCACAAAAAGCACTGTTTGCCTCGATAGAGGACGTCACCGTCGTCGATCCGCTGACCGTCAAAATCACCTTGTCCGCCCCAACCGGCAATTTCATTTTTAATATGGCCTGGGGCGATGCGGTGATTGTCGCACCTGAATCCATTGAAAACATCCAGACCAATCCGATTGGCACAGGCCCGTTCAAATTCGTGGATTGGGTCCAGGGCGACAAGGTCGAAATTGAACGCAACCCCGACTACTGGGGCGCGATGCCGCCGCTTGAAAAAGCGACGTTCAAATTCATCAGCGACCCGACGGCGGCCTTTGCTGCGGTGATGGCGCAGGATGTGGACGCTTTCGCAGGCTTTCCTGCGCCTGAAAACCTGCCCCAGTTTGAAGCCGATCCAAGGTTTCAGGTACTGGTGGGCAACACCGAAGGCGAAACCATTTTGGCGATCAACAACAAGTTGCCGCCGTTCGATGACGTAAAAGTCCGCGAAGCCGTGGCACATGCCATCAACCGTCAAGCCATCATCGACGGCGCGATGTTTGGCTATGGCACCCCGATCGGCACTCATTTCGCACCGCACCACCCGGCCTATGTCGATCTGACCAATCTGTCAGACTACGATCCTGAAAAATCAAAGGCCCTGCTGGCAGAAGCCGGTTTCCCGGACGGGTTCACAACAACCCTGAAATTGCCTCCCCCCTCTTACGCCCGTCGCGGCGGCGAAATCATCGCCTCGCAATTGCGCGCCGTTGGCATTGAAACCGAAATCACCAATCTTGAATGGGCGCAGTGGCTGGAAGAGGTCTTTCGTGGCAAGGATTTCGGCCTGTCCATCGTGTCCCACACAGAACCGATGGATATCGGCATCTACGCGCGGCCGGATTACTACTTTCAGTATGACAACCCGGATTTCCAGGCTTTGATGACAGAGCTGAACGCAACAACCAATCCGGTTAAACAGGTTGAAATGCTTCAAAAGGCCCAGACAATCATCGCCGAGGATTACGTAAACGGATTCCTCTTTGAACTGGCTTTTCCAACTGTAGCCGATGCCAAGATTGTCGGCCTTTGGAAAAATGCGCCGACGCAGGCAACAGACCTGACAGCGGTGTTTTGGGAAGAATAGGAAACACGGCACCGTCCCTGCTCTAGCCGGGTCGGTGCCTTACACATATGCTCCGATATACTCTTAAACGCGCACTGTCGCTGATCATCAGTCTGGTCATCGCCAGCATGGTGATCTTTTTCGTCATCGAAATCGCTCCCGGCGATCCTGCGTCCTACATGCTGGGCATGAATGCGCAGCCCGATACAATTGCGGCCCTACGCACAGAACTTGGGCTGGATGTGTCCAAGGCACAGCGCTATTTCAATTGGGTCTCTGGCATGGTCTCAGGCGACTTTGGCATGTCCTATACCTATCGCACGCCCGTTGCCGAAATGATCGGAGAACGGCTGTGGGTGTCGCTGCCACTGGCGATCTACGCGCTGGCGATCTCCACGCTCATCGCCTTTCCGGTCGGCATCTATGCCGCGTCCCGCCGGGGCAAAGCAGGCGACATCGTCGTGATGGGGGCCACTCAGCTGGGGGTGGCCATTCCAAACTTTTGGTTTGCCATGATGATGGTCCTGATCTTTGCCATCAACCTGCGCTGGTTTTCCGCAGGTGGTTTTCCGGGCTGGGACGAAGGCATCCTGAATGGCATTCAGGCCCTGACCCTTCCCGCCATTTCCCTTGCCCTGCCACAGGCGGCGATCCTGTCGCGCGTTATGCGCTCCTCGCTGCTGGATATGCTGGGCGAAGATTTCATCCGCACCGCGCGGGCCAAAGGCCTTAGCCGTCGTCAGGCCCTGTGGCGTCACGCCCTGCGCAACGCGCTGATCCCGGTGCTGACCATTCTGGGTCTGCAATTTTCCTTTTTGCTGGCCGGTGCGATCATCATTGAACAGGTCTTCTTTCTGCCTGGCCTTGGCCGGCTGGTCTTCCAAAGCATCTCTGCCCGCGATCTGATCGTTGTGGAAAGCGTGGTGATGCTGCTGGTCTTCGCAGTCATCATGGTGAACTTTATCGTCGATCTTGCCTATGCGGCGGTCGATCCCCGCCTTCGGAGACGCAGCTGATGGCCAACGCATCCTCCTCTCAAACATCGCCCCTGTCGCGCAATTTCGTGATCGGTGCCGGGCTTAGCCTGATCTTTGTCATCGCCGCTGCGGTGTCCTTTGTCTGGACACCTTATGACGTCACCGTTCTGGACATCGCCAGCAAGCTGCAACCCCCCAACGCCCAGCACTGGCTGGGTACGGATCATTTCGGCCGCGACATCCTGTCGATGATCATGGTCGGCGCGCGTACCTCTATCGCCGTGGCGCTTGTCGCGGTTGGGGTTGGCATGGCCGTCGGCGTGCCGCTTGGACTGGCCGCTGCGGCCCGCCATGGCGGTTGGCTTGATGAAATCATCATGCGCGCCAATGACCTTGTCTTTGCCTTTCCGTCACTTGTCATCGCGATCCTGATCACCGCCGTTTTCGGCGCAAGCGCGATCAACGCGATCATTGCCATCGGGATTTTCAACATCCCGGTTTTTGCCCGCCTGACGCGGGGCGCCGCGCTCAGCGTCTGGCCCCGCGATTTCGTTCTTGCAGCGCGGGTGTCGGGCAAATCCCAGACCCGGATCTCTGTCGAACATATCCTACCCAACGTGGTAAACCTGCTGATCGTGCAGGGCACCATCCAGTTTTCCCTTGGTATTCTGGCCGAAGCCGGGCTCAGCTATGTCGGCCTTGGCGCACAGCCCCCCACCCCCAGCTGGGGCCGCATGCTGGCAGAGGCGCAAACCATGGTCAGCTTTGCCCCCCACCTTGCCCTGATCCCCGGCATGGCGATTATCCTGACGGTGTTGGGGCTGAACCTGATGGGCGACGGGCTGCGTGACATGCTCGATCCCCGCATCAGAAAGGCCCGCTCATGACTCTTCTTGATGTGCAAAACCTGTCCGTGTCGATCCATGACACGCCGATCCTGAAATCCGTAGACCTGACCGTCGCCCCCGGCGAAATCGTCGCCGTGACGGGGGAATCCGGGTCCGGCAAATCCATGACCGCAATGGCGGTGATGGGGCTTTTGCCGCAAGGCGCAACGACCACGGGCAGCATCTCGCTCAACGAGACCGCCCTCTTGGACCAGACCGAAGCCCAGCTCTGCTCCATCCGCGGCAACGATATCGGCATGGTGTTTCAGGAACCGATGACCGCGCTGAACCCGGTCAAGACCATCGGCGATCAGGTGGCCGAAACCATCACGATCCACGAAAAGGTTCCCCGCGCCCAGGCCCGCGCCCGCGCACGTGACGCCCTGAACCGCGTCGGCCTGCCCGCCGACCGTTTCCCGCTGTCACGCTACCCGCATGAACTGTCAGGCGGCCAGCGCCAGCGCGTTGTCATCGCCATGGCCATCGCCCTGCGCCCCAAACTGCTGATCGCGGATGAACCCACCACCGCGCTGGATGTCACCACACAGGCCAATATCCTCGACCTGCTGCGCGACCTTGTGCAGGACTATGACATGGGCCTTTTGATGATCACCCATGACCTGGCCGTGGTCAGCGACCTAGCCGACCGGATCGTGGTGATGCGCAAAGGCGAAGTCGTGGAATCCGGCGCAACCGCCGCGCTGTTCCAAAACATGCAGCACCCCTACACGCGGGCGCTGTTTCAGGCCTCTGCCCACCAAGTCGACCTGCACCAACGCGCCCTAGATCAGGATCACCCCCTGCTGTCGGTCCAGAATGTCAGCCGCGACTACGCCCTGCCGCGCACCAGCCTGTTCGCCCGGCAACAGCATTTCCGCGCGGTCAAAGACGTCAGCTTTACCATCCCCCAAGGGGGGCGCGTCGGGCTGGTCGGCGAAAGCGGATGCGGCAAATCCACCCTCACCCGCGCCATTCTGGGGCTGGAACGCGTGCAGCACGGCACCATCGAAATCGACGGAGAGCCGGTCTTTACAGGCCACGCCGCAAACCTTGCGGTGCGCCGCAAAGTGCAGGTCGTGTTCCAGGATCCCTACGGCTCTTTCAACCCGCGCCACACGGTTGCCCGCTCTGTCACGGAACCCTTCCACCTGCTGGATACAGCACCAACCGGTGCGGACCGCGACACCGCCATTGCCCAGGCCCTGACCGCCGTCGGCCTGACCGCCAGTGACGCCGATAAATACATCCACGAGTTTTCCGGCGGCCAGCGCCAGCGCATCGCCATCGCCCGCGCCCTGATCATCAAACCCAAACTCATCGTCTTTGACGAGGCGGTCTCTGCGCTGGATGTGTCAATCCGCGCGCAAATCCTTGACCTTCTTGCAGAGCTCTCCGAAGAATACGCGCTCAGCTACCTGTTCATTTCCCACGACCTGTCAGTGGTGCGCACCATCACGGATCACGTCATGGTTATGCAGTCCGGCCAAATCGTGGAAGAAGGCGAAACCGAAACCGTGTTCAGTGCTCCGCAACACGACTATACCAAAACCCTGATAGATGCGGTGCCAGTGTTGCCCGTGATTTCAAAGACAGCATAGGATTTCCACATATGACCTCGGACATCTGGTTCGACCCCTCAAAATGTTTCATCGGTGGCGCATGGGTCGCCCCGGCAAAAGGTCAATATCTTGACCTGTCCAACCCGTCTGACAACAGCACGCTTGCCAGCATCGCACGCGGCGACGCGACAGATATCGACGCCGCCGTGGCCAGTGCACGCACGGCACTGAACGGCGAATGGGGCCGCGCCACGGCTGTGGAACGCGGGCGCATCCTGACCCGGATCGGCCAAAAGGTGCTGGAAAAAACCGAAGAGCTTGCCCGGCTAGAGGCAATGGATGTTGGCAAACCCCTGAAACAGGCCCGCGCCGATGTACTGGCGCTGGCGCGGTATTGCGAATTTTACGGCGGCGCGGCGGACAAGCTGCACGGCCAGACCATCCCCTATCTCGAAGGCTACACCGTCTACACCCTGCGCGAACCCCACGGGGTCACCGGCCATATCGTGCCGTGGAACTATCCGATGCAAATCATCGGCCGCTCTGTCGGGGCCGCACTGGCCACGGGCAACGCCTGTGTTCTGAAACCCGCCGAAGAGGCCTGTCTGACAGCCCTCGCCTTTGCCGACATCGCCCGCGACGCTGGCCTGCCCGATGGCGCGCTCAACGTTGTGCCCGGCCTCGGGGCAGAGGCAGGGGCCGCCCTGTCTGAACATCCCGGCGTGGACCATATTTCCTTTACCGGCTCTGTCGGGGTTGGCACCAAAATCCAAACCGCAGCCGCGCAAAACGTGATCCCAGTCACGCTGGAACTTGGCGGCAAGTCCCCGCAACTGGTGTTTGACGATGCCGATCTGGACGCGGCCCTGCCCTTCCTTGTGAATGCAGGGATTCAAAACGCAGGCCAAACCTGCTCTGCCTCCTCGCGCATTCTGGTGCAGCGCGGCGTCTATGATCAGGTGAAAACCCGGATGGCAGAACGCTATCAGACGCTGACCGCTGGCCCCGCTTTGGGAGACCTTGACGTCGGGCCTGTGATCTCTGCCCGCCAAAAGGAAATCATCGAAAGCTTTCTGGCCAAAGGAAAGGATCTGGCCGTCGCCGCGCAAGGTCAGATCAGCGACAGCGCCGACGCTGCGGGCCATTACGTCCGCCCCACCCTGTTCATGGATGTCGATCCAGACCACGCGCTTGCACAGGATGAAATCTTTGGCCCCGTCCAGGTCATCATCCCGTTTGAGGATGAAGCCCAGGCGCTGGCCATCGCCAATGGCACAGATTACGGATTGGTCGCCTCTGTCTGGACCCGCGATGGCGGGCGGCAAATGCGACTGGCCCGTGCGCTGAACACCGGTCAGGTCTTTATCAACAATTATGGTGCGGGCGGTGGCGTCGAATTGCCCTTTGGCGGAATCGGGAAATCAGGCCACGGCCGCGAAAAAGGGTTCGAGGCGCTCTACGGTTTTTCCCGTCTCAAAACCGTGGCGGCCCTTCACGGCTAGCCCCCTTGGTGGCGCGTGCATATTCTCCGCTGATCGCCATCCCGGTCTCAATAACGCCGCCGCCCAATCTTACTAAGACTGGGCGGCAAACCAAAAGCTGACGTTCATGCACATTGCAGCGAATGCCGGGTACGAGCCCATCTCGGACCTGCCCATCTCTTGCTGCGTGCGCGTGCAGCACAGATTTTGCTGCAAAGGCACAAAGCTTCGCGCTGCCAAGCAGCGTGAACAGCGGCCGTTCACCGTCAGGCATCGAACCGTGCGGACCAAGGGCGAGCTCCCGCAACAGCGCCCAGCGCAGCCGTTGGGCTTCGGCAACGCGTTTCCTCCCCTCGAGTGTGCCGGGAGACGTCGTCCATTAGCCTTGTCCAACTGACTCAAGAAGTCGCCTAGGCAAAAATCGCACCTGCACGTTCAACGACCCAGTAGGCGGCCACAAGGCTTGCCGCTCCCGCAGTTGTTAGGCTTGCCACTCGCCAAACAGGTGCCGGGCGACGTCGCAGGAACAGCACTAGGGGCCACGCGGCGGCGACGATCACCAGTTGACCCATCTCGACCCCGATGTTGAACGCAAGAAGGCTTTGCCAGACATTGGGCGCGTCGACCTTCAGGATATTTTGTAACATGAAGGAAAAACCAAAGCCGTGGAGCACGCCGATCAGCGCGGTGACACCGACAGCGCGCCCGTTGTGGCGGTCGCTAACCGGCCGAATAACGGCGTCGGCTGCGGCAAGGATGATTGACAGCGCGATCAGCGTCTCGACGGCAGGGATGAACCAGGCGCCTTGTGGGGCCAGGCCGAAGAAACCCAGAACGAGCGTCACAGTGTGGCCAAGGGTGAACCCGGTTACCCGCGCGATAAGACTGCGCAACGTGGCGGCACCTAGGATCATGCAAATGACGAAGAGAACGTGGTCGAGCCCCTCCAGAATGTGCCTGATCCCCTCGATCACGAAGGTCTTAGCCGCCGCGACGGCAGACCCGGACACATCGACCGGCGTCTCCATCAGGCCGCGACTGCGGTATGTGCGCGGTGACCCGTCGCGATAATCGAGAAGCAGATTGGCTGTTTCTTCCTGTCCCGGCAGGCCGGGATCGGACGAGACCGAGATCCGGTAGTCGCCAAAGCCCCCTGCTGCCGGGGCGTAAAGGTGTATGTCGACGACCGCGTCCCCGACATAGGTATCGACCGCATCAACGGGGAATGCCCCTCCGCCCGAGAACGCGGCTTCGGCCTCCACCAGTGTAGCAAACCTCGGTTCCGTCCCGTTTGGATGAACTCTAACAGAGACTACGCTTAAGGGCAGCCGCTCGCCGGTGACCTCGATCGTCAGATCATCGGCTGCGATCCGACCCAACCCGACCGGGTCCTTCAGGAGCGCTTCCACGGCTACCAGGTGCATCGGCACGCCATCTTCCAGCCGGTTGAAGGTATATGGTGCGGGCGCGGGCAAGTCATCGGGTCCCATCGGGCCGGTTTTGTCCGCGACCAAATACGGCATCGGCGTTCGAAAGTAGATGTCGAGCCCGTCCTCTCCGTGCACCACGTGAAAGATCCGCACGTTGAGGTTCAACTTGAAATGCGCAATGGCCGCGCCGCCGAGCAACAGCGCCAACAACAGAACGGACATCCCTACAAATCGGCGGAGAAGTCGAGGATAGATCATATGTCCTCCTGCGCACTCAGAATTGTAAGACCACTCAGAAACCACGTACCGTCGTTCTGAAAGACGTCCGCCAGCCCTCGATACATGATCGTACGGCGGTGCAGATGACCCCAGTGCCCACCGCTGACCTGTGCGTACCAACTGGCGAGAATCTGATGGCTTGCGCCATTTGCGACTTCCGTGACCTCTTCGACCGTGAGGCCCGTTATCTCCTCAATACGCGCGCGGGCACCAGACGGCAGTGAAACAGTCAGTCCGCGCCGGATTTCCGGTCCAACCGCGTCCACAGTCCCTGCGACGACAAATGCTTCCAGCGCCGCTTCGAATTCGGTTTCCTCAGTCTCAAGCATTGCCGCACTTATGTTGTCCAACAAGCCCGCGAGCACCCGATGCGCAGCCTCGATGTCGGGCGCACCGGGACCCGGAAGCTCGATCGAGGTTGTAATCGGATATGCAAGGATCGCGCCAAGAAAAGCCGCCCCTACACCAGCCGCTGCGCCACTCCTTGCGCGACCCACCCCGCAGTAAGCCAGCCAAAGAGCCACGACCGCAATTGAGACTAGTATCCCAGTCAACCAGGGGACTTTGAGCACATTTGCAGTGTTGACAATCACGGGGCGCACAACCGGCTCCTCCCACTGGGTCAGGTAGTTGATCCATTCGATCTGTTGCGCCTCCGGATCCAACAGGGTTAGGAATGGGCCGGCTGGATCGAATGTCGTGGCCGGAACGCGCGGTATGCGCTCGTTGAACAGCGGCCATTGTGTTGAAACGGTCTGTGGGAGGGTTGTCACCGGATAGGAGATGATGACCCCGACAAGGGCCGTTGCCGGGTCAAGGTCTTCTTCTCCTGCGCTCACCCGGACGCCGGACGTGGTGATTGACAAGAACTCGGCGCGCGTCTCGGTAGGCGCAATGACCGATCCGTCCACTTCTAGTGGAGATAGATCCGCGAAGAATGCGCGGGCCGTTTCGGTGATGCGCGCCTGATCCTCGACCGTCAGGAGCTGCGCTTCGGGATCAAGACCTAGATCAACGAAGTCTTGCAGGTCCCGCACCCGTATGAGCGTCTCATGGCGCACATCACGAGGCTCGACGTAGAGAAATGTCAGCAAGCCGCTATCATGGTGACGCTTGAGGTTCCTGTTCGTGAACCGCGAATACCAAGGGTCGGACCAATCGAGACGAAGGGTTTCCGGGCCGCTGAGGTAACGAAAATCCATAACATGGACAGACCCGTGAAACACCACGAAGCCGATGCTCACCTGCGGCGTCTCGGGTGGCTGCACCGGTGGCGAGAACTCCAGTTCTGCGGGCTGTCCATCAAACGGATAGACAAGATCCACATAGAAAACCCTGTCATCTTCTGGGGGTTTGGGGACGATCTGTGTGCCCGTCAGTTGCCCCGCGGATCGGGCGAAATCAGCAAGTCTGTCAATGCGGCGCCGGGGTTCGGCCAAGACGACGCTGGCCTCGAGAAGTTTCCCGTCAGCCCGGACTTGCAACCCGGTCTCTGCAAACAGTCGCAATCGTTCTGCCTCGGCAGGTCGGCCTTTTGCAGCGCCACCCTTGAACCAAGTGTCGGGAAGCAGGTCCTGAAACACTTCCAGGTTGCCTACATAGACCTCGAGAGAGACCTCGACCCTGTCTTCGAGAACGCGAATCTCGGCGATATTCGGTGCCACCGCTGCGCCGTTGAGCGGCGACAGGTCTGCGTAGGCCGGTCCGCACATAGCAACGGCAAGCCAGCCGAAGAGACCCCACACTTGACGATACATCCAAGTTGATATTTTCATGGCCTAAAATGCCTTTGCAGCCGTTGTTTGTCTCTTGCCTGAGCTGGCAATCTCTTCATGGTGCAGATTGACCCGATGGTTTTTACGGTCGCTTGGACCATTCTAGTAATTGAGCCGCAGCCCGACACCCAGGCCCCAGTCATAGGGGCGATCAGCGCCCACGCCGACGAGCGCATCAGCATATAAACCTATGCCATCGCGGATGGTGCGCCCAATCTGAAATTCCGCAGTAATCGGCCATGTTTCATTTTCCCAGTCGTAAGGAATCTTGGCGTCGACTTTGAACCAGTTGGCATCCCCGAAGGGCTTTAGTGCGATTAAGCGGCCCGAAGTCTGGCTGATGTCAGGCCCCTCGCCGATATCCGTGAAATGCTGAGCCAATGGAATGAGCGTCCAACCGGAGTTTGCATGGCTAAAGGCAACTCCAACGAGAGGCGCGAACTGGTTTGTGCCGATGCCGATGCCTTTTGCCTGATCGCCAAGGTCAATTATCAGGTCGAATCCCACGGCTGTCCGATATCCCCACCCGCCGCTAAGTTGTCCCTCTGACGGAAAATAGATCGGCTTCAGAACGAGCTTCTCTAAGCCGTTTTCGCGCGTGCCGATGACGTCGGTTGACAGGTAGTGCAGCTCATATTTCAGTTTGAGCCGCGGTGTGACCATGTAGGCGCCGTCAATGAAAAAGTCATAGGTATCACCCGCATCGGCTGATTTACCCTGCAAGCGAAAGTCCGTATTGTTCACCGCCGCCAGTGGATTGGACGCATTTTCTGCGACACTCGCGGTTCCCAAAAGCCCAAGCCCCATCGCAAGCAGCAAGCCCACAAATTTCCACCGAGGTTGCTGTTTTTGGGCCGCGTCAACGCATAGCTCATTGGGATTTTCCACGTGCCAGACTAGGTTTAAAGACATTTGTACTCCTTTCACGAATACTCTCGTTAGCCCGCACGCGAGTGAGCGGATTGCTTCTTCAGATCACCGACGTCTGTTTTTTCTTGGGATAATTGGCCATCTGTTGAAAGCAGTACCGCGATCCATCTCATCGCCGAGATTTCGGCACAAACAACCATAATGACGACCGTCATCGGTATTGCCAGAAACGCGCCCATACCGCCCCAGACCGTGGCCCAGAACGTAAGAGCGACCATTACCATGAAGGTACTGAGATTCAGAGAGCGGCCTTGCATCTTCGGTTGGATGACATTTGCGATGAACTGATCCGCAAGACCATAGCCAAACAACACGATCAAAAAAGGCTTCAGGGTATCAAATTGGATCAGTGCCACGAGCGAAGGGAGCGTAATCGCAATGAACGCTCCAATGTTTGGAATGAAACCGGCAATAAAGACGGTCAGTGCGAGTAGTGGCGCGAAGTCTAGGCCAACCCATGAAAAAATGCAGAACGCAATAATACCGCTCATGGAACTCGTTACCGCATTAACCCACATATACTGCTTCACACCGTCGGAAATTCTTGCAAGCACTTTTTTGGCACGACGTGTTTCTTCCTCCGTCGAAGCCAAAAGCGGTAACTTAGCAGCCCAAGCCAGTCGCTCACCCGTCAGAAAAGCTAGGTAAAGCGTGATGAGGCCAAGCGTAGAAAGTGCTCCGCCTATTCCGCTCATCGCTGAAGTGATCCAAGAACCTACATCGGCTTGCTCAATGGCTTGTTGGGTGGAGGTCACGATTTTGGGCCCAAGAAAACCCTCCAGTTGTTCCGACAAAACCGAGAAGCGCTCCTGGTATCTGGGCAATGCGTCTTGAACATCATCTGCTGAGGACGAGGCAACAAGACCCAGAAGAATGATCGCACCGATTATAAGAACTGTGCTCAGGAGTTGAGCCATCCAACCCGGCGGAGACCAGCCCATAAGGCTTGTGTGTTGGATCTTGTCAACAAGCGCAGAGGTGAGAATGTAAAGAAGACCCGTTATGGCCAGCGGCATGAGAAACCCGCGCCCGAACCAAAGAGCGCAAATCACAAGCGCGATGGTGACCATCGTGAGGAACCAAATCGGCACACTTGCAGGTTCTTTGCTAACTGGCTCCATTCAATCGATTCCTATTGATGATCTTCCATCGGAGTGAACACGTAACGCAAAAAACAACATCGCTTGAAGGCCCCAAAAGGCTGGCTAGTAGTGCCAGGTAATCCCAAGGTAAGGACCGTGTTGGCTCATATCGAGAGCGAAGGGTCCGTCACTGCGGTCGGTACTGTAGTCAATGCTGTAGTACCGATAACCGAACCGCACTGACGTGTTTTCCCAAGCCCGGTAGCTGACCCCTGCAGTCGCGATAACCTGAAGGTCGTTGCCGCCCGCGCCAAACCCGCCAAAGTTGGCGTCAACTGCGCCAGCCCACTTGTCATTGATCTCCCACATGACCCGCGCGCCGATAACCGGTTCCCACCATCTCTCTGTCCCGCCAATCGTCACGTTTGGGCCAGGTGTAGATATGTCAAATTCCTGCTTCAATTTGTTGTATCGGACGCCCCCTTGGAGGTCGAACGTCAGTCTTCGGTTACTTTGGCCATAGGTGGTGTTCACGGCCCGGTAAGCCGCCATGACACCCAACCAGGCCTGCTGGATGTCAGCGTCCACTTCGGGCCCGGGCACCGGTGCAATAACGGCCCCAAGCCTGACGAAGTTGGCGTCTACGATGATGCCCCAATCGCCGTTCCAGCCCTCGTAGCGACCGGCCAGCGCGAAATCGAGAAGATCGTTGTCGAGAACGTCCCCAAGACTGAGATCCAAGCCGACATCCGAACCAGCAACTGTCGAAGTGCCAGAGGTCTGAGCGGGCAGGAATGCGTAGGCGGTCAAACTATGCCGCCAGCCATCCTCGCTCTCACCAGTCCGCGCCATGGGCTCGGCAACGACCTCGCTCGGCGAGCACATCAACGCGAGTGCCGTGGCAGCGATCAGCGCAAGCATTGCGGATTTGGACAAATCAGTGAACATTTTTCGTCTCTCCTTCGTGTTGAAGGCCTTAACGCTGCCCTGGCGTTGCGCGCATAGCTCTAGCTGTCACCATCGCCCCGGCTGTACGTTCGGAAATCCCAGAACCACAAAGGACATTATTTCCCGCACACCAAAGGTCAGAAGTCTTTGCGCAATCCGATGGGTGTAGTGCTGGCGTCACAGAACATCGCCAGCACCTTTGAAACCGTCACTGATCCGCAGGATAAACAAACTCGCGCCCAAATTCTTCGGACGTCGCTTCGTAGACTGGACGAATGGCGTCATCGACATTCCACTTACCGGATATTGTGAAGTCAGAATACTCCATAGCCTCGACCGGCAAACCGCGCTCATCGGCGAAATTTGTCTTATCTTCCGCCCGTGGTGGCTGGGGGGCCGCAGCAAGCGGCGGGGCCCAGGTTGCGTGTTCCGGATGCGCCATCCGGACGTGGATGTCATCCTTTGTGACATTCCAGACCATGTAATCCTCTGCTAGGCTCAGGGGTCCGTCATAGGTCGAACGAATGCCATCATACACATTCAGGATCGTGTCGAAGTCGTTGAAGAAGTGATAAGCGACCGCCATACGCGGCTCCAGTGCGCTCATGACCTTTCCAAAGGCTTCAGGTGACGTGTGAATCTGTGTGCCGACGACAAGCGCGGATTCCGGCGTGAAGCCCATCTTGTCGATCAGGTCCGGCACCGCGACGAAACATTCGTGAATGACGAGGTCGGCATCCTTTGAGTAATCAATGAACCACTTGTTCGGGTAGGTGTCGGAACTGAAGACGAATTTCAGATCGTTCCATTCAAGGGCATAGCTGACCGATCCGTCGATTGAGTGGATCGCCGGGAAAGAGCGGATGACAACACCGTTTTCCTCATAGACCACCTGGTTCTCGCCGCGAAAGTCGAACTCGGTGACATCCATGACGTAGCCGCGGAAATCCGTCAGACCGGCGCGGCCTGCGAGGTCCCAGGTCAGCATCTCCTGCATGCGGTCGATCGCATAGGCCGTGCCAAGTTCCGGTGTCGCTCCGCTCGGCCCCCAGATGCGCAGGGGCACGTTGCGCCCCATCAGCGCCCCACCAATGAACAGATCATGAAGCGCGCCGAAGTGATCGGTGTGCAGGTGCCCGATGAAGACCTTGTCAAGATAGTTGTAGGGAATCTGCAATGAAGAAATTCGCTCGGCGGACCCGGAGCCAATGTCGAAAAGAAACTTGTCGCCGTTGCCGAGCTCCACCAGGAAACACGCCGCGGCTTGGGCCGCCCTTGTTGTCGGCATGCCGGTCCCACAGGCAATCACCCGCATCTCGTCGGGCGCAAGGTCCTCCGTATTCGGATAGTAGACATCGCGGGGGCGATCCCGAACCATCGTTGGTGAGACCGCCATCTCCGCTTCCTGCGCCGCTGCGGACCACGAACCGGCCAGCCCCGTCATGGAACCTACTGCAAGCCCCAGCCCCAAGGCTGCGGCAGTCAAAAACTTCGTTGATCGAACCATTCGATGGACTCCCAGAGGAATTTTGCATACGATAAAGTATGTACCAAACTATTATATACTTTGCTAGGCCTATTCTTGATGTCAGTTTCAGAGACCAACCCCATGCCCAAATCCAGTAATGACGGCCGGTTCGACCGCGCCGCATGGCTTCGGGCTGCACTGAACGTTTTGGCGCGCGACGGTCAGGCTCGGCTGAACGTCGAAAAGCTGGCGGGCAAACTCGGTGTAACCAAGGGGAGTTTCTATTATCACTTCCGCAACCGCCAAGACTTTATAGAAAAGCTTCTTGCGTTTTGGGAGGAAGAATTCACCCAACGGCAGCTCCGTGCACTCGCGGCCAGCAAAGCACCGGCACACGAACGTCTCTCGCAGCTTGCGCTCAGAGTTGAACGCGAACAACTGAATAAGTTCGATACGGCTTTTCGCTGTTGGGCTGCGCAGGATACGTTGGTCGCAAAGGTGGTGCGGCGCGTTGATGCCGCCCGTTTCACGGCCATCAAGGCAATCTTCGCCGAAATAGGATTTACCGGGGTCGACTTGATTGAACGAACGCGGATCTTTGTGCTCTTCCACAGCTCGCTCAGCATTGTGCAAGTTCCAGGCGAATCACCGGTCACAGATGATTTGATCCGCGAACGGGTGAGGTTTTTCACTCAGTCGCGGGGAGATTGATCAAACCCGTTGCATGATTTTTTGGGTCGAAAATTGTGGCAAAATTTACTGAATATGCGCCAGTCTGATTAACGTATGTGCTTCGAAGGTACCATGATCGAACGGCCGCTATGTCCCGCACAGCGGACACCGACTCATCTGGCAGCGAAGGTCGGGTCTGAGCTGCGGTTTCAACCCATTGATGCGACATATGCGTTGAAGGCGGTGCGCAGTCTTGCCGGGATTGCGCACGCAGTTACCTCGGAATAGGCTGCACGGGTGTCTGGGATTTTGCAGCGCGTGCCTTGCGTTCGGACAACCCGACGAAAAGCATCGCCGCCATGGCCCCGGCCGTGTTGAACACCAGATCAAGCGCTGTGTTGAAATAGCCCCCGACATTCGTGTCGGGGACGGAAATCACGGCGATGAATTCGATGATCTCATTCACACAGCCCAACCCGATCGACCCAAGCACCGGATAGACATAGGCCGTCCAACTGTGGCGCGTGACCGGGTAGTGATAGGTCATCAAATACCACAGCACCCAGGCCGTGACGGCAAAGCCATAGGCGTGGATCACCTGATCATATTTCAGGATGGTGAATTCCCCGCTGCCCGCAATGTCGATCAGCTTGTAGGAATATAAAACGCTGTCCCCCACAGGCACACCGCCCCCCGCCATATGGGCCAGCCCCCACAGCGACAGTGCCCAAAGCATCATGGCCGGGAAATTGGCAACCCTCAGATTGGACCCGACAAGGGCGATCAGCAAAACCATCGTCACCACGTACACGATGAATTCGTAATTCCCTTGCGACAAAAACCAGACCGTGAACCCGATTGTGTAGGCCAGGGTAAAAACCGCCACGCCCCATTCCTGCGGGCGCAGATAAAACCCACGTCTGTCCGACATGCCGTCCTCCTTGTCTGCGCGCTTCATCTGCAAGCCTAACCCTTTCGTGCAAATCGCGCCACCGGGTCGCGCTATTTGGCTAAATCATTGGTAAAGGCACCGGGCGCAGGTGCCATACGTTTTGCCGACGCTTTGCCGACGGATCGCAGACAGGGATTTTGTGCTCAGCAGAGGCCGGTTAAAGCGCGGCTTGGGCGGGGGGCACACCCCTCAAACAAAACAACGCGCGTGCCCGGAATGGGAACGCGCGTTGCAGGATTTTAGGTCTGACAGATGTCAGATGAGGTTTGATCAGAAATCAAAGTCGTTGATGTTTGTCTTGTCGAAAACGAACGGTGATCCCAGCAGGATTTCAGATCCGTTCACAACGGACAGATCGCCCAGCTTACCGGCAGAAACGCTGGTGTCGCCTGGGTTCAAAGTCCCGTCAGCGGCAGCGCGCATCACGTAAGTTGCGGCATAGCCAAGATCGACCGGGTTCCAAAGAACCACAGATTTCACACAATCCGAAGCCACATAAGGCTTCATCGCATTTGGCGTCGCCAGACCAACGATTGCGATATTTCCGCATTCGCCAGCTTGGGTCACAGCATCAGCAGCCGCAGGTGTCGCAACCGACGTCATACCCAATATGCCTTTGAGATCGCCGCCATATTTGTTAATCAGCGTATTGGCTTGGTTAAAGCTCAGAATGTTATCTTCTTGCGCTTCAACCGTTTCCAGCCATTTCAGATCTGGGTGACAAGCAGCGGCATAGGCTTCCATTTCTGAAATCCAGCGGGCTTGGTTTGGCGTTGTGAATGTTGATGTCACAATAGCAAAGCTCGCATCTTCGCCGGTTTCCGCAGCCAGTGAATCGACCATTGCTTTGGCGATGCCGTTGAACTCCGCCTGGTTGACAAACCACTGCCGCGCATCAGGTTCAGAGTTGGCGTCGTAGCCAACCACGTTGATGCCGGAATCCAAGGCTTTCTTAAGGACTGGCGCAATCGCAACCGGGTCATTGGCGGCAAACAGAACGCCGTCCACGCCTTTGGTGATGTAGTTGTCGATCAACGTGATCTGGTCATCAATATTGGCTTCGGTTGGGCCATCTGTTGCAACATTGACGTTGCCCAGTTCAGCCGCAGCTTCGGCCATACCTTTGGTCGTCGCATCAAAATACCCAACACCAATCAGCTTTGGCACATCCACCAAAGTGATCTCTTTGCCCTTACGGTCAGGTGCGTTTTTGACCATGCCGCCATCATATGGCTTTGCCATTGCAGTTGCAGGTGTTCCGTCACAAGCAAGCGGGTTTGTTGGCAAGTCGTCGCCGCCCGTCCAGCTCTGCGCATTCGCTAGACCCGTTGACAACGTCAACGCGGCAAGCACCGTTATCGTATGTTTAATCATTGTATTTCCTCCACTTGATGCGCAACCAGACGAAATTCGGCAAGTCTCGTTGCGCTGTTATTATTCATCGGTTGCCGTTCCGGTGAAACAAATTTGAAATCAAAATAGTAAAAATCAGAACGAAGCCGATCAGAACAATCGTGCCGTCGCTCTTGACCCCTGCAAGTGAGAGACCATTCTTCAGCGCCTGAATAAGCGTCAGGCCAAGCACTGTTCCGATGATCGTACCACGGCCGCCAAAGATTGAGGTGCCGCCCAACACAACCGCTGTAATCGCATCCAGCTCTATCCCGGTGCCCATGTCAGATCTTGTCGTGGACACGCGCGACACAAAGATCACCGCGGCAAGTGAGGCCGCAAAACCTGAGGCCGAATAGACAGCCAGTTTAACCCGGTCCACCTGGATCCCCGAAAACCGTGCAGCAGTTTCATTATAGCCGATCGCATAAACGGACCTGCCCCAAACCGTCAGGCCAAGCACTATGGCGGCCAAGACGATGAAGATCCCCAACAGCCAAAGCTGGTTCGGCACACCCAAAGTTTCGCCAGTGCCAAGGACAAAGAACCATTCAGGATACCCGCGCACGGACCGCGCCTGGGATACGCCTTCGGCAATCCCGCGATAAAGCGCGAGCGTTCCCAAGGTGGCGATCAATGGCGGTACGTTGAACCGGGTGATGATGACGCCGTTCATGAACCCGGCAAGGGTCCCGAGGCACATGGCAAACCCAATCGCAACGGGAAGCGGCAGCCCTAGGTTTTTCCAGAAAACCCCCATCAAAATGGCCACCAACCCAAGGATGGAACCAACGGAAAGATCAATTCCGCCTGTGATAATCACAAAGGTCATTGCCGTTGCAATCAACCCGACCTCTGTCATCAGACGCCCTTGGTTGAGCAGGTTATCAAGCGTAAAAAACTTGTCTGTTTGCGTGGCAAGCACGGCCAAAGCAATGATGGTCAGCAGACCCAGAATGGTCTCATGGCGCAGAAATGTCTTCAGTTTCATCGCTTCGCGCTCCTGAGATCACGGGTCCGGCGCGCCATATCGATCAGCACCGTGACAAGTATCAAGACGCCGATCACGGCGCGTAACCAGTAGGGTGAAACGTTGATGAAAATCATGGCAGAGCCGATGGCCGAAAACAAAATTGCCGCCAGTGTCGACCCGATGACTGTCCCGGTGCCCCCTAGGATGGAAACGCCACCAATGACCGAGGCCGTGATGATTGTCAGCTCTAGGTTGGGTGGAACCGTCGACTGGATGATCCGCAACTGCGTCGCAAACAGGATGGTCGCAAGACCGGCAAATGCGCCGTGGATCATAAAGACCTGAACAGTGCGCCATTCAATCGGCGTGCCGGACGCGCGTGCAGCCTCGGTATTGCCACCAATCGCGAACAAAGAACGGCCAAAGGCCGAATGGCGCATCCATAGAAAGGCGGCGATTGTCAGGAAAACCATGAACCAGATCGGCATTGGTACGCCAAGCAGGCGAAGCTGCGCCAAGTGGAATGTCGGCGGAAGATCGTTGATCCACGCCCCCCCCGTAACAGAGACCAAACCGCCGCGCAGAATAGATAACATCCCAAGTGTCACCACAATTGACGGTATGCGCCCATAGGCCACCAACATACCGGTTACAGAATTGATCGCCATTCCGATAAAAATTGGCGCGATCCAGGCAAACCAAACCGGAAAGCCCGACGTGGCCAATGTGCCGGAAATGGTCGCCAGCACACCAATCAGGGCGCCGACAGACACATCGATATGCCCCGTGATAATGATCATCGACATGCCAATTGCAGCAACCGCAATATACGCATTGCCCGAAATCACCGTGTTCAGGTTGTTAGAGGATAGGAACCTTGGGTTTACCAATGGCACCAGCAAAAACAGGGCAATGATCGCCCCGGCAATGACCAGCTCTTGCCCATAGGTGGACACGAACCGCAGCAGGCCAGAGCGTTTTGCGACGAAGGCAGGAGCATCTTGTGACGTCATCAGGCAGCCACCTCATCTGCCCGGGTCATGGCCGCGCCAACGGATTCCGGTGTCGCGTCTTCGCGATCCAGAATTGTGACCATCCGCCCCCCATGCATCACCAAGACCCGGTCCGCCATTCCAATGGCCTCGGGCAGTTCACTTGAAATCATGATTACGGCCATTCCTTCTTGTGCCAGACGTCCAATCAAAGCGTGAATCTCCGACTTGGCCCCAACATCGATACCGCGTGTCGGTTCATCCACGATGAGAATACGCGGGTTCGTCGCCAGCCACTTGCCAACGACAACCTTTTGCTGATTGCCGCCCGACAGCTCTCCGACGATTTGTTCCGGGCCTTGCGCACGCGTGCCAAGCTTTGCAATCGAGTCTGCCGCGTTCTGTATTTCTTTTTTGAAATCAATAAACAGCCCGTTGCTGACATCCTTGACCGACGCCATCGAGTTGTTCTGAGCGATTGTCATTGGGCGCACCAGACCCTGCAAACCGCGGTCTTCGGGAACATAGGCAATGCCCATGTCCCGCGCTTGCCGCGGAGTGCGGATCGTGACCTGTTTCCCATCCACCTCAATCGTACCCGCCGTGGCTGGGGTTACGCCAAACAAGGTCAGCGCCAGTTCTGTGCGCCCGGATCCAACCAGTCCGGCCACGCCGAGGATTTCTCCCTTTCGCAAATCGAAAGAGACATCCTGCACCCGATCACCAAAGGACAGATCACGAACCCGCAGCAAAGTCTCACCGATATTCGGGGTTGGCTTGGGAAACAGCTGATCAATATCGCGCCCAACCATCATGGACACCAGGATCTTTTCCGTGACTTCCTCGATCGGTTTGGTCCCGATCAGGGCACCATCCCGCAACACCGTGACGCGATCCGCCAATTCGAAAACTTCTGACAACTTATGGCTGACATAGATAATGCCCACCCCGCGCTCGCGCAGCGTTCTGACCACCTCTATCAAGCGCCGCACATCGGCGTCAGCCAGGGCCGCGGTCGGTTCATCCATAATCAGAACTCTTGCATTCTGACTAAGCGCTTTTGCGATTTCCACGCGTTGCCGATTGGCGACGGAAAGTGTGCCAACCTTGGCGTCAACATCCAGATCATGACTGTCGAGCGAATCCAAAAGACGTCGCGATTCACGACGCATCTTGGTCCAATCCAGCGTGCCCCATTTTGTTTTTGGCGCGTGGCCGTAGAAAACATTTTCGGCAACGCTCAAATCGGGGAAAAGCAACAATTCTTGATAAACCGTCGCGATGCCCGCCTCTGCGGCTTCGCGAGAGGTAAGAGATTGGTGCTCTTTCCCATCAATTTTGAGAATGCCACTTGTGGGTTCGTGCGCCCCGGCGATCACCTTGATCAAGGTCGATTTCCCGGCGCCGTTTTCCCCCATTAGCGCGTGTACTTCGCCGGGTCGGATATCAAAATCAACGTCACCCAGAACCTGAATGCCTGCAAAGGATTTTGAAATTCCTTCCAGTTCCAAAAGTGCTTTTGTCACGAAATATCCACCCGCTTAGACATAAAATTCAAACGGATGCCAGACGTCGCCCACAGAGTGTCAGCCCTCCATTCGGCGCATTCATGGTAACGCATTTCTTAAATTCCCTCCCAATCCAACGTCTACAACGCAGGCCAAAACCGTGAAAAAAGACGACCCACCCTGGTCGAAGTTCTTCGGAACGTCAGGGTCCTCCAACCTTTCCGTTCAGTTTTGTAACGTTGACGATAGGATCCAACAAAAATATTTGCCACACGATTTTGCCCTATCTTACAAACTTTCTTGCAGCCCCGGGGGTGTTTGTCTATCCCCTTCCCTCAGCCTGAGCGCGCAAGAACAACTGTCGCGGGTGCTATTCAAAGGAAACCAATGGTGGCCCATACCCCGGATTACGAAGTCATTGTCCGCCAACCCGGAGAGTCGTTTCGCTGGAACGCGCACGGCTATCCGCATCACTTGGCAAAGTGGCACTATCACCCCGAATACGAGCTGCACCTCATCAAAGAGACGTCGGGCCACATGATGATTGGCGACTTTATCGGCCCGTTTTCTGAGGGCGAATTGATTCTTACCGGCCCGAACCTGCCCCATAACTGGGTCAGCGATATTGAACCCGGCGTGCATGTGCAGGAACGAGACATGCTCATTCAATTCACACCTGATTTCGGTGAAACCATTGCGAATAATTTTGCCGAATTTTCTGGCGTGAAGGACATGTTCATCGATTCCGTCTTTGGCATCTCTTTTACGGGCACGGCCCGCACAGAAGGCGCGCGTTTGCTGCATTTGATCGGGGAAGCAGATGGCAGCCGACGGCTTTTCCTATTTCTGGAACTTATGGACATGTTGGGCCGCTCTAAGACGGAACGCAAAGTTCTGTCCCGATCGGCCCCGGCCATGGGAATCCACACGCCGCATTCCAGAAAGCTGCAAACCGCGATCCAGCATATTTATGAAAACTACACCCAAGATCTGTATCTGGACTCGGTCGCACACCTGGTAAACATGGAACCCAGCACGTTTTCACGGTTCTTCAAAAAGCAAACCGGCCACACCTTTTCGCGGTTCATAATCCAACTTAGGGTTCATCATGCCTGCCGGTTATTGGCGCAGCCCGATTTGTCGATCACGCAAATCTGCTTTGAATCCGGCTTTAACAACACAGCCAATTTCAATCGGCAATTCGCCGTTGTCTGTGGTGAAACGCCATCGATTTACCGCCAAAGCGCCCGGCGGCTTGCAACGAATACCGGCTAGCCTGTCCGTCAGAGCATGGACGGGAGGATGCCTTAGCTCATCCAGTTTCCGCCATCGACGTTCAGGGTTTGGGCCACGATATATTCCGCGTCATCGCTTGCCAGAAACACAGCCGCGCCGGCCAAATCATCGGGATGCCCCATGCGGCCATAAGGGACCTCTTCGCCCACGACGCGTTTCTTTTCGCCGATCTCGCGCCCCTCATATTTTGCGAACAGCGCGTCGACCTCGTCCCACATCGGCGTGTCGATCACACCGGGTGCAATGCCATTGACCCGAATGCCGTGTTTGATCAAATCAAGGCCCGCCGATTGGGTCAGGCTGATCACCGCGGCCTTGGACGCACAATAGCTTGCCACCAGCGCTTCGCCGCGCCGCCCTGCCTGGCTGGACATGTTGATGATCGCGCCCTTAACGCCGTCCTCGATCATGGCCTTGGCCACGGTCTGCATCGTGAAAAACAGACCTTCGACATTCACCGAAAAGATCGGCGCCCATTGTTCCCGTGTGATCTCTGTGATTGGGGCCAGACCAAAAATCGCAGCGTTGTTCACCAAGATATCCGGCGTGCCCCACTTGGCCCGGACGGCTGCAAGCATCGCGTCAATGGAGCTTTGATCCGAAACATCCACATGCACGGCGAAGGCATCCGTTCCGATATCCGCTGCGACTTTTTCCGCCTGCGCGATATCGATGTCAGCAACCGCAACCCGTGCGCCTTCCTTTGCATACCGTTCGCAAAAAGCACGCCCGATGCCCTTGGCCCCACCCGTCACAATCGCGATTTTTCCAGCCAGTTTTGCCACGTTAGTCTTCCCTCATCACAGCCGATCCAGTGTTCGGCGCGTTTGTGGCATTCTTGCGAAATAATGTAAAATGCGATGTCCCCGATGGCCGGCTTGGCTTCGTCCCACAGTCAGAAGGATTATTGGCGGCCCCGACGGGAGTCGAACCTGTGACCTACCGCTTAGGAGGCGGTTGCTCTATCCTCTGAGCTACGGGGCCGCGCCTGTCTCTTTTCGCGCTATCGCAATGGCAAATCAAGGATCATTTGTCGCTGTTTGGTCAGGCTGGCTTGAACAAAATCCGGAATTCCGGCAACAGTGTAACAGCATTGTTGCATTGGGGACCATGAATGGCCGAGCTCACCGAAAATCCGATAAAACGCACGTTGACCTTGCGCGACGTCTCTGAGGCGGCAGGTGTGAGCGAGATGACCGTTTCGCGGGTTTTGCGGGGGCGTGGCGATGTTTCGACAGCCACGCGGGACAAGGTTTTGCAAGCCGCCCAAGAGCTGGGCTATGTGCCCAACAAGATCGCCGGGGCGCTGGCGTCGCAGCGGGTCAATCTTGTGGCCGTGATCATCCCGTCCATGTCCAACATGGTCTTTCCCGAAGTCATGACGGGGATTTCAGAGATCCTGGAAGATACACCGCTGCAACCTGTTGTGGGGGTCACGAATTATGATCCTGGGCGCGAAGAAAAAGTGCTTTACGAAATGCTGTCCTGGCGGCCCTCTGGGGTGATCATTGCCGGGCTTGAGCATAGTGACGCCAGCAGAGCGATGCTCAAGGCCTGTGGCGTGCCGGTGGTTGAAATCATGGATGTGGACGGCGACCCGGTGGATTCCGCCGTTGGCATTTCGCATCGCAGGGCGGGGCGCGAAATCGCAAAAGAGATCGTGGCAGCCGGGTACAAGCGCATCGCGTTTCTGGGTACGAAAATGCCGCTGGACCACCGGGCCCGCAAACGGTTCGAGGGCTTTACCGAAGTTCTGGCAAAGGCCGGGTTAGAGGTGGCGGATCAAGAGTTTTATTCGGGCGGTTCTGCACTGGCCAAGGGGCGCGAAATGACCGAAGCGATTTTGCAGCGCACCCCGGATCTGGATTTCATCTATTACTCTAACGACATGATCGGCGCGGGCGGATTGTTGTATTGTCTAGAGGCCGGAATCGATATTCCTGGCAAGGTCGGGCTGGCGGGTTTCAACGGTGTTGATCTGCTGGATGGTTTGCCCCGGCAGCTGGCCACAATGGATGCCTGTCGGTTGGAAATCGGGCGGGCGGCGGCGCGAATTATCGCAGAGCGCTCGGTTGGGGCTGTTCCTGATGTTGGTGAAAAGATTGTGTTAAAGCCGCAGCTGGCCTTTGGGGACACGTTGCGCCGCTAGGGTTTGCGGCCCTAACCGAAATAGCCCAAAACCAAACGCACTGCGATCAGTGACAACAGCACCAGAATTGCTTTGTCAAAAACTGCCGGGCTGACCCGTTTGGCGATTTGCGCCCCAATCGGCATGCCCGCTGCAATCGGTGCGAGGGCGAACAGGCTGATCAGCAAGCCGTGCGCATCCGCGACTCCGCTGCCCCAAAGCGCCAGCAGCTGGAACACGCCAAAAGCCGCGAAAAACAAAGAGATCGTCGCGATAAAGACCGGTCGGGGCAGGCGGATTGCGTTCAGAAACGTGATCGACACAGGCGCAGAAATCCCCGAAGCGCCCTGCAACACGCCTGCCAAAGTACCGACCGGAAGCGCAAGGCGTTTGGCCTGGGGCATGCCCAGGACCCAATCTGGTCTGGACAAACGCAATGCGACATAGCCAAACACCGCAGCGGCCAAAAACAGCGGCAGTACCGTCAACGGAACGGTGGCCAAAAGGTAAGTTCCCAGCAATACGCCTGCCACGCTGCCAATTAGCAGGGGCACCATAAAAGTCGTTTCCGGTATGTGTTGGCGAAACTTCCAACCCTGCCAGATATTTGTCATCATGTTTGGCACCAGCATCACAATGATCGCAAAGCGCACATCAAACAACAGCGCCAGCGCCGGGACCGCCAAGAGCGGCGCACCTGCCCCCGTCGCCCCTTTTAGAACACCGCCAAGCATCAGGCACAGGGCCACGGTCAGGACGGTCAGGGTCTGGTCCATTGGCATTATTGGTCTTCTTTGTTTTAGGCCTGCTTAGGCCAGGGTGCCCCCGTCGATGGCATAGGCCTGACCGGTGGCGAAACTGCCATCATCCGAAAGCAGATAAAGGGCGAATTTTCCGATTTCGTCGGGCTGCCCCAAACGCCGCATAGGCTGGCGATCCACGAACCACTGTCTTGCCTGTTCGAACCCGCCCAGCTCTTCCTCCATTGCGCGCATGCGGTTGTGCAAGGATGGTGTTTCAGTTGTGCCCGGGCAAATCGCGTTACAGCGAATACCGTCATCCATATAGTCAACGGCAACGGATTTTGTCAGGCCGATCACTGCGGCCTTTGATGCGGAATAGCCGGCGCGGAACTTGAATCCTTTGATCGAAGAGGCGATCGAGGCAAGGTTCACAATAGACCCGCCGCCGTTTTCGATCATACCGGGCAGTGCCGCCTGAATGACCATAAAGATGCTATCAACATTGATCCGGAACGAATTGTTCCAATCGGCAAGGCTGGTGTCTATGACCGTGCCGTGATGCACCCATCCGGCGGTATTCACGACACCATCAAAGGGTGCTTCATTCCCAATCACGGACGTAATGCCGTCATGGTCCGTCACGTCGAGACGCGCCGTTCTGATACCCAACTCTGTGAGCGTCTTTAGCCCCTCTGAATCCATGTCGGTCGCAAGCACATCAGCGCCCGCCTGCGCGGACAAAACCGCGATAGAGCGCCCCATCCCTGCGGCGGCGCCAGTCACAAAAATCCGTTTTCCTTTAAGGTCACTCAACTTCCAGCCCTCCCCTGAATGCTTGGAAAATTGGCCGCAAATTCGGCTAAGCACAATCGGGACCATAACGCGCTGAATTGCAAGCCCCATTGTCAGATGTTGTGTGATCGGATTTCAAATTTTCGGCCCTGAGTGTTGAAATAATTGTTTTGTTTTCAGGGACATTGGAACGATTGCGTGACAATGATCATTCTTAGGGGGACAAACAAACCTGATCTTTGACGCAACCGCGCCAACATCATAACCACGCTTCAAGCACCGAAATAGATGGCAAACCCAAGTTGAAAAACCCAAAAACACAGGCCGGCAGAGACCAAAAATTCATTGGTATTGTTATCGTTTCTTACTGTTCCGGCGACTATGTTTTGGAATGCTTGGATACGTTGCTCGCGTCGACAAATCAGCAATTCAAAATCGTCGTGTGCGACAACGCCTCACCAGACGACACCGTTGATTTGCTGCGCGCCTGGGCCGACAAGACAAAAGCTGATTTCGCTGACCATTCTTTTGAGCAAAGCAAAACCCTGGGCATCGATGACTACCGTGCCGTTACGTTGCTGCGCCTGCCAGAAAACATGGGGTTTGCCGGGGGTGTGAATGCGGGGATTACCGCGCTTCGCCAACATCAAGAAGTCGATCTCTTCTGGGTGCTAAACCCCGATTACCAGGTCCACCCGGAAACCGTTGCGGCCTATCGCAACTGCGCAGATGCGAATCCCGATTTCGGCCTGATGGGGTCGCGGCTAATTTACATGGATGCGCCGAACCAGATTCAATCTGACGGCGGAACCATCAGCACAACCACCGGCTTGTGCCGCAACCTGAACCAAGGGCTGATGCCCGACGCGGCGCACACGCCGGATATCTCGACGCTCGATTTTGTTTCAGGGTCCAACGTCATCGCTTCCCGCGCCTATATTGAAACCGTCGGGCTTATGGCCGAAGAATATTTTCTGTATTACGAAGAAGTCGACTGGGCTGCCCGACGCGGGGATTTTCCGATCCTTTGGTGCAAGGACGCGCTTGTTTACCATCATGGCGGAACGATCATCGGCAGTGGTGCCGTTGGACGCACGCCCACAGCCTTTGCCAATTATTTCAATTTCCGAAACCGTATCTGGTACATGCGCAAATTTCATCCGCTGAGACTGCCCACGGTTTACATCTATTCCATTCTTAAGGTCTGCCAATTCCTGTCACGTCGGGAATGGAAACCTGCAATGGGCGCATTTCGCGGGGCTTTCGGATTGCGACCCTCCCGCGAAATCGCTGGCAGATTGGGCGAAAACGCCCAAAAACGCGCCTTTGGGAAAGGCCCCAGGCGCAGCTAATACCAAAGCTGAACACCTACTTTTATCCAAGCCCCTTTTTGACCCGAGGGAATTTGGTTTTTACAGACCCGTTACACGATCGTAACCACGGCGTTACACGTGTCTGATTGTAGTCGCGCATCCTTGAACCTCTAGAATACTCAGGAGTCGCATATGCGCCTACGCCACTTGTTGTCCGGTACTATACTGGCCAGTATTACAGCCTTCCCAGCACTTGCCGAAATGAACTTTAACCGGATTGCTTCTTTTCCGGTCATTGCAAATTTTGACGGCAATGCTCCGGAAGAAACCTCTGCCGAAATCATCGACGTCACCGGCGACGGCATGACTTTGGTTTACACCGACAGCCCAGCCGGTGTGATTGGCGCGGTCGACATCACTGACCCGAAAAACCCGAAACCCCTTGGCGTCATGCCAATGGATGGCGAACCAACGGCAGTTTCCGTAATCGGCAACACTGCATTTGTTGGGGTCAACACATCCGAAAGCTACACCAAGCCATCAGGCATGGTTAAAGCCATCGACGTCAAGACAATGACCGAAATCGGATCTTGCGATCTGGGCGGCCAGCCTGACAGCACCGCACGCGCCAAAGACAGCTCTTTCATTGCGATCGCAATCGAAAATGAGCGCGACGAAGACCTTGGCGACGGACGTGTTCCACAGATGCCAGCAGGCTATCTGGCGCTGATCAACGTTGTCGACGGCAACCTGGATTGCGACAGCCTGAACAAGGTCGACATGACCGGCATCACAGAGATCGCACCAACAGACCCAGAGCCAGAGTTCGTTGACATCAACAGCCTGGGCGAAACGGTTTTGACGCTGCAGGAAAACAACCACATCGCCGTGGTTGCCCGCGACGGCACAATCATTTCCAACTTTTCCGCCGGTTCCGTTGATCTGGTCGACATCGACACGAAAGACGAACGCGCGGCTTTGATCTTTACCGACAGCCAAATGGGTCGTCTGCGCGAACCTGACGGCGTTCAGTGGATCGACGATGACCACTTTATGATCGCCAACGAAGGCGACATGGACGGCGGCGCACGTGGTGCCACGATCTTTAAAAAAGACGGCACTGTGGTTTGGGAAAGCAACTCTTCGCTGGAACATGCCATTGCGATGATCGGCCACTACCCTGACAAACGGTCCGACGCCAAAGGCGCTGAACCAGAAGGCATGGAATTCGGTGTTTTTGACGGCACGCCTTATGCGTTCGTCATGGCAGAACGCGCCTCTGTTGTTGCGGTTTATGACGTAACGGATCCAACTGCGCCTGTTCTGAAGCAGCTGCTGCCCTCCGGGATTTCCCCTGAAGGTGCTGTCGCAATTCCGGAACGCGGATTGCTGGCCACGGCCAACGAATTCGACGGTCTGCAAGACAAGGCCGCACGCGCCCATGTCATGCTGTACGAATATCAGGACGCCCCTGCAGCCTACCCAATGCTGACATCAGAAGGCATGGACACACTGACAGGTTGGGGTGCGTTGTCTGGCATGGTCGCTGACGAAGACGGAATGATCTATGCCGTTTCTGACAGCTTCTACGGCTACCAGCCGCGGATCTTTAAGATCGATCCAACTCAGACACCTGCCAAAATCGTTGATGCGATCACCGTGACGCGCAACGGCATGCCAGCCCAAAAGCTGGACATGGAAGGCATCACGCTGGACGGCAAAGGCAACTTTTGGATTGCATCCGAAGGCAGAACTGACCGCGTCGTTCCGCATGCTTTGTATTTGGTAGAGCCTGACGGCAACATCAAAAAAGAAATCGGCCTGCCACCAGAGCTGATGGCCGTTGAACGCCGCTTTGGCTTTGAAGGTATCACGTTGGTTGGTGACACTTTGTGGATGCCAGTGCAGCGCGAATGGGCAGACGATCCGGAAAACTTTGTAAAGCTTGTGGCTTACAATCTGGACACCAAAGAATGGGGTGCCGTTCTTTATCCGAAAGAAGCCCCGTCAAAAGGTTGGGTCGGACTTAGCGAACTGACTGTTCACGGTGACAAAGCCTATGTCATCGAACGCGACAACCAGCATGGCGGCGAAGCTGTGACCAAATCCATCTACAGCATTCCGCTGTCAGAAATGGTTCCTGCCAAATTGGGCACTGAACTGCCGGTCGTCACAAAGACTCTGGTCCGCGATCTGATCCCTGATCTGACATCAACCGGCGGCTATGTTTTGGACAAGGTCGAAGGTCTTGCAATCACACCAGATGGCACGGCCTGGGTTTCTACCGACAATGACGGTGTTGACGATCATTCAGGTGAAACGATGTTCTTTTCCATCGGCACCGTGAACTGATCCAATCCAAACCAAACGAAAAGCCCGGCATCCAAGGATGTCGGGCTTTTTTGTGGCTGAGCCCTTTTAGTGCCAGCTGTCAAAGACCTCTCGGGTCTCGATGCTTTCCGGGCGCAGGTTGTCGATCCCGCCATAGGGCGCGCCTTTGCCAATCGGCAAATGTGGATATTTTGCGATCATATTCATGTGCCGCTTCGTCATGTCCTGAAAGGACGCGCCGGACCATAATGCAATCCCGATGATCGGGTTCATTTCGCGTGGATCGCGCAGCAGGTTGAAGACCGGCGCAGCTGCCCCTGGCAGCCCTGGGGCGGGCATATGCATCTTGATGTCCTGCTTGACGATAGATCGAAGAATGGGACCCTCATAGATGTAGACATAATCGCGTCGCGAATTGCCTTCGCCCTCAATCAACAATGCGGTCTGGTCAACACCATCAATCACCCGATCCCGTGGAATGAAATCTGTACCGCCTGCGATCCGCGCAAAAGTTGTGAACAAATCTGAAACGTGAATGATATCGCCTGCTGCACTGCCCGCAGGAATGACATTCGGCCAGCGGACAAACGCGTCCGTGCGGACACCACCTTCGAGATGGTCCGTTTTTCCGCCGCGATAGATTAGCTCCATCATGCCGGAATTTGGAGAATAGTAGTTAAAGATACCGTTGTCAGACATCAGCACGACAATCGTGTTGTCGGCTTTGCCAGAATTGTCGATGGCCGCAAAGAACTCGCCGAGCCATTCATCCAGCAATTCCATCTTTTCGGCCATGTAGCCGCCGTTTCGGGATTTTTGTTGTTCCTGATCATAGACAAAGTTCAACGGATAAAGCGGCCAGTACTGCAGGAAGAACGGCTCATCTTCGGCGGCAAGCCTGTTGAGCTGTTCGATCGCTTGCCTCTGATACCGAAGGTTCATGTCATGGTATTTGGCTTGCGTCCAAACTTCGCCCGCAGACATGTCAACTTCTTGGGCCATTTTCCCGGCCTCTGCTTCAAGTCCGGTCACCAAGCCGAACGGTTTAAACCTTTGGTCGATGGCAAACGGATTTGTTTCACCCGAGGGGTCAAACCCAACCATATTGTTCGACATCATCGCCTCTCGTGTCATGAGCGACAACTGAACCTGCTGGTGCACCGGAAAGGCGGCCCAGTCAAAGCCCTGATTGTGGGGGTAGGATTGTTCGATATCGCCCTGATGCCACTTGCCAACATGGGCGGTGTTGTAACCAACCTCTTTCAAGATCTCAGCGATTGTGACCTCTTCTGCTGCCAGGCCTTCACCGACAAGCGCGACTTTGACCTCTTCTTGCCCTGCCCGCACTGGATGGCGGCCAGTCAGCATTGCAGTGCGAGTCGGCGTACAGGACGGCTCTGTGTACATCCGTAACAGGCTCATACCTTGATCGGCAAAGTCGTTGATGTTCGGTGTTTTGATTCCAGTCACATAATTCATCGTCCGGTTGCCCAGAATGCCAAAGCTGACATCGTCGATCAGCACGTAAACGATGTTCGGTGGCTTGCCGCCATTTGCCTTTCGGATCTCTGCCAGTTTGGCATCAATTTCGGTGTCTTGAGCGGCCCATTCCCGGCCATGCTGCGCCTCAATGAACAGATATTCCCCGTCGCGAATGATGTCGTTGCTCTGTGCCAAGGCCGAGGTGCCCAGCACGGCCGACGCTAGAAGTCCCAGTAAGTGTTTCATTTCCATTCCCCTAAGTGACTGTAATTTCGTTATCTGGCGTGTTTCGGTTGCGCGGTGATCTGTTGAATTCTTTACGACCACGCGCAGTTGATTGGATGACCGGCCGGTACCGATGACCGATCTGAACCGTCAATCATCAGAACGGGCTCTTCCTGCTAAAATCAGACCTTGAGACCGTGCAAGACGCAGGTCCCACGCACAGTTGAAGATTTTTGACGTGGTTCATCGACTGAATCCGGCTACTATCGGTCTAACTTTGTCTCGAAAGTAGAGCCAACAAAAAATGGACCACATCAAAAATCGGCCAAAAAGTACGGAAATCGAAACCAATTGGCCCGGTGCCGACATCAAATTTTCTGACCCAAATTTGATTGAGAGAATATCTCCTTGGCACATGAAATTTCGCCAAATAGAGCAAGGTCCAATGCAAACGCATGTCCGAATCCTTGGTGGGCAGACACTGACACTACTTGAAATCAGTATGGACCGAGCCGTCCATCAGCAGGGCGCTGCGCCACCTGACACGATGACATTTGGTATTCCGGTCGGTCGCGATGAACTGCGTTGGCAAAATGTGGACGTATTCCACCAAGGGTTCCTAACTTTTGGAGGTTCAGAGGGGTTTGAGGGTATATCGGGTTCTGGCTTTCACGGCGTAACATTCTCTGTTGCACAGGATAGGTTAGAAACACTTGCCGACGGGCTGGGCATGCCCTTTGATGTTGCGCTCGGTTCAAGTGGTGTCTTTTTGGCGGCAGAGCAGACATTAGGTACGCAACCTTTGGCCGCACGCGCATTGAACTATCTTCGCCCAAAAGGCGGCGCAGAGATGAGTTTGTCAGATGAAGAGGAGATATTGACCCATTTCCTTTACATTGCCGACGCATCTGACAAATTCAGCGACTGCAGCACCGGCAAACAACGGGCCCGCGCCTTGCGTGTTTCGCTTGAAATAATGGAAGCGAACGTTGCCGAAAATGTACAGATCAGCACGATTTGCGCAATGTCCGGCGTTTCGCTGCGGACGCTCAACAGGGCCTACCGAGAGGCTTTTGGAATTGGACCAAAGGCATATTTTCTTCGCATGCGTTTGGGGTTATTGCGGCGAAGTTTGCTTGAATCCGCCCCTGCAACGCTTGTCTCAGACCTGGCCAATCCGCTCGGGTTTTGGCACATGGGCCAGCTGGCCCGAGACTACCGCGCCGTTTTTGGGGAACTGCCGTCAGAAACGATTGCCTAGGACGTTCCATCCAATCATGACGGTTCAAATCCAGTCAAACGCGGTCAGCTTGCGTTATTTTTGGTTTCGCATTTATTGTGTGCCCAATTGGTCTTTGACCTTCTTCTTTAGCGTAACACATTTTCGCCAGAGATACTCTTGTGGAAATCGCAATGTTTGATACCTGTTTCTGGCGTTAGCCCAAGAGCAAAGTAACCACCAAAGGATGCACCAGTCCCGCCATTGCGATCGAAATGCCCATTGGAAAGCCAGCATTTGGCGAAAGCGATTTGAACGGCACATGTGCCAGTGCCGGGACACGGCGCGCGGTCATGACAAAAGAGACTCCAAGCACCAGTGAGGCAGAGAAGACATTCCCGAAAACAGCAAGGGTCGGCAGAGGCACGAAGAGCATCAAGACCGTAAGAATCTTTACATCGCCCCCACCCAGAAGCCGAAAAAAGAAACCGGTAAACCCGATCGCAAAGACAATTCCCGCCACAGCGAAGCGCGCAAAAAGGTCAGCGGGCGGGAAGACTGTAAGCGACAGAACCCATAGGGCCAACCCGATCAAACTCAGCGCATTCGGAATGCGCATGTAACGAAGGTCAAAGTAGCCGACAGCCGCCAAAATCGGCGACAGCCAAATGAGAGGCATTAGGTCAGAATACAATTGGACCCCCAACTCTTACGCTGAACGCTTTGGCTGAAATGTCTGCCGCGTATCGGACCGGATCAGACAAAAAATCAGCTCGGCAAGGTTCTTGGTTTCAGACTTTGCGTAGATACTGCGAAGATGTGAGCGAACAGTTGTTTCGGCCAGTCCCAGTTCAAGACTTACCCCAGCAACCGAAAGCCCACTGCTAAGCAACAGACACACCCGAAATTCCGCTCGACTAAGGCCGGCTGGATTGCTCGGCCCCAAGATCGGTTCAAATGTTGTCTTTGCTGCGGGCGTCGCCTGCCCCACGCGCCGGTTGGTCAGTTTGCGCGAAACAAAACCAACCTGTCTCGCCATCCATGATCGTGTCATGGCCTGTAAAACGCTGGTCAAACTGGCAATCACGTCTGGTGATGCTTGTTCGCGAAAATGCAGTTCAAGGTGATCGCGACCGTTTGGACCAGAGCCAAGGACCAGGACTGCGAATTCTTTCATATCTCGGCCTTCTTGCCAGCCGGAATACTCTGACGCCAAAAATTCGGAATATTGATCGCTATGCTGCGACGCAAGCCATACGCTTGCTGGCCGCGCTTTCTGCAGCAAACGCCCGAAAATTTCGTCCCCATACACCGCATCCAAAGGCAGGGCACTTGTCATAGCCTTTTGGTCAAATTTCGCAATTTGCGTGATCTTACCGTCGTTGAAATTCGTGCGTACCAATACGCCCGCTTCTGCGCCCATGCCTTGAATTAAGGCCGACACCGCAGCGTCCAGGGAAACAGCACCATGCAGCGCTTCGCACCAGTCCGCGACTGCATCCACAATTCGGGCCTGAACTGCCTGGGGAGAGGCGGAGTCAGGTCGTCGACTTTCTAAGGCTCCGTCGATACTCATTCATTCACCATCCGTAGACCGTTCAAGTCCGGCCCATTTTTCCACTCAAAACCCAACCTTTGGTCGGCTTTGAATTTCCCCCAGACTGTAAAATCCCCTTTCACCGCAGTTCAGTCAACAATTCGACACATTTGCGCCATATTTGGCCGAATTGACAACTTTAGCGGGTAAATCCGCGTAAAATGAACGGATAAAACCATTAGATCGAAAAGATTGTTTCAAGCATCCTATGCAGGGGTTTGAGACTCTGTTCGCCTATTCCACAAACAATCGGGTGTAGCGAATGATCGTTGGCCCCAATGTCAGCAACACCAGTGACGGCAACATAAGCGCAGCCAGAACCGCAGACATTTGAACCGGCAGGCGATTGGCCTTTTCCTGGGCTTTCAGCTCTCGGTGCGTGCGCATTTCCTTGGCGTAGGTCGTTAGCGTTTCGGAAACGCTTGTCCCGAACCGCATGGATTGCAGGACAACATTCGAAAAGGACGTGACCTCTTCAACGCCGGTACGGTTGGCCATGGCCATCAACGCCCTGTCACGCGACTGACCGGCCTGGATTTCCCGTTGCGCCTGCAACAGCTCTTGGGAAATCGCCGGTGAGGTCATTCTCAATTCGTTCCCGACGCGGATCATGGCCGCGTCAAACCCAAGCCCCGCCTCTACCGAAATCTGGATCAGGTCCAACGCATTTGGAAAGTGTTCTGAAATCGCTCTTTTGCGTTCTGCCACCCTAGATTTCAACCAAAGCCCGGGGCCGAAAAAACCAACGGCAACGATACCCATCAGGATCTGAATCACTCTGTTCGTTTCCCACCCCGCAACATGGGCGTCTATGACGGGCGGCAAGGAAACTAAACCCGTACGTGCCGCCCAGATGATCGCCAACAAAGCTATTGGCAAAAGGATCCCAAGCGACACACGCAAAAGATAGTAGTTCAACACTGCATTGGGGCCATTGTGACCGGCCATCGCCAATTGGCGCTGAACCTCTGTAAGCTCTTTTTGTTCTGAAGGGATGAACGCCTTTAACACCCCTTTTGGAGACACGTTTTCTGGATTCAAGATACCCGTTTCCAGGTCCGCGTGACGGCGTCCACCGGTCTTGCGCCCCATCCGCTCGACAACTGGATCCCGTTCTGACAGTGCGCTGGACAGGCCGAAAAAGAACAACATGGCACCAACCGCTATGCCCATGATGAGTATTGTCTGAGGGCCGAATGATGCACCTTCAAAAAGGCTGGAAATGAATTCGTTCATGACAAATCCTCCTAAAATCTAAAGTCGACCAGGCGGCGAAGCACTAGAAAATTGGCTACCACCAGACCTATGACAATCGCGGCAAATGGGCGGAAAAGTGGATCATCCGCAACGTCCGTGTAGTATCCCGGCGTCATCGCCGACGTTGCAGTAAAGATCACAATCGGAAGCAACGAAAGGAAAATGGACGTCAATCGTCCCTCTGATGAAATCGCCATGATCCGCTTGCGCATGGAAATTCGGTCGCGGATGACCTTTGCCATCGTCTGCAGAACATGTCCCAGATCGCCCCCTGTCCCGTGCTGAATTGCGACGCTGATCGCAAGGTATCGCACATCTTCCAGGTCAGTGCGTTCGGCAAAATCCATGAAGGCATCGACCAGCTCATCCCCATAAGCCACTTGATCGGTGATGACCCCAAATTCTGATGCGATTGGATCGGCCATTTCCGAAGCAACGGCGGCCGCCGTGGCGTTCAGAGGGTGGCCCACAATCAATCCCCGCGCCATCAGATCAAGCGCCTCCGGCAATTGATGTTCGAGTTTCGCCATGCGTTTGCGGCTGGCAATTCTGACAATGTAAATTGGCACCGCCATGCAAAGCAGAAATGCGATGCCAAAGGCCAAGGGCGGGATCACAACTGTCAATGCGAATCCAGCAACAGCAAGGGTGGCGATCGCGGACAAACCCAGGAACACAGAAGGTTTCATGGAAATCCCGGCTTGGCGAAGCACCACCGGCAGGTTGCTCAGATACGGGATTGAACCGAAGGACCACCGGCTTTGCGTGGGCTTTAGCAGATTCAGTACATCTTCGGTGGACGCACCGGCGGCAATCATACGCATCCGCCGGTTTCGGCTTTCACTTGCGCTTTCGCTGCGGGACAGGATTTGGCGCAGCCCTTCGAACGCAATCAACGTTCCCAGAAAGATTCCAACGTAAATCAGCGGAGTCGTGGCAAAGTCCAACAGGTCTTCCATCATTACACCCCGTTCCGAACAAAGGCGTCACCGCTTAGGTTGATACCAGCCTGTTCCAGCTGTTCCGCGCATTTCGGACGTACGCCCGTGGCAACGAACTCTCCCAGAACGTCTCCTTCTTCGGACACACCTCGGCGTTGAAACACAAAAATGTCCTGCATGGTGATCACGTCGCCTTCCATTCCGGAAATCTCTGACACGCTCATCACGCGGCGGGTCCCATCACTGAGCCGGCTCAACTGCACGATAATCTGAATGCCAGAAGCAACCTGAGACCGGATGGCTGCAATCGGAAAATCCATCCCGACCATCATGACCATTTGTTCAATCCGCCCAAGAGCGTCCCGCGCCGTATTGGCATGGATCGTGGTCATGGATCCGTCATGGCCGGTGTTCATGGCCTGCAACATGTCAAAGGTTTCGGCCCCGCGAACCTCACCCACAATGATACGGTCCGGACGCATGCGCAGAGCATTGCGCACAAGGTCGCGTTGCGAAACAGCACCGTTTCCTGATGGGCCGGGCGGCCGTGTTTCCAGACGCACCACATGTTCTTGCTGCATCTGCAATTCGGCCGCGTCTTCTATCGTAACGACGCGTTCGCGTTGCCCGATAAACGAAGACATCGCATTTAGCATCGTGGTTTTCCCTGACCCCGTTCCGCCCGAGATCAGGACGTTCAAACGGGCCTGCACCAGCCCTTGCAACAACTGCGCGGATGCTTCGGTCAGGGTGCCGATTTCCGTCATGCGGTCCATGCTTAGCGGGTTTTTGGAAAACTTCCGGATCGACATGGACGGTCCATCAATCGAACAAGGGCGGATAATTGCGTTTACCCGGCTGCCATCTGCAAGCCGCGCATCCACCCATGGCGTGGTTTCATCAACACGCCGTCCGACCTGGGACACGATCTTGTCGATGATCCGCAATAAGTGGCGTTCATCCCGAAATCGGACACGGCTTTTTTCCAGCTTCCCAAAACGCTCAACATAAACATTCTGATGAGAGTTGACGAGAATATCGTTGATCGTCGGATCAGCCAGCAAAGGTTCCAAAGGCCCATAACCCAAAACTTCGTGCAGAAGCTCGTCGATTAGTTTCTTGAATTCATCAGAGCGCATCGGGCGCCCCTCTTGCGTCAGGACATTTGACACCAGGCCCGCGACTTCTCGGCGCAGCTCGTCTGGTTCAACCTTCTCCAGTACGGCCAGGTTCAACCGTTCCAACAGAACCTCATGCAGTTGACTTTTCAGGTCCAACCAGGCCGAAAACTCTTGGTCTGAACCAGACTGCTCTAACGCACGTTCTGTTTGCTGGGCCGCTCTGAGATCAAAATCGATGACCTCTGCACTGGTTTCTTTTGCCGCTTTTCCGAATTGTTTAAACACCGTTCGTCCCCTTGTTGTTTTAGCCGTCAGGCGTCGTTTGTGATCGAATTGATTTTGCTAGCTTCACGAATGCCTTGTTTAGGTGCGATCGCCCGCTGGCCTGCGCCAATGGCTTCCCGCGATCCGAGGCAGCGTTCGCGGCCTTGGCGTCGTGGGGCAGCCAATATTCCAAATCCCGTTCAAGCACTGACGCCGCTTCGCGGTGCACCGACGATCTGATGACCGGCTTTTTCTCTCCATTCACCAGGATCTTGATCGGCAATGTGACGTTGTCGGCTGTGTAAAAGTCGATCAACCGGCGGCAATGGCGAATGGCTGCAACGTTGACATCGGTGACCATAACAACCTGTTCGGCGCGTTGAATAATGGCCTCTACCCAGCCCACCAACGCGCGCGGCATGTCCACGACAACATAGTCATGTGTCTGCTGCAGGGATTCCAGAATAGCGGCGACCTGATCGGTCCGCAGAGAATCCAAAGGCGCAAATTTTGACGGGGCCGGCAAGACCGACATACCGTTGTTCATCACATGCATGGACTGCTTCAGAAAATTTTCATCTGGAATGGTCCCATCCAGGGCCAGTTGCAGCAACGTGTCCTGCTCTTCCAGATCCAGGAAGGAACCGACGGTTCCAAATTGCAAGTCGAAATCGACCAAAGCGACCTTTGTTCGGGTTTGTTTTTTCTTGAGTTTTGTTGGCCCCGCCAGTTGATCCGCCAGATTGACCGCGACGGTGGTTGACCCGACGCCCCCCCGGGCCTGCGCGACAGCGATGATCTGTCCCTGATGCGAATGCACTGAACGTCCCGGTTCAACCGCGCGGTTCAGCCTGGCAATCTGCCCTTCAATCTCTTCACCGGTCGAGGATACAGGTAGGACCTCATCCACACCGGCCTGATTCAAGGCGCGGACTTGCGACAATGAGATATTTCCGTCGGCCAAGGCCATCAAAACCGTGTTCTTGCCGCGTCCCATGGCCAAGGTCCGAATGGCTTCCATGTCGGCCGCGTCGCCTGGGTCTGTCTGAAACAAGATTACATCGTGATCCGCCGCAATTTTGACGGCGCTTCCGTTCATTTGGGCAAGCGTCGTGTTCCGTGTTTCAACGTGGACATTGCCTTGACTGCCCAATGCCGTCGCAATGGATTGGCCCAATGCGGGCTCCGGCGAAACCACCAGGATCGATTTGTCGACATGTGTCATATCAATATCCTTCATGAAACTCGTATTCCGGTGCTAACTTCCGTTTCCATTGCCAAGGTCTTCGGCGGGCAATGAAACGCTCATCGCGGGAAACGGCAGAGTAGAGCCGGGTATGTTTGTGTTGGGAGAGCCCGCCATCGCGGCAAGCCCCCCAAGCGGTGACGTGAATTGAAAGTTCAGGTTTTGCAGCTCGACAGTGACTACAGGCACATAGGGCCCACCCAGAAACCCAAGCTGGGAATCCGCTGTATAGCTGATGCTTAGATTGGCCTCTGTCGCGGAACGCGGCAACAGACCGGAGATCGCGGACCAGATTTCGCTGACGGTCGGATCACCGGCGTTCCCCGAACAGGTGATCGTTCCGGCATTCGCGCAGATATTCGGGCCCGCGCTGCATTTTGTGCCAAACCGAGGCGCGACAGTGTTGGGTGCCACCGGCCCCCGCAGATTGATCGTCGGAACCCCGGCACAGGCAGGCGGGCGCACCACAGCAATGCGTGCCGCCCGTTCCATCGCTTTTTCGGCCATCACATATTCTGAACCGAAGCGCCCAAAATCGATCAGGCCGAAAAATATCAACAGGAAAATGGGCAGCACAATGCCCAGTTCGACCAGCGTCGTGCCGTTCTCTTCCTGAACAAATCGGCGGGTCCGATCGGAATAGATGATATTTCCGTGTGATTGGGTCATACGCCAAAAATCCTTGATGAATCTGTGACATTTGTGGTGATTTGACCCAAGGCAGTGCCGTTCAGGCCGAATATCCCGGCAAATGGGAATACAATCGTGACGTTCGCAGTCACCTGTGCGACGGGTGATGGGCTTAGGCGGTAGGTCCCGCTGACACAGGTAAATGTCGGGGTCACCGAATTCAGCGTGACTGAACTTGGCAGAACCGCGTTGCCCGTGATGCTTTGCCCCACAATCGACTGAAGTTTAGGGCCATGGGCGGCGACCGAGCCACCTGCGGTGCAGATGTCCGTCGGCACAACGCGCGACAGATAGCGTGTCGCATCCCGAACACCGCTGATCGCGCCCTGAAACGAAATCATCAACCGGCTGCCTTCGATGATGACCGCGAAGACCAGCAACATCACCGGCAACATGATCGCGAACTCTACAAGCGCCGCTGCGCCTTCATCCCGGGCAAAACGACCCAGACGATTTCGGTTTTTTATGTTGAGTTTGGTTTTCATCACATCACCGATACAGCTGAACAACATCGTGGAAGATTCCACCTGTGCCACCCGTTCCGCTGCCTGGCCCGCCAGCTGAACCGACGACCTCTACCCAAAGATCAAGGTTCGGAGGCGATGCACCATCTTTACCGACAGGTTCTGTCATGAAGACACGAAAGAACTCTTTAACCGGAATATTCGTGGTCCGGCCCTGCACCGGGTTCGCGTTGCAATCAATGGCTGCCGCAATCACCACGCGCCGCTCTGGGTCCGAAGACTGGTTGCTGGAACATTGCGGGCGCCCGGTTTCGGCAAGACCACTTAGAATGGATTGACCCGAGCCTGCCCCGCCAGCCGCTGCGATTTCGGCAAGGTAATAGTCATACCGGGTCGTCGCGCCGGGGTGCGGATCAGTGCCGCCATAGTTAACTGCCACGTAATTGGTGCGCCCTGCGGACCAGTTCCCGTCCCCGTAGCGTGAACAGGTTCCATTGGCAAAACAGGTGTCCCTTGGCAGGCCAACCGTGTCAGGCGATACCTGTTCGTTGCCGCCAATACACTGCGATCCACCGCCGCCAGATTTATTGCTGACAATCCCCTTGATCACATTTGGGGCCGGCGGATAAAGCGGGTCGTTCTTTTTCCCGTTCATGGACGCGCGATAGATGTCAAACCGGACATTGAAAATCGCGTCTTCAATTCCAACTTTCTGGCCGGGTTCCGTGTCGACACCGCGCTGCGCAAAACACTGCGTGATCGCCCCTTCTGCGCCGATCAAGCATTGGTCCAGCTTGCTGCCCTTAAGCCCAGCACATGGTCCCTTATCGTCGACCGCGATCTTGGAAGGGTCCAAAAACCCGAAATCTCCGGGGCCCCACGCCGCGCCTTGTCCGCCGGAACGCAAAAGGATCATGTCGCCGATATTTGCGTCAGCCTTGTAGTTGGGATCCGGCAGGCAAAACATCAATGGCGTTACATCGCAGGCATATTGGGTGTAGCCAGCAACCGCGACGGCCCCCACCTGATCGTTGCCGGGCGTTTGACCGCTTAATGTATAAAAGACATTGGCAAAGGTGAAACCGACCGTCTTGGGCGTCACCACAACCCGCGCGTAAATCGCATCGCGTGGATCATTTGTCTGACCTGCTGCCATGCCGGACAAGTCACTTGGTGGCAAAGTATCAAAGAAGTCGATGGTGTAATCACCGCCGCCGCCCAAGGCTTGCCCCCCAGAGCCAAAGGCTTGCGTGTCTGAGATCAGATTTGCGGCGGCAGCGGTTGCACGCGTGATGGCATCGCTGTTTCCGTCAAGTTCCCCGGCAGCCGCCAAAGCGACCGTATCTGCGTAGGATTGAAGTTCTGATTGGGTTGAGGCGAGCCGACCAAAATCGAACGACATGGCGACCAACCCGAAAATCATCACAAGGGAGACCGCCCAGAAGACAAGCAATGCACCGGCTTCGTCGCGGCCAAATTTGCTTATGTTGCGCAGCAGTTTCATGACGTTTTCCAAATCCTTTTTCGGTTATTGAATTTCGACTTCTTCAACTTCAGTGGCGCGGCGCACCTTGATGGTCGTTTTTGTGATCGCTTCCTCCACCGGGGATTTGTCGCGCATGATGTCGCTTAGGCGAATTGAATCCATTGGCTTATCCGTCGCGTCATCAAGCGTTCGCAGTGAAAGGTTCAGCGTGCCCGCCTTTTGCGCCAGGGCCAGTTTCTGACCCTGCTCTGGCGTGACCTCTACGGTGACGGTTGCAGCGACGCCCGGTTGATCAAGCTGTTCGTCCGATTCCTGGTCAACAGCGACCACGCGGATGTTTTGCAGGATTGTGACGGTGCGCAGCGTTTCTTCCCGCCCTTGCGTCAGAACGATGTCCACACTGTCACCGGGCGTTACAAATCCGCCCACGGCGGTTTCAGCATCGACCTTGATCGCCATGGCCCGCAGGTTCGCCCCCAGGCTTTGCACGATGGTTACCTTTTCCCCAAATTCGGAAACTTTCGAACTCAGGATCAGTTCCCCCTGCGACAGGGCCCGTTTCGCACGGCGCAAAGGTTGCCCCGGTTTTGCGATCAAGTCTTCTACGTCGACGATCGCACCAGGTGGAACGGCCTCTACCGGCCAGGAAATGATCTGCAGCATCTGCGGTTGAATGGGTTGCCCGTATGGAATGTCGCGACCCGCGACAACGACGGTCACCAACCCGGCATTGGGGTCGGCAGCGGCGTTGGCGCTTGCGTTATTCAGATATTCCCGGGCCCCGTAGGCAGAGCCACCTGCAACAGCGACGCCAAGCAGCGCGACAAAAACAGAGCGTATTCCCATGGTTCCATTCCTTGTTCAGAAGCGAGTTGTTTGGATCAGGCTTTGAAACTCCGGGCCTGAAGGCCGGTGCCCAATGTCGATGCATGGGCGTAGCCGCCGACGTTATAGTCCGGCGGGTAGATTGGTCGGCCGTTGTGCAGCCGACCAATTGAAATCAAGGCATCAACGCGCCAGCGTTACCCATACTTGTACCGATTGAACCGCTGAGCGTGGCAAGCGCTGCCGTGCCAAGCGTAATAGCAAGTGCGATCGCGATACCGTATTCGACCAGGGTTACACCCTCTTCACAGTGACGGAACTCGATCCATTTTTTAAGAACTGCGTCTTTCATTGTAGTCTCCTAAGTTCATTACTCTGCCGAACATTCGACAGTTCACCAAAACCGAAAGTCATCCCCCGGCCATGTCTTAGGATTGCGCCCTTTGGATCGGGGCGCATCGTCTGAAACTATGAAGAATTAACCAATAAGTTGTATTTTCGGGTGAATTTGGTGGAATGTCTGGTCTTGGGCCACTGGTTGGACCGCGAAGGAAACGCCACAAACTCGATTCGTTTTCGTCCAGAATTGCGTGTTGATCCGCTCAAAGGGCACCTATGCGGACTTAGCGGCCAACGAGCATTCCTACGAAATTGGTACGATATGCCGAGAATGCTACCAGCAGGAAACATATCAGGATTGCTGGCCACGGAGATAGACCAAGGAACGTCGCACTCTGACCGAGCCCTGCGGCCACAACACCGCCGTAGGACCAGAGCATGACGTGGCCGTGCGCAATCCGGCGACCCATACCTGCACCAGGCAGTCGTACCAACGCGATTGCGGCAATAAGAGACACAACGCTAACTACTGCAAGAACATGGAAAATACCTAGTTGACCAGAGTCTCTGTAAATTGTCAGAACGACCAAGTTCGAAATCAACATGCCAGCAAAAAAGATGCGACCCAGTTGCTTGTGCCTAGGAGTGCCCTTCGGAAGCAGGAAAACTCTTGCTCCAATTGCCAGAGCGCCGATCATCAAGACAAAATGTAAGAGACCAAGTAGCGACATGACTAGATTTTTGAAAGTTCTTAGAGGACATGTCAAATATTGATGGCAACTCTGGGCTCAGAGCTGCCGTTCGCTGCAGGAGGCGCCAAGGACTGCTAAGCGGGACGGAGCCGACCTTAGAGTGAGACAGACCAACTGTCCCGAACGACCCAAAGCGGCCACTCAGTCCTTGCCCCAAAATATGCGAAAGCTGACTTCAACTGCGTAGGGTTCGAACTGGCAAGCAGCGGGACTTAGATGTATTTGTGTCTTAGCGATCATTGCTATTATGCTTCGAAGTAATGCACGCGATAAGATCAAGGGAGAGCTACAGATGCATCGAATTTTTGGCGTGGCATGCGCTGCAACGTTAACGGCTATGCCAGCCATTTCAGAGCCAGTTTCGTACCTGTTTTGTGAATACGAAAGTCTTGGGGAAGAACAAAGACGGAAAAGCCAGTCCATACCGTTGTACTATGAACTCGGTGATCTGTCGGCGCTTGGCAAAGACAGTCATTGCGCCGGAGAAAGAGAGTTTTTCATAAATGATACCCATGCGACGTGGCGCTGTATCACTGCATACAATGCTGATCAGACAGCGGCTAAATCCGTCTACGTCGAAATAAATCGCTTCACTGGACGTTACCATCGCAATGATTTCACGGGTCACTACAACGCCCGAATGATCGATGAAATTTGGCATGGCGTTTGTACGGCCCACCATGAGGCTCAATTTTGAGGAATATCCGATATTGAAGCGAGTAGAGAAGTCTCAAAAATCGTTTTGGTTCGTGGGAACGCTAACTCTCACCTAGTTCTCGCCGAAGCCTACACGAACGGCGGCTTTCGGGAAACCGCCCAGACTTAGTAAACCCCGATTCCGGCGCACTGCTGCTGTTCGCCCACAGTGCAGCATCGGTCAAAGTGGGCTCGCAGTCAGATTTCGCCGCGCGTTGCCTCAACATCGACTGTCGATCTTGAGATGTCTGCGTATCCGCAAAAAACCGTTGGTTTCCAGTTGTATAGCCCAATTGGTAAATGGCCGGTTCGAAATCGCCTGCAACATACGCGACGCTGCAGCGGCATTAGGCGGCTCTGAGCCCATCGCGACGATTGCTGCGTTGAGAACGAACTGGCGCAATGCGCGGTATGCGGACATAGCCCATAGCTATGTCCGAGGTCGAGCCTTGATAATGTGAGCAATCAAAAACGGAGCCAAAAAAGCCCTCAATTGAAGGCGATTGCGATCGGGATGGACCCCAGCACATCCTGGAGTTCCGTGGCGCGCTGGTTTCGATCAAACCGAGCATTGTTGTTCAAGCCTTCTCCGATGAGCTTAACTATCTCCGGAGAACCCGCAAATTTCGAATGGCTACCCGATTTTGAGTTGCTGATCTGAGACAGGTCAACCGCAATGACCCCGAGTTCTGACAGTTCCTGAATGTCCGAGGCCCCAACCCGAGGCACTCCGCCCGAGATTCGGCGGGAAACGCTCAGGGTGTCTGACGTCAGCGCTTGTGGGACAGATTTGAGGTTTTCGTAACGGAGGGTTTCTGGTTCATCGTAACCTTCATGGAGTGAAGATGAACAAGAAATCCGGAAGCAGCAAAGCGTCTGCAGATAAATTGGTAAAGAATATCCGTCGCAAGACACGGCAAACTTATTCGGCCGAAGAGAAGATCCGCATTGTTTTGGCGGGGATGCGCGGCGAAGAAAGCATCTCGGCGCTGTGCCGTCGGGAAGGCATCGCGGAGAGCCTTTATTATAGCTGGTCGAAGGAATTCCTCGAAGCTGGCAAACGCCGCCTTTCTGGCGACACAGCGCGGCAAGCCACATCCCCTGAAGTAAAAGAGCTGCGTTCAGAAGCCATGGCTTTGAAGGAATGTGTAGCCGATCTGACGCTTGAGAACCGGCTTCTCAAAAAAAGCATGACAGGAGTTGGGGAGTTCGAGGAATGAGATACCCTGCATCAGAGAAGTTGGAGATTATCCGCACAGTCGAAGGGTCCCATCTGCCAACCAAACAGACCCTGGACATGCTGGGCATTCCACGCACCACGTTCTATCGCTGGTATGATCTGTATCTTGAGGGTGGCTTTGATGGGCTGTCTGACAAGTCTCCACGTCCTAAATCTGTCTGGAACCGTATCCCGGATGATCGCCGCGATGATCTGATCGCCTTTGCATTGGAACATGAGGCGCTGAGCACGCGCGAACTGGCGGTCAAATACACCGATGAAAAGCGGTACTTTGTATCTGAATCATCAGCTTATCGCATTCTCAAGGAAGCAGACCTTATCACGGCACCAGATTACGTGGTGATCAAAGCAGCCGACGAGTTCACGGATAAAACCACCGCCATCAACCAGATGTGGCAAACGGACTTTACCTACTTCAAGATCATCGGCTGGGGCTGGTATTACCTGTCCACGATCTTGGACGATTACAGCCGTTACATCATCTCATGGAAACTTTGTACAACCATGCGGGCCAGTG
>JBPOFA010000013.1:0-104108 GCA_051251595.1 Marinosulfonomonas sp.
ATAATCAATCACACAAATGAGCCAGAGCCTCCATTGCTCAAGCCGCTCTGATGTCCCATTTTATATGACGACGGACACGCCTCAGGAGAAATGTCGCGTGCTGAGTTTGTCTCGTTTCTGACGGACAGTCTTAGCAATGTGGTGAAGAATTGTCGCGACGGGGCGATCGCATATGTCTGCATGGACTGGCGCCATATCGCAGAGCTGACAGAAGTGGGAGAGGCCTGCTTTACAGAGCTGAAGAACTTATGTGTCTGGAACAAGACCAATGCCGGGATGGGGAGCTTCTACCGTTCCAAACATGAGCTGATCTTTGTCTTCAAGGTGGGAACTGCCCCACATACCAACAGTTTTGGTCTTGGCGAAACCGGACGGTATCGAACAAATGTCTGGGATTATCCTGGCGTGAATATCCGCCAAAAGGGTGGGGTGTCTGACCTTGAGATGCACCCGACCGTCAAACCAACGGCGCTTGTCATTGATGCGATCAAGGACTGCTCGCGCCGCGGGGAACTTGTTCTGGATGTCTTTGGGGGATCCGGAACCACCTTGATTGCCGCGGAACGCTGCGGACGTCGCGCCCGTGTGTTGGAATATGAACCCAAATACTGCGACACGATTATCCGCCGGTGGCAGGGGCTGACGGGGCGCGAGGCGCGTCATGTTGCTACGGGAAAAACATTTGAAGACCTCACAATTGTGCGCGGCGAGAGGGGGCAAGCGTAATGGGTGATCGTAAAACAAAAGGTAAGGGGAGCGGAAACCTTTCTCCCGAAACGATTGAGGCAACGAAGAAAGCGATTTTGTTCGGTGAAACCCAGGCCATGCCCATGACGACGCCAGCCCCGAAACGCCGTCAGGGTTCGTCAAAGGAGACGCGTAAAAAACTGAATTCCGTCGACAAGTCTGTTCTGGAGGTCGCGAACAGCGAAATCGACATCCGCATAGGCGGAGAGGTCAAGACGGTCCGTATGCAGGATGCTGTGACCCAAAAGGCGTTTGAGAGTGCCCTGCAGGGGAGCGTTCATGGGCAGCGATATGTAATGGGGGCTATCTCGCGGGCCTGCGAACTTGAGAGAGCGGAGATCGACGCCGAGCTGACGCTCTGGGGTGAATTCAAAGAGCGGAAATACCAGGAGCGGGCGGAGGCCGAGACCTCAGGGCAGCCCGTGCCTGAGGATCTGCCGCATCCGGATGACATCATACTGGATCTCGACATAGGGGTTAGGTTCGTGGGGCCTCTATCTGATGCGGAGCTGAAAGAGGTGCTGAGGGTATATCGAAGCGCCGCGTTCAGGATGTTGTGGATCTCGCGATGCTCACGCCGGACATCCTTGACGCAATTGCGTCTGGCGAACAGCCCGATGGCATGACGTCAGACACCCTTATCAAGTCGGGCGTCCCGGCATCCTGGTCAGAGCAGCGCGAACAGTTCGCTAAGCTGTAAACCAACATATCCCACCAATCTCAAACGCGTACCGCCGGAATGGCAAACTGAGACTGCGCCCTTAAATGGGCCTTTTTTGTCGCCCGTGCGAAGTCTCACCGGAAACGCTCATATGCCAAGCCCCCGTAAACACGGGAGAATTCCGCGGTAAACGTGCAGCGTCGCGATTTAGGGAAGTGGTTGGCTGGGGTGGTAGGATTCGAACCTACGGTACACGCTACCAAAAAGCGTTGCCTTACCACTTGGCTACACCCCAACTGCCCGGGTAAGTACGCTTTCATTGCAAAGCGTTCAAGCCCGATTTTCACAAAAAAATTGATTACTTGGAATTCAACACCGCTGTCTGGTCAAAAACTTTGATCATAGTCGCCAACAGACGGTTCTGTGCGGACAAAATCGTCGATTTCTTTGAAAATTCTGCGCAGCTCTTCTTCGCTTTCCGGGCTTTCGCACACAACGACAAGATTCGGTGTGTTGGAAGAGGCGCGCACAAGGCCCCAGGCGCCGTTGTCAAGAATCACGCGCGCGCCGTTTACAGTGACGATGGTTTCAATCGCTCGGCCAGCTATCTGACCGCCATCGGCTTTGTGTTGTTCGAGCCGTTCCACGATGCGGTCGAGCACCGTGTATTTTTCGGTGTCGGGGCAGAAGGGCGAAAGGGTTGGCATCGCGTAGGTGACGGGCAGCGCTTTGCGTAGGTCAGACATGGATTTGTCGGGGTTGCGATCCATCAGCTTACACAGCTCTACCGCGACGCGCATGCCGCAGTCATAGCCGCGCCCAAGGGGCTCGGCCAGGAAGTAGTGACCGGATTTCTCAAAGCCTGCCAGTGCCCCCAAATCCCGGACGCGCCGTTTCATATGTGAATGGCCGGTCTTCCAGTAGTCGGCTTTGATGCCATGCTCTTTCAAAACCGGGTCAGAGGCGAAAAGGCCTGTGGATTTGACGTCTGCAACAAAGGTTGCCCCCGGGTGCAGTGGTGCCAGATCCCGGGCCATGATGACGCCGACCTTATCGGCAAAGATTTCCTCACCCTCATCGTCCACGACGCCGCAGCGGTCTCCGTCGCCGTCAAATCCAATGGCGATATCGGCCCCGGAATTTTTCAACGCGTCGGACATGTCATGGAGCATTTCCATGGCTTCCGGGTTGGGGTTGTAGTTGGGGAAGGTGTAGTCGAGTTCAGTGTGCAAAGGCACAACCTCTGCCCCCATGCGTTCAAACAGTTCTGGCGCAAAAGCAGACGCGGTACCGTTGCCGGTGGCGCATACGATTTTCAGAGGGCGTGACAGGCGGAAGTCGCCAACGAGATCGTCGAGATAAGCCTCTCTTACGCCGTCGACTTTTTCGCAGCTGCCGCCGGGGCGTGCCTGGCCTTCGCCGGCCAACACGATATCGCGCAATTCGGACATTTCGTCGGGGCCGTGGGTCAGCGGGCGTTCAAACCCCATTTTGACGCCGGTCCAACCGTTCGGGTTGTGCGATGCGGTTACCATGGCGACGGCGGGGGCGTTCAGGTGGAACTGGCTGAAATAGGCCATTGGCGACAGGGCAGGGCCGATGTCCAGAACTTTGATCCCGGCTTGCATCAAGCCAATGGTCAATGCGTTTTTGATGGACAAGGAGTAGTCGCGATAGTCATTGGCCACGACGATGACAGGTTCGATGCCGCGCTTGTGCATTTGGGTGCCGATGCCCAAACCTAGGGCCGTCATTCCCGGCAGATTGATTTCCTCTGGAAATTTCCACCGCGCGTCATATTCGCGGAACCCTGTCGGGGCGATCATCGGTTCGCTGAGGAAATCCCAAGTGTTGGGGCTAACGGTCTGATTTGGTTTACGCACGTTCAATCGTCCTTGATGCTCAAAACTTAAAGTCTGATCGGGTCGGCCTTGGCTAACCTGTCAAACGCCATGATGGTTTCCATCAATTTTGACATCTCATCAAGGCGTATCATGTTTGGTCCATCCGAAGGGGCCCGATCTGGTTCTTCGTGGGTTTCGATGAAAATTGCGGCGATTCCAAGGGCAACTGCTGACCTTGCCATGACTGGTGCGAATTCTCTTTGGCCGCCGGATGATCCGCCCAAGCCGCCGGGCCGTGCCACGGAATGGGTGGCATCCATCACCACCGGGTATCCGGTCTTCATCATTTCGGGCAGGCTGCGCATATCGGCCACAAGGGTATTATACCCAAAAGACACGCCGCGTTCCGTCAACAACAGCCGCTCATTGCCCGTAGATTCAACCTTGGCCACGACATTTGGCATGTCCCAGGGGGCCATGAACTGCCCCTTTTTGATGTTCACCACAGCACCGCTTTCGCCTGCAGCGATCAGCAAATCGGTTTGCCGACACAGGAAGGCCGGGATCTGAATAACGTCCACGACCTCTGTGGCGATGGCGCATTGTTCCGGTGTGTGGATGTCGGTCAACACGGGGACATCAAATTGCTTTTTGATGCCCTCAAGGATCTTCAGACCGGCCTCTATTCCCGCGCCGCGTTTGCCGCCCAAAGAGGTTCTGTTGGCTTTGTCAAATGACGCCTTGAACACATAATTGGCCCCGACGCGTTCGCAAATCTCGACCATGGTCCCTGCGATCATTTGCGCGTGGTCTGCCGTTTCAAGGGCGCAGGGGCCCGCAATCAAAGTCAGACGCTCGTCATTGCCGACCGCCAGTTTCCCGATGTTCACAGTTTTCATTATGCAGATACCTGTTCGCGTAAGATCGACGCTGTAAGTGATGCCATCAAATAGATCCCGCACAAAATGAGGAATGCCACAAAGGTGTTTTCGAATGAGCGGGGATAGGTTGGTTCGTCCGGGGCCGTTGGCCGGACACCCAGGGACAGATACCGAACCTGACGGTTCGCCTCTATCCGTGCGGTTTCAAGCTGTTGCAGGGCTTGTTGCATCATCAACTGCCGGGTTTCCAAATCAATCTCTGCCATCCGCATTTCGCCACTGATCCGCGCCAGAGATGCGTTCTCAGAGCCGCTATCCGTCAGCTGTGCACGCAGATCGTCAATCAAGGTTTCTAGGCGGCTTACGTCACCGCGTACACCATCAACACGGGCCTTATTGGGGCGATCATTGTCCAACAGCTGTTGCAGTTGCAGGTTCTTTTCTTGCCATTGCGTTTCAAAGGTCACGATCTGCGACATCAGCGCAGAGGTTTCCGAGGCCGGGTCAATCACGCCTAGGGTTTCTTGCAGTTCCAGCACACGATTTTGCGCGGCCAGCATTTTGTCTTCGGCGTCTTTGAAGCTTTCCAAAGAGCCGCTCATCTGGTCTTCGCGAAGCCGCTGCGTCAGTTGGTCGACCTGTTCTTCGGCATAGGCGATCAGCGCCAGTGAGTATTGCTCGCTCACCTGTGGGTCGGGGGCGATCACTTCCATCTTTACGATACCTTCGGTCGGATCATAGCCGATCTTGACCAGGCGTTTGTAAAGCCGATAGGCCTTTTCATTCGTGCTGTCAGGTTCCAGTCGCAAGAGCGGATCGATGTTCTCTGCGCTGAATTCATTTTTGAACCCGATATCCTTGTCCAAGCGCTGCATTGCTTCACGTGACTGCAGGTAGCTTTGGACGGTAATCGAGTCTTGCGATGTCGCAAATCCGGTGCCCGAAAACAGCCCGCCCAAAGACCCGCCGCCTTGACTGTCGGCCTGTTGGATCAAAAATTCAGATTTGGTTGCATAAAGCGGGGTAGCGATATTGTAGAAATAATATCCGATAAGGACCGTTGGCAAAAATACGAAAAAGCTAAGCCGGGCCAGCAACAGGATAAATTTGCGCCGCCGGCGTTTGACGATATCCTGTTGGATTTTGTAAATTTCGCGGGCCCGGACATCTTCTGTCACCACCTCTGTCGAGGGCAGGGCGTCTTCGTCCACCGTCTTGGGTAAATTGGGCGTTGCGCCCTTGGCCCCGGCGGCGGTCACCAGTTCCAGCATGTTTGATTTCTTGAACGGGTCGATCCCTTTCTGGCGCAGCAAACGAATTGCGTCGAAATCTGATGTGGGGATCAGCTTGTGTTTTAACGCAACTCGACGGGCCATGCGCAGTTGACGGCCGGTCAGGCCCTCTTTCTTGATGGCTTCAATCTCTGCGTTTTCGGCATCGGTAAACTCTGACGCCTTTTTGGCGGCCGTGGGGTAGGCTTCGTCCCCAAACCCATCTTCGGTCGGTTTGGTTTCGTCAAATAGGGGATGCGTCGGTCCGGTATCGGCCGCAGGTGTTCCCTTTGGGGTTTCCTGTTCGGTCTGGTCCGTCGGGTTCAGTGGCTTGGCCAAAGAACCGCTTCTGCGGATGCGGTATTTTTTCGCTTTAGGCTTGGTAGTCATAGATTGCCTGAGCCTCTTCCAAGGTGTCGAATAAAATGAATTGACCGTCCCTGAGAACAGCGGCGGATTTGCAGAATTTTTCAAGCGTAGAAGCCTGATGGGACACCACGATCACCGTCGAATTTTGCAACCGTTCGCGCAGGACGGTCCCTGCCTTACGGTTGAATTCTGCGTCTGTTGTGCCCGGCATGCCTTCGTCGATCAGGTAGATGTCGAATTCCAGTGCCAGCAACAGCGCAAAGCTGAACCGGGCGCGCATGCCGGAACTATAGGTGCCGACGGGCATGTCGTAATATTCCTCGATCCCCGAAAGCCAGCGCGTGAACGCTTCCATATAGTCGGGATCCAAACCGTATAGCCGGGCCACGAAGCGGGCGTTTTCACGGGCCGTGTGTTTGTTGACAACGCCCCCCATGAAGCCAAGCGGAAAGGACACGCGGCAGGTCTTGCGAATTTCACCTTCATCAGGTTTTTCCAAACCGGCCATCATATTGATCAGTGTCGTTTTGCCGGTGCCATTTGGGGCCAGGATGCCCAGAGAGTTCCCCAATTCCACACGAAAAGAGGCGCGGTCAAGAATGACTTTGCGCTGCGTCCCAGTCCAAAAGGACTTGCTGACATTACTGAACTCTAACATCTAAGCGTCCCTGCCCAGACCTGTGCCTCATTGCCTGTAACAGGCCTATGGTTAACGATGGCCTATTATTGGCCTCTTAAAGGCTATTATGCAGGTAGTTGCAGCAAGAATACAATGTTCATCGCGGTTCTGGGCAAACACATTGGCGTTTTTCGGCGGAATATTGCGGCTGACTCGCAAAATTGTGTGGAATTCAGCCGGTCTGCCCGGAAAGCTGGGTCTATCGCCGCAAGTGATGCGGGCAAATTATGGTTAGCCCTAAGCGATCATGCCCCAGACTGAACCCGCCATGACCGCACTAACCAGCGCTATACCGATATAGGCGGCAAAGACCCGCGGCTTTACCAGCGCCCAAACCGCAATAGCCGCGGGGATGCAACTGACGCCGCCTGCAATGACAAAGGACATGGCCGCACCGTTGGACATGCCTTGTTCCAACAACGCTTTGACCAAGGGCACGGCGGCGTAGCCGTTCAAATAGGCCGGTGCCCCCACCAGTGCGCCCAACAGGATTGGCATCGGGCCAGTGCCGCCCAGAACGCTGGCAATCATATCGGCTGGCACATAGTGCAGCATCAACGCCTCTATCATGTAGGCCAGCAACAACCATTTCCCCAGAAAGAACGCATTGTCGATCAAGGTCGTTCGAAAGGTTTGACGGCGATCGGCATCGGTCCAAAAGGCCCAGGCGGGTTTCCCCGTGAATGGGTTTGCCCCGCACCCGCATCCGGAAGCGGTCGGCGTCTTGCGCAAAGGGTCTGCAAAGACCGGGCCCGTTGCAAATGTCTTGACCACAAACCCGCCAAATATTCCCGCACCGATGGCCGCAACCGTTTTGGCAAGGGCGAATTCAAAGCCCAAAGTGCCAGATGTGATCAGGAACATCGCCGGGTCCATCAAGGGGGAGGCCAACCAAAACGCCATCACGGCGGATAAGGGGGCCCCGACCGCCAGCAAGGCGGCGATGAACGGAATGACCTCGCAGGAACAAAATGGGGAAAGCCCGCCCATTGCGGCGGCCAGAAAAATCATCCTGACTTCCCGCCCTTCAAAGGCCCGCGCAAGCAGTGCCTCTGCCCCTGTTGCTTTAAGATAGGCCACTGCAAGAACTGCAAAAACGATGAACACGCCCGTGTGCAGTAGGGATTGGCCCGCAAAAATAACCGTCGGAAGCGCCTGCCCGGGATCAAAGATCGCCAGGGCCAGCGGGATCAACGCCACCGCCAACAGGGCCTTGTCGATCCGTTTCCAAAAAGTAAGCGGCGCGATATGTGTGTTTGTCAGATCAGCCATGGGAATGATCCTTGTCATGCGTGCCAGCGGGGCTATCGGCGCAACATTCAGACAATAGGAAATCCGACAGGGCCTGCATTTCGTCGTATGCGGCGGCCACACAAATGATCGATCTGCCCTGACGCGATTGTTCCACCAATCCTGCGGTGCGCAAGATATTCATGTGATGCGTCAGCGTTGATCCGGTGATCCCGCTGCGTTGCCCAAGTTCGCCAATGCTTACGCCCTCGGGTCCTGCGCGCACGATGCTGCGCAGAACCTGAAGCCGTTGCTCTGACCCAAGCGCGGCAAAAGCAGCCGCAGCCTTTAGGATTTTTTCGGATTCGAATTGTTCGTTTTTCATATTTCGATAATTCTAGAAATATCGAAATGAGTCAAGCTTGAAATTGCATCTCGATACCGACCTGCTTAACACGGGGGGGCAATGACACGTGAAATCAATCAGCTTCAACATGACATTCGCGGCTGTCGATTATGCGCCGAACGGTTTGCGGCCACTGCGACGCAACACGGCCCGAAACCTGTCCTTTGGTTTTCCGCCTCGGCCCGTATTGTCATTGCCGGACAGGCGCCGGGGGCCAAGGTTCACGCCTCTGGCAAGCCGTTCACCGATCCGTCCGGTGATCGGTTGCGCGACTGGACGGGGTTGCGTGGTGAAGAGTTCTATGATCGTGAAAAGGTCGCGATTGTTCCGATGGCCTTTTGTTTTCCCGGATATGACGCCAAGGGATCTGACTTGCCGCCGCCGCCAATCTGCCGCAAGACGTGGCATGAAAAGGTTATGGCGCAGTTTGAAGCACCGCGTTTGACCATTCTGGTTGGCGGCTATGCGCAAAAATGGCATCTGAAAACAAAACAAAACGTGACAGAAACCGTGGAGGATTGGCGGGCTTTGGGGCCAAGGGTGTTTCCTCTGCCTCATCCGTCCTGGCGCAACACCGCTTGGCTGAAAAAGAACCCATGGTTCGAACAGGATTTGGTGCCCGCATTGCAACGACAGGTAAAGGACGCCTTGGATGACTGAACAAACGCTTTTGGATGCGGCCCATGCACGAATGGCGGCGGATGACACGGATGACGTTGCCCGCCTGCAGTATTACGAACGCGTTGCGGACACAGAATTCTTTCTGCTGCTTCTGGAAGAAGCAGAGGGGGATCGCGTTGCCCCGCAGACCTATAGTGTGGACGACCAAGAATTCGTTCTGATCTTTGATCGCGAAGAACGCCTGTCGGAGTTTCTGGGCGGGCCGGCCCCGTATATCGCGCTGTCGGGCCGCGCGATTGCGCAGATGTTGGCTGGCAAGGCTGTTGGATTGGGGATCAACCTTGGGTCTGGCGCGTCGGCGATGTTGTTGCCCGCGCAAGCTGTGGATTGGCTGGCGGCGACGCTGGATGATCCGACAGAGCAGGGTCAGGCCCGGCCAGAGGAAATCTTTGCCCCCACGGACATACCCCAAGACCTGTTGACCGGGTTAAACACCAAACTTGCGCTGGCGACGGGGCTGGCCAAAATGGCCTATTTGACCCGTGTCACCTATTCCGGCGGGCAAAGCGGCCACCTGTTGGGGATCATTGATGCCGTTGAAGGGGCCGAAACCCCCCTGGCGCAATCCGCTTCAGAAGCGTTGCGGTTTTCGGGGGTCGAGGCGGGGCAACTTGACGTTGCTTTCTTCAAATCCTCTGACCCGATCTGCGCAAAGATGGCGCGTGTCGGATTGCGTTTTGATATTCCCGAACCAGTCTTCGAGCGCCCGGCGGCCGTGGCCCCTGGGATGGACCCCGACAAGCCGCCGCGCTTGCGCTAATATCCGGCGCTGCGGTCCACCAAAAAACGCAGATCCACCCCGGCTTCGTTGCGTTTGATATTGTCTGCAATGATGTCGGCGGCTGTGCTGGGCCGCGTTTCAGACGCGATATGCGGCGTGACTGTAACGCGCGGGTGCGCCCAGTATGGATCGGTCTTGGGCAGCGGCTCTGTCCGGAAAACATCCAATGTAGCGTGGTCAATCTGCCCGGTCTTCAATGCGGCCAGTAGGGCGGCATCCTCTATCAGCTCTCCGCGACCGGCATTGATGATCCGCGCGCCGGGTTTCATTTTTGCGATGGCACCGGCATCCAAAATAACGGCGGTTGCTTGGGTGACGGGCAACAACAGAACCAAAATATCGCTGCGCTGTAGCACCTCTTCCAGACCAGAGGCGCCGTTGAGACACTGGATGTTGTCCACGCTCTTTTCCGAGCGCGACCACCCGAGCACGTTGAAATTCAGCTGTGCCAGCGCCTGCCCACAAGCCTGCCCCAAGACCCCAAGCCCAAGAATGCCCACAGTGCGGTCACGGGCCAGAGGCGGCATTTCAGGCAGCCAATTGTCTTGCGGGTTCACGATATGGGCGTCCATCCCGATGTGATAGCGCAGCACATGGGCCGTCACCCATTCAACCATGCCCTCTGACAAGCCATTATCGACCATCCGGGTCAACGGAACCCGCAGCGTCGGGTTTGTGACAATATTTTCCACGCCGGCCCACAGCCCCAGAACCGCCTTTAGGCGGGTAAACGGCGTGAAATCTGTCACCGGGCCATTGGGTGCGTAAACGATGTAGTCAACATCCTCTGGCGGGATATCCGTCGCCAAATTGATGTTAAGCCCGGCCGCGGCAAAGGCCTGTCTTAGCGGGGCATCATATTCGGGCCACCGGTAGGGCAGCGCGCTAAATAGAACGTTCAACATTATTTTTTGGTCCTGGGTCTATGGACATGGGCAGATTGGGCCAGCCCAAAGGCGGCCATCAAGACGAGCATCGCCGATCCGCCCCAGGACACCAGCGGCAAAGGCACGCCAACCACTGGTGCCAGCCCCATGACCATCGACATGTTGACGGCGAAGAACAGAAAAAAGGTCGATGCGATCCCAAGCGTCACCAGTGATCCAAAACGGTCTTTGTTGGAAATCGCAGAAGCGATGCAGAAAAAGATGATCAGGGCATAAAGGACCAAAAGCGAAAACGCGCCGATAAATCCAAATTCTTCGGCCAGGGTGGTGAAAATAAAATCTGTATGCTTCTCAGGCAAGAAGTTCAGGCGACTTTGCGTGCCTTGCATAAAACCCCGACCGCTCCACCCGCCAGAGCCAAGGGCGATCTTGGCCTGCGTGATGTGATATCCGGCCCCCAATGGGTCAGAGGCGGGGTCAAGAAACGTGTCAATCCGGCGGTACTGGTAGTCATTGATCAATTGCCACTCGGTCCCGCGTGATGCCAAAACGGCCCAGACCAGCCCCGCGCCCAAGCCAGCCACAGCGGCAAAATACAACCAATGCACCCCGGCCAAAAACATGATGATCCCGCCACCGGCGACCATCAGAATTGCAGTCCCCAGATCGGGTTGCTTCAGGACCAAAAATGTTGGCACCAGTATGATCACAAGCGGCAATAGGATCCATTGCGGCTTTGAAACCTTGTCCTCATCCAGCCAATCGTAATAGGCGGCCAGCATCACAACCAACGTGATTTTGGACAATTCAGACGGCTGCAGCCGCATAAAGCCCAGATCGATCCAGCGCGTCGCGCCCATGCCTGTTGTGCCGAAAAACTCGACCACGACCAACAGCCCCAAAGACACCGCATAGCCCACAACGGCCATGTTCCTCCAAAACCAGATGGGGATCATCGCCACGGTGAACATGATGAACAGGCCCAGCCCGAACCGCTTCATCTGTGGTGCGGCCCACTTGTCCAGCTCGCCGCCGGCCACGGAATACAGCATCAAAAAGCCGACACAGGACACGGCGCATAGCAACAGGACCAGCGGCCAGTTCATATACAAGATTTTGCGAAAGCCGGTTGGGACCGTCTGAATGCGATATTCAAGATAGCTCATGTGCGGATGCGTCCGTCGTCTTCATCCTTGGGTTCACGCAAGACCAGGTCTTTGCGCATTTCCTGGATGGTCCCCCTCTGGCTGGACGGATAGGCGGTCAGCGGGGGCAATCCGCCATAAAGCGTCTGCAAGACGATGTCGCGCGCAATTGGCGCGGCTGCCGTTGATCCACCGCCGCCATGTTCGACGACCACGCAACAGGCGATGCGCGGGTTGTCGTTTGGGGCAAAAGAGACGAACAGGGCGTGGTCCCGTCGTTCCCATGGCAAATCTTTGTTGCTTGTTACGCCGCGGGCCCGTTCAGCGGCGGTGATATTTCGAACCTGGCTGGTGCCCGTCTTGCCGGCCATCTTGTAGCCGTCTTCGGCAATGCGCGAACGATAGGCCGTGCCGCGTTGAGAATTGGACACGTTGTTCATGCCGCGACGCACATAGGCCAGATGCTGTGGGGCGATGTCCAAAGGCTCTATCTCGGGGATCTCGGTTTCCACTGAATTTACGGTTTTGATCAGGCGTGGCACGATTTTCAAACCAGACGCAATCCGCGCAGTCATTACGGCCAACTGCAAAGGCGAGGCCAAAACAAACCCTTGCCCAATGCCCGAATTGAGCGTGTCCCCGACCTGCCATTCGGTCCCGCGATTGGCGCGTTTCCAGTCCTTTGTGGGGGTCAACCCTTCGGCCACAGCGGACATGGGCAGATCGTGACGAATGCCGAGGCCCAGTTTGTTGGCCATTTGGGTGATCTTTTCGATTCCGACACGTTCGGCGATATCATAATAGTAAACATCGCAGGACTGCTGCAGGCTTTTGTTCAGATCCACATGACCATGGCCGCCCCTGCGCCAGCAGTGAAAACGCCGGTTGCCTAAGGCTTTGTAGCCGCCGCAATAGACCGTTTCATCTGGTCCGATGACGCCAGCCTCTAGCGCGGCAAGCGCCACAACCATTTTGAAGGTCGAGCCGGGCGGGTACAGCCCCTGTACCGTCTTGTTCGCCAGCGGGCGGTAGATATTTTCCGTCAGCTCGCCGTAATCTTTGACCGAAATGCCGCGCACGAATTTATTTGGGTCGAAAGACGGCGCCGATCCCATGGCCAGCAGGTCACCATTCTGCGTGTCGATGACAACGGCCGCAGCGCTTTCGTTGGCCATGCGGGACTGAACAAAGTTCTGCAACATGGAATCGATGGTCAGTTGCAGGTTTTCACCTGGAATGCCGGGTTCCCTGCTTAACTCACGCATGACCCGTCCGACGGCATTCACCTCAATTCGGCGAGACCCGGCACGGCCGCGCAACTCTGCCTCTAGCTTGGTTTCCACGCCGACCTTGCCGATCTGAAACTTGGGGATTTGCAAAAGGGGATCAGGGTTTTCGAGTTTTGACAGATCATAATCGCTGACCGGGCCTACATATCCGACGATATGCGCAAAATCGAAACCGTGCGGATAATGCCGTGACAATCCAACCTCTGGCGTGACGCCGGGCAGGGCCGGGGCGTTGACGGCGATCCGCGCCAAATCTTCCCAGGACAGACGGTCGGCAACGGTGACGGGCACAAAAGGGCTTAGCTTTTTCAGCTCTTTTGCCGCGCGTTCCAGGTTTTCATCATCCAGCCTTATCAACTTAGAGATCTTGGCAAGTGTTTCATCCACGTCGCCTGCGTCTTCGCGCACGACAACGATGCGATAGTTTTGTTCGTTTTCAGCGATAATGTCGCCAAAGCGGTCGTAAATCAGCCCGCGTGCCGGCGCGATCAGTCGGATGTTCACCCGGTTTTCTTCGGCCAGCATGCGAAACTTATCGGCCTGATCGACCTCCAGAAACCGCATGCGCAGCCCAAGTACACCCATAAAAGCCAGCTGCCCGCCCCCAAGAACAAGGGCCCTTCGGGACAGTCTGCGGGTGCCTTCTTCGGGATCTTTTTTGGGGCGTCTCATGCTGTGTTACCCAGTTGATCAAGTTCGCCGGGCGTGGCCCGCCTGACACCCAAAATATAGGTAGAGATCCCAACAATAACAGGGTAAAACACCACAGTCGTGCCCAATTGCATGCTTTCCATCGCAATCGATGGCTGGGTTAGAACGAAAATTGCCAAAATGAAATGGCTGACCAGCGCAATGGCGAACAGAACGCCCGCGATCATCGCCCATTCAAACAGAAAAGGTATGTCGCGTGAGTAGGGCGCGCGGGATCGCAAAAACTCCAAACCGATGACGCCAAGGGCCGCCATTAATCCGGGCGGCTGCATGAACATGAAATCATAGATCAGCAACAGGCCTGCGACCAATGGGACGGGGACATATTCAGGCCTGCGCAAGACCCAGCAATAGGTGAAGGGCAGCAGCCACAGCGGCCCGGGCAAACGGCCGGGCAGCAGATTTAGCGGCAAAATCTTGAGAAAGAGAATGACCAGCGCCAGCATGGTCAGAATACCCCAATACAGCATGCGCCGTGTAAGACCAGAACTAGCCATCCGCGGGTTCCTGATCTGTGGGGGGCAAGGGAAAGGTCTGCATTTCTGGCAAAGGCGGAAGCACCAATCCACCGGGTTGGTCCAGCGTGTCCAGCGTGTGGCGCCGCAAAACCCTTAGGAATTCAAGGCGTTCGTAATCGGCCGCCAGTCGGACCCGCAGGCGCCGGTCCGTTCCCAATGCAACGTGACCCACCAACAATCCGGCGGGGAAAACGCTGCCATCGCCGGACGAAACAACCCGATCGCCGGGGCGCACGAGCTCTGGGCTTTCGATAAATTCCGCAGGCGGCGCGGCTGTATTGTCGCCTGACAACAGCGCCTGCTGGCCAGAGGGCAGGATCGTGACCGGGATGCGGCTGTTCGAATCGGTTAACAAAACAACCCGGGAAGAGCTTTTGCCTACGCCGGATATGCGCCCCACAAGCCCCAGACCATCGGTCGTGGCCCAGCCATCGACGATCCCGTCCCGTTCCCCGACATTCAAGACGACGGATTGGCGAAAGGGTGAACCGCTATCGGCCAGCACCACGCCCGTGACATAGGTCAGTTTCGGGTCCAGACGCACCTTGTTCAGATCCAGAAGCTTGGCGTTTTTTTGTTCCAGCTGTAAGGCTGCCTCTTTCCAGGCCTTCATGTGGCGCAGTTCTCGTCTAAGTTCTTGGTTTTGTTCGTAAATCCTTGAATATGACTGAAAGCCACGCACCATATCCGCGACCTTGGTGACGGGGACCAATGCCCAGTCAAAGGATGGCACAACGGTGTCGACCAGGTTTGCGCGAAAGCGTTCTACCCTTGGGTTATCGATCCGCCAGACCAAAAATATGGCGAACAGACACAAAACAAGAGCGCCGACCAGAATGCGTCTGATCGGCCTCGTGTAATCTGCAGATTTGCCTCTGTTCGTTGCCAACTTGCCTCCGAAGATCGGCGCCGGCCGGTCATCTTAGCTATCGTAATCAATCACATGCCGAAGCTGCTTTTCATACTCTAGCGCTTTTCCAGTTCCCATAGCCACACAGTTCAGCGGTTCGTCTGCCACGGAAATCGCCAGACCGGTCTGTTCACGCAGCGCCAGATCCAACTCTCCCAGCAAAGCGCCGCCGCCGGTCAACATAACACCGCGATCCACGATATCCGCCGCCAAATCGGGTGGCGTCGCTTCCAGCGCGGTCATAACGGCATCGCAAATCTGCTGAACCGGTTCTGACAGTGCTTCGGCGATCTGTGCCTGATTTATCTCTGTTTCCTTGGGAACGCCATTCAACAGATCGCGACCACGGATTTGCATAGACGCGCCGCGTCCATCATCGGGCATTCTTGCCGTGCCGATAGAGGTCTTTACCCGTTCGGCGGTGCTTTCCCCGATCAAAAGGTTCTGCTGGCGGCGCAGGTAGCTGATGATCGCCTCATCCATGCGGTCACCCCCGACGCGTACGGAACGCGCGTAAACGATGTCACCCAATGACAGAACCGCGACTTCGGTCGTACCACCGCCGATATCGACAACCATGTTCCCCGTCGGGTCTGTGATTGGCATGCCGGCCCCGATGGCCGCAGCAATCGGTTCCGCGATCAAAGCGGCACGTTTTGCACCTGCATTGAGGGCAGACGTCCGAATCGCACGCTTTTCAACCGGGGTCGCGCCATGGGGGACACAGACAATCACCTTGGGTTTTGAGAGGAAATTCGGACGCTTGTTCACTTTGCGAATGAAATGTTTGATCATTTCTTCGGCTGTGTCGAAATCCGCGATGACACCTTCGCGCATGGGGCGGATGGCCTCAATCGAACCGGGGGTTCGACCCAGCATCATTTTTGCGTCTTCACCGACCGCAAGTACTTGTTTTACCCCGTCTTTGACGTGATAGGCGACCACTGATGGTTCGTTCAGGATGATACCTCTACCCTTTACGTAAACCAGCGTGTTCGCCGTCCCCAGGTCAATTGCCATATCCTGCGCAAACAAGCCTGCAAAACCTACCATATCGCGGTCTTCCCGTTTTTCAATTTCTGCTCTTCCCGCAGCGTTTGCCGCTGCGGGCTTTTGTTTATCTATAGATGAGCGGGTCTACAGGTAAAGGGTTTCGAATGTGCAAATAAGCACTTATTCGCCCAGCTTGGATTTAGGACACATCTTTATAGCTAATGATCTTGTTGCTTTCAGTTGACGCTGATTTCTCTCTCAGCACCAGCAATTTGTTCAAAGCGGCGATATAGGCGCGTGCCGATGCAACCACTGTATCCGTATCCGCGGACTGCCCGGTGACCACACGGCCATCCTCTTCCATGCGGACAGAAACCGTGGCCTGTGCATCTGTGCCCTCTGTCACTGCATGTACCTGATAAAGCTGCAAATGTGCCTTGTGGGAAAACAGTTGTTTGACCGCTTTGAAGGACGCATCCACAGGGCCATCGCCGGTGGCTGTCACCTGTGATTCTTCGCCGTCGATCACCAAGGTCATGTCTGCTGTCTGCGGGCCTTCGGTGCCGCACACAACATGCAAAGATTTCAGTTGAATCCGGTCTTTTTGACTGTCTGTTCCGGCATCCTGCACCAAGGCCAACAAATCGTCGTCAAAAACTTCTTTTTTGCGGTCGGCCAGTTCTTTGAACCGAACAAACACGTCCTTCAGCTGATTATCGGCCAGGTCATAGCCCAATTCCTTGAGCTTGGAGCGCAGCGCCGCGCGTCCCGAATGCTTGCCCATGACGATATTCGTTTCCGTCAGGCCCACATCCTCTGGTCGCATGATTTCGAATGTCTCTGCGTTTTTCAGCATGCCATCCTGATGGATACCGCTTTCATGGGCGAACGCGTTCTTGCCCACGATCGCCTTGTTGAACTGCACAGGGAACCCGCTGACAGAGGCGACGCGGCGGCTGATATGCATGATCTTGGTGGCGTCAATTCCGGTCTGGTAGGGCATAATGTCATTGCGGACCTTCAGGGCCATGACGACTTCTTCCAGTGCGGTATTCCCAGCCCGTTCGCCCAGACCGTTGATCGTGCATTCAATCTGACGCGCGCCTGCTTCGACGGCGGCCAGACTGTTGGCGGTCGCCATGCCCAGATCATTGTGGCAATGGGTCGCGAAAATGATCTCATCCGCGCCGGGCACAGAGTCGATCAGCATTCGGATCAGTTCCGCGCTTTCCTTGGGGGCGGTGTAGCCAACAGTGTCGGGGATATTGATCGTCGTTGCCCCGGCCTTGATCGCGATTTCGACGACGCGGCGTAGATAGTCTTCTTCGGTCCGGGTGGCATCCATGGGCGACCACTGAACATCCTCGCACAGGTTGCGGGCATGGGTGACCGTGTCGTGGATCCGTTCTGCCATTTCCTCTTTGTCGAGGTTCGGAATGGCCCGGTGCAAAGGGGATGTGCCGATAAACGTGTGAATACGAGGCTTGGCCGCGTGCTTGATGGCTTCCCAGCAGCGGTCAATGTCTTTGTAGTTGGCACGGGACAATCCGCAGATAGAGGATGTCTTTGCCAGTTTTGCAATTTCTGACACGGCCAGAAAATCGCCTTCGCTGGCGATTGGAAAGCCGGCCTCGATGATATCGACGCCCATGTCATCCAGCAGGGCGGCGATTTCCAGCTTTTCGGCATGTGTCATCGTGGCGCCGGGGCTTTGTTCACCGTCGCGCAACGTCGTGTCAAAGATCAGGACGTGATCCTGCGGAGTCTTCTGTGTCATTTGGAATTCTTTCTATTTCGTTCTTAGCTGTGAAAATCAGCGCTGGTCACCTCTGAGCGGTCGCGCCGAAGGCACGCTCAGAGGCAGCTAAGAAGAAGTAGGGCAAACAAAGGCAGGGCAGCCAAGGCTTCCCAATGCGTTTCATATGTTGCCACTTTCGTCATGGGGCTGACTATACATCCGGGTTCAGAAAAGAAAAGTAGGAATATGGGCCGGGCGCAGAGTTTTGCGCCCCGGCTTATTCAGCCGCCGGTTCGGCGGGTGCGGTTTCTGCCAATGCGCCGTTTTCCCAGCTACCAGAGGCTTCCTGCCCCGTCGCATAGCGGATCGTCCCGGCACCATCGCGTTTGCCTGCTTTAAAGGTGCCCTCGTAAACATCACCATTGGCATAGGTCGCCACACCCTGGCCGTCGATTTCACCTGCTTTCCATTCGCCGGTATAACTAAACCCATCCGCCATCTTGATGTTGCCTGTACCTTCGCGCAGCCCGGCGACGAATTCCCCGACATATTCGGTTCCGTCGGCATAGGTGGCTGTGCCCATGCCCTGACGCTGTCCCTCGACCCATTGACCGACATAGGTGTAGCCGTCGGAAAATGTCATCGTGCCTTGGCCATGGTTCTTGGCGTTTTTGAATTCGCCCTCATAGGTCAGGCCGTTGGCGTATTGCGCAATACCCTTGCCGTCGATCACGCCAGCTTTCCAGTCGCCCTCGTAGGAATTGCCATCGGGATAGATGATTTTCCCGACACCGTCTGCCAGATCATCGCGGAATTGCCCCTCATAGACGGAGCCGTCAGGGTAGGTGACTTTGCCATTGCCCTCGATCCGGCCAGAGACCCAATCGCCAACATATGTGTAGCCGTCGGTGCCCGTGAACGTGCCGGTTCCGTCGCGCTTGTCCATTTTGAACATGCCTTCATAAACGTCGCCATTGGCATAGGTCACCTTGCCATTGCCCTGTCGTTGGCCGTTCACCAACTCACCCACGTAAACATCGCCATTGGGTTGGGTCAGCGTGCCAGAGCCGTTGATCTGGCCACCTTTCCAAGACCCAACAAAGTTCAGCCCATCTGGCATGGTTAAGGTCCCCTGACCCTCGCGCTCGCCAGCCACCAGACCGCCCTCATAAACGGCGCCATCAGGGTAGGTGATGCGGCCTTGGCCCTCTTTTTCGCCGTTGACCCAGCTGCCTTCGTAAATATAGCCGTTCGGGCTTTCCATGCGGCCCTGACCATCATGCGAGGCGTCTTTGAACCCGCCTTCGTATTTCACGCCATTGGAATAGATCGCGATGCCGGTGCCGTTGATTTTGCCGTCTACCCAGTCCCCTTCATAGGTGCCACCATCGGCAAATGTGATCTTTCCGATGCCTTCGGGTTTTCCCTTGGCAAAGGCGCCTTCATAGACCGACCCGTTCGGAAAACGCGCGATCCCTTGCCCCAGGATTTCGCCATCGACCCAATCGCCGGAATATTCGTAACCGTTCGGCAGGCGGTAGGTGCCTTTGCCATCCTGCTTGCCGTTCTTGAAGGTGCCTTCGTAAAGGCCGCCATCTTCATATTGTTTGGTAACAACATCAGTGTCTTGCTGGGCGAAAACCGGCCCGGTGGACAACATCAACGCAACCATACCAGCGTAAACGGCGTTACGACGAACTTTGAATTCCTGCACTTCAGCCCCCATTTTCCAGTCGCGTTTCCCTGACCGGATCCAAGATACAGCCTAATTCAGCGCGAAAGGGCTGACAACGGTTTTTGCACCTCACAGGCTTTCACTTGCTGATCAGTCTGATAAGACACTCAAAAAACGGCATTGGTATCGAAGAATGGCTGACACATTTCGCATCACTCTGGCACAGTTGAACCCCACTGTCGGGGATCTGGCCGGAAACGCCGTTTTGGCAAAGCAGGCCTGGGAAAAGGGCAGGGACGCCAAGGCCGATCTTGTTGCCCTGACCGAAATGTTCATCACCGGGTACAACACCCAGGATCTGGTGATGAAACCGGCCTTTGTGGCGGATGCGTTGCGCTATATCGACCAGTTGGCGCTGGATTGCGCGGATGGCCCGGCCCTGGCGATTGGCGGGCCTTACACCGAAGATGACAAGCTTTATAACGCGTATTTCATCCTCAAGAATGGTAAGATCACCAGCCGTATCCTGAAGCATCACCTGCCCAATGAGACGGTGTTTGACGAGGTGCGCATTTTCGATTCGGGCCCATTGGGCGGGCCCTACAACGTGTCCAACACCCGCATCGGTAGCCCGGTCTGTGAAGATGCCTGGCACGAAGACGTTCCGGAAATGCTGCAGGAAACCGGGGCAGAGTTTTTGCTGGTTCCGAACGGGTCGCCCTATTACCGCGGTAAGATGGATACCCGAGTCGGCCAGATGGTGTCGCGCGTCGTCGAAACCGGCTTGCCGCTGATCTATCTGAATATGGTGGGCGGTCAGGATGATCAGGTGTTTGACGGGGGCAGCTTTGTTCTGAACCCGGGCGGGGAACTGGCCCTGCAAATGCCTGTCTTTGCCGAGGACGTGACCCATCTTGATCTTGAACGCACCGCTGACGGCTGGCGCGCCAAGAAGGGCCCGTTAGCATCTCTGCCCGATGAATGGGAGCAAGACTATAACTGCATGGTGCTGTCCTTGCGGGACTACATGCGCAAAACCGGGTTTTCCAAGGTTTTGCTGGGGCTTTCCGGCGGGATCGACAGCGCCATTGTCGCGACCATCGCCACGGATGCCTTGGGGGCGGAAAATGTGCGCTGTGTGATGCTGCCGTCCGAATATACCTCGCAAGGGTCGTTGGATGACGCAAAGGCAGTGGCAGAGAACCTGGGCTGCCACTATGATTTCGTGCCAATCGCCGAAGGGCGCGCTGCGGTCACAAACACGCTTGCCCCGCTGTTTGAGGGCACAGAGCCGGGCCTGACAGAGGAAAACATCCAATCCCGCCTGCGCGGTCTGTTGCTGATGGCGATGTCCAACAAGTTCGGTGAGATGTTGCTGACGACGGGCAATAAATCAGAGGTCGGCGTGGGCTATGCCACGATCTATGGCGACATGTCGGGCGGCTACAACCCGATCAAGGATCTCTACAAAACCCGCGTCTTCGAAATGTGCCGCTGGCGCAATGCCAATCATCGCGACTGGATGTATGGCCCTGCGGGGGACGTTATTCCTATCAGCATCATCGACAAGCCCCCTTCGGCAGAGCTGCGCGATGACCAAAAAGACGAAGACAGCCTGCCGCCATACGATGTGCTGGATGAAATCCTTGAATCGCTGATCGATCGCGAAGAGGCCGTGGCCGATATCGTCGCCCGTGGTTTTGATCATGCGACCGTCAAAAAGGTCGAACACCTGATCTATATCTCTGAATACAAACGTTTTCAGTCCGCACCCGGCACGCGTCTGACGAAAAAGTCGTTTTGGCTGGATCGTCGCTATCCAATCGTTAACCGCTGGCGCGATCCGGGCTGATTAGGGCTGCGCGCCGTTATCCCGCGACCAGGATCAGGCTTTCCCCGCTAAGGGAAAACGCCTGGTTCATCGTGGTACGGATCAGGATGTAGTCAGGGTTGGACCAATCCACACCGCTTTTAGGCATCTGGCTGTTTTCGGGGAAGGCGACGTGTTCGATTTCGCCCTTGGCCCCGAACCTGTACACACCATCGCTGGCCACGGCCCATTGCCCCTTTTCATCACCATCAAGTGAATAGAACGCGATACTGTTGCCGGTATTGGAAAGGTCATCCGGGTCAAAGACCCATTTTGGGTCAAGCGTGTAGGGTTTGGCATAGGCGATGGAAATTCTGTCCCCACAGATGCGATAGACCGCCCCACTGGGCGAAAAGTGAACAAGCCCAACAGTTGCCAGAATGCATTTGGGGTTTTGGGGATCCACCCCCAGCCCTGTCACGGGAGAGCATCCATCGTCCAACAATCTGCCGCACAGTTCTTTGGTCTTTGGGCCTTGAATGGTTTTGGGTTTGCCAGTTTTCAGCGAATACCGTGTTAATCCACCGCCCCATTCGCCAGCGTTCGTGCCGATATACATATAACCGCCGTGCTGTAGGGTAACTTTTGTTGAGGAAATTATGGAAAAGTGATCCATGTCGGGTTCAATAAAAGACCAGGAAAAGCCAAGCAGCCGCTTGAATTCACTTTGCCCCATGGGTGTCCGGATGGCCTTGCTCGACAAAAGAGCAGGCTGCGGTCCACTACAATCAAATGCAATGAGAGAGTCGCTCGGGGTTTGGCGAATTTCCAGGACCTTGGACCATTTTTCAGACGCACGCGCCCATAGCAGAACCTCGCTTGGGTCTTCGGTGTAACTGGTCACATAAACGGTTCCATCATGAACACACATGCCCCAGGCATCGGGTGGCATCTCGATTTCCGTGCCGCTTTGCCCGCCGTCTGGCCAGGCCAGTAAACGATCATCGGACATCAGCGTATAAAGGGTCGATCCGTCAAACCCCGCGCGAAACACAAAGGGCGGGCGAGGGCCCGGTTCATAAGTCGCCTTACTGTTTGCGGGCTTGGGCGGACGTTTGACGTCCTCAAAGGTTATAGGGTCGGCGGGAACCCAAAACCGGGACGGATCAATTTTGGCATAGCTGACCGACGCCAGCCGGTATTTGCCCAATTGCAGTACACCATTTGTGGCCAACAGCCCGTCCAGGTTGCTTTCTGGCCGTTGTCGGTATTGCGCAAAAACTTTTCGATAAGCCGCAAAAGCCTGTCCCAATGGCACCAGCGACAGGGCGTCTGTCAGGATGGCTTTTTCAATGTCCGGGTCGTCAGTATTGGCGACATCGTACCGAAAGCCCTCAAATCCGATCACGGTTTCCTTTTGCGCTGCGACATAATTCAAAGCTGGCGGTTTGGATGTCTTCGCGCTGCCGCCTTCAGTGGCGGTTTCAGCTGGAATCCTTATCGATCTCTCCTCTTCCTGTCTCAGTTCTTCTTTATAGGCGTCAAGCGTTGTCGCGATCGGGCCGCCGGGGCCGGGTGACAGGGCATAGCCTTGCGGGTCAAGAAATAGAAACTCTTCGTAGTATGATCTGTTCGTGTCTGAGACCCGAACCTCACCGTCATTCGAAATTTCAATAATCAGCTTTTGGACTAAGTCGTCTAAATCCGCATAGACGGCCGTGATATCCGCCATCGCCGGGCCCGCCAAAAGCGTGACGACAAAAACGAAAGAAAAGGTGATTTTTCGTAGTAAAATAAACAAATCAAATCCTCGTGCGGGCCGTGAAGTGCGCTTGTTGAACGCGACGGCAGAGGGGGCATTAATTTCCCGATGCGGCACCGCCAAACTGGCCGAACATCTCAACTATGTCCGGGATTTGAAATATTGCAACTACTGATTGTGTAAGCCCCGTGCGGAACGGCCCATTTGCGCAAATTGCGAACCGTTTGGGGGATGGCCGCCTAAACCGTTCCGCGCGGGGGGCGGTTGTTGTTCTTGGTAAAGACCATGCCATCCAGCAATTCGTCAAGATCGGGCCGCGCGGACGGGCCGTTTGAAATGGCAACCAGCAAGACACTGCCGTCGGGCCGCAAGACGAACACGCCCGGTTCGGCAAAGCGCCGATCGGTTTCCGAACCCGAAAGCGGTTCTGTCACGTAAAGACCAAGCGCTGCCATTTGATCCTCTGACAGGTCATACCCTAAATCGAAATTCCACCCGAATTCATCAACATCCGCTTGGGCTTTTTCGACGGGATCAGCCGAAACAACCGTGATCTCAAACCCGGCATCCGCCCATGCCTGACGCATCTCATTCAGTTTGTTCAGGTATTTTTTGCATCGCGGGCAATGCTTGCCGCGATAGACGACAATAAGCGACCAATTGGCGTGTTCACCGCCCAGGGTCAGATGGCCACCGCCCAGTTTTGGCACCTCTAGCGGCGAAAGAATGGAACCGGGAATGAGTTTGTCAGAGGGCATCGCGAAAGCTCCTTATGCGGGGGCAAACCTTGCGCTGGCTTGCTGCGAGGACCATATTCCACTTGGTTGGTGCTGACCATGCTTGGGACTGCTTTAGCAAACGGCACCCTGACGGTTGGGAATTTGATCTTTGGACAAATAGGTTAGGCGCATATGGCAATTTTCTGGATCATCCCTTTCCTCATCGCGGGTCTGTTTGGCTATCGCTATTGGTCCAAACGACAGACGCGACAGGCCCTGCTGGCGACACCGCTGTCTGATGAACAGCGCGTTCTTGTGGCCCAGCATGTGCCGATGATCACAAGATTACCGGCAGAGCTGCGCAGCAAGCTGGAAGGCAAAATCAGCGTCTTTCTGCACCAGATCGAATTCATTGGCTGCGACGGGCTGGAGGTCACCGAAGAGATGCGCCTGTCTATTGCGGCGCAGGCCTGTCTTCTCGTGGTGAATACCGACACATGGTACGATCACCTTTACACGATCCTGATCTATCCCGGGGCGTTCAAGTCGCTTCGGCAGGAACGCAGCGGCTATGTGGTGACGGAACGCGAAACCGTGCGCTCGGGTGAAAGCTGGTCACGCGGTCCCGTCATTCTGTCCTGGGCCCATGCGGAACAGGGGGCGCTTAACGATCGTGATGGCCACAACGTTGTGCTGCATGAATTCGCGCATCAGGTTGATGATCTGTCGGGCCACACAGATGGCGCTCCGATCCTGAGCAAGGGGCAAAGTTTTGCGGAATGGGCGCGTGTTTTTACGCAATCTTATGAGGCCCATCTGCGCAATGTACAGCAGGGACGTCCGACTGTGTTTGACCCGTATGGCGCGACTGGACAGGAAGAATTCTTTGCCGTTGCGGTTGAGGTGTTCTTTGAACGCCCCGCAGAGGTCCGCCGCGCTGCGCCGGACGTTTACGCGCAATTGGCTGAGCTCTTTCATCTGGATCCTGAGGGCTGGCATTAGCGTAACCTGAGCCTATTCAAAAAACTCTTTGAACAGCCCGATACATTGGCGGAACCCGGCCTCAAAGTCGCCATCGCCCCTGTGATAAACGCTTTCGAACGAAATCACTCCGTCATAGCCATCGCGCCGCAGCGCCGAGGCAATGGGGGCAAATAACGGGCCAAGCTGGCCTTCGCCCATGGGTCGGACCTCTAACGTGGCCTTTGGCGTATCAACCAGGACATCCTTGATGTGCACATGCCCCAGATACCCGTCCTTCACCTCGTCATAGCCTTCGGGATAGGCGCGTTCGTGGCACCAGCAATTGTTCCCCGGATCCCAAAGTACTTTTAACGTGTCCTTGGCATCGAGATCATCAATCAGTTTGCGGGCCGTGTAGTTGGAATTGACCATCGTTCCGTTGCCGGTTTCAACGACCAGGGTCAGGCCCTCGGCCCTTGCCAGCTCAACCGCCGGGGCAATCATCGGGGGCATCGTGTCCCATGCGCCTTTTGCCACGTTCCAGTGTTCGGCCCCGTTTTTTCCCCATAGGATTTGTTCTTTTCTTTGAGTCATGATCCGCACAAGCGGCGCACCGACGATATGTGCCATATCCATGACCCGTTTCAGCGCATCCATATGTTTTGTGTGCAGCGCATCGCCGGGGCGGTTTTCCGTGGTCATCCCCGCAAAGACATGGCGCGACAGGCAGGACACTGGCTTGCCACGATCCCGCAGCAACGCGTCGATCTGTTTGATTTGCGCGGCGGAATGATCCCCCACCTCTGCGTCGCCGACGAATTGCAATTCGGCATAGTCCAGCCCGAATTCATCCATGACATCCACGGCGTGGGCCAAATCGCGGCTGATCCCGTCGCAAATAACCCCCAGTTTCATGGCTTTGGCTTTCTGTGCAGTTCGGCGCCGACGATCTCTTCGATGACGCGGGTGCAGACCCAGTTGTCCCCGTCAGGGTATTTCGTGCGCCCCGCATGAAAGATCTGCATCGCCGATCCCGCAGTGTGCAGCGGCACGCCCAGTTCTTCGCCCAGCCCCATGGAAATGGTCAGGTCCTTGTGCATCGTGTTGATGTGGCTGCCCGTGCCAAAAAACTGGCGGTCGATGATCTTTTCCAAAGCGTTGTCAACGACACCGCACCCCGCAGATGAGGTTGAAAATACATCCAAAAGAACCTGCCCGGGCACACCGGCCTTTGCCGCGAGCGCCGCAGCCTCGAACGTGGCCGAAAATTGCGCGCCGATCAGTGATTGCAGACAAGCTTTGACCGTCTGGCCTTCGCCCGGTTTGGTACCGACGCGGTGGATATTGGCGGAAACGGCCTGCATCACTGGGGCGAATTCGTCCAAGACGGTGTCGGGTGCGGCTGCCATCATCGTCAGTGTACCGCTTTGGGCACCGGGAAACCCGCCAGAGACCGGGCTGTCGATCAAATGGATTCCTGCTCCTTCCATAGCTGCGCCGATCTCGCGCGCCTCTCGTGGTTTGACTGTGGCGCTCAGGATCACTGCACCGCCTTTGGGCAGATGGGACACCAACCCATCCTCTCCCAGAATGACAGTCTTGGCCTCATCCCCGGTCATCACCATGACAAACACCACCTCGGCGGCTTGTCCAACTTCGGCCGGAGAGGCGGCCGCGTGGCCCCCCATTTCGACAAAGGCCTTCATCCGGTCCGGCTTTAGATCGATGCCTGACACCTGAAACCCATTCGCAATCAGGTTCTTGGCCAGCCCGCTGCCCATATCCCCGATGCCGATTACACCTGTTTTCATCATTTGCAGAACGTCCCCTTGTTTCCGCAGCGGACCAGACCGCGCGGCATTCGAAAAAGCCCCAGTTTCCTAGGGCTGGTTTCACGGGGATTTCACACGTTGAGCTAACGTCGGGCGGGTCCGGAAGACACCCCGCTGCCCGGTTATGTTCCTTAGGCTAACACCGGATATTTCAGTCTGGCAAGACAGCAGCTATGCCGCGCCGCAGCACCCCTGTCACAGAGCGGCCCCGTCCATTTCGCCCTGCAGGAATGCCTCTGGGCTGTCGCCCCACCAGAACCGGTTGCCCACATTGCGCAGGAATGTCGGGGCATGGCTCACCAATAGGCAAGAGACATAATGGGCGAACACGTCATGTTCCAGCGCGTCTAGTGCTTCGACATCCAGACGTTTGTCGGCTCTTTCATCCAGCAAACAATCGGGGTCTTCAGCCGCGCTTGTGGTACATGTCGCCAGATAGGTGCCTTCAACAGGGTGCGGATATTTTGCGGGGGGCGGAGTCTTGTGGGTCAATCGGAATGCGGAAAGTTTGGGCCGCACTGAAATGACGCCTAGTGCCCCCCTCCGCCGGCAAGACCGATGCCCGCAAGAATGGACCCTAGAACCTTCATTCTCAGACCCGCGGCTTTGACCACGCCGGTTGCAGCCACGATGTGGCCAAACACACCTTCCAGGTTGTTGGTGTAGGTTTGAACAATGCATCCGGACCCGTCCAGCAACATGTCCTCATGCTCTTTGTAGTTCAGTTCGAGCAAGGCGTGAACGGTGCCCCTCTGTGTTGCGCTGCCCAAGTCGATCAGATCACTGTTTGGCGTCACCTGGCCTGTGGCGACGGCAGGTTGCAGCGCGACGATATGCGCCGGGAAGATCGCGTTTTTGAAAGACAGGTCCGCATTGCTTTCACAGGCGATTTCAGCGGGCATGCCAACATGCAGCGTTCTGGCGGATACCTGGGAAAAACCGGCTGAAACGCGGATTGGCACATTCTTAGGGCGGTCCGGAATGATGATCATGGCGGGACGCAGAACCAGAGTTGTCGCGGGGCTGCCGACGCTGAGGGTCAGCTGGGTGACCGACCCTGAGGCGAAGCTTTTGACCTCTGTAAATGAGAGCGCAGTTTTGGCTCTTTCGATTGAGGTTTGAGCCGCCTTGCGCTGGGCCGGAATGCTTTCTTCAAGTTCGACATTTGCCAAATCCAATTGGGCGTTCGCGGCGGATAAATCAGCCTCGGCGGACAAAACGGCGGACCGGGACTCGACCACGGCGTTTGCTGTTCCAGCCCCGCGCTGGACCAGAGCTTCGGCATCGCTGAGCTCATCGCGCAGGTTTTCAAGACGCGCTTCAACATCGGCCACACCAGCCTCGGCGACCAGCTTGTCGTCCTTGGCTTTGGTTTCAGACGCTTCGATCACGGCAAGCTCTGCCTCTGCCTCGGCAAGGGCGGCGCGCTGCGCGCTGTCTTCGATGCGAAACAGCAGATCCCCAGCTTGAACATGTTGCCCGTTGATGACGGCAACTTCGGTAACCGGGCCGGTTGTTTGAGCAACAACAGACACCGTTTTGAATGGAACGATACCGGCGTAGGTTTTGGGGTGGAAATAAAAGACCACTGTAAACACGCAAAACGCCAGAATGGCCCAGATGAAAATGGCGGTTTTCATGTTCCAGACGGTCATGGGCTCGCCACGGCGGCGCAGTTGGAAATAGCGAATGACTGCCGGAAAAGACGTGAACATCAGCTCAAACATCGCTGACCTCGTCTTTTGTTTCTTTGGTTTCAGGGACGTCCGGGGTCGACTGCACCTTTAGATGGAACCTTGACCAATCGGCCATCAGGGCGATCAGAATTGCACAGAGCGGCAAAAGGATATGAAAGTGATCGACCGGGAACAGCTCATAAAGCAGGGCAATCAACAGCAATGTCGGGATGGTTTTGGCCAGCGGCGTCCCTTTGGACTGATGTTCTGCCCAGCGATCAAAAGCGGCGTAAAGGTAGACAATGCCATAAAGGCCAGCCAGCACGATCAAAATAACGATAACCGCCAGATAGTCGCCGCCGTCGGGCGGAACAAACCAATGTGGACTGGAATGGGCCGCCTCTGCAGTTTCTGACATCTCGAAATTCACCTGTTTCAATAAAGTAGTTGGAAAAGAAACAAAGATACACCGGATTGACAAGTCCGAAATCAACCTAATCGTGCTGGTTTATATGCATCAAAAGAGGTTCTTAGCCTAAGGCGGCCCCGTCCATTTCGCCCTGCAGGAACGCCTCTGGGCTGTCGACCTCGACCAGTCTTTTGCGGTCGATCCACCAGAACCGGTTGCCAACATTGCGCAGGAATGTCCGGTCGTGGCTCACCAAAAGACAGGATACATCATGGGTGATCAGCTCATGCTCCAGCGCTTCCTGCCCTTCGATGTCCAGATGGTTGGTCGGTTCATCCAGCAGGTAGAAATTCGGGGTCTTTAGCCGCAGGATCAGCATCGCAAGACGGGCCTTTTGCCCGCCGGACAAAGCGCCGCTCTTGGTGTCCTGCATCTGAATATTGATGCCTGCCCCGGCCAATGCCCCACGTGCCCGCTGATCGCCAATGTCAAACTGCCCGGCCACGGCCTGCATCGGCGTGTCGGTGTCTGTCAGCTGGCTTAGGTGCTGATCCGAATAGGCCGGCACAAGAGAGCCTGCGCATTTTACTGGGGTCTCTGCCCCGTTCAGCGCCTGTTCTATCACCTTGATCAACCGGGTTTTTCCGGTGCCGTTGGCCCCCAGAATGACGACACGATCACCGCGCGAAATCCACTTTTCCCCGGTCTTGTACAAAAGCCGCCCGTCCGGTGTTTCTACCGACACATCCGGCAAGGTGATCAAGGCTTTGGCATGGGTGCCGCTGTTGGCCAATCTGATGTCCCCGGCGCTGTGTTCTCTGTGCGCGGGGGCGGCGGCGGATTCAATCTTATCGGCGCGAGACAGTAATTTCCGCGTCCGGTGCAGCAGGATGTCTGACCCAGAGTTGATCCCGATGTTTTTCATCTTGGCCGCTTGCTTGCGCAGTTGTTGGGCCTTGTTCAGATCATTTGCAAAGCGTCGCGCATCCGTGGCGTCGGAGTCATCCAAAGCGCTCCGGGCCGCGCTGAACGGCAGCTGGAACACGCGTGAGCGTTCGGTGCGCAGGAACAGGGTCCGGTTGGTCGTTGCATCCAGAAAGGCGCGGTCATGGGATGTGATCACCACGGGCACGTCACGGGGCAGGGCGCCCAGCCAGCCCTGCAACAGCGCGATCCTGTGCAGATCCAGATGGTTGGTGGGTTCATCCAGCAGCAACACGTCGGGTTCAGTGATCCAAACCGCTGCCAGCATCGCCGTGCGTTGCCAGCCGCCGCTTAGCGCGCTTAACGGTTTGTGCTGCACCTCATAGGGCACGTTCAAATCGTCCAGCACCACATCCACGCGCCAGCTTTCATATTCGGCCTGTTCCGGGGCAAGCGCGGCCAGAACCCAATCATAAAGGGTCAGGCCCAAAGCAGCATCCGGCACGTTTTGCTGCACATAGCCCACCCGCGCCCCACGCGCCCGGGTGATGTCGCCGCTGGTTGGCTCTACCTCACCGGCCAAACAGCCCAGCAAGGTGGATTTCCCGCGCCCATTCGCGGCGACCAGCCCAATGCGGTCGCCCTTGGAGAGGGTCAGAGTCAGATCAGTGAACAAGGGATCGCCAAGGGTCACGCCCAAAGCATTGATGTTGATAAGTGTCATAGGAATCTCAGGTCAATAAAAGAGGGCCGCAGCGCGGCTTTGGGCAGACCGGATGAGAATGTAAGTCTCTGGTCAGCCCTGCAAATCAGATTTACAGGGCATAGCGGGGACCATGCTGAAGTCGGCGGATGATACGCATGTTCAGCAATTGCCCTCCTGTTGTAGTTTGTGACCTTTCGGGCAGCATAAAAAACCGAACGGACCTTGGCAACAGGCTTGTTTGCGGGGGCAACCACAGCTTGGGCCAGTGGCTCTGGTATTGCTCTGGACTGCATGAAAAGGTTAGGCTGACCGATACCCCTGGTACCGCATCGGGCATAGGGGCTAGGGGAGTAGACGCAATGACACATGAACAAACCGGCTGGCGCCCCATGCCGCTTGCGCTGAAGGTGCTCTTTTGCGTGATGCTGCTCTGGTCGCTTGGATCGGTGATGAACCTGCCCAACCTGATGGCAAATGGCCTGCCCTTGTTTGGGGTGTTTGTATCGGGGATCGCCGCGTTTCTGGTTGTCCTGTTGCTGGACCTGATCGGACCTCTTGGGTTCCTCATTGGAATGTGGACAAGAAAACCCTGGGCTCCAAGCTGGGCTTTTACCTATATCGGTGTTTTTGTGCTAAATGCGCTGGTGGCCTTGGTGACCGTGCGCGAACAGCTGGGGTTGGTGCAAATCCTGATCCCCATGAGCGCCAGCCTGATCTTTGCCGCAGTGATCTATTGGAAACTCGATTATTTCAGCCTGCCCGGCAAGAGGGAAATATAAAAATCGGTATCGAGGCGAGCAAAGCAGACTCTCGTATAAAGCGCAGCGAATGGCTGCAATGAGCCCAAAACGACGATTGCTGCATAGTGTTCGAATGGCCGCTTCTCTGGAAACAGCATGCTCTACGCCAAGGCGTATGAGAACCCCAACCAGTTCAGTGCAGCGACCGCGGCCCAAAATGGTGTAAAAGCAAACCCGACATGCTTGCCATTCGTTGACACTTTGGGGTGGTTGCCAAACAACGGGAGCCCAGCTTGGTTGGCATTCACAAGCATCATCAGGACCGCAATTACGCCGAATACGAAGTGCAGTGCGTCTCGATCAACGAGGCCGAGCGTCAAACCATACAATGCGCCGACGGCAAGACGAACACTCTTGGTCCTTCACCCCGGATGAACCTTGGGCAGATGAAGAGCTGGAAACCATCGCCAATGTTGCGCTCGAAGATGTTGCTGGAAACAACTTTGATGATCTTCTGGACCACCTAAAAGACGCAGATGCCAACGAGGTTGCGTCAACGGCTCTATCCATTAGGCCGAGAAACTGCGGGGCGTAACGGATTGGTCCTGACTTTATTTTTGGACAGTCCCAAAGCCGGCGCCTCGCATGACGGGTCTGTGCCTAGCGCCTGACGCCGCCAAAACGCACACCGCTCAGATCAGCCATTTCCTTTTTCCATGTGGTGATGTCGCGGTGGGCAAAGTCGGACAGGCTGTTGTGACCACAGGCGCGCGCCAAGACCTGCATCAACTCAACCGATGCACCAAAATAGCGGGCGAGTTTTTGTGCGCCGACTTGCACATCCAGCCGCGCACGCAATTCCGGCTTTTGGGTTGCAACACCGACGGGGCAGTTGTTGGAATTGCACATGCGGGCCGCGATACAGCCGACCGCCTGCATGGCAGAGTTCGACACTGCAACAGCATCCGCACCCAAGGCCATCGCCTTGGCAAAATCCTCGGCCACGCGCAGGCCACCTGTGATGACCAATGTCACTTCACGACCCGTCTTTGCATCGAGATGTGCACGGGCACGGGCCAAAGCGGGGATTGTCGGCACAGAGATATGATCGCGGAAGATCAACGGGGCGGCACCCGTTCCGCCGCCACGACCATCCAGAATGATGTAGTCGGCACTTGCCTCCAACGCGAAGTCGATGTCGTCTTCAATGTGGTTCGCCGAAAGCTTGAACCCGATGGGGATGCCGCCGGACCGCTCACGGACTTCATCTGCGATACGTTTGAAGTCGGCTGGCGTTTCAAGATCGGGAAAGGTTGCCGGGGAAATGGCAGACTGACCGGGTTCCAACCCACGCACTTCGGCGATCTTGCCCTGCACCTTATCGCCGGGCAGATGCCCGCCCGTGCCCGTTTTGGCCCCTTGGCCGCCTTTGAAGTGAAAGGCTTGCACGCGTGCGACCAAATCAAGGTCCCAGCCAAACCGCGCCGATGCCAATTCGTAGAAGTAACGTGAATTTTCTGCCTGTTCTTCTGGCAACATGCCGCCCTCACCAGAGCAAATTCCAGTGCCCGCCATTTGCGCACCCCGTGACAACGCAGTCTTTGCCTCTTCGGACAACGCGCCATAGCTCATGTCCGAGACAAAGAGCGGAATATCCAGTTGCAATGGTTTGGCGGCACGCGGCCCAATTGTGACCGATGTTGCGACCGGCACGTCATCCAGCAATGGCTTGCGTGCCATTTGTGCGGGCAAAATTTGAATGTCGTCCCAATGTGGTAAATCTTTGCGTGGAACACCCATTGCACCCATCTCGCCGTGGTGGCCCAGCTTGGACAGACCGTCTTTCGCCAAGGCATGTATCCGGGCCACTGTTGGCTCTTCGGGAGTGGGGGCCGCGGTCGGGAGGTCAGACTTCGGCTTTGGCGACGGATCCCCCGCTTTCAGATCACCAAGGCTCGCGTGCGTGCCATCACAAAATGGACCGTTCGCTGTCGCCTTGCACTGACACAACGCCGCACTACCCGTTTTTTCAGCGGTGAACTTGAGAGGCGTTGTGTCGGTTCCTGCATGAGACCCATCACAAAACGGCTGGCTTTTGGACATGCCACACTGACACCAATGATAGTCCTTCCCCTTTTCAAGATCGACCTTGGCAGGGTGTTTCGCGGCAATGATCGGTACAGAGTTGGTCATATTGATGTCCTTGGGTGAATGGCGTCTGGTGTGCGGGCGTTTAGTTGGCCAAGCTGCGACCAGTGATGAAAGTGTAAGAGCTTTCGACAAGCTGGATGACGACCTCAAGCTCGCCTTCGGTCGTGGGCGTATAGATCATGACAAGACCTTCCCAACCGGGTCTTTGATTAGCCCAAGGGTGCGGCGTTGCCCAACCGGCCTTGACGGCCGCGCGGGCCAATTCGGGTTCGAGTGATGCGTGCAAACTGCCGTCTGGGTGGACGTGCGCGAACTCGCGTCCGCCGACGATTGCATCAGGTTCAGCAAGGGTGACATCAGTGTTCAGTTGAAAGCCAACAGCGCCGGGCAAGGAAACCCGTGTTGAACCGAGAGTCACGCCTGAAAGCTCTTCCACATGTTTCAACATCACTTCAGTCAGCTCCGAAACCGGTTCCAAACCCAATTGAATATGGGGGACGCCATTGGTCGTTTCGGGGCGCGGTCCTTCGCGCTGTGGCAGGGACACATCCTGCGCGAAGGCAGGCGTGACGTTGGAAAGAAGGGTTGCCGTGGCCAAAATTGCAAGTCGTTTCGAAAGTTTTGACATTCTCATCACCTTTAATATTTGGCCACGGCTGTGGATTTGGACGTTACTTCGCGTGGTAGGCTTGGCTGACTGCGAAACTGTCTTCAAACCAGTTCCAAAGCACAACTTTGCCGTCACGGACTTTGGCACGCAAGGCGAATGTGAAGTCACCAATCTCTTGGCCGGATTTCGTGGTGATCCCATTCATGTCACCAAAGATCGCAACCGTGTCGCCAGAGGCGAGAACATCAGTGTTTTCCCATTTGGTGGTTTGAAAGTTTTCACTAAACACGCCAAGGAAGCCAAAGATCGCTTGCTTTCCTTCCCATGGTCCAATCCATGGAAGGGTCGGATCGCCAGCGTTTAACCATACCATGTCGTCGGCCATAAAATCGGCCATCGCACCCATATCACCGCTGCCCATTGCCCCCATAAGGGCCATGACAGTGTCCAGGCTTGCCTGACTTTGATCGTCGCGTGATTGCGCTGCAGTCACCGACGCAAATGTTGCGCCGGTGACTGCAGCTACAGAAGCTTTCATTGCTTGTCGTCTATTCATTTTCAGAGCTCCTATCGAGTTCAGTTTCTACCGACCAGAAAGCTGCTGCAGTGCTGCCGCCCAATCCTCGACGTGGTACGTCCGCACGATTTTGCCGTCTTCCAGTTCGTGGATGTCGATCGTCAAGATGTCAAAGCTGCGGCCCTCGCCATCGACACCAAAGAAAGGCGCGACTGGGGTGCCGGTGGCACGGCTGCGCACAACGACAGTGTCGCCATCTTGATACATGGCCTGAACAGCCCAATCCAGATCGGGCATCAGTTTCGCAAATCCACCGACTTGACCAAGAAACGCCTCGCGGGATTTGTTCTCGCCAGAGTAGTCACCAATGCTTTCCCAAGCCTCGGATGTCGCGTCCTTAAACGCCGCGACCTGTGTGGCATCGCTTGGGTTGCTCAGGAGATCATAAAAAACGGTGACCGTTTCCTTGTTGTCTGCAAAAACTGCGGAGGTAGATGTCACAAGCGCCAAAGACGCCGCGCCAATGAGGGATTTGATAGTCATGGTGTGCTCTCCAAATTAAAATTCACAGCCGATGATTGGCATGTATGCAGAAAAGATACCGCTTGAGATTGTTCTGCATAATCCGCTAGTTTCAGATTTGACTGTTCTGTTGAGGCGAATAATGCTTGATAAGCTGAAAAGTATTGCGGTTTTTGCGACGGTCGTAGATCAGACCTCGTTTCGCGCAGCGGCACTCACCCTGGGCATTGCGCCATCAAGGGTGAGCGAGATTGTCTCACGGCTCGAAACAGAGCTTGGGGTGACATTGCTGTACCGGACCACGCGTCAGATTTCGCTGACCCATGAAGGCCGTTTGCTGCATGAAAAAGCCAAAGACATGTTGGCGGCCGCTGAATTGGGGTTGGATGCAATCAATCCGCTGTCTAAGGAACCGACGGGCTCGCTGCGGATATCTGCGCCTGCTTTCATCGCCCAAACACATTTGATGGGGCGTTTTGCGGAGTTTGCAAAAGCCTACCCCCGCGTGGACGTAAATTTCCATTTCTCAGACCACCGGTCCGATTTGATCAAGGATGGGTTTGATGTGGTGATCAGGGCTGGTTGGCTGGAAGACAGCGAATTGATGTCGCGCAGCATCGGACATACCGATCGCGTTCTGGTCGCCAGCCCCGCCTATTTCGCGGCGAGGCGTGCCCCCAAAACGCCAGCTGATCTAGAAGATTGGGACTGGATCAGATTCGCCATGCGCCCCGATCATATGGATCTGACATCACCAAAAGGGAAAGTCGTTTCTGTGATTGGAACGTCATCCGTCACGGTGAATTCTGCCGTAGCCCTCTATGAATTCGCAACGAGCGGCCTTGGCGTCACCGCCATCCCCGAACACCTTGCGCGGCGCGGTTTTGATCGCGGCGATCTGGTGCAGGTTCTCCCACAGTGGAAGCTGCAACCATTGGGTCTTTTTGCCGTGTGGCCCAAACAATCGCGCAGAGAAAACTTAACAACCATTTTTGTGCGCCTTCTTGCAGGTGAGACGGTGTCATCGGGTCAATAGGCAGCCGAACTGCGGTTTGGGTTATGGTGTTCGCGGGCGGGAAATTTGCTGGAACCGGACATTGGCGAAGATGCGGCGAAATGGGGCATTGTCCCGCCAACTACCAGTTCGCCACTCGTTTGAGTTAGCTGCCGCATCGAAAGTCCGGTCTCACGGGCCGCGCCGCAGCATAAGTGTCCGCGAACGAATGGCAGGTTTGGGCCGCCTTTGACTGCGCCCCTGCGTTTTAGATTTCGATGGCTTCACCAATTGCCAAGGCATCCTCAAGTTCAACACCAAGATGCCTCACCGTGCTGTCCATCTTTGTATGCCAAGCAGAAGTTGAACCGCCCTCAAGTTGCCAGTCTTCTTGTAGATCTGGGTGACTTTCGTACGTCACATCGAATGTGTACCGTATGCACTGGCTTCCAATCCGATCGATGTTACCCAGTCCCTAACAATTCGCGCATATTGGAGTGTCGAAATGTGAAGGCGTTCATGAAAGCGACCTGGCCAAAGATACTCTGATCCGGCCATTGTTCCATGCGGGGCGAAGTGCTCGAATGGCAGGTAAGTTTGGTGTTTCTATGACTGATCCTTCGATCCTCCGCGCCTTCTCAGAACGACAGCCCGACGTTGACCGAGGTGAGATACCTTGGATTGCTACGTTGCCTCCGAAGGCGGCATCGAGCCCATTTTGGGCATTTGGTCGAGTTTGTTGAAGGTCGGAACTTCCGAAGAGTATCTATGCCTAGCCAACAACGAGTAACCCGCCCCAAAGGACTAGTGCAGTTCCTCCTATGCGGACCAATTGATCGCCATAGGGCAGTGTTTTTTCCACGATTACAGCGGCGGTGATCAGAGAAATTGCCGCAAGGTTCATAACCCCGAAAACGAACAAGAGCGCCATAAGCGCCCAGCAGCAGCCGAGACAAAAGGCGCCATGGCTGAGGCCCATTTGGAACGCGCCTGAAGTGCCCTCGCGCCAATGGCTGGTGAAAAAGCCCGCCGGTGTGCGGCAAGTTTTGAGGCAGATGTGCTTCAGCGGTGTCCATTGCGAAAGACCAATCAGGATCAATAGCACGCCGGCGGCGGTTCGGTCCTTGATGACCAGCATATGACTCAGCACGCCGCTGGATTGCAGGCCCCATTGCGCCGCCGCGGCAGCGATGCTGAACAGGCTCCAGATCACGAGATAGGCCGCAACAAAGGCCCAAGCTCTATGCGCCTGCCCCTTCCGAGCAACGATCCGTTCGAAGGACCGCACCATCGGCCAAACCGAGGGCAGCATCATTGCGGCCATCATCACGGCCCACATACCCCAGACAAAGAACACTTGCGTGATGTTCCAGCCGCTGTGCATAGGCATCATGAATTTTACGACGGGCTGGTCCATGTTTTTTGTCGACCAAATGACCAGTGCCCATAAAAGAGCCGTGAAAGCCGCCAGTTGGAATGCAAGAAAGCCGGAACGTGTCATGGTGGCGGCGCTCATGACCAGTAGGCGAAATCGGTGGAAAAACCGCAACGCTCTTTATAGTCCCAGTCCAGCGGCCCGTCCTTGATATGAAGGCTCGAGACACTTTCCTTTCCCGGGTGGTCGTGGCCCGGGATGCCGCAGGACACCGTGCCGTCGAAATCGACATATTCCTCGACACGCACGGCGCCGATCCCTCCTATTGCGATGGTCTCATGTCCCTTGCTGTGGTCGAGCGCGATCCTGGCCCGCTTGAGGCCCAGGACTTTGGAAATATTGCCGGTAAACAGGATGTTACCGCCCGCATGGCCCTGGAAGATTTCGCCCAAAGCATCCATCTGCGCGTCGGATGCGGCCTCTTCCACATAGATGAACACGCTCCAAGGGCTGCCGTCCTCGGCATCGTCGTAAGTGCCCGCCATGCAGACATCAAGACCCGACAGGTCCGTCTCCCCCGCATGGCCTTTCAGGATTGCCCAGGACAAGATAAAGTCGCAATTACCGTAGGTTGACAGCCCGCCTTCCATTTTGTTCTGCCGCCTGCAAGGGCAAATCGCGTCACAGTTGCAGGCCTCGTAATAGCTTCCTTCGATCCGGTATCGGCTAATGTTTGGCATGGGGTTTCTATCCTTTTCGGTCATGTCGTTCCTGTTAGGTCGACTGTCGCATCATGGCGGATTACCAATCCAGTTCAGCGATTGCAGTAAACACGCTTCAGTTTTTGAAGTAGATTGGCGGCCTGCGCGCGTGCATAGAGAGGCGGGAGGCAAGCGATGTCCGAAGCGAAATATCCGAAATTCTGCCCTGTCGCGATGGCGGCAAGTATGCTGGAACCGCGCTGGACCATGCTGGTTCTATGCGAAATGTGGTCAGGCTCGACCCGGTTCAGCGAGATACAGCGTGGCGTGCCGGGCATGTCGCCGGGGCTTTTGACAAAACGCCTGCGCGAGATGGAGGCCAGCGGTCTGATCCGGCGTGGCGACACGGCGGCGGGAGCTCATCGCGAGTATTTTACGACACAGGTCGCCGACGAGCTCGAGCCCCTGATCCGCGGGCTAGGCGAATGGGCGCACCGCAACATAGACAGCGATGTGTCGCTGCAATGTCTGGATGCCAGAATGCTGATGTGGAACGTGCGGCGCAAGATCGACCAGCTTGAACTGCCGCGCCGCAAGAGCGTGATTCAGATCATCCTGAAAGACCCTCCACAGGGTGAAGCGCAATACTGGCTGGTCTCCAAACCGGGGGAGGAAACGGACCTTTGTTTCACGGACCCGAAATTCGACGTCGATCTTTATATCGATGCGGACCTGCGCGCCTTTACCTCGGCCTGGATGGGACATTCTTCTTTCCAAACGGAAATCGCCGCCGAGCGTATCACGCTGTCGGGTCATGAACTGTTAGGCCGAACGCTGACGAAATGGCTGGTACGCAGCAGCTTTGCGGACAAAAACACGGATCGTTCGACTGATCAAAACCTTGCGCTCCTGTAGGTTGGTTTGCGCGCATCAACAGAAGGCAATTTTGGTGCGCACCGATTGCATCGGAAAATCCGCAATTTCGGTGTGCGTCTCTTGAAAGCTGACACTGTTGGAAAGACGGCTTCTTCCGCATAGCTGTTCTTTGCTATCGCTTCGATCGCGCAATAGCAGCGAATGTCCGGATTGATGGGCCGCAGCGCAGAATGGTTTTGGCCTGCTGAACGGCTGCTATGGGCCGTTCTCACCGCAGCACTTCATTGCCGTTGGCCATCTTGGGGCGATACTTGGAACGGTCGAATTGTGCGCATTCTCGTCTAGTTTTGTCGGGCAACGGATTGTGGATCTTTACAGAGATCTAAGGCCAGAAAATCTAGGTGCGTTGTGCAAAGCATCACGGCTCCAGGGAAGAAAGGTAAGTCTTCCAGCTTTTCATCCTTGTGATATCTATGGCATCTAGCGTTTCCAGAGATTCACAAAGGAATCCCTGCACAGCGGTCCCATCACTCAGATCGATTGTTCCAATTCCAAGCGGTGCAGGAATGCCAGCTAAGAAACTGCCGACGTGCTCAATGGGCAAGGACCAAATTTCCAACTCGATTTCTGCGCCTGAACCGGGCAGTCCACGCGTTAATCCGGGCCGCGCGGGGGGACCACCTGCAAGCGCATAAAAGCTATAGGCGTCGCTGGTGGTGGTTTCTTTTACTAAGGTTCCGCCGCGTTCGGTTAGCTGATGGTTCAACGGCAATCCAGACATGTGCGCGCCGCAAACAGCGATTTTGAACCCCTCGACCTCTGGCGTAGCTGAAGGGGCTGGTGCCACAAAGGGCCAATCGGTGGCTCCAAGATTGCGTGTGCCCGCGGCCTCAAGTGTCAGGGCAAGTTCGGCGATCTCGGCATCTTGTCCGGCTTTCGCAAGCAGGGTCACGCTGCCGGGGCGGCCGTCGACACGCGCAGGCGTTGGCACTGCAATGCCGCACATATCCAGCAGGTTTACGAAGTTGGTATAGGTGCCAAAGTTGGAATTCGGGGTGACAGGATCGGCCTCAAGCTCGGCCACGGTGTGGAAGGTCGGAATCGTCGGCACGCAGAGCATATCGACGCCGGCCAGCGATGGCTCGGCGGCGCGCGCAAGCTCTTTTAGGCGGTAAATCCCTCGAAAGGCGTCCGCGGCTGACAGCTGTTCTGCCTTGCCGATGATCAGGCGAGTAACCGGCAAAATCGCGTTGGGGTCGGATTTCAAAAGATCTTCGATCACGGTATAACGCTCAGCCACCCATGCGCCTTCGTACAGCATATGGGCCACGTCATAGAGCGGCGTGAAGTCGATTTCGAGGATCTCGGCCCCACTGGCGCGCAGTAGATCGACCGCGTCCTGAAACGACGCTTTCTGCACGTCATCGCCCAGAAACTTAATGCTGTCGGGGCTCGGGATGCCAATGGTCAGAGGGGCCGCGCGTTTCACTAAATCAGGGGCGTTGATGGGACGCGCAAAGGCATCTTTGGGGTCATAGGCGCAGCAAACTTGATAAGCCGCATAGGCATCCGACACGGTCATCCCAAAGATCGAGATTGTATCGATAGACCGGCACGCGGGCACAACGCCAGTGGCAGACAGCGCCCCAAGCGTGGGTTTCAGTCCAACGATATTGTTTAGCGCAGCAGGCACGCGGCCAGATCCGGCGGTATCTGTGCCCAAGGAAAGCGTCACGATGCCATGGCCCACTGCCACCCCTGAGCCGCCGGAAGAGCCGCCTGGTACGATCTCGGGGTCGATGGAATTTAGCGGAGCGCCATAGGGGGTGCGCACGCCAACAAGGCCGGTTGCGAACTGATCTAGATTGGTCTTCCCGATGAAAATCGCACCCGCCGCGCGCAGTTGGGCGACCACAAAGGCGTCCTCGGACGGCGTATAGGCATAGGCGGGGCAAGCGGCAGTCGTCTCGTAGCCTGCAACGTCGATATTGTCCTTCACCACAAAGGGCACACCCCAAAGCGGCTTGGTTGGGTCAAAGGCCCCAAGGGCATTCGCCTCTGCGATGGCTTCTGCTTCGGTCGGCATGGCCAAGAAGATGCCTGGATCATTCACTTTTGCAATGCGGGCAAAAACCTGTGCGACGATATCTGCAGCCGTGACCCCGCGTGCATAGGCGTCGTGCAGGTCGGGGATGGTCATTTTGATGTCGGACATAGGTCTACCTTCTTTAGTCGCATTGCGGGCCGTTTGTTAGTGGTCCCCTCTTGCAGTGCCAAATGCAAATGCTAAGAATTCACAAAAGCGATGCAAAAATTGCACCGCTTACAGAAGTCGACAACGGAGCACCTTATGAAACACCTTCAAACCTTTCGCTATATAGAGGGCGTTGCGCGTGCAGGATCGATCCGCAAAGCGGCAGATGACATGAATATCACCGCCTCAGCGCTGAACCGTCGCATCCAACGGTTCGAGGAAGAGTTCGGCTGCGAAATATTCGAACGCCTTCCGCGTGGTGTCCGCTTGAACCCTGCGGGCGAGCTACTGATGCAGCATTTTCGCACGCAAGATAGCGATCTGCGACGGGTGCAAAGTCAGGTGGCTGATTTGTCTGGCGAACGGCGCGGTCATGTGGCTGTTGCTTGCTCTCAGGCGCTGATCCCATATTTCCTGCCCAATCAAATCGCGCGCTATAGGCGGGATCATCCGGGTGTGACCTTTTCAGTTCTGGTACGCGACCGCGAGGCGGCCGAACACGATTTAGCCACCTATAGCAGCGATCTTGCACTGGTTTTTGAGCCGGTGCATTTCGTCGATTTCGAAATCCTGATGCGGATTCCACAGATCATCCACGTGTTGATGCGTCGCGACCATCCGCTGGCGTCGCGGCCCGAGTTGCGGCTGCGCGATTGTCTGGAACATCCCCATGTCTTACCAGCGTCACAATATGGGGTGCGCTCTTTGCTAGATCAGTCCTCGTCGCAGGGCGCGCACCCTTTGCGACCGATTGTGGAAAGCGACAGCTTTGAGTTCATGCGACACTATGTACGGGATGAAGACGCGCTGGCGTTCCAAATCCCGATTGGCTTGAAAATCGCGCCCGATGGCGATGTGGTGTCACGCCCGCTTTCAACGCGCGACGTGCCTGCGGGCAATCTTTTTTTGGGGCAGATGCGAGGCCGCACATTGCCTGTCGCCTCGGCGCGGTTTGCCCAAGGACTGGCCAAAGCCATGGAAGCCTTTTCCAACCTTTAGAGCCGCATTTGTTGGGCGGTAGAGCTGCATTTGTTGGGCGGTGCATTTTTTGCATCGCTTTGACGAAATTATAGCAGACGTCAACAGCGCTCGAATTCATTAACCTCCGAGTCGACGAAACTCTGTGCGTGTCGACATCGGTACGCCGCCTGCTTTTGGAGCGAAACCATGACCACTCTCAAACCTCTTAACCGTCGAAGCTTTTTGGGCACATCCGCCGCGGCCCTTGGGGCGGCAGCACTGGGAGGCATCGCACGCCCCGCAATGGCTGCGGGCGACTTGACCGTCGGCTTTATCTACGTAGGCCCGAAAGACGACTTCGGCTACAACCAGTCCCACGCGGAAGGTGCCGCAGCCGTGAAAGCGATGGCAGGTGTCACAGTTCTTGAAGAAGAAAACGTGCCCGAAAGCCAAGACGTTCAGAACACGATGGAGTCGATGATCAACTTCGATGGTGCATCGCTGTTGTTCCCAACCTCGTTTGGCTACTTCAACCCGCATATTCTAGAGCTTGCCCCCAAATACGAAGATGTGCGCTTTGAGCATTGCGGCGGTTTGTGGTCAGAGGGCAACCCCACCAATGCCGGGTCGTATTTCGGCTATATTGGCATGGGCCAGTTCCTGAACGGTGTGGCCGCGGGCCACGCCAGCAAAACCAAGAAAATCGGCTTTGTAGCGGCCAAGCCCATCCCGCAGGTTCTGAACAACATCAACTCGTTCCTTCTTGGGGCACGCTCTGTTGATCCCACAATTACTTGTCAGGTGATCTTCACTGGCGAATGGTCCCTGGCCGTAAAAGAAGCTGAGGCGACAAACGCACTGGCCGATCAGGGGTGCGACGTCATCACCTGCCACGTGGACGGCCCGAAAGTGGTCTGCGAAACTTCCGTGGCGCGCGGCGCATATTTCTGCGGCTATCACGCCGATCAGACTCCGCTTGCTGGCGATATGTACCTGACCGGGGCCGAGTGGAACTGGGCCAGCGTCTATACCGATATGGTGTCGAAAACACTGGCAGGCGAGCCGATTGACAACTTCGTACGCGGTGGCCTTGCAGATGGTTTCATCAAGATGAGCCCCCTTGGCCCCGCCGTGTCCGACGCCGGTCGCGCGCAGTTCGAAGCCACCAAGGCCGAGATCATCGCCGGAGGCTTTGCCGCCATCAAAGGCCCGCTGAAAGACAACAAAGGCAATGTGATTGCAGCCGAGGGGCAGTCCTTTGTCGAAACAGATGTTGCGCTGGAAAGCATGGACTATCTGGTCGAAGGCGTTCTGGGATCGACCAGCTAAATGGCAAACATTGAACAGACTTCTTTTTCGTCGCGGTCTTTTGCGTCTCAGGCCCTCACGGGTCTGATGCTGCGGGCCGAGGCGATCGCAATCCCGCTGGGCGCATTGTTCGTCGGCTTTGTACTGTTCAGTCTGTTCCTGCTGCTGATTGGCAAATCACCGGTCGAATTTTTCTCACTGGTTTGGAAGGCCGGGTTTTCCTCGGCCTTCTCGTGGCAAAATACGCTGTCGCGCGTCGCGCCGTTGATCCTAGCTGCGCTTTGTGTGGCCTTGCCCGCGCGTTTGGGCCTTGTGGTCATCGGAGGCGAAGGCGCGATCGTGCTGGGCGGATTAGCCGCGGCCGTCATGGGCACTGCCGTTGCTGGCATCCCGTCCGCCTTGGGCATGGTCTTGATGGCGCTGGCAGGCATGGCGCTTGGCGGGCTTTGGATCGGCGCAATCGGCGCGCTGCGCATCAAGCGCGGGGTGAATGAAACCATCGCCTCGCTTCTGATGGCCTATATCGCCATTGCACTGCTAAACCATTTCGTCGAAGGCCCGTTTCGCGATCCGGCGAGCTTGAACAAGCCCTCAACGGAACCGCTGGTCGAAGGACTGCGCGTGGGCGACATGCCCTTTGTCGCGGCCCATTGGGGCGTTCTGGCCGGCGTTCTAGCCTGTATCTTTTGCTGGGTGCTGATTGAACGCACCACGCTGGGCTTTGCCGCCCGCATCGCTGGTGACAACGTACGCGCCGCGCAGGTCCAAGGCCTTTCGGTCGGCCGCTTGGTCATTGGATTCACCGCCCTTGGGGGCGCGTTCGCAGGCCTGGCGGGCTATTTCGAAGTTGCCGCAGTGCATGGGTCCGCCAATGCCTCGCTGATCGCGGGCTATGGCTATACTGGTATCTTGGTCGCATTTCTAGCGCGCCATAATCCGTTGGCCATCATTCCGGTCGCGATCCTTCTGGGCGGCTTTGAGGCCTCAAGCGGATTGATCCAACGCCGTATGGACCTGCCCGATGCCACGATCCTTGTGTTCGAAGGACTTGTCTTCATCATCATCCTACTCAGCGAGGCGCTCTACGGTCGCCTGCGCATCTTCACCGCATCATTCTGGGAGGCCCGCTGATGGAGCCCGTCGATATCGGCCTTTGGGGCGTGCCACTGGCAATTCTGGGGGGCGCAATCCGCGTTTCAACCCCATTCATTTTTGTCTCGCTTGGTGAATGCCTAACCGAACGCTCTGGGCGCATCAATCTGGGTCTGGAAGGCACCTTGGTCTTTGGCGCAATGAGCGGCTATGCCGTTGCCTATGAGACCGGCAACCCCTTTGTTGGCGTGTTGGCCGCAGCCTTCGCAGGCGCGCTGTTTGGGCTCTTACACGGCTGGATTTGCAAATTCAAAGGCGTGAACGATATCGCCGTGGGCATCGCGATGATGCTGTTTGGCATGGGGCTGGCCTTCTTTTTCGGCAAGCCCTACATCCAGCCGCAAGCACCTGATTTGCCGGCCATTGGCCTCGGTTGGTGGTCCAGCATTCCACAGGTGCAAGCAGCGCTTCAGGTCAATGTGCTGTTCATCGTGGGTGCGTTTTTATCCGTGGCGATGGCTTGGATGTTCAAATCCACCCGCATTGGCCTGATCGTACGGGTCGTAGGTGACAGCACGGATGCCGCGCGCGCTATGGGGCTGAGCCCCGACTGGGTCCGCCTGCTGGCAACGGGCGCAGGTGGCGCTATGGCAGGCATCGGCGGTGCCTTTCTGTCGCTCTATTACCCAGGCAGCTGGACCGAAGGCGTGTCGTCCGGCCAAGGCCTGATGGCCATCGCTTTGGTGATCTTCGCGCGGTGGAATCCGATCAATTGCTTCTGGGCTGCACTGCTGTTTGGCGGGGCCGGCGCGCTTGGCCCTGCGCTGCAATCGGTGGGCGTATCCGAGGGGTACTACCTGTTCTTTGCCGCACCTTACGTGCTGACGTTAGGGCTATTGATCCTTACCAGCTCGCCCGACCGCGCGATGCAAGGTGCACCGCTTGAACTGAGCCTAACGAAATGAGGGGGCGTTCGACATGAACGGACTTGGTGGGCTGAACAAATCAGATAATGGCGTGGTGATCGGTCTCGTGCAGTTGCAACTGCCAATCGTGGAAACCAAGGCCGACCTGACTGCGCGAACCGGTCGCGTGGTCGAACTGGTTGCCGCCGAGGTGTGTCCCGATTTGGTGCCAGAAGCGCGCCTGGGTTGGGGCGTTGAAAACAACCCCTATAAGATTGGCCATCGTGGCTATGTCGCCGTCGATGGCACCGCATTTGGCTTCCCTAAGCCGACAAGACGTTTTAGCGAAAAGGAACCGACCCAATGACGACGATCAACAGCACCCCTTATGCATGGCCTTACAATGGCGACCTGCGCCCCGAAAATACCGCGTTGATCGTGATCGACATGCAGACGGATTTCTGCGGTAAGGGTGGCTATGTGGATCACATGGGCTATGACCTGTCGCTGACGCAAGCGCCGATTGAGCCAATCAAAGCCTTGATGGGCTACATGCGCGCCAAGGGCTATCACATCATCCACACCCGCGAAGGTCACCGCCCCGATCTGGCTGACCTTCCGCCTAACAAGCGCTGGCGCAGTCAGCAAATCGGCGCAGGCATTGGCGATGCGGGCCCCTGCGGCAAGATCCTGATCCGCGGAGAGGCTGGTTGGGATACCATCCCTGAACTTTACCCATTAGAGGGCGAGGTGATCATCGACAAACCCGGCAAGGGCAGTTTCTGCGCCACGGACCTTGAACTGGTTCTGCGCACCAAAGGGATTGAGAACTTGATCCTGACGGGGATCACCACTGATGTTTGCGTCTCGACCACCATGCGCGAGGCAAATGATCGTGGGTTTGAATGTGTAATTGTCGAAGATTGCTGCGGAGCAACTGACCCAGCCAACCACCAAGCGGCGATCAATATGGTCACCATGCAAGGCGGTGTGTTCGGCGCAGTCAGCGACAGCGCCAGCTTGATTGCCGGACTGCCTGCGTGACGCAAATTCTTGAAACCAAAGCAGGCGCGATCAGCGTAGAAGCGCTCAATATGACAATGCGCTTTGGCGATTTTACTGCGCTGGATCAAGTGTCAATCAACATTCCTGCAGGCTCGTTTCACGCGCTTTTGGGGGAAAACGGGGCCGGAAAATCCACCTTAGTAAAGTGCATCATGGGGTTTTATCACGCCACCGAAGGCGAGCTGTTGGTCGCGGGCCACGAGGCCCGGTTGAGCGACCCCAAGATGGCGCAAAAGCTGAAACTTGGCATGGTCTATCAGCACTTCACGCTTGTTCCGTCGCTGACGGCGGCTGAAAATTTGGTGATCAGCAGGGCCGACACACCTGCAGTGATCGACTGGCGCAGCGAACGGCGCAGGCTTGATGATTTCATGGCCGACATGCCCTTCTCGGTGCCCCTAGATCAGCCGGTCAGCCGTTTGGCGGCAGGCGAAAAACAGAAGCTCGAAATCCTCAAGCAGCTGTATCTGGGTAACCGGTTTTTGATCTTGGACGAACCGACCTCGGTGCTGACACCGGCCGAGGCGGACGAGGTGCTGAGCCATGTGCGCGCCCTGACGGATGCAGGTGAAATAACCGTGCTGATGATCACCCACAAGTTTCGCGAAGTGACGTCCTTTGCCGATGATGTGTCGATCCTGCGGCGCGGAAAATATGTCGGCGGCGGCAAAGTCTCAGACATGAGCATCGAAGATATGAGCCACGCTATGATGGGCGAAGCGCCGGCCGTGAACGAACGGGTGCGCAAGAAGACCAAACAAGAGCCGGTGATGACGCTGCGGGGGATCAAAGCACAGGATCGAACCGGTCTGAAAAGCATCGAGATCGAGGACGTGACGCTGAACGCGGGTGAAATCCTCGGCATCGCTGGCATCTCGGGCAATGGTCAGATGGAGCTGATGGAGATCCTGACCGGCCAGCGTCGCATGGAGCGCGGCGATATCGCGGTCAATGGAACGCCTTACCGGGCTACGCGCGCCGAGGCCCGCGCCAACGCCCTGCGCTATCTGCCAGAAGAACCCCTGCGCAACGCCTGTGCGCCGAAGATGAGCGTCGCTGAAAACCTGGCCTTTCGCATGTTTGACGAAGGCAAGGATGGAAAAACGGCGTTTTGGAAAGACGGCAAGGCGATCGCCAAGAATGCGATCGATCTGATTGACGCCTTCAATGTCAAAACCACATCGCCTTCAGTCCGCATTTCAGGCCTATCTGGCGGCAATGTGCAGCGCGCGGTTTTGGGGCGCGAATTGACCGGCGAGGTCAAGGCCTTGATCGTGTCAAACCCTTGCTTCGGGTTGGACTTCGCCGCCGTTTCGGCCATACGCGACCGTTTGGTCGAGGCCCGCAACAATGGGACCGCGATCTTGCTGATCAGCGAAGACCTTGACGAAATCATGGAACTTTCGGACCGTATTTTGGTGATGTCCGAGGGCCGGATCGCATTCGAAACAGCGGTTTCTTCTGCCGACGTGGCCGAGATCGGACAGCACATGGCGGGGCACGGCTGATGAACATGATTGCTGCACAACCTTTCGATTTCGCGCTCAAACGTGACGCGGTCGCACTGATCGTGATCGACATGCAGCGAGACTTTATTGAACCAGGTGGGTTCGGCGCCAGTTTGGGCAATGACGTCAGCCTGCTGCAGGCGATAGTGCCCACGGTCGCGCGCCTAATAGAGGGGTTTCGTGCCGCTGGCATGCCGGTCTTGCACACGCGGGAATGCCACAGACCAGATTTGTCTGATTGCCCACCAGCCAAACGACTGCGGGGGGTGCCGACACATCGCATCGGGGATCAGGGACCGATGGGGCGCGTGCTGATCTCCGGCGAGCCGGGCGCGGATATCGTGCCAGAGCTTGCCCCGATGCCCGGCGAGATCGTCATCGATAAACCGGGAAAGGGCGCGTTCTACGGAACCGATTTGGGCGACATTCTGCGCGCGCAAGGGATCGAGCAATTGATCTTCGCGGGCGTCACAACCGAAGTCTGCGTGCAAACGACCATGCGCGAGGCCAATGACCGCGGCTATGACGGATTGCTCGCGACAGATGCCACCGAAAGCTATTTTCCTGCCTTCAAAGCTGCCGCCATCGACATGATCACCGCGCAGGGTGGCATCGTCGGCTGGGCCGCCCCAACGGACACAATTCTTGAAGCCCTAAATGATTGATCCCAAAAGCATTAGCGGACTATTGCCCGATGGCTGGGACAGCATGCCGTTTGAACCCTTCCACGAAGGGGTCGAGATTTGCCATTTGTGGCAAGGTGGACCGGACGCCGCGCTGTTGCGCTATGCTCCCGGCGCATCCGTGCCGCGCCATCGACATACAGGGCTGGAAACCATCCTTGTTTTGGATGGCAGCCAAAGCGACGAGAATGGGCGTTATTTTGCGGGGGCACTGGTTTTTAACCCGACGGGAACCGAACACAGCGTATGGTCAGAAGACGGCTGCACCATCTTGATACAATGGGAAAAACCAGTCGCCTTTGTCGATTAAGCCATGCGCTCTGCGCTTCACTTAATCCTCAACATCAGCATCAACGTTGGAGCGAAGCAGACTTGTCCCTTTTTGGATGAAGGTTTCTTGTACACTGCGAAACAATCGACTCGCGCGAACAATTCGCGCGTTCAGAGAATGTCCGCTTTCGATGAAGCTGCACAGCGGCGTGGTATTCCACCACGAACGGCAGCTAAGTGCCGTTCATGTTGGTCGGGGCGAGATCGATCAGTGGGATAGCTACGATGCCGCTAATGGCAGGTTTGAGCCCAGAGTACCGGATGCTGCAACGTGCACGAATGACCGAAATCGAGACCAGTCTGTAAAAAGAATTGGCTATCACAAAGAAAGCTCAGGATTGTTTGGTTTCCGACGAACGATCCAGAGCGCGGCAACCAACAAGGCTCCGGCAACCACGAATGTAAGCTGCATTCCGTCAGTGATTGAGTCAGCGGACGCGTCAATAATTTCGGCTGTTCCAATACCAAAAGAGAAGACCGCGCCCATTGCCGTGGCCCCAAGGATGAGACCAAGATTGCGTGCAAGCGTGAGTAGACCGGAAACAGAGCCACGTTGATCTGTTTGAACCCCAGCCATGACATTCGTGTTGTTTGCAGCTTGAAACATCTGGTAGCCAGGCGTCAAAATTGCGATGGCGGCAATATAACCACCAACGCCAAACACCTCTGGTAAGACCGATAAAGCAAATGCCCCGATGGACATTGCGACAAGCCCGATTGTCAGGATCGGCGTCGCCCCCCAAACATCAACTAACCGGCCAGAGGGAACTCCGCAGAATATTGAAATGACAGGGCCAATTGACATGACCACTCCAACCATTGCTTCGCGTAATCCAAGCGCCAGACCAAGATAGAACGGTCCGACGATCAATGTTGCCATCATGACCGCCGCAATGAGAAGGCTTGCTATCACACTTGGCGCGATGCCTGCACTAGGAACCACCAAGAGGTTGATCAGAGGCGATTTTACGGCCGGTTTGCCTACTGGAAGAGTGCACAGCACAAGGCCAATGGCGACCAAAGCGATCGGCACCAACACAAGAAAGACAGATCGCCAATCAAACAGCCCAATCATTAAGCCGCCCAGCGTTGGGCCAAGTGCGGTTCCAACAGCAGACATCGTGCCAAGTAAACCCATAGCCCGCCCCACTCGAGCACCACCGTTCGTCTCGTGCACGAGGGCGATGGTCATCGTCATTAGGACTGCGGCTCCCATGCCCTGACCCGCGCGGGCACTGATTAATAGCCAAACGTTCGGAGCAAGGCCGCAGAAAATCGACGCGAGCAAGAACAATACCAGCCCCGCCAGAAGCATTCGTTGGCGACCTAGAAAATCTCCTAATCGCCCAGCGAAAACGGCCGACAACGTCAAAGATGCGAGATAAGAAACGACGACCCAGCGAACCTGAAGGAACGGCACGTCAAACACCTGTGCCAGTGCGGGTAAAGCGATATTTGCTACACTGGTGCCCAAAGACGCCGATAGCATGCACAAGGACAGACAAACGAGTGCACCGGGCTTCGATGCGATTTTTTCGGATGATCCGATTTTCTTCATTTGCCTTGTCCACTTGTCAGAATTGCAGGGAACAGGTACTGTACGACTTCAAGTCAACTTGAGGTCAAGCATGAAATTGGTAGATATTGGCGAGGTATCTGAGAAAGCTGGAGTTCCCGCCTCGACCCTGCGCTATTACGATGAAATCGGGCTGATTTCGTCGGTTGGTCGGAGTGGGCTGAGAAGACAGTTTCTGCCGGAGGTGCTGTTGCAACTGACGCTGATCTCGATGGGTAAATCCGCAGGTTTCTCGCTTGATGATATTTCCAGAATGTTCGGTCAGAATGGCGAACCAAAGCTGCCGCGCCCAGAGCTGCACAAGCGCGCTGATGAATTGGATCAGCACATTCGCAAGTTGACGGCCTTGCGCGACACCATCCGTCATATTGCGGAATGCAGCGCCCCCTCGCATATGGAATGTCCAACTTTCCGGCGCATCGTCACTCTCGCTAGTCGGAAACAACAAAAAATTTCAAAGAGGCCAACGCGAAAAAAGCGGACCTTTGATCGGTAGGGGCGATAGACCGGAAAGTCCACTCTTGCTTGTCTCGCGGCGCAGAGCTTACGCGTCGTCGCGCCATTTCACGTCGTAATGCGTGCCATCGCAAAAGGGCTTGTTCTTGGAGTGCCCGCATCGGCACAAAACATATTTCGTGCGGCTTGCTCCGACGCCGTTGAACTCTGCCTCTAGGGGGATGTTCTTGACCCAATAGGGCCCGTGTTTTTGAATGTGAATTTCCACATCTCCGGTCGTTAGATGCTGCGGGGTTTGTTCGCCGATGCTCATCCGAAGTGCGCCTGAGGGGCAAGCGGCCAGCACCGCGGCGATGTCTTCCAGTTTGCCGTTTTCCGGCTGCACCCAAGGCTTTTCCGAGGGCTTAAACACGGCTTTGGCCAAGCGGGAACACTCCCCCGCATGAGAGCACAAGACCGGCGTGTAAGAAATCGTAACCTCGCGTCCTTCCACGGGACCGGCATATTTGATTTCGGTGTTTCTGATCTTGCGGTGATCGGGCGCGCTGGTGAACCCGGCGGCGTTATGGGAACCATCACAAAAGGGTTTGTTTTTAGACTGCCCACAGCGGCACAGGGCGGCGACTTCGCCTGTTTCAATCTCTGCGCCGACGGGATCGCGCAGGTTCGGCGGGGCCGTTACAACAAAGGGTCCGTCTTCTCTGGGGGTGATCTTAGTGTTTTTCATACTCTGGCTACCCTTGCTTGCTTGGTGTTTTGGCATGGCCTCTCAGGGTCGTTCTGTCGGCGCAATGACATCGCGTTCCCAAAACAGGGGGTGTTTCCCAAAGCCTACGGGACCCGCCCGCATCAATGCAACGCACAATTCCATTGGGGGCTCAAGAACGCCGATGGTTGCAAGTTGATCCTTCGGGGCAGTCACGCGCCCAGAAACCAGCAGTTGTTCTTTCCGGTGCCATGGCCCAGATTGCGGCAAGACGCGGTGAATTGGTCCCGCCAACATTTGCAGCAGGAGCAATAAACAATGCCACATGTCTCGCTCGAATTTTCCCAAGGAATCGAGAAAACCCATGACATCCAGTCCGCCTGCGATGCGCTGTTTGAGACGCTCGCCAACCACGGTGCTTTTGATCGTGCACCGATAAAAATCCGCGCGAAGCCGGTTGAGTTTTTTCGCATCGGCACAGAACCTCAGAGCTTTGTTCATGCCACTTTGCTTTTGATGGATGGGCGCGATGCGGAGACTAAGGCGCAGATCACGCAGATCGTCCTTGCCACGCTGGAACGCGTCTTTCCGGATGTGGGCAGCCTGACGGTGCAGGACGTTGAAATGAGCCGTGCGACCTATGCCAAACGAGTGTTGCCTGCGTCGCCGGACTGAACCCGTGAGCGCCAGCCTTTGGGGCTTCTCGGGGCGCGGTGATTTGTGCTAGCGCTTAGGGATCGCTCTGGATGACAGGAAACAGAATGGAAAATTCGCCCCCCAACTACATGTTCGACGCTTCTGAAAAGCCATCGCTTGATCTGTTCAAGGTTCCGCTGGTCGTGGCGACGGAGGACACGGTGCAGGACTATGGCTGTTTGGTTGATGATCCTGCGAAATTCGACATCGAAATCGTCCGCTGGCCCGCACAGGGGTGGCGCCCCGTGGATGAAGGCACGGGCGACGAAGGTGGATTTGTAGAGGGCACGTTTCACGGCAACTGGAAAGGCGATGTTCTTTACGGGTCCAATGAGGCGGTGAACGGCAACTATGTTTTGGGCTGGTCAACCGATCCGCAAAACGCATCCGCTGAAACGGCAACGGTTCCGCGCGATCAGGTTTTGCTGTGGCATATGAACTACCACCCCGACGGGGGGCAGTTGTTCTTTCCGCTGGACGAAAAACCTTTTGTTGTGCCCGTGGCCTTGCCCGGCGATGATCTGAAACCTGAACAGGTTATTGCGTTTTGGTGCGACGGGACGCGCGGGCTTTATATTCATCCGGGCATCTGGCACGAAGGCATTTTCCCGGTTGAAGACAACCAGCGCTTTCTGGACCGTCAGGGGCGGGTGCATGCCCGTGTTAGCTGTGACATCGGTCAGGAATTTGGTGTCTACCTGTCCGTACCCCTGAAACGGTGAGGTCCGCAGTCCGGTCTAGCCAGTGATGCTGTCGAGGTTCCCGATGATGCTGATCATCAAGGCGACACCGCAGATCAAAAGCGCGAGCCAAAAGAAATAGTGCATAACCACGGCGGATAGCCCAAGCCCGACGGCCATAAAGGACAGCCGATGCGGTTCATTCCTGAACAATCCGATTCCGCCGAATACCGCTGCGATGCCCGCAAGGACCAGCGCTGTTACGGTAATCAGCCCGTGATATTTGACCTTCCAGGGAACTGGTTCTGGGACCGGTTCGGGTTTCGGCTCTCCCGAGAGGACGCGTTTTGCGGAGAGTTTGATCTCTGCCGCGATCTCGCCAATGGCGCTGCCGCTGCTTTCCTTTTGTGGTTCAAAAAATGCCGACAATTGAATGACCACGACGACAAGGCTCACCATGCCAAGCAAAAAGCCAATCAATCCAAAGGTTGCTGGTCGATGTGTCGAAACCTGAGTCATACCTATACCTACTTTTCGCGCGCCCTTGCGTGTTTGGATAATACATGGACGTGGCATAAATGTGTCGTCAAATTTGTGTCGCGTTTGGTGCGTAGCAACAGCAGCAATTTGCGCAGAGGCCAGGCGTGCAAGCCGTGTATTGGGCGTACTTTGGAAACAAAGCCCCACCAAGGGGCGCGCTTGTTTCTGTAATGGGCGCAGTGCCGCAATTTGGTAGTATTTTGGCCATATCTCCGACAATATTCACAGATTGGAATATTCCGAATTCCCTTTTCCCGCAGGAGTACGTGAAATGCCGCTGAAAAAAAGTTCCGGATCGCTCGTCTCAACTGGTTTGATTGCCGTTGCATTCCTTTTGGCGCCACCTTTGCTGCCCGATGCATCTGGGATGGATCTTGGCGGTGCGGCCTTTGCAAAGTCTGACAAGTCGAAAGGCAAATCCAGCAGCAGCGCCAAAAGCAGTTCTGGGGGATCGTCCTCTAAAGGGAAGTCGTCTGCAAAGACCAAATCAACCAAGAAAAGCAAGAGCGCCAAGCCTTCTAAGAACAAAGCCTCGGCAAAGACCAAGCCTGTGAAGAAGAACGGTCAGGCTCGGGTCGAAAAAGTCTCGCTGACAGATGACGCATCAGCGTTGCGGCCGAATGAAAAGGGGAAGTGGAACGCTTCGAATGCGAATGTGAATGCGTTGAACGCCCATATCGGCAATCAGAATTTTAACGGCACAATTGGGGCCCTGGCCCAATATAAACTCGCGGCGACTGCAGCCTCTGGAGAGCCTTTGAACGCATTTGAACAAAGAGCCTTGGATGGTCTGGTTACGGTAGAGCCTTTGGACATCTCTGACATGGACAAGACGGACTATCTGAACAGCGAGGTGGGAGAGGGTGATCCGGTCTTTGAGGTGGTCGACGGCACGGTCAGCTGCACGCAGAATTGCCCGGAAGATATCGATAACCCCGACGGTTCCAACGATTATGATACCTTGGTGTCGGACGCGCAAAAGGCGCTCGATGAAGAGCTGCAGCGTCTGGACCAGGAAAATCAACAAGTCGCCCTCGATACACTCCTGCAAGAGTCTGAAAAGCGTATTATCGACGAGTCCAACAAGACCCTTTCGGATGAACGCAATGATCTGCTGTTGGACGATATCGCAATGGATCTGGGAATCACGCGCGCGCCAATTCCCGAGGTCACTGACCCGGTCGTTGTCGAATAAAGCCGCGCCCAGGTTTCATCGATCCCGAAAGGGGCATCCTCTGCTGAACAAGTTGTCTTGCACGCCCGCGCGTCAAATGATGTGATGCGGGTGTGTGACAAAGGCGGACAGGGTGTCGAGCGGACTTATCATTGATTTCGTAGGTGGAGCCGTTGGCCACCGGCGTCGCTTTGGTGGCGGGCGTGGGCAGGCTTTGCCCCGTGCCATCGGCATGAAATCTGGCAAGACCCCTGACATCGTCGATGCGACGGCCGGCCTAGGGCGCGATGCGTTTCTGCTGGCGGCCCTTGGGGCGCGGGTCACATTGATCGAACGTTCTGACCAGATGCACAGCTTGCTTGCAGATGGTATGGCGCGGGCCAAAGAGCAGGGCGGTGAACTGGCCGAGATTATGGACCGGATGGTATTGCTGCATGGCGACGCCAAAACGTTGTTGCCCGGCCTGTCGCCAGAGGTGGTGCTGGTTGACCCGATGCACCCCCCTCGCGGTAACTCTGCTCTGGTGAAAAAGGAAATGCGTTTGATCCGGGAAATCGTCGGGGTGGATGCGGATGCCGAAGAGCTGATGCAAGCGGCGCTGTCCACTGCGCGCAAGCGGGTGGTGTTGAAATGGCCTGCCAAGGCCGCGCCGCTGCCGGGATTGCGTGCGGCCTCACATCAGATCATGGGCAAATCCACGCGGTATGATGTCTTTATGTGTACGGGCTAAGATTGACGCCAGAGCCTTGGATTGTTGAGTCAAATCAATCTGCTAGACTCTGTTCGTCGTGTAGCACATGAATTGTTGATTTTTGCGAGTTCCGTGGCCTGCATTCGTCGGGGCCTAAGAAATTGATATTTTGGGGATGGTCCGGCCAATCGAAAGTTTCTGGGGAAACGGCCTCGCCGGCGCGTTTCCCGCTGCAGATCATTTCTTGTCGCGGGCGGCTTTCTCTTCTTTGGTCAGCTTATTGTTCCAAACGTTTTTGCTGAGCCCCAGCTCGCTTGGAAAAGGCTTTGTTTCGCCGACGCTGACCTTGCCACCCTTGTTCAGAAATTCCTGAATAAGCTCTTCATCTGTCGTTTTTTTAGGGACCTGTTTCATAAAAACTGCTTACGCCCGTGGCCAAGCCATGTCACGCGGAATTTGAGCGGTTTTCGGCGCGACATTGCTTGGTTTTTGACAGGGTTATCCCATCATCAACTGATAGCTGGCCGGAACATAGTGAAATCCGTCGTCCCGTGTGTCCACATAACCAAGCGCGGGCCAGGGCATGTGATAGCCGATGAATGGCACCTTATCCGCCGCCAACATGCCCAAGACCTTGCGCCGAGACTGGGCCGCCATCGCTTTGTCGATGTCAAAGCGGACTTCCCAATCGGGATAGGCCAGCGACCAGACATAATGGTTCGCCAGATCAGCCGCCAGCATCAGCTGCGACCCGCCGCTTTCCAACATGTATCCCATATGTCCCGGCGTGTGGCCAAAGGCGGCAACGGCGGTGATGCCCGATGCGACGGAACCCCCATCATCGAGGAAGGCGATTTGGTCGTTCAGAGGAACGACATTGTTCGCAAAGCCCTCGTTATCTGTTCCGGACCAATGGTTGTGTTCCACAGATCCGGTGATGTAGCGGGCGTTTTTGAAGGTCGGGCTGCCATCGGCCATAAGCCCGCCGATATGGTCGCCATGCATGTGCGTGATGACCACGGTATCGACCTGATCCGGCATATAGCCTGCCGAGGCCAGAGCGCCTACGATCCCGGCGCCGTTCAGGCCCGTGTCAAACAGGATCAGTTCTGTGCCGGTGTTCACAACTGTTGGTGTGAAAAAGAACTGGGCTTTGTCGGCGGGTATGTGGGCTGCGGCAGAGGCTTGGGCAAATTCTTCTTCTGACACGTTCATGCCAAAGATGCCTTGGGCGCCTTCGACTGTCCGCGTCCCGGCCAGTAGGGCTGTGACTTCAAAATCGCCAAGTTTGAAACGATTGAAGGTGCTTGTTCCACCGCCCATCATCGGTGCGCCGGCACGGGCGGTCGAGGCGACCCCCAAAGCGGCGGCGGGCAGGGTGGCCGCACCGATCAGGGCGGTTCTTCGTGTGACGAGGCTAGGACGTGTCATGGCAGCTCCTTTTCTGAGAACGAATAAGCGGTAAGATAGTTCAGGAATTGCCCCTGACATGTCACGAAAGCGTGATGCCTGGTCGATGGTTTGACGACTTTTCAGCGAAGGAGAGTGTGATGGCGGAAAACAAGACGAAACCTACCCCGGATGACGTTGCTGATTTTTTGGCAAATGTCGCTCCATCGCGGCGGCAACAGGACGCGATGGTTCTGGATCGATTGTTCCAAGAGGTCAGCGGTTTCCAGCCTCAGATCTGGGGAACATCAATCATCGGCTATGGAAGCTATCACTATACCTATGAAAGTGGCCGCGAAGGGGATTCCCTGGCAACGGGATTTTCCCCGCGCAAGGCCAATCTGGTGATCTATATCATGCCGGGATATGGCGATTATTCAGACCTATTGGTCCGGTTGGGCAAACATAAGCTGGGCAAATCCTGCCTTTACCTGAACAGTTTGAAGGATGTGGATCTTGACGTTCTGAAGGCGATCATCCGCGCCGGTCTGGATGATCTGCAAAAGAAATGGCCGATTCAGCCCTCCTGAGGTGAAGCGAAACATGGACAAATGCTTCGGTCTGTGAAAAAGCACCAACGGTTCAGGAGATACCCAATGACTGTCACACGTTTCGCCCCTTCGCCTACCGGCTATTTGCACATCGGAAACCTGCGCGCTGCGCTGTTCAATTATTTGATCGCGCGTCAGCAAGGCGGCCAGTTCGTCTTGCGGCTGGATGATACCGACCCGGTGCGTTCAACGGCTGAATATGCTGAGGCCATTCAGGAAGACCTGACATGGCTGGGTTTGGACTGGGACCGGATTGAAAAACAATCAGACCGACTAGAGCGGTACGAGGCCGCCGCCGATGAATTGCGCGCGGCGGGGCGGTTTTATGAATGCTTTGAAACGCCGGTCGAATTGGACCTGAAGCGCAAAAAGCAACTGAACATGGGCAAGCCGCCGGTTTACGACCGCGCAGCGCTGGAGCTGAGCGAAGCCGAAAAAGACGCCCTGCGGGCAGAGCGTGGGCCGGGGGTGTGGCGCTTTAAGCTGGATCATGAACGGATCGAGTGGACAGACGGAATTCTGGGCGATCTGTCGATTGACGCCGCCAGCGTGTCTGACCCGGTTTTGATCCGCGCCGACGGACAGTTTTTGTACACGCTCGCCTCTGTCTGCGATGACATCGATTATGGCATCACCTATGTTGTGCGCGGTTCGGATCACGTGACGAATACGGCCACGCAAATTCAGATCATCCGGGCCCTTGGGGGAACGGTTCCTGAATTTGCCCACCATTCTTTGCTGACCGGCCCGCAGGGTGAGGCCTTGTCCAAGCGGCTTGGAACCTTAGCACTGCGCGACATGCGGACCAAAGGCATCGAACCGATGGCCATCCTGTCGCTGATGGCGCGGCTTGGGTCTTCTGACCCGGTAGAGCTGCGTACCTCTATGGATGAGCTGATCGAAGGGTTCGACATTTCACATTTCGGCTCTGCTCCGACGAAGCTGGACGATGCCGATCTGCTGCCTCTAACGGCGCGGTACAATCAGACATTGGCCTATGCCGATGTCGCTGAAGCGGTCAAAGCGCTTGGCGTTCCAGATGCGATTGCCCCAGATTTCTGGGAGGTTGTTAAAGGCAACATCACGACCCTTTCCGATATGTCCACTTGGTGGGATCTGTTCCGCGATGGCGCGACGCCGCTGATTGCGGATGAGGACAAGGATTTCGTGGCAGAGGCGTTCGCGATGGTGCCAGAGTTTCCTTACACTTCCGAAACCTGGGGGGCTTGGACCTCTGCGGTGAAGGAAAAGACCGGACGCAAGGGGCGCGGATTGTTCATGCCGCTGCGCCATGCTGTGACAGGGCAACAGCGCGGGCCGGAAATGGCCGACGTCATGGCGCTTTTGCAAAATCCGATCAAGCTTTGACGGGCTAAGGCCGAATGATCTGTGCGGACAGTTGGTGCAGCCAGTTGTCCGTCATTTCCGTTTCGGTTTCGCTTAGGTTTTGGTGGCGTGGATAGCTTGGCTGTGCGCGGTCGTTCAGGATCGGCGTGTCCCATCCATCCGTCGTTTCAAAGAAATGCTGCACGCCCTGGGCCCCGAATTCGCGATGATAGCCCTGAACGACGACATCAATGTAGCTGAGCAAGATGGGATGCTTTTCGGTGCCGGGCCCGTGCTTGCCGTCTGGAATGGCATAGACGTGGATTTCAGCAGGGCTACTTAGCCCATGGGACACCAGCGGGGTCACATCCTGCCGGTCATAGGCATGTTCGCGTTGTTCCAATGCAGGATCACCGTGAGGGGCACGCATGATAATGCCGTCGATGCTGGAACCCGAATCTGGCAGTGCTGTTAAATACGCAACGGGGCGCAAATCTGTATGGCGCCAAACACGTCGCCAGCCAGACATGCGTGCAGGATGCGCCTGATAATTGTGCGTCTCGCGGTTAACGAGTGATCCGTAGCCAAAAATATACTGTTTCATCACCAAAAGTATCTGCATCGCCCTGCAATGAAACACAAGCGCTTGCCTGCCATTTGGCAATGCAGTAGCGTTCCGCCTGTCAACGTGGGGAGAATCTGGTTCATTCCAGTGCCGAAGGAGCAACCGCCTCGGAAACTCTCAGGCCCAAGGACCTGCGATGACATCAGACTCTGGAGAGAGGTGTTCATCGCACCCGCCGAAGGGATAACGATCTCAGGCCAAAGGACAGAGGGGGCATCACACAGCAGGGCAACCTGCCGTATTTGATGCCGGTGAGCTTTCACATATCCGGCGATTTTGGAAGGCGAGATATGTCTGATTTAAAGCGCACGATTCTGTTTGATCTGCACACCGAACTTGGCGCCAAGATGGTGCCGTTCGCCGGATATGAAATGCCCGTGCAGTACCCTATGGGCGTCATGAAAGAGCACCTGCATTGCCGCGCAGAGGCTGGCCTGTTCGACGTCAGCCATATGGGGCAGGTCATTTTGCGCGCCCGGTCCGGTTCATACGAAGATGCCGCCCTGGCGCTGGAACGTCTGGTTCCAGTCAGCGTGCTGGGGCTCAAGCCGATGCGGCAACGCTATGCGATGTTCACCAATGACACGGGCGGCATTCAGGATGATCTGATGCTGGCCAATATGGGGGATCATATTTTCGTTGTGGTCAACGCGGCCTGCAAAGAGGCTGACATCGCCCATATGGGGGCCGAACTGGCGGATGTCTGCGAAATCGAGGTTCTTGAAGACCGGGCGCTTTTGGCGCTTCAGGGGCCGGGCGCCGAGGCCGCGCTGGCCACGCTTGCGCCAGCCGTGGCCGATATGGTTTTCATGGATGTGGCAGAGGTCGATATTCTTGGTGCAGCCTGCCTTGTGTCCCGGTCCGGATACACAGGCGAGGACGGGTTCGAGATTTCGGTGCCGCAAGGCTCTGCCGTGGCCGTGGCTCGCGCCTTGCTGAACATCAACAGTGTCGCGCCGATCGGTTTGGGCGCGCGCGACAGCCTGCGCCTAGAGGCTGGGTTGTGCCTTTACGGGAATGACATCGACAGCAGCACGAGCCCCGTTGAGGGCGCGATTGAATGGGCAATCCAAAAGCCGCGCCGCAAGGGGGGCGACCGCGAAGGCGGCTTTCCCGGGGCTGAGCGGATTTTGGAAGAGCTGGAAAGCGGTGTCTCACGCAGACGGGTCGGCATCTTGCCAGAGGGCCGCGCTCCGATGCGTGAAGGTACGAAACTTTTTGCGCAGGCCGAAGGTGGTGAAGAGATCGGCGTCGTCACCTCTGGGGCGTTCGGCCCTAGCATCGGGCGCGCAATGTCCATGGGATATGTCACCACCGCGTTTTCTGACCACGACACTTTGATATATGGCGATGTTCGGGGCAAAAGGCTGCTGGCCAAGGTTGCACCGATGCCGTTCCGCCCATCCACCTACAAACGATAAATACAGGAGAGAAAAACATGAAATTTACTGAAGAACACGAATGGCTGCGCGTTGAAGATGATGTCGTCGTTGTGGGCATCACCGCCTACGCGTCAGAGCAGTTGGGCGACATTGTATTCGTCGAAGTGCCAGAGGTCGGAACCGTCGTGTCCAAGGATGACGAAGTGGTCGTGATCGAAAGCGTCAAGGCTGCCTCTGACATCTTGGCCCCGCTGGATGGTGAAATCGTTGAGGTGAATGAAGCTCTGGAAGACAACCCGGCCTTGGTCAATGACGACGCTGTTGGCGATGGCTGGATGTTCAAGATGAAGGTTGAAGACCTTTCAGCCTTGGATGAGCTGATGGACGAAGCCGCCTATAACAAATTTATCGCCTAAGGATTCCCTGACATGCCATTCACTGCCACTGAATATCTGCCCTATGATTTTGCCAACAGGCGCCACATCGGGCCATCGCCTTCGGAAATGGACGATATGTTGGCCGTGCTTGGCGTGGAGTCCCTGGATCAACTGATCGACCAAACGGTCCCGGCCAGCATTCGCCAAAAGGATGCGTTGGAGTTTGGCAAGGCGAAGTCCGAACGCGAATTGCTGTGGCACATGCGCCAGGTTGCCAACAAGAACAAGGTTTTCACCTCTTTGATCGGGCAAGGCTATCACGGCACCACAACGCCGCCGGTTATTCAGCGCAACATCTTTGAAAATCCCGCCTGGTACACGGCCTATACCCCGTACCAGCCCGAGATTTCGCAAGGGCGGCTAGAGGCGTTGCTGAATTATCAGACGATGATTTGCGACCTGACGGGGCTGGACCTTGCCAACGCATCCCTTCTGGACGAGGCAACCGCTGCGGCAGAGGCGATGACGATGGCGCAGCGTGTAGCCAAGTCCAAGGCTACTGCGTTTTTCGTGGATGAAAACTGTCACCCGCAAAATATCGCGGTGATGAAAACCCGTGCCGCGCCTTTGGGCATCGAGGTGATCGTCGGTGCCGTGGCTGATCTTGATCCCGCCGCCGTGTTCGGCGCGATTTTCCAGTATCCCGGTACATATGGGCATCTGGTGGATTACACCGACCAGATGACAGCACTGCATGATGCCAAGGCCATCGGAATTGTCATTGCCGATCCGCTTGCTTTGACGCTTTTGAAAGAACCCGGCGCTATGGGGGCCGACATTGCCGTCGGATCGACGCAACGGTTTGGTGTGCCTATGGGCTATGGTGGCCCGTCGGCGGCCTATATGGCGTGCAAGGATGAGTATAAACGCAATATTCCGGGGCGTATCATCGGGGTTTCGATCGATTCACGAGGTAACAAGGCCTATCGGCTTTCCCTGCAAACCCGCGAACAGCACATCCGGCGTGAAAAGGCGACATCGAACGTCTGCACCGCGCAGGCGTTGTTGGCTGTGATGGCGGCGTTTTATGCGATCTTCCACGGTCCAGAAGGGCTTAAAGCGATTGCGCAACGCATTCACCGCAAGACCGACCGCTTGGCCCGAGGGCTTGAAAAAGGCGGTTTCGCGATCGAACCTGAATACTTTTTCGACACGCTCTGCGTTGAGGTTGGCGACCGTCAGGGCGCGATTCTGTCTGCTGCGACGGCCGAAGGGATCAACCTGCGTCCGGTTGTGGATACAAAAATTTGCATCACGCTGGACGAAACCGTTCGTCCAGCGACGCTGGAAGCGGTTTGGCGGGCCTTTGGGTTGAACCTCGATCGCAATGATTTCGAGGCGGATTATCACCATGTTCCCGCAGATCTGGCCCGCAACAGCGACTTTCTTACCCATCCTGTGTTCCACATGAACCGGGCCGAAACCGAAATGATGCGCTACATGCGCCGTTTGTCTGACCGCGATTTGGCACTGGACCGGGCGATGATCCCGCTTGGGTCATGCACGATGAAGCTGAATGCCGCGGCGGAAATGATGCCAGTGTCCTGGCCCGAATTTTCGCAGATCCACCCATTCGCGCCAGCCGATCAGGTTGCCGGGTACAAAGAGCTGATCGACGATCTTTCCGAAAAGCTGTGCTTGATTACCGGCTATGACGCGATGTCGATGCAGCCAAACTCCGGGGCTCAGGGCGAATATGCGGGGTTGTTGACAATTTCCGCCTATCACCGGGCGCAAGGGGATGAGGGGCGCAACATATGTCTGATCCCGGTCTCTGCGCATGGGACAAACCCAGCCTCGGCGCAAATGGCAGGGATGAAGGTTGTCGTCGTTAAATCCGCTGAAAACGGCGATATCGACCTAAAGGATTTCCGCGCCAAGGCAGAGGCGGCTGGCGAAAATCTTGCCGCTTGCATGATCACCTACCCCTCCACGCATGGTGTGTTCGAAGAAACGGTGCGCGAGGTTTGTGAGATCACCCATGAATTCGGTGGTCAGGTCTATTTGGATGGCGCAAACCTGAACGCAATGGTGGGCCTGTCGAAACCCGGCGAAATCGGATCGGACGTCAGCCACCTGAACCTGCACAAGACGTTCTGCATCCCGCATGGCGGGGGCGGCCCGGGAATGGGGCCAATCGGCGTAAAGGCGCATCTGGCAAAATATCTGCCGGGGCATGACGAAACGGACGGGGTCGAGGGGCCGGTTTCTGCCGCGCCTTACGGGTCTGCATCTATCCTGCCGATCAGCTGGGCTTATTGTCTGATGATGGGGGGCGCGGGTCTGACGCAGGCGACCAAGGTTGCCATTTTGAACGCCAACTACATCGCCAAGCGGCTTGAAGGCGCCTATGAGGTCTTGTTCAAGGGCGGGCAGGGGCGCGTTGCCCATGAATGCATTCTGGACACGCGCCCTTTCGATGAGGCCGCACATGTCACGGTAGACGATATTGCAAAACGCCTGATCGACAACGGGTTTCACGCACCAACCATGAGCTGGCCTGTGCCGGGCACCTTGATGGTGGAACCGACGGAATCTGAAACCAAGGCAGAGCTTGATCGTTTTTGCGATGCGATGCTGGAAATTCGTGAGGAAATCGCGGCGATTGAAAACGGCGAGATTGATGCCGAAAACAACCCGCTGAAAAACGCCCCGCACACGGTGGAAGATCTGGTGGCAGAGTGGGATCGGCCCTATACGCGGGAGCAGGCTTGTTTCCCGAAAGGGGCCTTTCGCGTCGACAAATACTGGCCGCCCGTTGGCCGGGTCGACAATGTCTATGGCGACAGAAACCTCGTTTGTATTTGTCCGCCGCTTTCGGATTATGAGGATGAAACCGATTAATCCGCAGGCGTGGGTAAAGAGAATCTGAATTTCAAATTCATGATGATTGCCGCGACGGAAGCGTTCGCGTGCCTAAAATAGTCGCTGCTTTCCGGCTAAATTTTAGGCGCGCGCCGTCGTGATGCCTGTAAATTGCGCAAATATCGATGGCATTTTTATTTTGGGCGTAAAAATTGCCCCCAGACTTTGAGCCCGGCCAATTCTTTGCGCAGCATCTCCCGGCACATCAGGAAACTGGTGTCGCGCAACAAGGTTGTGCGGTGGCGAGCGTACTTGGCGGTCCGTCACCACCGCACGGGTGCAACAAATGCTGCAGGGGGAATCATAGGCGCATTTCGGATGGATTCAAATAACCATCCCGCTTGCGAGGATTTTGACGCAGCGTTCTTCAATGAGGAACCAAAATAAATGCCAACTCTTTCGAAAACATTGCTGGGCGCAGGGCTTTTGTCCATGTCGATCAGCGGCGCGGCTTTCGCACAGGACACGATCAAAGTCGGTGTTCTGCACTCACTGTCTGGAACGATGGCGATTTCCGAAACCACGCTAAAAGATACAATGCTGATGCTGATCGAAGAGCAAAACGCCAAGGGCGGTGTTCTTGGAAAGCAGCTTGAGGCGGTGGTCGTTGACCCTGCATCGGATTGGCCACTTTTCGCTGAAAAAGCACGCGAATTGCTGACGGTTCAGAACGTTGACGTGATCTTTGGCAACTGGACATCGGTGAGCCGTAAGTCAGTCCTGCCCGTCATCGAAGAGCTGAACGGCTTGCTGTTTTACCCAGTTCAGTACGAGGGCGAAGAAAGCTCTAAGAACGTATTCTACACCGGTGCTGCGCCAAACCAGCAGGCCATTCCTGCCACTGATTACTTCCTGGATGAACTGGGCGTCGAAAAATTCGCGCTGCTGGGCACTGACTATGTTTACCCACGCACAACAAACAACATCCTTGAAAGCTATCTGAAATCCAAGGGTGTTGCCGAAGAAGACATCTTTGTGAACTACACACCTTTCGGACATTCCGACTGGTCCAAGATCGTTGCTGACGTTGTGGCCCTTGGCGCTGACGGTAAGAAAGTTGGCGTGATCTCAACGATCAACGGCGACGCGAATATCGGGTTCTACAAAGAATTGGCTGCTGCCGGTATTTCTGCCGACGACATCCCAGTTGTTGCCTTCTCTGTTGGTGAAGAAGAACTTTCGGGTCTGGACACATCAAACCTTGTTGGCCACCTGGCGGCTTGGAACTACTTCATGTCAGCCGACACACCAGAAAACGCCGCTTTCATCGAAGCTTGGCACAAGTTTATCGGTGATGAGAGCCGTGTGACAAACGACCCAATGGAAGCGCACTATATCGGTTTCAACATGTGGGTGAATGCGGTTGAAGCTGCTGGCACAACAGATGTTGATGCGGTGTCCGATGCGATGATCGGCCAGACTTTCCCGAACCTGACCGGTTCAACAGCTGAAATGCTGCCAAACCACCACCTGACCAAACCAGTTCTGATTGGTGAAATTCAGGCCGACGGTCAGTTTGACATCATTTCCCAGACAGATCCTGTTCCAGGTGACGCGTGGACAGACTTCCTGCCGGAATCCGCTGTTCTTAAGTCTGATTGGAAAGATCTGGGTTGCGGTATGTACAACACCGAAACTGAGACCTGTGTTCAGCTGAAGTCTAACTACTAATCCCTAAGAAAATAACGCGGAAGGGGCGCGCCCCTTCCGCACCCTCAGAAGGCACCCGAGCACCCATGGCACTTAGAATTCTGGCGATTTTCGCATTCCTTCTGACATTTGTCGGCCCCGCGGCTGCCCAGCAATCGGATATCCAATCCTTGCTGCAAGAGCACCGGGCGCAAATCATAAAAAGCTCTCGTAAGACAATCGAACCCGCAATTGCAGCGCTGCGTGACAGCGGCTTGCCAGAGGCACAGACCGTGCTGCAAAAATGGCAAAGCAAAGAGCTGTGGGTTCGCAAATCGGATGAGCTTTTTGTGTTTGTTGAAGACGCCAATGACACCTATTCGTTGATCGATGTTGCCTCTGGCGAAGTGATTGGAACATCGGACAAAAAGGACCTGAAACAGCTAAAGCCCAATAGCGGCGTGCGCGCCATGATTGGCGCGGCCTTGGTGCAGTTCCAATTGACAGACCAGGACCCCGTGCGGCGCAAGGAAAGCTTGCTGGCCATTGAACGCGATGGCGAGGCCGCCCATTTGCCAGCGCTGATCGGTTCTGTCGAAGGTGAAACAGACCCGGACATCAAGGCGCTCAAGGAACGTTTGGTGGGCTTGCTGACCATCCAATTCGGCGAAGATGAAGCCGACCGCGTCGCCGCGATAGAGGCCGTTTCTTCCGATATCGGCGTGGATGTGCGCGGTAAATTGAACCCGCTTTTGACGGTGCGCCGCGCTGTAGTTGAAGGCCAGCCGCCGGAGACGGAAAATGTCGCGCGCGTGCTGAAACCTGACAGCGATGAACTTGGGCGGATCGAAGCCTATAACATTCTGGTGGATGCGGGCTTGGCCCCGGCGCAAGTCAGCAAGGAAAACATCCGTGAAGCCCTTGCGGCCAATATTTCCGACGGTCAGGTTGGCGGAGTTCCGCTCGAAGATCTGAACACGGACGAAAACAGAGAAGTTGCGTATCTTGCGCTTGCCAAGGACGGCATCGTGCCGATCACGGCAACGGCCGATGAAATCGACGCGGCTTTGGATAAATACACATTCTACGAGGTCTATGCCGAACCCTCTGTGGCTGTAACGGATGCAGCGCAGGCGGCGATGACGTCGATTGATACCCGAGTAGGCGTGAACCAGGCCCTCGATCTGACGCTGGATGCGGTCAGCCTGGCGTCGATCTATTTTCTGGCTGCCATCGGTCTGGCCATCACATTTGGGGTGATGGGCGTCATCAACATGGCCCATGGCGAATTCATCATGATGGGGGCGTACACGGGCTATGTCGTTCAGCAATTCGTGCCGAATTACACAGTGTCGATCATCGTTGCCCTGCCATTGGCCTTTGCGGTGACCTTTGCCGCTGGTGTCGCGATGGAACGGTTGGTTGTGCGTTGGCTGTATCACCGTCCGCTGGAAACGCTGTTGGCGACCTTTGGTATTTCGATCGCTCTGCAACAGTTGGCCAAGAACATCTTTGGGACGCAGGCACGGCCTTTGACCTCTCCTGCTTGGCTGGACGGGGCGTGGGTTTTGAACGACGTGGTGTCCATCAGCTATATCCGCATCGCGATTTTTGTGCTGGCGCTGATCTTTCTGGCGGTGTTCCTGTTCATCATGAAGCGCACCCGTCTGGGACTGGAAGTGCGTGCAGTCACGCAAAACCCAAGCATGGCGGCGTCCATGGGGATCAACCCGGACAAGATCAATATGCTGACCTTTGGTCTGGGCTCTGGCATCGCGGGGATCGCAGGCGTTGCGATTGGGCTGTTTGCCAAGGTCACGTCAGAGCTGGGGTCCGACTATATTGTGCAAAGTTTCATGACAGTGGTTGTCGGCGGTGTCGGCAATATCTGGGGCACCTTGGCGGGGGCCACGATGATTGGCTTTACCCAAAAGGGTATCGAATGGCTGAACCCATCCAACACGTTGGCCGCACAGACCTACATGATCATCTTTATCATCATCTTTATTCAGTTCCGGCCGCGCGGGATCATCGCGCTCAAAGGCCGGGCGGCGGGGGATTGAGACCATGAAATCCTTTATCGTTCGCAACCCATCCGTCGGCATCTTTATCGCAATTCTGGCCGTGTTCACCGTGGTCGTTACGCTGATGTCCGAAGCTTTCGGCCCGGGCCTGATTTCCACGAGCATGGTCAAGACGCTTGGAAAGACGCTGTGTCTGTGTCTGGCCGCGATCTCGATGGATCTGGTTTGGGGCTATTGCGGCATCCTAAGCTTGGGGCATTTCGCGTTCTTTGGCCTTGGCGGCTACATGATCGGCATGTGGCTTATGTATGCGCGGACCGAAGTCATCGTGGTGTCTTCGCTGGCGAATTCGCCGATTCCCGCGACGCCGGGCGAGATTACGGACGCCATTGGCACCCAGATTTTCGGGGTGGTGGGCAGCAATGAATTCCCGTTGATCTGGGCCTTTGCAGATAGTTTGACCATCCAATTGATCCTGGTGCTTTTGGTTCCAGGCCTCTTGGCGCTGGTCTTTGGCTGGTTGGCCTTCCGCAGCCGGGTGACAGGTGTCTATCTGTCCATCCTGACGCAAGCCATGACGCTGGCCCTGTCGCTCTACCTGTTCCAGAACGACAGCGGGTTGCGCGGGAATAACGGATTGTCCGGGTTGCAGAACATTCCGGGGGCAGGCGACATTCCGCAAAGCCTGATCTCTATCTGGTTCTTGTGGGCGTCAGCCTTGGCCTTGGCGATTGGATATATTCTGGCCGCATGGATCGTGTCGGGCAAGCTTGGCAGTGTGATCCGAGGCATACGGGACGATGAGGCCCGTGTGCGGTTCCTGGGCTATTCGGTTGAGGCCTATAAACTGTTCATCTTTGTCCTGACGGCCGTGATCGCGGGGATTGCGGGGGCCTTGTATTACCCGCAAGCAGGGATCATCAATCCTGCCGAAATCGCACCGATCGCTTCTATCTATCTTGCGGTCTGGGTGGCGATTGGCGGACGTGGGCGGCTTTATGGCGCGGTGATCGGCGCGGCCTTCGTGTCGCTGGTGTCCAGCTGGTTTACTGGCGGGCAGGCCCCGAACATCAACCTTGGATTTTACACGATCCAATGGGTCGACTGGTGGTTGGTCTTGCTGGGCTTGGCCTTTGTCTTGGTGACGCTATTTGCGCCCAAGGGCATCGGTGGCCTTGTTGATCTGATCACCGGGCGCGTGGCGCCGAACCGGCAGGGGATGGATCTGGGCCCCGATGCAGGATCGTTGCAAGAAGCGGAGGCTGAAAAATGAGCACGCTCCTCGAAGTTTCAGGTGTTTCCGTTTCTTTTGACGGATTTAAAGCCATCAACAATCTGTCGTTTCGCATCGGTGATGCTGAAATGCGGGCGATCATCGGCCCGAACGGTGCCGGTAAAACGACGTTCATGGATATCGTGACAGGCAAAACCAAGCCTGACGAAGGCGCGGTTGTCTGGGGGGAACGCAACGTGTCCCTGCTTAAAATGTCAGAGAGCCAGATTGCACGGGAAGGGGTTGGGCGCAAATTCCAACGCCCGACTGTGTTCGAGGATCAAAACGTCTTCGACAACCTGATCATGTCGCTTAAGAAAGACCGGAGCCCACTGGGGGTCTTGTTCTACAAACAATCTGGCGAGGACAAGGATCGGGTCGAAGCTTTGGCGGATCAGATTGGTCTCAAGGATCAGCTATGGCGGAAATCAGGTGAGCTGTCGCACGGGCAAAAGCAATGGCTGGAAATTGGGATGCTTCTGGCGCAGGAACCGCGCCTGTTGCTGGTCGACGAACCGGCTGCGGGCATGACCCTGGCCGAGCGTGAGCATACAACGGATATTCTGGTCGAAGCGGCCAAGACCCGCGCAGTTGTTGTGGTTGAACATGACATGGAATTTGTCCGCCGTCTGGAGTGTCGTGTCACAGTCTTGCACGAAGGCGCGGTTCTGGCCGAAGGCAGCCTGGACCATGTTACAAAAAATCAGGAAGTCATTGATGTATATCTGGGGCGTTAGACGATGCTGAAGACCCAAGACCTAACGCTGCATTACGGCGGCTCGCAGATCCTTTATGGCATAGAGCTAGAGGCTGTTGCCGGCCAGGTGACCTGTGTCATGGGCACCAATGGCGTGGGCAAGACCAGCTTGCTCAAGGCGATTTCGGGGACCCATCAACGGTCCGGTGGAACGATTACCTTGGACGATCAGTCGGTCGGGCGAGAGTCTTCGACCGCTTTGGCAAAACGTGGCATCGGCTATGTGCCGCAGGGCCGCATGATCTTTCCGCTGCTGACGGTTCGCGAAAACCTTGAAACCGGTTTTGCCTGTTTGCCCAAGTCCGAGCATATGGTGCCGGATGAGATATTTGAGCTGTTCCCCGTGCTGAAAGAAATGCAAGCCCGGCGGGGTGGGGATTTGTCCGGCGGGCAGCAACAGCAATTGGCCATCGCGCGGGCGATGATCACCAAACCCAAGCTCATGCTTTTGGACGAGCCGACCGAAGGTATTCAGCCCAATATCATCCAACAGATTGGCCGGGTGATCGAACATTTGCGCGATCAGGGGAATATGGCAATTATTCTGGTCGAACAGTATTTCGAATTCGCCTACGGGTTGGCCGACCGGTTTTACGTGCTGGAACGCGGCCGGGTTTCCCTTTCGGGGCAAAAATCGGAAATTGAGAAGAAGACTTTGATGGACGCGGTTTCTGTCTGATCCACGCTTTGTCCGGTTTCAGTCGGGCACATAAAAAAATCCCGGCGTGGAAAACCGGGATTTTTCTTTGAAAGGATGAAACGGGAAAGATTAACGAGAGTCGCTGTTCCAGTCGTCTTCGAACACATGATCTGTTGGCTTTTCGCGTCCAAGGTAACAACGAACATCAAATTCGCTGCCACGCAATGAAAGACGAACCTCTGGCACGTCGCGCTTGAGGCGCATGCAGGCTTTGCTCAAAAGCTCTTCAATTCTGATTTGGGTTTCAGGCACGTTGGTGATTTTGCCCTGACTGATGTTGACCCAAGGTGTAACGTCCAGAAGCATCAGCTCTGACTTGCCGCGAAGATCTGCCAGGCGAATCGCCTCTATGATTTGTGTCAACGAGACTTCAAGTGGCTGGCGCCAGATGTTTTTGCCGTTCAGGCAAACCGTTGAATGCGTTACGCGCGGATTTGGTTCAGCAAAGTTATCTGCTTCTGACACGCGTGGGTTTGGCGTGAACGCGGATGGCGGAACATCGGCGTATGGCGTAGAATTGTGCGTAACTGCATGTAACATCGGGTTCTCCTAACAACCTGCAGGCTATGTTCCTGCAACCTTTGAGAAAACTCTGTGCGCCAACTATGGCAGAAATATGGCCGGTTGCCTTAACCGGGTTTGCGCCCCAGAAACCAGCAAATAAGAGGCGAAAATCCGCCGATCGTTCGGCAGGAATTGACCTATTTACCCTAATAACAGGGCCTTATGGCCGGGTTTTCATGGGGAATCTATCCACAACGGCAGACCGCGCCTTGTGGTGGAGAATCGGATTCGCCCATTGGGTTTGATCTAAGTTTGAACACACCTCTTACCCGTTATGCGAGAAATCTTAGGCAATTTGCCTTTTATTCGCCATGACTTTTAACTGAATATTACTGGTGTCATCTGCCGAAATTTTTTTATAACGTCCGCCCTAATTGAATTTCGAGACCATTAGGAGCCTTCATGCCAGACCCAATTGTCCTTCACGTAAAAGACAACGTTGCCATCCTTACCGAGAAAGCTGCGGCCGGAAGCGTTCCGATTGGGCAAGGCACCCCGTTAGAGCGTTCTTTGCAGCAGGGCCACAAGATTGCCCGAGAGAAAATTCCGACGGGTGCTCCGATTTATAAATTCGGGCAGATCATCGGTTATGCATCTAGTGACATCGAAATCGGCGATCAGGTGCACACGCAGAACTGTTCTATCGGTGCCCATGATCAGGATTATCAGATCGGTGCCGATCTTGCGCAGGCGCAAGCCGCAGTGCCCGAGGTTGAGGCGCTGACATTCAAAGGCTACCGCCGCGCAAACGGGCAGGTGGCAACACGCAACTATATTGCCATTTGCGCGACTGTGAATTGCTCTGCCACCGTTGTGCGGCGCGCTGCTGATCAGGTGAACAACAGCGGCATCCTTGATGACTATCCGAATATTGACGGTGTCGTTGCGTTTTCCCATGGGACAGGCTGTGCCATGGATATGGATGGCCCCGGCTATCAGAACCTACAGCGCGTGCTGTGGGGCCATGCGACACATCCTAACGTCGGGGCTGCGATCTTTGTCGGTCTGGGCTGTGAGGTGATGCAGGTGGCCCGGATGAAGCAAATGTTCGGCGGTGACAATTCAGAGCGTTTCCACGGGCTGACCATTCAGGACACTGGCGGCACGACCAAGACGATTGCCCAGATCGTGGAAACGGTAAAAGGGCTGTTGGCGGACGTGAATGACATCGAGCGGGAAGACTGCCCGGCCTCTGACCTTAAAGTGGCGCTGCAATGTGGCGGCTCTGACGGGTTCTCTGGGATCACGGCGAACCCTGCGCTTGGGGCGGCCTCGGATCTGCTGGTGGGGCTTGGCGGTACGGCCATTCTGGCCGAGACACCGGAAATCTATGGGGCGGAACAATTGTTGTTGCGCCGCGCAGCTGACCAGTCTGTCGCGGACAAGTTGATCGAGCGGATCAAATGGTGGGAACACTATACAAAGATCAACAACGGCTCGATGGACAACAACCCATCCCCCGGCAACAAGGCCGGTGGCTTGACGACCATTTTGGAAAAGTCCCTTGGGGCGGCGGCCAAAGGCGGCACGACGCCGCTTACGGATGTTCTGGCCTATGGTGAAGTGTCCACGACCCCTGGCTTTGCATTCATGGACTCTCCGGGCTATGACCCTGCCTCTGTGACCGGGCAGATTTCCTGCGGCGCACAGATCGTCGTGTTCACCACGGGACGTGGATCTGCTTTTGGGTCCAAACCCGCGCCTACGATCAAACTGGCCACCAATGATGTGTTGTTCGCGCAGATGCCCGACGACATGGACATCAATTGCGGGGACATCGTTTCCAAAGGCGTGTCTTTGAACGACAAGGGACGCGAGATTTTGGAAAAGATCCTGCGTGTCGCGTCTGGTGAACAAAGCAAAAGCGAAGCACTTGGACTTGGCGACAACGAATTTGTGCCATGGCAAATCGGCTGCGTGATGTAGGGCGACTGCTTAGTAGTCCTTTTCAAAGAAGATGCCGATACCAGTATTCCCCTGGCTATCGGCGCTTCCGCGGACATTGAAATCTGATGTGATTTCCAGGTTCAGATCAACGCGGCTTTTGCCTTCGGCATCGACGGTGACGTCTGCATAGACGTTTTCAGATAGGTACTTCCCGGCTTCCAGCGCAAGATTTCCATCTTGGCTGGTGGTCACCCCGAATGCGTCCAGACCGGCATCTTTGCGAATGCTGCTGATCAAGCCTTCGCTTGGGCCGCCTGCAAGGCGCGAAATCTCTCTGGCCAGATTTGCCGCCTCAAGGGGGCTCATTTCGTCAATTGGTTTCCCGAATAACAGCTCTGCCAGGACTTCATCTTCGGGCAGGTAGGGCTGCGAGACAAAAGAGATTTTCGGATCACTTGGGTCCCCTTCGACGATCGCCTGCAACGTGGTGCCGTTCTTACGGGTTTGTGCGACGACGCGGAAATACGGGTCAAAGCTGCCCTGCATGTAAAGCTCTCCCTCAACCAGATCCAAGCGTTGCCCCAAAATATCCAGTCGGCCCCTGATCAGGCTGAAGCGCCCGATCGGAATGATCGACGAAGACGTTCCCGTCAGACGCAGGCGCCCCTGCATCTCCGCCTCTAGCCCGTTGCCGCGAATGAAAATCCGGTTGGGGGCCACGACGGTCACATCCAGATTTGCATTGTAGGGCTTTGCGGGTTTGGCCGCAGGATCGGGCAAGACAAACCCGGCAAAGTTTTGTGTTCTGTCAACCGACGCGCTTTCGCCGACATGTCTGATGTCGGGCACCGATCCGCCGCCTGAAATGGGGATCAAACGCAGTTCGGTTTCCAGCAAGTTGATTTCCCCGGCCACCCGAGGCCCCGTGGCTAGGGGGCCGTTGATTGTCAAATCACCCCCAAGCTCTGTCGTGACTGTGGGGGGGATGGCGTGTTTCATGTTGCGGATGGCGATCTTCAACGCCCCTGTAAAGGGCGCTGCAAGTCCGATGGTTCCGTTGGCAGAGATCGTGCCGCCCCGCGACACGTCCGCATTTGCTTCGATCTGTGCTGAATTTCCGTTCAGCCGGGCGTTCGCCGTTAGCTTGGGCAATGACAGGTTGAGGGTCGGCAGCGAAACAGCGGCGTCGTTTGTCGAAATGCCGCCGGTAACCGAGTCCAGCGCCAGGGGCCCGACCAGGGCCAGGTCGATCACGCCTTTTCCGTTGATCAAAATGTCAGAGGGCAGGAACTTGTTCACAAGGCCAAGCGGGAAGTCCCCGGTGATCTTCAAATCGCCCGTGCTGTCATTTGCTTTGAGGGTGCCGGACACTTTCATTTGCGTACCAACCGGGCCGGTTCCGCTTGCGTCAATCGACCAAGGCTGGCCGTTCTGTTTAGCCGTGCCCTGTAGCGTGACGGGGCCGCTAAAACCTTCGGCGAAATTCGCAATATCCGTAAGCCTCGCTTCGAAAGTCAGGTCGCTGTCGCTGGATTGCAAGCGCCCATTGGCACTGGCTGCAAGGGCATCTGTTTTCACGCTGAAAGCTTTCAGATCCAGCCCCGTCAGATCGCGCGTCACTTTTAGATTGAGCGTGCCGACACCCTTTAGCAAATCACGAACCTGTTCAGGGCCAGCGCTTAGATCATTGCTTTGCATATCCAGGGCGATGTCAAAGGCATTGCCAAGCGGTTCGAACCAGCCGCCAAGGGTCAAATCGGCGCGTCCCGCAATGTCTTGCCCGACCAGATCAGAATACCGTGACAGATCGTCCGTTTCCACCGCAAGATCGCCAGTTATGCGCAGGTTCTGTTCTTTACCGGCAATCTCGGCTTTCCCCGAAATCTGGCTGCCCGCGGCTTGCAGGTTCAGGCCGCTGATCTTGACCGGATCTCCATCGCTCCAGACGATGTTTGTCTTGGCGGTTATGTCTTGGCCAAAGGCCCGCGACATGGCCGGATCGTCCGAGGTGAAATCGGCAAGCTGCGCAGACACATCGGCGCTTACATTTCGCAAAGATTGAGTCTGATCAGTGATTTGCCCGTCGCGCTTAATCTTGCCGACTGCGTCGATCATTCCTGATCCGACTTTGTTTGGCCCTTGTTCGAACTCATCAAAACTCGCCTTGAACGACCAGTCATCGCTTTCACCGGCCTGGTAATTGGCGCTGAAATCTGCCTTTTTCAGCTGCACCCGTTCGCCGGGGATCGGCAAAAGGGCTGCAACCTCTGTCCCGGACCGAAGGGTTCCATCGACGTCGAACTGTTCGGGAAACCCATCAGCAGACAGGGTAACAGAGCCGCGAATGTCAAAAGCGGCCGTATCCAGGGTCAGTTCATCCAGGATCAACCGCCCGCCGGTTTCCTTGGACCCGTTCACAATCAGGGCTGTGTCGTCGCCGAAAAAGCTTTGGTAGTCGGGTTCAAACAAGGGCGATATGTCGCCGCCCAGATCGGCGCGAAACTCTGTTATGTCGGTGCCGTCTTTTTGGGTGCTCAGGATTGTGACGGTTCCGGCAAATCGTTCCACATCATCCGTTGCCAGCCGAAGCGTTCCGGTGAAGTCCGACAGCGGGTCATCGCCTGTGACCTCAAAATCGACGGAAGGGTCACCGGGCAGCCCGATCTTTTCAGACAGGATCCCGCCCGCGCCTTCCTTGACCGACAGATCGAGTTGCAGCTGGCGCGTTTCATTGTCAAAGCCGCCGGCCAGTTTGATCGCACCGGTTTTGTCATCTGTCCGGTTCAGCGAAATATCGGCAGAGCCAGTGCCGCCCTCTAGTTTCATCGTGCCGTCCAGCGTGGCGGTAAATTTTTCGCCCAAGACCGGTTCGTCCAAAATCAAACTGCCGATCGCGATTTTGTCGATATCGACCGACACGGGCAAATCTGGCAGGCTGAAAACCGATGCCTCGGGCGAGGGGGCCTGGCCTGGGGTTTCGGGGGGACGTTTGATTTCAAGGGTTTCGGCCGAAAGCTCGTTTATGTCGATTTCGCCCCGCAGAACCCGCAGACGGTTCCAATCCAGTGCGACGTTGGTGATGATGAACCAAACGCCTTTGTCATCCGAAAAGGTCATGCGCTCTATCGTTGCCCGAGAGCTGAGCGCACCAGCAAACCCATCAATGCTGACCTCACGCCCGGCGCCTGACAGGCTGTCCTGCAAGAAGCGGGTCAACATGCCTTTGTCGTCGTCATCCTGAGCATGGGCAAAGGTTGCATTGACGCAAAGGGCGATGATCAAGACGATGCGTTTCAAAATGCCTGTCCTATACCAATATAGAATTGCACACCGTTTCCTGTCGTCCCGGTGACCGGCGCGGCCACGTCAAAACGGATCGGACCAACGCCAGTATCGTAGCGCAAGCCAAGCCCTGCGCCAGAATGCGAGCTTCCGTTCTGGCCGGGGACCGATGTGGTTCCAACATAGCCTGCATCCCCAAACACCACCACGCCGATTGTATCGGTGATCGAGATCCGGGTTTCGAGGGACACGCCCAAAAAGCTAAGCCCGCCGGTGGTTATGCCGCCCTGGCTGATGTTCAGCGACTGGTAGGGTTGCCCGCGGACCGTGTCGGCCCCGCCGGAATAAAACATGAATTCAGGGGGGGTGGTTTGCAGGTCGGACCCAAGAATCGATCCCAATTGTGTCCGCGCGGCGAAGGTTACTTTGTTGTTTTCGCCGGGGGAATAATATGCGCGGGCATCCGCGGTCAAAATGGCGCCAGAGGCGCTTCCCGCCAATCCGAAATAGGGGGATGCTTCGGCCTCTAGATAGGTTCCTGAATGTGGGTTCAGGTCATTGTCGCGCCGGTCCTGAAGCCCGGTGAAGGACAGGATCGCATGGCGGAATTGCCGATGTCCGAAATCGTCAAATACATCCGAATACCGAAGCCCCAAACTGGCCGTGACTTGCAGATTGTCAGAGAATTTGCGCACGACGCCGGTTTCCAGAAAGAACAAGCTAGAGGAATAGGTCGGCTCATTCAGGTTGGATATTTCCAGCCCGACAAAGAACGTATTCAGCGGGGACAGTGTGCCAGGCCTTGAAAGCCGCGCGTTAAAGCTGGAATCAATGCCGTCCACCGCGCCGTAGATGCCAGAGATGTCTGCCTTAAAGCTTAGGTTTTCGGCACCTCCAAAAATATTGCGATGCGTCCAATAGGCCGACACGGACAGCCCGGCACTTGAATAGATTTCTGCCCCAAAGCCCAACCGGCGGGGTTTTTCCGCGACCAGTTCCAATGACATGTCCATCGTGCCATCGGGGGTGACCTGCTCTCCCTCTTTGAAGACAACGGATCGGAACGCGTCGGTGTCGCGCAACCGTTCGGTCATCACGTCGACCTCTTCGGGCGAAAAGGTCTTGCCCGTTGGAAACCCGACGATCTGCCGGATGCGCGCGTCGCGCACGTCGCCGTTGGTCGTGATGATCATTTTGCCGAACCGTATTTCAGGTCCGGGGTCCAGCCGGATACTGGCGTCCAGGGTGTGGTTCCGATGGTCCGCAACGATGTCTTGACCTGTTGGCTTGGCTTTTGCATGCCCGGCGTCCCGCCACGCATTGACCGCGACCTGCGTTGCTTCGCCGACCTTGGCCGACAAGGCTGGTTTGCCGACAGCAAAGTCTTCGGGCAATACGGTGTTGGGGGCCTGCGGTGCGATGGAAACGTCGCCAAATTCAAATTTGGGGCCAGGCGTAACCTTCATGACCACTGTTTTGATCGTGTTTGGTGCGAAGAAGGGTGAAATCTCTGCGGCTTCCTGGCCATCAACGCGGATACTGATTTCGCCGCCATAATAGGCGTTTTGGTAGAGGGTCGTCAGAATCTGACGGTAATCGGCCCGCGCTGCGGCCAAGATATCCTGCGGGTTGTTGTTGTCTTCATTCTTTAGCGTGAAGCTAAGCGAAGCCGTTTCGATGGCTTGGGTCAGCTGTTCGTCATCAAGTGGGCGCAGCTGCAGATCAAATGCGGCAGCGGGCTGAACAAACCAAAGCAACACAGCCGAAATCGCACAGACCCGGCCGTTTTTCCGAATGGAAGCTACGATATCAAATAACACTGTGGTGGTCGCCCCGCACCTGACACTACTCTATGTAGTATCCAATATTTGCAGGCAAACCACCAGTGGCGATTGATGTCAATGCAGTGCTGTGTGGGATGTAACGGGCGGCGGAACGCAGGCGCGCCGGGGGGGGGTTGACCCTAGGGGTCGTCAAGAAAACGGGTCGGCGCAAAAGCTGCGCCGACCCGAAAGATTTTAGGCGAGTGCCAGATTTGTAGCGCTCTCACGGCCGTCACGGCCTGCTTCAACGTCGAAAGTCACTTTTTGACCGTCGGCCAGACCTGTGAGGCCTGAACGTTCGACTGCAGAAATGTGAACGAATACATCTTTTGATCCGCCTTCAGGCTCGATAAAGCCGAAACCTTTTGTAGAGTTGAACCATTTCACGGTGCCATTTGCCATCGTGAGTCTCCTTACTTAACTGTGCCACCCGCGTCAGTGCGGTGGCCCGGCTTGGTCAGTTCAGGATCGAAAAACTGTAGCCAAGTAGGAGAACAGTGGGTCGATATAGAATAACGTTCGCGAGCCGCATATGGGCACAGAACTGAAAAAAAGCAAGTTATTTTAACAAGTTTGTCGCCGTGAAACCCCGTAAAATGCGACATTTTGACCGTGATTGAGTTCTATGGATGTTTCGCAAATATTCGGCCTATTCAGAAGGTTAGTTGTTTTTGCATTTCGGTTTGGCGGTTGTTGTCAAGCAATAATGGGGAAAAAGGCAAGAAAATCCGATTTGGGTGATTGTGGCCCAACATTGGTTACCAAATCGAAAACAATCCGTTGACGATTGTGTTCCAAATTCGATCCGATTCGTCCCATTCTCAGCGATCAGGACCGGACTTCTGGACAATTCGGGAAAAACTTAGGGTTGTTTTCACATTTTTACAAAGCCCTATGAATTGAAGTCTGGGTTTTGTGGTTTTTGTAATCCGCTGAAAATAAAGGATAAAAAGATGGTCTTCTTCGGTGAAATACGTCGCCCAAAACGCGGGACAAAAATTTGCCAGAAATTGGGCACTTTCCTGACGTAGGTCCGCCTCTTTTTCGCCTTGCAGGTACAACAATGTCTAAATTGTGTAGTGATTGTGGCGGTAATGAAGACAACAACCTAACTCGATCAAAAAGGAAATTGAAATGAACAACCTTCTGGAAAAAGCACGCAGCGGACGTACAAATGCACTTGCAGGTCTGGCGGCAAATCTTGGCGATGCTTCTTCTGAGGCAGGAACAGGCGCGCGTTTTGTGACGAAACGCAAAATCGATATGGTTCCATTTGTTTCTAAGCGTGCACAAACAAATAATTCAGCTTGGTTGCATTGATCGAAAACGGCGGCAGAAAACTGCCATCACCCGCTATAATCTAACGCTTCGATACGACGCGTTTCCCCTAGAACACCCGGTGATATCCGTCACCGGGTGTTTTTAGTTTTCATGTGAAAACGCAAATTATACTTTTATTACAAATGCTTGTTCCTTTTTCGTGCCATTTTGAATTATGGCAAAAGAGTGACATGTTCTGCCGAATACAGAGTGTTGGCGTTACGTCGGTTCGCAGCGACCCTTGAAACGGGTATCTTTGCTCCCAATTAATAAGGCCGCCCAAAAACGAGGCGACTGAGGCAGAGCAGGCATATGCCAACGACGTATACGGACCAGTTTTGGGCGATTGACCCTTCGGCGCCGCCCCCTGTGGGGACGACGTTGAATACGCAGTTTTTGTCCATCGTCGATCAAAACAACAATGGCCTGATCAACCGATCCAACAATGACAGCATTGATGGCAGCGATATTCGGTCGTCTTACAGTGGGGATACCTTAACGGTTATCGACAAGGATGGGGTCACGGTCACGATCACTGGGACGACGTTTTATCTGCGTGATGGTCGTGTTCTGTTTACGCCGGAAGACGGGTCCAAGCTGACCACCTCTACCTATCAAAGCTCCTCTTGGGTTTCGGGGCAGGGATCGCTGCCGGTGAGCGGGCCGGGTGGGTTGGGCCCGCCTTGTTTTACACCGCAGACGCGGATCTTGACGGCTGCGGGGCCTAAAGCGGTCGAAAAATTGCGGTCGGGGGATGTGCTGCACACGTTGGGTCAGGGGTTGGTGCCGGTGCGATACATTCGTGACCGCTGGCTGTCCGCCGACCATATGGCGCGCCACGCCAACCATCGCCCCGTGCGCATTGCCGCCCACTCTCTGGGCCCGGGGTTGCCAGAGCGTGATTTGCTTGTGTCCCCGCAACATCGAATGTTGATCCGTTCCGCAATCGCAGAGCGGATGTTTGGCGAGGTCGAAATTCTGGTGCCCGCGGGGCAATTGACCTCTGTGCCGGGGATCACCCAGCCGGATGTTTCTGACCGGGTGCGTTACATCCACCTGTTGCTGGATCACCACGCGGTCGTACTGGCCGAAGCAGCCCCGACAGAAACGATGTTTCTGGGGCAGGAAACCCGCAAAATGTTGTCTGCCCGTGAAGCCGACCAGATAGAGGTTGCTTTGGGCGGTGCTGGACGTTCCATGCAACCCGCCCGGCTTTTCGTGCGGGGGCGACGGCTGCGCAGATTGCTGGAACGGCATGAAATCAACCGAAAGCCGCTGGTGTCTGGCGATTTCCTTCAACAGGCGACTTTGTCGGTTCAGGCGTCTGCCTAGGTCTTGCGCCCAGATACTTAATGCTAGACCAACCGGGCGCGATCAGATTTCTTCAACGACTTTCGCAAGCATTTCGCGGACCTGACCGGCGAGGTCCTGCAATATTTTGTTGTTGATCGAAACCATAGAGGCCTGCGGATCTATCGCGCTGATTTCAACCCCATTTGGGATTTCACGCAGAATGACATTGCACGGCAGCATTGCGCCGACCTTTGGCTCTAGCTGAATGGCCTGATAAGCCATGCCCGGGTTACATGCGCCCAAGATCCGGTAGCCGGGCATATCCATGTTTATTTTTGTTTTCATTGTCGTCTGGACATCGATTTCGGTCAAAACCCCAAACCCATGGGCAGAGAGTGCGGCCCGGGTTCTGGACTCTGCCTGATCAAGGGAAACATCAGTCAGGACTTTGTCTATGGAATAGGTCATATTCGCCTCTTTGAATTTGATATATCCAGATGTGTCTATTCTGAATTTAATTTCAAGGTGCGCGGACTGCGACAGTTTGGACCGTCGCCTGTTCTATTTCCCGAACTGCAGCTGACTGACCCAGGCGGGTTTGTCCTTGTAGAACTGCACGACAAAAACTTCGCCATAATTCAAAGGCGGCTCACCCGGGGCGCCGGTATCGGCCCATAGTTTTGTGAGGTTTTCCTTATTGCCAATCCAGACCACGCTGTTGTGATCAGGCTCTTTGGCCAGTTGCGCGGCGATAGAGTCTGCTGGAATGTTCTGGACCGACATGTTGCGGGCATCGGCAAGCGGGGCCGCGGTGTCGAGGTTCCGTTTGAAGCCCGGCGCATAGATGGCGTCGATCGGGTATTCGCGAAGCGTGGCGGGCAAAGCCTGTGCGCGTTGGCGACCTGTAGCGTTCAGCTCTTCGTTGCCTGCATCGCGATCTGCATGGCGCAGAGCGATCAAGGTGATGTCTTTCTTCAGGGTGGGCTGCAGAAATGTCCCCGCGGTCAGGTTTGCCGTTTGCGTCGTGTCGCAGGCGGCCAATGTCAGGAAGGCGAAGGGAAGAACTGCAAGGAAGCGGCGGGTAAAATGTGTCTGCATGGTCGTCGTCCCAGTTTTGAAGTTAAGAATATTTTAAGCGTTCGGTATGGTTTCGTCCAGCGGCAAGGGCGGCACCCAGACGGGATGCTTTTCCATGATGGTCAGAAACCTGACGGAGTCTTTGAAGTTGGCCAGCCAGCGGGACAGGTTTGGCCAGGGCTGCGCCAGAAACCAGTCCAGATCCACATGGGCGAATTGCCGGACAAAGGGGGCAATGGCCATATCGGCGATCGTGACGCGGTCGTTGTGCAGATTTTCCTGCGTGCTTAGCATAGTGTCGAGTTCCAAAAGAAACTGTGAGCCCTGCGTACGGTTGTCTGTTGCATCGATTTCGGGATAGCGGCTGGCGTATTTGTAGCGGTCGAGCGCGGTCTTGAACGGACCGTCGGCGCGGGCGATCAGATCGTAGATGCTTTGGGGCACGTCCAGCCAATGTTCTGGGTCGTTTTGGCCCAAGGCCCACAGCATGATGTCCAGGCTTTCGTCTATGGATTTGCCCGACGGCAAGAGCAGTGCCGGCACCGTGGCAGAGGGGGACGCGGCCAGAAACGCCGCCGGTTTGTCGCGCAGCAATATCTCACGGTGTTCAATTGGCACGCCCGAGCTGTGGAGCGCCAAGCGCGCCCGCATCGCGTAGGGGCACCGGCGGAAGGAATAGAGGATAGGGCGTGCATCAGTCATTTGGCGCAGGATTGGACAAATGCGGCGGCTGCGCAATCGAAAACCCGATCCCTGCGGCAAAAGGCGGGGGGTGATATCTTGTGCAAATCGTTCGGGATATTATATGCAAAAAAAGGAATTTGATTGGGGGCAAGGATGGCCGGATTGAAAATCACCTGTTTTGACTGCGGACAAGGCAACAGGGTGCCAGCGGATAAGCTGGCATCGGGGGCCAAATGTGGGACCTGCGGGGCGCGTTTGTTGGCGCAAAAGCCGCAAGAGGTGGATCTTGCCTGGCTGCAAAAGGCGTCCAAGATTGATGACGTGCCACTTGTTGTGGATTTCTGGGCGCCGTGGTGCGGCCCATGCCGGATGATGGCCCCAGAATATGCCAAGGCGGCGGCACGGCTCGGCGGGCAAGCCCGTCTGGTCAAGCTCAACACCGAAGATCATCCCAAAGCCTCAACCAAATACAATATCCGAGGCATTCCGATGCTGGCGATGTTCAAAGGCGGGCGCGAGGTGGCACGCCAGGCCGGGGCCATGCCATCCGATCAAATTGTGAGCTGGATCAAAAGCGCGTCCTGAGGCCGGTCATGCATGACGACTTGCCCTTGGGGCAGGCGCGGGCTAGCACTCTTTGAGCGAAACGGGGGGAATGACATGAGCTTGCTGGTTGTTGGTGTGGTGATGGGGCTGGGTGGCACCATCGCGATGGATATTTGGGCCGTGATCTTGTTGCGGATGACAGGGAATGGCTGGCCGAACTGGGCCAGTCCGGGCCGTTGGTTTGGCCATGTGTTTCGCGGAAAACTGTTTCACGACGATATCAATGCAGCCGCAGAAATCCCGAAGGAACAAGCGCTTGGGTGGATTTTGCACTATGGTGTTGGTGTGCTTTATGGGGTGATCTGGGCGTTGATCGCCGGGGCGGCCTGGCTTGCGGCGCCGACATTTGTGCCGGTGTGGATCTTTGCGTTGATCACCATCGCGGCGGGGTGGTTTTTGTTGCAGCCGGGCATGGGGCTGGGCTGGGGCGGATCAAAGACGGATACGCCGTGGAAGGGCCGTTTTCTGGGGCTTGTCGCGCATACTTGGTTTGGGCTGGGCATGTGGCTGGCGGCGCTGGCCGTCGCCTAGATCATCGCCCAATCGGTGAAGGTCCAGGTTTCCGGGCCTTTGGGGCCAGGTGTCTGAGTGGCCTGATTGCTGTCTGGCTGGGTGCTGCTTGGCATTGTGTCATCTCCTGTTTTGATAGGTCCCAGCATGCCATGCGATGGCCGTTGCGTGACGGCTTCGTATTTGATGCGAAGGGGGCACCGCACGGTGGTGTCGGCCCGGTGACCGTACGGGGATGAGTCGGTTTGGCGGGTTAACGCTGTGAAACAAGGGATTTTGACGGTCTGCGCGGCGTCTGCACTGCGTCGGCAAAACGTATGGCACCTGTCGGCCCAACTGCGGGGTTAACGCGGCGGGCGGTCGGACGTGTTGACAAAGGGTGAATGCGCCGGGGCGGACCCGCAGACGCAAAAAAGGGCAGCCAAAGCCGCCCTTTTCTTTGTGATCAATGGGGGCGCTTTTTCAAGCGAACCCAGAATGCTTATGCAAGCGCGAGGTTCACAGCGCTTTCGCGGCCATCACGGCCTGCTTCAACGTCGTAAGTTACCTTTTGGCCGTCATCCAGACCTGTAAGGCCAGAGCGTTCCAGACCGGAAACGTGAACAAACACGTCCTTGCCGCCGCCATTTTCAGGCTCGATAAAACCAAAACCTTTAGTTGAATTATACCATTTCACGGTGCCATTCGCCATCGTGTGTACTCCTAATTATGCCGCCCGCATTTTGCGGCAGCCTGGCTATGTCAGTGCAATATCGAAAGACTGTAGCCGAATTGGAGAACAGTTGGTCGAGACAGAAAAAACGTCGCACCCCCCACATGAGGCTTATGGAAGGGGATTACAAGGGGAGTTTGGGGGGAAGGGAGAATCTACTTGACCAAACTTGTGCATTCAAAGGAGGATTTAGGACCCGAATACCAGTTTCAAAAAAGAATAAGGGGCTAGAGATGGACAAAGAGGAATTCGCCTGGCGGCTTTACATGAGTGAGCGAGAATTCATAACGCACCATGAAAACCAACGCACCAATGCGTCAAGTATTCTCGCGGCAACTGCGGCGGCGCTTGTTGTGGCAATAAGTTCCGGAGCGGTGACTGGCGTTTCCCAAATTGTCGTTTCTGCAACGCTGACTTTGGTTGGCGTTTTTGGAACAATCTTTAGCGGTAAGTTGTATGAGTTGATTCAGATGCATGCGGCGCGCAGTTATTCCTATTTGGCAATCCTAGACGAGAAATTTCCCGAAATTGACGTCAATGAAATTAAGAGCGCGTGCAAGGCGCGACAAAAAGCCAGATTCCCGTTTTTTGCATCAATTAGCCTAAATCGAGTTTGGTTTTATTTCCATTCCGTTGTCGCACTTTGTGGTTTTGCGTTTACAATTATTTTGGCTCTTGGCTTGAAGTGATTGACCGCATCAAACGGTCTACAAATTCTTTTTGGCCAATTGCCAAAGGTGTCTTTTCGTGTGCGCGTTTTGGGACCATGCTTAGAATCCGATCGGTTCCATTGGTGGCCTTTCCGCCCAGTGTCTCAATGATCATTGCCATCGGAATCGCTTCGTAAATTAGCCTAAGATGACCCTTTTCGTAGCCAGTTCTGTTATCCGGGGGATAGGCAAACAATCCGCCGGAAACGATCAAAGTTTTGATGTGAAGAACCAAAGAACCGAACCAACGGGTATTGATTTCGCCTGATTTTGCTTCAGAAAAAATTTCGTCAATGAAGAAATTCCGCCAACCGCTTTTTTGGTTCTGTACGTTCGAATAGTTTGTGCAGACAAATGGCGCATCCGTTCCCATCGTGGTGAGTTTTCTGCAGTCGACTTGGGAAAGGCAAAATACCTGGTCTGCGACACACAAAAAGAATTCGAATTTGACGCCATAGATGAAGAAGCCAGATGCAATTGAATTGGGTCCGGAAAATTGCTCTATCTCTGTTGCATTTGAAAAAATTGAAAAAATCGTACCCGTTGGAATGTTGTATTTTAATGCTTTCGATCCATCCAGCGGGTCAATTGCAATGCCATACCCACATCCTTTCGTGAGTATCGGGTTCTTAGATTCTTCAGAAATGATTGCGCCGACACAAGCGTTATTCTTTAGTGCTTTTAGACAAAGTTCATTGGCGACGATGTCAGCTTCGATGACTTCGTCGCCGCTGGCGTTGGAAGAATGCCTGGATGTTTCTTGCGAGACATATTGCGGCAGCCGTTCATGGATTTTTTCAGCACAGCCCGCTAAGTCGCAGATTACCGAAACCAGTCCATCAGGCAAGTCTATGGCTTTGTCCAGTTTTTTGATCTCGTCGTAAATTGTCATCAAACAAATTCCCTAGGACTGAACTAACTTACCCGTATCAAAAACCAGTCAAACAGTAGCGGCTCCAAATGGGAAGGGCCCTGATGATTGTCGTCGCAGGCAATCATCACCCCTCCGCAAAAATACCCAAAGGCAACCCCACCCTAGCGGGTGAATTTCTTGTGCTTCATGCGTTTGGGTTCCATGGCATCCAGGCCGAGGCGTTTCTTTTTGTCTTCTTCGTAATCTTCAAAGTTGCCTTCGAACCATTCCACATGGGCGTCGCCTTCGAAGGCGAGCATGTGGGTGCAGATGCGGTCGAGGAAGAAACGATCGTGGCTGATGACCACCGCGCAGCCGGCGAAGTCGACCAGCGCGTCTTCGAGGGCGCGGAGCGTTTCGACATCAAGGTCGTTGGTCGGTTCGTCGAGCAGCAGCACGTTGCCGCCGTCTTTGAGCAGCCGGGCCATGTGCACACGGTTGCGTTCACCGCCTGAGAGCAAAGAGACTTTTTTCTGCTGGTCGCCGCCTTTGAAGTTGAAAGAGGAACAATAGGCGCGGGCGTTCACCTCTGCGTCGCCGAGTTTGATGATGTCCTGACCGTCGGCGATGGCTTCCCACACGTTTTCGTCTGGGTTCAGGTCATCGCGGGACTGGTCGACATAGGACAGTTTGACGGTCTCGCCGTATTCGACGGTGCCTTCATCGGGTTGTTCCTGACCGGTGAGCATTTTGAACAGCGTGGTTTTCCCGGCGCCGTTGGGGCCGATCACGCCGACGATGCCGCCCGGGGGCAGGGCAAAGCTGAGGTTTTCGACCAGTTGCTTGTCGCCCATGTGTTTCGAGAGGTTGTTGACCTCGATCACCTTATTGCCCAGGCGCGGGCCATTGGGGATGACGATCTGGGCGCGTCCGACCTTTTCACGTTCAGAGGTTTCGGCCAGTTCGTTATAGGAATTGATCCGGGCCTTTTGTTTGGCCTGACGGGCCTTGGGCGACTGGCGCATCCATTCCAATTCGCGTTCCAGCGTTTTCTGTTTGGATTTGTCTTCCTTGGCTTCGCGTTCCAGACGCTTGGCCTTTTGTTCCAGCCAGGCGGAATAGTTGCCTTCATAAGGAATGCCGCGGCCCCGGTCGAGTTCGAGGATCCAGCTGGTGATGTCGTCCAGGAAGTAGCGGTCATGGGTGACGATCAGGATTGTGCCGGGGTAGTCGATCAGGTGTTGTTGCAGCCAGGCGATGGTTTCGGCGTCGAGGTGGTTGGTCGGTTCGTCCAAGAGCAGCATTTCGGGCTGTTCCAGCAGCAACCGGCAAAGCGCGACGCGGCGGGCTTCACCGCCTGAGAGGCTTTCGATGCTGGCGTCGTCGGGGGGGCAGCGCAGGGCCTCCATGCTGACATCGACCTGGGCGTCGAGATCCCAGAGGTTCTGAGAGTCGATTTCGTCCTGCAGGCGGGCCATTTCATCGGCGGTTTCGTCGGAATAGTTGACGGCCAGTTCGTTGTACCGGTCGAGCACGTCTTTTTTGGCTTTGACGCCCAGCATCACATTGCCGCGTACATCGAGTGTCGGGTCAAGCACGGGTTCCTGTGGCAGATAGCCAACGCGCGCACCTTCGGCCGCCCAGGCTTCGCCCTGAAAGTCTTTGTCCAGGCCGGCCATGATTTTCAGCAGCGTCGATTTCCCGGCGCCGTTGACGCCGACAACCCCGATTTTGACGCCGGGAAGGAAGGACAGGCGGATGTTTTCAAAGCATTTCTTGCCGCCCGGATAGGTCTTGGAAACGCCATCCATGTGGTAAACGTATTGATAAGCCGCCATGTGAAACCTCGTCATCTCTTGGTTGTTTGTGCTGAACTAACGCCTTGATACAGTAAATCCAAGGCTTGATCGTTTCTTTGCTGTCCATCGCGTTGGTGATGATCTAAACGATACTGTAATCTATCAAGACCGTATCATTGAATGAGGTGTGTCCGCCATTTACTATAAAGAAAGAAAAATTATTTTTGTCCATGTGCCGAAGACAGCGGGACAGAGCGTTGAGCATTTCTTTTTGAGTGATGCTGGACTGACCTGGGAGACGCGTGCGCGTTTTATCATGGGACCTAATAAAGACCCGGCCAAAGGACCAGTCAGATTGGCGCATTTATTGGCGCGTGATTATGTTGGCTGTGGTTATTTAAGTCAGCAAGAGTTCGATGCGTGTTATAAATTCGCATTTGTTCGTCATCCCCTGTCTCGGACCTTGTCAATGTACAAATATCGCCGTGTTTTTCGGGAGATGAGCTTTCATGATTATGTGACAGAACTTTTGCCAAAATTTGTTGATGGTAACGACAATTGGTTTCACCGACCGCAGGTGGATTTTGTCAATGGGGCCGATGGTGCCGCGTTGGTCGATTTTGTTGGACGGTTTGAGAATTTGCAGGGCGACTTTTCCAAGGTTTGCGAGACGCTGGGCATGCCGTTTGATGAATTGCGGCCGGTGAACGTGTCTTTGGTTTCAGACCATGGGAAGACACGGATGAAGAATTTACATGACGGGTTTCGCAACCGAGTACGGGGCGTCAAGCGCCGGCTGCGCGGACAGCCGATCCCGGTTGCGCATCCGGTGCCCTCATTCGAACAGGCCGCAGCCCATGCGCCGACGATGCAAGCGCTGCGGGCGCTTTACGGGGCTGATTTTGAACAATTTGGGTATGATGCGGGTTAAGCGTCTTTAGCGCCGGCTTCCAGCAAGACCGGGCTGCCATGCGGGGTTGCCAGATAGGCGCGGGCCCATTGGTCTTTGCGGCGTTGCAGGCTGGCCCCGTCAATCGGGGTTTCCTGATCGACCAAGGTTTCAAGGGCGTTGAGCGCTGCAGTGTAATAGGTTTCGGCGGTGTCCGGCGCGCTTGAGGTTTCGGCTTGGCGCAGGGCCGCGCCCAGGGTTTCGGCCCATTGTGTGGCTGTGAATTTACCGTTCGTGACCATTGTGTCGGCAATCGCCAGCACCTGGGCTTGCCAGGGTTCGTCGAATGTGGGCCCCGGTGGGGTCAGTGGGTTGTCAGGGGTGAACAAAATAGCTTTCCCATAGTTCCAGCGTGACGGTGTCGCGCGGGTTTGCCTCATCCCCCCAAAGCTCTGTTGCGTCAAAGCTGACGGTATAGAGGTGTTCGCCCTCATGCAGGCCAAGGGCGCCTTTGTCGGGCAGCGGGTGGGTTCCGTGATGGGCGATAATCGTGCCGGTTGCGTTGCGGGCATAGGCGGGCAGGCGGGTGTGATCCGCGGCGATCAGGCGTTTGGTTTTGATGGTGTCGCCGGTTTTGAACGCGGGGGCTTGTGTGGTTTCCATCTCAAAGCTGAAATTGGCAGAGCTGTTGGCGGCCAGCACGTCTTGCAGCGTTTTGGGGGCTGCCGGTGCTACAGGTTTGGCGATGTGGCCTGTGACGGCCTCTTGCGCTGTGATGGCACCGCCGTCGATCATCAGCATCATGTAATTGGCGCACCATTTGTTGAAATAGGGAAAGCTGAGGTAATCAGAAGGCACCATGCGTTCCAGCCCGTGGCGAAACCAATCGATGGTGATCCCATGGGCGATGCCGGAGCGGGCCAGCGCCCACATGCGTTCTTCCCATTCATGTTTGAAGACGACGCTGTCATCCCCGATCGGGATTGGGCCAAACCCCTGTTTGCCGCCCAGATCATGTACACCGTCCATCATGCGCCCCCGATCTGCAAATCGCGGTCCGTGCCGATCATGGAATTGCGGGTGACGATGTCGGCCAGCGCGGCCTCTGTCCAGCCTGCGGTGCCCTCGGGGCGCTGGGGGATCACGATATAACGCAGCTCTGCCGTGCTGTCCCAGACGCGCACGGCAATGTCATCGGCAAGGTCGACGCCGAATTCTGCCAGCACGGCGCGGGGTTCGCGCACAGCGCGGGCGCGATAGGCGCTGGATTTATACCAGGGGGGCGACATGCCAAGGATAGAGAACGGGTAGCAGGAACACAGCGTGCACACGACCATGTTATGGGTGTCTGCGGTGTTTTCGATTGCCTTCAAGTGGCCGGTCGCGCTGCCCTGAAAGTTGAATTCTTTGATCGCTTCGCCCGCATCCGCCAGAAGCCTGGTTTTGAAATCGGGATCGAGCCAGGCGCGGGCCACGACCTGAGCGCCGCGTTTGGGGCCGATATGTTCGCTATAGGCCTCGACCCAGGCGTCAATGGTTTCGGGCGCGACAAGGCCAAGTTCAACGGCCAGGCTTTCCAGGGCTTTGACGCGCAGCGCCGGGTCAGACGGTAGATGCGAATGCAGATGTTGGTGGATGTCTGCGGCTTTTTCGGAGTCGAATGTTGCCATAATTTCCCCCTAACTGTGTGATATGGATGTCTATTGCGGCCATTAAGTCAAGTCTGCTGTTTGACAAAGGACCCTGGCCCAGCCCACTGGTAGGGCAAGACAAGGAATGAGGAACTGCGATGTCGGGCATCGGCCCCAACCGCAAAATTGGTCTGCTGGGAGGATCATTCGACCCGCCGCATGAAGGCCACGCGCATATCACGCGCGAGGCGCTAAAGCGGTTCGCGTTGGATGAGGTGTGGTGGCTGGTCAGCCCCGGCAACCCGTTGAAATCGCAGGGACCTGCGCCGATGGCCAAGCGGATGGCGGCGGCGCGTGAATTGATGGATCACCCAAATGTCAGGATCAGTGATTTTGAAGCGCAGGCGGGAACCCGTTACACCGCAGCCACGCTAGAGGCTTTGCTGGCGCGATACCGCAGGCAGCGGTTTGTCTGGCTGATGGGGGCGGATAATTTGGCGACATTTCATCATTGGCACCGTTGGCAATGGATCATGGAAAACATCCCCGTAGGGGTTATGGCCCGTCCGGGGGACCGGATTTCGGCCCGCACCTCGCCTGCGGCAAACCGATATGAAAAATACCGCCTATCGGGGCGGGAAGCGCCGTTATTGGCGCGGGCAGAGGCCCCGGCTTGGTGCTTTATTAATCTTCCGATGGTCAATGTATCTTCGACAGCGATAAGGGCGCGGGGCGAATGGACCAGATAGGCTTGTCCCAAACACAACGACGGGTGTAGATTCAGATATGGCAGGGCGTTCATCAACGACACTTTCACGCCGATCCCTTTTGGCAGGGCTGGCCGCTGTGGCGGGGCAGACGGCTTATGGGGCCGGGCTGGATCGGTCCGTCAAACCTGTTCCCCGTCCAAGCGGCTTTCGCGCAGAGACAACGCAGGGTGCTGAAGCGCTGATTGCCAAGGCGCGTTTGCGCGGGGATGTCAGCTTTGTCGTCGCGAATGCCCGCACGGGGCGGATCCTGGAAACGCATAATCCGTTGTTGGCTTTGCCGCCCGCCAGTGTGGCGAAATCGATGACGGCGCAATATGCGCTGGAAACTCTGGGACCGGCCTATGCGTTTACGACGCGCATTGTGGCGACGGCGCCCTTGGTGGATGGCAAGATTGACGGTGATCTAATTTTGGTGGGCGGGGGTGACCCGACGCTGGACACGAATGCGCTGGCCGAATTGGCGGCGGCGCTAAAATCGACCGGGCTTTATGAAGTCACGGGGCGGTTTTTGGTCAGTTCCGGGACTTTGCCCCATATCAATCAGATTGATCCAGATCAGCCCGAACATCTGGGCTATAACCCGGCGGTTTCCGGGCTGAACCTGAATTACAACCGCGTGCATTTTGAATGGAAGCGTGCGCGGGACGCCTATACCGTGACGATGGATGCGCGGTCGGAAAAATACCGCCCCGAGGTTGGGGTGGCCCGGATGAAGATCGCGGATCGGACGGGACCGACCTATACCTATTCAAACGGCGGGGGCACGGAAAACTGGACCGTTGCACGTCGCGCCCTTGGAACAGGGGGCAGCCGCTGGTTGCCGGTGCGCCAGCCGGAATTATACGCAGGTGAGGTGTTTGGGATTTTTGCGCGATCCAATGGAATCGTGCTGAAATCTGCAGAATTGGTGCCGCCGGGCGCGCGGGGCATTTTGATTGTGGAACGCAAAAGCCAACCCCTGCAATATATTCTGCGGGGCATGTTGAAATATTCCAACAACCTGACGGCAGAGGTGTCGGGCATGAGCGCGAGCGTAGCGCGGGGCAAGACGATCACGACATTGGAAGAGTCCGGGGCAGAGATGTCGCGCTGGATGCGGGGGCGCTTGGGCGCGAAGACCCCGCATTTTGTGGACCATTCCGGGTTGGGGGATGACACGCGGATCACGTCTTCGGATCTGGTGCAGTCGCTGATCCGGATCGGGCCGGACAGCACGTTGGCCACGATCATGAAGGATGTGCCGGTTCACGATGACAAGGGCAATCTGCGCAAAGCGTCGGATGTGTCTGTGCGCGCCAAGACGGGAACGTTGAATTTTGTCAGCGGTTTGGGTGGCTACATTTCCGTAGGCGCAAAGACCCGGCTGGCCTTTGCGATTTTTGCAGCGGACATTCCGCGCCGCGAGGCTTTGCCGATTGAACAGCGCGAACGACCACCCGGTGCCAAAGGCTGGAACAGCCAGGCGAAAAAGCTGCAATATCAGCTGATTAACAGGTGGTCGTCGCTTTATCGTGCGTGAGGTCTGTTCGCGTTACAGGATCATGTGACGCGCCCGTGCCCCGCGTTCGATTGCGGCGGCGTGTAGTTTGTCGATGTTCAGTTCATACCTGATTTCTTCTAACAGACGCAGTTCGGCCTCGCCCAGTTTACCGTCGGACACGGCGACTTCGCAGGCCAGCGCATAGGCCGTTTCATAGAGCTTTTCTGGCAGGTTTTCACGGATCAGGCCGAACAGCGCGTCCAGCCCGTCTTCTTCGCCGAAAAGGTCAAACACGGTTTGGGACACGGTCTTTAGGCGGTCAATGTCGTAATCCGCAAAGACCGGCAGGTTGTTGAACACAACCTGAATTTTGAGCAGCTCTGCGGTGCGCATGTTTTCGTCGGAGGCCGAGGTCGCGATCATCACTGCGATCAGGCAATCTTCGGCGGTCAGGGAATGAGAGATATCTGGCACTGTTCTGCTTTCTGTGTTGGGTGTCGCGCTGCAGAATATTGACCTTAGCGCTGCCCCGCAATAGGGAGTGGGCTTTGCCGGGGCAAGGGTGCCCTGAAAACTAGGAAGAAGAACCATGTCAAACCTGCGTGACGCTGCGATGAATTCAAAAGCCTGGCCCTTTGAAGAAGCGCGCAAGCTTGTGAAACGTTACGCAAAAGCCCCGCCGGAAAAGGGCTATGTGCTGTTTGAGACCGGCTATGGACCGTCTGGATTGCCCCATATTGGCACTTTTGGCGAGGTGGCGCGCACAACGATGGTGCGGCGGGCTTTTTCCGTGCTGTCTGATATTCCGACAAAGCTGTTGGTGTTTTCGGATGACATGGACGGCATGCGCAAAGTGCCCGGGAATGTGCCGAATCCGGAAAGTCTGGAACCACATTTGCAAAAGCCGCTGACCTCGGTCCCGGATCCGTTTGGCGAATATGACAGTTTTGGCGATCACAACAACGCCATGCTCAAGCGGTTTTTGGAAACCTTTGGGTTCCAATACGACTTTGCCAGTTCGACGGAATATTACAAATCCGGCAAGATGGATGAGATCCTGCTGCGGTCGGTAGAGCGGTATGATGATCTGATGGCGATCATGTTGCCAAGTCTGCGCGAAGAGCGGCGGGAAACGTATAGTATCTTTTTGCCAATTTCGCCCAGCACGGGGCGTGTTTTGTATGTGCCGATCCGGGATGTGAACGCCAAGGATGGCACGATCACATTCGATGATGAGGATGGCACGGAATGCACCGTTCCGGTGACGGGCGGCAACGTCAAATTGCAGTGGAAGCCGGATTTCGGTGCGCGCTGGGCGGCGCTGGACGTTGATTTTGAGATGTATGGCAAGGATCATTCCACCAACACGAAGATCTATGACGGGATTTGCCGTGTTCTGGGCGGGCGTGCGCCAGAGCATTATGTTTACGAGATGTTTCTGGACGATCAGGGCGGCAAGATTTCCAAGTCTTCCGGCAATGGCATCGCTGTTGACGACTGGTTGGCCTATGCCAGCCCGGAAAGTCTGAGCTATTTCATGTTTATGAAGCCGCGCACGGCCAAGCGGTTGTATTTTGATGTGATCCCGAAAGCGGTGGATGAGTATCACCAGCAGCTGCGGGCCTATGCGGATCAGGATGATGCTGCGCGGTTGAACAACCCGGTTTTCCACATTCACGGGCATAATGTGCCTGCGTCCAATCTGGCGGTGCCATTTGCGATGTTGTTGAATTTGGCGGCGGTTTCAGCGGCTGAAAACAAGGACCGGATGTGGGGCTTTATCCAGCGGTATCAACCAGATGCCTCGCCCGAAACGCATCCCGATCTGGATCAGGCGGCCGGGTTTGCCGTGCGCTATTACAATGACTTCATCAAGCCGAACCGAGAGTTCCGCTTGCCCGATGACAGGGAACGCGCTGCGTTGGGTGATCTGGTTGAACGGTTGAAGGTCTGGGACGGTGGCTTGGATGCAGGAGAACTGCAATCTATGGTGTTTGCCGTTGGCAAAGAGCATGGGTTTGAGCCGCTGCGCGACTGGTTCAAGGCGCTTTACGAGGTCTTGTTGGGCGCAAGTCAGGGGCCGCGTTTTGGTGGGTTCATTGCGCTTTATGGCGTGGATGAGACGATTGCGCTGATCGAAAAGGCGCTTGCCGGAGAGCTCGTTTAACCCGCGATCTGTCGAGATGTGATTTGACCTGATCCGCCGCTGCACTATTTTTTGCATGTGGTGGATCAGGAGGTTTCTATGCGACGGATTGTGGTGGGGTTCATTTTCGTGTTGTTGGCAAGTCTGCCAGCGCGGGCGCAGAGCGAGGCGGTTCGGTCCGTCATTCAACAACAGGTCGAGGCGTTTCAGGCCAATGACAATGCACGGGCGTTTTCCTTTGCCAGCCCAAGTTTGCAGCAGATGTTCCGGAGCTCTGACAATTTTGTAGCCATGGTGCAGCGGGGCTATCCGATGGTTTGGCGGCCCTCGGATGTAGAGTTTTCATCCCTGCGGTCAGAGCAGGGGCGGCAGTTTCAGACGGTGATTTTCACGGATCAGCAAGGCGACCGGCACGCGCTGGAATATGAATTAAGTGACGCCGAAGGAGACTGGCGGATTTATTCCGTGGTGTATCTCAAAACGCCGGATGTCGGCGTTTAGCCAAAGGTCAGCACGGCCAGAATTACAGTCAGAACGGCGACGGCAAGGCTTGCCTGGCCCAGAAATTTCATGCGTTTTGCGTCAGGCGGTGTCCCGGCGGCTTTGGCGCGTGACACGGTCACGTTCGCGATGACGGACAGGATCGTCAGCACAAGAACGGCGGTCATTTTGACGTGGAACATGGGGTTCCCAAAGACGCCGGTTCCCATTGATGTGGAGATCAGCAAAAGACCTGTGAACCACAACAGAACCAGCCCAATGGTAGAGGCCGCGCCGAAGGACAGGCGAATGGCGCCGATCTGCGGCATGGCGGCGGGCGGGATGCTGGCCATGCGCAACCCGACGAGCTGATTTGCGACGCCGGCGCCGATGGCGACGGAAAAGCTGAGAAAGTGAATGATTTTTAGAAATTCGTACATGCGGCCCCCATTGTTGGGGGGACTGTGCGGACAAATGCAGGGCCGGTCAAGGCTGGGCTGCGTTCGGTGGGGCAGGGCTGTTTTAACCTGTGAGGCCTAGTGTCCTGCGCAAGAGGCCGGACTGGCCGATTTCATGACCCGATTCACATTTTGAGCATCCGTTTCCCGCATTTGTCCGGGCGGCGGATGGCTTTGGTGATCCCAAGAAAGGCAATGCGAATGAACAAGGCGATTACGGACGGGCTGGTTTTTATGCCACCACAATTTTCGACGGGGCTGGATGTTTGGTCCAGTCAGGACGGCACGCCCGGTTCGGCCACCTATGACGGGGCGGGGAATGCGGCGCTTGTTCCGGCGGATCAGGATTTTGGCGGCTGTCTGGAGCTGCAAAAAACCGATGCGACGCAAAAGCTGCGCTATATGGGGCAGACGACGATTTTGCCGGGCTGTTATGTGCGGGTGCGTGCGCGGGTTAAGGCGATCAGCGGCAATCTGCCGTCTGTGCGCATTGCGGCCTGGGCCGGAGGGGCGGGGAATGCCCATGTGACCGGGCTGAACGAGGTCGGCCCAAGCGTTTCGTTGACAGCCTATGGGGAAGTGGTCGAGATCAGTGCGATCATCGGGACCGGCGCGCGTGGTGGTGTGGACATGGTCTGGAACAACGCGGCGATCTATGCCCATGTCGGGCTGGATCTGACGGGCAGCAATGGCGGCGTGGTTCGGGTTGATGATTTGATCGTCGAGGATATCACCAGCGCGTATTACCGTGACATGATGGATTGGGTCGATGTGCGCGATTATGGCGCGGTTGGTGATGGCGTCACGGATGACAGCTTGGCCTTTGAGGCGGCAGACATGGCCGCAGCGGGGCGTGAGGTTGTGGTGCCCGCGGGCGTTTACCATCTGGCCAATCACGTTTCGATGGCCAACCCGGTGCGGTTTGAGGGCACGGTGACGATGCCTGCGGATCAACGCTTGGTGCTGCGCGGGAATTATGAGCTGCGCCCTTATGTCGAGGCTTTTGGCGATGAGCTGTTGGGGTTCAAGAAGGCGTTTCAGGCGTTGTTGAATTTTTCCAACCATGAATCACTGGATATGAATGGGTTGCGCATTGATGTGGATGGCCCGATTGATTTGCAGGCGGCAGAAGGGTCCAAATCGACCTTTGAGGTGCGGCGGGTCATTCGCAACGGTCAGTTCAATGCGGTGGCCAGCGCGAACTGGGATCCGACGGTTGTGTCGTCACAGGGGACATATTCGGCGGCCAGTCCATCGGTTCTGAGCAATGTTTCGAATGTCGCCAATATCGCCGTTGGGTCCTTGGTTGAAGGGACTGGTGTCGGGCGAGAGGTTTATGTGACCGCGCGCAATGTTGGCGCGGGGACGTTGACGCTAAGCCAGCCGTTGCACAATGCTGTGGGCACGCAAAGCTACAGCTTTACCCGGTTCAAATACATTCTGGATTGTTCGGGGTTTTCAAAGTTTTCCAAGTTCACGCTGACGGATGTTGAGTTTCAGTGCAACTCTGTCGCCAATGGGATTTTGCTGGCCCCGGCGGGGCAGACTTTTCATCTGAAGGACAGCTTTGTCACCAAGCCGCTGGATCGCGGGGTGACGTCACACGGGCGCGGCTGTCAGGATTTGCAGATTGATCGGTGCCATTTTGTATCGAGCGAACAGCAGGTTGCGGCGACGGCGCGCAAATGTGTGGCGTTCAATGTGAATGCCAATGATGCCAAGATCCGGGAAAACCGGTTTGAACGGTTCCGCCATACTGGCGTGATCCACGGCACCGGCCATTTGTTGGTGGGGAACCATTTATTCCAGGGAGATGATCTGTTGGATGCGCCTCGGCTGGGCGGGCTGATTTTTACCTATCCAAACGTCAAATCCGTGATCACCGGGAATTACATCGACAATTGTTCGATTGAATGGACCAACGAACATGATGCGGCCCCTGATTTTGGGGTTGAGTTTTCCTTTGGCGGGTTGACGGTCACGGGGAATATTTTCACCGCAAGCGATGCGGCGAGCTGGTTCAACTGGATTGTGCTGAAACCTTTCGGGGCGGGGCATTTCATTCAAGGTCTTAGCGTGATCGGCAATACGTTTAAGGCGATCAATGGCAGCGTGGACCGGATTGAATCGGTGGATAGCTCTATCGCGGGTCTGGATTTTGGGCGCAGTCGCAATGTGGTTTTTGAGGGCAACACGTTTAACAGCGTGACGCAGGCGACGATCAATCCGGTGACGTTGGAGTTCAATCAGAACTCGGATGCGACCAGCTGGACGTTGAACAGCGGTGCTTATCTGCCGTTTCAGGGCTGGGCGCGCAATGTGACGAGCGTGGTGACGGAGGGGCCGATCACCAACGGCTCTGGCGCGACGGTGTTCACGCAGCCCTATGCCACGACGAATTACGGGGCCGGAAATGATCAGGTGCAACTGACATGGTCCGAGCCGTGCAAGGGGCGGGTGGTTGTCACAACGCGGATGGACAACCCGTTCTAGGCGGTCGGGGGAATGAGATCCTCTGGCGTCAGCGTGTAGGCCTTGCCAAAGCCGCCATTGAGCGCGGCACTGGTTGGGTGGAACAGGACAAATCCGAAATCGGAAAACCCAAGGTAAAGTTTCGATTTCGGATTGATGGTTTGGTAATGCGCGCGCAAGGGGGCGTCTTTGTCTTTGGCGATGAACTCTGCCCGTGCCGACAGGGTCAGGCGCGGGAATGCCAGGGGGTCGCCCTTGTCCGGGGCGGTTCCGATCAGCAGCGAACAGTTCGGGTTTCGTTGCAGGGCTGTGGTGTGAAAGGCCAGGGTTGAAATCAGTGTCATCGGGGTGCTGTCTGGCGCAAGGGCCAGGGCGATCCGGCTGACAAAGGGCACGCCGCTGTCCGGGTGGATCACACCCAAAGCGGCGTGCTTTTCGCCCCGCATCAGGTCATGAGCCAGGGCGCGGGCGTCGTCATCGGTTGGGCGGATCGGTGATTTCTTCATGGGGTGATTTTAGGCCTGCGCGGGCGGCTCTGCAATGGAGCGCGGGGCGGGTGCTCATTTTCAGAACAGGCGGGTCTGTCTTGTAGGTCTGGTCATTTTCGCCGGGATCGTTCAAATCCAAGGGATGACGGAAGATGATCTGAAGCTGGCCCTTGCGGACCGCGACGCCTTGCCAGAGGCGTTGCGTGTTTTGCTAGAGGATTTTCCCAGAGCTGGTTGGGAGGCGCATCCGAATTTTAACGGGTTGGTGCAGTTCTGGTTGGAGCGCCACGTGATGTTCCGCAAATTGCTGGGGATGTTACAGGATGACAGCCGCGCGATGTTGGATCGCAACATGGATGCACGGGCCTATGCCGCGCGATTGTCGCGGTTTGGCGGGATGATGCTGGATCAGTTGCACGGGCATCATCAGATTGAAGATCATCAATATTTCCCGAAACTGAAGGTTCTGGATGCGCGGTTAGAGCGTGGTTTTGATATTTTGGACAAAGACCACCACGCGTTGGATGGTCTGCTGAACAGGTTTGCCGAGTCTGCCAATGGCGTGTTGGGCGCGATTGCTGACCCGGTTGCCGCGCATGATGCAACCGGTGCTTTCGCGGCAGAGTTGACCAGCTTTGAGCGCATGCTGAACCGACATCTTCTGGATGAGGAAGATCTGATTGTACCGGTTATCCTAAAGAACGAGGTACGTTGATCGGGTTTCACTGGCAACCCGAGTGGCTATGCTTTGGGGCCGCGTGAGGCCCCCATAAGGCGCTGATAAACGGCGGAAAAGTCCTTGCCCGCACCGTCGCCCGCCACGAAATCGCTGTAGATTTCCGTGGCCGCTGCGCCAAAGGGGGTGCTGGCGTCTGCGAGCTCGGCCGCGCCCTGGGCCAGGCGCAGGTCCTTGAGCATCAACTCTGATGCAAAACCCGGGGCATAGTCGTGATCCGCCGGGCTGTCGGGGCCGACACCGGGAAGCGGGCAATAGGTGTTGACCGACCAGCAAGACCCTGACGAGGTTGAAATGACGTCAAACAGCCGTTGCGGATCCAGCCCCAGCTTTTGCCCCATGGCGAAGGCTTCGGATGTTGCGAGCATTGAAATGCCCAGCAGCATATTGTTGCACAGCTTGGCGATTTGCCCGGCGCCGGCGTCGCCGCAATGGACGGATTTTTGGCCCATGACTGCGAAGAGGGGCTGCGCGCGGTCAAAGCTTTCCGCGCTGCCGCCAACCATGAAGGTCAGCGTGCCAGCGATTGCACCAAAGGATCCGCCTGACACAGGCGCGTCCAGGGACATCGCGCCTTTTGCTGCCGCCAGATCATGGGCGGCGCGCGCGCTTTCGACATCAACGGTCGAACAATCAACAAGCAATTGATCTGCGGTGAGGACATCGGAAATGTCCTGCATGACACTGCCAAGGGCGGCCCCATGTGGCAGCATGGTTATGACGACCTGAGCGTTTTGCGCGGCGGCGCGTGCGCTGCTGGTCAAAGTGACTCCTTCGGGATGCACATCCGACAGATCAAAGCCCAAAACCTTATGACCGGCCTTGGCCAGGTTTGCGGCCATGCCGTGGCCCATATTGCCAAGCCCGATAAATGCAATCTTCATCCTGATCCTCCCGCGTTCGAATGTGACGTGCCTTTGGGGGCATATTGTCGTTTGGGTGTTGAAATGAACAGGCGAAAGCCGCCTGTTGGTCCTTGCCGCTGTATGTTCATGCGAAATTTTGGCGGTTGGAGGACGTTTTGATCTCGTTCCTCGAGGGCAATGGGCCTATGGCTGGTTGCCATGAAAATCGTAAGCACAGAAGAGGCCCTGAACTATCCGTTCTGGCGACGCCCGATTGCGCTGTTGTTTGTGATTGCTTTTGCACAGCCGATTGCCTTTGCCACATGGTCGGCTTTGCTGAACAATTTCGTGATTGAGGCGGCAGGTTTTACCGGGGTGGAAATCGGCTGGCTGCACACGGTGCGCGAAATCCCCGGCTTTCTGGCTGTCGGGGTCATTGCAATCATCATGGTGGTGCGCGAACAGATTGTCGGGCTGGTGGCGCTTTTGCTGCTTGGGGTGTCGACGGCGGTGACCGCTTGGTTCCCGTCTTTGGCGGGGATCCTGACCATCACGATGCTCAGCTCTATCGGGTTTCACTATTTCGAAACCGTCAATCAATCCTTACAGTTGCAGTGGATCGACAAAAAGCGTGCGCCGCAGGTGTTGGGCTGGATTGTCGCGATCGGGTCGGCCGCGTCTCTGGTGTCCTATGGGGCCCTGGTTTTGACGTGGCAAGCCTTTGATCTGTCTTATAACTTCGTCTATCTGGTGTCGGGGGGCTTTACCGCTGTGGTGGCGCTGTTCTGCATGTTTGCCTATCCGCAGTACAAATCGCCCTATGTGCAAAACACCAGCATCGTTTTGCGGCGTCGGTACTGGCTCTATTACATGTTGCAGTTCATGTCTGGTGCGCGGCGGCAGATATTCGTGGTGTTTGCGGCCTTTATGATGGTCGAGCGTTTCGGATTTGAAGTGCATGAGGTCACGGCGCTGTTCCTGATCAACTTTGTGGCCAATATGCTGTTCGCGCCTTTGATGGGGCACGGCGTCGCCAAATGGGGAGAGCGGCGGGCGCTGATCTTTGAATATGTCGGTTTGATCCTGGTCTTTCTGGCCTATGGCGGGGTTTATTTTTTCGGCTGGGGCGTTGTGTTGGCCGCCAGCCTTTATGTTCTGGATCACCTGTTCTTTGCTTTGGCCTTTGCGCTTAAGACCTATTTCCAGAAGATCGCAGACCCGGCGGATATCGCGCCGACGGCGGCGGTGGCCTTTACGATCAATCACATCGCGGCGGTGTTTTTGCCTGCGCTTCTGGGCTATCTTTGGGTGGTGTCGCCGGGGGCGGTCTTTGTGATGGCGGCGGGCATGGCGGGGATGTCCCTTATGTTCGCCATGATGGTGCCGCGCGCGCCAGAGCCGGGTAACGAAACGGTGTTTTCGCGCTTTCGGGGGGGCGTCGAGTAGAAAAACCAACCCTGCGTTCCTATATTATGGCGCAGGACAATGAGAGGTGCGCGAATGTTTTTCCAGAAAAAGAAAACTGAAATGGTCACTGCAGCGACAGCGTTGCCGGGGCGGGCGACTGCTGTTCCAACCGCAGAGACGCATTTTGTAAATGGCCGTTCGCTGACAGGTGACGTGCCTGCTGGGCTGGAACAGGCCATGTTCGGCATGGGCTGTTTCTGGGGCGTGGAACGCATGTTCTGGGGGCTGGACGGTGTCTGGATCACCCGGGTGGGCTATGCTGCCGGGTTCACGGAAAACCCGACTTATCAGGAAGTCTGCACCGGGCAGACGGGCCATAATGAAGTTGTGCACATCTATTTTGACCCGGACAAGATCAGCTATGAACAGCTGTTGCAGGTGTTTTGGGAAAACCACGACCCAACCCAAGGCACGCGTCAGGGCAATGATGCGGGCACGCAGTACCGGTCTGGGATCTACACGTTTGACGAGGCCCAGCAAGCTGCGGCTCTGCAAAGCAAGACAGCTTTTGCCCCGCAGCTGAAGAAGGCGGGATATGGCGACATCACAACAGAGATTGTTGCGGCAGGTCCGTTTTTTGCGGCAGAGGATTATCACCAGCAATATCTTGCGAAAAACCCGAATGGTTACTGCGGGATAGGTGGCACCGGGGTGAGCTGTCCGATTGGTGTCGGGGCGGCTTGAAGGGGCTTGGCCTTGTGCTCAGAATCGTGTTTGTTGCGACCTGAAGCATATTGACCAGAGCGTGGGGAGCCCTGCGCGGGTGATGACGGGCGTTCGATGACAAACACAAATGACACTGAAAATGGCGGGGGCCTGCGCCCCGCCATGCGGCTTTTGGTATTGGGGGCAAGTGGCACGGGCACGTCGACCTTGGCCCGTGGTCTTGCCTCTGTTTTGGCCACGCAGAGTTTTGACACAGACGATTTCTTTTGGGTTCCGACAGACCCCCCTTATCGCAAGGTCCGCCCGGTGGCCGAACGTCTGCGCTTGGCCGAAGAGATGTTTCTGCCCCGGCGCGACTGGATTTTAGGCGGGTCCGCCATGGGTTGGAGCATACCTGTGGTGGCGCGGCTGACCCATGTGGTTTTTCTGACGCTCGATCCAGTTCTTCGCCAAGAACGCCTGCAACATCGAGAGCTGCAACGCTATGGTAATGCTTTGCCGGAGGCTGGCGAAATCGCCGAGCAATATGAAAGCTTTATGAAATGGGCCGCCGGGTATGATGACCCGGATTTTTCCGGGCGCAATATCCAAAAGCATCGCGATTGGCTGGCCACGCTGGATGTTCCGGTGCTGGAGCTGGACACGGCGGTTGACCCGCAGGACCTGATCGGGGCTGCCATTGATGGGCTTGACCTTGCGGCGGGGCACGCATAGGCGAAGCCCAAGCCTGAACCGGAGAATGCTATGCCAACCTTTACTGCCCTCACGACCCTGATGGGGAAAGATGCCGCCAATGCGCTTGGCGAGGCCATGGAACGTCTGTCGCCAGAACCCACAGGGGTAGGGGTGTTTGAGGTCGAGGATGGATCCGGGCTTTGGGAAGTGGGCGGTTATTTCATCGAGCCACCGGAAGAGGCGGGATTGTCGCTGTTGGCCGTCGCCTTTGGTGCAAAGCCATTTGTTATTTCTGAGCTGCCAGAGGTGGATTGGGTGGCCCATGTGAAACGCGAGCTGGCCCCTGTCGAGGCCGGGCGGTTTTTCGTTTATGGCAGTCACGACGCTGACAAAGTACCGGCCGAGTCAATTCCATTGTTGATCGAGGCTGCGATGGCCTTTGGCACCGGGCATCACGGCACGACGCTTGGGTGTCTCAAGGCGTTTGATCGTTTGGTGAGCGACGGGTTTGTTGCGGACAGCACGGTTGATATTGGGTGCGGCACGGCGGTTTTGGCGATGGCTGCGGCGTCTGTCTTTCCGAATGTGGCCTTGGCCAGCGATATTGATGAGGTCGCGGTTGAAGTGGCAGAGGCCAATGTTTTGGCCAACAACATGACGGGCCGGGTGAAATGCGTCGAGGCGGACGGGTTTGATCACCCGGATCTGGCGGCAGCAGCGCCCTATGATCTGATTTTTGCAAATATCCTTAAGGGGCCGTTAATCGGTATGGCACCGGCCATGGCCAAGGCCTCTGCCCCCGGGGGAATCGTGATTCTATCTGGTATTTTGAACCCGCAAGCTGATGACGTGATCGAAGCTTATATCGCTCACGGATACAATCTTTTGCATCGCGATGAAATTGTTGATTGGACGACGCTAACGCTGGAGCGTGACAGGCTTAAATAAGTGTAAATCGGCGGATTTTGGCCTTCGCGTAAAGGCTGCCTTATTCCCGCCACATTTCGCCGGATATTTGAAGATGTTGGTGGGGGCCAACTATCGAGGCGTTACATGTCAGAAGCGCAATATATTGAGTTCGGAGAGCGGATCCGCCGTATTGGACGGACACACCGCAAGCTTGCCAAGGGGCAGGTTTCTTATATGAACGAGGACGGCCTTGTTGTGGCCCGTCCCGTACGCAAATCTTCGGGTTTGGCCGTACGCATGTTGTTTTTGTATCTGGTCATGATGCTGTGCTTTAAGGCATTCCTATTGGCGCAGCTTGGTCCCGTGGCTTACGGCGAAAGAATGGCCGCGCTAGAGCAAGGCACAACGATAGAGCAGCTTGGCTCTTACGCGATGAAGCCCGATCCCATAACCGTTTGGCTTGCAACGAAATTTGGCGCCATCGAATAAAGTTTTTCAGTTTGCATTCGCAGGTCGGAATGTCCCTTCCCA
>JBPOFA010000014.1:0-103467 GCA_051251595.1 Marinosulfonomonas sp.
GTTGCTGATCTGACCTTGGAGAACCGTTTGCTCAAAAAAAGCATGCTCGGGGATGGGGAGTACGAGGAATGAGATATGGGCCGAAAGCGCCAGTTGGGATGAACCGTGTGAAGGTCTGGAAAGTCCGCACAGCAGCCGTTCGCCTCCAACGCAGCGAAGGTCCGCAAATGGCCCTTAGCGCGCTGATTTTGGGCAGCTTTACAGGATCGGATTGGCCAAAATTGATCGGATTCAGCAAAAAAACGCCGGTTTTCCCTGTTAATTCCCTGTAAACAGGGATTTTGGTCAGAAACGAGTTCGACGCAGACTGCAACCACCACCATTACCCGCCACATTAATTTGATCTTGGGTGCTGCAAACGAATTGCCGCATTGTAGCGGGCCTGCCTAGGCTTTGCCCGTCTACTTCAAGCCATGTTCGAAATGGGCTACCCAAATTGTTGCAATTTGGCGAAAAATTGCACGGGGAGTTTTAACAGTCAGCTTTAAGAACGTTAGGTCCGGGAGATTGACCGAGAGTTCGGGGCGAATGCGGATGGTGCAGCGCGGTGTAGAAATGCGGCGCCAGGAACCGGTTTGGACCGTTCCTTCGCAAGCGTCCGTTAAGCCCGACCTAACGCATGCCGCTAGATGCGTTAAGTGTCGGGCAGTTGCCGTGGCTTACCGCTCTCGTCGAGCGCTACAAAAACGAATTCGGCCTCTGTCACTTTGGCCCCGGCCTGGGCAAATCGCGAACGCGCCCAGGCATCGACATGGACGTGCATCGATGTCTTGCCGACTTTCGTGAGTTTTGCATATAGCGTAACTTCGTCACCGACTTTGACGGGGCGCAAGAATTGCATCCCCTCAACAGCAACAGTAGCGCCTCGACCTTGTGACACCCGGCCAGCCAGGTTTCCGGCGGCAAGGTCCATTTGTGACATCAACCAGCCCCCAAAAATATCGCCAGCAGGGTTGGTATCTGCGGGCATTGCGATCGTGCGGATGACAAGGACGCCTTCGTCTTGTTGTCGCCCGTGAAAGCCGCGGTCCTGCGCACGGGCGAGAATATCTTCCTGACTATTGCTCATCTTGTATGATCTTTCTGCGATGATAAGGGCGCAACGGCGGCGCTATGTAGACTTGGTTCTGTCCCAATTTGCGGGTTCTGCCCACGACACAACATGTGTTTTGCAAGGTCAATGACTATTGTTGATTGCTCTGAATACTGCGCCTGATTTCCGGGAATTCAGAGCGAAGTGCTCCTCGCCAGTTTCGCACTCATGGCGGATGGTGTCCCGGCTCTCGACCCGGCTGACACGATACCGGCTTGCGAGCTGTGACTGGCGTTGGCCCGGCGCTTCTTGTGCCCGATGCCTTGCAGCACTGAGCGGAAGCCATACGCTGCAACTTGCAGCAACCCGATGGCCTCTACTGCTGTTACCAATGATCTTTTCCAACATTCTTGGATTGCCAAAGCCGGCCTTCGCTGCGGTTTAGCCAACGATCGGTTTTGTAATCCCCCCATTGCCGGTTGTTACTTTATAAAATAATAATACAGCTAAAAGAGAGGTCAGCACATGCGAAAACGCGCAGCGGCACGGCAAACGGATGTCTTGAGCGTACTGAATGGGTGCGACAGACCGATGACGGCGTATCAAATTCTCGAACGGCTTCAGGAAAGTGAACCTGATATCGCTCCTCCGACCGTGTATCGTACGCTGTCGGCCCTGACCGATCAGGGACGCGCTCATCGGCTTGAATCCATCAAGGCTTTCGTGGCGTGTCGTTGCAGCCATGTCGAAAGCCTTCCAGTCTTGGCGATTTGCGAGGACTGCGGATCGGTCGATGAACATGATGGGAGCAATCTGCTGCCGAAATTGACAGCATTGACCGATCAAAACACCTTTCACGCACAACGCCACATCGTTGAAATTCATGGGCTTTGTGGCAACTGCGCCTCCTAAGCCATTTCAAACCAATTCTATAGGATCCATCATGAAGCGAACATTCTCTCTCATTGCGCTCGTCGCTGCTTTCCCCGCATTTGCACAGGACGCGCGCCAGCTTGGCGCCCATGAACATGGCGTGGGAACGCTTAATATCGCGATAGACGGTACGACCGTCGCGATGGAATTCGAGGCACCGGGTGCCGATATCGTCGGTTTCGAATATGAAGCCGAAAGCGAAGCCGATCTTGCAGCGATTGAAACCGGTGTCGCCACCCTTGATGCGCCGCTTGATCTGTTTGTGATGCCAGAGGCCGCAGATTGTACACTTGTAAAAGCAATGGCGGAACTTGCCAGCGAAGACCATCACGATGACCACGGGGATGACGATCATGATGCGCATGGCGATGAGGATCATGACGACCATGGCCACAAAGATCATGATGACGAAGACCACGCAGATGAAGATCATGATGATCATGCCGATGACGCAGGTCACACAGAATTCCACGCGGATTACACGCTCACATGCGGCTCTCCTGACGCGCTCGCAGAGATCACATTTGCTTATTTTGAGGCTTTCCCGAATGCTCGAGAGGTTAAAGTACAAGTCATCACTGCATCCGGCGCGCAAGCCTTCGACGTGGAACGTGATGCCCCGGTTTTGAATTTGGAGCGTTGATCCTTCGTGACTGACACACCGCTGAACATCACAGACCTTGCCTATCGGTGGCCGGGGCAGTCAGGGTTTTCTCTGACTGTTCCGCAACTCTCGGTCGCAACGGGAGAGTCGATTTTGCTGTTGGGGGAAAGCGGGTCTGGCAAGTCGACCCTTTTGTCGTTGATCTGCGGTACGATCCTGCCCGATCAAGGAAGTGTTCACGTCGCTGGAACCAACATTGCCACCCTATCGGGCGGTGCGCGTGATCAGTTTCGGGCCGAGCAGATTGGCGTGATCTTTCAGCAATTCAACCTGCTGCCCTTTGGGTCTGTTATGGATAATATCCAGCTGCCCCTGCGTTTTGCGCCGGCCCGACGCAAGCGTGTCGGGGATGCCACTGCAGAGGCCTCTCGTCTTTGCACGGCACTTGGGCTGCCACCAGATGTCTTAAGCGCGAAGGCCACCGCCCTAAGCGTTGGCCAACAGCAGCGCGTGGCCGTGGCGCGAGCGTTGATCGGGCACCCCCCGCTGATCATCGCGGATGAGCCGACATCGGCCCTTGATGCGAACAGTCAGGCGGCGTTTCTGGATTTGTTGTTTGAACAAACGCGCACGCATCAAACCTCGCTTTTGATGGTCAGTCATGACCCGCGCCTGGGGGATCGTTTTGATCGGGTCATTCGGATGGAAGATATCGCCTTAATCGAAAGGGTGTCGGCATGATCTTACGGCTTGCCATTGCATCGCTCTTCGCACGGGCGCTTACGGTTGGGATGACCATTCTAGCCATCGCCTTGTCGGTTGCACTATTCCTTGGCGTGGAAAAGGTGCGCACCGGGGCCAAAGCCAGCTTTGCCGACACGATCTCTGGCACTGATCTGATTATGGGCGCGCGTTCTGGTTCCGTACAATTGCTGCTGTATTCTGTCTTTCGCATTGGCAATGCGACCAACAACGTCACGTGGGAAAGCTATCAGGACATAGCAGCGCGATCCGATGTGGACTGGATCGTGCCGATTTCATTGGGCGACAGTCACCGCCAGTTTCGGGTGATGGGAACGACAAAAGCCTTTTTCGAGCACTACAAATATCGCCAAGGCAGGGCGCTGGCCGTGGCTGACGGCGCCATCATGGATGACCTGTTTGATACGGTCATCGGGGCGGATGTGGCGGCAAGTTTGGGGTACAAAATCGGTGATCCCATTGTCGTCGCCCACGGGCTTGCGTCCTTCACCGAACATAAAAACCAGCCGTTCCGCGTGTCCGGAATTCTGAAAAAGACGGGCACGCCGGTGGATCGAACCGTGATCGTCAGCATGGAAGCGATTGAGGCGATCCATGTGGATTGGCGAAGCGGGGCGCAGATACCGGGCCAATCGACACCGGTCGATGAAATCCGCAAGATGGATCTGACGCCCAAGGCAATCACGGCGGCGCTTATCGGCGTGGAAAGCCCGCTGCAAACCTTTGCACTGCAACGCGCCATCAACACCTACCCAGAGGAACCACTGCTGGCGATCCTGCCGGGTGTCGCCCTGCAAGAGCTTTGGGGGATCGTCGGCATCGCGGAAACGGCTTTGCTTGCGGTATCTGCCATGGTGGTCGTCACGGCGCTGATCGGGATGATGGCCACGATATTTTCCAGCCTGAACGAACGCCGCCGCGAGATGGCGATTTTTCGGGCAATGGGGGCGCGGCCCCTTATTATTCTGGGGATGCTTGTCCTAGAGGCCATGATGATGGCAGCCGTTGGTGCTGTGCTGGGTGTGGGGCTGTTGTATATCGGCCTGATCATCGCACAGCCGATCCTTGACAGTGCCTTTGGGCTCTGGCTTCCGATTGAGGCACCAACGTTGCGCGAAGTCTGGGTGCTTGTTGGGGTCGTCGGTGCTGGCGCAATTGTGAGCCTTGTTCCTGCACTCCGGGCCTACAAAATGTCCCTGGCCGATGGTATGATGGTTAAAACGTGATGCACAAAAGGGGGTCTGTTCCCATGATGAACCGCAGAACTGCGCTGACGCTCCTAACGGGGTCGGTCTGTGTGCCAAGGATGGCCCTTGCGGCAACGCCACGTGAAATCGGTTGGGACGATCTTATCCCCGAAGGTTTGCCTTATGCAGAAATCATTGGCGAAGGTGACATCGACGCCGAAAACGACACATGGGCGCCCATCTATGATGAAAACGCGATCAAACTGAATGAAGACCTGAACGGGGCTTTGATCAGGATGCCGGGCTACATCATTCCTTTGGAAACGAGCCCAGAAGGTGTGAGCGACTTCATGCTTGTGCCCTATGTCGGGGCCTGTCTGCACACACCGCCGCCACCTGCAAACCAGTTGGTGATGGTCAACACGGCAGATCCCTGGCCCAACGACAATCTTTGGGATCCGGTCTGGGTGACCGGCCTGATGCATACGCAATTGCAATCCACCAGCCTTGGGCAAACCGGCTATGCTCTTACAGCCGATAACATGGAAATCTACACTTGGTGAGGCGCGGGCTTCTTGCGGGAATGGCCGCATCCGCGCTTGTGCCCAAAGTCGCATTCGCAGAGGACTACATCGACCTTGATTGGGAAGACCTGCTGCCCGAAGGCACGTCATCCCAGCCCGACGCCCTGCGTCGCTTGCAGCCGCATGACGAAGAATTGCCGCTGACGAGCCAACAACCGGCTTCGACGGGTGTGCGGACGGATTGGAACGGTAAAATCGTGCGCATACCGGGGTTTATCGTGCCTGTCGACTATAAGGGAACAGGGGTAACGGCCTTTATTTTGGTGCCCTATGTGGGGGCCTGCATCCACGTACCACCGCCCCCCGCGAACCAGCTCATCTTCGTCACAACAGCGACCCCCTATGAGAGCGACGGCCTGTTTGAGCCCGTAAACGTAATTGGCATGTTTGGTGTCTCGTCGCTCAGCACACATCTGGCAGAGATTGGATACGCATTGTCAGCAGACAAGATTCTGCCCTACCGCACATAGTGCAAATTCACTGACCTGACATGGGCGCAGATGGTAGATTTGGGTTCCGAGCCGGCCTTCGCCGCGATCTATTTTGATGACCGCCTATGTGCAGAAAGAGACCACTCGGCACAACAACTATGTCCTCAGAGCCTTGTTAGGTTTGCAACTTAGGCACTTCCCTATTTCGCGCGCGCCCTTCCCTGTTCCCCCTTGATCTTTCCCTGATAAGCGGAAAATTTTCCCTGTTAACAGGGAGAACAGGGCAGAGACCGATTTTCTCTGGGCTGCGTTCACACCATTCCCCACATCAGGTTGATCTTTGGCGCTGCAAACCACTTGCCGCATTTTGGCTGGACTGCCGGGCAGTCAGGCTTTGCCTGTCTACTTCAAGCCATGGTCGAAACATGCTACCCAAATTGTTGCAATTTGGCGAAAAGTTGCAACGTCGCAGAATTTTGACTGCGGCGTCCTGACGCAGGACGGTGGCGTGTTTTTTAGCCCGCGACGACAGAAGAAAACAGCCAGGTTCCCAACGGAAACGCGAATTTGCAGCTTCCGCTTTCGGGACACGACAAAACGCTTCCTACGCATTTGATACCAACAATTTGGGCTTTCTTGCCCAAACGTCAATCAATCGCCACCCTCTATTTTTATATGTTTATTATCAATACGTTATCACGCAGAACGGTGATGAATCCCATTTTTCACGGACACACCGATCAACACCGGTCAAAAGGATCAACTCAAAGGCAAAGCCACCAAACCGACAGCTTCAAGAAGTGCCCTTAAAACACTGGGTTTAGCGGGAAACTTCACGGCGAACCCACCCCTTTACAGAGCCTATTCTTAGGGCACATCCGACAAAGGACATTTTGTCCAAACAAACAACGTTGAAAAATGATTTTTTGCCTTTAGGCTGGGCCGACACGACAGCTGCGTCTTGGCGCGGCCCAACAAAATAAGATCGAGAAATCATGGGAGGATTATCTCAATATGAAACGTCGTAAGTTTCTAACAACGGCCGCCATTGGTACCGCAGGTGCGGCACTGGCAGCACCCGCAGTGGCCCAGGGCATCAAAACAATGACCATCGTGTCAACGTGGCCCCGCGACTTCCCCGGAATCGGTGTCTCAGCGCAGCGGCTTGCCGCGCGGATCGAAGAGCTTTCCGAGGGTTCAATCAAAACCGAATACTACGCCGCCGGAGAGCGCGTTGGCGCGCTCGACGTGTTTGACGAAGTCGCTTCTGGTAACTCTAACGCCTATCTTGGCGCGGATTACTATTGGACAGGTAAGCACCCTGCCCTGGCGTATTTCACAGCCGTACCATTCGGGATGACTTTCGCTGAAATCAACGCTTGGATCCTTTACGGCGGCGGCATGGAGCTGTGGGACAAGGTTCAGGACGAATTCGGCCTGAAAGGTCTTCCGGCCGGCAACACCGGCACGCAAGCGGGGGGTTGGTTCAACAAGGAAATCGAAAGCCCTGACGACTTTAAAGGTCTGAAGATGCGCATTCCAGGACTTGGCGGTCAGGTGATTTCAAAGCTTGGCGGTTCGTCTATTTCGGTTCCAGGCGGTCAAATCTATGAAAACCTTGTGTCTGGTACGATTGATGCGACGGAATGGGTTGGTCCGTATAACGACTATTTCATGAAGTTCTATGAAGCGGCCAAATACTACTACACAGGCGGTATGCACGAACCAGGTGCCCAGCTTTCGCTGACATCGAACAAGTCGTGGTGGTCCAGCCTGACGGATACGGAACGCGCAATCATCACAGCTGCATCGCTGGAAGAAAACGCGAACCAGTATTACGAAACCATGGCCAAGAACGGCGAGTATCTGCAAAAACTCGTTGATGAACAGGGCGTCGAAGTTCGCGAGTTCAATGAGGACATCTGGGATGCCTTCGGTGAAGCCTCTGAAGAGGTCTTTGAGGAAACGCGCGCCCATTCGGCACTTGCGGCAGAGGTCGACGACCACTTCCAGGCAAAGCTGCGTGAAATCGGCACCGGGATCGCTTTGTTCGAAGGTCAGTTTGTGACTCAGCGTAACCGGGTTCTTGGGATCGGTTGATCCTTTTCAACTTACTAAAATAAGAGGCGGGGCGTTAGCCCCGTCTTTCTGCTACGATAAGGCCGCCCGCCTTTTCGTGCATCGACTGGTATAGGGGAGCCTTATGGCAAGCGTCAGCACAAACACTGAAATCCCAAGACATGGCACCCCGGCATTTATGACGCGCTGGTTTGGGTGGTCGATGCTGACCTTGATGGCCGCATTCCTGATCAACAATGTGCTGATTGTCTGGGGCGATTTCCCCGGGTTGGCAGGCTGGTCCGCTGGCGGTCTCGCCTGGGTGCATCTTGCGCTTTACGTGGCAGCGATTGCCCTAGCGGCCTTCATCGTGAATTCCAGTCGCACGCGGTCCCTCAGATGGGACGCGGATATGATCCACCGGTTCAACCTTTACCTGATACGTGCAATTTTCTGGTCCACCTTCCTTGTTGGGCTTTTCGACGCCGTCATCGCCTTTATGCGCATCGAAGGGCTGGACCAACAGGTGTTCGGCCAAAGCCTAAGCGCCTTGCTCAAACGCCCTAATTTTGTGGGGTCCTGGATTCACATCCCGCTGGTCTTTGTGGGGTTTGTAATGGCGTTTTTCACGAAAACCCTTGGGTTTCACTGGTTGGCGCTGCTCATTGTAATCGCTGAACTTTTGATCGTGATCTCTCGTTTCGTGTTTTCCTATGAACAAGCCTTCATGGGCGATCTTGTCCGCTATTGGTACGCGGCACTGTTCCTCTTCAGCTCTGCCTATACGCTTTATGATGAAGGCCATGTTCGGGTCGACATCATCTATGCAGGGCTTGGCCGTCGTGCGCGCGGGCTCGCCAATTCCGTTGGAACGATGCTGTTGGGCATGACAACAGCCTGGGTGATCCTGGCCATCGCCTTTAATGGCAAACAATCCATTGTGAACGCGCCGATCAAGAATTTTGAGATCAGCCAGGCCGGCCCTTTCGGAATGTTCATCAAATACCAAATGGCAGCCTTCATCGCGTTGTTTGCCATCACCATGCTGATCCAATTTGTCAGCTACTTTTTTGACGCGGTTGCCGACAAACGGGATGAACCCGGGCACCGCGAAATAAACCCCGCATCTGCACATTGAGGTGACGTAGTATGGAACTGTTTTTTCTTGTCGTTCTGCTCGTCATTATGGCCACGGCGCTCAGCTCTGGTTATCCGGTGGCGTTCGCCCTGCCCGGCTCTGCGATCATCACGATCACACTGGCCGCGGGCGCTGGTTGGTTCTTTGCTGGCAGCACGGATGCCTATTTCCACACAGGCGGCCCACAACAATGGCTGTCAGCGGGGGTGACCAACCTGCGAGGGGTCTATTGGGAAGTCGAAAGAGACACCCTAATTGCGATTCCGCTGTTCATTTTCATGGGCATCATGCTGCAACGCTCGAAAATCGCCGAGGACCTTTTGGTCACTATGGCCCAGCTTTTCGGCCCCGTGCCCGGCGGGCTTGGAATTTCTGTTGTGTTCGTGGGCGCACTTCTGGCTGCAACAACAGGTATCGTTGGTGCAACCGTTGTTGCCATGGGGCTGATCAGCCTGCCCGCCATGATGCGCAGCAACTATTCCACACCCCTTGCCACAGGCACGATCGCGGCCAGTGGGACGCTTGGGCAAATCATTCCGCCCTCTATCGTTTTGATCATCCTTGCAGACCAGCTTGCCTCTGCCAGTGACCAAGCCTCTACCCTGCGAAAATCGCTATACAAAGAAGCCACCGGCGAGATTTCGATGCCGTCAATCTTTGACATCGGCGGCACCTCTGCGGGTGAAATGTTCCTGGGCGCCTTCATCCCCGGCCTTGTTCTGGTCGGTCTCTATATGCTGTACATTTTGGTCTTTGCGATCATCAAACCCAAATCCGCCCCGGCGGTCCGGTATGAAGGCAAATTTGACTTCGGCTTCTGGCGCAAAGTGTTGCTGACACTGGTGCCGCCACTTGCGCTGATCTTCCTTGTTCTTGGCTCTATCATCGGGGGTATCGCCACCGTGAACCAAGCCGGCGCGATCGGTGCAGCGGGTGCCTTTATCATGGCCGGATACCGGCTGCCGGAAAAGGGCACGCGCCTGACCTATGCGCCTGCGATTATTGGCATGATCGCATTGGGGATCCTGACCTTTGCCCTGATGAATTTTGAGATGAACGTCAAAGGCATGGAAACCTCGGCCGACCGGATCGGGATCGCGCTTGGCGTGCTTGGCACCGCAATGCTGTTTGTGTCCCTTGTCTGGTCCGGAATTCGCGTGATGAAGATAGAGCGCACGTTGCATAACGTGATGCTCGAAACCGCCAAAACGACATCGCTGGTGTTCATCATCCTGCTGGGCGCAGCAATGCTGACCTCTGCCTTCCGGGCGTTTGGCGGTGAAGAGCTCGTGCGCAACTTCCTGGTGTCACTGCCCGGCGGGTTCTGGACGCAGTTCATCGTGGTCATGCTGGTGATCTTCTTGCTTGGGTTCTTCCTCGACTTTATCGAGATCGCGGTGGTCGTTGTGCCAATCGTAGCACCGATCCTTCTGGCCGACCCCGGCGCAAACATCACAGCCGTTTGGCTGGGCGTGATGATCGGGCTGAACATCCAGACCAGTTTCCTGACGCCCCCCTTTGGCTTTGCCCTGTTCTATCTGCGCGGCGTTGCGCCAGCTGTGGTGCGCACGGTGCAAATCTACAAAGGGGTTATTCCGTTCATCCTGTTGCAGGTGCTCGCACTTGGGGTCGTGGGAACATACCCACCCTTGGTGAACTACCTGCCAAATCGGGTGAACTTCCTGGCAGAGACCAGCCCCCCGCCCCGCAATCCCAAACTTCAGCTTTGCCTCGAGGATTACGTCTCTGACCAAATCAGCAAAGACGACACGGTGATCAATGCCATCAGCATGGCGCAAGGTCTTGACTTTGCCCTGCTGCCCAAAGACATGGCTGGCGACGCAAGCGATGGCATCGCTGCGGCCAGCGCAGCCCTTGCCGCACTGGACGAGGTCCACGCCGCACAGGCCGCCGTCGAAAACGCCACCGCCAACTATCGTCCACAACTGACCAAAGTGCGTGCGATTGAAAAACAAATCCGCGCCGTGCAGGTCGAAATTGATGAGCTCTCCACACAGGTCAGCCGTCTGGATGACGGGGACAAACGCACGAAACTGACAGCAGAGCTGGACGAGAAGGCCGAAGATCTTGCAGCCTTGCAAGCGCAAATTCCGGCGGATTGGGAAGAGGTCCATTCCACCTTTGTCAAACTGACACAGGCAGAGGACAACGCCCGCAGGACCTATCAGCGCGCCGCAGATGAGGCCTATGAACAACCGGCAGAAATCCTTGCGGTTCTTGCAGCCAATGACAGCTTCACAGCCCTCAAAGCGCCGCTGACCGACATCGCGACGGTGTTCCAATCTGGGTCTGGCGACGAGGCCGTGGAACAGATCAAGACGCTTGAATCGACCGTAGGCGACGTGGACGGGGCATCTGACGTGAAGTCACTGCTGTCCAAAGCCCGCCGGGCGCTTGGCAAAGACGACCGCGAAGAAGCGCTAGAACTTTATGCCGAAGCAATGACCGAGTACGAGCAACAGGTCAGCTGGCGCACCCAAGCGGCCACGCTGACGCCCGGTCTGACCACCTATCTTGACGCGGTTCGCCCCAACCTTGGGGTCCGGACCCAAGACAAGCTGACCCGCAAACAAGGCCTCGCCATGGCCAGCTGCATGGCCCACCACCGCGACCTGTCTCTGTCTTTCTAAAAGGGATCGCTTGGCTATCAATGAAACGGGCCGGATCACTGCGCTGTGCTCCGGCCCGTTCGCGATGCGACATGCATGAAAATCGAAATAGGGAAATTCAATCGCGAATTATTCCAGTCTCTATTTTATCTCTTTTACAATACGAAAACCAATGTCTGAGCGCCGGTCCATTTTGACCCCTCCAGCGCGAGCAGCGGGCCGCGCACCAATTCGAGCAATTCCAAACGAACCGCCCTTAAAAACACGTGGGCAGCTGTCCGAGCTCAATGCATTCGCCAAATAGGCACTAGACGTCGCCAGACCCAGATGGCGCTCGGTCATGCACGACATGGTGAATTCCCAAACATTACCCGTCATGTGCCGCAATCCCCAGGCATTGCCCGCATCAAGCATATCGACGGGGACAGGCATCTTGTGGCATCTAGGATCCCGAGAATACTTCTGACCAAAGATGCCTCGGAAAACATGTTCACTGCCATCTGGGTTCAAAAGGATCGCGACATTGGCCTGTTCCAAAGTCACTGTATCCCCTTGCGCAAACCTTGTGCGGGTGCCAGCGCGGGCCGCGTATTCCCACTCTGCCTCTGTGGGCAGTCGATATGCAGATGTACCAGTCTTGCGGTTCAACCAAGCAACATATTCCAGCATGTCCTGATAGGACACGTCGATCACTGGACTGAGCGGGTCATCAGCGAAACGATAACCATATAAAGCAACGATGCGCGGATCAGGTTCATGCGAACAGCCCCCTTCTGCGAAACAGGCAAGAAATTCAGCGCGGGTCACTTCGTTGCGGCCCATTGCGATTGGAGTGTCGATGATCACATCGTGTTCCGGGCCTTCCCATTCCATCCCGACAGGGCCGGACCCTGGTTCTGCACGGTTCCACGCCAAATATAGTTCTTCGGATTCCTTAAGCCGCGCCCCCATCACGAAACGCCCCATGGGCAAAACGATCATCTCTGGGCATTCAGCGCAGTCCTGAAACATCTCAAGCTGCACATCTGCTGGCTTGTCAATTTGCGCCGGATCATCTTGTGCTGCGGCACCCGTAGCAACGCACAGCGCAAGCCACAGCCAAATCACGATCCGAAACGGGGAAATCAAAGTCATATTCATAACAACTCTCTATAAAATTCATTTTTGTGCATGCGGTCTGGCAATCAAATATCGACCACGGACCACTGCCAATCTATGCAAAAACCATAAGCGGCTTTGTTTGGAACCAACAACCGGTTAAAGTCTTGCGGCCTGGGGGATGTGGCAGATTTTCTGCATTTTCGCGCTCTGCCGATCCTCACATGATCCAACGTCACAGATCAAAACATCGCCCGAATGGCTCTGGTGCCGTGGCACGTTCAAGTCTTTGATGATACAGCCTGCAAGCAGAACGATTTCGTACCAAAAGCGTTATGACGTTGATTGTCCATTCCGGATTGGGTTACGAAACGACCATAATTGACCCAAAGGCGACACCCACATGAGAATGAGAGACACCTTCCTGAAGCCAATGCATCCGGAAGGATACAAATTTGTTGCAATCTTTTGTGCGATTACAGCCGCCCTGTTCCTGATTTCCTCTTTCCTGGGGTGGATCGGCGTGGGTCTTTCGGTCTGGTGCTACTATTTCTTTCGCGACCCTAAAAGAGCGTCTCCCGACCGCGAAGGCCTGATCGTCAGCCCGGCGGATGGCGTCGTGTCGCTGATCGAAAAGGCAACGCCCCCGGCGGAACTCGGCATGCCCGATCACGCCCTGACCCGCGTCAGCGTGTTCATGAGCGTTTTCAATTGCCACGTGAACCGCGCCCCCATTGGCGGAGAGATCAAGGCAATCGCCTATCGCCCCGGCAAGTTCTTTAACGCCTCGCTGGACAAGGCGAGTTCAGACAATGAACGCAACAGTGTACGCATCGAAATGCAAGACGGCCGTGATGTCGCCGTAGTGCAAATCGCCGGATTGGTTGCGCGGCGGATCGTGTGTTTCTCTGACGTGGGGGATACCCTTGCCACGGGTGAGCGGTTTGGCCTGATCCGGTTCGGGTCCAGATTGGATGTGTATTTGCCCGACGGCGTAGAGCCGATGGTGAACCTTGGGCAGACCATGGTCGCAGGGGAATCCATAATTGCGGATCTGTCCTCAGCCGAAGCCGCCCGGACTGTGCGGGTAGATTGACGATGCCCGCCCTGTCCCCCGCCAAAAAGCGTGACGTCAAACTCATTCATTTGTTGCCGAACATTTTGACGCTGTCTGCAATTTGCGCGGGTTTGACGGCCATTCGGTATGGCTTTCATGGCGAGTTTGAACGGGCCGTGGGGCTGATCCTATTGGCCTGTATTCTGGACGGTATTGATGGCCGTTTGGCGCGATTGCTAAAATGCCCCACTCCGATCGGGGCAGAGCTGGATTCGCTTGCAGACTTTTTGAATTTCGGGGTGACGCCCGCGCTGGTCATCTACAGCTGGGCGCTGACGGATTTCCAACGATTGGGCTGGATTGCAGCACTGGCCTATGCGGTGTGCTGCGTGCTGCGGCTGGCCCGGTTCAATGTCAGCAACCGCCAAGAAGACCCGTCGGAAAAGTCAGAGACGTTCACGGGTGTCCCCTCTCCTGCTGGTGCGGTTTTGGTGATGCTGCCGATGTTTGTGTCCTTCGCAATGCCAGAACCCTCGACACCCCACGCTTTGGGGGTGGCTGTCTATTTGCTGGCAATCGGGTTTCTGATGATCAGCCGAATCCCGACATACGCCTTTAAAAACATCACCGTCGATCGGGAAAACGCAAAGTACTGGCTTTTGGGCGCAGTGCTGATCGCCGGAGCCTTCTTAACATTTTTCTGGGCAACTTTGGTTGTCCTGACCCTCGCCTACGGTGCCACGTTGGTTTGGGCCTTTAAGTCATTTTATAAATCACGCAATTCCAAAGGATAGACCAATGGAACCCCAAGCCATCAAAACATCCTATGCAAGATGGGCCCCCGTTTACGACAAGACATTCGGGGCCGTCACCAATGGCGGACGACGCGCCGCCGTCGGTTATATCAATTCACAAAGGGGCAAAGACGTTCTGGAAGTGGGCGTTGGAACGGGCCTGGCCCTGCCCGGTTACAACAAAGATCTTTCCGTAACCGGCATAGATTTCAGCCATGACATGTTGGCCAAGGCCCAGGGAAAAGTGCAGGATCTGAATCTGCAACACGTCAAAGCGCTGCGCCAGATGGATGCCAGGAACCTTGATTTCCCGGACAACCATTTTGATTTCGTCGCCGCGATGCACATCGTGTCGGTCGTGCCGGAACCCGAACGGGTTGTCGCTGAGATGACCCGCGTGTGCAAACCCGGCGGCAAGATCGTCATCACCAACCATTTTGCCCGCGAAAATGGCATTCTGGGCCGGATCGAGAAACTATCAGCGCCCTTCGCAAATCTGTTGGGTTGGCATTCGGATTTTGAAATCGACACAATTCTGGGCCAGTCGAACCTGACCGTGATCGAACAAAAACCATTGCCCCCCATGCGGATGATGACGTTCTTGGTTCTCGAAAAAGACAGCTGACGGCCAATCAGGCCTTCCGGACAGACCTTGGACTTTCGTCCATTTGCGCCGTCAAATGCCGGATCAATGTCAGGGATAGATTTGCCTTAACCTCTGCATATTGCGGGTTGTCCCACAGGTTCTGGGTTTCCCGTGGGTCGGCCGTCAAATCGTAAAGCTCTCCCCAGGGTTGGACACCATAGGTCGTGAAACGCCAGCCCTTGTTTCGAATAGACCGCACGCGCGCCACGGTTTCGAACCCAAGCCGAGCGATCGTTTCGTTATATTCGATCAGCAACTCATCCCGATGCTGCGCCTTTGTTCCAATACACGGCAAAAAGCTTTGCCCCTGAATCCCGCGATAAGGGGCCAGCCCTGCCCGATCAAGGATGCTGGCCGAAAGATCAATTGTAGAGGCCAGCGCATCAGACACATGCCCATCCGGCGCGGCTGGGTCGGCCCAAATCATCGGAACATGGGTGACAGATTCAAAAGGCATCGCACCCTTAAGAAGCATGTCAAAATCGCCCATGTAATCCCCGTGATCAGATGTAAAGATGATCACCGTGTTTTCATATTGGCCCGAAGCTTTGAGCGCCTCTACAATCCGCCCCACCTGATCGTCGATCATCGTGATCATGCCCGCCGTCAGGGCCATCGCCTCTTGGATGTGCTGACGCTCTGCCACAAAGGGGCTTTGCGGAATTTCAGGTGGCAGGCCCTTTTCCTTACGATCCATCAAAAACCGCATCGGCGGGATCGGATCATTGTATGCAGAAAATGGCAGATCCGGATTGAACTGATCCGGCGAATACATGTCCCAGTATTTCCCCGGCGGATTAAAGGGATGATGCGGATCCGGGAATGAAACAAACGCGAAATAGGGCGCATCATGGGACGCTGCGTCTTTTACATACTCGATCGCTTTATCCGCAATCCAAGTCGTCGGATAATACTCTTCCGGGATTGGGGTGCGGTAGGATTGCGGGCAGGAATAATTGTGCGGCAGCTCATTCGCAGGATCGCTCAACGCTTCCCAATCGGGGCAATTCTCACGGAACCATTGCTGATAATGCCCGCCACACCTATCCCCATGCCCGGTCACCAGATCAACATGCTGGTAACCGTAATAGGGCAGCTCTATTCCGTATTTTTCATCAGCATCAAAGTTATGCGGCAATTCCTCTGAATACTCAGAAACATCCTCTTTCCACGCTTCAGGAATCAAACGCTCTGCGTCGTCTTTTGGGTGGTTTTGAAACCCGTCCATAAACGGTTGCAGATGGCTTTTGCCAATGGACGCCGTTCGATATCCGCCAGCCGCTAGCACATCGACAAATGTGTTGGCCCGTTTCGGCAAGGCACATCCGTTATAGCGCAGCCCGTTGACGCTTGGCATCCGTCCGGTCAGCAACGCCGCACGATTGGGCATGCACACCTGCGTCGCCACGTGGAAATCCGAAAACCGCGTGCCACTGGCCGCCAAGGCGTCAATATTTGGCGTCTTGACCACGGGGTGCCCGGCACAGCCCAACCAGTCAAATCGGTGCTGATCGGTGATGATGAACAGAAAATTGGGGTGGTCCGTCATGATTGCGCAGCCCTTGAGCGTGAAAGAAACCAAAAGAATGACACAACAGACAAAACCAACAACAAAACGGCCACCGGACTTTTGTAAATCTGGGTCAGATCACCGTTTGTCAAAGACATTGTCTGCGCGATTGATTTCTCAAACCGCGGTCCAAGGAAGAACGCAATGATAAAAATCACCAATGGGTAGCCATAGCTGGCCATCAAATAGCCCAACACAGCAAAGAACAGCATGATGCCGACGCCAAACAATCCGTTCGTCGCCATAGAAACCCCGACGATGCACAGCAGAACTGCAGACGAAAAGATGATGGATTCAGGGGCTGACACCACCTTGACCCACATACGCAAACCCACCTGACCGATCCAGAGATTGATAAAGTTGGCCATGATCATCGCGCCAAACAGGCCATAGACAAGACGGCCCTGGTTCTGGAACAGCAACGGTCCGGGCTGCATGCCGTGGATCATAAAGGCACTGATAATCAAGGCGGCCCCCACGCTGCCTGGAATTCCAAGCGTCAACAACGGGATCAGATTGGCCCCAACAACCGCAGAATTCGCAGATTCCGCGGCGGCGATGCCGTGCAGATTACCCTTGCCGAAACTGCTTGGGTCCTTGGACCCAGCACGCGTCAGCGCATAGGACATAAAGGCCGCAGCGGTTGACCCGATGCCGGGCAATGCGCCCAAGACCGTCCCAATGGTGGCGCCCCTTAGCAACGTAAAGCGGCAAGACCAATACTCTGCCCAGGTCACCCGACGGTCATCGGGGTTGCCAGAATCGGTGCTGAGGATTCCAGAGCCAACATTCCCATGCGCCTCTGTCATGCGCCGCAGGATTTCAGAGATCGCCAGCATCCCGATGGCAACCGAAGGCAATGGCAACCCATCAAACAGGTCCCAAAACCCAAAGATCAAACGGGGTGTGTAGTTTTCTGGGTCCGTTCCGATCGTCGCGAACAGCAAGCCAAGCGCTGCGGCAATGATCCCCTTGGTCAACGAAGACCCGATCAGCCCGGCCAAAACGGAAAACGCAAAGATCATCAGCGCGGCAACTTCAATCGGGCCCATCTTTAGGGCCAGGACAGCCAAAGGCGCGGAAACAGTGATCAAGACGATGTCACTAAACGTGTCCCCGGTGATCGACGAAAAAAGCGCCATTTTGGTCGCCTTAAGCGGCTTGCCTTGTTTGGCCAACGGATAGCCATCCAGTGCAGTCGCGGCAGCGTCGGGTGTCCCCGGGGTGTTCATCAAAATGGCAGGCACAGCCCCGCCGACCAATCCCCCCTTGTTCACCCCAACAAGAAAAGCGATCGCCGGCAATGGATCCATTCCGAATGTAAACGGAATAGCAATCGCCATGGCCATGATTGGCCCGATCCCGGGCACCGCCCCCACGAACTGCCCCAGCAGCACACCGAAGGCCACGAACATCAGGTTAAAGGGCGTAAAGGCATCCCCAAATCCCGCAAGAATTGTTGAAAGATCAACCATAGTACTGCCCTTTACGGTAAAGCTCTGCCAAGCACGAATGTGACGAGGAACCAGATCAAAGCCGGCATCAGAATGACGCCAGAGATCAGCCACAAGGGGCGACGCTCACCGATCATCCACATAATCACAAGCGCCAGAACCGGCGCGACAAATTCAAATCCAAAAAGTGAAGTTGCGTAAATTCCAAGAGCCAAAACAGCGACATAAGCAAAGGTTGTCGCGAAATACCGCAGGTCCTGTGTCTGATGTTGCGTTGGCTTCAAAATCAAAAGCGCGCCGCTTGCGGCAAGGATAATTGCATAGATATCGGGCATGAGCTTGGGCGTTATGCTGCCGCCTGCCGCATCCTCGACATAGGTGGGAATAACCCAAAAATACAAGGCCAACCCAAAAAACAGAAAAAAGGCGCCCGACGCCCTGTCAGCAGAAGTACTCATTTAAATGCCCCGCGCATAAAAAGGAGCGCCCCCACGATGACCCGTGGGGGCGCGCTGTATCAATTCGCAAAAAGAACCTTTGCATTGGCCAAACCATCGACCATCATTTTATGCGTTCCTTCGCGCCCCATATTCAGGGGGGCACCGTTGGTTGCGTTCATCACGATCTCTGCGATGGCATCCGTCTGGACAGCAGCGTCAATAGCAGAGGCAATCGCCTCTACTGCTGCGGGGTCTGTGCCGCCCGTCATTGCCAAAAAGAAAACCGGATCAACAAAAGCATCAACACCGGATTCAATGAATGTCTTGGCATCCGGCGCATAGCTTAGACGTGCCTGGTTGGCCCCTGCGATAATCTTCATATCGCCGGATTCAAGATAAGGCAGTTGTTCGCCAGATCCAAAACCAGCCAGAACCTGCCCGCCAAGTATCAGCTTCATGACTTCAGCACCGCCGTCCGCCGTCACCAAGTTAAACTGGGCGTCGGTGGCTTTGGTTGTTGCGTTCATCATCAGAACCTGCGGCGGCGCCATTGTTGCAACCGCCAGCTGGCCCTGCTCTTTTGCATAGGCCACTAGACCTTCAAGGTCATCGAAAGGTGCATCGGCACTGGCGACAAGCGCAAGCTCTGCCTTGGCGACGGTGCCAAGATAGTCAAAGCTTTCCGTGTCAAATGGCAGCTGATCGCCCCGTTGCACAAGCTGCACGAGAACCGGGATGCTTACCCCCATACCCACGGTCTTGCCATTGGCAGGCATTTGGGACAAGCCGGTGAACATGGCAACGCCACCGCCGCCCGCCTTGTTTTCAACGACGATATCCCATCCCGTCGCCTTTTCCATTTCATTGGCAAGCACACGCCCCATGGTATCCGTTGATCCACCGGCGCCAAAGCCGATCTGAATCGTAAGCGGCCCATCAGGTGCCCAATCTTGCGCAGCAAGCGGGGCTGTCATGGCAAGCAAAGCTGCCGTTCCCAGGCCCAGTATTTTCGACTTTAGTTTCATTGTCTTCCTCCACTTAGATTTCTTATTCAGCTGGTAATCCAACCAGGTTTCGTCGTTCTTTTTCGATGTCTTCACAGGCAAGTCCCACGCGTTCACACATCGAAAGAAAAAGCTCTGCTTCTTCTTTGCTCAAGGCTGTATCCATCGCCTCGGTCACACGCGCGACCTCTGGCAATAGCTTTTGGTATCTCTCTCGTCCGCTGACGGTTATCGAGAAAATCTTTGACCGCAGATCATCCGGATCAGGAACCGCCGCAATCAACCCACGCATTTCCATGGTCTTGAGAACACGGCTCAGCTGTGGCTGTTCTGTTCGGGTAAATTCGACAAGCTCTTTTTGCGACGCACTTTCCACCATGGAAAGACCGACCAGAACCCGCCATGTCGGCAAGCCCACAAAAGAGTCTCCGCTGACGACGTGGTTCACAGCAGATTTAAGCCTGCGCGACAAACGAAACACCCCGATTGCCAAGACGCTTACGCCACGCGGGACGTCATCAATTGTAAGCCCCTTTAAGACTTGCAGCGGTTCAGTCAACCAATCGCCTCCCATGACTTTGGCCCGTCGTCTTACGGCAAAGCATGCGGTCCGAAAATAAATATGTCAAGTCATGTAAATGAACAGAACACGCCCCAGCGTCCCCCATGGGCCGGTTTGGACGTGGTTTTCACTGATCGTCTTAGGACGACAAACCCGCATTTGTATTTAGGAAAAACTGTGCGAAAATCGGGCTACTTGCCGCGCCTATGCTTCTGGCTTTTTCCCCAATCGAACCACTTTCAACGTGAGGAACAATCAATCCACGTGTGTCTTGTGTGCCAATATGTTTATTGACCCGCCGGACAAGTGCGGTGCGCACAGCTTCGGGAAGTGCGCCATCAATCAAAATGGCCTCAAAGTCGATGACAGAGCAAATTGACAAAGAGGCTTTTGCCAATTCCCGCGCCGTTTCATCAACCCATGGTTCAACATGCTGGGACAATGCAGACCAGTCCTGCGGTTGCTGCCACAAAACCCGTGAATCCAGCCCCGCCGCGTCCAGTCTTTGTTCCAATAGATACAGCGACGCCACATCAACCAGCTGGCGGCTTTCGCCCTTTGGCCCCGTGCTGCGCAACGACCCAAAAGCACCGGCATTGCCTTGGTTCCCCTCAAAAACGGTATCATTCAACACCACACCGCCGCCAACAAAGGCCCCCACGAAAAAGTAGGCATAGTCCTGAAATTGCCGGCCTCGCCCATAAAGATGTTCGGCGCGACAGCTGGCCGTAGCGTCGTTCAGCAAGACGACGGAAAGTCTACTGAATTTAGCCACTTCTGTAACAAAGTTAATGTTCTTCCAATCCTGAAACTCTTGATCCTTCGCCCCGTCAAAATCTTTCCACTTCCACATTTCAAAGGGCGCGGCGATGCCAATTCCACACAACCTTTGCCGATGCTCCTGCAGTATTTCGGCCTCAATCGACTTGATGCCCTCTTCGAGAAAACGGAAGACGACCCTAGGCAAAGGGTACTTGTAGACGGTTTGAATTTGCTTGCGCACGTTGCCGACAAAATCGAGCAACAAGAGTTCAGCGCTGCGCCGCCCCACCTTCAGGCCAAATGAAAAAACGCCATCCTGGTTCAGCTGTAACGGCCGCGACGGTTTGCCGACTTTCCCCCGGACAGCATCGCCCTTGTTCAGCAACCCGTCCTTTTCCAGTTTTCGTGAAATCACCGATACTGTCTGCGGTGACAACCCTGCCTGACGCGCCAAATCCCCGCCGGCCAGCGGCCCGCTTCGTTGCAGCATAGAGAGCAACAGTCGCTCATTGTAGTCACGCAAACCGCTTTGATTTGCGCCCCCACTGAGTGCTCTGATTTTTAAGCCGTCCATGCGGCAAGCCCTATCTACAGGTTACAGAAGCGCTAAGGATGACATCGTCAATTAATAAATCAAGTTTATTTATTCATTGACGTAATGGAAAGAATCACGTTTGTTTGGAAACAGTTCCGCGTCAACTTGGTGCGGCATTGCATTTGGGCAACCGCCTGATAGCCAACAATGTCTTGGGAGGACATCATGAAAAAAATACTAGCAACGACAGCTTTGACGTTGGTCGCGATGACCGGTGTAGCAAGCGCTGGCAGCCATTCAACGGGCGCATGCCTGATCACAAAAACAGAAACGAATCCGTTCTTCGTAAAAATGCGTGAGGGTGCGCAGGCCAAAGCCGAAGAACTGGGCGTTGAACTGTCAACCTTCTCTGGTGCGTTTGACACTGACTTTGAAGCTCAGATTGCGGCAATTGAAACCTGCGTCGCAAATGGTGCAGGCGGGATTCTGATCACTCCGTCAATTCCAGACGCACTTATCCCAGCTGTCAAAAGCGCGCGGGATGCAGGGCTTCTTGTGATCGCGCTCGACACGCCATTTGATCCGATCGACACAGCAGATATGACATTTGCCACTGACAACTTCGAAGCTGGCCGTCTGGCAGGCGCTTGGGCCCTTGCGACAATGGGCGACGATGCCGCAAATGCTAAAATTGCGGGCCTCAACATCAACCCAGCTCAGCCAACAGTGGGTGTTCTGCGCAACCAGGGCTTCATGAGCGGCTTTGGCATTGACATCAAAGATCCAAAGCGTTGGGGCGATGAAGACGATCCTCGGATCGTAGGCAACGACGTCAGCGAGGGTAACCCTGAGGGCGGCCGTAAGGCGATGGAGAACCTTCTTGCAATCGACCCAGACATCAACGTGGTCTATGCCATCAACGAACCTGCCGCCTCTGGCGCATGGGAAGCGATGAAAGCTATGGGAACCAACCCAGACGACGTGATCATCACGGGTGTTGATGGTGGTTGTCCTGGTGTTAAGGATGTCGAAGCAGGCATCATTGATGCAACATCACAGCAGTACCCACTTTTGATGGCATCACTTGGTGTCGAAGCGATCGCTAAATATGCTGCAGACGGTACTCTTCCAGAAGCAACACCTGGCAAGAATTTCTTTGACACAGGCGTTGCCCTGATCACGGACAAACCAGTTGATGGTGTGCCTTCGATCAGTGTCGCTGAGGGTCTTGAACTCTGCTGGGGTTAATCTTCGGATTTAACTGACACCAATTAAAAAACTAAAAGGGGCGTGCAATTTTCCCGCCCCTTTTTCCCGCCAGTTTAAGCGGAAATCGATTCAGGAGGGGCGACCGTGGCTAATAAAGAAGATGATTTTGAACAAACCCTGAAATCGGGAACAACAGAGCAAGTGGCCGAATTCGAAGGTCGGGGCAAAGGCCCCGTTCAATTCTTACACGATAACTTGCACAAATACCCCTTCTTGGTTCCATTGGTTGTAATGATCGTTGCAATCATCGTTTTCGGTTTGATTAATCCGAATTTTTACCGCGTGAACACCCTGTCGGTGATCCTACAACAAGTCGGAATTGTGGGCATTTTGGGAATTGCACAGGGGCTTGTGATCCTGACCGCAGGTATTGACTTGTCGGTCGGCGCGATCCTTGTGTTTACATCCGTCATTATGGGGCAATTCAGCTTCCGCTACGGCATTCCGGCAGAGATAACCATTATTATCGGCCTGGCCGCAGGCGCCTTCATGGGCTTTTGCAATGGTTGGATGGTCTCCCGACTGAAACTTCCCCCCTTTATTGTAACCTTGGGAACATGGCAGATCATTTTGGCAGCCAACTTTATCTATTCACGAAACGAAACGATCCGCAGTCAGGATATCGAACAAAACGCCGCCGCACTACAATTCTGGGGCCAGATCTTCCGGATCGGCGACGCGCGTGTAACCTACGGCGTTATAGCGTTTCTAGTTCTCGTTTTGATCTTTACCTACATTCTCAGCAGTACCGCTTGGGGACGACATGTCTACGCGGTCGGTGACGATCCCGAAGCTGCAGAACTCGCCGGGGTGGATACCAAAAACACTCTCTTACAAGTTTACACCATTGCCGGTTTGCTTTGCGGTATTGCTGCCTGGGTTGCAATCGGCAGATTTGGGGCAATTTCACCGGGGGCTTCAACCGGACAACAGGGCAACATCCAATCCATTACAGCCGTGGTGATTGGCGGCATATCTCTTTTCGGGGGGCGTGGTTCAATTATCGGCATGTTCCTTGGGGCGCTCATCGTTGGCGTTTTCGAAATGGGCCTACGAATGGCGGGTGCGGATGCACAATGGACGTTCCTGCTTATCGGTGCACTTATCATTGGCGCTGTTACAGTTGACCAGTGGATCAGAAAGGTTTCAGCATGAGCACAGATGTCATTCTATCGGGCCGCAATCTTGTCAAACGCTACGGCCGCGTGGTCGCGATCGATCACTGCGATTTTGAACTGCGGTCCAATGAAATCCTGGCGGTCATTGGGGATAACGGCGCGGGGAAATCAACCCTTATCAAGGCCCTTTGCGGCGCCGTAATTCCCGATGAGGGACAAGTCTTCCTGAACGGCGAAGAGGTGAATTTCACTTCACCGATCGACGCCCGCGAAAACGGCATCGAAACCGTGTACCAGACCTTGGCCGTCAGCCCTGCCCTCAGCATTGCCGACAACATGTTCATGGGGCGTGAAATCCGCAAAAAGGGGTTCATGGGCAACGTGCTGCGCCAACTTGACCGGCCGGCGATGGAAAAAATCGCCCGTGAAAAACTGTCAGAGCTTGGTTTGATGACGATCCAGAACATCAATCAAGCGGTAGAAACACTGTCCGGTGGCCAGCGCCAGGGGGTTGCCGTGGCCCGTGCGGCCGCTTTTGGCTCTCGTGTGATCATCCTCGACGAACCAACGGCCGCCTTGGGTGTGAAAGAAAGCCGCCGCGTTTTGGAATTGATCCAAGACGTCAGGTCTCGCGGGATTCCGATTATCCTTATCAGCCACAACATGCCGCATGTATTTGAAATTGCGGACCGAATTCACATTCACAGACTGGGACAACGCCTGTGTGTGATCGATCCCAAAGACTATACAATGTCTGATGCAGTGGCCTTTATGACCGGAGCAAAAGAAGCCCCGCAAACCGAAGGTGAGCCCAAATAACAACAAACTGGGGGGCGCAAAACACGCTATCTTGACCGATCAGGCAGCAAGGGACACACTATTCTATAGGGATGCTTCACGGCCTACGCTGGTCCTCCCTCAGTTGTACGCCGACGAGTTTAATATGACGGGGCATCCCTGCCCGCCCCCTGCATTTTTTAAAAACTGTTTTACTGCAACCAATTGACGCATGGGCATCTCTGATCTAGGTTTCGCGTGGGATGTCTCCCGGCGTTCAAAAAGACGATTGTTTTATCGCTATTGCTGGCTTGAACAGTTTTTTTGATCGCTTGGTTTGGGAGGACTAGAGAGACATCCCGGCTCCTCCCCAGCACTTCACCAAGATTTTGCTCTGAAACCGTCCCTGTTCACGCAATGCGTTTTCCGCCAACCCAAACGGCCGAAACGATTGGATAGCGGCCGTGAACAGAGAATTGGATCAAATCCGCATTCAATCCGGGCAAGATTTGACCACGATCCTGCAGCCCGACGGCCTTTGCCGGGGCTTGCGTAACGGTGTGTAACCCGTGGGCCATATCGCCGGATTCCAACCCCAAAAGCACAGCCGCCATCAACAAAGACGAGGGCGCGTAATCCGAACTGAGAATATTCAACAAGCCTGCATCCGCCAGATCCTGCGCCGCAATATTGGCCGAATGGCTGCCGCCCCGCAAAATATTCGGGGCCCCCATCATCACGGAAATCCCCGCATCGCAACTGGCCTGCGCCGCTTCAAGCGTCGTGGGGAATTCGGCAATACAAACCCCCTTTGTCGATGAGGCCAACACGTCCGAGACCGTCGTATCATCATGGCTTGCAAGCACTGCCCGCAGGTCTTGACCAAGCTCGACCACGCGTTTGTCATTAACGACGCTGTATTTTTCGCTGAGCGCGTAACGATGCTCAAAATGCGCATCCATCTGTTCCCGCGACATTCCGTATTTTCCGGCAAGATACTCTTCCATCTTGGAAATATCGCGGAACTGTCTTTGCCCCGGCGTGTGGTCCATCAAAGAAATGATCCCCACCTGATCGTCATGGGAAAATTCGGCCAGCTCGTCCAGAACCGTATCGGTGCAAATCTCGGCGCGCAAATGCAGCCCATGCCGAATCTGCAACAGATTCTTTGCCCGCATTTCCTGAATCGCCGACGCAACGCTGCGGGCATATTTGTCGTAACTGACCCCATTGTCCGACGAAATCGAACCGACACGCAAAGCGTCAAAAACAGTGGTGATCCCCACCCCAGCCAATTCCCGGTCATGGGCGATGATCGCTGCGTCTTGAGGCCAGAAAACACCCGGCCGTGGCTGCAAATGCCGTTCCAGATTGTCCGTATGCAGCTCAATCAAACCCGCAGAAACAAAGTCACCATTGCAATCAATGGCATCAGCCGACGACACATCCCCATGAATGATTTCTGCAATTTTGCCATCCACGATCTTCAGGCTGGCACGGACCACGTCCTGCGCCAAAATCAAACGTGCGTTGGTCAAAAGGAATGTCGAAGCCGCCCCTTGCGGCGCAAAAATATCTTTCATTTGTCCCATATCATTCTGCAAAATCTGTGAATTGTTGTGTTTTGTCATGTTCTTGCGACACCTGTGTGTCATTCATGCTGGAAACAGTTATTTTGGCTAAAAAGGCACTACGATGCGGTACGCGATTTACTTCCTCCCAGAACGAAATTCCGAACTTGCGGAATTTGGCGCAAAGTGGCTGGGTTGGAATATTGCAACTGGGGAAGCCCCGGCGCATCCCGTGGTTCCCGGCTTGCCGCAAGAGGTTTCCAGCCTGACGGCAACGCCGCGAAAATACGGGTTCCACGCGACCCTGAAGGCCCCCTTTCGGCTGGCCCAAAGCAAGACCCAAAAACAACTGTCTATTGAGCTGCACGATCTTGCCCAGGATTTTGCCCCCTTCACCATTGGACAGCTGAAGGTGACCAATCTCGGCGGCTTTCTTGCCCTCACCGAAAGCACACCGACAAAGGAATTGGACGAGTTTGCCCAAGACTGCGTCAAACGATTTGATCGTTTTCGTGCCCCCCTGACAGAGGCAGAGCGTATGCGCCGCCGCAAAGCCAACCTGTCTGAAAGACAGGACACTTTGTTGCGGGCCTGGGGCTATCCCTTTGTTTTGGATGAGTATCGCTTTCATCTGACCCTGACCTCAAAACTGGAACCAGAGCTGGCGAAACAGGTGCAGGCCGCGCTTGAGGAATATCTGCAAGACCTGTTGCAGCCCCCTGTTGTGATGCAAAGCGTCTGTTTGTGCGCAGAGCTGGAAACCGGGGCGTTCAGGCTCATCGAACGGGTTCCCTTGTCCGGTCAATAGCAGCAAGAACCGCGACAACGGCTTCTGCCAAGGGGCCGTCATTTCGAATTTCAACCGCGCTTCCCGCCGGCATCTCGGCAGATTTCGCGCGGTCCAACCTTTTTTCGATGTCCTGTGCCGTTTCCCGCCCCCGGCTGGCCAAGCGTTCTGCCAGCGTCCGGTTGTTGGCCGTGATCGACAGGATCAGCATCTCTGGATAGCGCGCGACGGCCTTGGCCATTTGCGCGCGCGATCCGTTGAACATCACGCAGCGACCATCTGCCAGATGATCATCCATCTGCCCTGGCACACCGTAATGCAGCCCATGGGCCTGCCAGGACAGGGCAAATTTCCCGTCCTGTTCCATCTCCAGAAATTCATCGACCGAGACCCCGTCAAAGCTCTCGCCCCCGCAATCAGCATCGCGGGTAATAACGCGCCGCATGCATAGAATCTCGGGGCGCTGGCGCAAAACTTCGGCCATGATCGTGTCTTTCCCGACGCCCGAAGGCCCGACAACAGCGATCAGCATGCCTGGCATCACCCGCGTCCCCGGCTGAATTCCGTCACATCTATCTGCCGGTCGCATACAGCGTCCCGCGCCGCGATGTCGTGAAAGATCCCAATGATCGCAGCACCGCGATCTTTGGCCTCTTGGATCAAGTCCAGCACCGTCGACCGGTTTGCACCGTCCAGACTGGCCGTCGGCTCATCCAACAACAGTGCCGGATAATCATGTGCAAAGCCGCGTGCGATATTGACCCGCTGTTGTTCACCACCGGAAAAGGTCAACGGCGAAAGCGACCACAAAGGTTCAGGCACGCGCAAACGGGTCAAAAGCTGTTTGGCGCGCGCTTCGGCTTTTGCCTGCTCGACACCCAGTTGCAACAAAGGTTCGGCCACCACACTGAGCGTTGGCACGCGCGGCACGACCCTGAGGAACTGGCTGACATATCCCAAGGTCTTGCGGCGCAGCTCTATGATCTCACGGGGTTGGGCCTGTGTGACATCTGTGCCGTCAATCTGGATGCTGCCGGATTGGGTCAGATAGTTCCCGTAAATCATTCTAATCAATGTGGATTTTCCGGACCCTGACACGCCCGTTAGCGCAACGCATTCGCCCGCGCTGACGGTCAGATTGGCCCCTTCGACCACCGAAATGACAGACCCGCCCTGATTATGAAGCCGGAACGTCTTGGACACATCTTTAACCTGGATCATCGCGTCATACCTGTAAAATTGAAGAGACGAGCAGTTGCGTATAGCCGTGCTGAGGGTCGTCCAGAACCTGATCGGTCAGACCTGCCTCTACGACCCGGCCGTCTTTCATCACCATCAGACGATCCGCCAGCAATCGCACCACTGCCAGATCATGGGTCACGATAATTGCGGCCAGGCCAAGCTCTCTGACCAAACCGCGCAGCAAATCCAAAAGCCGCGCCTGAACGCTGACATCCAGGCCCCCTGTTGGCTCATCCATGAACACCAGACGCGGACCGGTCACCAAATTTCGGGCGATTTGCAGACGTTGCTGCATGCCACCCGAAAAAGTCGTCGGACGGTCATCAACCCGCTCTTGCGCGATCTCGACACGCTCTAACCAATCAATCGACGTGCTGCGCAAATTTGCATAGTTCCGCCCGCCAACAGCCATCAGCCGTTCGCCAACATTCCCGCCCGCGCTGACGCCCATGCGCAATCCATCGCGCGCATGTTGGTGCACAAAGGCCCAGTCTGTGCGCCCCAGCATCCGCCGTTCAGGTTCGGACATTGTAACCGTGTCTTTCGGCCCCTCGGCGCGCGTATCGAACAGAACCTGCCCCGCATCCGGTGCCAAATGGCCCGCCAGACAGCTCAGCAGCGTAGATTTCCCGGACCCGCTTTCGCCAACAATTCCCATGACTTCGCCGGGAAACAGATCAAAATTGACGTCGGCACAGCCGATCCGGTCGCCATAAAACTTTGTGATACCCGATACGTCCAACAATGGTGTCATGTTGCAACCTCTTCAAATGGAACGCCTTCGACACCCAGATGCCCGGCGCGTCGCCTGCTTTCGCAATGATCCGTGTCAGAACAGACGAACATGCAACGCCCGGCGTCATCCATGATCACCTCGTCCAAATAGGTATCCCCCGCCCCGCACAGCGCGCAGTCCCCCGGCGCCTTGATCGGTTGAAACGGGTAGTCTTCGAAATCGAGACTGGCGACCTTGGTGTAAGGCGGGATTGCGTAAATCCGTTGTTCCCGCCCTGCCCCGAACAGTTGAATGGCGGACATTTCCAGTTTCGGATTGTCGAAACTTGGGATCGGCGACGGATCCATCACGTAGCGCCCCTCAACCATCACCGGATAGGCATAAGAGGTCGCGATTTGCCCGTGCTTAGAGATGTCTTCATAAAGTTTGACATGCATCAGGCCGTATTCTTCCAGCGCGTGCATCTTGCGTGTCTCTGTCTCGCGCGGCTCGAGAAACCGCAACGGTTCCGGAATGGGAACCTGATAGACAAGGATCTGGTCTTCGCGCAGCTCTTGTTCCGGAATGCGGTGCCGGGTTTGGATGACCGTTGCGTCCGCAGTATGGCTGGTCACATCGACATCCGCCGTTTTTTGAAAAAACCGCCGTATTGAAACGGCGTTTGTTGTGTCGTCGGCCCCTTGGTCGATCACCTTAAGAACATCGTCTTGCGTCAAACAGGCCGCAGTCACCTGCACCCCGCCTGTCCCCCAGCCATAAGGCATTGGCATTTCGCGGCTGGCAAAAGGCACCTGATACCCCGGAATCGCCAAGCCTTTCAGCAACGCGCGCCGGATCATCCGTTTTGTCTGTTCGTCCAGATAGGCAAAGTTATAGTCGCTCATTCCGCGGCCTCCTGAGATGCGTTGACCCGCGACCGGATCGAACGCACCAGTTCCAGTTCGGATTGAAAATCCACGTAATGGGGCAGCTTGATATGCTCGAGAAACCCGGTCGCCTGAATATTGTCGCTGTGGGACAGAACGAATTCTTCGTCCTGCGCGGGCGCATTTTCAAAGTCCTCGCCCAGCTCTTTCCACCGCAACGCGCGATCCACCAAAGCCATCGACATGCTTTTGCGTTCGCATTGCCCAAACACCAACCCGTAACCACGGGTGAATTTCGGCGGCACCGATTTAGAGCCCTTGAACTGGTTCACGGTCTCACACTCGGTCAGGGTGACCTCACCGATTTCAATGGCAAAGCCCAGTTCTGGCACGTCCATTTCGACGGTGCAGGTGCCAAGACGCAGCTCTCCGACAAAGGCATGGCTGCGCGCATATCCGCGCTGCGTTGAATAGGCCAGGCTCAGCAAAAAGCCCTCATCCGCACGGGTCAGGTTTTGCAACCGCAAAGCGCGATCTGCCGGCAATTCTAACGGTTGCCGGGTCAGATCGTCGGGCACATCTTCAGAGCGCGGCTCTTGTTCGATCAGATCATTTTTGTCCAAAAAATCAAGCACATGAGGGATGGTTTCAGGTTTGCTTTCTGGCCCACCTGCATCCTGATCAGCGCCGGGCACTTCGCCATCTGCGGCCAATTTAAAATCAAGCAAGCGATGCGTGTAATCAAAGGTCGGCCCCAAGACCTGACCGCCCGGAATATCCTTAAACGTCGCGGAAATCCGGCGATCACAATGCATCTCTGCCGTTTCCACCGGCTCGGAATACCCAAAACGCGGCAGCGTTGTCCGATAAGCCCGGATCAGAAAGATCGCTTCTATCAAATCCCCGCGCGCCTGTTTGATCGCAAGCGCGGCCAGATCGGGATCAAACAACGACCCTTCAGACATCACGCGGGCGACGGACAAGGCCAGCTGTTCACGGATCTGGTCAATCGACAATTCAGCGACATTCAGATCACCGCGACGTTCATCGGCCAGCCAGTCATGGGCCGCATCAATCGCCTTTTCACCACCTTTGACAGCTACATACATGGCTGACCCTCCACCTTGGTTGTTCGCGGCAAGCCCGCCAGTTGGTCAGCGCAGGTAAAGTAGAAATCACAGCCCAAAGGAAACAGCGCCGCATTCGCAACAAAGGCGTCGATTTCCGGCAAGGAAAACGCCGCGCGGCTCTTGATCCCCGGCCCTTCAAGGCCTGCGCCATTCTGGGCCAAGGCCTCCATTTCCACGATCAAAGTGGCAGAGCGATCCGGATATTCAGGCGTCCCGACGGGAAACCGGGTGATTGGGGTCAAATCGCTCCAGCGACCAACGGCGAACATCGCTTTTTCGGGCGATACAATCGGCGCGCCGGTGTGAAACCGCAGCCAATCCCTGATCTCTGGCACATCCAAATCGCCCGCCAAATGCACAGGCGTTTCAGGATCACACAGCGTTAAGATCAAGGTGCCCGCAGCGACCGACAGACCTTTTGGCGGTACCGCGCCTGAAATTTGCTCAATCGTGCCCGGACGCGCCATGGCCGACAAAGCCGCACGAAACGCCAGGGCAGATTGGTGGGGCGCGTCTTTGAAACCGCCCGCCAGGTTTTGCGTCTGCATCAGTCTTCCCCTCGCACCAAAGTAAAGAAATTCACCCGCGTCGCATCGGCCCGGGCCTTTCTGGCCCCCTTGCCCGCATCAAGCGATTTGCGCAGCGGTTCCAAAACAGTCCGGTCCACATCCTCAGCCATGTCGGTTTGCATCAGCGCATCCACCAGCGCGGCAATCTGACAATGCGCCTTATCGCGCCCCTGAACATAGCCGTGACCGACCTCACCTGATTTCAAAGCAACCGAACTGCGCGTCACCGTCATTTCACCCAGATTAAAGGGCGCGCCCGTGCCGCCTTGCCGTCCGCGCACCATGACCCCGCCAATTTCAGGCCGACGCAGCCAGTCAAACTCTGGCGTTGCCCCAAGCGATTGCCACAGGTCCGCCAGTTCCGCGGGTTTGGATTTGGCCAGCAACCCCATCCATTTTTTTCGGTGTAATTCAGCACCCATCTAGACAAACCTTCATGTTGTCGAGTATTCTATACAACTAGACAAATATTACATCGCCCCGCCCCACGATTCCCAGAGGAATTTTGTAAAGGTTTAGTGACATGCCAAAGGTCCCGGTTTGGAAAACCATCGCAGACCATATTCGCCGCGACATCGCCAAGGGGCATTACAAGCCCGGTGAAAAGCTGCCCACAGAGGCCGCCTTTGCCACGCGCTTTGACGTCAACCGGCACACGATCCGTCACGCGATTTCCGCCCTGGCAGAAGAAGACGTCGTCTATTCTCGTCGAGGATCCGGCGTGTTCGTTAGCCAGGAATCCGCGCAATACGCCCTGGGGAAACGGGTGCGCTTTCACCAGAACCTGGGCCATTTCGGTTCGGACGCGGTCAAACAAGTGCTAGAGCTGGGCACACGCAGCGCCGACGCCAAAGAATGCAAGTCTCTTGGCCTGAAAAAGGGAAGTCTTGTACATGTTTACAAAGGCTTAGGTGTGATAAAGAACAAACCCGTCGCGCATTTCATTTCCGTGTTTCCTGCCGCTCGTTTCGAAAATCTGATTGCTGATATCACCCAAGACCCCTCTGTCACGCGCGCCCTGAAACGCGCCGGCGTGCAGGATTTCACCCGCGCCTCTACCCGGCTGACGGCCGTGCTGGCCGATACGATCACCGCCCGGTTGCTGATGATAAACCCCGGCGCTGCGCTGATCCGAAGCATCGGCGTGAATGTCGATGAAGACGGCACACCGGTAGAGCTTGGGACAACATGGTTTGCGGGTGACAAGGTGGAATTAACGCTGGATGAATAGGGTCACTGCGCCTGATATTTTTTGACGAATTCTTTCGCGCCAAGCGTCCGGAAATCGGGCAGACAGTCCCGCAGCTTTTCATGCGACCAATCCCACCAGGCAAGGTTGACCAAGGCCTTGGCCAGCTTGGGCGGAAACCGTTCGCGCAAGGGTTTGGCCGGCACGCCAGCCACAATCATGTAAGGTGCAACATCGCGCGTGACGACTGCGCCGCTGGCCACAATCGCCCCTGTTCCAATCGTAACACCGGGCTTGATAATGGCATGCGCCCCGATCCAGCAATCCGCGCCCAACACCACACGCCGGGCTGCACGCTGTTCAAAGAACTCGTCCCAAACCGGTGCATCGTCCCAATAATCGTCAGAGCGGTACAGCATGTGATGCTGGCTGGCGCGATCCATGGGATGATCGGTCGGTCCGATACGGGTGCGCGCCGCGATGTTGCAAAACTTTCCAACATCCGTGTTGGCAATATCCGCCTGCTGATCCGTGTAGGAATAGTCCCCAAATTCTGAATTGAGGATGCGGCTGCCCTCGCCGATCTCGACGAATGCGCCAAAGCGGCTGTCTACAATTTTGCAGCCCGGATGGAGGAACGGCGTTTCAGCGGACAAACGGGCCATCAGTGATCGCCACCAATCAGCTTGCGGCGCAACCAGCCAGAGATCGTATCCATCACCATCACCATCAGGATGATCAAAACGATGTAATAGGTGACCTCTTCCCAGTCTTTCCCGGTGATGATCGCCTGTGTCAGCATCAGCCCGATGCCACCCCCCACGATCGCACCAATGACGGTCGCACTGCGGGTGTTGGATTCAAGATAGTACAACACCTGACTGACAAAGACGGGCGTGATTTGCGGGATAACCCCAAAGCGATAGCGCTGCAGCGTACGAGCCCCTGTTGATTCCAGCCCCTCAATCGGCTTTGGATCGACATTTTCCAGGGTCTCGGAAAACATTTTCCCAAAGGTGCCCGTATCCGTCAGCAGGATCGCCAAAGCCCCCGTAAGTGGCCCCGGCCCAAAAGCCCGTGACAGAACAATCGTCCAGATCAGGCCATCGACGCCCCGCAGAAAGTCAAACAAACGCCGTATCCCAAAGCGGACCGCCCAGGCAGGTGTGAAATTCTTTGCCGACAGGAACGCAACCGGCAAAGCAATCAGCGCCGCCCCAATGGTTCCAAGGAAGGCCATCAAAAGCGTTTCCACCAAGGCCCAGGCCACCTCATTATGGCGCCACATTGGATTGTACCAAAAATCCGACCACATAGCATGAAGGTTGCTTTGCCCAGGCCGCACCAAATCGCCCGCAATCGAAAGCGCGGCAAGTTGGCCGATGCTCTTGCCGTAAAACGGGCTGTCCAATGTGAAAAAGAACATCTCCCATCCCGGGAAATACCGGAAAACCTCGAATTTCGTTTTCGTCGCCGTCAATCTGCCAGAGCTGGTGGTGACTGTAACGCGTGTCTTGGATGCGGAAATGAAATCAGGTACTTCTGAGGTTGGCAGCTCCAGATCAATCCCGCTGTTTTTCACCGTAATTTTGATCATCCCGTAATCGGGGTCGTCATACCAAGCGGTCTTACCCTCGATCCGCACACTGTGCCCGGCGGGCAGCTCTACCAGGGTGCTGTCGTCATTCAGCGTGACCCAATCCGGGGACCCTCCTTGTGGGTAGCGGCCCTTCTTTTCGCCCTCAATCTCAATCACCACATCCTGTGCGCCGCGATTGGATTTGGTCACATGTGTCTTGTAGGAATAGCTGTCGGACACCAATGCAACCGCATTGTCCAGCCGCGCCCGTTCTGACAGGCCGGCGATGTCGAAACTAAAGAAAATATAGGTGAAATAGGCCAGCACAAGCACCGGCAGCCCGAAGGAAAAAAGGCGCTTGCGGCTAAAGGATTGGACCGCACTGGCCTTTAGAACGGTGGCGTCGGTCATGACGTTTCCCCTGACAATTTGTTGCGGGCAATGCTGGACAGTTGATCAATCACAACGATGGTCAGAAACAGCAGGATAAAAATCGCGGCCGCCTCGTCATAGCGCCCCGTCCCCCAGCTCATCGCGTTTTTCAGGTCATAGCCAATGCCGCCGGACCCGACAAAGCCCAGGATCGCCGACGCGCGGATGTTAATCTCAAATCGCAGCAAGCCATAGCTGAGGTAGTTTGGCGCGACTTGCGGCAAGACACCCAGCCACATGCGCTGCACCCAGCCTGCACCAACAGAATTCAGCCCCTCAACAGGCTTCAGGTCGACATTCTCATTCACTTCGGAAAACAGCTTTCCAAGCGCGCCGACCGTGTGAAAACAGATCGCAATCATTGCCGGAACCGGACCGCCGCCAAGGATAAAGATCAGCACCAAGGCAATGACGATTTCCGGGATCGCCCGCATCACATCCATAAGGCGGCGCACCACCGGGATCATCCAGGGCCAGATCGCCAAACCACGTGTCGCCAACATAGAGGCCACCACAGCGAACAACCCACCCAGCAAGGTCGCAGCGGCGGCAATGTTGATCGTTTCTACAAGGCTTGGAAAGAAATGCCACATATGGCCCGGCAAGGACGAAAGCTTTTCCCAGGCTTCGGAAAAGACCTCGTTCGGGAAATCAAAAACGTGGGTGATCCCAACCCAAAAACCGCCCGCGTTGCGATCATCGGCGACAACAAAGCCGCCAATCAGCAACAGGACGAACACAGTTAACAGGATACCGCTATAAAGCCGTTTCCGACGCGCCTGCGCATAATAGGTCGCGCGAATATCCATGTTGGGTGAAAGTGTCATAGGCTGAGCCATCCCGATATAAAAAACCGAGCCACGCAACGCGCGGCCCGGCCAATAGCAAAGTTAAGATCAGTTAGACTTCAACTTGCGTGCTTCGATGATGGTTTCATACGCTTCATGCGTGATCGGCATGAAACCTTTGGTTTCACCAGAAGCGACGCCATAGGCGCAATCTGGATCGATAGATTTCAAAGAGGCCATCAGCGACGCCATTTTGACTTTTACGTCTGCAGGCAAAGACTTACGCAGAACGATTGGGCCTTCTGGGATCGTGTTTGACTGCCAGATTTTGACCATGTCGTTCATGTCAACCAGACCAGCGTCAACAGCCTTGCGCAAAGCGCCAGAATTGTAGCCGTCTTCCCATTCGCCAAGACCGTCTGCCCAGGTCACGCCAGCGTCGATGTCGCCGTTGTTCACCGCAACGATTGTCTGCTCATGTCCACCAGTGAATTTAACTTCACCAAAGTAGTCACCGGATTCCATTGAAGCGTTGATCTGCTCTGGGATCTCGATGGAAGGGATCAGGTAGCCAGATGTTGAATTCGGATCGCCGAAACCAAAAGTTTTACCTTTAAGGTCTTCCAGCGAAGTGATGCCGCTGTCTTTGCGCGCGAAGCCGATTGAGTAATAGCCGTAGCCACCGTCTTCGTTCACTTTGACCAGGATAGGCTCTACAGCTTCTGGATCAGACAGATATGTCTTTGCATAGCCAGATGCACCCAACCACGCCATATCCAGCGAGCCGCCCAAAAGACCCTGGATCACACCGTTGTAATCGGCAGGGGCGAACAATTTCACGTCAACGCCCAACAGGTCTTTGGTTTTGTCGGCCAGACACTGGTAAGAATTCATCCGGTCCTGAGCGTTTTCGCCACCCAGAATACCAATGCGGAATTCTGTGATGTCTTGAGCGGACGCAGCTGCGCCGATTGCCGTTGTTGCCAGAAAGGCAGCAATGAACTTTTTCATTTGGTCTTCTCCATTTAGTGAAAGATCCGCCATGTGGCGGGCTAAGGGTAATTCTTTAGGCAGGGGTCAGGCTTTTGCTGTCCTGCTTAAAGGGGGCTTCAGATTGCCGTTGGCCTTGGCCAAGCGTTTCGACACTTGTCGAGGTTGCTTCTTCTGAAAATTCAGCGCCCGCCCCGTAAATCTCACGGGCGGCATCGACGGTCAGATCTTGCCCGGCGCCGTCAAAAACAACGCGCCCGGCGCGCATGCCGATCACTCGGTCGCAATACCGACGCGCCGTATCCAAAGTGTGTAGGTTGCAGATCACCAGCTTGTTGTCTTCGTCCCGGATCTTGCGAAGGCTGTCCATGACCACCTGCGCGTTCATCGGATCAAGGGACGCGATCGGCTCATCCGCCAAAATGATCTCTGGGTCTTGCATCAATGCACGCGCAATCGCGACCCGTTGCTGCTGTCCACCTGACAAGGCCTGCGCCCGTTTGGCGGAATGTTCGGCAATGCCCAGGCGTTCCAGAATATCAATCGCGCGGTAGATATCTGCGCGCGGGTAGATATTGAACAATGTGCCTAGCGTGCCGCGGCGGTTCAGCGTGCCGTGCAAAACGTTCGAGACAACATCCATCCGCGGCACAAGATTGAACTGCTGAAAAATCATCGCGCAATTGGCCTGCCAGGCCAATTTCTCAGCGCCGTTCAACGCCAGAATGTTTTTGCCTTTGAAAAGGACCTCGCCCTCTGAGGCATCGGTCAAACGGTTCAACATCCGAAGAATGGTAGATTTGCCAGCGCCAGAGGCCCCGATAATCCCGACAAACTGTGTGCCAGAAAATTCTAGGTTCACATCATCTACAGCAACAGCTTCACCAAATCGTTTGGTAAGCCCATCAATTTTCAACAGCATCCACGTCCCCCGGTGCAACACAGAGAGACGCTACAAACGGAATGTTTCAGGTGTTTGACAGTTTTGTTTCAATTTGATGAATGTTAAGTAATCAGCCGAGCTGGTTTAGAATGTGGCTCCATTCGACCTTGGCATCCTCAGAAACCCGGTCTTGCCCGGCCCGTCGGTACCAATAACCAGAATTGAACTCATCCCCTTCAATCCAGTGTGCCAAGGCGTGAACCCAGTCATGGGCCATGTCACCTTCACGCGTTTGGCAGATTTCATGGGCCTGCTCCCACGCCGGGCCAAGCTGCCAATCGCCTTTGCCAATCCACCAAAGCGCCTGCACCGGGGCCGAAAGACCGGATGGCGGCGCGTCCTGCGAAAAATCCCAATCACTGTGTTTGCTCATCACAAGCGCTCCCTTTTTTCCTTGCAACCAATTCCTATATCAATTTACGCGCCTTGTCTGCGGAACAGAATTTATCGAATTTCGGGGAATTCTGCTTTTGGGATCAGGGGAAAACTCATAAGGTTCCTAAAAAGAGAGCAGCAGAAATGCCCAACCAGCCCGGAACATTCAACATTGTCATCGTCGGCCAGAACGGTCGTTTGATGTACGAAGCATTGCTGTTTGCCGCAAGCCTGCGCCACAGTGATCCGGGCTTTCAAGGGCGGCTTTTCGTGGCAGAGCCACAGCGCGGCGCGGGGTGGCAAAACGATCCGTCCATTCGAAATGACGATGTCAGAACACTGCTGACCGACGAATATAAAGCCGAAATCATCCCGTTTGAAACGCGCCATTTCGGCCAGTCATACCTTTATGGGAATAAGATAGAATGCCTGTTCGCCTTGCCAAAGGACGAACCGTTCGTGTTCTTTGACACAGACACGCTTATCACCGGCGCGCTGTCCGACATCCCTTTTGATTTTGAAAAACCGTCCGCCTCTTTGCGGGTCGAAGGCACATGGCCACAGCCAGATCTTTATGGCCCCGGCTATGCGGATATCTGGAAGTCTCTCTATGATCGCTTTGGGTTAGAGTTTGAACCAACGCTGGACCTGACACAGCCAGACGAACACTGGCGCCGCTATTTGTATTTCAATGCGGGCTGGTTCTTTTATCGCTGCCCGCACCAATTCGGCACGCGCTTCCTGGAACATGCACTGTCGATAAAGAACGACCCCGGCGAAGCCTTGGCCGCGCAATCGTTGAACCCCTGGCTAGATCAAATTGCCCTGCCCCTTGTGATCCATTCCTTTGGCGGTGGCCGCAACACCATCCCACAGGGCACGCTCGATGGTGACATATCCTGCCACTACCGGACATTCCCATTGATGTATGCGCGCGAAAGCGACCTGACATTGCGCGTCCTCCACGACACCGCCGCCCCGAACAAGCTGAAAAAAGTGCTTAAGCAATACGAACCGATCAAACGCATGGTCTATCAGGGCCGAGGCCAAAAGGTGCGCGCCTTGTTCGATCAGGAACACCTTCCCAAAAAAGAGCAGGTGATCAGGAACCAAATTCGCAAAGCCGGGTTTTGGATGCGGTAATCACCCTTTGCAGGTTAACGCACAGTCATGTAGCACTTTTACCAGCGTAATTTTAAACCAATGCGATGACAATTTAGGGAGATGAAGATGTCTGACAATGGACCAACACTTGGGTTTAACACATTACAAATTCATGCCGGCGCGAAACCAGATCCGGCCACCGGTGCAAGACAAACACCGATTTACCAGACAACGGCCTATGTGTTTCGCGATGCCGAACACGCCGCCGCTTTGTTCAATCTCCAGGAAGTGGGTTACATCTATTCCCGCCTGACGAACCCGACCGTTGCCGTGCTTCAGGAACGCATTGCGACCCTTGAAGGTGGCGTTGGCGCTGTTTGCTGCTCCTCCGGCCACGCGGCCCAGATCATGGCATTGTTCCCATTGATGGGCCCGGGCAAGAACGTTGTTGTGTCGACACGCCTTTATGGTGGGACGGTCACGCAGTTCAGCCACACGATCAAACGGTTCGGCTGGTCAGCAACATTCGTGGACTTTGATGATCTGGACGCTGTGAAGGCCGCGATCAATGACGACACGCGAGCCCTGTTCTGCGAATCCGTTGCAAATCCAGGGGGTTACATCACCGACCTTGATTCAATTTCAGAAGTTTCCGATGCCGCTGGCTTGCCTTTGATCGTCGACAACACCTCTGCCACGCCGTACCTGTGCAACCCAATCGAACACGGCGCGACTTTGGTTGTTCATTCGACAACCAAGTACCTGACCGGTAACGGCACGGTCACCGGCGGAGCAGTGGTTGATTCTGGTAAATTTGACTGGTCCGCCAGCGACAAATTCCCAAGCCTGTCCGCAGAAGAGCCCGCCTATCATGGGCTGAAGTTCCACGAGACATTTGGCCCGCTGGCCTTCACCTTCCACAGCATCGCGATCGGACTGCGCGACCTTGGCATGACGATGAACCCACAGGCCGCGCATTATACATTGATGGGGATCGAAACCCTGTCACTGCGGATGGAACGCCACGTCGAGAACGCACAAAAGATTGCCGCCTGGCTCGAAAATGATCCACGGGTGGATTACGTGACCTATGCAGGTTTGCCGTCATCCCCCTATTACAGCCGGGTCGAAAAGATCTGCCCGAAAGGTGCAGGCGCGTTGTTCACCTTCGCGGTGAAAGGTGGCTATGACGCTTGCGTCAAACTGGTTGATTCACTGGAAATCTTTAGCCACGTGGCCAACCTTGGCGACACGCGGTCGCTGATCATCCATTCTGCCTCGACGACCCACAGACAGCTGACACCCGAACAGCAAGAGGCCGCAGGGGCCTCTGCCAATGTGGTGCGTTTGTCCATTGGGATCGAGCAGGTCGAAGACCTGATCGGGGATCTGGACCAGGCGCTGACTAAAGCAACGTCCTGACCCAAAGACTTGATTTAAAACAACAATAGGGAAGGCTTCGGCCCTCCCTATTCGGCGACAGAAAAGACCATCGTCACAGAGGCCCCCAGTGCGATTTCGCCCTGCGCAATGGGCGCGGAATCTGCCATCGCCATCTCTCTGAAGGCAATCGGCGCCCCGGCACGCCCGCCATTTTCCGTCAACTCAATCAACTGGCCCAGCTTCACACCGGCAGCTTTTGCATAAATCTCTGCCTTGCGCCGCGCGTCGGCCACCGCCTCTGCGCGGGCCTGATCCTGAAATGCACCCGGTTCCTGCACACCGAACTGCAGACCATAAAACTCATTGGCGCCATTCTCTACAACTGCCCCCAATACATCCCCAAGCGCCGAAAGATCGCGGACCCGGACGGTAACCTGATTGCTGACCATGTATCCCGAGATTTCCGGCCTGTCGTTTTCTGACGCGATGCGATCAGACCACATCGGCGAAAGCGACAGCCCACTGGTTTGAACATCCTTCTTGGCCATTCCAACATCCGACAACACTGCAATCACATCCGAAATCGCGGCGGAATTGGCCGCCAATGCCTCTTCCGCCTGAACGGCTTGCGTGCGCACGCCAAAGGTGATCGTCGCCATATCCGGCAGGGTTTCAACTTGCCCAGAGCCAACCACGGTAATGCGACCCGCATCTTGTGCTGACACCGCCCCCGTCAGCAAACAAACCGCAACAATCGACGCCAACACTCTTTTCATTTCAAACTCCGTAAAATTTCGGTGTCACAGCACCACTTTTTCACATTCAATTCACAAAGACATAAAGCATATGCTTTCGCTTACGCTAATCCTGATGTAGACTTGTGAACAGCACAATTGTCTTCTGCTACACGCAGAATTTATGATAGATTATGTAAGATGAAGCCTGGATTTGCACTTATCCTAAGCCAAGATGGCATTAGCCTTTTGCTTCGCGCGAATGGTGGCTGGCGGGGCTTGGGCAAAGCAGACCCATCCAGCCCGACCCTTACCCAAGACCTGCGTTACTTGCAACGCACAGCAACGGAACTGTCCGGCGGTCAATTTGCGACCAAGCTGGTGATCCCAAACGCGCAAATCCTTTATCGTAAAATCGCCGTCGAAAGCGCCTCTGACAGCATGCGCACCGCGATGATCCGCGCAGAACTGGACGGCGCGACGCCGTACAAGCTGGACGAACTTGTTTTTGACTGGTGCGAAGCCGAAGAAGGCTTTGTCCACGTCGCCGTCGTGGCAACCCAGACCCTGGCAGAGGCTGAAACCTTTGCCGTGGAACATCAGTTCAACCCCGTTTCTTGTGTCGCAGCGCCGGAACCCGGATCTTTCAGCCAGGAACCGTTCTTTGGGGAAACGCAATTTGCGGAATCCCTGTTGTTGGATGGCGAGACGGTTGAACCCGATGACGACATTATCGATGTCATCGCGCAAACAGAAATCAACGAATTGCCCGTCATTCAAGAGGTCGCAACAGCGGCCCCAATTGCGACTGAGGATGAGCCCGTTGAAATCGCCCCAGCCGATCAGGTCGCCTTTTCAACCCGACGCGACACTGACCGCCCTGTTAACCCGGATGAACCACTCGCCCTGAAATGGGTGGCCCCGCGCATCGCCGTTGGCGCCCTGAACGTCGCGCCAGCGCCGGAAAACAAGGATGCCGACGGGCAGGAGCTAAAGGCTGAAATCACCCCCATGGCGGTGACTGCCCCAGATCTGGCCCGACCTGCCCGGGCACCAAAACCCGCAGCGAAGGCAAAACCGGCCACCATACCCCTTGCACCCGAAAACCGCGCACAGCCCGTAAAAACCACCCGCGCCGCGCCCTCAACCGCAAGCGACGAAGAAAAGTCTCTGACGATTTTTGGGGCCCGCGAAGCGGCACAGCGGATTAGCAATTCTGGCTATCTGGGCCTGTCCGTCGTTATGGGCGTCGCGGCGGTCTTGATTTTGGTGTTGCTCTATGTCGGCGGCCTGTTGGGGTCATCGACAGAAACAGCGCAGTTTGATGCGGTCCAGACGGACAGCACGCAGGATCTTGGCGAAGCTCAAACAGCATCAGCAGCCGTTGAATCTGCGTCCTTCACCGAAGACCCCCAAGAGCCGAGCGATACAGCTCCTGTTGCAGATATAGATATCGCTGCCCTGTCCGTGCCCGACATTTCGACGATCGAACTGTCTGTGCCGACCCAACAGGAAATCGAACAGAACTACAACGGGACCGAACCTGCGGAACTGGCAGATCAGAACGTGGCACAGGCGGCCTATGCCCTATCCGGCATTTGGCAGCTTTCGCCCAGCCCCCTGAACGATCCCAAGACCGATCATTTGAGCGATCTGTATGTCGCATCGATTGACCAGCCGATCGTCATTCAGGACGCAGTTGCCCTGCCATCCTATTCAGCCTCGCAACCTGACCAGACTTTGAACGCAGCCGCATCTCCGGCCCCATCCGGCACAACATTTGATTTGGACGAACGTGGCCTGGTGCGCCCAACAGCACAAGGCGCGCTGACCCCGGACGGCATTCGCGTCTATGCGGGCAAACCGACGAAGGTCCCTGCCCTGCGACCAACAACTGGCGCGTTCCTAGAACCACGACCAACACCAACCGAAGAAATCATTGGCATTCGCCCCTTGCCCCGGCCGGAAAAACTGGCGGAACAAATGCAAAGGGCGCGTTTTGGCGGCCGCACCTTGGCAGAACTGGGCGAAAAACGCCCCCTACCGCGCCCGGAAATTCCAGAAGGCACCGTCATCACAGCGCCCGTGGAACTGTCACAACTGGTCATCACCCGTTCAATCCGCCCGAAACAGCGCCCGTCTGGTTTGTCCAATCAGGTTAACTCTGCCTTAGCAGCTGTTGCCGTAAACGATGCTGTGGATGCCGCGGTCAAAGAGGCGTCCAAACAAGAACCGCAGCCCGAACCAAAAGCGAAAAAGAAGCCAATCGTGTCCGCCAACGCCGCCAGTGCGAAAACCCCATCCTCGCCGTCGAAACCGTCGGTCGCAAAAGAGGCGACGCTCAAGAACGCAATCAAATTGTCAGAGATCAATCTGATTGGTGTCTATGGGTCCAGCTCTGATCGCCGGGCCTTGGTGCGGCTGCACAGCGGCCGGTATGTCAAAGTGCAGGTCGGCGATCGTCTGGACGGCGGCCGCGTCGCTTCTATCGGCTCTAGTGAACTAAAATACGTCAAGAGCGGGCGAAACGTGACGCTGAAGATGCCTACCGGATAGGCAAGCTGCCCGTACAAGCATCTTCACAGGCTGAACAATCCTGTTAAGCCCATTTTGTTCTGTATTGTAACGAACAGACGCGTTGTACTTGAACCGCGCATCAGAGGGCACGTATGGAAACATTCCTGTTTCAGGCAACAATCTATTTGGGGACAGCCGTCATCGCCGTGCCGATTGCGAGCCGTTTTGGATTGGGGTCGGTACTGGGATATTTGCTGGCCGGTATTCTGATCGGACCGGCGCTTCTGGGCCTGGTGGGGACCGAATCCGAAGACCTGCAACATTTTGCCGAATTTGGCGTGGTCATGATGTTGTTCATCATCGGCCTTGAAATGGAACCGCGCACCCTGTGGGAGATGCGCCATCGGCTGCTAGGGCTCGGCGGGGCGCAGATTCTGATCACAACCGGCGTGGTTATGTCAGCCAGCCTCTTTCTTGGATTTTCGTGGAATTCTGCGCTGGCGGTTGGTCTTATTTTGTCCCTGTCCTCTACAGCGATCGTGTTGCAAACCCTAAGCGAAAAGGGCTTGATGCAAACAAAAGGCGGCCGATCCGCCTTTTCCGTTCTGCTGACGCAAGACATTGCCGTTATCCCCATGCTTGCGCTTTTGCCCCTTCTCGCCGCATCGACAGGCTTGCAGCACGCAGGTGGAGACGATCTGGGACACACGATGTCGCTTGTCGACGACCTGCCAAGATGGGCAATCCCCCTGGTCACAATAACCGCCGTCGGTGGCATAATTCTGGCCGGGGTATTTTTGATGCGACCGGTTTTTCGTTTCATCGACAGTGCCAATCTGCGGGAAATGCACACGGCTTTCGCGCTTTTGATCGTGGTCGGAATTGCCTGGCTGATGACATTGGTTGGCCTGTCCCCCGCCTTGGGCACCTTTCTGGCGGGCGTCGTTCTGGCCAACAGTGAATTCAAACATGAACTGGAAAGTCATATTGAGCCGTTCAAGGGCCTGCTCTTGGGGTTGTTTTTCATCACGGTCGGCGCGGGCATCAATTTCTCGGTGTTCTTTGACAGCCCCTTTTTGATCCTTGGGCTGACGCTTGGGCTTATGGTCGTCAAAGGCATCATCCTGGCGATCCTTGCGCTGGTCTTTCGCCTTAAGGGCCGGGACAAATGGCTGTTCACCCTTGGGCTGGCACAAGCGGGGGAATTTGGGCTGGTGATGATCTCATTTTCGGTCCAACAACGGGTCATTCCGCTGGCATTGTCAGAAAGCCTGTTGCTGATCGTCGCGCTTTCGATGCTGCTGACACCGCTGTTTTTTATCCTGTACGAGGTCTTGTCGAAAAAGCTGGATCACGCGAGGCCCCTGAATGGCCCTGACGAAATCGATGAACAACACCCGATCATCATCGCCGGCATTGGCCGGTTTGGACAGGTCGTGAACCAATTGATCCAAAGCGCCGGGTTTTCAACAACCCTGCTCGACAAAGACATGCAGACGCTGGAACTGGTCCGTGCTTTCGGAACCAAAGGCTATTTCGGCGACCCAACACGTCCGGAATTGTTGCGCGCGGCGGGAATTGAAAAGGCGCAAATTTTGGTCGTCGCACTTGATGATAAAGACGCGGCCATCAAACTCGTACGTCAGGCCCGCAGCATGAGACCAGATATTCATATCATCGCCCGCGCCGCGGATCGGATGCATGTGTTTCAGCTCTACCGTGCTGGCGCCGATGATATCGTCCGAGAGCTCTTTGACTCTTCCCTACGCGCCGGGCGCTATGTGCTGGAGCATTTGGGCCTGACAGAGTTCGAGGCCCACGAATCCGAAGTCATGTTCTACAAGCTCGACCGCGAGGCCATGGCAGAGCTGGCAGAGCTTTGGGATCCGAATATTCCGATCACACAAAACAAGGCTTTCGTTGAACGTTCAAAGGCCATGAACAAGGATTTGGAAACCGCATTGATCGCCCTGAAAGCGGCCAAAGAGGACGCCAAATAGGATCAGCCTTCGCTGACGCCTGCCTCTGCAAATGTGGACATGCCAGAATGACAGGCCAGCGCGCCCTTTAGAACACCAATCGCCATGGCCGCCCCCGACCCTTCGCCAAGTCGCATCTGAAGCGACAAAATCGGCTCTTTGCCAAGACGGTCCAGCACGGCCGCATGTGCGCCCTCTGCCGAGACATGGCCAGCCACAGTGTGATCCAACGCACCGGGTTGCATTTTTTCAAGCGTCGCCGCCGCCGCACAGCATATGAACCCATCCAGAATCACAGGGATCCGTTCGACCCGCGCCCGCGCGATTGCTCCGGCCATCGCGGCCAGCTCTCTTCCACCCAAACAGCGCAGAACCTCCAAAGGATCCCGGTCTGGGTTCGCCAAGAGACCTGCCTCTACCACCCGCGTTTTAAGCGCCAACCCGTCATCGCTGACGCCCGTGCCCCGGCCTGTCCAGTCTTTGGCCTCTCCGCCAAAGAACGCGGCGGCCAGTGCGGCGGCAGATGTTGTGTTGCCGATGCCCATTTCACCGCAAACGAACAAATCAGCGTCGGGATTCACAGCCATCCAGCCCGCCTGTAACGCCGCCACACAGTCGGTCTCGCTCATCGCGGGCCCGGTCGAAAAATCCTGTGTCGGCTGATCCAGATCCAATGCATGCACTTCTAGTTTTGCGCCAAACGCGTCGGCCAACTGATTGATCGCAGCCCCGCCCGCGGCGAAATTGGCGACCATTTGGGCGGTAACCTCTGCAGGAAAGGCAGACACACCTTGCGCCGTGACGCCGTGATTGCCGGCAAAAATCACGACCTGCGGGTTTTCGATCTTTGGTGCCGCAGACCCAACCCAAGAGGCATACCAGATCGCGATCTGCTCTAGCCGCCCAAGCGCCGCCGGTGGTTTGGTCAATTGGGAATTCCGTTGCTCTGCCGCGCTCAACGCAGTTGCATCTGCTTGGGGCAGATTAGACAAGATCGACCGAAATTCCTCAAAATTCTCAAACATATTCACGCACCGCTTTTCGTTGTAACTGTGGTCTCATCTGTTTATCGGTTCGCCCAGAATGACAAGACGCAAAGAGGCGATGAAATGAACAATTCCGACGACCGCAAGCTTCGCGCCAGTGACGTATGGGACGCGATTGGCCTGCTGACACGGCTGCCGGTCACATCTGACGGCACGCGCGGGGCACGTGCGGCCTGGGCCTGGCCGCTGGCCGGGGTAGCTGTGGCCTTGATTGCGGTCTGCATCGGCTGGGTCACCTCCTTTTTTGGTGTCCCCGCCCCAATTGTCGCCGCACTTGTTCTTGCCGTTCAAATCACCGCAACCGGCGCGTTGCACGAAGACGGGCTTGCCGATTGTGCAGATGGGTTCTGGGGCGGCATGGATCGCGAGCGTCGCCTGACGATCATGAAAGACAGTCGCATCGGCGCGTACGGAGTCGTGGCGCTGGTCCTTTCCCTACTGATCAGGTGGAGCGCCTTGACCCTGTTGGTAGAGGCCGACGCCCTGTTCGCCGCCCTCATCGCGACAGCGGCGCTATCGCGTGTTCCAATGGTCGTGCTGATGTCCGCACTTCCCCCTGCGCGCGCAGACGGGTTGTCCCGTTTGGTCGGGCGACCAGATCAGGACACGGCGCTCTTGGCGGGTGCCTTGGCCGCGACTCTGGCGCTTGTCACCATTGGATTTAGCGCGATCCCGGCCGCACTTGCCATCGCGGTGGTTGCCTTTGCGCTTGGCAGGCTCGCCCTGTCGCGGATCGGGGGGCAGACCGGGGATGTTTTGGGGGCCTCGCAACAGCTGGGAGAGATCAGTGCGCTGATCGTTCTGGTGACTTTGCTTTAGCCCCACGCACACAAAAAAGACCACCGCCAAACGGCGATGGTCCAATTCACTTCAAAAACCTGAAATTTTAGGCCGCGATGCGCGACATCAAAACGTCGTCGATTTGCTTTTGCGCATCCATTTCGTCCGCGCCTTTCACGGCAGCGATTTCGCGTGTCAAACGCTCTAGCGCGGCCTCATATAATTGACGCTCTGAATAGCTTTGCTCACGCTGGTCGTCGGTGCGATGCAGGTCGCGCACAACTTCTGCAATGGCGATCAGATCACCAGAGTTAATTTTCTGTTCATATTCCTGCGCCCGACGGGACCACATTGCGCGCTTGACCTTGGCTTTGCCTTTCAGCGTTTTCATCGCATGGGCCACAGTATCAGAAGACGCCAATGACCGCATTCCAACAAGAATCGCCTTTTCTGTGGGAACACGCAGCGTCATTTTGTCTTTTTCGAACGCAATGACGTAAAGTTCCAATTCCGTGCCAGCAATTTCCTGTGTTTCCACATCGATGATCTTGCCGACGCCATGAGACGGATAAACGACATGTTCGTTCGTACGGAAATCCAGTTTCTTCGATTTACTCATTCAAGCTTCTTTCTCGTGTCAGGACCTTTTTCAGCGACAAAGAACCCGACAGGAACAAACGCGTTCCCGACAAGGTTTTCTGTTTTTCTGAAATTGCCGCTTGCAGACAAATTTCGCTGCGTAAATGGGCAGGTCTCCAATTTTTCCTAAGGCAGACTATATCAGAAAAATCGGGTTTTTTAAAGCAGTGCCAATAGATTATTCCCGTTTATGTGGAAAAAACGCGAAAAATTGATTGGATTTTGGCAAAAATCATTGCCTGCCGCAACGTCAGGCCGACCGAACGAATCAGCCGATCAGCCACCTTCGCCCGGTTTTTCGGAAAAGTATTTCTCTACCTTGCCTTCTTCGCCATCACGTGAATCCGCATCTGGAAGCGGATCTTTCTTGGTGATGATGACCGGCCACATTTCAGAGTATTTCCGGTTAAACTCTACCCATTTCTCTGTCTCAGGCTCTGTATCGGGGCGAATTGCGTCTGCTGGACACTCGGGTTCGCAAACACCGCAGTCGATACACTCATCTGGATGAATGACGAGCATGTTCTCACCCTCGTAAAAACAATCCACCGGACAGACTTCGACACAGTCGGTGTATTTACAGGCGATGCAATTGTCATTGACGATATAGGTCATTGGGAAGCTCTGGCTTTTGATTTCACCGGACTAGCTAGAACAGCAAAGCAGATCATTCAAGCCGCGCATCACGAGAAAGAAGCATGTCACGGCGATCTTTCTTGGTTGGGCGACCTTTTCCCTCTGTCTTGGGGGCTGGTGGACGTTTTTCCTGAACCGGAGTCAGATCTTCGTACAATAGCTGCGCTTCGGGTGCAGGCCCACGCCGCGTGCCAATCTCTGCCACGCGAACCACACGAATGATGTTCCCCTGAGGAAAGGTCAGCGTGTCGCCGGGCCCAACCGAAAAAGCAGGTTTCGAAATCTTGTCCGAATTCACCCGGACATGCCCGCCAGAGACCAGCTTTGTCGCCAGTCCCCGCGTCTTAAAAAACCGCGCGTACCACAGCCATTTGTCTATCCGCAGTGTCGGTCGGGCATCGGCCAATTTAGGATTTGTCCTTTAGCCCCATCAGCGCCGCGGCAAACGGATTGTCCGGATCGATTTTCTTTTCCGGTTTTGCTGGACGCGCAGAGAAGTTTTTGGGTTTGTCATCCCGTGGTGGCCGCTTGCCCTTAGGCTTGCCGCGCGGTTTGCCCTGCGGGCGTTGCTTTGCCTTGTCATCGCGACGCGCAGGTCGGTTGCCGCCCCAGGTAAAGGTGTAAAACACCTCTTTTTCCGGGGCCTCGTCCTGAGCCGCCTCGGCATCAGCCGTCGCAGGGGTTTCGGGCGCCTCTTGGGGCGTTGCTTCTGCAGATGGTGCAGGCTCTTCGCTTGTCCCAGCTTCTGGCGCATCCGGTTTGGCAACTTCTGCGGCCTTAACCTTGTCGCGTTCGCCACGCTCTGGCTTGTAACCAAGCCCTTTCATCAGGTCGGCAAACTGTTCCAGGGTCATCCCTGTGATCGACAACATATCTGGATTGGCTTCAAATCCACGACGGCTGTCCTGGGCGCGCAGCAAGTCTGCAAGCCGTTCCAGCATGTCGATACGAATCGCGCGTTCGCCAGCCTGACGATAGCCGCACATCGTGTGATAATTCTCAGGTGCCTCTTTCGCCGTCGGAATGGTCACCAGCCCGGGCGGCGGGCTTTCAGGAAATTCAGCATGTCCGGCGGAGAGCGACCACAAAAGAATTCGCAACCGCGTTGCGGCCGGTTTTAGCAGAATCGGCATGAAGATCGTGAACTGCCCAAACCGGATGCCATGCTTGCGCAACGCTCCGCGAGCGTCCTGATCCAGTTCCTTGACCTCGGCAATAACCTGATCGCGGCGCAAAACGCCCATAGCCTCGACCATGCGAAAGGCGAATCCCTTGGCAAGACCGGTCAGGGTTTCGTCCCTGCTCATGGCCAGCATCGGTTCGAACAACAAGGCGATCTTGCGGTCGATAAAGTGCTGCAAACGCCGCTGCACCTTTTGGATGACCTCTGGCCCCGCATCCTCGTCGACAAACGCAACGACAGAAGGTTTCAAAGCATCGCTTCCGGCAACAAGTTTCCCGACTGCATGTTCGCCCCACATCAGACCACCCTGATCGGTGTAGTCCAGCTCTGTGTCCGGCGAATTGTAAAAGCGATCTGCACGCAGATGGAATTCGGGCTTTAGCGCAACCAAACTGGCCGCACGAAGCGTCTTTGCTTCGTCCGGTGTTGCATTCGGATCCTGAATGAACCGGAATCCCTCCAGCCGACCAACAAACTGGTCCTCTACGGTTACTTCGCCCTTATCGTTTACACTGGCCACAAGGCCCTCCTTCTGCTTCAACCGGCGAAGCAAGACACTTGTCCGCCGGTCAACAAATCTTTGCGTCAATGCCCCGTGAAGCGCATCTGACAATCGGTCTTCTACTGCGCGCGTCTCTCCGCGCCAATGCTTTTCGTCATCAACCCAATCTTTACGCTGAGCGACATACGTCCAGGTGCGAATATACGCCAGCCTTTTCGAAAGTGTATCAATATCTCCATCCGTCCGATCAAGCCGGTTTATTTGTCCAGCCAGCCAATCGTCAGGGATTCGGTGCACATCATGTAGGAAACCAAATATGTTTTCCAACATCTGAGCATGTTCTGCCGCCGAAATCCCCCGAAAATCCGGGATGCGACACACATCCCACAAAAGCTGAACCTCTTTGGGCGATCGCACCTTGTTCCGGATTTCGTCCAGTTCCGCCAATGTTTTCAGCACAGCAAGGTCGTCTGACTCGCGCACGCGCGTCAACATCGGATCGTCTGTCCGCGCCTCAAGAGAAGCGATCAGGTGACGAACCGACCCAAATTCTTGTTTGGAGTTTCGCCAATGCAGTTTCTTGATCGGATCAAACTGATGCTCTGTGATGGCATAGACCGTGTCCTCGGGCAGTTTTCCCGCGTCCCCGGTGGTGCCAAAGGTGCCGCTGTTCAGATAGCGCCCTGCCCGCCCGGCGATCTGCGCCAGCTCATTTGCGTGCAGGTTCCGCATTCTGCGACCGTCAAATTTCGACGTGCCTGAAAACGCGACGTGATCGATATCAAGGTTCAGCCCCATACCGATGGCATCTGTCGCGACCAGAAAATCGACATCGCCGTTTTGATAAAGCTCGACCTGAGCGTTGCGTGTTCTCGGGCTAAGCGCGCCCATCACCACCGCCGCACCGCCCTTTTGACGACGCAGCAGTTCAGCAATCGCATATACATTTTCAACAGAAAACCCGACAATTGCCGATCTTTCGGGCATGCGACTTATCTTTTTCTGACCTGTATGGGTCAATTCGGAAAACCGTTCGCGCCGGACAAACTCTGCCCGTGGAACAAGCTCTGCGATCGCATTGCGCATGGTGTCTGCGCCCATGAACAGGGTTTCGTGCTGGCCGCGAGCGTTGAGCAACCGGTCCGTAAAGACATGGCCGCGCTCTGGATCTGCACAAAGCTGAATCTCGTCCACCGCGACAAAATCGGCGCCAATGCCCGTGGGCATCGCTTCTACTGTGGCCACCCAATATTGGGCCCGTGGCGGCACGATGCGTTCTTCGCCGGTGACAAGCGCCACGACAGACGGCCCGCGCAACGCGACGATCCGGTCATAAACCTCACGCGCCAACAAACGCAGCGGCAAACCGATGACACCCGTGCGATAGCTAAGCATCCGTTCGATAGCATAATGCGTTTTTCCGGTATTGGTTGGGCCCAGGACCGCTACGATCCTTGACTGCTCGCCCATATTCAGGCCCCCTAAAAGGCTAGAGATCGGTTCCGCTTGTTTGAAGTTCCAAGCGTTCTATGGCTTCTTTTAGGTTCGAGCTTCGCGGATGTATAGCCTGTACTTCCCTATAGGCCTGCAAAGCTTCTTCGGGATATCCGAGTTCTTCCAGAATCAACGCCAAACCCGAAATCGCGCCGAAATGCCGGGGGTTCAACGTTAGGACATGGCCGATATCCTCAATCGACGGACCATAGAGCCCCGCCTGATAATAGGCCGTGGCGCGCGCGTTCCATCCAGCGGCAAAATCTGGCGCATGGTCGGTCAGGGCCGTCAAATGCTCTATCGCGGTATCAAGATCCCCTGCCTCCATCGCAGCAACCCCACGTTCCAGCAACAGATCCATGGCGGCAGAGCCGGACCGCGACCATTCGGTCCAGATCTTTTGCTCAATCCCGCGCCATTCGCTTTCCGAAGCGTCGGCCAGTTCGTCATATAACTGGTCCAGCTCTTCGGACCCGGCGAAAACCGGGAAGCTACATGAAACTGTTACCAAGACGATGGCAACAAAGGATTTGAAGGTCTGCGATAATGTCATCATAACAATCCTAAGTTTAGCACCCTGATCGGAAAAATCGACAGGGAAACCGGTCACAATTTGAGGATCACTTGAAATGAGCACTGTTTTGAATGCCGCTGTGGACGCCCTGAACGCCAAATTAGGCGAAGGGTTTTCGGGTTTGGCCAAGTTTGTGATATCGGGCGAAGGCGGCATTCTTGTCGACGCGAACGGTGCACGCGCCAGCGATGATCCGGCAGACGTCACGCTGACGGCAGATGCGGACACGTTTTCCGCAATGTTGGGCGGGGATCTAAACCCCACGGCCGCTTTCATGAGCGGCAAGCTCACCGTTGAGGGCGATATGGGGCTGGCCATGCAATTGGGCGCAGCGCTGTCCTAACAATGGAAGCGGCCCCGCTTTTTCACGATATTGCCTTGGGTCCTGAGGGTGGCAAAGCCTATTGGATGCTGACCACTGACGGCGTTCAGTTGCGGGCCGGGTTCTGGCCCGGCGGCGACAAAGGCACGGTCCTGATCTTGCCGGGGCGCACGGAATTCGTCGAAAGATACGGTATCGTTGCCACCCAATTGGCCGCTCGGGGGTTTAACACCCTTACGCTGGATTATCGGGGCCACGGGCTTTCAGACCGCCTGACCTCTCCGGCAGATCGGGGTCATGTTGATGATTTCAGAGATTATCAGCTGGATGTGGCCGCCCTGATGCGGCTGGCAAAAACCCTGCACCTGCCCGAACCCTTTTTCCTGTTCGCCAACAGCATGGGCGGCTGCATCGGGCTGCGCGCCTTGCACGAAGGTCTGCAGGTCAAAGCCGTGTGCTTTAACGCGCCCATGTGGGGCATCAAAATGTCGCCCGTTGAACGATTTGCAGCCCGCGCCATTGGGCAACTGCTGCAAAACACAAAGCTTTACCATGCCCGCGTCCCCACCATGCCCGACACTGAAACCATCGTCAGCCAACCGTTTGAGGACAACGCGGTCACAAGATCAGAAGAGATCTTTCGCCATCTGAGGTTTCAGATGCGCGAACGCCCCGAGCTGGTTACAGGAAGCCCGTCGATCAATTGGTTGCATCAAGCCTTGTTGGAATGTGACCGCCTGACAAAATTACCGCTGCCTGACGTCCCGGCCGTCACGTTCTTGGGAACGGACGAACAGCTTGTAGACACCACGCCCGCGCAGAAAATCATGAAACGCTGGAAGACGGCCAAACTGATCACAATCCCGGGCGGCAAACACGAAGTGTTTCTGGATCTCCCCGATGTGCAAAACGCATTTTACACCGAACTCGACGCGCTATTTTCACAAAACCGCGCTGCGGGTTGAACCTGCCCCCCCTGCACGCTTAAGTGTGACCAAACAAACAACAGAGGCGCATGATGCTTTTAAAATTTCCAAGTCCTGTATTTGATGCGAACCCGTCTGGCGGCGATGCCTTTGGCGATCTGCCCGAGTGGGATCTGACAGACCTTTACCCTGCCACCGACGCAAAAGAGCTTGCCCGTGATATGGACTGGCTGGAAAAAGCCTGCGCCGATTTTGCGCGGGACTTTCAGGGCAATCTGGCAGAGCTGGATGCATCCGGGATGCTGGACTGCGTCTTGCGGTACCAAAAAATCGAAAGCATCGCCGGACGGATCATGTCCTTCGCCGGGCTGCGCTATTACCAAAACACCGTGGATGCGGATCGTGGGAAATTCATGTCCGACTGTCAGGACAAGATCACGAATTACACCACCCCGCTGGTCTTTTTCACGTTGGAGCTCAACCGGCTCGAAGACGACCATCTTGAGAAGCTATTGAAAAAGAACGGGGATCTGGCGCGGTTCAAGCCGATCTTTGACCGCCTGCGCGCGATGCGCCCGCACCAATTGTCAGATGAGCTGGAACAATTCCTGCATGACCAATCCGTCGTTGGTTCAAGCGCCTGGAACAAACTGTTCGACGAAACCATGGCCGCGCTGGAATTTCAGATCGGTGACGAAACGCTGAACCTCGAGGCGACGCTTAACTTTTTGACCGATCAGGATCGCGCCAAGCGCGAAGAAGCCGCGCATGAACTGGCCCGCGTCTTTGGCGAAAACATCAAGCTTTTCGCCCGGGTGCATAACACTTTGGCCAAAGAAAAAGAGATCGAAGATCGTTGGCGCAAAATGCCCACACCGCAAAGCGGACGCCACCTGGCCAACCACGTTGAACCCGAAGTGGTCGAGGCGCTGCGCAACGCGGTTGTCACCGCCTACCCCAAGCTCAGCCATCGCTATTACGAACTGAAACGCAAATGGCTGGGCTATGACAAATTGCAGGTCTGGGATCGCAACGCGCCATTACCAATGGAAGATACCAAGACCGTTGACTGGGACACGGCAAAATCCGTCGTCATGGACGCCTATTCTGCCTTTGCCCCGGAAATGGCAGACATCGCGGCACCGTTCTTTGACAAAGGCTGGATTGATGCAGGCGTAAAGCCGGGCAAAGCACCGGGTGCATTTGCGCACCCAACTGTCGTCGACGTCCATCCTTACGTCATGCTGAACTATCTTGGCAAACCGCGCGACGTGATGACACTGGCCCATGAGCTGGGGCACGGTGTGCATCAGGTTCTGGCCGCAGGTCAGGGCGAATTGCTGGCCTCTACTCCGTTGACCCTGGCCGAGACAGCCAGTGTTTTCGGTGAAATGCTAACCTTCCGGCAGTTGCTGGCAGGCGCAAAAACCCAGGACGAACGCAAGGTTTTGTTGGCTGGCAAGGTCGAAGACATGATCAACACGGTCGTGCGGCAGATCGCGTTTTACGACTTTGAATGCAAATTGCACGCCGCCCGCGCGCAAGGCGAACTAACCCCAGAAACGATCAACGACATCTGGATGTCCGTGCAAGGCGAAAGCCTGGGCCCGGCGTTTGAGTTCATGGAGGGCTACGAAACCTTCTGGTCCTACGTCCCCCATTTCGTGCATTCGCCGTTTTACGTCTACGCCTATGCCTTTGGCGATGGTCTGGTGAACGCACTTTATGCGGTCTACGAGGAAGGCGACCCTGGGTTCCAGGCCAAATATTTCGACATGCTTAAGGCTGGCGGATCAAAGCACCACAAAGAATTGCTGGCCCCTTTCGGGCTGGATGCAAGCGATCCGAATTTCTGGGACAAGGGCTTGTCGATGATTTCAGGGATGATCGACGAGCTGGAAGCGATGGAGGCCTAAGGCCCCCATCCCAATCATCGTTAAACGTGGGGTTAAGGCCGCAGCCTTAGCCCCATTTTTTCCAGGGAAATGGTTTTTCGTCCGATGCGCCGGACTGAAAAAGCGCGACATCTGAGAGCCACCGCCCCATATCCTTCCCAAAATCCGACAAGAGTTCATTCTTTTCCTTGGCGAACAACATCCAAAGAAACTGAATGATGGCCACGATCCCAAGGACCGTGCTTGCGAAAGAAAACAAAAACGCCAGAATAAGCATCCAAAGCCCGCGCATCCAGATTTCGTTGCCGGATGCATTATCCTCTTGATCTGAATCAGGCTCTTCCAGTTCTACCAAATCGTCATCTTCGCGAACCATTTTACGTCTCCTTTTTGAAGAACGCGACGGATCAAAAGCTAAGGGGCTTTAGCCTTATCCGCCGCAAATACCATGTCGATCATACGTTGCGTGCCCCGAGCGTCTTCCAAGGTCCAAGCATAGTCGTCGCCGTTCAGCACAGAACGGGCAAAAGCCTCTACCTGCAGTTTATATTGGCGCGTTCCTGGGAACCGCTCAATTTTTTGGCTGCCATCGGGCAGATGTAGTTCAACCCGTGTTTCCCCAAACTGATCAGCGTTGAAAGGTGCCGGAACGCGCATCACCCCATCTTCGCCGTGAAAAATCATTTCCTGACGGTTCGCCATCCGCATCGAAGTGGTCGCCGAATAGGTGAAGCCCGGAAAATCTGCAAAGACATGGGCCGTCGTGTCGACATCGTTTTCCCACGTGATGTTCGTATGCGTGATTTCGGTTGGTTCCAGACCGCTCACGAAACGGGCAGATCCATAGGTGTAAACACCGATATCACGTATGCCACCGCCGGCCGTTTCAGGGCGGTTGCGGATATTGTCCATGTCTCGGTTCAGATAGCTAAAGAATCCATCCACATGCAGCAGCTTTCCAATCGCACCATCGGCCAACAGCGCCCGTGCGCGCTGCCATTGCGGGTGGTGAACGATCATATAAGCTTCTGCCGCCAAAAGACCGGTTTGATCGCGCAGTGCAATCAATTCGTCAATTTCGTCAGCTTCCAGTGCAATCGGTTTTTCCGTCAGCACATGCTTGCCAGCCAACAGCGCCTTTTTCGTCCACTCAACATGCAATTGGTTCGGCAGCGGAATGTAAACCGCATCAATCGCCGGATCCGCAAGCAGTGCATCATAACTGTCATGCACTTCAATATCAGGGCAAAACCCTTTGAACGGAATCGATTTTTCCGCGTTCGATGTCGCCAAAGCGCCCAATCGGGAATTGTTCGCCTCATGAATAGCGGGGCCCATATTGTGCAACGCAAAATTCGATGCGCCCAAAATGCCCCAGTTTAAATACGTTTTCATCAAAGTGCCTCCCAGCCCGCCTGCCCAAAATCGTCAGGCAAGCTGAAAGTAGCATTCAAACTCATGCTGTTTCCAGCAATCCTTTTTCCGCAGCCAATTCTTGCATGCGGACCTGCAGTTTTTCGAAGGCGCGAACTTCAATCTGGCGGATGCGTTCGCGGCTGACGTCATATTGACCAGACAGGTCTTCCAATGTCACAGGCTGGTCCTGCAAACGACGCTGCATCAGGATGTCTTTTTCGCGGTCATTCAGCACATCCATTGCTTTGACCAGCATCTCATGGCGGACGTCCATTTCGTCCTTGGCCTCATAGTCACCGGCCTGATCCGCATCTTCATCCTGCAACCAGTCCTGCCACTGCATAGAGCTGTCACCCTCGGTGCCAACCTGAACGTTCAAAGATGCGTCCCCACCTGACATCCGACGGTTCATCGAAATGACCTCGTCTTCGGTCACACCAAGATCATTGGCAATCCGTTCCACGTTTTCGGGACGCAAGTCGCCCTCTTCCAACGCACCAATTCTGGATTTGGCTTTGCGCAGGTTAAAGAAAAGCTTTTTCTGGGCTGATGTAGTGCCCAGCTTCACCAAGCTCCACGAGCGCAAGATGTATTCCTGAATGGACGCCCTGATCCACCACATTGCATAGGTGGCCAAACGGAAACCTTTTTCCGGGTCAAACCGTTTCACCGCTTGCATGAGGCCCACATTGGCCTCTGAAATCACTTCGGATTGCGGCAGGCCGTAGCCACGGTAGCCCATGGCGATTTTCGCCGCCAAACGCAGATGCGATGTTACCATCTTGTGGGCTGCCTCGGTGTCCTGATGGTCCACCCATCTTTTGGCCAGCATGTATTCTTCGCCAGGTTCCAGCATCGGAAACTTGCGGATTTCTTGCATATACCGGTTCAAGCCCTGTTGCGGGGATGGCGCCGGAAGATTCTTGTAATTACTCATGTTTACTACCCCTCTGCCCTCAATGTATCGAGGATTAACATCAAAATAAGTACGCTATTGCAGCTATTCAAGGCCGCTATACTCATAATGCTTAAACGCTAGATAAATACGGTTCCGTCGCTCTGCCACGAATATTACCGATCGTCACGCGGATGTGTGGGTTGTTTCAATTGCGCAAGATCGCCAAAAGATCCGCGAGGTCATCAGGAACCGGTGCTTCGAACCGAAAATGCTCGCCCGTCACCGGATGTTCAAACCCCAAAACCGCAGCATGAAGCGCTTGGCGCGGGAACTTGGCCACGGCCTCTGCCGCAACGGGCGACAGAGATTTTGCGTTCAATTTCCGCCGCCCGCCATAGGTTTGATCCCCAATCAGCCCATGCCCAGCATGCGCCATATGCACCCGGATCTGATGTGTGCGCCCTGTTTCCAGCCAGCATTCGACCATTGCAGCCACAGCCGGGCTGCCAAAGGTTTCAAGGGTCCGCGACCGCGTAACCGCATGTCGCCCGCCCTCAAACCGTACGGCCTGACGTTGGCGATCTGTTTTATGGCGGGCCAGCTGCGTGGTGATCTTCATGATATTGCCCGGGGCGAAACTGATACCTTTTGTCCCGCGAAGTCGCGGATCCGCAGCATCAGGCACACCATAAACCAGCGCGTTATACTGCCGTTCGACAGTGTGTTTTTCGAACTGCGCCGCCAACCCGTGATGAGCCTTGTCCGATTTGGCCACAACCAGCAAGCCCGTCGTATCCTTGTCGATGCGATGCACAATTCCCGGACGCTTGGCCCCGCCAACACCCGACAATTCACCCCCAAAATGGTGCAGCAACGCATTGACCAGCGTCCCCCCCGGCGTCCCCGGTGCCGGATGAACAACCATGCCTGCGGGCTTGTTGACCACGATAAGGTCTGCATCTTCCCAAATCACATCCAGCGGAATGTCTTCGGGCAGGATATGGCTATCAACGGCCTCTTCGATGGTGATCTGAAACACATCCCCTTCGGCAACCTTTGCCTTTTGGTCCGTTTCCACAGCGCCGTTGCGCAGGATCGCACCTTCTGCCAGCAGCTTGACCAAGCGCGCACGCGAAAGGCTCGCTTCCTCTGGCACGTCGCGCGCCAGTGCCTTATCAAGGCGTGAAGGCGGGTTAGGCCCGATGACTACAACCAACTCTGAGGCCGACATGAACGAGATTCCCACTTCTCAGACCGAGGTCAAGAACCTTCGGTTTCTACGCATATTGGTGACCACTTTGACAGTCACCATGATCTTTGGGGTTCTAGCCATCGTTGCCCTGCTTGTCATCCGTTTCACCCAAGAACCTCAAACCATCGCACTTCCAGACGAAATCCTGTTGCCCGATGGTGCCACTGCATATGCTTTTACGCGAGGTCCGGACTGGTACGCTGTTGTCACGAGCGAAAATCTGATTTTGATTTACGACGCACAAACAAATACGTTGATGAAAAAAATCTCCTTAAATGACTAAATGCTCTAAGCACACGAAATGGAACGGAGCCGGTTCAATGCCAAGTTTTTCTGTAGTTTGCTACATGAAGGAAAGCCGAAGCATCGTTCAGCGTTTCATTAACTACTACAAAAAACTCGGCGCAGATCATATCCAACTATTTGTAGACGGCTCTGCCTGCCACGTAATCGATTTGGCAGACCAAACTGTAACAATAACTGAATGTAACCAGGCATTTTGGGCTTCACTTCAGCGAAGTCGGCCGACTGGCTTAGAAGAGGCACAACATGCGACCTACATGCTTGGATACAAAGCAGCCGAAACAGATTGGGTGATAATAGTCGATTCTGACGAATTTATCTTCGGCCCGCTTGAGATGTCCAGAGTTCTAGCCGGCGTGCCATCGGAAATCGAAGCGGTTATTTTCCCCTCAGCTGAAGCGGTGTGGCTTCCCCATGATGTGGATAAATACACTGATTTTTCAAGTACCGGATTTCGAACCCTCACCAAAGGATCAGGAATTTGGTTGTCCAGGTTTTTATATAGCCCCAAACTGTGGCCCGGCCTTCGGAAGGGAATTCTAAGCCATCTCGGAGGCAAACAAGCGTTGCGTACTGGCTACAATTTTACCGAAATCCGGTGCCATCGCTCCTTTTACGGTGAAAAAATCGTGGGCACCTATGTTGGAGCAATAAACCCTCAATTCGCAAACATGTATTTGGGGCATTTCGATGCAATTGGGTACACGCGCTGGAAATCCAAATGGAAATCGAGGCTAGAGGGTCGAACAATCGCAAACAGAATGGGCAAAAGGCGGCGCGCGCAGTTTGAAATGGTTCGCAATGCCAATGCTAAAGGAGAAGAAGCATTGAAAACACTTTATTTGCGTTCCTTCTCACTTACCAAATTTCAATGGTTTGTATTGCGAAAAAAGGGACTCGCATTTCAAAAAGACATATTCGCGGACACCGTTGTTGGTGACGCAATTGAAAAGGGCAACTAACGATGGCCGTCATTTCCGCAAAATGTAAGTTGGTGTACTATCCCGTTCCCAAAGTTGCCTGTACGACCTGCAAAACGGCTTTCTGGACTCTGGAAGACAAGAGCATAAAGGACCGCTTAGGCCAGACCCTTCGCAAGAAAAAGGGCATCCACCACAATCCAGCTTACAAAACGGAGCCCTTTGATCGCGAGCAAGCGATCCCGAGAGGCTATGAGACTGTCGCGTTAATTCGTGATCCGGTCAAGCGGCTGCGGTCAGCATGGTCAAACAAAGTCAACGAAAAGTCATTCCGACGTTGGAACGCAGCGCTACTCACCGCAGAAGCCGGGATACCAACTGAACCCGATTTTTCAACATTTCTTAGGCATTTTGACACATACGCGATGATCTCGCGGGCCGCTCGCGTCCATACTCGGCCCCATTGGCTGTATCTGGGTCGGGATTTTTCCAAGATCGACCACCTGTTCAAAATCGAAAACAGCGCCCAATTCTTTGAATTGCTCAGCGACCGCAGCGGGGCAAAAGTCACCCCGAGCCATGAAAACACCGCAGCAGTGGATCAACGGGACGACAGCATCACGGCGGCCAATGTGGTCCAGTTGCGCGACATTACGGCCAAGGACTATGAGCTGATGCAAGGCGCATATGACTTTGACGAAGCAATCGCCTCGCTAAAGCATCGCTAGTCGGGTCATACAAATCGGTTTGGGTGGTACCGCCTCCCCGGCTTGAACGGGGGACCTCTGGATCCACAATCCAGCGCTCTAACCAACTGAGCTAAGGCGGCATGTCAGCGGGATTTACAAGTGCGACCGCACGATTGCAAGACCCGTCTCTGGGTGAACCGGGAATTTTTGCATATTCGCCCTGCTCTGACCCGAATATTTTCATCGCATCGCTGGCAAACCGTATGTGCTTCGCCAGCTATGGGCCACAAAGCTGCACCGATTCTAAGCCCCGATTGTCCCAGGCCTCAAGCTCTCTACCTCCGGCAAAGGCAAATTTCGCATCGAACCATTGATCTACTTGCCTTGGGCCGACACAAACTGTTACCCGCACTGTAGCGCAAGGAGACATAGATGAGCATCAACACACCAAGCGACACAAGCGCAAATCTACAAATCGGCCCGACCTCTATCGGGATGGTTCGCATTTATATCGAAGGGGATGGCATTGACCTGCCGCTTGATTTCGATCCGGAAGAAGCCGAAGAAATTGCACAGGAAATTGCCGCCGCTGCGGCACGTGCGCGTTCTATTGCTCAGAAGGCCCCCAAATAGCACTCACGCCCGGGTGACGCATCACATGAAGCCGCTGCGCCGCGTTGCGCGCGAATTTGGTCGTCAGCTTTTTGCGGCGGGCCGCGGCCAGTTTGGTTTCAGGGCCCATCCGAATAATTTCGGCATCATAACTGTCCGCGATGATCAACCCAGTGTCGGGTGGCAATAGATCGGTTGGAAAATCCTCATCCACCGCCCAAAAATACCGGTCGCACCATTCCAGATAGCCCTGCCACTTTTTGTCGGTCTGAAAATCTGTTCTGGATGATTTGCATTCAATCACCCAGATCTCACCTTTCGGCCCCAACCCCATAACGTCAACACGCAAGCCACGATCGGGCACAAATTCTTCCATGGCCACAAAGTCGTGGCTGAGAAGGTGGCGGCACACACCGCGGGCCAAAAGCTGGCCGGGTTGAAGATCATCGGGCATAGGTAATTAGTGAACAATACGTGAACAAAAATCAACCCCCCAGGCGGGTTGACATAATACCTTTTGGTTTCATATAAAAATAGAACCAAAAGGTATCACGAATTGGAAGGGAAAATGCAGCATCACGACACTGGCCCGTTCAAGGCCCTCTCTGATCCGACAAGACGTCAAATTCTGCTTCTGCTTCGCGACAAGGACATGACGATTGCGCAGGTCAGCGAGAATTTCGACATGACCCGTGCAGCCGTCAAGAAACACCTGACCGTTCTGTCAGACGGCGGATTGATCGATGTCAGAACGCAGGGCCGCGAACGGATCAATTCACTGAACCCGCAGGGCATGGTCCCGGTCTTGGACTGGCTGTCCTATTTTGACCGTTTCTGGGACGACCGCCTAAGCATTCTGAAAACAGAAATCGAAAAGGAACAGCAATGAACCAGCGCACAATCACCAAATCGATCTATCTCAAGGCGTCAAAGGAACAGGTCTGGGCTTTTTTGACAGACCCAGAAAAACTGGGCTTTTGGTTTCATAAGCCAACAGTCCCCTTGACCAAAGGCCAGCCCCTGGAAATGTTTGGAACGACCTCTGGCGACTTGCTTATCTGGGGCGACGTCATTGAGGCGAAACCATTCGATTATCTGGAATATACGTTTACGGTCAAACCCATGGGCGACGCCGTCAGCACGGTAAAATGGACACTGGAAGACGTCGCCGGGGGGACGCGGCTGAACCTGGAACATAGCAGTCTGCCAGCCAGTGCAGAGGCCTTTGGCCTGACGCTTTCGCTGGACAAGGGTTGGGACGAACACCTCATGAGCATGCGGGCAATTGAAACCTAGCCCTTGCCCTACCCCCGCCATGCGCTTATGTCAGCCTATGGCGGGTTCTACCCTTCTTGTAAAATGAGGTCCAATTCCGGTGGCCTTAAATAAATCCGAGGGAGCTGGCTCTGTTTGGATCCTGGTCCACTTACCTGGCGCCCACCTGTACATGCAGGTCCTCGGGAATTTACGCACCTCTACGGTTGTATGGTGGTTCCCGCCACTTTTCCCGACCGGCGGGCCATTATGCCCGCCGAAACGAGCGGCAACGCTAAGGATTTGCAGTACAGTGGTAGACGTGCCCGCACCAATACCGGCGCAAATTCAACATTGGTGAAATATCTGGGCCAACCACCCTTAATTTATTGAAAAAACGCTTTTCTCCGATTTACATTCGACCTTAAGATCGGAGGCTCCTTTGCGATTTAGGTCATTCATTTTTATATTCATAGCGACGGTCTTATTTCAGACCCCTGCAGTCTCTCAGAACTTGGCGGATTACGCCACAACTGGTGCGACACCTGACTGGGTGGATGTTCAGGATTTTCCCGCTGAAGATGTATCGAACCCGGACGCACGATACCTGCTTGTCGACAGACAAGTTCGCGTCACCAAAACCAATGACGAATGGTATTTCCGCTACGTCGAGAAACTAAACACTCCGCAAAATGTGCAGGATGGATCAACCATCTCTATTGTCGTGGACCCCGAATTCGAAACCGTGCAACTTCACCATTTGCGCATCATTCGCGACGGAACCCCGCAAGACCTTTTGGACCTGTCTCAATTTGATTTTTACCGGGTAGAAACAGACCGAGAGATGTTGATTTACAACGGCAATATGGAAATGTCGTTCCATGTTCCCGGTGTGCGCCGCGGCGATGTGTTAGATTATGCCTATACGTATTCGGGAAGAAACCCGGCATTCGGCAAAAACTACAGCCTGCGTTTCTCACACGGGTACGCCGTTGATGTTGAACATCTACACAACCGCCTGCTCATCGCGAATGACATGCCAATTTTCTATACGTCGCTCGGCGGGGCGGTCGAACCAGAAGTCACCAAATTTGGGAACCACACCGAATACGCTTGGCTGTTTGAGCCTGCCGCCGAAAAGGACGTCGACAGCAATACCCCGCCATCCTACGTGGGGTGGCCAAGGACCGAAATCAGCAGCCTCGAGGGCTGGGACGATGTCGGACGGCATTTCGCGCAACATTACCAAATGCCAGAGCGCCACTCCCAGGAAATTGAGGGCATTGCGGCAGAAATTCGCGCCCACGCCACCACAAAATCCGCACAACTTCGCGCGGCACTGGGCTTTGTACAAAGAGAGATCCGTTATCTTGGCGTGGAACTTGGCGCAGGTGGATATGTCCCGCGCGCGCCGGATACGGTTTTGGCCCGTCGGTTTGGTGATTGCAAGGACATGACCTTGCTGTTGATCGCCATTTTGGATGCACTGGATATCAAGGCTGCTCCGCTCTTGGTCCAATCCGAAGTGCAAAGCGGAATCAAAACGAGACAACCCTCAATCCTAGCCTTCAACCATGTGATCGTCGCAGCGACACTGGATGAGAAAACCTATTTCCTTGACCCGACACGCGGTGAACAGCTGGGCGATCTGGATCACCTGCAACAAGGCGATTTTGGCAAGGGCGTCATAATCGCACCGGATAGCCCCGGCATGATTGACGTTGTTGCACCAAAACCTGATTTTTATGAAGTCATAACAGACGCTTTTGACGCGCAACAGGACCCTGACGACATCAGTTTCACCCATACCGCAACCTACTACATGGGCGCGGCTGACTACTATTGGACAGCCCATCAAAACGGCACGTTGGATGACATCGAAAGATCCGATCTCAAGCGTTTCCAGAAAAGGTTCCCGACACTTGAACAAACCACACCGTTGAGCATCGACACTGACGAAGAGAATGCGAAGGTTACGCTTTCGGCAGCGTATAGGATTGCGGACGCTTGGTCTGAAAGCGACGACGCAGATCGGGTCTATTTCAGCACCTACGCACAAGACCTGTACGACAGCACCCCGGCCTATGTCGGCGGCAAGCGCACCGCGCCGCTTGCAATTCGCAACCCCGTCCGGACAGAGCACACAATCCGCTTACTGCTCAATGGACCGTGGGATTTGCCGACTGCGCAAGAAACCTACGACCACCCGGCCTACTTTTTTGAGAAAAAATCAATATTTCTCAATGGCATCTATACCAATGTTCTGACCTACAAAACGCGATCAGACAACATCTCCCCAGAGGACTTCAAAGACGCGATGGCTGACATCAAAAAAATCAATGATGCCGTCGATGTTGGCGTCGAATTGTCAATTCAACAAAAGAATTGAACAGCGGCCAAGCTTCTAGGAGGTGAACGCCTCTGGTTTTGCTTCGCGGGCCATGTGGTCCAGAACGGCGTTGACGAATTTGGATTCTTTGCCCTCTGGAAAGAATGCCTTGGCCACATCGACGAATTCAACGATCACCACTTTTGGGGGCGCTTTGCCTTCGGTCATTTCCGCACCCGCGGCGCGAAACAGCGCCCGCAAGGTCGGATCAATCCGCGCGATCGGCCATTTGGCGACCAAAGCCCGATCCGTCATCTGGTCAATTCTGGCCTGATGGTTCACGGCATTTTCGACCAATTCACGAAACAAGCTTAGATCCCCTTCGGCCATTTCTTCGCCTTCATAGATGGCGCCGAAACGGTGGTTCTCAAACTCTTGCATGACCGAATTTGTCGTCTGCTGCGAGGATTCCATCTGAAACAACGCCTGCACAGCGTAAAGCCGCGCGGCTGATTTCATCTGGCGTTTGTCTGGCTTAGTGCTCATGCCGTTGCTGGACCCTTGTTTTTGCCGGCGATCAGGATGCTTTCAGATTGAAACCCTGCCCCGGTTCGCTTGGTGCCCCATTTGCGGCTTAGCGCAATCAAATGCAACGCTGCCGCAGCGGCACCGCCGCCTTTGTTCTGGTCTTTTGGATTGGCGCGCACCTGCGCCTGTTCCATGTTTTCGACGGTCAGTATCCCGTTGCCAATGCAACAGCCATCCAGCCCCAACAGCTGCAACGCCCGAGAGCTGTCGTTGCACACCGTATCGTAATGTGTCGTCTCCCCCCGGATGACACAGCCCAAAGCAACGAACCCGTCAAAATTCGACTGCCGGTCGGCGATCCGCACGGCGGTTGGAACTTCCAACGCACCGGGAACTTCGACACATTCATAGGTCGCACCTGCTTCTTCCAGAACGCCCTTGGCGCCGGCCAGCAAGCCATCCGCGATGGCTTTGTAATAGGGGGCGATGACGATCAAGACCTTTACCGGCTTGTCAAAGCTCGGCAAAGGCAAAATGTAATGTTCTTCTGATCCGGCCATGATTACCGCTCCGTTGGAATTGGGCGTGTGCCCGAAATAGACAGGCCATACGCATCCAGCCCCACAACCTTTGGCGTGGGCGAATTTGTCAACAAGACCAGCTCTGACAAACCGAGGGCCGCCAAAATCTGCGCGCCCAAACCGTATTGCCGCAAGGTTTGTGGTGAAACCTCTTCCCCTGTGACCAGTTTCATCGTCGTGTCTCGCAACAAGACGACGACACCACGCCCCTCTTTGCCGATCACCTTCATCGCGTTTTCAAGATCACCAGAAGCGTTGCCAATCCCCAAGACATCTTCCAATGGGTTCAACGCATGCATGCGCACCAAAATCGGTGCGTCGCTGTCCAGATCACCCTTGGTCAGCGCAATATGTTCCGCCCCATGGGTTTCGTCTGCAAAGACCCGCATCGTCCATTCCCCCCCAAAGGCAGACTGGACCTGTTGCGCCTCGCGTTCTTTGACCAGGTTATCGTTGCGACGGCGATAGGCGATCAGATCAGAAATCGTCCCGATCTTCATGTTGTGCATCTGCGCGAAAGCCACCAGATCGGGCAGACGTGCCATGCTGCCGTCTTCGTTCATGACTTCGCAAATCACGCCAGACGGATTCAACCCGGCCAAACGGCTGATATCGACCGCCGCCTCTGTGTGCCCGGCCCGCACCAGCACACCACCGTCAGCGGCGCGCAGCGGAAACACATGGCCCGGCGTGGCAATTTCAGCCCCGGTCGTCGCCCCATCAATCGCAACGGCAACAGTATGCGCGCGGTCATGGGCAGAAATCCCGGTCGTCACCCCTTCCCGCGCCTCAATAGACGTGGTGAACGGCGTTTCGTGGCGCGAGGAATTATGCGACGCCATCATCGGCAACCCAAGCGCGTCGATCCGTTCGCTGGTCAGCGACAGGCAAATCAGGCCACGACCGTGGGTCGCCATGAAATTGATCGCGTCTGGTGTCGCCATCTGCGCCGGGATAATCAAATCGCCTTCATTCTCGCGATCTTCGTGATCGACCAGAATGAACATACGCCCATTGCGGGCGTCGTCGATGATTTCCTCGACCGAGGAAATGGCGTCTTTATAGCTGGTGTCAAAACTGTCTGTCATAGGATCCGTCCTTGGGCATGAGGCAGATAACGCAGCTGGATGGGGATTGCCAGTATTTACAGTGTCACGCCCTGGGTCCCGACAAAATAACGATCCGCAGGCAAATATCCGGCAAGCTTTCCGGCCTCTGACCATTCTCTTTCAAGGCTTGTGTCGCCAATCAATAGAACGCCGTCAGCCGGCAGTTTGCGACCCGCTATCGCCTCTTGCACGGCGGAGCGACAGCCCGGCCATGACGTGGTGAAATTGGGCGCAACGGCGGCATGGTCCAGTTGGCCCTTGGCAATTGCTGTAGCCAAATGATCCGGGTTCAGCGGCTGCGACACAAGCGCGATGCGGGAACAGTCTTTGAGCGCATCCAGCTTGTCACCACGATCCTTGGGTAAGGCCGTCGCATGAGAAAACACACGCAACGCATTAGACGAAAACAAAAAACCGATAACATCCCGCCCGGTCGAGGCCCGCACCGATGCATAGCTTTTATAGTCCAACCCCAATTCCTTGGCCCGCGCCACACGGCGCCGCAGGATTTCGATCGGAAGGTTCGGCAATAGATCCGCACGGGCCTTGCGCCAACAATGTGTCCGCCAAGCCTGCCCGGCTTCAAGGCTTGGCCCTTGGTTATGGCCGAGACCTGCCGTCATGTGTCCCACTCCTGCAGACGGGCCACATAGCGGGCCAATGTGTCGATCTCTAGGTTCACGACATCACCGACCTGCACCCGCCCCCAATTGGTCACGGTCTTCGTGTGCGGGATCAGGTTCACCCCAAATTCACGCCCGTTCACCTCATTCACCGTCAAAGAGGTCCCGTTCAGCGCAACCGACCCTTTCGGGGCAATAAACCGCGCCAGAGCATCCGGGGCGCGAAATGTGACGCGCGTGCTGTCGCCCTCGTCCAAGATCTCAGTGATTTCCGCGACACCGTCCACATGGCCCGAAACGATATGCCCGCCCAGCTCATCGCCAACCTTCAACGCGCGTTCCAGATTGATCCGCTTACCAACCGACCAGCCATTGCGCCCGATATTCGTGTTGTTCACAGTTTCTGCCGACATCTCGACGTCAAACCAGTTCTTTGGCGTCTCGCCCAAAGCGATCACGGTCAGACACACGCCATCGCAGGCGATAGAGGCGCCAATTTCGATACCATTCACATCATAGCTGGTGGCAATCCGCGCCCGCAAATCGCCGCGCTGCTCAAGCTCTGCGATTTCGCCAACGTCGGTGATAATTCCTGTAAACATGTGCGATCCTTCTTTCAGTATTGAATTAGCCGCAGATCAACAGCGGGGCAAGCCGTAGCAGTTCTGCCAAGATTGTGACAAATCTTAACGATATGCTTTGAATTGCATGACAAACCTGCAGCATCGGACCAAACTGCGCAAAACAGATGTGGGACAAGATGAAGACGGAAAAAGGCAACGGAAAAACATTTCTGTTTCTGCAAGGCCCGCACGGGCCCTTTTTTCGTCGCCTTTCCGATCAGCTGCGCCAAACAGGGGCAAAAACCTGGCGCATCGGCTTTAACGCAGGGGATCAAGCATTCTGGCCGGAAAAGCACAGCTACTTGCCTTTCCATGGCACGCAGGTGGACTGGGCCGACTGGCTGGATCGACAGGTGCAGGACCTCAACGTCAGCGACATCGTGCTGTATGGCGACACCCGACCGGTGCACGCGATTGCGATAGAACGCGCGAAAGCGCGCAACCTGACAATCCACGTCTTTGAGGAAGGCTATCTGCGCCCCTATTGGATCACCTATGAACGCGATGGTTCAAACGGACATTCCCGTCTGATGGACATGTCCGTTCCGGAAATTCGCGCACGGCTGAACGACAACGGCATCGACATCCCCGAGGTGCCCGCACATTGGGGCGATATGCGTCAGCATATTTTCTACGGGGCCGTTTATCATTGGTTTATCCTGACGATGAACCGTCGTTACAGCAACTTTGCACCGCATCGCAGCCTGACAGTTTCCCAAGAATTCCGGCTATATGTCAGACGGTTGATCCTGATGCCCTGGTTCCGCATCGAACGATGGATTGCCACAAACCGGGTGCGGTTTGGGGGCTTCCCCTATCATCTGGCGCTGCTGCAACTGGAACATGACGCAAGTTTTCAGGCGCATTCCGATTTTGAAACATTAGAAGAATTTTCCAGAATCGTTCTGGAAGGCTTTGCCGCAGGTGGTCCATCGCACCACCATCTGGTGTTCAAGGCGCATCCGCTTGACGACGGACGCGCCCCGGTGCAACGCGACATCATGCGGATCGCAAAAGAGCTTGGCCTGCAGAACCGCGTGCATTTCATCCGTGGCGGGAAGCTTGCACGGCTTCTGGACCATGCCCGCAGCGCCGTGGCGATCAACTCGACAGCCGCACAGCAGGCCCTTTGGCGCGGTCTTCCCACCAAAGCATTCGGATCGGCAGTATATTCAAAACCTGAATTTGTATCACAACACCCCATAACAGAGTTCTTTGCAAACCCGACCCGGCCAGACCTGGAGGCCTATCAAGATTACAGGCGGTTCCTGCTGGAAACGTCACAAATCACCGGCGGGTATTATTCGAAACGGGGCCGACGCCAGGCCCTGCGTCAGGTGGTTGATCTGATGCTTTTGGACCAGGATCCATATGATGCCGCGAAACCGGGAACAGCGGCACCAAGGCAACAGTTTCGGATTGTAAGCTAGCCTACCCCCCTTAGAAGTCTGGATTTTTTACGAAAATTCAGTAGCGTCCTATCCAAAGTATAAAAAAATACTAGGCAGAGTTTCAGGTCGAGGAGACCAAGCAGTGTATATTTCGTCATCGCGAGCGATGCGTTTTGCCGTGCTGTTCGTATTAACGACAGCACTTGCAGCGTGTGGATTACCGCGCTCCGGCCCGACTAAGTCAGAAATTTACTCGGGTTCGGTTCAAAAACAAGGCGACGCCTTTATTGTAGAAGTCAATGATCGCGTGAACCGCGCAACAGCTGTGGTTCCCGCATTTGGGTTTTCCGACAACTTCCTTAACGCCGGGCGCGTAGGCTCTGATGTGATCAACGCCGGCGACACGCTTGGCCTGACGATCTGGGAAAACGTGGATGACGGGTTGCTGGCCGGACAAGGGCTGAACAACACAACACTTGAAGAAGTGCAGGTCGACGGCGACGGGTTTATCTTTGTGCCCTATGCGGGACGCATCCGCGCGGCGGGCAACACACCCGAAGCGATCAGACGGATCATCACCGAAAAACTGGACACCCAGACACCCGACCCTCAGGTTCTGGTCCGCAGATTGGCGGGTGACGGTTCTACAGTGTCGATCACCGGGTCCGTTGGTGGACAGGGCATTTACCCGATTGAGCGTCCAACCCGCACGCTGACCGCGATGCTGGCCCGCGCAGGCGGGATCACGATCGCCCCTGAAATCGCGCAAGTCACGGTGTTCCGTGGCAATGAACAGGCCAAAATTTGGTTCCAGGACCTTTATAAGGACGCCCGTTTTGACATCGCCATGCGCGGTGGTGACCGGATTTTGGTCGAAGAAGACACACGCTCGTTTACTGCATTGGGCGCAACAGGCGCGCAAAGCCGCGTGACCTTTGAAAGCCAGGCCATTTCCGGGATAGAAGCCATCGCACAGGTTGGTGGTCTAAGCACTACCTTTGCAGACCCAAAAGGCGTGTTCGTGTTCCGCAATGAACCCGCCGAAGTCGCCAATCAGGTGATGGGACGCGCAGATTTGGTCGGCGCGCAGCGCATGGTATATGTACTGGACCTGACCAAACCGAACGGCGTCTTTATGGCAAGGGACTTTGTGATCCGCGATCAGGACACCGTTTACGTCACCGAAGCGCCATTTGCACAATGGTCTAAGATCCTCAACGCAATCGTCGGGACCGCCGGCGGACTTCAGACCATCGAAGCCATCGGCAACGGTTGGGGGGGCTGACCCGCCATATGAAACATGATGGGACACCATCAGCCGCCGGGCACGAAAATGCCCGGCGGCTTTTTGTATTCAATGGCGGCTTTCTGACCCAATCGCGCATCCACCGCATCCTAGAGCTTTCTGGCTGGTCAATCGCTTTGGGCAAACCATCGGCAACCGATTGGGTGGGCGTCTGGGGCAAAAGCCCGACTTCCCCCCGGGGCGAAGCCGTGGCAGAGCGCACCGATGCCAACATGCTGCGGGTCGAAGACGCGTTCCTGCGCTCGGTTTTGCCCGGCCGGTCCAACCACCCCCCGATTGGTCTGACGCTGGATGAAACCGGCGTTCATTTCGACAGCTCTGCGCCGTCTGATCTGGAAACCTTGCTGGCCACCCACCCCTTAGATGACACAGCCCTGCTGAACCGGGCCCGCGACGCAGCAGAGCGTCTGCGCCGCAGCCATCTGTCAAAATACAATGCCTTTGACCCAGATTTGGCGCCCCCCAAAGCCCCTTATGTTTTGGTCATTGACCAAACGCAGGATGACGCGTCCATCAAACATGGCGGGGCCTCTGCGGCGACATTTCAGGAAATGTTGGTTTTTGCGCAAACCGAACACCCCAGCAACCGGATCGTCATCAAGACCCATCCGGACACCATGGCAGGACATCGCAAGGGGCATTTCACCAAGGACATGGAAAACGCCCGCATCACGGTGCTGGATGATCCCATCAGCCCGTGGCGCCTGATGGAGGGCGCAACAGCCGTTTACACCGTATCCTCGCAACTTGGGTTTGAGGCCATCTATGCCGGGCACAAACCGCGCGTTTTTGGCCAACCTTTCTATGCGGGCTGGGGCCTGACGCAGGACGAAAACCCAATTGCGCGACGCGAACGCAAACTGACCCGCGCCCAATTATTCGCAGCGGCCATGATCCTGTACCCGACTTGGTATGATCCCAATCGGGATTGCTTGTGCGAAATCGAAGAGGCCATCGCCGCGCTTGAGGCGCAGACACGCGCCTGGCGGGAAGATCACAATGGCTATGACGCAGAGGGCATCAGCCGGTGGAAGCACCCCCATATGCAGGCCTTTTTCGGTGAATACGCCCCCGTTCGCTTTACCGCTGGCGGGGCGGACCAAGCCCTGCGCAAAAAGATGGTCTGGGGTGCAGGCAAGGCGGGCGATGACGCGACCCATGTCGAAGATGGCTTTGTGCGTTCCCGCGGGTTGGGGGCCAATCTGGTGCCGCCCCTGTCGCTGGTCGCTGACCCTATCGGCATCTACTATGACCCAACACGCCCCAGCCAATTGGAACACTTCATTGCGGCTTCTCCGGATTTGCCCCCAGATGCCATCACCCGGGCCACGCGGCTGATGGGGCGACTGCGCAAGACCAACATCAGTAAGTACAATCTGACCGGCGCACCGCTGCCGGACTTGCCACAAGGCCACCGCATTTTGGTGCCCGGACAGGTGGAAGACGACGCTTCGGTCGTGAAGGGCTGCACGGACGTCGCCAGCAATATCGATTTATTGCAACGTGCGCGCATGGAAAACCCCGATGCGATCCTGATCTACAAACCACACCCCGATGTCGAAGCAGGCCTGCGCAAAGGGGCAATCGCTCCTGAAATTGCCCAAGAGCTCGCCGACGTCATCGCGACCAATGCAGACCCAATCGCCCTGATCAACGCAGTGGATGAGGTCTGGACGATGACATCGCTTTTGGGGTTTGAGGCGCTGATCCGATCCAAGAAAGTCACCTGCCTTGGTGTCCCGTTTTACGCCGGATGGGGGCTGACACATGATCTGTGCCCTACACCGAACCGCCGCAACGCCCAGCCAACACTTGCCCAGTTTGTGCATGCTTGTCTGATCGACTACCCCAGATATTACGACCCGATCAGCCAAACACATTGCCCCGTCGAAGTCGTGCTGGACCGTTTGGAAACCGGCGAGTTTCCGCAACCCTCGGTCTGGGTCAGACTTGCAAGCAAGCTTCAACGCTACATGCGCCGGACTTAGGCACCGCGCCACCGGGTCATGACATCCGCGCCAACAGTGCGATGTTCGATCAATTCGAAACCTCTGGCCTCTGACAACGCGTCGAGCCCCATGGCCCCCAACATAGGCTGCCCCTCTGCCCCGATTGTAAGGCCAGCGTTGAACATCAACAGCTCATCCACCAAGCCCTGCCCGATCAAAGACGCCGCCAGTGCGCCGCCCCCTTCGCAAAAGACCCGCGTTATTCCAGCCTCTCCAAGCGCGGCTAGCGCTGCAGCAGGATCAACCTGCCGGTCCGAACCGATGGCACAGGGCAGCGACCTGGCCCCCAATGCGCGCCAATCCTTGACCCGTTGCCCATCCGCATCCGCACCGTGCAGCACCCACACCGGGGTCTGCTTGGCTGTTTTGGCCAACACGCCTGACACAGGAATATCCAGGCGGCGCGACACGACAACCCGCACCGGTTGATGATCCACCCCCAAACCGCGCACGGTCAAAGATGGGTCATCCGCCCGCGCCGTCCCTGCCCCAACCATCACCGCATCATGATTGGCCCGCATTGCATGCACCAAACGGCGCGCATCGGGGCCTGTGATCCACTTGCTTTCCCCGGTCGCGGTCGCGATCCGGCCATCAAGGCTGGCGGCCAGTTTCAACGTGACAAAGGGGCGGCCCTGAGAAACGCGTAGGAAAAAACCGGCATTGGCCTGATGTGCCGCCTCGGCGCAAATACCTGACACCACATCGACCCCCGCCGCCTTGAGCCGCGCGATCCCGCCACCATTCACCCGTGGATCAGGATCCGTCACCGCAACCACCACACGGGCAACCCCCGCCGAGATCAACGCATCGGCACAGGGCGGCGTTTGTCCGTGATGTGCGCAAGGTTCAAGTGTGACATAAGCCGTCGCGCCGCGGGCCTTGTCCCCGGCCTGCGCCAAAGCAACCGTTTCGGCATGTGGGCGTCCGCCAGCTTGCGTCCAGCCACGACCAACGATGACCCCGTCACGAACGACAACACAGCCCACGGCCGGGTTCGGCCAGACACGCCCCAAGCCTCTGGCCCCAAGGGCCAGAGCCATCTTCATGAAACGTGTATCAATCTCGGTCACTCGTCCGAGGGTTCAGGCGGACGCAGTTCGCTGACGAATTTATCAAAATCATCCGCAGCCTGGAAGTTCTTGTAAACGCTGGCAAATCGCACATAAGCGACGGTATCAATCCGCGCCAGCGCCTCCATCACGATCTCTCCGATTGATTTAGAGTTGATGTCGGTCTCGCCCAAACTTTCCAGCCGCCGCACAATACCAGAGATCATTTGATCCATACGATCGTGGTCAACCGGGCGTTTTTGCAAAGCAATCCGGATAGAGCGTTCCAGCTTGTCCCGGTCAAAATCTTCGCGACGGCCGTTGGACTTAATGACCACCAAATCGCGCAACTGCACGCGTTCATAGGTGGTAAAACGTCCGCCACAAGCCGGGCAAAACCGTCTTCGACGGATCGCGGCATGGTCTTCGGCCGGACGGGAATCCTTGACCTGAGTATCTACATTTCCACAAAACGGACAGCGCATCGCCGGTTTCCTATTTTCTGCCTCTGGGTGTTCGTCCCCACTTATCCACAGTGACTATAGGGGCTACACGATCCATTGGGTAGAGGAGATTCCGCACCGCAACATGATGTTATTGCAACTGTGCCACTACCCGGCGTCGATGCGGCCTGTTGCGGTGCTCAAACAGGTAGATCCCCTGCCAACTTCCCAGGACCATACGCCCGGATATCACCGGTATGGTCAGGCTGACAGGCAAGACAGAGGCCTTGATATGTGCAGGCATGTCATCGGGCCCTTCATAGGTATGGGTCAGGTATGACATGGACGGATCGCTTGTCGGAGGCACCAGGCGACGGAAAAAGTTGTTCAAATCCACCCGGACCTCTGGATCAGCATTTTCCTGAATAAGCAATGAACAGGACGTGTGCTGAACAAACAAAACCAACAGCCCGTCGCCGCGCACCCAATTCATCACATCAGATGTGAATTCATAAAGGCCCGGACCATTTGTTTCGATCGTGAACAAGGAATTCACGTTACTACTCCGCCCACTTCAAAGGTGTTTTGCCTAAAAGAAAAAGCCCACCTGCGATTTGCATTGGGTGCGCCCATGTTCCGCGCCCCAGTTTTCGCCGACTTCGTCAATTGACATTGAAAGACCGTTGTCATGCGCATCAGCAGTTGCCTTCAAAGCAGCACTTGGCGATGTGGTAAAGCCAACACTTTGGCCCCGGCCAATCTTACCTGGCCCCATGGGTTGATCGACATAAATGCGAGTCCCCGGGCGCAAATGGCTTCGCTCGATGACAAATTGCCCGGCCGCACACCAATAATCTGACGGTCCCTGCCCAGCAGTTCGCAACACCTCAAACCGACCTGGAACATTTGGATCCGGCACGACGACCATCGGACCACGCGCAATGAAATCACCTCTGGACTGGCCGACGGTTGTGGACACACCCACGGCACCGCCTGCGCCGCCACCGGCGACGCCTAAAGTCGTCTGACACGATGCGACCGAAAACAATGCAGCCACGGCCAGCGGTACGAATTTTAGATTTAACATGACATCTCCAAACCAACCAAACCTACTTCGATCCATCATAGATCAATGCGCCCGCTTGGTCCACGTCAGACAAATGCGACGCTCCTGGCCCCACATAAGAAAACAGCGACCCGTTGGATCGCTGTCTTGTCTTACTATTTTTTGCTTTGGCGCGTCGCTATTGATCCAAAAAGCTGCGCAACTTGCGAGAGCGGCTTGGATGTTTGAGCTTGCGCAGCGCTTTCGCTTCGATCTGACGAATACGTTCGCGCGTCACGCTAAATTGCTGCCCCACCTCTTCCAAAGTGTGGTCCGTATTCATGCCAATCCCAAAACGCATCCGCAAAACCCGTTCTTCACGGGGCGTAAGCGACGCGAGAACCCGAGTGGTCGTTTCCTTCAGGTTTTCCTGAATCGCACTATCGAGAGGCAGAACCGCGTTCTTATCCTCGATGAAATCACCAAGCTGCGAATCTTCCTCGTCGCCAATCGGTGTTTCCAGTGAAATCGGCTCTTTGGCGATTTTCATCACCTTGCGAACTTTTTCCAAAGGCATCTGCAACTTCTTTGCCAATTCTTCTGGCGTCGGCTCACGACCGATTTCATGCAGCATTTGCCGTCCGGTCCGGACAAGCTTGTTGATCGTTTCGATCATATGAACCGGAATACGGATCGTCCGCGCCTGATCCGCGATAGAACGCGTGATCGCTTGGCGAATCCACCAGGTCGCATAGGTCGAAAACTTATAACCGCGCCGATATTCAAATTTATCGACGGCCTTCATCAGGCCAATGTTACCTTCTTGAATAAGGTCAAGGAATTGCAAGCCCCGGTTCGTGTATTTTTTGGCAATCGAAATAACCAAACGCAGGTTCGCTTCGACCATTTCTTTTTTGGCCTGCCGCGCTTCTTTTTCGCCTTTTTGAACCTGCTGAACGATGCGCCGGAATTCACTGACATCAACGCCAACATACTGACCGACCTGCGCCATTTCGGCACGCAGTTCTTCGATCTTGGGCGTGAACCGTTCAATAAAGGCCTGCCAAGCACGCCCGGTTTTTTCGCCCATCCGATCCAACCAAGTTGGGTCCAATTCGCAACCTTTGTAGGATTCAACGAATTCGCGGCGGTTGATACGGGCCTGGTCGGCCAGTTTGACCATAGAACTGTCAATCGACATGACCCGGCGGTTGATACCGTAAAGCTGGTCAATCAGCGCTTCGATCCGGTTGTTGTGCAGGTGAAGCTCGTTCACGAGTTCGACGATTTCAGAACGAAGCTTTTGGTAGCTCGCCTCTTCCTTCTCGCTGAACGTGCCGTCCTCGTTCAGGGTCGCGGACATCCGCATGTCCTGCATTTCAGAAAGCTTCACATAGTCCCGCGCGATAATCTCCAGCGTCTCAAGCACTCGTGGCTTTAGCGCAGCTTCCATCGCGGCCAGGGACATATTGGCCTGATCATCTTCGTCGTCGTCGTCATCATCAGAGGCAATCGGGTTGCCATCAGCGTCGAGTTCCGGCTGGTTCGTTCTTTCAGCAGCCGGGGCTTTGGCGGCTACAGCATCCGAGACGACGGGCTCTTCTTCGTCTTCGTCCAGACCGCTGCCAAAGGTTGTTTCAAGATCAATGACGTCGCGCAGCAGAATATCTTCGTTCAACAATTCGTCGCGCCAGATCGTGATCGCCTGGAAGGTCAAAGGGCTTTCGCACAGCCCTGCAATCATCGTATTGCGCCCAGCCTCAATCCGTTTCGCGATTGCAATTTCGCCCTCACGGGACAGCAATTCAACGGATCCCATTTCGCGCAAATACATGCGAACCGGATCATCCGTGCGATCAAGCTTTTCCGTTTCTGTCGCAGAAACGGCGACTTCGCGTGCGCTTGAAGCGGTTACGACATCCGTGGACGTTTTGGCTTCTTCTTCTTCGGCCTCATCGTCTTCGATGATGTTGATGCCCATTTCACTCAGCATCGACATAACGTCTTCGATTTGTTCGGAAGAAACCTGTTCTGGCGGCAGAACGGTGTTCAGTTGATCGTAGGTGATGTAGCCACGTTCGCGTGCCTCTGCGATCATCTTTTTGACGGCAGTCTGGCTCATATCCAGAGTGCCCTCATCGTCCTGATTATTTTGCTTTCGGTCGTCAGTATCTTTGGCGGCCATCCGGCACTCCTTTGAAGTCAGGTGATTCGGCAATCGTAAAAACGAATCAATACCTACGAATCGGTGATTCGCCCACCCGTTTACCTTGTTTTATCTAATGATTCCTTCACCAAATGGATTATGGGCATCATTTTACCCCTTGGAGAAGTCGATCTTTTCCAGCAGTTGCTTTAATGCACTGCGTTCTGTGCGGTTGATTTGGGCACCATTGTCGCCCGTTTCGTATTCCGTGTTGTCTTCTGTTTCGCTCATCTTGGCCCGATTTCGCGCCTCTGCAGCCTGCCCCAAACGCCAGGTCAGACCTTCATCAGCTTCGGCCCCCATATCCAGCATCGCATCTTCAATTTCACGTTTTGCGCCACGGCTTGTTTCAAGCTTGGCCAGTTCCTGCGTCACACATAACGCAGCAATTTCCGCATCCCCGGGATTTCTGACCGGGGCCGCAATCTGCACATGGATCGGGTCAAACAGTTTTTCAAGGGCGTCCGGACCAACAAGCGCAGTAATATCCTGTCGCAACGTCGCAGGATCGGACCCAAGGCACCTTATCAAGGCAGACTGGATCAGCCGCCCGTCTTGCGACATCGGCTCCATCATCAACAGTTTGCCCTCAAACTCTGGCAATATTTCTGGATTCGCGATCAAAGTGGCAAAGATCACAGCCTCACGCAAAGTGTCGTCAACCGCTTCGCTTTCCGCCATCGCCAGAAACGATTTTTTCGTCGACGGCATTGGCTGTGCTGGCGCGGGTTTCCCGCCTGGTTTCCAGGACTTCTTCCATTCCCCCTTTTGGGCGGGGCGCCGTTTGAAAAGATCCCACCTCATTTGGTTGAGCTCTTCGCCGTAATGCTTTCGCAACGAAGGATCTTTTATCTTCAGAACAGCATCCCGCAGCGACTTGTCCAAGGCGGCCTTGCGTTCCGGACTGTCAAAAACCTTGCCCTCTGTTTCACGCTGCCACAACAGCTGCACCATCGGCACCGCAGCATCCAAAAGCGCCTGCATCGCGTCTGCCCCTTGACGTCGGATAACGTCATCGGGGTCAGCGCCTTCGGGCATGATCGCAAAGCGCAAGGACTGCCCTGCCTCTAACAAGGGCATCGCCAGATCGATCACACGCATCGCCGCCCGCAACCCAGCCGTGTCGCCATCCAGCGCGATAACCGGTTCGTGATGTATGCGCCACATCAGCCGCAGCTGGTCTTCGGTAATGGCCGTTCCAAGCGGGGCAACCGTCGCGCCGAACCCACCTTCGGACAGGGCGATCACATCCATGTAGCCTTCGGCGACGATCAACCGCTTTTCCTTGCCAGCGGCCTCCCGCGCCGGGCCCTGATTGTAAAGACTGCGGCCTTTGTCAAAAAGCTCTGTCTCTGGCGAATTCAGATATTTGGCCCGCGCGTCGGCCGACATCGCCCGCCCGCCCAAAGCGATGCAGCGCCCGCGGGGATTGCGGATCGGAAAGATAATCCGTCCCCGAAACCGGTCATACGGCGCGCCGCCGTCATCAGGTTTCGCCGCCAGTCCCGCGTCGATGATCAGATCGGGCGCAACACCCTTTCCAGTCAGATGCGACCATAGGGCCTGACGGGCATCCGGCGCAAAGCCGATATCGAAACGGTCCTGCGTCTCCGGGCGCAATCCACGTTGGTCAAGATACGCACGCGCGGCCGTGGCCTGCCCCGTCTTCAGCTGCAAGCGAAAGAACTGCACCGCCTGTTCCATAACGTCGGCCAGCTCTGTGCGGCGGTCCGCTTTTTGCTGGGCGCGCGGATCGCGGGCTGGCACTTGCATACCGGCCTCTCGCGCCAGGATCTCAACGGCTTCCATGAAACCGACATTTTCGGTTTCCCGGATAAATGAGATCGCATCGCCTTTGGCGTGGCATCCAAAACAGTAGTAAAAGCCTTGCCGGTCATCCACGTGAAAGCTGGCGGATTTTTCCTGATGGAACGGGCACGGGGCCCACATGTCGCCTTTGCCCTGGTTGGATTTGCGCGGATCCCACGTGACTTTGCGGCCAACAACCTGTGACAGGCTGGACCGCGTACGTAGCTCTTCTAGGAATCCGGGAGGCAGGCTCATGCAAGGCAATATCGCAATTGGAACCGCGACTCGCAAGAACCCTCTCGATCACAATGGGCCCTTTGCGTGAAATTTCTGCCCTAAACGCTGTTTCTCGCCTCGACAGAGCGCATCGCATCCCCCAACTCGGCAATGGCCGTCTCGGCCATCGACCGGAACACCATGATGTCAAAGGCCTCCTCGCCCGTCCGTGTGATTGAGCACGGCACATGGAACAGCGCGGTGCGCGCGCTATGCCCAATCGCAAAGATCGCCGCCCGCAGATCCAAAGGCGCCAGCCGCGCCAAGACATCCACGCTCGCCGGGCCATTCAACTGGAAAACCGCCCAGCCATCTGACTGATCGACGATGGCGGCCCCCGGAAGTTCAGGAACAGAAGCACCCAGCAAAAAGGCCTGATCCGGCCCCATCCAGATGATTTTCGCCCCTTCAGCAAAAAGAGCGCGATTGGGCCGGGGCAGCGCAAGACCGACCGCCTTTTCAAGCGCGACGGACACAGCGCTCGCCTGGCCAGAAAACGGCAGGATCGCCGTAATGCTGCTGGGCTGCGCGGCGCAAAGATCGCATCTATCAAAAGCGACAGGAAGCATTTTATTCCAACGTGTTACGGGCTCAATCTTATCCACGCACGCGTCCCCCGTCACGATCATATGCCACGGGATCCGTCACCAGACATTCCGCCTCTATTTCCCGCAAGTGATCCACCATCCGCACAGTTTCCCCATGACGCGCCCGGCCGTTTTTCAAAAAGCCGAGCCCCAGGAAATGTCCCAGAGTTGGGGAAAATCCGACCGAGGTCGTGTAGCCTTGGGCGTTCTCCCGAATGGCCTCTGCCCCTTGCTCAAACAAAAACGCGCCGGATGTCAGTTGTTTCACCGCCCCAACCGGGCGCAGCCCAACAAGCTGTTCCCGATCCGGCCCCAGCAATCCGGGCCGCGCGGCCATTTTCTTGCCGATGCAGTCCTTATCTGGCGAAATCATTCGATCCATCCCGATATCAAACGCCGTCACGCGCCCGTGGATTTCAGCATGCGTGATAAAGCCTTTTTCCAGGCGCAATACGTTCAGCGCTTCCATACCATAGGCCCCGCCGCCCAAGGTCTCTGCCGCAGACACCACATGCCGATACAGGCTGTCGCCATAACGCGCAGGCACCGCAATCTCATAACCGCGCTCGCCGCAAAAAGAGATCCGGAACAAACGCCCGGCACGCCCCAGAACCGTGACCGGACCACAGGCCATAAACGGAAAGCTTTCGTTGCTGACATCTTCTGACACAATTTCTTGCACCAATTCACGGGACTTTGGCCCGGCAATCGCAAATTGAGCCCATTGTTCTGTGACCGAAATCATCTGCATATCCAGCTTTGGCCGCAGACATTGGCGGACAAAGTCCAGATGTTTCATCACCGCCCCGGCGGCAGCAGTTGTGGTGGTGATGACAAAATGGTCCTCCCCCAGACGCGCAACCGTGCCGTCATCCATGATATGGCCATCCTCACGCAGCATAATGCCATAACGAACACGCCCGACGCGCAAGGAAGACATTCGATTTGTATAAACAAAATCAAGGAACTCTGCGGCGTTCTTTCCGTGAATTTCGATCTTGCCAAGGGTCGAGACATCGCAAATCCCAACCGACTGGCGCACCATGTTGACCTCTCGGTCACAGCTTTGCCGCCAGGTCTTTTCGCCCTGTCGCGGAAAAAAGGACGGCCGAAACCAAAGCCCGGCCTCTATCATCGGTGCACCACGTTCGGCCGAGGCCGCATGCGAGCTTGTGAAACGTTCGGGCGCAAATCCGCGCCCGGCGCCACCTGCCCCCATGGCGGCGATTGTCACCGGCGTGTAGGGCGGACGAAAAGTGGTGACGCCCGTTTCGGCAATGCTGCGGGCCGTCGCATCGGCCAGCACCGCAAGCGCCCCCAGGTTAGAGCTTTTGCCCTGATCCGTCGCCATCCCTTGCGTGGTGTAGCGTTTCATATGTTCCACGGACGTAAAGTTTTCTTGTGCGGCCTGCGTGACATCCTTGACGGTCACGTCGTTCTGAAAATCCAGCCAAGCACGACCGTCCCCTTTAACCGCCCAATGCGGCGAAACGGCGTAGGGCGCATCATCCGCCTTGGGCGTTACGGCCCTTGGCGGTTGAACACCCAGCCCTTTTAACATGAGCTTTACTTTTTTAAGCTCTGATTTTAAAGCATTTTTTGTCGAAAACTCACCCGCAGCCGCGCCGGCCACATCCATCCCTGGCACCGCAGTTGGTGCGGGCAAAAACGCGGCCAGTTTCTCATCCCAAACGGGGCGTGCACCCAAATGGCAAGTGAGATGCACAGTCGGGTTCCAGCCGCCAGAAACAGCCAGGCAATCAACCGGAATTTCATGGGTTTCGTTATTGTGGCGGACCGTAACAGAACGCAGCCCAAGCCGCCCTTTGGTGTTGATGACCTCAGCGCCCGTATAGGTTGGAACATTCAGATCCGGGGTTGCGTCCGCCCTTGTGTCGATAAGGGCTGCAACCGTGACGCCAGCCTCAACCAAATCTCTGGCCGTGCGATGCGCGTCATCATTGTTGCAAAACACAGCAACTTTTTGGCCAGGCGCCACGCCCCAATGGTTCAGATACATCCGAACCGCGCTTGCGGTCATAATCCCGGGCCGATCGTTGTTTTCGAAAGCAATCGGGCGCTCTAAAGCCCCGGCGCACAGCAGCGCACGCTTGGCCACGATCCGCCAAAAGGTTTCCAAGGGGGCTGCGCCCGGCGATTTGACATGCGTGCCCACGCGTTCCAACGCGCCATAAGTGCCTTGGTCATAAACCCCTGTGACGGTTGTTCGCGCCATGATCCGAACGTTCGGCAAGCTTTGCAATTCCGCTAGGGTTTGCGCAATCCAGTCCTGTGCCGACGCCCCCGCAACCTCCTCAACTTCGCCGCGTAACATACCGCCAGGGTTACTGTTTTCGTCCACCAACAGAACATCAGCCCCGGCACGTCCTGCGGTCAGCGCCGCACTCAAACCGGCAGGTCCCGCGCCGATGATCAACAGGTCGCAAAAGGCAAAGGCCTTTTCATATTTGGCCGTGTCGTCCTGCCCCGACAATGCCCCCAATCCGGCCGCGCGTCGGATCATCGGCTCATACAGTTTTTCCCAAAACGCGGCGGGCCACATGAAGGTTTTGTAGTAAAATCCAGCCGTCAAAAACGGCGACAGCAGGTCATTCACCGCCAAAACATCAAAACCCAAAGACGGCCAACGGTTTTGGCTGGTGGCAACCAGCCCCTCATAAATCTCTTGTGTCGTTGCCCGAACATTTGGGGTTTTCTGCGCACCGCGCCCGATGGTGATCAGCGCATTAGGTTCCTCTGAGCCAGCGGTCAACACCCCGCGCGGACGGTGATATTTGAACGACCGCCCAAAGACCCGCACACCATTGGCCAGCAAGGCCGAAGCAACGGTATCCCCCGCATAGCCCGTGTAGGATTTCCCATCAAAGCTGAACCGGATCGGGGTACCGCGATTAATCTGGCCTTTGTATTCAAGCCTCATGGGACGCTCCCGGAAGATCACAACGCAGCACCTCGTGCGTTACGGTGTTGCGGGTGACGGCAACCCAGGCACCGCATCCATGCTCATGATACCAAAGATCGCGCGTGACACCGGCGGGATTGTCGCGCAGATGCACGAAATCATCCCACGCGGCCTCTCCGGCATCAGGCGCGGGTCGGTCCAGATCGCTGGCCGCACCACGATAGCTGAATTCCCGAATGTCGCGTTCCCCGCAATAAGGGCAAGTGATCCGCATATTTCCCCCTAATGCAAATTATGTTGGCTGCCGGTGCCTTCTTCGTCCATCAGCCCCCGCCCCGTGCGAAAGCGATCCAGACGAAAGCCAGCCGCGGTTTCATGTGGCTGCCCCGTTGCCAATAGATGCGCATAGGCAAAGCCAGACGCCGGCACCGCTTTAAAGCCGCCATAGCACCAACCGCAGTTGAGGAACAAACCGTCGATGTCAGTCTTATCGATGATTGGGCTGCCATCCGGGGTCATATCCATAATGCCGCCCCAGCTGCGCAGGACCCGCGCTTTGCCGATCATTGGCATTAGCGTCATGGCGGCCTCCATCACATGTTCGCGCATCGGCAGATTGCCCCGTTGCGCGTAAGAGGCATATAAATCGAGATCCCCGCCAAACACCAATCCGCCTTTGTCGGATTGGCTGATATAGAAATGCCCCATGCCAAAACTGATGACGTGATCGATGCAGGGCTTTAACCCTTCGGTCACATAGGCCTGCAGAACATGGCTTTCGACCGGCAGGCGCATCCCGGCCAAAGCGGCGACCTGTCCGCTGCGCCCGGCGGCAACCATTGCAACCTTTTTCGCCCGAATGGGCCCTCGGCTGGTCTGGACACCGGTGACTGCGCCACCTGTGACATCTATTCCCGTCACTTCACAGTTTTGCAGGATGTCCACGCCGCGCATATCCGCCCCACGCGCATAGCCCCAAGCGACCGCATCATGGCGCGCAGTTCCCCCCCGGCCCTGCATTAGCCCGCCATAAATCGGAAACCTGCCGTTGTCGAAGTTCAGGTACGGCAAATGCGCACGCACGCCATCCTGATCCAGCAGCACCGCATCGTCGCCCTGATTGATCATCGCGTTGCCGCGACGCGCGAACGCATCGCGCTGCCCGTCGGAATGGAACAGATTTATAATCCCGCGCTGGCTGAACATCACATTGTAGTTCAGCTCTGCTTCTAGCCCTTCCCAAAGCTTCACAGAATGGCTGTAAAACTCTGAATTTCCGGGCAAAAAGTAATTTCCGCGGATGATGGTCGTATTCCGCCCAACATTCCCGCCGCCGATATAGCCTTTTTCAAGGATCGCGATATTGGTCAGACCGTGGTTCTTGGCCAGATAGTAGGCGGTGGACAACCCATGCCCGCCGCCGCCGATCAGGGCGATATCATATTCGTCCTTTGGCTCTGGATCACGCCAATGAGGGGTCCAACGGCGATTTCCGGTCAGCCCCTCTTGCAGTATTTTTAGCGCCGAAAACCGCATCGAATTCTCCTGTCACAGACTCATCCAATCAAGTCTGGCCGGAAACTTCAACGCAAAGCTGACGTGATCACGCGGGTCAAAGCCCTTTTGCCCGATAGCTGGACGCCACACGATCAATGGCCACCAGGTAAGCCGACACGCGAAGATCGGGCACATCATCCCGGCTGTGCCAAACCTCTCTCATCGATTGGTATGCTGCACGCATCGTGTCATCCAGCCCGGATCGCACCAGTTCAAGCTCACCAGCACCGCGCAGGTACTTTTCCTTGAACCCCGGCGCCAGCGTCCAGCCTGTGCCCGCATCCGCAGAAAGGCGTTCCAGCTCATCCACCATCAACTGATGTCGGCCTTCTTCCTGACGGCGTTGCATCCGGCCGAACCGAATATGGCTGAGGTTTTTGACCCATTCGAAATAAGAAACTGTAACGCCGCCCCCATTTGCAAACAGGTCGGGGATGATGACAACGCCCTTTTCCCGCAGGATGTCATCGGCACCGGCTGTCACCGGCCCATTGGCCGCCTCTACAATGACAGAGGCCTGAATTCGATCCGCATTGGACAGGTTGATGACCCCTTCCAAAGCCGCCGGGATCAGAATGTCGCAATCCATTTCCAAAACACTGGCCCCATCCGCCACAAATGTCGCATCCGCATAGCCAGAAACGCCGCCGTGGTTGCGAATCCAATTGCTGACCGCTTCGATATCCAGGCCCTTCTCATCAACCAGCGCTCCGTCGCGTTCAATGACCGCAGTGATCTTGGCCCCATCTTCTTCGGACAGGAACTTGGCAGCGTGATACCCGACATTCCCCAAGCCCTGGACGATGATCTCTTTACCATCCAAAGACCCGGCAAGACCCGCCTTTGCAATGTCTTCGGGATGCCGAAAGAATTCCTGCAAGCCGAATTGCACGCCCCGGCCCGTCGCTTCGACCCGACCGGCAATACCGCCAGCATGCAGCGGCTTGCCTGTGACGCAGGCGCGGGAATTGATGTCAGTTGTGTTCATCCGCGCATATTGGTCGGCAATCCACGCCATTTCCCGTTCACCGGTTCCCATATCCGGGGCCGGCACGTTTTGACTTGGGCTGATCAGATCACGCTTGGCCAGCTCATAGGCGAACCGACGTGTGATTTGTTCCAATTCATGTTCGTCATATTCACGGGGATCGATACAAAGCCCGCCCTTTGAGCCGCCAAACGGTGCCTCTACCAACGCGCATTTATAGCTCATCAGGGCGGCCAATGCCTCTACCTCATCCTGGTTCACACCAAGAGAGTATCGGATCCCCCCTTTGACCGGCTCCATATGTTCCGAATGGACAGATCGGTACCCCACAAAGGTTTGGATTTGCCCCCGCATCCGCACCCCAAATCGCACGGTATATGTGGCATTACATACGCGGATTTTCTGTTCCAGCCCGGGCGGCAAATCCATCAGGGCGACAGCCCGATTGAACATCAAATCAACGGATTGGCGAAAGCTCGGCTCAGTCTGGTTGGTCATAAACTCATCCCATTTTTGCGAATCATCCGACGCACCGAGTTGGCCGTCGGCCCGCCTTGATCTAGCATCAAAAAGCGACAACTCGTTAAATTTGGATAATTAAGAAATCGGGCGCGACGCCTTATTAGGCCGTAGCTCGAAACAATACGTTGCAGATGCCATTTACTGTTTCCAAATTCATATTGAAAACGAAGGGTTTTATGCTCGTTCGCCCAATTTTCGCCACATGTCTGAGGCCATCTAGGGAAGGCGAATACCGTTCGCTGAGCTGCTGTCGGGGGTCAGCACGTTAAACAAGAAAAAGAGGTACAGCATGGCTGCTCATGTTGGTTTGAAAAGAATTTTGTCGGCTGCCAAGACGCGACAGTCCAAGAGCTATCTGAACGCGGTGTCCCGTTTCCAGAGGGAAGAGCGTGGTTCCATTTTGATCATGTCGTTGTTCTTTCTGATCTTGATGCTGTTGGTTACGGGCATGTCAGTGGATTTGATGCGGTCGGAAACACAGCGCGCCAGACTGCAAAGTACGCTTGACCGCGCGATTTTGGCAGGTGCGAGCCTGGACCAAACACTGGATTCCGAAGACGTTGTGCGGGATTATTTCGCCAAGGCGGGCCTGACGGAATACCTGACGGATGTTCAGGTTGTTGAGGGGCAGAACTCGAAAACCGTGACAGCCACCGCCCAGACATCTGTTGATACGATGTTCATGAAGATGATGGGTATCAATAATTTGAAATCGCCAGCATCGGGACAAGCGGAAGAAAGCCTGAAGAACATCGAAATTTCACTTGTTGTGGATATCTCGGGATCTATGGGCAGCTATTCATATGCGGGGGGAGACTACAAAATCGACCTGCTTCAGGACGCGGCCTCTGACTTTGTTTATCTGATGCAATGCAACCCTGACGACAATGATTCCACTGGCGCCTGCACGGTCGAAGAAAACACCGTGTCGATTTCTCTTGTTCCATATGCAGAACAGGTTTTGGTCGGCGAGAACCTATTGCAAAAATTTAACGTGACCAATGAACATACAGCGTCGAGCTGTGCAGATTTTGTGACGTCCGATTTCAACCAGCCAGCGATTTCACTGACAAGCAATCTGCGCCGGGCGGCGACAATCGATAAATATTCCAATTATCGTTCCAGCCGATCCAGTAGCGTGTGGGCGTCGGATTCTCGCCGATCTTGCCGGACAGGGGATTATCGAAAGATCAAACCTCTTTCCAACTCCTATTCCGATCTGCAGACCCAGATCTACCAATTGCGCGCGGATGGAAACACGTCAATTGACCTGGGCATGAAATGGGGCGCGGCTTTGCTTGACCCGTCCTTCAGACCTGCGGTTCAAGTCATGACGACTGGTGGCCTGCCAGCGATTAACTCTGCCTTTAGCGCACGTCCTTTCGACTACAATGAACGCAGCATGCAAAAAGTCATCGTTTTGATGACGGATGGTGTGAACACAACCCAGCACGTGATCCGAGATGGATTCCGGTACGGGCCGTCAAAAATTTATACCAATGATGATGGCAGCATTTCCAGCAGCCAGATCAAGCTTTCCGCCTACAGTTCCTCGCGCGGCCAATACTATTACCCTCACAACGACACATGGAACAACCAACCCTATGGCGATGGATCAGACACCAGCTGTAGCTATTGGTCCGGATGTACCACGACCCCCCAACCAGGGTCCGCGCACGAATTGGACTTCGCCGAATTCTGGCAAGACTATAACGTTGATTACTACGAAGAGGCCTTTTGGTTCCTTCCTGACCCATCTACGTCAAATGGGAACTCGACGAAAAACAGCCGGTTGAGCTCAATCTGCACAGCAGCCAAAGCCAAGGGCATCGAGGTCTTTACGATTGGATTTGAAACCAGCGGATCTTCAAACGCGGTAATGCGTGCCTGTGCAAGCTCTGACGCGCATCATTTTGATGTAAACGGCTTGAGCCTGGACGACGCGTTCACATCCATCGCCCGCGAGATCCATGAGCTGAGGTTGACCCTATGAGACAGGCCGTTTCAAACCTAATGGCCGCAATCCATCTGCGATGGCGGCGCGACAACGGCAACGCGACGATCGAATTCGCGCTGCTGTTTCCTGCCTTTATCACCTTGTTCCTCGTCGTGGTCGAAACCGGGGTGCTGTTGACGCGCGGTGTCATGTTGGATCGTGCCGTAGACATGTCCATGCGTGAGCTGCGTTTGGGCACTCTAAGCCCGATGACATATGAAAGCCTGAAGTCCGACATATGCAGCAATTCGGTCATCATCCCCAATTGCGACAGCACGCTCATGCTGGAATTGCGTCCCATTTCGACAAGCACATGGGAGCCGCTGACGAACGACGTCACATGTGTCGACCGTTCAGAAGACGTTCAGCCTGTGTTGGAATTTGACCCGGGCAAAACCAACGAAATGATGCTGGTGCGTGTATGTGCCGTGTTTGATCCGTTCTTCCCTACGACGGGTTTGGCGGCGCAAATGCAGCTGGATGACACCGGCGCATACGCCCTTGTGACCATGTCCGCTTATGTCAATGAGCCATAGGAATCCGAGAAAATGAGTAAACTTTTCAGAAAACTATTTAGATTCCAGTCTGACCAAGAGGGCAGCTTGTCCGTGGAAGCGGTCTTTGCCTTTCCGATGCTTTTGTGGGCGGCGACAGGCCTTTACACCTTCTTTGACGTCTACAAAGCGCAGAACGCGTCATACCGGGCGAACTACACCATCAGTGATATGCTGTCGCGGGAAACGAACGCGATTGACGTGAACTACCTCAATGGCATGTTCAAAGTGTTTCGCTATATGACCAATGCAGACCCCAGTGAATCCTGGATTCGGGTCAGCGTGGTTCAGTGCATCAGTGAATGCGATGACTCGGAAGAGCGTGAGCTGAATATGGAATGGTCAAAATCCGTGAACGGCGCGCGCAGCATGACCGACGACGATTTTGATTTCTACAATCAATATATTCCATTGCTGGCGCAAAGCGACCGTTTGATCCTAGTGGAAACCTCTTACGATTATCAGCCGCCGTTTTCCAACGCATTGGTGAGCTTTGGCGCCCGTGACTTGGTCAGCCATGTGGTCACCCGCCCCCGTTTTGCCCCGCAATTGGTTTGGGACAACACTGGGTACGACACAAATGACTTGGGAACGCATGATGATGGCGAATATTCTGATCCGGATGTGTAAACGCGCGGCGCATGTCGCAACAGCTGACTGATCCGGGCATCGCAGGAACATTCCAAACTGAACATTCGGCGGCATGGGACACCCTGCCGCCGTTTTTCACACATGCCCCAGAACCATCGTAACTGGTTTTACCAGCAGCAACCTTGCACCAATGGCCCCGCACCCGCTATGAACAGAAAAACCGTCCGAGGCCGCAATGCAGCGAATCCTAATCTTGTTTTTCTGTCTGGCCTGCTTTTTGGGCGCTTGCGCAAATATTCCCGAACTTGACGGCAAGATTTCCGACAGCGCCCGCAAACTTGGCTATCCCGACCTTATTCAGCTGGACGGGGTAGAAGCATCCGCGAATGAAGGTTTTGACACCACACAAGCAACGGCCAAGTCGATGAAACAAAGGCTTAAAGACCTTCGCAAACGTGCCCGCGCCCTGCGCAAACCCGTTGTAGACCGATCTACACGGCGACGTATGGAAACAGCACTTAGACAGGACCGGCCGTAACGTTGCAGAACATGTCAGAACTGGTTAGAGACGCGGTCAAATGACCCAACTGGAGTACCCAAATATGTCTGATCCTCTTCGCCTTGGAATTGCAGGTTTGGGCACCGTGGGCACGGGTGTCATCAAAATCGTTCAGCGCCACGCTGATCTGCTGGCGGCCCGATCCGGCCGTGCGATTGAAATCACTGCGATCTCTGCCAGAACAAAGGACAAAGATCGTGGCGTTCGCCTGTCCGCATATGCTTGGGAAGACGACCCCGTCGCGCTGGCAAAACGCGACGATGTGGATGTTTTCGTAGAACTTATGGGTGGCTCTGACGGCCCGGCCAAAGCGGCCTGCGAAGCGGCCATTGCCGCGGGTAAGGATGTTGTGACCGCCAACAAAGCATTGCTGGCGCTGCACGGGCAAGCGCTGGCCTCTGCCGCCGAGGCAAATAGCAATGTCATCCGGTTCGAAGCCGCCGTCGCCGGGGGCATCCCTGTTGTCAAAGCTTTGACCGAAGGGCTTGCAGGCAATGACATCACCCGCGTCATGGGGGTGATGAACGGCACCTGCAATTTCATCCTGACGAAAATGGAAAGCGAAGGGCTAAGCTATCAGGCCGTGTTTGATGAGGCCGCAGCCCTTGGCTATCTGGAAGCAGATCCAACACTGGACGTCGGCGGCATTGATGCGGGCCACAAACTGGCACTTTTGTCCTCTATCGCCTTTGGCACGCAGGTCGCGTTTGACGATGTGCATCTGGAAGGCATAGAGCGCATCACCATCGAAGACATCGGACTGGCCGCTGACATGGGGTTCCGGATCAAATTGCTGGGCGTTGCCCAAATGACCGGACGGGGCCTGGAACAAAGCATGACACCTTGCCTTGTTCCGGCCAACAGCCCGCTTGGCCAGTTGGAAGGGGCAACGAATATGGTCGTCATAGAAGGCGATTCTGTCGGGCAAATCGTCTTGCGTGGCGCCGGCGCGGGCGAAGGCCCCACGGCCAGCGCCGTGATGGGCGACATCATCGACATCGCCCGCAACACAAGGTTTTCCACCTTTGGCCAACCCGCCGAAACGCTTGCCAAATCCAAACCGGCAAGCGCAAGCATCCCGGCCCCATATTATTTGCGCACGCAACTTTTGGACAAGCCCGGCGCCTTGGCCAAAATCGCCACCGTTCTGGGCGACGCGGGTGTCTCAATCGACCGCATGCGCCAATATGGCCATGTGGATACAACCGCGCCGGTCTTGATTGTCACCCATAAAACAAGCCCGTCCGCTTTGGCTTCGGCCCTTGAAGCCATGAAACAGACAGACGTGCTGGTGGGTGATCCTGTCGCTATCCGAATTGAAACTATTTGACGAACTTGTACCACCATATGCCGAACGGTATGTGTCCAACATAAAAATTGACGAGGGAACTATGTCTGACCAGGTTGAATTTCACGATCGTTTGCTATCCTTGGGCCTTGCCCGCGTGTCCGAGGCCGCCGCTATGGCCTCTGCCTTGCTGGTAGGCCGGGGCGATGAAAAAGCTGCCGATCAGGCCGCCGTCAATGCCATGCGCGACCAGCTGAACATGCTGGACATCGAAGGCGTTGTTGTCATCGGCGAAGGCGAGCGCGACGAAGCGCCGATGCTGTTCATCGGTGAAGAGGTCGGAACCGGAAACGGCCCGAATGTTGATATTGCGCTGGACCCTTTGGAAGGCACGACTCTGACCGCCAAGGACATGCCGAACGCCCTGACCGTGATCGCCATGGCGCCGCGCGGAACGCTGTTGCACGCCCCGGATGTCTACATGGACAAGTTGGCCATTGGCCCTGGGTTTGAAAAGGATGTTGTCAGCCTGGATATGTCCCCGGCGGAACGGATCACGGCCCTTGCCAAGGCAAAAGGCTGTAGCGAACATGACATCACGGTCTGTGTTCTGGAACGTCCGCGCCACGAAGACATGATCGCCGAACTGCGCGGCACAGGGGCTGCCATCCGGTTGATTACAGACGGTGACGTTGCCGGTGTGATCCATTGTGCCGAGGCGGAAAAGACCGGCATCGATATTTACATGGGCTCTGGCGGTGCACCCGAAGGCGTGCTGGCCGCTGCCGCTTTGAAATGCATGGGGGGCCAAATGTGGGGCCGTCTGCAATTCCGCAATGATGACGAACGCGGGCGGGCTGCAAAGGCCGGGATCACCGATCTGGATCGCATCTACTCTCGGGATGAGCTGGTGACACAGGATGTCATTTTCGCCGCCACAGGTGTCACGGATGGATCCATCCTAAAAGGCATCCGGCGCGAGCCGGGGTTCCTGGAAACGGAAACCATCCTGATGCGGTCCAAGACCGGTTCTGTGCGGCGCATGACCTATCGCAACCCAACCTGACGCATGGCAGAGCCCGCTTTTCTGGACGTTGAAACTTCCCTGACCGGCCGCCGTTGGATCGGTCCGGGGGTCGAGGCCGACAGACAGGCGATGGCGATGCAACAAGACACTGGCCTGCCGCTTGCAGTCTGCCGTACCCTCTCCCGACAGGGCGTTGCGTCAGCAGAGGCGGCAGCCTATCTGGCCCCCACATTAAAAGACCTTTTGCCCGATCCACTGCGCCTGCGCGACATGGATGTGGCGGCCATACGATTCCTAAAAGCCGTTGAAACTAAACAAAAAATAGCGATCTTTGCCGATTACGACGTGGATGGCGCGACCTCGGCTGCGCAGATTTTGACATGGCTGCGAGAGCTGGGGCAAACGGCCACGCTTTACGTGCCCGACCGCATCGACGAGGGCTATGGCCCGAACGCCCCCGCGATGGAGATGCTGGCCAAGGATCATGATCTGATCATCTGTGTCGATTGCGGCACCGTTTCATATGAGGCGATCGCAGCGGCGAAGGCTGCGGATGTGGTGGTTCTGGATCACCACCTGGGCGGAGAGACCCTGCCAGACGCGGTCGCCGTGGTGAACCCAAACCGTCAAGACGAAACCGGAGATCTGGGGCATCTTTGCGCCGCAGCGGTTGTGTTTTTGTTTCTGGTCGAAGCCAACAGACGGCTGCGACAGGCCGGGCAACAAGGCCCGGACCTGATGGGATTTCTGGACCTTGTCGCGCTTGGCACCGTGGCGGATGTGGCCCCTTTGCAGGGCGTGAACCGCGCCTTTGTCATGCAAGGGCTAAAGGTCATGGCACGCCGTCAACGCGTTGGAATGGTTGCCCTTTCCGACGTTTCCAGATTGGACACGGCCCCAAGCGCCTATCATCTGGGATATGTTTTGGGCCCGCGCATCAATGCCGGCGGACGCATCGGCAAAGCAGACCTGGGTGCGCGATTGCTGACGACCACCGACCCGCATGAGGCGCGGTCGATTGCGGACCGGCTGGACGAGCTGAACACGGAACGGCGCGACATCGAATCTGCCGTGCGCGACGCAGCCCTGGCCCAGGCCGAATCGCGGGGCTTTGACAAACCGCTGGTCTGGGCCGCTGGCGACGGCTGGCATCCCGGTGTTGTGGGAATCGTCGCATCAAGACTTAAAGAAATGACAAACCGACCGACCATCGTGATCGGTCTGGAAGATGGCGAAGGTAAAGGATCGGGGCGCAGCGTGTCTGGCATCGACCTTGGGGCCTCTGTGCAGAAAGTCGCGGCAGAGGGCCTGTTGCTGCGCGGCGGCGGGCACAAGATGGCCGCTGGCCTGTCTGTCGCCCAAGACAAGCTGGAACCCGCGATGGAGCGCCTGTCAGAGCTGTTGGCCCGCCAAGGCGCAGACCGTCTGGGCCCGCGCGATTTGCGGCTGGACGGGTTGCTGATGCCCGGCGCAGCAACGGTTGAGTTGCTACAAGGGCTTGAAACTGCTGGACCTTTTGGGGCCAGCGCCCCTGCCCCTCGGTTTGCTTTTGCAGATCAGCAGATCAAGTTTTGCAAACGGGTCGGGTCATCCCATCTGAAACTGAGCTTTACTGACGGGCTTAGCCCCGCAATTGACGCCATTGCTTTTGGCGCTTTTGATGGTCCGCTTGGCCCCAAGATAGAGGCGCATGGCGGCAAAAGGTTTCATTTGGCGGGCCGTCTAGAGATCAACACATGGGGCGGAAGACAGCGCGTTCAGATGCGTTTGGAAGACGCAGCAACGGCTTCGCAATAAACTACAAAAAACAGTGAATTTTTCTCTTGCCCTTCGCGCCCGCTTTGCCTAGATAACGGCCCACGCTACATAGTGGCCCGTTCGTCTATCGGTTAGGACGCCAGGTTTTCAACCTGGAAAGACGAGTTCGATTCTCGTACGGGCTACCACTGACCCCATCCATACTGAGACCATTTGCAAGAGTCGGGATTAGTGTGGCAATTTCAAAGACATGCGCGCCGGGTCTGCTGTGTGAGACGGCAAACTGGCAAGACAGACGCGCCATTTGGGGCTGGCGTCTCAGAACGGGTTTTTCGTATTACCAGTTTGGGTTTTGTGATGTCAGGCCTGGCCGAAGAGCTTGGCCTGCTCGGTCCAGTCCGCAGGAATCCCATGGGTCAAACACCAGTCGGTCGTCATCCAATTGGGCAGTGTTGCGTCAAGTGCCAGTTGGACAGTCGCTGGCGACAGAAACGCAAACTCAAGGATTTGCTGCACGCGCTTTCGGGACAGGCCCTGCGCTTCAGCAATCTCCTGTGTGCTTTGCCCAGTTTTGACATTCGCCAGAAACTGGTGGCCCAGGGCGATATTGCGCAGAAGCGTTTCATCCCGCGGTATGGCTTCGCCTTCAATCATCAGTTTGGTTTCAACGCCGCGACGGCGAAGCGCGAACGATGTCTCAAATACCGTTAGATCAGCGTCGATGATGTTGCTGGGCACATCAAAGGTCTTTGTTAAGCGGTCCAGGTCGAGACGAATGCTCAGTTTTCCGGGGGCGAGCGTTACGCGCTGGATAAGCGACAAGGCATCAAAGCCGTCCTGGCGGGCGCGATTGATCACACCTTTGATCGTCGCCGCGTCGCAATCTCCGAGCAGACCGCGCGGTGCCGTTTGGCAGACATGTACGGTGATGGCTTTGGCGATCTTTTGTTCCAGGGCCCGTGCAGGCAGGCGCCAGCCAGATGCCTTTGTTTCTGCATCACCAGGTATCTTCAGCGATTGCGAGATGTAGTACTCATAGCGCCTTCCGGCTTTGTTTGTGTGGACCGGGCTCAATCGCTCGCCCTTGTGGTCAAACAGCCGTCCCGTAAGCGGTAATGTTGGTCTCCCTGAGTTTTGGTTGCCCCTTTTTTGCGCGTGGCCCTGCTGCATCAGGTTTTGGATGCGTTGCCAGTGGTCGGGATCGATAATCGCCTGGTGTTGCCCATCATAGGTCACCCCCTTATGCGCGATGCGCCCGGCATAAAGCGGATTGCTCAAGATCTTGTGGATATGACCGCGCGACAGCATGCGCCCGCCCTGATCGCGGCCGCTTTTGGTGATGTAACGCTTGGATCGCAGACCAAGGCGCTCTGCTGCTTTGGCCACCTTGCTGACTGCATGGTGTTCTCCATAGAGTTCAAACAGCCTGCACACTGTCTTTGCTTCCGCGTCATTGATGGTCAGCGTGCGCCCAGCCGCATCATAGCCAAGTGGCACATAGCCGCCCATCCAAAGACCGCGCTTCTTTGAGGCCGCTATTTTGTCCCTGATGCGTTCCGCCGTCACTTCGCGCTCGAACTGGGCAAACGACAACAACACATTCAGTGTCAGGCGTCCCATGCTGGTGGCGGTGTTGAATGACTGCGTGACCGAGACAAACGAGGCGTTTGCGGCATCAAGCCGATCCACAAGTCTGGCAAAGTCGGCCAGCGATCGCGTCAGCCGGTCGATCTTGTAGACCACAATCTGATCAACACGGTTCTGATCAATGTCGGCCATCAGGCGATGCAGCGCCGGCCGGTCCAGATGCCCGCCGGAGATGCCGCCATCATCATAGCGGCTGTTCAGCAGCACCCATCCCTCATGACGCTGGCTGGCAATATAGGCTTCACAGGCCTCACGTTGCGCATCCAGTGAGTTGAACCCCTGATCCAGGCCCTCTTCTGTTGACTTGCGGGTATAAACGGCGCAGCGGATGCGACCCATCTCAGCCCCCTGCCCTTTGCTTCAGCCCGAAGAACCTTGGCCCGCTCCAGTTCGCCCCGGTGATCTGTCTGGCGACACCAGAAAGCGACCGGTAGGTCTTGCCATCAAGAACATATCCCTCAGGCGTTCCTTCGACACGATAGGTGCGGCCGTTCCATTCACGCAATAGAACCGAACCGGGTTTGGATTCTCCAGACCCAGCACCATTTCCGGCACCACCCTCAATGAGCGCGCTCAGTGCACGTGTGGTCTTGCCGCTATAGCCGCCCAGCACCCGGCATTGCAGGTCATGCATCAAGACGCGTTGCATGAAGCGTACCGACAGATAAGGCGGCGGCGTTGCTCCAAAAACCGTCTTCCATTGCGCCAGGCATCCGGGGCGGTCCAGCAAAGCAATCTCGCGAAGGTCATCCGCAAGATCGGCTTTTCTGGAGTATCGACGTGCCATCACAATCAGGCGGCAATTCGATAAATCGAGGCATCTTTGCCTTCACCCCGCGTTACCTTAAACCCGGCCGTTCGCAATCTGGAGATGGCAGCTCGCACCGTATGTGGTTGCCAGCCGAACTCGGCAGTCAATTGCTGCAATGTAGCACCATTGCGCCTCTGCAGGCGTTTCAGCAACAGGGCTTTCTTCGTGGGGTTAGGTTTGACTGTCTTAGCTGCGGTAGATTTGGTGATGCCGGTTGTTGTTTTGTCCTTGTTGGGGTGTGATTTGGTGGGCTTGGCTTTGATGGTCTTAGTCATACTGGGCTCCCTTGTACGCAGAACCGGGTTATTCCGGTCGCCGTACTGCCCGAAGCCCGGAAGTCCGGGCACAATCCAACGCAGGCCATGCGTCGCTTTGTGCCACCACTACCGCTCGACACCGGCGCCAAGTCCAGTGGTTTCTGTAAAAAACTTGCGCCAGTGCTAGACTGGGGAGCGCAGGTGGCACTTTGGTCAGGATTGAGTGGGAAGGACGCGAAACGAACCGCAGCGGTCTTTGACCGTGACCTGCGGCGCAGGTTCCGTATTGCTGCCGTTCGTGCGCCTCGCGGCATTTCTTAGGGATTTCAGTCATTTAATCAAATATTTTGGTTCGATATCTCAGCCCGAAAGCAAGGCTTTTTGGACCGCCTCATCCCAGCCTAGATAAAACCTATTCTGATCGCGTATTGAGGCGCTGTACGCACGCCGGGAGGTGGCCGTATGAATGCTCTGATCGACCAACTGACCACCCTGCGTTTGCATGGGATGGCGACTTGCGCACATGATTTGCTGGCCTCGCGCAAGCCACCGAGCCTGACCACTGCGATAAAACAACTGATCGACGCCGAGACCGTAGAACGACAGGTCCGCTCAATCCAATATCAAATGCGGATTGCAAAGTTCCCGCATCATAAGGATTTTGCCACCTTCGATTACAGCGCCGCTGCTGTTACTCAGGCTCTGATCGACCCCTTCTGCTCCGGACAGTTCACTGAAGATGCCCACAATCTCATTCTGGTGGGCGGAACCGGAACAGGTAAAACCCACATCGCTATCGCCCTGGGAACCACATTGATCAACCAAGGCAAAAAAGCGCGCTTCTTCAATGCGGTTGATTTGATCAACGCTTTGATCAGGGAGCAGGCCGAGGGCAATGCCGGGAAGATCATCCGGCAACTGACACCACTGGACTGTGTCATCATCGACGAGTTGGGATACATCCCGTTCCCAAAGTCCGGCGGCGCGTTGCTGTTCCATCTCATCAGCAAGCTCTACGAGAAGACCAGCGTCATCATCACAACGAACCTGGAGTTCGGTGAATGGGTCTCCGTCTTCGGCGATCCCAAGATGACAACCGCGCTCCTAGACAGGGTGACGCACCATTGCTCAATTATCGAAACCGGAAATACATCCTACCGGTTCGCTCAGAGTAGAAAGACCCGAAAACAATAAACCACCGCGCAAACAAAGCCAGCAGACGAGCTCGCTATTTGAGGGCATCTCGCCTGCTGGGAGTTATAGCTGAAAGTTGGTGACGGCCCAGATGGGCGGCATATCATGGCGTTGTTGACGCGCCGCAGTTCTCATTGAGAAAAGGATATGCCACATGACCAAGAATACAGTTATCGACTTCGCGAGGCCAAGCGATTTTTCCCCTGATCCGTTAACAGATGTGCTGCGCCAGGGCGCACGTGAGCTTCTGGCAACGGCGGTGCGTGCGGAGGTGTCCGAGTTCATCGCCTCCCAGGCTAATCTTCTGGATGACGAGGGCCGCCAGCGTCTGGTGCGCCACGGGTTTCTTCCAGAGCGCGACGTGATGACCGGGATCGGCAAGGTGTCAGTTCAGGTTCCTCGGGTCCGAGACCGTGGCGCAAACGCGGATGGCTCGAAGGTCCGGTTCAGTTCTTCGCTTGTGCCGCCGTATTTGCGCAAGGCAAAGTCTGTAGAAGAGCTTCTGCCATGCCTTTACCTCAAAGGCATCTCGACGGGAGACTTCAGCGAGGCACTGGCTTCGCTGGTAGGACCAGACGCCGATGGATTGTCAGCCTCGACGATCACGCGACTGAAGTCGAGCTGGTGGGACGAATATGAAACGTGGCGCAAGCGCGATCTGACAGGAAAGCGCTACGTCTACATTTGGGCAGATGGCGTCTACTTCAACCCGCGCATGGACGATGATCGTCAATGTATGTTGGTCATTATTGGTGCGGATGAGTACGGCGACAAGGATGTTCTTGGCATCATGGACGGGTTCCGTGAGAACGCGGACAGCTGGCGAGACCTTCTTCGGAGCCTGGAAAAGCGAGGGCTGACGATTGCGCCTGATCTGGCCTGTGGGGATGGCGCTTTGGGTTTTTGGACCGCACTGCGGGACGTGTATACGAGCACGAAAGAACAGCGCTGCTGGGTCCACAAGATGGCCAACATCACCGGCGCGATGCCCAAGCCAATGCATGAAAAGGCCAAGACAGGGCTGCAAGGCATCTGGATGGCAGAGACGAAGAAAGAGGCCACTGCCGCATTCGACCTGTTCGTTGAAACCTACGGCGTGAAATACGAGCGCGCCGTCAAGAAACTGACCAAGGATCGCGATGTGTTGCTGACGTTCTACGACTTTCCAGCTGAACACTGGAAACACATCCGCACGACAAACCCCATCGAGAGCGTCTTCGCCACCGTGCGCAACCGAACCCGAAAGACAAAGGGGTGCCTCAGCCGCAAAACCGCCCTCGCCATGGTCTTCAAGTTGATGATGTCAGCCAAGAAGAAGTGGCGAAAGCTCAGCGGCACCAATCGCCTGCCCGAAGTCATTCAAGGGGTTGAGTTCAAGGACGGGATCAAGCAACTTCAAAACGCCGCCTAATCACACCGTCACCAACTTTTGGGCATAACTCCCTGCTGGCTTTGCCACATCAAACGTGGGTCAATTTTAAATGCTCATACCGGGTCACTTTTGAACGCTCATTGACAGCTTTGAGCGCAAACACACGCCGCTTTCGGAAAATATGCCCAAGGAGAACCCAAACAACGGGTTAGTCACGTTATCGGCCATTTGCGCCGGAAATCATCTTGGCGGTGAGCTGAAATTACCAATAAAGTAAATAATTTCAATGTGTTAGAGGGATTAAGATCCTTTTCACAACCTATAGTTGCAATTGGCTTCGTTTCGGGATTACGCCCCGATTTGTTCACGCGGCTGAACTGCGATCCATCGGTGCAGCGCCCGGCGGCGCCGTGCCTCCGCCTCGCGGCGGTAGCGCTGCGACAGCCTCAGGCGCTCGGTTCTGGATTTCGTCGTGTTGGGACCGTACCTCGTCAGCAGCTTTATCATCATCCGCAACTCGGGGTCCATCTCGTCCTTCAGCACTTCAAATATCTCGTCGGGTCGATCCAGGTCCAGGGTTGGGCCGCCGTCGCCCGGCGCCTGCGTTGACTGGTCCAGTGCTTTCGCAATGTCCGCCAGAACTTGCTCTTCCGCACCCCGCGCCCGTTCCAACTGCGCTTCGGCCTCGGCCAGGGACAGGGCGGCACGCCCGGTTTCGTTTTGGCTGAGCGGGTCAGGAACAGCACTGATGTCATCAAGGATCGTCCGGTACCAGCGGGTAACTGCCTCCAGCGCCGGCGGTGTGGTCAACCCATGTGCGCGGGCATTGCCGGCGGACTTAGCTTTTCCCCGCCCGGTCTTTGGTCCGGTGCTTTTGGCGGCATTCTTTTGGTTGGCCTCAATCTGGCGCGCGGTGCTCATCAGCCTTCAACGACCTCCGCGTCTTCGACCGGCCGGTTGCGCGCCGTCTTCAGACGATCGAAGTCGTCGCGCAACCGGCGACGTCGGATCTCAATATCGGACAGAATGCGTTCGTGGATCTCCACCGACTTGGCGACTTGGCGGTAGGCTTTGGCGAGGATCTCGGCGGGCGTAATCTGGTATTCGGCGAGCTGCAACTCGGCTGGCTGACGAATTTCCGGGTCAGGGTTCACAAGGGCAAAGGCAGCGTCTTCATCTTCCTTGCTGCGACCAAAACTTGAGACTGCACCGACTTCACCCTTAGAAAACACTCCCATGGCCTGGTCACGATACTCGGCAAGCAGCAGGCCGTCGCGTATTCGGCGGTGGCGGATCGCTTCCCATTCAAGTGTAATCAGGTTGTGGGCCAGGGCGGTTTCGTAGGGCGTCCCGGGGGCGAGGTCGGCCATGAAGGCCTGCCTCAAACCCTCGTAAGTCGTCTCGTCTTCGCCGGGAAAGAGCTCGATGCCCGGCAACAAGTCCAGCAGTTCGGAGCCCGCAGCATGCGCGGCACCGGTTTCGATCTGGTTTGCGAGATTTGATTTGGCCACAAGAAAGTCCTCCATAAAATGGCGTCTCCCCTGTTAACTGCTCTACATATAGCGGTGCATACAGAAAAAATCAATAGATGTCGGTGAAAATCGCCCGTGGCGGAGGTTATCGCCAAATAACGGTATTCGGCCCGTGATTGCGGAACCATACCCGGAACACCGACGCCGACGCGCCTGCCCCACTCTGAAAACGCCGAAGCCAGAAAAGCTGTTGGTCCCTCCGTCACCCCGGAGTGCGAAGCGCCTTCATTTCCATGAAATAATGGGTGGCGCTGCCGATCAGCAAGCCAGCGGCCACGCCCCAGAGGTCCGCCCAATAATCTGCCCACTCCCCGCTGCGATTGACGAAGGGCTGAATGAGTTCAATGGCACCGCCAAATATCAGGGCCCACGGGACTAACCAGATCAGCGCCCGCGGATAGAGCGCAGACACCGGGAGCATCAATGCGGTGAAGGCAATGAAGTGGTAGACCTTGTCGGGGCCAGATGCGATGGGTCGCGGCAGGCTCCCTTGGAAGAGAGCCAGAGCGGTAATCAACAGCGCCAGGACCGCAGTTAGGGCGATGGCAACCCCCTTGCGCGTGGACGGGGCCGCGGTTTGATTTTGCAAGAGAGCCAAAGCTGGTTTTAGCCTTTAGCGGGCTTCGGGCAAATTCGGATGCCGGGGCAGTCGTCGGGTGCGCCGATGAATTCAATACCGGCTGCTTCCAGCGCGGACTGCAAATTATGTAAAGTTTGTGAATTGCTTTTTGGCACGCCGTCCCAAGACTCCATGCGTTTTACAGTTCTTGAAGTTATTCCGGATTGCTCCGCCAATGTCTCAGTGGTCCAGCGCAACGCGTTTCTAGCCGCGCGAATTTGGATTCCAGTTATCATTGACGTCCGCCGATATGTCACTTAGGGTGACAATCATGTCACCACACTCTACATCTCAAATAGGACCAGATTGGCGCGCCGAATTCAAGCGCCTTGAGGGCGCGTACGCCCCCGCGACGATGAAATCATACTATGCCGACGTCGGAATCTTCGTTGCCTGGTGTCACGATAAGTCGCTTTCCCCATTCCCGGCTTCCGTAGAAACCGTGTGCCGTTTTCTGGAAAGTGAGGCGCCTGGCAAGGCGCCGTCGACCGTCAGGCGACGGCTATACGCAATCCGCAAGGCGCACAGGTTGTTGCAGCTCACGGATCCAACCTATGACGAAGACATAAATCTGACCTACAGGCGGATCAATCGCGCCAAGCTCACGCGCCCGAAACAGGCAAAAGGCATGACGCGCGACTATCTTGAAAAGTTTTTGGCCGTGCAGCCGGAAACGCCTTGGGGTCTTCGCAACAGGGCGATGATGTCGCTTGGATATGACCTGTTGACGCGGCGCTCAGAACTCGTCGCCCTCACGTCGAACGACATTGAATTCCGCGAGGATGACACATTAAAGGTCCTCATTCGACGCAGCAAGTCCGATCCCTTCGGCCGCGGTCGCCTTGCCTTCAGTTCAAGACGGTCGGCGGGCTTGGTGCGTGCGTGGCTTGATTGGCGCGGCCCAGACATTACGCCCCTGTTTTGCCCGATCTACCGGGGTGTCGCCGTCGATCGCCACCTTGGCACAACAACGGTGAAACGCTTGATCAAGAACTCAGCAAGAAAGTCAGGATTGGACTTAAAAGAAATTGATGGCTTCAGTGGGCACTCGATGCGCGTCGGCGCAGCACAGGATCTACTCTGCGCGGGCCACGACACGGCGGCGATCATGCGCGCCGGGGGATGGAAGTCCGTAAATGTACTGGCGCGATATCTGGAATGCGCGGAGCACAATGTGTGGGTGTGACCAATTCTGTTTTCGTTCTTGGGCAACCCTTGGTCCCAATCCTCTCTCTGACACAGGGGCAAAACTTTCCAGTGCAAAGAAGCTGGCCAGACGGTGGCGGCTGTTGCAAAGGCAGACTAGGCGCCGGATTTTTTCAATTTTTGCGATTCAAGTCAGCACATAGACATGGCATTATAGCGTGGCATGTGCAAAGTTTTTAGTGAATATCTCTTCGTGTTGGACGATAAAAACTAAACTGATTTGAATAGGATTTGGTCAATTGATTTCTAATATGCGAACAGTTCTGGGTTCCGCTGCCTTTGGGTTTATCTGTTTGCTGTCCACTCCGAATTCGGTGCTCGCTCAAGATCCAAAATCGACGGCTGAGGCAATGTCAGTGAACATTGCCGAGCTGGAACAACTTGCTCTGGCTGGCGATGAAAATGCTAAGTTCAAGCTGGCGGACGCCTACCGCACCGGCACGGGCAC
>JBPOFA010000015.1:0-94621 GCA_051251595.1 Marinosulfonomonas sp.
GAATGTCCCTTCCCAAACCTGTCACCGCAACAAAAAAGGCCGCGCCTGAATGGCGCGGCCTTTTCCGGTTGGGTGTAAGCGGTTTTGCTTAGCGTTGCAGGCGTAGGATATCGCCACGTGTCAGTCCGATGTCTTCCAATTCGCGGTCAGACAGTTTCGACAACAGTTTTTGTGTTGTCCGGCGATCGTTCCAGGTCAGAACGGATCCAACGAGTGAGTTGAATGCAGCTACAAGGCGGGCGCCGTAGCCGACAGTGGTCGAGCGGTTTGTGTATGTAACGGCCATCTTGGTCATCCTTAAAAATACATAACGCAGTATTGCGTTTCGAGTGCCAGATAGGCCGGGTATTCTTTTCAAACAAGCCGTAATAATCGCATGCCCGATATGCTGGTTTTACATATCGAATAACGATGCGTAAATGATTGTAAAACTTAGGTAAATTTACGATGAAATGTGTCGGTATTGGCGCGGCAAATGACGGTTTTGGCCCTTCCCAAAGGGAAGGTTTCTGGCGGGAATGTTCCGCCTCGCCCCCAAGATGTTCTGGCGGATGTTCGCGTTTCGTGCTAATTCGATAAAAAAACAACAAGAGCAGGGCAGTTTCATGCGTGTGATTGGGATCGATCCCGGGTTGCGCAACACCGGTTGGGGCGTCATCGATGTTGATGGGCCGCGTCTGACCCATGTGGGCAACGGTGTGTGTTGTTCGGATGGCGATGATCTATCAGAGCGTCTTTTGAGTCTTTTCAATCAATTGTCAGAAGTCATTGATGCGTTCAGCCCCACGACGGCTGCCGTTGAAAAGACCTTTGTGAACAAGGATGGTGCCGGCACGCTAAAGCTGGGCCAAGCGCGCGGCATCGCTTTGCTGGTACCGGCCAAGGCTGGGCTCGAGATTGGCGAATATTCCCCCAACACCGTCAAAAAGACCGTTGTGGGGGTTGGACACGCCCAAAAGGGGCAGGTGTTGCATATGGTGCAGCTGCAATTGCCCGGGGTTCAGATCAAGGGCCCGGACGCAGCAGATGCGTTGGCAATTGCGATTTGCCATTCTCATCATGCACAATCGGCCGGGCATCTGAACGCGGCATTGAAAAAGGCGATGGCATGATTGGTAAGCTATCAGGACGGATTGATTATCGCGGCAATGATCATGTTTTGATCGATGTGCGCGGTGTGGGATACATGGTTTACGTGTCCGACCGCACCTTGGCCGGATTGCCCGGCACCGGAGAGGCGGTTTCGCTTTATACCGATTTGCTGGTGCGTGAGGATTTGCTGCAGCTCTTTGGGTTCAACAGTCTGGTTGAAAAGGAATGGCATCGGTTGTTGATGAGCATTTCGGGCATCGGGGCAAAGGCCTCTATGGCGATCCTTGGGACCTTGGGGTCGGAAGGGGTGTCGCGGGCGATTGCGCTTGGGGATTGGAACGCCATCAAAGCAGCGCCGGGTGTTGGCCCGAAAATCGCGCAACGCGTGGTGAATGAACTGAAAGACAAAGCGCCCAAAGTCATGGCCATCAGCGACACGGCCGCTCCCGCCGCGATGGTGGATTTGCCACAGGATGAGGTGATCGAAACGGTGCCCGTTGCGGGCCCCGCTGCGCCGCCAAGCGCGGGTTCTGTGTCAGAGGCCCTGTCGGCGCTTCAGAACCTAGGCTATACGCCCGGCGATGCGGCCGGTGCAGTGGCGCAGGCCTCTGGCGACAGCCCAGAGGCGAGCACGGCAGATCTGATCCGGTCTGCGCTGCGTCTGCTGGCACCGAAAGGATAACCCATGGCAGAGCCTGACCCAACCCTGCGCCCTGACCGGCAACCCGAGGACGCGGATCGCGCCTTGCGGCCACAAATGCTGGAAGACTTCACCGGGCAGGTCGAAGCGCGGGCGAATTTGCGTGTGTTCATCGAAAGCGCCAAGCAACGGGGCGAGGCGATGGACCATGTGCTGTTCCATGGGCCTCCAGGCTTGGGCAAGACGACATTGGCGCAGATCATGGCCCGAGAGCTGGGGGTGAATTTTCGGATGACCTCTGGCCCGGTTCTGGCGCGTGCTGGTGATCTGGCGGCGATCCTTACCAATCTGGAAGCGCGGGACGTGTTGTTCATCGACGAAATCCATCGGCTGAACCCGGTGGTAGAAGAGGTGCTGTACCCCGCGCTGGAAGATTTTGAGCTGGATCTGGTGATTGGTGAGGGGCCCGCCGCCCGGACCGTCCGGATCGAATTGCAGCCCTTCACGCTTGTGGGGGCGACGACCCGATTGGGGCTGCTGACGACGCCGCTGCGCGATCGTTTCGGCATTCCGGTGCGCCTGCAATTTTACACCGTGCCAGAGCTGAATGAGATCGTGGCCCGTGGTGCCCGGCTGATGGGCATATCCGCAGATCCAGAGGGCACGCGTGAGATCGCCAAGCGGGCCCGTGGGACGCCGCGCATTGCGGGGCGGTTGCTGCGCCGGGTGGTGGATTTTGCCGTTGTCGAAGGCGACGGGCGTTTGTCCCATGCCATCGCGGATTCCGCGCTGACGCGGCTTGGCGTTGATCATTTGGGTCTGGATGGGGCGGATCGCCGGTATTTGCGGCTGATCGCGGAAAACTATGCGGGCGGCCCCGTGGGGATCGAAACCATGTCTGCAGCCCTGTCTGAAAGCCGCGATGCTTTGGAAGAAGTTATTGAACCCTATCTGTTGCAGCAGGGCTTGATTCAACGTACCCCGCGCGGGCGCATGTTGGCGGCCAAGGCTTGGGCCCATCTGGGGTTGGATGCCCCAAAGGCCCCGGGTCAGCCTGACATGTTCGGGAAGTAACAACTGCGGGACTTGGTCGCCCGGCGCAGGATAGGATCACGCTATGACACCTGAAAACATCACCGAAATGTTCAGCGACGCGGCGGGTTCTTATAAGTTCGCCCGTTGGGGACGCCCTATTGTGCCGGTGGTCTTCGGTGTCGAGGACGCAACCCTGAAGGTCGTCAAAGGCGCGATAGAGGCCGTGGTGTCCATGGCCGGACATAAGATGGCAGAACATGACCCCGAACTTGGCGCAAACCTGCTGATCTTTTTCCTGCGCGACTGGTCAGAGCTGGCCGAGGTCAAAGACATGGATCAGCTGGTGCCCAATATGGGGCCGCTGCTGGACCGGCTAACGGCGCAAGAGGCCAACCAATACCGGCTGTTCCGCTTTGATGATGCTGGTGCGATTCAGGCCTGTTTTCTGTTTTTGCGTGTGGATGCCGCGATGCAGGACATGGCGGCCGAAGATATCGCCCTTGGGCAGGCGGCCCAGATGATGCTGGTCTGGGGCGCTTCAGCATTTTCTGCGAAATCCCCACTGGCGCATTTGCCGGATGGCAAGGGTTCGGTGCTGCGACCTGACGTGGCGGCGATCATCCGGGCGTCATATGATGCGACGATGCCGGTCGCGGCCAATGACCCGGCCCATGCCCTTCGCATTTTTGCGCGTGTTGGGGACTTCGCCTGAAGTTCGGCATTCCGAATATGGCCCAGGATACCTGTGGCCGCATTCGAATCGCAAGCCGGGCTTGACCTGCAGCACCGCTCGGAGCCCTTGGCCGAGCTTCATTAGCACTATGCGTTCTGTCCTTAAGCGAAGGACGGATTGAAGCCCGAAGTGGATTTGTTTGTCGCAATTGTGGTAGAATGCTTTTGCAGCTGTAAGAAACTCGAACACAAGGAGTACCTACTTATGCGACCATCCACACTTGCAACGGTATTCGCTATGGTTTTCAGTCCGTTTCCAGCCATCGCCGCCGATGTCGACAATGGAGCGTACTTAGCGGCCGAAAACTGCGCGCGCTGCCATGATATCGCCGAAGGCGGTGGAGCAAAGACAATGCCGCCGAGCTTTGCCTCGATCGCCGCATTTCGGGCCGAGGACCAGATCTATGTCCGTATCATGTTCCCGCAGATGCATTCGCCAATGCCTGCCTGGTCGATGATGCTGTCATCGGACGAAGTCGATGATCTGACTGCATACATAACGTCTCTTGACCCTTCTCCCAGTGCAGAGTGATTGGGTCGGGACGAACGGGACATGCAATTACCATGTTGCAAATGCGAAGGATAGAGCGTTGGCCCTTGCGGCATGTGCCTATGGCAGTGCCCAGGCGTTACGTGGCTGACCTGAACTTTGCGATCCATCGGTCAATCCGCTTTTTATTCACGCCGTAATCATAGCCGCCGACCTTTTGGCGTGAAAAGAAACTTACCGCTGTTCCGGATGGGTTGGCAGTGGCGCTCACCGTGGCGATGTCCGGGAACCCCCAAATAAACGATCGTGTCACAAAACTGATCCGTCCCTCTTGCGCAGAGCCTGCCAGTATTTTGGTGCGGGGCGTGGACAGTGCGATCTGTTCGATTTCCAAAAGGGCGGCAGTCGGATCCATGTGGGTTTCCAGCGTTATCTTGTGACCGGCCGGGCCGATCTCTGCGGTGACCGGATCAACGTGCCATGCCGTCGGGTCTACGGGGGTAAGGCGGATATAGGATATTCCGGCACCGAGAAGGAGGACCAGGAGGAGGAGGGCGATTTTCATGAAATACATTTCGATTTAGTAAGAGGCTATATGCCCCATGTAAGGGCCTGCGTCGGGTTTTCATTGGGGCGGCCCGGAATACCCGTATGTTCACAGAAACGTGACTGCAGGGATGGGGTGGTTGATCCGGCCTATTCGCCTTGCGTCAAATGCTGCTGGGCGGCTATCAGGGGCCATGGATGACGAAACCGAAAACAGCGCCCACCATCGTTTCCCTGTGCGGGTCTATTACGAAGACACGGATCTTGCCGGTATCGTTTATTATGCCAATTATCTGAAATTCATTGAACGGGCGCGCACGGAATTTGTGCGGGGGCTTGGGATCGATCAGACAGAGCTGAAAGACCAGCTGGGCCTGGTGTTCGCGGTGCGCCGGGTTGAGGCGGATTATCTGCGTCCGGGCAAATTTGACGACGTGTTGACGGTGGCCACGACGGTTGCGGAGGTCACCGGTGCCCGGATCGTTTTGCGCCAGGACGTGCTGCGTGAGGACGCGCTTTTGTTCAGCGCAGTGGTCACGTTGGTGGCGATTGGCATGGATGGTGGCGCAAAGCGGTTGCCAGCAGATATCCGCCGAATATTTCAGAATTGGCGGTAATTTGATCAGACCGAGCCTGCTTGGTGTTGGCAATTCATCGAAAAAACCTTTATCGCTGGTCTTAATCAGAGCCGAAAATCGGCCCCCAAAAGAGCAGGCAAAATGGAAACAGAAACCCTTGCGGCGGCGCAACAGCTGGATTTTTCCTTTCTGGCGTTGTTTTTACGCGCGACCCTGACCGTCAAACTTGTGATGATTATGTTGATCATCGCGTCCTTTTGGTCCTGGGCCATTATTATTCAACGTCATTTGATTTATCGCCGCGTGCGATCTGAATCCACAGAGTTTGATCAGGCGTTCTGGTCGGGCGAACCGCTGGATGAGCTGTTTGAGCAGATCGGCGACACCCCCAAGGGGCCTGCGGAAAAGATCTTTTCTGCGGGAATGTTAGAGTGGCGGCGCTCTCATCGGCAGGATGGTGGTTTGATCGCGGGGGCTCAATCCCGGATCGATCGGTCGATGGATGTGGCGATTGCCAAGGAATCCGAAGACCTGAACGCAGGCCTGTCTTTTCTTGCGACTGTGGGGTCAACCGCGCCTTTCGTCGGATTGTTTGGGACGGTTTGGGGCATCAAGAACGCGTTTGAAGAAATCGCGATGCAGCAGAACACGAACCTGGCCGTCGTGGCCCCCGGAATTGCCGAGGCGTTGATGGCGACCGGTCTGGGGCTGTTGGCAGCGATCCCGGCGGTTATTTTCTACAACAAGCTGACCTCTGACAGCGAGCATATCGTATCGGGATATGAGGCCTTTGCAGATGAATTCGCGACGATCCTGTCGCGCGAACTGGACAGCTGAGCCATGGGGGCATCAGTCGCATCCAAAGGGGGCGGAGGCCGACGCGGCAGACGTCGGAATCGCAACAAGCCGATGGCAGAAATCAACATCACCCCATTTGTGGATGTGATGTTGGTTTTGCTGATCATCTTCATGGTCGCGGCCCCGTTGTTGACGGTCGGTGTGCCGGTTGAACTGCCAAAGACGGCGGCAGACGCGCTGAAAAGCGAACAGGAAGAACCGTTGACGATCACATTGGCGCTGGACGGGCGCACGTTGATCCAATCCACCGAAATCAACAGCGAAGAGCTGATCCCGAAATTGCGGGCGATTGCAGTGGAACGCAATGACGATAAGGTCTTTTTGCGGGCGGATGGCGCGATCCCATATGAACGTGTCATGCAGGTGATGGGCGCGTTGAATGCCGGGGGTTTTCGTAACATTGGTCTGGTGACGGATGTTGGCGGTCCTTCCCTGGACGGCAGCGACGGTTAGGGCGTTTTGGCCTTGAACACTGGCACATATATCTCTGGCTTTGCCCATGGGGTGTTCATTTTGTGGGCGCTTTTTGGGGGCATTTTTCTGCGCTCGGACGAACCGACGCCTGCGGATGCCAGTGATGTTTCCCTGATTTCAGGGGCAGAGTTCGCGGCAATGACCTTGCCAGATCAAGCGCCGGTGGTGCCCTTGGATGAACCGGTGGTCGTGCCCCCGGCACCAGAGGATACAGCGCCAGAGCTTGCGTCCGGTGCTGATGAAGCGCCGGATCAATCCGGCCCGGAAGATGTGACACCGCCTGTGGCAGAGGCTTTGCCAGAGACGCCAGACCCGGTTGTGGTCCCGCCTGCGGATGTGCCTGATGAGGCCCCTGTGCTGGACGCGCCGCCCTCTGCGAGCATTCAGGTTCCTGTGGAAACCGTGACAGACGAAACGCCGAAACCCGCCGAAGCGCCACGGATTTCTGACCTCGCCGCGCCAGAGGCGCCCCCGGGTGCTGAAGTGGCCGAAACGGCCACGCCAGAGGTCAGTCCCGATAGCGCAGCCGAAACCGTGGCGGACGAAAAACCGGCAACAGCGCCGGAACAAGCAGCGACAGAGATCGTAACCGAAGCGGAAAAGCCCGCCAGCTCTGTCATGGCGTCTTCGCGTCGCCCGGTCAGCCGCCCGCCGCGTCCGACCCCAAGCCCCGCGCCAAAGCCTGAAACCCCCGCTGATCCAACCAAGGGGATTGATGATGCTCTGGCCGGTTTGGCAGAGGAACCGGCGCAAGCTGCGCCTGACATTCCGCGTGGCCCGCCGATGACGGGCAGCGAAAAAGACGGGTTTCGGATCGCGGTCAGCAACTGTTGGGTTGTTGATGTTGGGTCGCAGGCTGCTAATGTCATTGTGACAGTCGGGTTTTCTTTGGACCAGGACGGCAAGGTGATTGGCGGGAGCCTGAAGATGATACGGGCCGAAGGTGGTGACGACAACGCGGTGAGTTCCGCGTTTGGGGCGGCACGGCGTGCAATTTTGCGCTGCCAGAATGCCGGGTACAATTTGCCGCGCGAGAAATACGCGCAATGGCGAAACGTTGAATTGACGTTCAATCCGAAGGACATGAGGATAAAATGAACTTGCTGAAAACGATGCTTTTGGTCTTGGCCTTGTTGACGACGCCCTTTGCGGCGGTTGCACAGCAAAACTCTGAACCGCTTAGGCTGGATGTGACGACTGGTATTGTTGAACCGATGCCTTTTGCGGTGCCGCAGTTCATTGCAGAAACTCCGGCAGCGGCTGAATATGCGCGCAACATCACGCAGGTTATTGCCTCTGATCTGGTTGGGTCTGGTCTGTTTCGGGAAATTCCCAGCAACGCCCATATTTCAAAAATCACCAGCTTTGACAGCCCCGTCCAATATGCCGATTGGAAAGCGATCAACGCGCAGGCGCTGATCACAGGGGCCGTCAGTGCGGATAGCAATGGCCGGTTGTCGGTCAAGTTTCGTGTGTTCGACATCTTTTCGGATGGGCAACTGGGGGAGGGGCTGCAGTTTGGCGGTTCCACCGGCAGCTGGCGCCGCATGGCTCACAAGGTGGCTGATGCGGTTTACAGCCGGATAACCGGTGAAGGCGGGTATTTTGACAGCCGTGTTGTGTATGTGGCCGAAAGCGGCCCGAAGAATAACCGGCAAAAGCGGCTGGCTGTCATGGATTATGACGGCGCGAATGTGCAGTATCTGACGGACAGTTCAACGATCGTTGTAACGCCAAGGTTTTCGCCAACCGGCGACCGGGTGCTTTACACAAGCTATGAAACCGGCTTCCCACGTGTGTTTGTGCTGGATGTGGGCACGATCAATCGCAAGCCGCTGAACCCCAAAAGCGAAGAAATGACCTTTGCGTCCCGGTTTGGGCCGGATGGAAAACAGGTGGTCTATTCGCAATCAGACAACGGCAATACCGACATCTACAAAATGAATGTCGGTGGTGGTGGGGTTCAGCGTTTGACCAAAACGCCCTCTATTGAAACGGCCCCCAGCTATTCCCCGGATGGCAGCAAGATTGTCTTTGAAAGCGACCGAAGCGGCACCCAGCAATTATATGTGATGGATGCGAATGGGGGTGAGGCCACGCGGATCAGCTTTGGCAAAGGGCGTTACGGAACACCGGTTTGGTCGCCGCGCGGCGATTTGATTGCCTTTACCAAACAGGCCAATGGCCGTTTTCACATTGGCGTGATGCGCACGGACGGATCCGAAGAGCGTTTGTTGACCGCGTCTTTCCTGGATGAAGGTCCAACATGGTCCCCGAATGGCCGCGTGATTATGTTTACCCGTGAATCTCAGGGGGAAAACGGGTCGGCGGCGCTCTATTCGGTTGATGTTTCCGGGCGCAATCTGCGTCGTGTGCCAACCAATGGGGCCGCCTCTGATCCGGCGTGGTCGCCGTTGTTGAAGTGATCCTGCATTCCCAAACCTTAGGCCAAGTGTTAAAGCTGGAAAAAATTGAGCCAGCAGAAATGGAAATTTCCAAATGAGACTTAAGAGCAAAGCTATATTCCTGGTCCTTGCCTTGGCTGTGTCAGCCTGTGCCAATCAGGGAAACACCAATTTGGGCGGTACCGCTGGCGGGGCTGGCGTCGCTGGCGATGTGGGCGATCCAAGGTCGCCGGCTTATTTCCAACAGACGATCGGGGATCGGGTGTTGTTTGAAGTTGATCAAAGCGTATTGACGCCGACGGCGCTGGCCACGTTGCAGCAACAGGCCGAATGGCTGATGACCAATGGTGAATACACCGCCATCATCGAAGGCCATGCCGACGAACAGGGCACACGGGAATATAACCAAGCCTTGAGCGAGAAACGCGCAAACGCGGTTAAGGACTTTTTGGTCTCTCGCGGCGTATCTTCGGCACGTTTGCGCACATTGCCCCTTGGCAAAGAGCGCCCGATTGCAATTTGTTCAGAAGAAAGCTGTTATGCCCAAAACCGTCGCGCTGTGACTGTGATTTCGGCGGGCGCTTCCAGCTGACAAGGACGTAACCCATGCTTCGAGTCTTTACGCTATTTCTGACGCTTTCGTTGAGCTTTGCGGTCAGTGCGCCTACACAGGCACAAGATCAGACATTGGCTGACATTCGCCAGGACTTGTCTGTGCTTTACGTCGAAGTGCAGCGTCTGAAGCGCGAATTGTCGACCACCGGTGGCGTGGCCAGCGGTGGGACGGGGGCAGGCAGCAGCACTTTGCAGCGCCTGGATTTGATCGAAGCAGAGCTGACGACGCTGACATCAAAGACCGAACAGCTGGAAAACCGCATTCAGAACATCGTGCGCGATGGTACGAACAGGATCGGTGATCTGGAGTTTCGGTTGGTCGAACTGGAAGGCGGGGATGTCAGTCAGCTGGGGGAAACGACGACCCTTGGCGGTGACGCAGGCACGACGGCTGGGGTGATTACCCCGGCGCCGGGCACTGGTTCCTCTTCTGGCGGGGAATTGGCCGTGTCAGAGCAAAGCGATTTTGATCGGGCCAAAAAGGCGCTGGATTCCGGTCAGTATGACCAGGCCAAGACCCAGTTTGAAACCTTTACCCAAACCTATACCGGTGGCCCGTTGACGGGGCAGGCGCATTACTATCGCGGGCAGGCTTTGTTTGCTTTGGGCGATACGGGCAACGCGGCGCGCGCGTTTTTGGAAAGCTTTTCGGGCTCTCCCAACAGTCCGGTCGCGCCGGATGCGTTGTATCAGCTTGGCCGTTCTCTTGGGCAATTGGGACAACAAAACGAGGCTTGCATCACATTGTCCGAAGTGGGGACGCGCTTTCCAGGTTCCTCGGCGGTTGGCGATGCGCGGCTTGCGATGCAAGAACTGGGTTGCAGTTGAGCGCGAAAGACCCTGTTCTTGAACAGCTGCCGGGCGCTTTATTAGAAAAGTATCCATCAGACCCGATCGGAATTGCTGTGTCGGGGGGCGGGGATTCAACCGCCCTGTTGCATGTGATGGCCGATTGGGCGGCAGAAAAAGGTACCACTGTGCAGGCCATTACCGTGGATCACGGTTTGCGCCCAGAAGCCGCGCAAGAGGCAGAACAGGTGGCAAAGATCTGTGCCGATCTTGGGGTCAAACACGCCGTTGCCAAGTGGGAGAATTGGGATGGCCATGGCAATCTGCAAGATCAGGCGCGACAAGCCCGGTATGGGCTGATCGCCGACTGGGCCAGCGCCGAAGGGATCGACGTGATCGCCCTGGGCCACACTGCCGACGACCAGGCTGAAACCTTTCTGATGCGTTTGGCACGGCAGGCTGGCATTGACGGCTTGGCGGGGATGGCGGCCGAACGGCGGGCCTATGGCAAGACATGGATCCGGCCCTTGTTGCAGCTGCGACGTGATGATCTGCGCGCCTCTCTGAGGCGACGAAAGATCGCCTGGGTGGATGACCCTTCCAACGAGGATGAAAAATACGACCGCATCAAGCTGCGCAAGATGATGCCGGTCCTGTCAGAACTGGGGCTGGGGGTAGAGGGGCTCTCTGCTGTTGCCGCGCAACTGGCAGAGGCGAGACAGGCACTAGAGCTGCAAACACAGGTCGCCGCCCAGACCGCTGTCCGTATAGAGGCGGGGGATGTCCTGTTGGAGTGGGATCAGATTGCGCAACTTCCAGACGAAATTTCCCGCCGCATTCTGGTTCATTCGTTGAAATGGGTGGCGTCTGCGGGCTATTCGCCCCGTGGTCGCGCCATTCAGGAGCTGAAAAACACGATTAATTTGCAGGAAAATGCGACATTGCATGGATGCAGGGTTTTGGCCAAAGGCAGCACTGTGCGGATCACGCGAGAGGCGCAGTCCGTTAAGGGCGTGCAGGCCCGGATTGGCGAGGTTTGGGACCAGCGTTGGCGCGTTTCGGGTCCAGACGATGCTGGGTATCATATTGCTATCTTAGGGGAAAACGGCCTTGGCCTGTGCCCGGACTGGCGCGAAACCGGGCTGGCCCGCGCGTCCCTGCTGGCTTCGCCCGCGGTGTGGAATGGCGACGAATTGGTTGCGGCCCCTCTGGCGGGTTTGACCAGGGGCTGGCAGGCTGAATTGGTGAAAGGGGAAAATGATTTTTATATGTCGATCATATCGCATTGAACTGACGCGTTTATTCCCTATTTTAAACACGCAGTCTTGGTTCTATACCGTGACAACAAATTTTTTCGAGGAGAGCTCTGTTGGGTAACGCGCGAAACATCGCCTTTTGGGTCGTACTGTTTCTATTGATTTTGGTGCTTTTCAACCTGTTTAGCGGCGGTCAATCAACGATCAATTCCAACAACATCAGTTATTCTGATTTTGTGAAGTCTGTTGATAATGGCGAGGTCGCCAGTGTGACACTGGACGGCGAACGGGTCTTGATAAAGGGCCGCGATGGACAAAACTACACGACCGTGCGCCCGGATGGGGCCAATATTTCTGACCGTCTGATCGATAAGGACGTTGTCGTCATTGCCGAGCCTCAGGAACAGTCAAGTTTGACCAGTATTCTGATGACCTTTGCGCCGTTCATCTTGCTGATCGGTGTCTGGATCTACTTTATGAACCGGATGCAGGGCGGCGGGCGCGGTGGCGCTATGGGCTTTGGCAAAAGCCGGGCCAAATTGCTGACGGAACGTCAGGGTCGGGTGACGTTTGATGACGTGGCCGGCATTGATGAGGCCAAGGAAGAACTGGAAGAGATCGTCGAATTCCTGCGCAACCCGCAGAAATTCAGCCGCCTTGGCGGGACGATCCCGACGGGTGCTTTGCTGATTGGCCCTCCGGGGACTGGTAAAACACTGTTGGCCCGCGCCATTGCGGGGGAGGCCGGTGTGCCGTTCTTTACGATTTCCGGGTCCGACTTTGTAGAAATGTTCGTTGGTGTTGGTGCGTCCCGTGTGCGTGACATGTTCGAGCAGGCCAAAAAGAACGCACCTTGTATCGTGTTCATCGACGAAATCGATGCCGTGGGCCGTAGCCGTGGCGTTGGTTACGGTGGCGGGAATGACGAGCGCGAACAGACTTTGAACCAGTTGCTGGTTGAAATGGATGGCTTTGAAGCGAATGAAGGCATCATCATCGTGGCGGCGACAAACCGTGCCGATGTGCTTGACCCTGCATTGCTGCGTCCTGGCCGGTTTGACCGTCAGATTCAGGTTCCAAACCCTGACATCAAAGGCCGTGACAAGATCCTGGGTGTGCATGCGCGTAAGGTGCCTTTGGGCCCTGATGTTGACCTGCGCCTGATCGCGCGCGGGACACCCGGATTTTCCGGGGCCGAGCTTGCCAATCTGGTGAACGAAGCCGCGCTGATGGCGGCGCGTTTGGGCCGTCGGTTCGTCGCGATGGAAGATTTCGAAAACGCCAAAGACAAGGTCATGATGGGGGCTGAACGCCGCTCTATGGTTTTGACCGATGATCAAAAGGAAAAGACCGCCTATCACGAAGCAGGCCATGCCATCGTTGGTATGGAAATGCCCAAATGTGATCCGGTCTACAAGGCAACGATCATTCCGCGCGGTGGCGCATTGGGTATGGTTGTGTCTTTGCCCGAACTCGATCGCCTGAACTGGCACAAGGAAGAGTGTGAACAACGCCTTGCGATGACCATGGCGGGGAAAGCGGCTGAGATCATCAAATACGGTGCGGACGGCGTTTCCAACGGCCCGGCCGGTGATATTCAGCAAGCCTCTTCCTTGGCGCGCGCGATGGTTCTGCGCTGGGGCATGTCCGATAAGGTCGGGAATATCGACTACCAGCAAGCCCATGAAAGCTATCAGGGCAACGGCGCTGGTGGGTTGTCGATTTCTGCAGGAACCAAGGAATTGATCGAAGAAGAGGTCAAGCGCCTGATCGACGAAGGCTATGCCTTGGCGCATAAGGTCTTGATCAAACGCAAGAAGGAATTTGAGCGTTTGGCCAAAGGTCTGCTGGAATATGAAACACTGACGGGCGATGACATCAAACGCGTGGTTCAGGGCCTTGCGCCGAAGACCGACGATGAGGACGAAGATGACAGCCCGGATCAGGGCAGCGCACCTTCGGTCACGGCGGTTCCAAAGACCAAGCCAAAATCGAAGCCATCTGATGATGGGATGGAACCGGAACCAACGGTTTGATCAAAACGACAAAAGACTGGAACCCCGAAACCTATGCCAGGTTTCGGGGTTTTCGTTTGCGCCCTGCGCTGGATCTTTTGGCGCAGATCCCGGACTTGCCAGATGGCGATATCGTCGATCTGGGATGTGGGAATGGTGCAGTTGCTCCCGCGCTGAAAACTAGGTTCCCCGACCGAAATCTGGTGGGGATCGACAGCTCTCCTTCAATGTTGGAGCATGCACGTTCCGCCCAATCCTACGATCAGCTGCAACAGGCCAATGCAGAGAGTTGGACGCCGGATCGCCCGCCCGCGCTGATCTTTTCCAATGCTTTGTGCCACTGGCTGCCCAATCATGACATTTTGTTCCCAAGGCTTGTTCAGGCCCTCGCGCCGGGCGGGACATTGGCGGTGCAGATGCCACGGCAATATGGGGCCCCGTCCCATGCGCTGTTGCGCGATATTGCGGCGGAAATGTTTCCGGATCTTTTCGATTTCACCGATTGGCAGGCCCCGGTTTTGTCGCCTTTGGCTTACGCAGGCATTCTGGACGGTTTGGGACAGGTCACGGTTTGGGAAACGGAATATGTGCAGCGGCTGGCGGCCGTGGATGCGGGGCATCCGGTGCGGCATTTCACGATGTCCACCGCCATGCGCCCCTTTGTGGAAAAACTGACAGAGCCGCAAAGCCACGCCTTTACAAAGGCCTATGAGGCCGCGCTGGATGCAGCCTATCCAAAGCTGCAAAATGGCGATGTATTCTTTCCTTTTCGGCGGGTGTTTTTTGTGGTTTCCCTTTAGGCATTGGATGAAGGAATAGTTTGAAAGGGACCGCGTCATGCCAGCACTTGTGCCGACGAAACATATTGGAAAGATCACTTGGCTGGGTCTTGTTCCGCACCGCAACCAACCGATTTTGGAAGGCCAATCACTGGATCAGGTAGAGCTGGGTTTTGACGGAATCCCTGGGTCGACCCATGCGGGCGTCAACCGGCCGTCCTGTTCGCGTGTTGTGTCTCAGCATCCCAAGGGGACCGAAATTCGCAATGTCCGCCAATTGTCCGTGATCAGCGCCGAAGAACTGGGGCAGATTGCAGAACAGCTGGGCTTGGACGATATCGACCCGGCCTTTCTGGGCGCTTCTTTGGTGATAGAGGGGATTGCGGATTTCAGCCATGTGCCGCCGTCTTCGCGGTTGCAGGCCCCGAATGGCACCACGCTTGTGGTGGATATGGAAAATCAGCCTTGCCAGTTTCCCGCCATGACCATCGAAAAGGCGCATCCGGGGCATGGCAAAGCGTTTAAACCCGCAGCCGAGGGCCGGCGCGGTGTGACGGCCTGGGTTGAACGCCCGGGTGTCTTATCTGTTGGGGATACTCTGACCCTGCACATTCCCAGCCAACCCGCATGGGCGGGCTAGGCCACAGGTGGAGCCGTTCAAGAACAAGTTTGACGCGGGTTTGGCGAAAGCCATGTCGGCGCATCTGTCACGCGCCACAGATTTGTTTGATGCAGAGAAATTCCAGAGGCTCGCGCTGGATGGGCTGGAAAAGCTAGAGCTGAAACAACGCAGCGAACAGTTTTCCCATGCGATCGACGGGGCGATGTCGGGCAGTTACGAAGAAACGGTAACCGCCTTGCTTTCTGCCTTGCGGCCAGAGGGCGACCCGGACAGCGGAACGGCCCAACCCGATGACACGGGGATTTCCGGGTTTGGCGTCATGGCGCTGACCAGCTTTGTCTCTCGTAATGGGCTGCACATGCCAGAGTTCAGCCTGGAGGCGCTGGCCAAGATGACCAGCCGGTTTAGCTCTGAATTCGATGTGCGCCCGTTTTTTGTGACCCATCCAGAGCTTACCTTGAACACGGCCAAGGCCTGGGCGCTTGACGGCAACATGCATGTGCGCCGGCTGGCGTCAGAGGGATGTCGCCCGCTTTTGCCCTGGGGCATTCGTTTGCATGATTTTGTCGCGGACCCGTCGCCCATTCTGCCAATCCTGACGGCCCTGCGCGACGACCCAGAGGACTATGTGCGCCGCTCTGTTGCGAATAATTTGAACGATATCGCCAAGAACCAGCCCGATCTGGTGGCCGGGATCGCTGCGGACTGGTTGCAATCGGCAGACACCAACCGAAAACGTTTGGTGAAACACGCCTGCCGGACCCTTCTCAAAAAGGGCCATCCCGGTGCCTTGGCAGCCTTTGGGTTTGGCGCGCCGGATCTGGCCAGCTTTCGGTTAGAGATTGGCGCGGATACTGTTGTGCTTGGTGATGATGTTGCGCTGACCTTGATCCTGACCAATGGGGCGCAACGGCAAAAGATGCTGATTGATTATGTGATGCATTTCATGCGTGCGAATGGGCGGCTCAGCGCCAAAGTGTTCAAATGGACAGAGCTTACCCTGGACCCCGGGGAAACGCGGGTTCTGACCAAAACCCATCCCTATCGCAAAGTGACGACCCGCAAGGACTATCCGGGGATGCAAAAAGTGACAGTGCAGATCAACGGGGTTGATCTGGGTGGCCCAGACTTTGAGTTTTCTATTGAACCCTGAATACGACAATCCGACGATTATGTTCTAAGTCATGTCGGTATCGCCCGATTGCGCCGCGGGGTTGTTGGGTAACGATTGGGATAGCGCATTAACCCGCCGCATACTGGGAGGTATCATGGCCTATAAAACTGACATTGAAATCGCACGTGAGGCCAAAAAGCAGCCGATTCAGGACATTGGCGCAAAGCTGGGGATCCCAAGCACGGAATTGCTGCCTTATGGGCATGACAAGGCGAAGGTCAGTCAGGGCTTTATCGACTCTGTCAAATCGCGCAAGGACGGCAAGCTGATCCTTGTGACGGCGATCAACCCCACCCCGGCGGGAGAGGGCAAGACGACGACCACTGTGGGGCTTGGGGATGGGCTGAACAAGATCGGCAAGAACGCGGCGATCTGTATCCGCGAGGCGTCTTTGGGGCCGTGTTTCGGGATGAAGGGCGGGGCTGCGGGGGGCGGTTATGCCCAGGTTGTTCCGATGGAGGACATGAACCTGCATTTCACCGGAGATTTCCATGCCATTACATCGGCGCATAATCTGCTGAGTGCGATGATCGACAACCATATTTACTGGGGCAATGAGCTGGAAATTGATATCCGCCGCGTGTCGTGGAAGCGCGTTGTGGATATGAATGACCGCGCTTTGCGGCAGATCACAACTTCCCTTGGTGGGGTTGCCAATGGCTTTCCGCGCGAGGCGGGGTTTGACATCACCGTCGCCTCAGAGGTGATGGCCTGTCTCTGTCTGGCGCTGGATCTGGAGGATCTGCAAAACCGTCTTGGCAACATCATTGTCGCGCAACGGCGTGATCGTTCGCCTGTCTATTGCCGCGACCTAAAGGCGGATGGGGCGATGACGGTTCTGCTGAAGGATGCGATGCAGCCCAATATCGTGCAGACGCTGGAAAACAACCCGGCCTTTGTGCATGGCGGGCCTTTTGCGAATATCGCCCATGGATGCAATTCCGTGATTGCCACCACGACGGCCCTGAAGCTTGCCGATTACGTGGTGACAGAGGCGGGGTTTGGTGCGGATCTGGGGGCTGAAAAGTTCATGAACATCAAGTGTCGCAAGGCCGGCCTTGCGCCGTCTTGTGTGGTGGTTGTTGCCACGGTACGCGCGATGAAGATGAATGGGGGCGTGGCGCGGGCTGATCTGGGGCAGGAAAACGTAGAGGCGGTGAACAAGGGGTGCCCGAACCTAGGGCGACATATTGAAAACCTGAAAGGGTTTGGTGTGCCGGTTGTGGTGGCGATCAATCATTTCGTCACGGACACGGATGCCGAGGTCGCCGCCGTAAAGGCCTATGTGGAAGGCCACGGCTCTGAGGCGATTTTGTGCCAGCACTGGGAAAAGGGCAGTGAAGGCACGGTTGATCTTGCGACACGCGTGGCAGAGATTGCGGATGCCGATATGGCCAGCTTTGCCCCGATTTACCCGGATGCCATGCCTTTGATGGAAAAAATCGAAACCATCGCAAAACGGATTTACCGTGCGGATGAAGTTCTGGCCGACACAAAAATCCGCGACCAGCTGCGCCAATGGGAAGCGCAAGGCTATGGCGACCTGCCTGTTTGCATGGCCAAGACCCAATATAGTTTCAGCACAGACCCCACATTGCGCGGCGCGCCCACTGGGCATTCTGTCCCGATCCGAGAGGTCCGGCTGTCCGCCGGGGCCGGGTTTGTGGTTGTGGTCTGCGGGGAAATCATGACGATGCCGGGCTTGCCCCGTGTGCCAAGCGCCGAAGCGATCATGTTGAACAAAGAAGGCGATATTGAGGGCTTGTTTTAAGGCTCCCTTGCGTTCAAAACCGGGGCGAATTGCCAAGGGGGTTATGATGGTGACAACGATCGACGGAAAAGCCTTTGCTGCGACTGTGCGGGCCAAGGTTGCCGAGCACGTGGAACAGCTGAAAGCGGATCACGGTATCACACCCGGCTTGGCCGTTGTGATGGTTGGCGAAGACCCCGCAAGCGAAGTCTATGTGCGCAACAAGGGTCGGCAGACGCTTGAGGTCGGCATGCACTCTTTTGAGCATAAACTGGATGCTTCGACATCCGCCGAAGAGCTTTACGCCCTGATTGAAAAGTTGAACGCAGATCCGGCTGTGCATGGGATTTTGTGCCAATTCCCGGTGCCTGATCACCTGAGCGAAGAAGAGATCGTGGCGCGGATTGATCCGGCCAAGGATGTTGACGGGCTGCATGTGTTGAACGCCGGGCGTTTGGCAAGCGGTCAAAAGGCAATGGCCCCCTGCACGCCGCTTGGCTGTCTGATGCTGCTGCGCGATCATTATGGCTCTTTGTCTGGGTTGAACGCTGTCGTGGTGGGACGGTCCAATTTGGTGGGCAAGCCGATGGCGCAGTTGTTGTTGCGCGACAGCGCCACGGTGACCGTTGCGCATTCCCGCACGAAAGACATCGCTGCGCTTTGTCGCGGGGCGGATATCGTGGTTGCTGCGGTTGGACGGCCTGAAATGATCACCGGGGATTGGATCAAACCCGGCGCGACGGTTATCGACGTTGGCATCAACCGGATCCCGGCGCCCGAGAGAGGCGAAGGTAAAATGCGGCTGGTGGGCGACGTGGATTTCGCATCCGCGGCCGAAGTGGCAGGGGCGATTACACCTGTTCCCGGTGGCGTTGGCCCGATGACAATCGCCTGTTTGTTGGCCAATACGCTGACTGCCTGCGCGCGCAGCAATTATTTGCCTGAACCTGATGGGTTGACCGCCTGAACTCCTCTCAAGAGTACTTGTTTAATATCAAAAGGATACATCTTGAACTTGAGGTGATCTTTGCAAATTGCGAAATAGTTAAATCCCATCTTGAAAAGTTGATGGGATTTGATGACTTTGGGCGAAGCCTTCGGGTATTTATTTTACTAAATTTTTCTAGGTTGACGATATTTCCGTCTATTTTTGTGCGACATTGGTATGCTGTTTTATGGGAGAAGCAGGGTAGGTATGGATTTTTATTTATGGGTGTAGGCAGCCTACGCGCTATTTTGAGCAAGTTGAACGCTCAGCTGTCTTCGCCGCTTGTATTGTTCTTGATGTTTGCATTTGTCAGCTTTTTGACAATTACAGGCGCGTTCGGAATCCAAGACAGTATGGGGGTGCTGGAACGGGCGCTTTATTTTGGCGTTTGCGTGGTGTGTGCGACTATTCTTGGGCTGGCCCTAAAGATTAGCATACGGCATTTCTGGCCAGACCTGAAACGATGGCAAACGGCACTGGCCGTTTCTGTTGGGGTCAGCTTTATCTATACGCCGTTCCTGTGGAAGTTTGCTGATGTGATGACGTCACATCACCGCGCCTATGTCACACCTATTGAGGTGATGTATGTGAACATTTTTTATGCTTCGATGATCGTTCTTTTGGCGGGCGATTTTTTGAAGGCCCAGTTTCAAAAATGCGAACAGCCGCGCCTTTTCAAGAGATTTTCAAATTCGGATGTGAAACAGGTTCATCGGGTGAGTGTTCGCAATCATTATGTGGATGTGTTCACGGATTGTGGTGTGGAAACGTTGCTGATGCGGTTTTGCGACGCGGTGGATGAATTAGACGGGGTGAAGGGCGAAAAGGTTCATCGATCCCATTGGGTATCGTACGACGCGATGGATCGGCTTGAAAAACAAGACGGCAAGGTCTTTCTGATTTTGACCGACGGGAGCAAGGTTCCCGTCAGCCGGTCAAACCGCCCGCAAGTCGAACGACGTCTGGCCTAAGATCTTTGCATTGGCACCACGACAGGGGTTGGCCCTGTCAGAATGGCCTTGGCGTCCGGTCGCATCAGATCACACAGCACAGGCGCATCAGTGCGAAGGCCACCCGTATATGTCCCATAGGCGGGCAAAATCACGCGGGCATCGTCCACCAGAAAGCACGCCCGTGTCACGCTGCGGCCCCGTGCGCTCAGGGTTGTTTTGGGGTGATAATGCCCCGAAACCTCGCCCTGCTGTTCCGGTTGTGCAATATGGCGGTAGACGAGGCTGCCAGAACGGAACTCTGCCTGATGGGTGCCGCCAAGGGCGACGGGGCCGGGATCATGGTTGCCTTCAATCCAGATCCAACGGCATCCGGCCTGTAATCGCGTGATCCAAACCGCGTCTTCTTCGCGCACATGGCGGGCTGCGGCAAGGTCGTCAAAACTGTCGCCGAGGCAGACCACAACATGGGGCTGCACCTGGGCGATATCGGACTCTAGCCGTGATAACGTATCGTGGGTTTCGTAGGGTGGCAGCATGGTGCCACTTTTACGGGCGATCCTGTCGGATTTTCCAAGATGCAAGTCGGATACGGTCAGCACGCGATCCGCTGCGCACCACAAAGCACCAGAGGGCAGGGCGGTCAGCTGGGTGTCATAAAGCGTGAAGTCATGGCCGTTCATCCTTTGTTCTTTGCCGTGTTCGCAAAGGTTACGCAAGCCCGGAATTTGCCAGCAGGCGTTCTGCCTCTTGTGCGACCAGCTTTTCGGTCGCAGCGCCGTAGACGGGAACTTTCCCCATTTCCAAAAACATAGGGGCTGCCAGCGGCGGGACGCGGTCAAGCGTGACGTGGTCGATCCGCCCCTGCGTGCGGGACAGCATGTCTTCGATCCTCGAAAAATCCACCAGCCCTTTCAGGGCTTCTTGCCGTGTGATGCGCAACATCAGGTGGTCGGGATCGTATTTCAGCAGGGTGTCGTATAAAATGTCAGAGGAAAAGCTGGTTTGGCGGCCCGATTTCTTTGCCCCCATGGTGTTGCGTTCGATCAACCCGGCGATGGTGGCCGATGTCTTGAATGTCCGTTTCATAACGGCATTTCCCGCCAGCCAGGTTTCAAACCCGTCGCGCAACACTTCCGGGGCCAAAAGCGGTGCGGGGTCTTTGACGGCGTCCAACCCCCAGATCAATGTGGCGTAATCCGTGGACACAAAGCCCATTGGGTTCAGCCCTTCGGCTTCCATTCTTTGGGTCAACAAAAGCCCAAGGGTTTGCATCGCGTTTCGCCCGGCAAAGCCGTAAACGCAAAGATGTTCGCGATTTTCATATGGAAAGGTCTCGACCAACAATCGTCCGGGTTCCGGCAAGCGGGACAGGTCCCGCTGAAGCGCCAGCCACTGGGCCGTGTGGGGCGGCAGATCTGGCCAGCTTTCCTTTTGGAACAGGCGCAATATACGTTCGGATAATTGCGTAGATGTGGAAAACTTGGTCCCTGAAAACACCGCGAATTTGGGCTTTCGCCCCGGGTTTTTCGTGACCTCAACCGTCAGCTCACGCAGGGATTCATAGCGGACCACCTGACCACCGATGACAAAAGTGTCGCCCGGCGTCAGCGTGGCGGCAAAGCTTTCCTCGACTTCGCCCAAAGGCTTGCCGCCACGGCTGTTTTTCATCCGGACTTTCAGTGTGTCCGTGTCCTGAATCGTGCCAATATTCATGCGGATTTTTTGCGCAAGCCGTGGATCGCGCAATTGCCAGGACCCATCTGGGTTCTGCAACAGACGTTGCCAGCGGTCATAGCTGCGCAGGGCGTAGCCACCGGTTGCGACGAATTGCAGGCAATCGTCAAATTCCTGGCGCGACAGGTCGGCATAGTCCCCGCATGTGGTGAATTCCCGATACAGGTCATCTGCCTGAAACGGGCCAGAACAGGCGGTGATAAGGATATGCTGGCACAAGACATCCCGCGGCCCCGGCGCCCTTGGATCGCCGTCCAGGTCGTGATCCAGCACCGCTTGAAGGGCGGCGACGCATTCGACGACTTCGAACCGGTTGGCGGGCACCAGCAAGGCTTTGGATGGCGCGTTGTAGCGGTGATTGGCCCGCCCGATCCGCTGGACCAATCGCTTGACGTTCTTGGGGGCGCCCACCTGAATGACAAGATCAACGTCGCCCCAGTCGATGCCCAGATCAAGCGAGCCGGTGCAGACGATGGCCCGCAGCGATCCGGCCACCATCGCGGCCTCTACCTTTAGCCGCTGTTCGCGGGCCAGCGAACCGTGGTGAATGCCAATGGGCAGGTTGTCGGTATTTTCCTGCCACAGATTGTGAAAGAAAATCTCTGCCTGGGCGCGGGTGTTGTGAAAAATCAGCGTGGTCTTGTGGTGTTTGACCAGGTCCAGCACGGCAGGAATCGCGTATTTTGCCCCGCCGCCGGACCAGGGAGGGGCGGCGGTGGTTTCCAACATCTGGATGTCCGGATCAGGGCCGGGATCCGCGTTCACGATCTCGCAGGGGTCCGGATGACAGGCCAGATACTTGGCGATTGCGCCGGGGTCCTCGACGGTGGCCGACAGGCCCACGCGGCGCAGATTGGGGCAGAGCGACTGTAAGCGGGCAAGGGACAGCATCAACTGATCGCCTCTTTTGGAGTCTGCTAGGGCATGGATTTCGTCGATCACAATCCGTTTCAGCCCGGCAAACATTCTGGGCGCGTCTTCATAGCTGATCAGCAGGGCCAGGCTTTCCGGCGTTGTCAGCAGGATATGAGGCGGGTCGGCACGTTGCCGTTTTTTGCGCGTTGCAGAGGTGTCCCCGGTGCGGTCCTCGACCCGGATCGGCAGTGCCATATCTGCAATCGGCGTGGACAAGTTTCGGGCGATATCTGCGGCCAAGGCTTTCAGCGGGGAAACGTAAAGTGTGTGCAGCCCGCTGTGGTCGCCATCTGCCAGTTCTGCCAATGTGGGCAGGAAACCGGCCAAAGTTTTGCCGCCCCCCGTCGGGGCGATCAACAGCAAGGACGACGCCTGTGCTTTGTCCAGCATGTCCCGTTGATGCGGGTGCAGTGACCAACCGCGTGATTTGAACCATTCATGAAACAGGGGGGGCGTGTCGGGCATGCCGATCAGCGGGGCTTATTGGCTGATCTTTCGCGCCGCTTGTAAAGCGGGCGGATCACCAGTTTCGCGAATTGTCCCCGCAGATTGGCCTTCAGGCTGGGCTTGGCGACGATTTCTGAATGTTTGGCCAGACCGAAATCCTTTAGGAACCGGTCGGGGTTAGCGACCTGCCGCACCCGATGCCAGTGAATGTCACCATCCAATGGGCCATCATGGTTGCCATGCCCGCAGCCCTTGGCCGGCATTGGTTCTTTGAGCGGGGCCAGGTCAAAGAATGGGGCTTGGTCAACATGGCGCCCCAAAAGGCGGATCAGCGTGTCTGGCTGGGATTGGATTTCGGACGTGGTTTGCGCGATGCGCGTCAACATATTGGTGGGGATTTGCGCAACCTGGCCCTTTGGGATTTGCGCAGTCATTTCGCAAAACTCCGGATCAAATGAGTTCAGGTGAGCGCGTAGGGAGGAAGATAGGAAAACTCTGCAAGTTCCGCAGGTTAGGTCGAATTTTTCAACCTTGTACGCGGCCGTCAAAGTGATGTCCCGTGCGTGCGGAAACAGGCAGGCATTGTAGCCGTTGGAGAATAAGAACCCGTCGCGTCCCGGTGTCGGCCCGCCTTTGGACATAAGAAATTTGGCGGTGTTGCTGTGCATGAAATCATCGCCATCCGCTGGCATGATCAATTCTGCATCCAATACCGTTTGGGCATAGGCCGCGCCGATCGCGTATTTCATGCCTTTGTCGATCTGCACATCGTTCAGGTTTGCCGCGAAACCGGGATGATCCCCGATCGTCAGAAAATGTACCTTGTCCTTGAACTCATCCGCCCAATCCGGGGCCTGATGACAGACGACAACCACGCTTGTGTTGTGGTGGCTTTGCGCCGTGAATGAGGTCAAGGTCGCGCGCAGGCAGCGTTCGACGATGCTGTAATCGGCAACGTGCTGGCCCTTGGGATGGACAATGGGAACGACATAGACAAACCGTCCAAAGGCAGAGATCGCCCGATTGTCGGCAGATGCGGTTGGTTTTGTGCCTGTGAAGGTTTCTGGTTTGGTCGTTGGATAGGGGGTGGATGGGATGTCCTTGCCCAAAAAACTGCACAGCTGGGGCCATTGATCCCCCTCAAAGACATTCATGCACAACAAGTCGTTGGGGCGGTCTTTGAAATAGTCCCTTACCGCGTCGGAATGCTCTTTTTGCAGGCGACGAAATCGAGATTCATTATATGTTACAACACCATAGTGGGCCAATCTAATGTCCCTGTTGAATCTGTCTTCTGGGTCTGGATTGGCCGAAAACTGTTTTTCAACGCTTTTGAGCCAAGGCTCTGTCGGGCGTTCGGTGAGGATGAATTTTGAGCCGGGATACCGGGCGTCCAGTTCGCGAAAGTAGGTCGCAATTGGCAGGTCTGTGGCGGCTTCGATGCCGGCCAGATAGTCGCGGCCAAAGTCGCCCAATCTCCAGTCTTGCAGGCCAAGTTCCTTGAGATGGCGAAATGTCACGGCCCGATAACCAAGCAAGTCCAGTGCCGCATAAAGCGATGTTGTTCCGGTCTTGGACAACCCAATTCCGAAAATTTTCGCGTCTTTTTTCATCCCACACCCTTGGCCGAAAACTGCCGTTACAGTCTAGCCCAGCTTGGGCAAGACTGTAAGTGTGTGCAGCCCGGAAAACCGGCCTTTGGCGAAAGTGGCTTAGTGGACGATGGTTTCTTCTTTGACGAACATATTTGCCCAAGCCCGGTCGATCAGGCTTGGCGACATTTGGTAAGGAATGCCCTCAAATTCGCAAATGGCGATCATCTGGTCGATCAAAAACACTGGCTGGTAGTTCGCATAGACGTTTTCGATCGTCGGGTATTTCTTTTTCATCAAATATACGAGGGACGCCTCGTCCAGTGGCATCTTCTTTTTACGGGCGACCATGGCAAAGATTTTCAGGTAATCTTCCTGAACAGGGCCGTCGATTTTGATCTTAAAGAAGATCCGTCGCAGGGCCGCTTTATCGAAAATCTCATTTGGGTGGAAGTTGGTGGAAAAGATCACCAACGTGTCAAACGGGGTTTCGAATTTTTCACCCGATTGCAGTGCCAGGATATCCTTTCCTTCCTCAAGCGGAACGATCCAGCGGTTGATCAGCGCCTGTGGTGGTTCTGCCTGACGTCCAAGGTCATCCACGATAAAGATGCCGCCGGTTGATTTCAGCTGCAGCGGAGCCTGATAGGTTCGCGAGGTGGCGTTGTAGACAAGGTCGAGCATGTCCAGGGACAGTTCACCACCGGTCACAACCGTTGGCCGTTCGCACAAGACATAGCGGCGATCATATTTGTTAGAGGTCCGGCGCAGTGAGTTCGGATCATCCGACAGTTCTTCTGCGATGTTGTGTACGATCGGATCATAGACGGTGATGACCTGACCAGAATATTCGATGGCGCGTGGCACAAATATGTTGTCGCCCAGGGCATCGCGGATCCCGTTGGAAATCGATGACTTCCCGTTTCCGGGTGGGCCATACATCAAAATGGACCGTCCCGCACTGACCGAAGGGCCAAGGTGGTCCAACAAGTCATTGGGCAAAATCAGATGCCCCATAGCGCCGACCAATTGTTCCCGGGTGACCTGGATATTGCGGATGGATTGGCGTTTGACCTGTTTGGCGTAATCCGCCATCGGAATTGGCATGGCGCCGTAATATTCAGACTGGGCGAGGGCATCCAACGCGCGGGCCTTGCCGCCATCGGTCAATTGATAGCCCATCTCGCTTCCAGATGTTGCATGCAGGGTCCCGGTGGCTTCCACCAAGTTTTGGGTCCGCGCCAGATCGACCAATTCTTGCGTGGCATTCACAGCCATACACAGAACCTGTGCCAGTTCCGTCACCTGATCGACATTCTGGCGAAACATCGTTTTCAGCAGAATATCTCGCATCATCACAGTTGTCAGGCCGGTTTCGGCCATTGTCCTGGGAGCGGGGGGCGCCATGACTGGCGAAGCCTGCATATTCATCGTCGAACCTTTATCTGCTCGGGGTTGTTGTGTTTCTACCGCTATTGCGGCTTTCAAAACACGTAACCCCCGAAGGGTTTTTGCATCGCTCGCGCCGCCTGGTGTAGCCTTTGAAAAAATAAGAGGACGGCAGGTATGAGCAGACCAAATCCAACAGTTTTGTTTGGCTTTTTTGTGGCGGTAATCGTTGCAATGTGTGGTGCTTCATTGCTGAAGGGCGGTTTGTACCTGGGTAAGCATGAAGGCGACACGTTCCATGCGGTGGAAATCGTCCTGCGGATGAGCCAGGGACAATGGCCGCATCTTGATTTCATGACGCCACTTGGGGTCCTGGCCTTTGCCCCGATCGCCCTGTTTGTAAAGCTAGGATATGGCGTTGGTATGGCGTTTATTATGGCGCAAACTCTTGTTTCTATTGTGTTATTACCTGTGACCTGGTGGGCCGCTTATTCCCGGATGAACCGGTTCGTGGCCTATTTGTTTGGCCTGATCATCATGGTTTTGGTGACGTCCTTGGTTCATGGGGAAGCGCAGAGAAGTATTTCAATTTCGATGCATTATAACAGATGGGCCTGGGCGATTGCCTTTATTGCGATTGTGCTTGCTGTTTTGCCGCCCAAGGGGCGTGAAAATCAGACGATTGACGGGGCGATTATCGGCGTCGCAATGGCGGCGCTGATCTTGATCAAAGTGACCTATGTCGTGGCGTTCGCGTTGCCAATTGCTGTGGCCCTGATCCTTCACAAATCCTATCGAACGATTGTCGTGGCGGCGATTGCGGGCGGGTTGGTTCTGTTGGCCGTGTCCCTGGCCGCTGGATTTGGCATCTGGGGCGCGTATATCAGTGATTTGTTGCTGGTGTCCGTCGGTGGTGTACGCCCAGCCCCGGGAGAGCCGTTGGTGGCGATCGCTGGTGCTCCGGCCTATATCGGTGGCAGTCTGACCCTGATTGCTGGCGTGATCTTCCTGCGGCAAGCCAAGCAGATGGTCGGTGGATTGGTGCTATTGTTACTGGCACCTGGCTTTTTCTACGTGACGTACCAAAATTTTGCCAATGATCCTCAATGGTTGCTGTTACTTGGGGTGCTGCTGTTTGCAATGCTGCCAGAGGATGATGTGGAAAATTCGTTCGGTTGGAACATGCGTTCGGCCCTTACACTTACCGCTGCGATCGCGCTGGCGATGGCCGCCCCGACATTCTTTAACCTCGCCTACAGCCCATTTCGTCATGCCAGGATCGACACGGAAGAGTACCGCCCGATGCTGGCTGGCTCGACGGTGAATGATGATCTTCAGGTGACAAGACTGCGCGGCGACCGCGTTGATGCAAGGATTGCTTTTGACGGGCCGGGAACGGGGCTAGAGGCCTATGCGGACAAGGCAGAGCGCGATGAACCGACTGTCTTGTACGGAGAGACCTTGCCAAATTGCACGATAGAGCTGGGGCTGCCCGCGTGGTTTAAAGCTATGGCCCAAGATCTGGAGACAGCAGGGTTTGCGGAGGGTAAACGTATCTTTACAGCAGATTTGTTGTCGAGCTTTTGGTTGTACGGCAGCTCATTGCCTACAGAGGGAGGAGCGCCCTGGTACTATGGCGGGCTGCCGGGGATAAAAACGGCTGATTTTGTGTTGGTGCCGCTGTGTCCACTGGCGCAGGATATTCGCAGCCAAATTCTGGAAACGATCGAGGAACGCGGCATTCAGATGACAGAGATCCGGCGCACGCCGTTGTATATCCTGTTCAAGCCAGAGATGCCGTCGGGCACCTAGGACCCGAACAGCGCGCCTGCGATAAGGTAGAAAGACAAGGTGCCGCCAAGCGCCAGCCCCATGGGAAAGTCCCGGGTCGCCCATGACTTCCAATCCGGCGTAAGGGATTGGAATTTAGGCGATCTTTTGAACAGGCGGTGTGTCGCTACAGCCGCAAAAAGCACGGCGGCAAAAAGATACATCATCATTTTTACGTCGCCCAAGGCGACGAATGGCGCCATGGCCGCCGCGAATTTCGCGTCGCCTGCGCCAATGCTACCGATCATGTTCAGGCCAAAGCCAATCGCCAAGATGACGACAAAGTGCAACAGCCGCCACGGCATTTCTGCCAAGGGCAGGGCGATCAATCCGATGACCACAAAGACGACCATCAGGGATAGGACGGCCTTATTCGGGATCTTCATGAATTTCATGTCGTTCCACGCCACCCATATGGAAATGGGAAGCGCGAAGGGCAAAAACCAGATTGCGGACCAAGCTGTTATCGCCATTGTTAGTTGATCACGTTATCTTCGAGTGCCTGAAGGGACCGTTCCGCCGCTTCGAAATATTGCGGGTTGGTGTCGATCGCCTGCTGCAACAGACCTTTCCCGGTGCGCACATCGCCCTGTTTGATGGCAGAAAGCGCCATGGTATACAGCAATTGCGAACGCTCGACCTGGGTCATTGTCACAATCGGAAGATCATATTTGCGCTGCGCCCCACGGGCCAGAACAAGGTTGTTCTTTGCTGTGAACATCGTGCTGTCGTATTTTAGGGTCTCACCAAAGAGCTTTTCCGCACCTTTATAGTCGCCACGGGTCAGTTTTGAGTAGCCCCAGTTGTTCAGTGCACCTGCGGGCTGGGTCGTCAGGCCAACTGCGATTTCGTAAAAGCTGTCTGCCTTGTCCCATTCCTTATTTCCATCCGCAACCATCGCCTCTAGGCGATATCGCTTGTAGGTTTCATAGGTCGGGGGGATCGTGTCCAAGATGCTTTCGGCCTTGTCCCAATCGCCCGCCCGGATCAATGCATCGGCATAGTTAATACGATCTTCATTGGTTGCACCGGGCATTGTCACGACTTTACCCCAAGCAAGCGGTGCCTCTACGGTTTTCTTGGCACGTGTCAAAGAGAAACCAAGACCACGCATTGCGTCGATACGGTCCGGGTTCGCCTCTGCCAGTTGACGGAAGTAATTGACGGCCTCATTCGGATCGGCAGAACCTAACATGACATTGTTCAGGTTGCTGTCGTCGATCACATTCAGATCGGCCATAGCGGCGTCGGGTTCTTCAGGTTTTTTATCACAAGCCGATAGGGCAATTGCACTGCTGACGCACAGTGTGACGATAAACTTATGGCGCATTTTTGCGTCCTCTGCTGCTCAATCAGGTTCGTTTTTTGTTTTTACCGTTCCGAGATAAGCAGATATTTACCCTGACTCTCTCGTACCAATTCGAACGAACTCTCTTCCGGTTCATCATAAGCCGGTTCGTCAAGTTTTTCGAGTGCGAGGCGCAAATTCTCTTTGATTTCGACACTTTCGCCACTGTCTAGGGAAAATGCGATGCGAAAAACGCGGGCAGCTTCGCCAACCTTGTTCCGCTCCATTAAAACGACGCCCAAATTGTTCCAGGCGGGGACGAATTTGTCGTCTTCTTTGACGGCGCGTCGCAGCAAATCCTCTGCTTGCCCTAGACGTCCGAGCCGCAGGTTGACGGATCCAAGGGAAGACAAGACTTCGGCGGTGTAGCCATGTTGGGCCGCGGCCAGTTGGTATTGTTTGAGCGCGAGTTCATACTCCCCGGCCGCCATCAGGCGATGACCGACGATAAGGCTGTCGACGGCTTCTTTTCTGGGGTCAATTCCGGTTGGGGCATAAGGGCTGTCCAAAGACGGCACAGTGCCGCTTGTGTTGTCACAAGCGGCAACCAGCCCGAAGGCCAATACCAATCCCACCCATTTTACTGTCATAACATCAGAATTTTGCGTTCGATAAGGTTACTGCGATTTCATAGATCGAAGGTCCGATCAAAATGATCAATAGAGGTGGCAAAGTTAGCATCATTGTCGCCAATGTCATCTTTGTCGGCAAAGTATTTGCTTTTTCTTCGGCACGCATGACACGTTTGTCACGCATTTCGCTGGCATAGACGCGCAAAGCGTCGGCGACGGATGTACCAAAACTGGCGGATTGAATAAGCACAGTCACAAAGCTGGACACGTCGGGGACGCCGGCGCGCTCTGACATGTCCCGCAGGACCTGAATTCTGTCTTTACCGGCTTTCATCTCATGGGCGATGATTTCGTATTCATCTGCGAGGGCCGGAAAACCTGACCGAATTTCTCTGGCCACACGAACAATGGATTGGTCAAGAGATTGCCCGGCTTCGACGCAAACCAGCATCATGTCCAACGAGTCGGGGAACCCATTGACGATTTCTTCCTGGCGTTTTTGCTGTCGTTTGGTGACCCAGTATTTCGGCAGCATATATCCCACACAGCCTGGCCCCAAAATCGTGATAAGAAGGGTTTGCGTGGATGGATCGCCAGACGTTTTCTGGATGATCGCAAAGATAACGCCGACAATTAGCAAGCCAATCCCTAAGGCGAATTGCAAAAAATGGTAGGTCCGCACTGAGGTCTTAGAGCGGTAACCAGCCTGCAATAGCTTGAGTTTGACGGCCGAGTATTCTTCTTCGTCCTGAGGTTCCAGAAAATCCGAATATTTTTCCAGTTTGTCTTTGCTGGATCGGTTGCGCAATTGCTGCGTCTTGGTGACTTCTTTGGCCTGCATCCGACCTGACGACTTCAACTTGTCGAGCGGGTCGACCTTTTTCTTCAAAAGGATCGGCAATGTGAGCAGGACAAGGAACATGCCCAAAATGCCAACCGCCAAAATTGGCCCAAAGGGACCCAATTGATCCGTCAGCGTGGTCTGTAGACCTGTCAGAGATTCCAGCATGTTCTGTCCTTAAACTTTGATGTTCACAAGAGCGCGCATCACGAAGATATTCACCACCAGGAACGCAGCGACGACCAAACAGGCAGGAATGAAATATTCCGTTGTTTTCACATCGTCGTAGTAGTGAGGCTGGATGACGTTGATGCCGACAAGCGCACCCAGGGGGAAGATCGACAGGAACATGCCCGACCATTTTGCTTCGGCGGTAATCGCGCGAACCCGGCGGAACAGTTTGAACCGAGACCGGATCACCTTGGCCAGACCTTCAAGGATTTCAGCCAGGTTACCACCGGATGTTTGCTGGATCGTCACAGCAACGGCCAGGAACCGCATGTCTTGCATTTCCAGGCGTTCGGCCATTGCTTTCAAGGCTTCACCAACGTCACGGCCATAAGCGGATTCGTCCGAAATAATCCCCATTTCCGAGGCAAGTGGATCTGGAAGTTCTTTTGACACGATGGTCAGGGCCGATGAAAACGGATGCCCGACCCGCAAGGAACGAACCATCAGTTCCACCGCGTCCGGCAATTGTTCTTCCAGCAGCGCAAGGCGTTTTTTGGCTTTGTTGTTGACCCAGACAAAGACCCCGCCGACCCCCATTGCAAAAGCAATCGCGATTCTGATGGTCAGGCTTGCGCTGGTTCCAAAGGTCAGCCCGATGAAGGCAAAAACACCAAGAACACCCATCATGATGATCAGCTGGGTGGGGGTAAATGCGATGTTGGCCTTTTGGGCCTTGCTGGCCAGGATTGAATAAATCGGAATTGAACGGGACCGGACGTGTTGGCCCATTTCCTTGCGCAATTGCTCAAGGACTTGTTCGCGGCCCACGCCCTTTTCCAGCATTTCCAACCGGCGATTCACCCGGTTGTTCAGGCTGATCGATTTCCCGAACACCGTCAGATAGATACCTTCGACGATGACAAGAACGGCGATGAAAATAAGGCCGTAAATCAGTGGTTCTGCGCTGATAACCATGTCTGTCCCCTATCCTTCAAACGGCTCAAAGATCTCAGCAGGCAAGTCATAGCCCCACATCCGGAACCGTTCCGAATAATGGCTGCGAACACCCGTTGCTGTGAAATGGCCGATGATTTTATTGTCTGGTGTCAGCCCGGTGCGCTGGTAGCGGAAGACCTCTTGCATAGAGATGACTTCGCCCTCCATACCGGTGATTTCGGTAATGGATGTCATACGACGAGAGCCATCTTGCAGACGGCTGGCCTGAACGATCAGGTTTACGGCCGATGAAATCTGCGCGCGAACCGCCTTGAGCGGCATCTCAATCCCCGCCATGGCGATCATGTTTTCCAGTCGAGACACACTATCGCGGGCAGAGTTGGCGTGGATCGTTGTCATGGATCCATCGTGACCCGTGTTCATGGCCTGAAGCATGTCGATAACTTCCTCGCCACGCGTTTCCCCCACAATAATGCGGTCTGGACGCATACGAAGGGCGTTTTTCAGACAGTCGCGTTGCGAAACAGCGCCGTTGCCTTCAACGTTTGGCGGGCGGCTTTCCATTCGACCCACATGGGTTTGTTGCAGTTGAAGTTCCGCCGTATCCTCAATCGTCAGGATGCGTTCGTGGTTATCGATGAAGGATGACAAAGCGTTAAGCGTGGTCGTCTTACCCGAACCTGTACCACCCGAAACGATGACGTTCAGGCGGGTCGAAACCGCGGCCTGCAGATAGGCGGCCATTTCTTCGGTGAAGGCACCGAACTGGACCAGATCGTCTACGGCCAGTTTTTCCTTTTTAAATTTACGGATTGAAACCAGCGATCCATCCACCGCGATCGGAGAGACCATGGCGTTGAAACGCGACCCGTCCTGAAGACGGGCATCCACATAGGGGTTGGATTCATCGACACGACGACCAACCGCGGAAACGATCTTGTCGATGATCCGCAAAAGGTGGCGTTCGTCCTTAAAAATCGTGTCGGTCAATTGCAGTTTACCGTCACGTTCCACAAAGATTTGTTTGGGGCCATTGATCAGAATATCGTTGACCGAGTCGTCTTTGAGCAAGGGCTCAAGCGGGCCAAGCCCGGTGACCTCGTCAAACAAATCCTGATTCAAAGTGGCGCGTTCTTCGCGGTTGAGGACAACCGCCATTTCGTCCAGCGCTTCACCGGCAATGGCGGATATCTCTCCGCGTAGCTCTGATTCATTAGCGCCCTCAAGCGCACTAAGATTTAGATCGTCCAGCAGTCGTTTGTGCAGTTCCTGTTTGAGTTCCCCCAAACGCTCTTTGCGCTTCGCCTCTTTGTCGACTGGGACGACTTTTGCCGCGACCTTTGTGCCGGGTTTGCGTTCAACCGCAGCTTTAACCGCCGCAGGAGACGCTTTTTGCGGCTGGGCCGTTTGTGCTGCATCCACCAGCTTTGGCTTGGCGTCGTCAGTCTTTTTATATCGAGAAAACATCTAGTACCTTTCGGTGAATCAAGCGCCTTCGGCGACGGACAAATTGAGCTGATGAACTGAAGTTGCCAGTTTAAGAATTTCTTTGCGCAACGGGTTTTTCGCTGCGGTTTCAGCCAGGGGCAGGCCGTGGTCGTTGGCTTCCATTATGGGTTTTCCGCCATCCGGCATCATCACTTCAATGTCGATGTCCAGGCTTTCGGCCATGCGTTTAACGCGGCTTTTCCCGTTCATGTCTGTAAATTTGGGTGACCTGTTCAGAACATAACGCAGTTTTTCAAATGGTAATTCTTCTGACTTAAGCGCCCGGATCATCCGCAAGGTGTTTTGTGCGGATCTCATATCCAGTTCCAGCGGTGCAAAATACACATGGGCCGAATGCAGCGCGACTTCTGTCCATTGGACAACAGTCGACGGCATGTCGATGACAACATAGTCAAAGTTCAGTTTCGCCGCATCAATGATGCGCTGAACATCTTCGGAGGTAATGATATCCAAAGGCAGCATTTCCGCCGGGGCGGTCAATGCATAAAGCTTTTCCTGAAACTGCAGCAAAGCGGCCATGAAGGAATCGTTGTCCATATTGTCGGTGGACGACAACATTTCGTACACAGACTCACGACGGGGCAAATCAAGATAGGTCGCGACCGATCCATATTGCAGATCGAGGTCCAGGATGCAGACGCGAGGTGGGTCGGTTTTGTCAATATTGGCCAATTCCCAGGCCATATTCACGGCAAGTGTGGTTGATCCAACGCCGCCTGACATGCCGTGGACGGCAAGGACGACGCCATTGTGGTTGTCACCGGAACCCGTCGCGGTATTCGTTTTTACGTCGTGAACAGGCTCTGGCGCGCGCAACCGTTCGATTGCGTCATGCAATGCCCCGTCCGGAAGCGGGTAGGGGACGAATTCTTCTGCGCCCAGTTTGAGCAACTGGTGCAATGCAATGGGGCTGACGTCAGAGGCGATGACGATAACTTTGATGCCATTTTTGTTGGCTGACTTGATCAAATCGGCGATGACAGCCAATTTGTCCTCGTCATTTTCATCCATCGCAATTGCGGCAAATTCTAATTTGTCTGCATCGCTTTGGTTAAAAAACAGTTTGGCGTCTTCAAAAGAGAGATCACCCCAGCTTTCCCCCAACTCGGACTCCATATCTTCGATCAACAATTCGAAGTTCTGAACGTCCCGGGAGACTGTGCAAGCCACGATCGGAGCCGGTTCCGGCTGCAACGCCACACTACTCGCCATTGCCTTTGTCCTTCCAGTTACAGACACAAGCGGCGTTGTGGATCCTCGCCTGATTTTCCGGATCCCACCGCAGGGCAATTGCGACTCAGTTGGTCACAGATTGCTCCTGTCAGTGAAGATGATTGGAAATCTGGGCAATATTGGGGCTAAAAAACCGTAATTGTTCGGTAATTTGCGGCAATCCAGAGGAAGATATGCGTTGTTATTCGGTTCCGGCGCCTGACAAGTCGGCTGTGACTGTACCGGATTTCGGTCTCGCGCTTTTGACGTACTCGCGGAAGATTACGTCGGCGTATTTACCGTTAAGCAAAGTCGGATTTGTTTCAACGAATCCAGCCACTTCCGTTACAGCCCGACGGTTTGCACGTTCTGGCTGCTGGGTTGCGATAAGCGGGCGGGTTTTGCCGTAGGAAACCAGCGCGGCAAGTCTTTTGCGGCTTACACCTTGGCTTGCCAGGTAGCTGACGACAGCATTGGCACGGCGAAGGCCCAAGTTTTTGTTATAGGCGGCGGAGCCGACAAGGTCTGTGTAGCCAAAGACTTTGAAATGGACCTCTGGAAACTGGTTGATCCAATTGGCCTGTTGGCGCAATGCGGCTTTGGCGTTTTCATCCAGATAGGTGCTATCAAACGCGAAGTTCACTGTTGGGGGCACTTCGCTGGAAAAGCGATTGTTCAGGTTTACGACATAGTTCCGATCACCCGATTGAATAAGAGAGTTATTCATCGTGGGGTTGCCGAAAGCGCCTTCGTCGACTTCTGATCCAGCTTCGCGTGTCCAGCTGCCAGTCGAACATGCAGTCAGAGCAAATACACTTGCAGCGGCCAAGATCGTCTTTTTTTGCGTAAACATGTCAATCACTCCATCACGTAGCCATAGGATCCGCCGAAGTCTTGTTTTGCGACTTCTCCTGCGGCGCCAGTGGTCGGGCGGTTGGTTGCAGCCGTTTTGCCAAACAAAAACAGTTCTGATTCTGTCGGCGGACGGATTCGGTCAGTGGGTAGGGCCAATGCCTCGCCCCGAGTGGGGGTCACCAAATGGGCCGTCACGATGATGACCAATTCTGATTGCTCGCGCTGATATTCGGCGCTGCGGAACAAAGACCCAAGGACTGGCACGTCGCCAAGCCAAGGAACTTGCCCCTTCAGGTCCCGGAAGTCGTCTGACAGAAGGCCGGCAATGGCAAAGCTTTCGCCATCACGCAATTCAACCGTTGAAGACGTATCGCGACGTTTGAAGGCGTTGATGGAAAACCCGTCGTTCTGAATAACGATACTGTTGTCAATTCCAGAAACCGCAGCTGACATGTCCAGGTTGATGATATCGCCATCAACCACCGTTGGTGTGAAGTTCAGTTCCACACCAAACGGTTTGTATTCGACGGTAATGCTGCCTTCGTCGCCGACGACTGGGATAGGATACTCACCACCTGCGAGGAATGTCGCCTCTTGACCGGACAGAGAGGTCAGGTTTGGTTCCGCCAAAGTCCGCACGGCGCCTTCGTTTTCAAGGGCTTCTATGATCACGCCCATTTGGTAGCCACCAACGCTGCCGCCAATTGCCAAGACGCCAGCGGCTTCTCTTGTTCGGCGCACGGTTCCACCGCTCAGCGCGTTGCTCAGGTTGTTGCCCTGTGTGAATAAGCCCGATGCGCCGGCGCTGTTGTTGTTTCCAAAGAAAACGCTACTGCTCAGATTTTTACTGACGGATCTGCTCATCTCAGCAAAGCGAACCTTCAACATAACCTGTTGCTTGCCGCCAACCATCAAAAGGTTTGATACACGGTCTGGTGCATAGCGGTTTGCTAGGTCCAATGCGCGATCCAAACGCGCTGTGGACGAAACGATGCCGGACAAAACGATGCCGTCATTTGCTGTGCGCACTTCGATGCGTTCGCCTGGAAGAATTTGGCGCAGACGCTCTTTGAATTCTGCGATGTCTGGGCTGACCTGAACCTCGACATTTGTGATCAAGCTTCCGTCTGGTCCCAAAAGTGTCAGGGTTGTGCGCCCGGGGGCTTTGCCCAAGACGTACAAATTGCGGTCAGACAATGTGGAAATATCCGCAATGCCCGGGTTCGCAATTGAAACCTCTGCAAATGGAACGTCGGATTCAACGACCACCGCGCGGTTCATCGATACACGCAATGCGCTGGATGCAGTCCCCTCCATGATCTGGAGCGTTTCCGCAGTCCCTGTTGAAGCTGTGCTAACAGCCAATGAAAAGCCGAGTAGTGCGGCTTTAATGAATTTATCAATTTTCATGTGACCTGCCTCTCCGATCACGCCTCGTTACGGGTCATTTAAATCGCCCGTTTGAATGCACCATGCGTGAAACTGCAATTTATAGCAAGAATCAATCGTTTGAGAGGGGGTGTTTATGTGGATAAGTCGCAACACATCACAATATCTTGCGGGATTGCGAAAGGGCGGGCCAAATGTGGCCCGCCCAATCCAATCAATTTTCTTCTTTGCAGGCAATCGGTGTCGTGATGATTTCGGCGCCGCGACGTGTTCTGACCGAACATACTTTTGCAACCTCTGCCTCGACCACCTGACGTTCTTCAATCCCCAGCAAATCGCGACCGTCAACTGTGACGCCGGCGATGGCATCTTCGTCCTCTGCGCCGACCAAGGACAGGGACAGACGTCCACTTGCCTGGGCCTGCGCAAGCGCTGCAACTTGAAGCGGGGTCGCCTCTACCGTCACTGTGCCCGCAATTGTTGGGTTGTTGCGGTCTTCATCGGCAATCTGGTCAATCGCCAAAAGTTTGACTTTTGATTCGATCAGCTTTGTAAGTTGCCCTGATCTGTTATCTGGCCCGCCGTCATAGTTGTTTTGACCTGTCCAATAGATGTCCACACGGTCACCAGGGCGCAGGAAGCCGGAAACACCGGTGTTCACATCGACCTTGATCGCGAAGGCACGCATGCCTTTTGCCAAACGGGATGACACGCCAGCGTCTTCGCCGGGGCCGGTCACTTTGATGGCCATGATGGCCTCATCTTTTTCCATTGCGCGAATTACAGTGCGAAGCCCGGCTTCATCTTTTCCATTCGGAAACAAAGCCTCTTCGGTTTGAAACGCACCCCCTGGGATGGCGTTTACGGGCCAGCGGACGACGCGAATATCTTCGGGGCGCAAGCGTTCGCCATAGCGAATCGGCCGTGCCGAAATAAATACGTTTACCGTTTCTACCATCTGAGACCGTGCAGCGCGTTCCGCTGCAAGTTCAGCCTGATAGGCCCCAATATAGTCTTTGGCCATGTAAACTGCGAAACCCGCAAGCCCCATGCCAAGAACCAAAACAAATCCAAAAACCAACCGCATAATAATGCCCTCTCACATTTGGGTGTTGTCTCGCCTCATTCGGCGAGCGACACACCACACCTTCGGATTATGTTTGGCAGGGAATTGGGGCAGAAGATTGGACAAAGCTTGTCGGTGTCATGAATATCGCAAACACAGCCACTTGGCATGCAATATTCAAATAACCGCAACTGGCCTAGTACGTGGCCACAGTTTTTGCCGAGAGATTCTGACCAAGCCCTGTTGAGTAGTCCAAGGCGCCATCACTGATCGTGGCGATGACGGCCAGGCTCAATCCAATGATTGCTCCAGTCAGAACAACCCAGTCGACAGTGACAGCACCATCTTCATCTTTAGCGAAACGAGTCAAAAACAGTGTCATGTCTTTCCCTTTTTCAATCAATACCCCGATCCCACCTGGGTCAATAATCCGAATATGTTCTAGATGGCGTTCAAGTGCAGCACGGATTGGGCCGAATTGCGTCCAAAACGTGGAGTTCCGCACCTAATTTGGAAACATTTGCAGTCCAAATCGTCCATTGTTGATAGAGCCCAATTAGACAAAGAAAAGCCGCGCTCGTTGCCAAGCGCGGCTTTTGATTTTCTTAGATAAGATCGACTTAGTAAGTTGCGATCGTCTGGTTCGCCAAGTTTGAGCTGATTTTGTCTGCCAGGCTGGTTGTACCACCAGAAACAGATGTCAGAACTGCGATGCCAAGGCCAACGATTGCGGCTGTCAGAACAACCCAGTCAACAGTCACGGCGCCGTCTTCGTCACGTGCGAAGTTTTTTGCGATATTCAAAAGTGTCATTTGTAGTCTCCGATTTCGAAATTTTGTAGTTCGCGTTTTGCGAATTAGTATGTTGCGATTGTTTGGTTAGCCAGGTTCGAGCTGATTTTGTCAGCTAGGCTGGTTGTACCGCCAGATACAGATGTCAGCACTGCGATGCCGAGGCCAACGATGGCTGCGGTCAATACAACCCAGTCAACAGTTACGGCACCATCTTCGTCGTTCTTAAAGTTGTTCAAGAGTGTGAACAGTTTCATGTTATGTCCCTTCCAAAAAGTTCGTTTTCTCATTTCCACGTTACCTTGTCGGGTTCATCCGGTCGTTTTGGCTGACCCGAGCTCCGTCTTGGCATGTGCTTATATGGCCGTCTGAATGGGGCGAGAATTTGTCGCCTATCGTACAATTTTGTAGAGACCTAAAAAAACGTTAAAAAATACGTTAAGTCGTTGAAAATAGGTATTTTTAAAAAAATGGGTTCCGTTGGAGGGGGGCTGAGGTTGGCGACAAAGCACCCGGCAGGGTGGTATTATGCGCCGTTTGTGAACAGAAAACTGGCTTTGTGCTCGTTTTTTTGCGAATAATCTTATCAAAAGAATATTGAGGCAAAGAAGAACCGCATGAAGCGGACTATATTAACAGCAGTGTTAACTGCAGTCTTCGGCATCACTGATGGCGCTTTCGCACAGGAAGCGGCCCCAAATCGCGATTTTACGTTCCGCAGGGTGAAAGTCGGTGAACCCAAGACTGGCAGCCGGATCACGGTGCAAATCGATCCGGATGAACAACGCGCATATATTACGCCGCCCAGACCTGTCACCAGAGAATACGACGCTGACAGTGAAATCGGCCCGCAGCCAGAGGCCCAATCGCCAAGCCTGCTGCCCGACACGCCGGAAATTAAGACGTCTGATGTGTTTGCCTGGTATTGGGCAAAAGTCTCACCCAGCTTGTCGGCTGGCAGCTCTGGGCGTCTTGAAGAGGCGGTGCAGTCCCTTAATGGTGGTCCAGATGGGCAAATGGTGGCCACGCCCCGTTTGCAAGATATGCAGAATATCGCGGCCGCCTATGGCATCGATATCCTAAAGGCGACGATCGGAACGAAAGTGTCGCCTGCCTTTGTTTTGGCGGTCATTGGAATTGAATCCAGCGGCGATAGCACAGCACTAAGCCATGCAGGTGCTCAAGGCTTGATGCAATTGATCCCGGCGACCGCTGAACGGTTCGGTGTTGCTGACAGCACGGACCCTGTTCAGAACATCAAAGGCGGTGTTGCATATCTGGACTGGTTGATGAACAAATTCGGCAATGATCCAGTTCTGGTTCTGGCGGCCTATAATGCGGGCGAAAATGCTGTGTTGCGCAATGAGGGTGTTCCTCCGTATGACGAGACGCGGGCCTATGTCCCAAAAGTATTAGCGGCCTGGACTGTTGCGCGCGGCTTGTGCCTGACACCACCACAATTGATTTCGGACGGCTGCGTTTTTGCCGTCAAAGAGGCGAAGAATGACGGATAACACGAAACCACTGGTTCTGGATATTGATGGAACCTTTCTGAAAACAGACATGTTGTTTGAATGTTTCTGGGGCAGCCTGGGAAAACGGCCACTTGAAACATTATCCACTGCGCTGCGGAATTTCACCCGCCCGGCTGTTTTGAAACGCGAGCTGTCAGAGTTGGCGCAATTGCGCACGGATTTGTTGCCGGTCAACGAAGATATCAAAGCTCTAGCGGATCAGAACCTGGAGGCGGGGCGGGAGGTTATCCTGGCCTCTGCTTCTGATGAGGCGCTGGTGTCGCAATTGGCCCGGGACCATGGCCTGTCAGAACAGATCTTTGCGTCCAATGGTCAACATAACCTCAAAGGAGCAGCCAAGGCAGGCGCGTTGGTCGATGCATTTGGCGAAGCCGGATTTGACTATGCGGGCAATGAACCCGTTGATGTCCCCATCTGGGAGCATTCGCAAAACGTGGTTATGGTGGGGGACTACCCTGACATTCGCGACTCGCTGATACAGCAGGGCAAGACGGTGAGCGTTTTTGAAGGCGGCTGGCACTGGCGCGGTTTGATCAAGGCGATGCGGCCTCATCAATGGGTCAAAAACGTTCTGCTTTTGCTGCCGATGCTGGCAGCGCATGATTTTAGTTTCTCAACCCTGTTGTTGGTGATTCTGGGCATAGCCGCATATTCGGCCGCAGCGTCGACTATATATATAGTCAATGATTTGCTTGATCTTGAGGCCGACCGGCTGCATGCGACCAAGCACAAACGCCCCTTCGCAAGCGGGGCTGTGCCGATCAGTATTGGAATGATCGCCTGTGCCGGGCTTGCGGTGATCGCCTTGGGCCTTGCTGCCTTTCTGGGGTGGGCGTTCTTTGCGGTTATCGTGGTCTATATGATCTTGTCTCTGGCCTATTCCCTGCGCCTCAAGCGGATGAGATGGGTCGATATCGCAATGCTGGCCACATTATATACACTGCGCGTCGTCGCGGGGGCCGCGGCGGGGCAGGTTGATGTGTCAGGCTTTATGCTGATCTTTATCTTTCCGGTGTTCATTGCTTTGGGCTGTGTCAAACGCATGACGGAACTGACCCTGGCCACCAACGATGAACGTTTGCCCGGGCGCGGTTATGGCCGCAAGGACATCGGGGATCTGCTGAACATGGCAGGAATCGGTGTTGTCGGGGCGCTGTTGATCTTTTTCCTCTACACGCTTTCTGATCAAGCGAGAGAGCTTTACCCACAGCAATGGTTGCTTTGGGTGGCGATGATCCCGATTGCCATGTGGCTGATCCGGATGGTTCGGCTGGGGTATTTCGGGCGGCAAGACTATGACCCGATCGTTTTCGCGATGCGCGACAAACGCGGGATTGGGCTTTTGCTGCTGACGCTGTCCCTGATGTTTTATTCTGCCGGGATTTGGCAGAACCTGCTTGGGCTAAATTGACAGCTTTTTAAAGATCGGTTCGGGAACGGATCGAATGATCATCATGATATAACGCCAGAAAAAGGGCGTGTAGATCACGTTCTTTTTCTTTTTGACGGCTTTCAGAATGTCGTCGGCCACTTTTTCAGGGGGTGCGACCAGAATCAGCCCGTCCATGCCCCATGTCATTGCCGTATCCACCATACCCGGTTTGACCGTAACAACGTGACCACCAGAGCGTGTTAGTCTGTTGCGCAGGCCTGACAGATAGGTGTGAAACCCCGCCTTAGAGGCCCCATAGACATAGTTGCTCAGCCGGCCGCGATCGCCAGCAACAGAGCCGACACCAACGACAGTGCCGCCGCCGCGCGCCTCCATCACAGGGGCGAGGGCCTGCAAGAACTGGGTTGGGCCGGTGAAATTATCGTTGATGACGCCTGCTATCAGTGCGGGGTCTTCATCAATTGCGGATTGTTCCGGCATCGAGCCGACGAAAACCGCCGCATTGATTTGGCCTTCTTCTTTTTCCAGTCGCTTTATGATGGCCGCATAGCCGGACGGGTCGCGGGCATCAAAGCTGACAACCTCGGCCAAGGGGGCGCCACGTTCGGCGCAGTCCGATGCCGTGTTCTTCAGGTCCTCTTTGTCCCGGCCGGCCAAAAAGACCGCGTCACCTTTTTCGGCAACACGCCGGGCAAAGGCGCGGGCAATCGACGAGGTCGCGCCAAGAATGATCCAGTTTTCCGTCATTTCGATTTCCTTAGCTTCAGCCGTCGGACCAGATCGGTGGTCAGTTTTCCTTCTGGGTCGGCTTTGGTCACGGCCGTCAGCCATTTGCCATGTTCAGGATACATCCCGGCCACGCGATCCGGCGTGCAGAGCGCGTCTTTTGCGAAATAGATCCGGCCACCCGCATTTTCGGCCATCCGCTCCAATTCGCCGATCAGGCTGCGTGCGCCGCTGCGATTTGGGAAATCCACAGCCAATGTATAGCCTTCCATCGGAAAGGACATATACCCCGCGCGCCCGGCCCCCATGCGTTTGAGAACCGCAAGAGGTGAGGCAAGGCCGGAATTGGCGATCAATTCCAGAATCCGGCGCAAGGTATCGGCCTGGTCCAAGGGAACCACGCATTGAAACTGATGAAAGCCGCGTTTGCCATATAGCCGGTTCCAATTGTGAATTTTGTCCAACGGGAAAAACGGATCGGTGATCGGTTTCACTGTGGTGCGGCCCTGGGAAGGGACGCGGCGGAAATAGGCCTCGTTGAACATGCGCACGATTGGGCCGGACAGGGCCCAGTGCGGTGCGTTGAACGGCACTTCTCTGGATTTCGATTTCGTCGGTGAAACCCCAGATGTGATTTCACCTTCTTCCAGAATACCGCGGCCCAGTTGGTCGCCTTTGGCGGTGGCGTCGACCCAACCGACTGTATAATCCGCAGTCGAGCCGTCGAGCACGGACAAAAACTCTTCCCAGCCGTCAATCCGCCGTTCCGTCAGGACCATCATGTCGCCCTTGCAGGGCATCAGCTGGATCGTCGCAGAGGCGATCATCCCGGTTTGGCCCATGCCGCCAACGGTGGCCTTGAAAAGATCAGGTGTTTTTTCCGGTGTGACTGTTTTTTTCTTGCCGTTTTGCAGCAGCGAAATTTCTGTCACATGCTGCCCAAAGGATCCGAGCACATGGTGGTTCTTGCCATGCACGTCATTGGCAATACAGCCGCCAATGGTTGCAAACCCAGTGCCCGGCATAACCGGCGGGATCCAGCCGCGTGCAGCAAAGGCCAGCGCAAGGTCGCCGATTTGCACCCCGGCCTCTACGGTGACGCGGCCGATATCGCGGTCAAAAGCCAAGATTCGGGTAAAGCGCGTCATGTCGATCGCGCGGCCCGCATTGTTTAGCGCCACGTCGCCATAGGACCGCAACTGCCCAATCGCAGGGGCAGGGGTGTTGGCGGACAGCGCGACCAAATCACTTTGGCGTTCGGGGCGTGCAATTTCGGCTGTGGCCCGCAACGCGCGGCCCCAACCGGTGTATTCAGTGTTCTTCCAGCGCATTTCGAACCTTTATCGAATGGCGTTCTGCAAAGGGAAAGACGATCATGCCGATCACGATTGCGAACCAAAGAGTTGTTAAACGGATGATTGCGGTTGCGGGCAGGCTGACCTCTAGTGGGACGCCTTCAATGGACAAAAGCGCGACCATTGCTGCCTCTGCGCCGCCAATGCCACCGGGCGCACCTGTCAGGCCGCCTGCGATGGTTGAAAACATGAAAATCGCCATGGCCGAGGCCAGGCTAACGCTTGCGCCCATCCACACCAGCAACAGATGAAAGGCGTACCCTTCTGCCAACCAGCCAAGCGCGCCAATGCCGACCGCCATGGTCATCAGGCCAGGGCTGGAAAAACGACCAAGTGAGCGTGCAGCGGTGCGCACGCGGGCAAACAGGCGTGGCCAGCGCCCCACAATGCGATAACCGATATCTGCGGCCAGCGCCAAAAGCCGGGGGCGTGTTGACACCAAAGCGGCCATGAGCCCGAGGATTGCGATCGGAAATGCGCCAGAGATGCCGCTGGTGGATAAGGCCAATGCAATGGCTAGAATTGCGGCCATGGCGGCAAGATCGGAAGCGCGATCCACCAACAAGAGGGGCGCCGTTTTTTCCAGGGTCCACCCGGTTTCACGGCGCAGCCAGCGCATGCGGACGAATTCCCCCAATCGGCCCGGGGTGACGGCCATGGCCAATCCCCCCAGAAAGTGGCGGGCGTTTTGGATCAATTTGGTCGGCAAACCCAGATGCGTCGCGAAAATGTGCCAGCGCAGGCTGCGCAACAGATAGTTCGCCAGGCTTAGCGCCAGTAAAATCCCAACCTGTGCCCAGCTGAGCTTTGACACTTGTGCAATTGTTTCTTCCCATCCCGTCGCGGCGGCCATGCCAAACAGGCCAAGCAGGACGGCAATGATAAGGCCCGCAAGAATGGCAAAATCCCACGCGCCGCGCTTACGCTTGGGGCGGGGAAGGGTCTTGGGGGTCAGGTTTGTGCTGCTCATTGTCATTTGTTGCCGATCTAGACACACAATAGGGCAATTTTATGAACCTGTTTCCAATTTCTAAACAATTGGATCGAATAAAATAGAAGAGCACTTAAGATGTTGGTTTCTTGCAGGGAAAAGGGCGCGTTATTTCGCGCCCTGATCCATTAATCAGACGATTTTGCCTTTTGTGGCGGCAATCATGTCTTCGCGTGTCACTCCAGGCGCAAGCTCTGCAATATGAAGGCCTTTGTGGGTGACATCCAATACGCCAAGATTGGTTATGATCCGGTCAACAACGCCTTTGCCTGTTAGGGGCAGCGTACATTTTTCCAGAATCTTGCTGTCACCGTGTTTGTTCGTGTGGTCCATGACCACCACGACACGGCCCACACCTGCGACCAGATCCATCGCGCCGCCCATGCCTTTGACCAGCTTGCCGGGAATCATCCAATTCGCCAGATCGCCATTTTCGGCAACTTCCATCGCGCCCAGAATCGCCATGGCGATTTTGCCGCCACGGATCATGCCAAACGACGTTGCGCTGTCAAAATAGCTGGTGCGATCCATTTCGGTGATCGTCTGTTTGCCAGCGTTGATCAGGTCTGCGTCTTCTTCGCCTTCAACGGGGAAGGGGCCCATGCCCAGCATTCCATTTTCAGATTGCAGCGTGACGTCCACGCCTTCGGGAATGTAGTTGCTGACCAGGGTCGGGATGCCGATGCCCAGGTTTACATACATGCCGTCTTCGAGCTCTTGCGCGGCACGCTCTGCCATTTGATTTCTGTCCCACATGGTCCCGTCCCCCTAGGCTGCGCGCGTTGTGCGCTGTTCGATACGTTTTTCGTGTTCGCCCTGAATGATGCGATGCACATAAATACCGGGCAGATGGATCAGATCTGGATCCAGACTTCCGGTCGGAACGATTTCTTCAACTTCAGCAACACAGACTTTGCCGCACATGGCGGCTGGCGGGTTAAAGTTGCGGGCGGTTTTGCGAAAGATAAGATTGCCGGTTTCATCGGCCTTCCAAGCTTTCACCAAGGAAAGATCCGCAACTATCCCGCGTTCCATAATATAGGTTTCGCCGTCGAAATCTTTGTGCTCTTTGCCCTCGGCGATGACGGTTCCAACGCCGGTTTTGGTGTAAAATCCGGGGATCCCTGCGCCACCGGCACGCATGCGTTCAGCCAGGGTGCCTTGGGGGTTGAATTCCAGTTCCAGTTCGCCCGACAAATACTGGCGCATGAATTCTGCATTTTCACCAACGTAAGAGCTGATCATCTTTTTGACCTGCCGCGTCTGCAGCAAGATGCCGATCCCAAAGTCATCGACGCCTGCGTTGTTTGACGCAAAGGTCAGGTCTTTTGTTCCGGCCTCTTTAATGGCCTGCAACAACAGTTCGGGGATGCCGCATAACCCAAAGCCGCCAGCGGCAATAAACATTCCGTCATGCAGCAGACCTGCAAGGGCCTCCTCGGCATTTGAATAGATCTTCTTCACGTTGCTATTCCCTCACTTCGCAAATTTCGTTCAATGCTTGAAAGACTATGCGTCTTTTGTATCGGTTTTTTTAGCGGCTGCCGCAGTTTTTTTTGTGGCTGTCGTCTTGGCCGCTGCGGTTTTGCGAGCGGCTGTTTTCTTTTTGGCAGGGGCTTTGCGTCTGGTGCCCTTCTTGGCCGCTTTTTCAGCGATCAATTTAACGGCAAGATCCATTGTGACATCTGCCGGTTCGACGTCTTTGGGCAAAGTTGCGTTCACTTTTTCCCATTTCACATAGGGGCCATAGCGACCTTCCATGACGTTGACCGGTCCACCGCTTTCGGGATGCTCGCCAAGTTCCTGCAATGGCTTGACCGCTGTCCGACCGCCGCCACGCGCCGCTTTTTGCGCCAGAACTTCGACGGCGCGGTTCATGCCGACCGTAAATACTTCTTCGACGTCAGGCAGGTTGGCATAGACACGACCGTGTTTCACAAACGGGCCGTAGCGCCCGATACCAGCCTCAACAACTTCTCCGTCTTCCGGGTGTTTGCCGACTTCGCGGGGCAGGCTGAGCAACAGCATCGCCTTTTCAAAGTCGATGCTTTCCGGAGACCAGCCTTTGGGCAAGCTGGCCCGTGGTGGTTTTGGCACATCCTCGGTTGGCTCGCCACGTTGCACATAGGGGCCAAACCGGCCCACGCGCAGGGTGATTTCGTCGCCGTTGTCAGTGCCCAGCACTTTGCCATCCAACAGGTTTTCGTCGCCTTCGGTCGGAGCCGTCAGTGGACGGGTGAAACGACATTCAGGATAGTTGGAACAGCCGATAAAGGCGCTGCCAGAGCGCGCGGTTTTCAGGCCCAATCGCCCGTCGCCGCATTTCTTACAGACACGCGGGTCGGTTCCGTCCTCATTCGGGGGGAACACATGAGGTTCTAGAACTTCGTCGATTTTGTCCAAGACTTCGCGAATGCGCAGTTCAGATGTCTCTTCTATAGCTGCTGAAAAATCGCTCCAGAAGCCTTGCAGAACGGTCTTGTAGTCGCGGTCCCCGGCGGAAACGTCGTCTAGTTGCGATTCCAAATTGGCAGTGAATTCATAGCCAACATATTTGCGGAAATAGTTCAAAAGGAAAACCGTGACCAAACGGCCTTTATCCTCTGGAATCAAGCGGTTCTTGTCCTTGCGGACATAGGCGCGATCCTGAATTGTTGTCACAACGGACGCATAGGTTGACGGGCGGCCGATGCCCAATTCTTCCATCCGTTTGACCAAAGAGGCCTCTGTGTAACGGGGTGGGGGCTGGGTGAAATGCTGATCGGGCGTGATGGTGCCTTTTTCTGCGGGTTCGCCCTGCATAATCTGCGGCAAACGCTTGTCATCATCATCCACAACCGCGTCGTCTGCGTCGTCGCGGCCTTCTTCATAGACGCGCATGAAGCCATCAAACAAAACAACCTGACCGGTGGCGCGCAGAACAATCTGTTGATCCTCGCTGCCCACATCAACGGTCGTGCGTTCCATCCGGGCGGCTTCCATTTGGCTGGCGATTGTCCGCTTCCAGATCAGATCATAAAGCTTGCGTTGATCCGCATCTGTGATCTTCAGATCTTCGGTTGCTCGGGAAAGCTCCGTTGGACGGATACATTCGTGCGCTTCCTGCGCGTTTTTAGCCTTGTTTTTATAGACACGCGCCGATTTCGGGACGTATTCCGCGCCATAGCGGTCTTTGATCGTCTCGCGTGCGGCGGTGATCGCCTCTGGCGCCATGTCGATGCCGTCGGTCCGCATATAGGTAATGTACCCGGCCTCGTACAATCTTTGCGCCGTGCTCATGGTTTGGCGCGCGCCAAAGCCGAATTTTCGGCTGGCTTCTTGCTGTAGGGTCGAGGTCATGAAAGGGGCAGATGGGTTGCGCGAAGCAGCTTTTGCCTCGACCGACGCGACAGTCAGGTCCCGGGACGTGATGGCCTGAACTGCAAGTTCTGCCTGCGTTTCATTGGCGATGTCAAAACGGTCGAGTTTTTGGCCTGCCAAAACGGTCAGCCGCGCCTCGTAGGTTTGGCCGCGTGGGGTCGAAAGGATGGCCTTGATCGTCCAGTATTCCTTGGGACGGAATGCTTCGATTTCCATTTCGCGTTCGACGATCAGGCGCAAACAGACCGATTGCACGCGACCCGCCGATTTTGCACCGGGCAATTTGCGCCACAGAACGGGGGATAGGTTGAAGCCCACCAAATAGTCCAGGGCGCGGCGGGCCAGATAGGCCTCTACCAATTCCATATCCACCTGACGGGGATTTTTCATGGCCTCGGTGACGGCGGTTTTTGTGATGGCGTTGAACACAACACGGCTGACGGGCGTGCTTTTTTTGATCGATTTGCGTTTTGTGAGCGCTTCTTGCAGGTGCCAGCTGATTGCTTCGCCTTCGCGATCGGGGTCGGTTGCGAGGATCAGTTCGTTGTCGTCTTTCAGCGCATCTGCGATGGCTTTGACGTGTTTTTTACTGTCGCTGCCAATTTCCCATATCATGTCGAAATCATTGTCTGTGTCGACGGATCCGTTCTTTGGGGGCAGGTCGCGGACGTGGCCATAACTTGCCAAAACAGTATAATCGTCCCCCAAATATTTGTTTATTGTCTTAGCCTTAGCTGGGGATTCAACGACGACAACAGGCATGAAATTCCTTTCGACTCGGGGGACTCGCTATGTCGGGGAAATGTGTCGCCACGCCGGAAATGTCAATGCAATGTCAAAAATCATCTTGTCACAGGGCCGACAATCACGCGGATGTGTCACAGTTCGTTCGGGTGGGAATTTGCTGGATTTTGGTTTTCCCAATAACGAACAGCCCCCTAGGCAGAGGGTGATTTCGACAAGAGCCCGCCGGATTGCCGGATGATCACGCCTTGCAGTTCCAGGCTGACCAGTTCTGGGGCAATCTTTGCGGCTGGAACGTTGAGATCGCGGATCAGTTGGTCTTCGGCGACGGGGCTGGGACCTAGGCGGTTCAATATCTCAGAGTGTAGTTTTGCCTGTTCGATGGCGGGGTGTTTGGACTTGGGCGCGGGTTGGGCCCCGGCCTTGGTTGGGTCTTCTTCGCCAATCGGGGCAAGGGATTCAATAATGTCGTCGACATTGCGCACCAGTTGTGCCCCGTCACGGATCAGCATGTTACACCCGGATGCGCGCGCATCAAAAGGATGCCCCGGAACGACCAGAACGTCACGTCCTTGGTCCAATGCGTTTTTTGCTGTGATTAGACTGCCGGAACGCGCGGCGGCCTCTACCACGACGACGGCCTGAGATATCCCAGAGATGATCCGGTTGCGTTGCGGGAAATGGCGGGCAATCGGTTGCAGCCCCATGGGCTGTTCTGAAAGACGCAGGCCATGGTCCAAGATTTCCTGGGCCAATACAGCGTTTTCTGCCGGGTAGACGACGTCAACGCCCCCGGCCATAACGGCCAATGTCCCACTATCCTTTGCTGCGACATGCGCAGCGGCGTCGATTCCACGGGCGAGGCCGGACACCACGATAAGCCCAGCCTCTGCCAGACCATTGGCCAATTGCCGCGCCATGCGCGTGCCAAGGCTAGAGGCATTGCGTGCGCCGACCAGTGCGACCATGGGTTTTTTAAGAAGTTCAGGGTTCCCGAGTGCCCAAAGTATTGGGGGGGCGTCCGGCAGTTCTGCCAATTTTTCGGGATAATCGACCGACCCAAATGGAATCGGGGTCGCCCCGGCGATGCGGCCCGCGTTGAGTTCGGCCTGAACGGCGGATGGCGAGCAGAGTTCGTAGTCTTTCACACCGGCCGCTTTGGCGATTTCCGGCAATGCGGCTAGGGCGGCGTCAATGGACCCATGTTCCTGCATCAATCGGTAGAATGTTGTTGGTCCGACGCGGCGGGATCGCAAGAGCCGAAACCACGCTGCCAGTTCTTCCATACTCTGGGGTGGGGTGAGGGGGTGGGTGGAAGGGAATAAATCCTCTGACATGCGTGATTCCGTCTCTTGCTGAAATCACTTTGCGCAGCCCATAGTTAATGCCACGTAAACGGCCGCGACTTTTTCGCAGCCGTTTGGCATTTTTTTGTCAGGTGGCAGATCCGCCCACGGTTAGGCCACCGATCAAAAGGGTTGGTTGCCCAACCCCGACAGGCACCCATTGGCCAGCCTTGCCGCAATTGCCAATGCCGGGGTCCAGCGCCATGTCATTGCCGATGGCGCGTATGTTCTTCAGCGCTGTTGCGCCGTCGCCGATCAATGTTGCACCCTTGACGGGTGCGCCGATCTTACCGTTTTGGACGCGATAGGCCTCTGTGCAGCTGAAAACGAATTTTCCGTTGGTGATGTCCACCTGACCGCCGCCAAAGCCAACGGCATAGATGCCGTCCTTTACATCTGAAACCACATCGCCGGGGGCTGCATCCCCGCCCAGCATATAGGTGTTGGTCATGCGTGGCATCGGCGGGTGGGCATAGCTTTCGCGGCGTCCATTGCCGGTTGGCTTCATCCCCATCAGCCGGGCGTTTTGGCGATCCTGCATGTAGCCCACCAGAATGCCATCTTCGATCAGAACGTTTTTCGCAGAAGGCGTTCCCTCGTCATCAACGCTAAGGGAACCGCGACGGTCCGGGATGGTTCCGTCGTCAAGCACGGTCACGCCCTTAGAGGCGATGCGTTCCCCCATCAGACCTGCAAAAACAGAAGCGTTCTTGCGATTTGCGTCGCCTTCCAGCCCGTGGCCAATCGCCTCATGCAGCAGGATGCCGGGCCAGCCGGCCCCAAGGGCGACATCCATCATGCCGGCAGGGGCGGGCACGGCCTCTAGATTGACCAGCGCGATCCGCAGGGCCTCTTTCGTTGCGGATTTCCACATGTCAGGTTCGATCAAACCGGTCAGGGCATAGCGCCCTCCGCTGCCGTGGCCGCCGCTTTCGCGGCGCCCGTTTTCTTCGACGATGACAGAGACATTGACGCGTGTCATCGGGCGCGCGTCGCGCACAAGCGTGCCTTCGGGGCGCAGGATTTCAATTTCCTGCATAGAGGCCGCAATCGTTGCCGAGACCTGTATCACGCGTTTGTCCAGGCTGCGGGCAAAGGCGTCTATTTCGCGCAAGGTGTCGACCTTGACCGGGAAACTGGCGTCTTCCATTGGGTTTTTGTCAGAGTAGAGCCGTTGATTCGTCGCCATCGGCCCCGGCGCCGGGGTGCCGCCACCTGCACCAACGGCCAGACGCGCGGTTTCAACGGCGCGTTTGAGGGCAGATTCGTTGAGCGCGGTGGAATGCGCATATCCGGCCGTTTCGCCGCGCACGGCGCGCAGGCCAAATCCTTCGGCCGCGTCATAGCTGGCAGTCTTGAGACGGCCATCGTCAAACACCAAAACCTCTGATCTGCGGCGTTCAAGGAACAGTTCCCCATCATCTGCACCTGCGGTTGCTTCGCGCAGCAGAGAGAGCGCTTTTTCCTGATCCAGGTCGTTTTCAAAGGGGCGAAAGTGGTCTGACGGCATCAAATGCTCCGATTTTATCGCAGTAAATTCCCAAAAGCGTCTGTTTGCCGCAAGGGATTTGCTTGTTTACACTTCTCTAATATGGTTTCAGGACGCCAGGACACAACGGGATTCCATTTATTCTTTTGGGTGCCGTAAGAAATGGCATGCAAAGCCGCCAGTCGAACAGGAAGTGAATATGCGCTTTATTTCTAAACTTTCAGGCCTCTTGGCCGCAACTGTGACCACGCTTATGGCGGGTCTTGCCTCTGCTCAGGATGGGATTGAGGGCCTGGAAATCATCGGGAAGCCCATTGATGGCGAGATGGGGTTTCAACCTGCTGTGACGTCGATCGCTAGCGATTTGCACTGGTTGGACCACATGGTGCTGCTGATTATGACAGGGATTGTTATCTTTGTGACGCTGCTTTTGGCCATCATCATCTTGCGCTTTAACCGTAAGGCAAACCCAACCCCGGCGAAATTTACCCATAACACACCGATTGAAATTACGTGGACATTGGTTCCGATCGTTATCTTGGTGTTTATCGGTGCGTTTTCGTTGCCTGTGTTGTTCAACCAACAGGAAATCCCTGAAGCGGACATCACGATCAAGGCGACAGGGAACCAGTGGTACTGGACCTATCAGTATCCGGACAGCGAATTTGAATTCGACAGCTTTATGCTGGCCCGCGAAGACCTAGAGTCCCACGGATATTCGCAATCGGACTATTTGCTGGCGACGGACACAGCGGTAGTGGTTCCTGTTGGCAAGGTTGTTGTGATGCAGGTTACTGCGTCTGATGTGATCCACTCTTGGGCGATGCCTGCATTCGGCGTTAAGCAGGACGGCGTTCCTGGACGTATCGCAGAGCTGTGGTTCAATGTCGAAAAAGAGGGCATCTATTTTGGCCAGTGTTCAGAGCTGTGCGGCAAGAACCACGCCTACATGCCAATCACTGTCAAAGCCGTGAGCCAAGACGTCTATGACGAATGGCTAAAAGGTGCGATCGAAGAGTACGCGGATGTTTCGACACCGGGTGCGCTGACCGTCGCGTCGAACGACTAAGCATTGAGGCCGCAGGTGGCTGCGGCCCTTCTTCTAAACGGATGGAATGATGACTGACACGACTGCAATGGATCAGGACAGGGAAGCAGGGTTCGGCGATTACGTCGCGCTGATGAAGCCCCGTGTGATGTCCTTGGTCGTGTTTACGGCGATGGTCGGGCTGATTGTTGCACCTGTGTCTGTGCATCCTGTTGTTGGCTTTGCATCCATTTTGTTCATCGCGATTGGGGCAGGGGCCTCTGGTGCGCTGAACATGTGGTATGACGCGGATATTGACCGGATCATGCGCCGCACACAGGGACGCCCCGTTCCGGCAGGCAAAGTCACCGCAGACGAGGCTTTTGCCATTGGCGTGGCGCTTTCGGGCATGTCCGTGGTGATGCTGGCGCTTGCGTCGAATTTCGTGGCGGCCGGGCTGTTGGCCTTTACCATCTTCTTTTATGCCGTGGTTTACACCATGTGGCTGAAGCGCAGTACGCCGCAGAACATCGTGATCGGTGGTGCTGCGGGGGCTTTGCCGCCGATGATTGGTTGGGCCGTCGCAACAGGCGGTGTGTCGGTTGAAAGTGTTTTGCTGTTCATGCTGATCTTTATGTGGACGCCGCCGCATTTCTGGGCCTTGGCCTTGTTCATGAAGGAAGATTATTCGAATGCGGGCGTGCCGATGCTGACGGTGACCCATGGGCGTCGCACAACGCGCAAGCATATTCTTGTCTATACGGCTTTGTTGGCGCCTTTGGCGATTGGGTTGGGCCTGACATCTATCGGTGGCCCGGTTTATCTGGTCGTGGCTGTGGCGATGAACCTATGGTTCCTCAAAGGCGCGTGGCAGATTTTTGGCCGGTCAGAGGCTGATGCCGAATCTGACAATTACACCGTTGAAAAAGCTTTCTTTCGGTTCTCTTTGTACTACCTGTTTTTGCACTTTGGCGCGTTGCTGGTCGATGCTTCTTTGCGCCACGCTGGATTCGGGGGCTGGTAAATGCCGATCACCAAAGAACATGAGATTCATGAACGCCGGTTAAGCCGGAACATGGGCGTTGGTCTGGCACTGGTTGCCATGGTTGCGCTTGTGTTTGGATTGACGATGGTCAAGGTCAAGCTGTTGGATCCCGCGATTGTAGCGGAGTCTGTTGAATGAGCATGGATCCCAAGAATAAAACGCTTGTGTCCACCGTCGGCGTGGTCCTTGTGATGGGGGCGTTGGCCTGGGCTTCTGTGCCGTTTTACAACTGGTTTTGCCGGGTCACTGGGTTCGGTGGAGTTCCGTCCGTTGCGACGGCGGGGTCCGAAGAAATTCTGGATCAGACCATAACGATCCGGTTTGACGCCAATGTTGAACGCGGCATGCCCTGGCAATTCAAGCCAGAGCAGCGTGAGATCGAATTGCGCATCGGCGAAACCGGTCTGGCCTTTTATGAAGCCTATAACCCGACCGACCGCACGGTTGCGGGTACGGCCAGCTTTAACGTATTCCCCTATGAAGCTGGCGGTTTCTTTACCAAGATCGATTGTTTTTGCTTTACCGAGCAAGTTCTAAAACCACATGAACGGGTGATGATGCCTGTGACATTCTATGTGGATCCCGAAATCACACGCGACCGTGATTCAAAGTTTGTCAAACACATCACGCTGTCTTACACATTCCACGAAACTGATTTGCCCGAAGATTATGCCAGACTATCGGCGGATACTTTGGGCACATCCAACTAAGCCCCCAACAAGGGAACGAAAATGGCGCACGAAAAAAACCACGACTTCCACATTCTTCCACCGTCAATCCTGCCGTTTCTCGGCGGCTTGTTTGGACTCGTCATGTTGTCCGGCCTGGTCTTTTGGTTTCATGATATTACGCCCTTTGTCTTTTTCATCGGCCTCGTCGGCGTTTTGTACGTCATGTACGCTTGGTGGTCCGAAGTCGCCCATGAGGGTAATACGGGCGATCACACCCCCGCCGTTGCGATCGGACTTCGGTACGGCGTGATCCTGTTCATCATGTCAGAGGTCATGTTCTTTGTGGCATGGTTCTGGAGCTTTTTCAAAAACGCGCTTTACCCAATGACCGAAGGGTCTCCAAAGATTGACGGCGTTTGGCCGCCGGTTGGGATTGAAACCTTTGACCCCTGGCACCTGCCGCTGATCAACACATTGATCCTGCTGTGTTCTGGGGCGGCTGCAACCTGGGCACACCACGCAATTGCGCATGAAAACAACCGTCGCGATTTGGTGAATGGGTTGATCCTGGCGATCACTTTGGGCGCTGTGTTTACAGTGTTCCAGGCTTACGAATACAGCCATGCGCAGTTTGGATTTTCGGGCAACGTCTATGGCGCCAACTTCTTTATGGCCACAGGGTTCCACGGGTTTCACGTGATCGTCGGAACGATCTTTTTGGCCGTTTGTCTGGTGCGCGCATTGAACGGACGCTTTACACCGGAAAACCATATCGGCTTTGAAGCTGCGGCTTGGTACTGGCACTTTGTCGACGTTGTTTGGTTGTTCCTGTTTGCGGCGATCTACATTTGGGGCGGCTGACGTCAGCCTTGCCGACACTGAAAAATACAGATTTATAAGAAAGGGCGCGGGATATCCTGCGCCCTTAATTCATGGATAGCGCGATGACACGTCAAATGGCAGGCCCGCTTATTGTGGGGATCATAGGGGTGGCGATCCTTTTGTCGTTAGGGAAATGGCAATTGGACCGGCTGGCGTGGAAGCAAGGTATTCTTGCGGATATCACCGCCAGAATTGAACAGGCCCCGGTCGACCTGCCGGCCAATCCTGACCCGGAACGCGATGCGTATTTGTCGGTAGTGGCGACCGGTGTCATTGGGACACGGGAAATTCAGGTTCTGGCCAGCCGAAAACAAAAAGGCGCCGGGTATCGCGTCATTGCGCCTTTCACGGTTGGGGACCGCACGGTCTTGTTGGATCGCGGTTTTATCCCGCTAGAGGCAAAGGACACGCCAAGGGGTGGGGACACCGTGACCGTGACTGGCAACCTGCACTGGCCCGATGAGGTTGACAGCTACACGGCAGAGCCTGACCGCACACGAAATATTTGGTTTGCGCGGGACGTTGACGCGATGGCGGCAGAGCTGCAGACCGAACCGGTTTTGATCATCGCACGCAGCGACACCGGAAACGGGACAGAGCCGTTTCCCGTCGCGATCGCGGGTATCCCAAATGATCACCTGCAATACGCAATCACATGGTTTTCGCTGGCGCTTGTCTGGTTTGGGATGACAGTCTTTCTGCTCTGGCGTATCAAGCACCGGACGTCTTAACAGCTGGATAAAAAATGCGTTATGTTTCTACCCGTGGGTCTGCCCCTGTACTGACTTTTGAAGATGCGATGCTGACCGGCCTTGCCCGTGATGGCGGGCTTTATGTGCCCGAAAGCATTCCGACATTTTCACAGCAGGACGTCGCTGCTTTGGCAGGGCTGTCCTATGAGGACATCGCCTTTCGCATCATGCGTCCATTTGTTGGTGACACATTCACCGACGCAGAATTCGGCGACATTATCTCTCGGGCCTATGATGGTTTCGCTCATGAAGCGCGGGCGCCCTTGGTTCAATTGGGCAGCAACCATTTCTTGCTAGAACTGTTCCACGGACCGACACTGGCCTTTAAAGACTTTGCCATGCAGTTGATCGGTCAGCTGTTCCAATCCGCGCTTGCCCGTCGCGGAGAGCGGGTCACGATTGTCGGCGCGACGTCCGGCGACACTGGCAGCGCCGCGATAGAGGCGTTTCGCGGCCTTGATGCTGTGGATGTTTTCATCCTCTACCCGCATGGCCGCGTGTCAGAGGTGCAGCGCCGCCAGATGACAACCCCGTCTGAATCCAATGTGCATGCGTTGGCGGTCACCGGGGATTTTGATGACTGTCAGGCGCGGCTGAAAGACATGTTCAACGATTTCACCTTTCGCGATGAGGTCCGCCTTGCTGGGGTGAACTCTATCAATTGGGCGCGGGTCTTGGCGCAGGTGGTGTATTATTTCACCTCTGCCGTTTCTGTCGGCGCGCCACATCGCCCGGTCAGCTTTACCGTTCCAACCGGAAATTTCGGCGATATTTTCGCAGGCTACATCGCCCGGAAAATGGGATTGCCGATTGCCGATCTGGTGATTGCAACCAACCAAAACGATATCCTGCACAGAGCGTTGAGTACGGGCGTCTATTCGACAGAGGGCGTTACACCGTCCATCAGCCCTTCGATGGATATTCAGGTGTCTTCGAATTTTGAGCGCGTGCTGTTTGATGCCTATGGTCGTGATGGCGCAGCTGTGGCGCAGCAAATGGATGATCTGAAATCCGGCGGTTTCACGATCAGCCAGGGTGCGCTGCAATATTTGCGCGAAGAGTTCAAATCTGGACGCGCCTCGGAAGAGGAAACGAGCGCGACGATCAAGGCGATGAACCTGAAAACCACCGAAACCCTGTGCCCACACAGCGCGGTTGGTGTGAAAGTGGCGCAAGAGTATTTGGGGCCGACCCCGATGATCACACTGGCCACGGCGCATCCGGCCAAGTTCCCGGATGCCGTCGAAGCTGCAACCGGCCTTCGCCCGCCACTGCCCAAACACATGGCCGATCTTTTTGACCGGCCGGAACGGGTGACGCGGGTCGACAATGATCTGGGTGCGTTGGAAACCCTGATTAGAAAGCAGCTAAAGCATTGAGCGTAAAACTTCACACTTTGTCGAACGGGTTTCGGATCGTCACGGAAAACATGCCGGGGCTGGAATCTGCTTCTATTGGGATATGGGTCATGGCCGGCGGTCGTCACGAGCGGCCTGAACAAAACGGGATTGCGCATTTCCTTGAACACATGGCGTTCAAAGGAACAGAGCGTCGCAGCGCTTTGGACATTGCCGAGGAAATTGAGGATGTGGGCGGTTATATCAACGCCTATACCAGCCGCGAAGTCACGGCCTATTACGCGCGTGTGCTTAAGGCCGACGTTCCTTTGGCGTTGGATGTTATCTCTGACATCGTGCTGAACCCGGTGTTCGATCCCGCGGAAATCGAAGTTGAACGTGGGGTGATCCTGCAGGAAATCGGCCAGTCGCTGGACACGCCTGATGACGTGATTTTTGATTGGTTGCAGGATGCCGCTTACCCCGAACAACCGCTTGGACGTACCATTTTGGGATCGTCAGAGCGTGTGTCCGGATTTTCCCGTGCGGATTTGCAGGGGTTCGTCGGGGAACATTACGGGCCGGACCGGATGATCCTGTCTGCGGCCGGTGCGGTTGATCACGATGAAATCGTGCGCGTCGCTGAAATCCTGTTCGGGCATTTGCCCGGCAGGGGGGCCGAGAATGCGCAGCTGGCGCAGTTCCATGGCGGAGAGCGGCGAGAGATCAAGGATCTTGAACAAGCGCATTTTGCACTTGCCCTTGAAAGCCCGGGCTATCGTCATGACGATATTTATACCTCTCAGATCTACGCAACGGCGCTTGGCGGCGGCATGTCTTCGCGTTTGTTTCAGGAAGTCCGGGAAAAACGAGGCTTGTGCTACACGATCTACGCCCAGGCGGGCGCCTATGCTGAAACCGGGATGACAACGATTTATGCCGGGACAAGTGGTGATCAGATCGAAGGTCTGGCCAATATCACCATGGATGAGATCAAGCGCAGCGCCGACGATATGAGCGATGCAGAAGTCGCCCGCGCGCGGGCGCAGATGAAAGCCGGGTTGTTGATGGGGCTGGAAAGCCCGTCGTCACGGGCAGAGCGTCTGGCGCGTATGGTTGCAGTTTGGAATCGCGTGCCCGGATTGCAAGAGGTCGTGGACCGCATCGATGCGGTTACGACGCAGGATGTGCGCGATCTGGCGGGAAACATCGCTCAGGCGAATTCAGCACTTGCACTTTACGGCCCTGTTGAACAGACGCCCGAACTTGAAACACTGCGCCAAAGGCTGGCCGCCTGATGCTTGGACGAAGTCGACGGGTTCGGATTGAAACAGAGCGGATGACCTTGCGTCCGCCAGCCCATTCGGATTATCGCCAATGGTCGACCCTGCGCCGCGAAAGCCAGGGCTTCTTGAAGCCTTGGGAGCCGACTTGGGCAGCTGATCACCTGTCGCGAAAATCCTTTACCAACCGGGTCTATTGGGCGCAGCGTTCGATCAACAATGACAGCGCCTTGCCGTTGTTTTTGATCCGGCGTTCTGATCAGGCGGTGTTGGGCGCGATAACGATGGATAACATTCGCCGCGGGCCATCGCAGGCCGCCACTTGTGGCTATTGGATCGGTGAACCTTTTGCCCGCCAGGGCTATATGGTCGAAGCTTTGACGTCCGTTGTGCATTACGCGTTCACGACCCTCAACCTCAGCCGTCTGGAAAGCGCGTGTTTGCCCGAAAACGTCGCTTCGCGCGGGGTGCTTGAGAAATGTGGTTACAAATATGAGGGCGTCGCCCAAAGCTATCTTCAAATTGACGGTCGCTGGCGCAACCATGTTCTCTACGCCAATCTAAGCCTTGATCGACGTGGCAAATCAATGGTGGGGTGAGTTTGTTCCGGTAGACTGGACCGAATTCGCAAAGCGCCAAAGCCGCAGATTTTGAAGGCAAATGCGCAATTTTCCCGGTTTGATGTGACTTTTGCCGTCCCGCTGCTATCTTAAAAGAGTGGAGGGCGAAGCATGATCAGAATTCTTGTTCTACTAACTTTTTTCCTGTCAACCGCGGCACAGGCGCAAACACGGCGTCCCAGTCACTGCTTTGCGATTGCCGACGCGGCACCGGGCCTCAGCTATATCCACCGCGCTTCTTACAGCGATCCTGTGCCGGAATTCTCGGTCAGGATTTCCTATGTCGATCATTCGATGTTCCTTATCCAGACGCCGGGCGGGCTTGGCGTTGCGACGGATTACACGGGGTATATGGGGCCAGTGACCTACCTGCCGAATGTTGTGACGATGAACCACGCCCATTCCAGTCACTGGACACCGAATGTTGATGAGGGCGTCGAACACGTCCTTGAAGGGTGGGGGCGGCTTGGGGTCGCGGCTGACCACTATCTGGACCTAGGAGAGATGCTGATCCGAAATGTTGCAACTGACATCCGCTCGCGTGGCGGGACTGTCGAGGAAAACGGGAACTCGATTTTCATCTTTGAGGTGGAAGGGCTGTGCATTGGGCATCTTGGACATTTGCACCATGAACCAACCGAACAGCAATACGTCGCCCTTGGACGATTGGACATTGTGATGGCCGCCGTCGATGGCGGTCTTACCGTTGATTTGCCCACAATGACCCGGATCATCAACAGGCTGAAGTCATCCATCGTTATCCCGATGCATTGGTTTGGACGGTCAGCTTTGGATCTGTTTCTGGCGGAGATGGCGGATGAATTCGACATCATCCAAACTGGACAAACAGAGCTGGAGGTCTCTTTGCGCAGCTTGCCACGACGGCCAACGATCATGGTGCTCGAACCGCGATTGCTGGATGATGCCCTGTGACGGTTTGGGTTTTGTTGTTGCGCGGAATTAAAGTCGGCGGGCACAAAAAATTGCCAATGATGGCGCGTAATTTACGATCCTGCGAAAAGATAAGACAGGTGGCGGAAAAGATCTGATGTGTCTTTGTACAGCTTGGTCTTGCAGCGGCTCAATTGTCTGTGCTTGATGGCCCCATGACATTGAATGCTGTAACACCCGATTTCGCCAAGGCCCTTGCCGCCCAGCTGCCTGCTGCTGCGGTAAAAGAGGTTTCCCCCCGCTACGTCGAAGAACCGCGCGGGCTGTTCCACGGTATTGGCGGCATGGTTGTGGCCCCTGGAACCACGCAAGAGGTCGCGACGGTTTTGCGGGCCGCGAATGAGGCCTGTGTCGGTGTTGTGCCAATTGGTGGCGGTACAGGCTTGGTCGGTGGTCAGGTGTTTTCCGAAGGGCCCGCGCCGATATTGCTTAGCATGGAAAGAATGACCGCCATTCGCGACAGCTTTCCCGATGAAAACATATTGATCGCAGAGGCAGGCGCCATCCTGCACGATATTCACGAAGCGGCACAGGCCGTGGACCGGCTTTTCCCGCTGGCGCTGGCATCAGATGGGTCATGCCGGATTGGCGGGAACCTGTCGACAAATGCCGGTGGCGTTAATGTTCTGCGCTATGGCAATGCGCGGGATTTGTGCCTGGGGCTAGAGGCCGTCTTGCCCGATGGGTCAATTTGGAACGGGTTGAAACGTCTGCGCAAAGACAACACGGGGTATGACCTCAAAAACCTGTTGATCGGGGCAGAGGGCAGCTTGGGCGTCATCACAGCGGCCTCTTTGCGGCTGTTCCCACGTCCCGACGGGCGATGTGCCGCGATGATGGTTGTGCCGAACCCGACCGCTGCGTTGCAGCTGTTGGCGCTTGCAGGCAATCGGGCGGGCAACGTGATTTCAATGTTTGAATTGATCGGGCAGACGGGGCTGCAATTCTTGGCCGAAACAATGCCAGAGGTGCGGTTGCCTTTCGCGGACCTGCCTGAATGGGCGGTGCTGATTGATCTAGGCACCCATGGGGATGTGAACCCGCAGACGATTTTGGAAGGCATTTTTGAAGATGGGTTTGAGGCTGGTCTGGTGACAGACGGCCTTGTCGCACAAAGCGAAGGTCAACGTTTGGAGTTTCTGAAGGTCAGAGAATCCATACCAGAGGCGAATAAACGCATTGGGTCCATTGCCTCACACGATATTTCTTTGCCCGCCGGAAATATCGCCGCTTTTGTGACGGCTGCCGGGCAGGCATTGGCGGCCCTTGGGGATATTCGGATCAACTGTTTTGGGCATTTGGGGGATGGGAATTTGCACTACAACGTGTTCCCGTGCAAAGGGCGCAAAAAGCAGGACTACCCGCAAGGCACCACGGAACAGGCGCGCAGAATCGTGCATGATCTTGTGGCCGAGTTTGACGGTTCGTTCAGTGCTGAACACGGTGTGGGTCGTCTAAAGACGCAGGATTTGGCGCGCTATGGCGACCCGACAAAACTTGCCGCCATGCGGGCGATCAAGGATGCGTTGGATCCCAATGGAATTATGAACCCCGGGGTTATCTTCGCATGACATCAGGCTGCACCCGCGCGACCAACGAAAAACGTCCCGCAGGGGAATGCGGGACGTTCAACCGGAGGTCAAATGTTTGTTAAATCTGTTCGAACACAGCCGAACAGGATCACCTTAGCCAATGCTGGGTTATCAAAAGGTTTACGCGCCCTCGAAATCGCACAAGACATGTACGTCATAGCCAAGCCCGCTCAACAGCTTGCGCCCGCCCAGCTCCGGCAGGTCCACGACGAAGGCACAGCCGACGATCTCTGCGCCAAGGCGTTCGATCAGCTTGATCCCGGCCTCTGCCGTGCCGCCGGTGGCCAGCAGGTCATCCACCAACAAGACTTTCTCTCCGGGTTGCAAGGCGTCTTCATGCAGCTCCATGATCGCCTCTCCATATTCCAGCTTGTAGGCTTGGGAAATGGTTTGTCCGGGCAGCTTGCCCTTTTTGCGAACCGGCACAAAGCCGACTGACAATTGGTGGGCAATTGCGCCGCCCAGGATAAATCCGCGTGCCTCTAGCCCGACGACCTTGTCGATTTCCAGCCCGGCATAGGGATGCAACAGCTGATCAATTGTCATGCGCAGGCCCCGCGGGTCGGCGAACAAAGTGGTTACATCCCGGAACATGATCCCTTCATGGGGGAAGTCCACGATTGTGCGAATGTAGTCTTTGACGTTTTTCTTCATATCCAGATGTGTCCTGGCTAAAATGATGGACGGCCCGAAGCCGTCAAGAACCACCCCGTCAACGCCGGGATGAGTGAGTGACCCGTGGCGAACACCACGGCCCGGTTAAAGAACTCTGCCCGCAACCGCGTCGAGCTTGGCAACCAACGCCGGATCACGCGCATCGGGCGCGGTCATGACAGCAAATTCCAGCGCGCGATCACAGCCATGGGGGCAGGGCGCACGATCAAGTCCCAAAAGATCAGGCAACCGCACGACCAATCCTTTGGCATTTGCCGAATTGGCGGTGAGGGTTTTGATGATGTCAGAGACGTCAACTTCGCCATGTTCTGGGTGCCAGCTGTCATAGTCGGTGATCATCGCGACAGAGGCGTAGCACAGCTCTGCCTCGCGGGCCAATTTGGCCTCTGGCATGTTGGTCATTCCGATGACATCCGCGCCCCAAACTTCGCGGTACATTTTTGATTCCGCCAGGGATGAAAACTGGGGGCCTTCCATCGCCAGGTAGGTGCCCCCGTTATGCACGGTGATGCCCTGGGCCTGCGCCGCTGCAAAGCAGGCGGCGGACAGGCGTGGGCAGGTGGGGTGCGCGACAGAAACATGTGCGACGCAGCCTTGGCCAAAGAACGATTTTTCCCGGGCGAAGGTGCGGTCAATGAATTGATCCACAACGACAAAATCCCCAGGTGCCATTTCTTCGCGAAAGGATCCGCAGGCGGAAACGGATATCACATTCGTGACCCCAAGACGTTTCAATGCGTCGATATTCGCGCGGTAAGGAACCGTTGTTGGGGAATGCACATGGCCGCGTCCGTGACGGGGCAGAAACGCCATTTTCACCCCGTTCAGGATGCCCGTCAGAATCTGATCCGAAGGTGCCCCCCAGGGGCTGTCGACAGTTTGCCATTCGGCCTTTTCAAGACCTTCGATTTCATAGACGCCAGAGCCGCCAATTACACCGATCATCGTTTCCATTCATGCCTCCAGTTTCGTTGTCCAATATGTAGCCGCAACTGTTGCACGATGGAAGCATTGGCATGGCCTGACGATTACTTCGTTTTCATGTGGTTTCGCTTCGAATTTCTTTCTGATAGGGTGCGCCAACGCAAACAATCTTACAATTGGAAAACTCGTGGTTAAATCAACGTTAGCGGCTTTTGCTGATCGCATTTCCGTACCTGAAAATCGAATGAACTGGCGCGAATTGGGGCCGGCCCAGATCAAGACAGAAGTCCTGTCTGGATTGACTGTTGCCCTTGCCCTGGTGCCTGAAGCCGTGGCTTTCGCCTTTGTTGCGGGTGTGCATCCTTTGGTCGGGCTTTATGCCGCCTTTATCGTCGGGCTGATCACGGCGCTGATCGGTGGACGGCCCGGGATGATTTCCGGGGCCACGGGTGCGCTGGCGGTGGTTATGGTCTCTTTGGTGTCGACGCATGGTGTGGAATATTTGTTCGCCACCGTTGTTTTGATGGGGCTGATACAGATCGCGGCGGGCATATTCCGTTTGGGTAAGTTTATCCGGTTGGTGCCCCATCCCGTGATGCTGGGATTTGTGAATGGTCTTGCGATCGTTATTTTCCTGGCGCAGCTGACGCAATTTCAAGTGCCTGGCACTTCAGAAGTGTCGGGCCACGGCATGGCAGGCGGCGAATGGATGAGCGGTGTTCCCCTAATGATCATGTTGGCGCTTGTTGCTTTGACCATGTTCATTATCTGGGCAATGCCACGGTTTACCAACGCTATTCCTGCCCCGCTGGCCGGGATCGGGATTGTTGCAATCATCGTCATCGCCTTTGGAATCGACGTGCCACGGGTTGGTGATCTGGCCTCTATCGAAGGCGGCTTTCCAAAATTCCACGTTCCAATGGTTCCACTTGATTTCGAAACGCTCAAAATCATCCTTCCATATTCATTGATCTTGGCGGCCATTGGTCTGATCGAAAGCCTTCTGACCCTGAACCTTGTCAGCGAAATCACCAATAAGCGCGGCGGCGCAAGCCAGGAATGTGTGGCGCAGGGTGTCGCAAATACCGTAACTGGTTTCTTTGGTGGCATGGGCGGTTGTGCAATGATCGGGCAGTCGATGATCAACGTGAAGTCCGGCGGGCGCACGCGGATTTCGGGGACAGTTGCAGCCTTGTTCTTGCTGACCTTTATCGTGGTCGCAAGCCCGCTGATTGAACAGATTCCATTGGCCGCTTTGGTCGGTGTGATGTTCATGGTCGTGATCGGGACGTTCGCCTGGAACTCGTTCAAAATCATGCGTCGGGTTCCGCGCACGGACGCATTTGTGATCTTGTTGGTGACGGTTGTTACCGTGATGACAGATCTTGCCACGGCGGTTGTCGTCGGGGTTATCGTTTCTGCGCTGGCCTATGCTTGGCAAAACGCGACCCGGATTCACGCCAAGACCCATGAAACACCCGAAGGTGCCAAGGTTTATCAAATCCAAGGTCCCTTGTTCTTTGGGTCCGCCGAAGGGTTCACAGAGCTTTTTCGCCCAAGTGATGACCCTCAGACCGTCATCGTGGATTTTGCCGACAGCCGTGTTGCCGACCAATCCGCGTTGCAGGCCATCGAAGCTATTGCCACAAAATACGAGGAAGCCGGCAAGCGCCTGCAGTTGCGCCATCTCAGCCGGGATTGTCACCAGTTGCTGACACGTGCGGGGCAGTTGATGGTCGATTCCGACGATGATCCGGACTATGAAATCGCTGCGGATTACTCGGTTCAAACCGGGATTCTCAGCGGCGGTCACTAGACCAGGGCGATCTTAATCGGCGGGGCGCGCCAGTGAAAACACGCTATCGACGGTTGAATAATCGCGATAGCCGAGGCGCGCCACCGGCCGGTAGGTTGTGACATCCAGACGGCCATCGACGATGTGCTCATCCCGGATGTGAACGCCGACCACTTGGCCGAAAACAGCATAATTCGATGCGCCTTCCAGTTTGATGATTTGCGTTAGTTTGCATTCCAGCGCAGCGGGGGAGGCTGCGACGCGGGCGCAAGGGATGGCTTTGCAGTCTTCCTTTGCAAGATCGGCGATGGCGAATTCATCGACATCAGCGCCGTAACTGCCAGAGGATTTGTTCATCGGGTCAATCAGCGCATGGGACACAATATTCACGCAAAACACCCCGGTTTCATCGATATTCGCAATGCTGTCCTTGCCAATATGGCGATCGTCTTTTTGCGAGGTCGATGCAAACATGACCTGAGGCGGGGTATAGGCCACGGCGTTGAAAAACGAATAGGGGGCCAGATTGTCTTGCCCGTTTTTTCCTCGTGTTGAGATCCAGCCGATCGGGCGTGGGGTTACAATGGCGTTGAATGGATTATGCGCCAATCCATGGCTGTCTTTTGGGTCGTAGAACATGTCAGTTCCTCTATTGTTGCCCCTGATCTAGCTGCGTGCTAGCAGGCATTCCAGCCCAAACGGCAAGAAAGAGGAGCGGCCGTGTACCATCTGACGCAAGAAACACCAGATGACTGGTGGGAGGTCGAAGCCCTGTTCGACCTTTGTTTTGCGCCGGGACGCGAGGCTCTGTCGTCTTATCGGTTGCGCGATGGTGTCGCGCCGATTGCGGAATTGTGCATGGTTGCAAGGGACGCTGACGATGTGCTTGCGGCTGCGATCCGGTTTTGGCCGGTTGCTGTTTCTGATCACCCGGTGCTGTTGCTGGGGCCCATTGCGGTTCACCCGACGCGGCAAGGCGAGGGGCTGGGTGGATTTCTGATCGCAGAGAGCCAAAACATCGCGCGCCAGTTGGGGTGGGATAGGATGCTTTTGGTCGGGGATGCGCCCTATTACGAACGCTTTGGCTTCCGAAAGCTGCGCGGGATCACAATGCCGCCGCCGACAAACCCAGAACGGATCTTAGGGCACGATCTGACAGAAGGTGCCTGGGATAATATTGCCGGTCTGGTCGAGCAATTTCCACAAGGCGGATCTTAACCCCGCCCGGTTTCCAGCCAGTTGCGGCATTCCGCAGACAAGACCCGGGATGCGGTGTCTTCGTATTTCTGCAGGTCTTGTTCATTCAAGACGCCGCGCCACCGCCCGTTCGTCCCCTTGTTGATAAATGTCTTTGCGCCACCCACAAAGATATCGTCTTCGTGGCCCACGAATTGATCCGCCTGTTTTTTCATGGAAGAAAATTCCACCTTGCCCGCGATCTTACTTGCCAGATCCGCGTCACATTCAATATCCAGGTAATCCGCAATTCGGCGGATTTCGCCAGAAAGATCGGCCAGCAGGTTGTTGTAGTGAACAAAGCGGATATTGGGCAAATGGCGATAATCCCACCATGTCTGAACGTGATGGAAGTTTGACCAAAAAGGATAGCCTTCGGTTTCCCAGTCAAACCAACCGCGGCTTATCCACATGTTCCAAAAGTCCCGGATATCCTCAGGGCAGCGCGGTTGCCGGTCGCCGATCCGGTCGGGACGATCATTGAACTCTGCGATCGCGAATTCTGTATAGTTGGAATAGTGGTTCCACAGGGACATAAAAACGTCCCGGGGATCGCGCCCGACGACGATGAATTTGCTGTTGGGATCATATTCAAAACCGTCCAGCGGCGTGTGGGTTTTAATCACGCGACGATGTGTCTGAGCATTCAGGATTGCTTGGGACTCTGCGGCTTTCCTTGGCGCAAAGTCGAGCCAGGGTGAATATTCACCGGTCGGAAAAATGCCTTCGCCCCGGAACACCAGTTGCAAGACAATCGCCTGCGTCCATGTCGTTCCGCATTTATACGGCGTTGCTATGATGATGTCGTCGGGGCGGCGTTCAAATCCGCGCCAATGTTCAGAATCTATCGTGTGGTTGCGATAGGCGCGTGTCTTTTGTGGCAATTCTTGTGACATCCATAGCCCCCCAAATAAATAGCTTTGACTGCGCTGTTATATCACAGATACCCCGTATCGGGGCCAAATGCTTGTTTTTTGGACAAGATTGGTCGGTTTTTGGTGCGCTAACCCAAAGTAATCGCGCTGCAAGCAGGTGATCAGGCTTAAACTGTTTGTTTATTGGGGCGCGGCCCCCTATCAGGGGTGCAATAACAATCATAAAAGCAGTGCGATGAAACACATATCTTTTGGGGCTGAAGACGGACCCGTTTCTGGGGCCGAACAAGAGTGGGTGCCCATTCTCGCGAAATACCGCGACCCAAATCTGTTTCGGAGCCTGTTTGAACTTGCTGTTAGCTTTGTTCCATTCCTTTTGCTCTGGGCGCTGGCCTGGTGGTCTATGTCCTATAGCTATTGGCTGGCCCTTGGCATTTCTGTTGTGAACGGTGGCTTCTTGGTTCGACTGTTCGCCATACAACATGATTGCGGGCATGGCGCATTCTTCAACAACCGTACTGTCAGTGATTGGACCGGACGCGCGATTGGGGTTTTGACGCTGACACCTTATGACGTGTGGCGTCGCACCCATTCGCAGCATCATTCGGCCTCTGGCAATTTGGACAAGCGCGGGATGGGCGATATCCAGACCCTGACTGTGGACGAATACCGGGCCCTGTCGCGCTGGGATCGGTGGATGTACCGCCTTTACCGCAACCCATTTGTGCTTTTTGGTCTTGGACCGTCCTATTTGTTCCTATTACAGAACCGCATTCCCCTTGGTTTGATGAAATCCGGCTGGAAATACTGGGCCAGCGCAATGGGCACAAATATTGTGATTCTCGCGGTTTTGGGAGTAATTGCGTATTTCGGTGGTGTGGAGCCATTGTTGTTTGTGTTCCTGCCGACAACTTTGGTTGGCGCTTCGGCTGGGGTGTGGCTGTTTTACGTGCAGCACCAGTTCGAAGAAACGAACTGGGATGAGGACGAAGACTGGCAGCTGCATCATTCCGCTTTGCATGGCAGCTCTCATTATGTTTTGCCTGCGCCGTTGCAATGGATGACCGCGAATATCGGGGTGCATCATGTGCATCACCTTTACAGCCGGATCCCGTTCTACCGCCTACCAGAGGTCCTGCGCGATAATCCTGTTCTGGATGACGCGCAGCGCCTGACCCTATGGGAAAGCTTTGCAGCTGTTAAACTGCAGTTGTGGGACAGTCAGCAACGAAAGCTGTTGTCCTACGCGGATGTCAGAAAGACTTACGGGCTTTCCTAAGCGTTGACCAAGGGCAGGGCTTATTGCTGACGTAGCCAGTTCATAACCGGTGTCCGAACAGATTGCGCGCCAGAGGTGCTTGCATCCTCAATCACAGTGCGCACCTCATCCAGATTGACGCGGCGGATCAGATGTTTCACCGGCCCGATAGAGGCAGGGCGCATCGACAGAGTGCGCAGGCCCAATGCCGCGAAACACATCGCCTCAATCGGGCGGCCAGCGTCTTCCCCACAAAATGACACAGGCGTTCCGGCAACGTCACAGCGTTCGATGATCATTTTGATCAGCGACAAAAAACTGACATTCAGCGTGTCATAGCGGCGGCGGACCCGTTCGTTTTCGCGGTCGGCGGCGTAAAAGAACTGTTTCAGATCATTGCCGCCAATGGATATGAAATCGGCCTCTTGAAAGAACTGATCAGGGGCAAAGGCCATGCTGGGGGTTTCCAGCATCGCGCCGATTTCCAATGTGCTTGGGGTGGCGTGGCCCAGCTTTTTCTCGCGCTCAACCTCGGTCAAAAGCTGTTCTCGGGCCGCCCGGAATTCATCCAACTGCGCCACAAAAGGGAACATGATGGCAAGCGGCCGTCCATTTGCAGCCCGCAACAGGGCCTGCAACTGCATCCGCATCACGCCGCGCTTGTCCAGTCCAACCCGAATGGCACGCCAGCCCATAGCCGGGTTTGGCTCGTCCAGGGGCCGCATATAGGGCAGGACCTTATCCGAGCCGATATCCAATGTGCGAAAGGTCACGCGCTTGCCGTCGGCTGCATCCATGACGCGGGCGTAAAGGGATGCAAGTTCACCGCGACGCGGCACCTTGGTGCGGATAAGGAACTGTAGCTCTGTTCGAAAAAGCCCCACGCCTTCCGCGCCTGACCCTTTGAGTGAGGGCAGGTCCGCGATGAGGCCTGCATTCATATGTAAGGAAATGATCTTGCCGCTGAGGTCCTCGGCAGGTTTGTCGCGCAAGGATACATACCGTTCCTGTGCTTCGGCCTGCATTGCGATCTTATCGCGAAAGGCCGAGGCGACATTGTCATCCGGGCGCAGATGCACCAAACCCTGTTCGCCATCAACAAGGATTGTGTCGCCGTTCAAAGCCTCTGTCGTTATCCCATCTGCATGGATCACCAACGGAATTGCCAAGGCACGGGCCACGATCGCAGCATGGCTGCCGACAGATCCCTGTTCCAGCACGATGCCTTTGAGCGCGCGGCCATATTCCAGCAATTCACCGGGGCCGATATTGCGTGCAACCAGAATGGGTTGGTCCGGCATTTCCGCGCCAGTTTCGCTGCCTTGGCCGGTCAGAATGCGCAGCAACCGATTTGAAAGATCGTCAAGGTCGTGCAGGCGTTCGCGAAGATAGGCGTCCGGCGCTTTGCCAAGACGGGTGCGGGCTGCGGATTGTTCTTTTTCGACGGCAGATTCTGCGCTTAGGCCGCGGGCAATGTCGTCTTGCATGCGCCGCAGCCAGCTGCGGGAATTTGCGAACATGCGATAGGCTTCCATGACGGCGCGCTGATCGCTGTCGCTGGTCTTGGTTGTGTTGAGCAGATCATCCACGGACACGCGCAAGGTGTCGACCGCATCCTGTAGGCGCTTGGCCTCTTGCTGGGGATCATCGGACACAAGATTTGTCACGACGACCCTTGGTTCGTGCAGATAGACGTTGCCTTCGGCGACGCCTTCCTGACCGACGGCACCACGGAACATGACCTGTTGCTGATGACGCGCTGACAGGGCCTGGCCTTCGCCGACAAAGGCGCCAAGTTCGGTCATTTCGGCGACGACCATCGCCACGACCTCTAGACCGTAGATTTCATCGCCGGAATATTCGCGGGCGTCCTTGGACTGCACGACCAACACGCCAAGCGTATCGCCCAGCCGTTGAATTGGGACGCCCAGGAACGACGAAAAGATCTCTTCCCCTGTTTCGGGCATGAACCGGAAACCACGGGCCTGTGGGGCATTGGCGGTGTTTACTGGAACGCCGCTGCGGGCGACGCGCCCAACAAGCCCCTCGCCAATCCGCATTCTGGTCTGGTGCACGGCCTCTGGCTTTAGGCCTTCAGTGGCGCAAAGTTCCAGCGTTTCGGTGTCTCGGAACAAATAGATAGAACACACCTCTGTCCGCATCGAATCTGCAATAAGATTCGTAATACGGTCCAGACGGGTTTGCCCCGCGCTGTCATCGGCCAGCGTATCCCTGAGCCGCCCAAGTAACTTGCGACTTTCGCTTTCAGTTCCCTCAGACATTGTCCCTCTCGAAAGGCGAGATTTCTAGGCTGCCTTTTCCAACTTGAACACATCATGCAGGGCTTGCACGGCAAGTTCCATGTATTTTCGGTCAATAAGGACGGAAATCTTTATCTCTGAGGTTGTAATGACCTTAATGTTGATCCCCTCGGCTGAAAGTGCATCAAACATTTGCGCCGCAACACCGGCGTGGCTGCGCATCCCGATGCCGACAACGGAAATCTTGGCGACGTCTTCATCTGCGACCAGGTCATGGTAATTGATCTCGCCCTTATCCTTAGCGGCCTGCATAGCGAGTTTTGCGCGGGCGACATGGTCGACAGGACATGAGAACGTCATGTCTGTCCGGCCCTCTTCGGATATGTTCTGAACGATCATATCCACATTGACGCCTGCTTCGGCCAGGGGGCCAAAGATTGCAGCCGCGATGCCGGGACGGTCCGCGACAGAGATCAGGGTCATTTTGGCTTCGTCGCGGGAATAGGCGACACCGGAAACAACGTTACTTTCCACGATTTCCTCCTCGTCGCAGACCAAAGTGCCTGCATTTTCGTCATTATCTTCAAAACTGGACAGCACCCGCAGCCGCACTTTGTAGCGCATGGCAAGTTCCACAGACCGGGTTTGCAAGACCTTCGCCCCAAGAGAGGCAAGTTCCAGCATTTCTTCGAACGCGATCTTATCCAGTTTGCGTGCTTTGGGGCTGATGCGGGGATCTGTTGTGTAGACACCGTCCACATCCGTGTAGATGTCGCAACGTTCCGCGCCAAAAGCTGCGGCGAATGCAACTGCAGTCGTGTCAGAGCCGCCACGCCCAAGGGTGGTGATGCGGCCCTCTGGGCTGATGCCCTGGAACCCGGCGACCACGGCGACATTCATGCCTTCGCCAAATTTCGCGTTGATGTTCTCTGTCGGAATATCGTCGATCCGTGCAGCACCATGGGCAGAGGTCGTTTTCAGCGGCACTTGCCAGCCTTGCCAGCTGCGGGCGGGGATATCCATTTCCTGCAGGGTCAATGCCATCAGCCCCGCCGTGACCTGTTCGCCAGATGATACGATCGCATCGTATTCACGGGCGTCATACATGGGAGAGGTTTCGTTGACCCAGCCGACAAGCTCGTTTGTTTTGCCCGCCATCGCTGAAACGATAACGATGACGTCATAGCCATTGGCCACCTCTCGGCCGACTCTTTTGGACGCACGGCGAATGCGGTCCAGTGTGGCCACGGATGTGCCACCGAATTTCATTACCAAAATGGGCATTAAGGGCCTTTGTTTTCCGCGATTATGTCCGGGCGTTTCCTAGGCGAAGGGGGCCGTCAGCGCAAGGGGAGCGATCTATTTCGCGTTTCGCTTTAGTTTTGCTTTCGGGTTGGTACGAAGGGCAGGGGCGCAACCGGAATGCCATCTTCGATCAGTTTTTTGGCGTCTTCGGCCTTTGCCTCGCCGTAGATCGATCGTTCTGGCGCGTCGCCATCGTGAATTTTGCGGGCCTCATCGGCGAAATCGGTGCCCACATATTCGGAATTGTCTTTGATCTTTTGTTTTAGCTCGGCCAGCGCCGCCTCTGCCGGGGAAGAGGGGGCTGTCAGGGCGAGCAGTGTTTCGGCAGGTGCCTCTGGCGGTTCTGCCTCTGTTTGGCCGGATGCGGATCTGGACGGACGGACACGCGGCGCCATAATGGCCTTTTCAACCTCATGGGTTCCGCAAACAGGACACGTCACCATTCCAGATTTTTTTAACTTTTCAAACGCATCGCCTGACTGAAACCAGCTGTCAAAGCTGTGGTCTTCGTTGCATTTCAAAGAATATTGGATCATTCAGCCATCCACTTGATAAACGATTGAAATCATACAGTCTTGTGAGGGAATTACAATTCCCCAATGGTGGTCGCTATTTTGACAACAGCTTGGGTTCAAACCCCCTAATGAGCTGCGCCAGTTCTGGATTGTCGACCATCACTGCGGCTTTTTTACGGCTAACCCATTTGCGCTTACGTTGCCCGATTTCGGGAAATTCGGAAAGCAAATTTTTCGTGTGTAGCGGAAAAACAGCGACAATGCTGGGCAGGCGTTTGCGGCCCAAATCGTCGGTGCGGGAAAAAATACCGATGCAAATGGGGTGAATTTTTCCTTCGACACCTGCCTCTTCATAGGCTTCGCGTGCGGCTGTGTCCGCTGGCGTTGCTTTGTGCATGGGCCAGCCTTTGGGGATAATCCAACGTCCGCTGGTTCGGCTTGTCACCAGCAGGACCTGCAATTTGTCCTTGCGATACCGATAGCATAATGCCCCGAATTGGGTTCGGAGTTCTCTTTTCTGAGACGCCGGCAGACGAATTCTGCGTTGTTTTACCCTGATCAAAGACATCGATTTCTTACCAGTTTTGCCCGTCATTTCAGCCTGCGCCGTTATCCTTAACGAACCATAACATTTGCGAAAAAATTAGCAAATTCATTGGTGCAGATTCATGGTTTCATGGGGTTCCGTCGGTCAAAAGACCAGTGATCTGCCCGCGCAGGGCAGTGTCATCGGACAGCGCCTTGCGCATGTGGTTCATTGCGGCTGTGGCTCTTTCGCGCCGTTTATTGATGATCGCTTCATTTTCTTGACGCAAAAGAACATGCTCTAGCTCTTTGGCGGTGGTCACCTCAATTGCCGCATCGGTCTGGGCCAGTGCGTTGAATGCGTCGGTTTGATTGCTGATGTCCGGGCCGTGAATCACTGTGGATTCGAATTGCACGGGTTCCACCGGTGTGTGGCCGCCGCGTGTTCCAAAGGTTCCGCAAATGACCGTTGTGCCCGCAAGCCTATACCATAGTGGCATTTCGCCGACGGTTCCGGCCAAAAGAACCTGACACGGTTCCGGCGGCGCGGATGCCGTGTCGCGCCGGACAAATGGTATTTGTCTGCGTTTCAACTTTTCCGCAACGGCGCCGGTTCTGTTGGGATGCCTGGGCGCGATGATCAGTTTCAGGTTTGGATTTTCGCGATGTGCATGCTGATATGCGTCGAAAATCAGGTCCTCATCTTCGTCATGTGTAGACGCAGCAAGGATCGTTTCGCTGCGCAGAAAGATGCTTTGAAAACGCTTCAACACCTGGGCGTCAGGTGAAACCAGAACAACGGATGCTTTGAGGTTCAGCGGTGACAAGATCCGATCTTGGGGCAGGCCAAGGCTGGCAAACCGCGCGCCGTTGCTGCGGTCCAGAGGGGCCAGGACATGAACGGCGCCCAAAACCCGTGCGGTCATGCCTGGAAATTTTGCCCAGTTCTTTGCGCTCTTGGCCGACATGCGCGCGCCAAGGGCAAAGACGGGAACGCCCAATTTGCGCAGCATCAGCAGGCGGTTCGGCCAAATTTCATTTTCCAATGTGATGGCGACTGATGGGGACCAGCGGCGACAAAACCGATGCACGCAAATGGAATAGTCCAAAGGTGCGATTTGCGCGGAAATGCGCGGGTCGTTCCAGTTTTGGATCATTTCGCGGGCGGTATAAGTGTTGACCGTGGCGATGACCTGCAGGTCTGAGTTTTCTTCGCACAGGGCCATAAGCATTGGGCGAGCGGCCGTCATTTCCCCCAAAGAGGCGCCATGTACCCACAAAGCTTTGCCCGGCTCGGCGGGTGTTGAGCCGCGGCCAATGCGTTCAAGCAGGCCGGCACCGGTTTCCTTGCCGATCAGCCATCGAGCAGCAAACACCACGCCCAAAACGGGTGCCGCCAGGATTAAGAAAATGCGATAACCGATCAATTTGCGTCCAGTCATTGGTCGTCAAATAGCTACTGGTCCGCGTGTTCGCAGGCAAGTGGCAAAAGCACTTGCGCGTTGCAGCACCGGGCCTGGGCATCGGCATGCGAAGGTGCGCAGATTTCGCACCTGCAGCATTGGACGGGATGCTTTATGGTAAAAAATGCTGCGCAGCATTTTGTTGGGTTCTGTTGTGGGCAAACCGGCAAATAAATCGAATGCTGCGCTTGTCCCTTTGCGCTCAATCGGCAAAGCTGGGGCCGGACAAAATGAGAAAGAAACGAATGATCCTTTATGGTTTAAGCACATGCGCCGTCTGCAAACGGGCCCAAAAAGAAATCGAAGCCGCCGGTCGGGATGTACAGTTCCGCGACATCAGGGCCGAGCCGTTGAGCGAAAGCGAATTGGAAGCGCTGATTGTTGAATTTGGGGATCGTCTTGTGGATCGCAAATCCTCTGATTGGCGCGGGTTGAGCGATTGGCTTAAGCATTCAGAGGCGGACGCACAGATTTCAGCGCAGCCAAAATTGATGGTGCGTCCGGTGATTCAGGAGGACGATCAATATTACTTGGGCTGGGATGATGCTGTCCGCTCGGATCTGCTGGGCGGCTGATTTTCCGCCAATGCCTGAAAAATGCGCTGTCCTGCTTGCCAAGACTGAATTCTTTGCGCAGATAGTTGTTGGCCTGTTTTCGGCGTTTCCGTTTGATGCGGGACAGTCCCCACAAACGGCGTGAATGGATGAACTTATGAAACTTTCGAATGCCACGCTTGGGCAATTGCCCGAGGCAATCAAACGTCCGAATTATGACCGTTCCGGGTTGCGTCCCGGGATCGTTCATATTGGCCTGGGAAATTTTCACCGTGCGCATCAATCTTGGTATCTGCACAGGCTTTTTGAAAAAGGCTTGAACCAGGATTGGGCGATTATCGGGGCAGGGGTTCGGGATTTTGACGTGGATCAGCGGGCAAAGCTGCTGGCGCAGGATTGTTTGACAACGTTGATAGAGCTTGATCCATCGGGCACTTCGGCTGAGGTTGTCGGCTCTATGATTGACTATGTTGCGATCGAAGACGGCAATGGCCCGTTGATTGCGCAGATGGCCGACCCAAGCATTCGCATCGTGTCTTTGACGGTGACAGAGGGCGGCTATTACATTGACCCGGTGACCAACGGGTTCGACGAAACCCATCCAGACATTCAGCATGATGCACAAAACCCGCAAATGCCGCGCACGGCGTTTGGCGCGATTGTTGCTGCGCTTAAGATCAGAAGAGACCGGGATGCAGGGCCTTTCACCGGGCAAAGTTGCGACAACCTGCAGGGCAACGGCGCGATTTTGCGACAAACGGTCGTGTCTCTGGCGGCCATGTCTGACCCTGATCTTGCTCTGTGGATCGACCAGAACTGTACTTTCCCCAATTCAATGGTCGACACGATTGTTCCGGCAACGGGGCCCGAGGAATTGCAGCTGGTGCGTGATTTGGGCATCGAGGATGATGTGCCCGTCAAGCACGAGAATTTTCGCCAATGGGTGATAGAGGATGACTTTTGCCAAGGGCGGCCAGACTGGGATCAGGTTGGCGCGACCTTTACCGATCTTGTGCATGATTACGAGGCGATGAAAATTCGCATTCTGAATGCCGGACATCAGGTGATCGCAAGCCCGTCCGAGGTTCTGTCGATCGAAACCGTGTCCGCCAGCATGGCGCACCCGCAGATCAGTGCCTTGTTGCGCAAGATCGTGACCGAGGATATCGCGCCCTATGTCAAAGACGTGCCAGGGATGACGCCCGCCCAGTATTTGGAATTGATCGCGGATCGGTTTTCCAACCCGGCGATTGTCGATACAACGCGCCGGCTTGCTTTTGATGGCAGCTCTCGGCATCCGGGGTTCTTGGTGCCAAGCATCCGGGATGCGCTGGCCCAGGGTGGGTCCGTTTCTGGCTTGGCCCTGACAGAAGGGCTGTGGGCACGTATGTGTTACGGCACGCGTGAGGATGGCACTGTCATTGAGCCCAATGATCCGTCTTGGGATGAAATGACGGCTGCTGCACAGGCCGCAAAGGCGTCCCCATTGGTTTGGCTGAAGCAGTCGCATCTTTACGGAGATTTGGCCGTGCAGTCCCGCTTCGCGGATGCTTTTGAGCATTGGTTGACGCAGATCTGGGCCAAGGGTGTCACTGCGACACTATCGGAATATTTGGCCGACGGAGGCCGTTAAGAAAGGCAAAATAATATGAAAGCGATCTTCTTTCCGTCCAAGGGACAAATTTCATTTGGCGACCTGCCAGACCCGGCTATTGGCGATGACGATGTTCTGGTCCGCGTGAAGACCAGCGGGATTTGTCACACGGATTTTGAGGTGCTGCACGCCAATTATGGAACAGCCACCTTCCCGATCGTTCCCGGGCATGAATATGCCGGTGTGATAGAGGCTGTCGGGTCCGCCGTCACAACCGTCAAGGTTGGAGAGCGGATTGTTGTTGACCCGAATGTTGAATGCGGGACGTGCCGGGCGTGTCAACGGGGCTGGGCGCATTTGTGCGACACGTTGGGGGCCTATGGTGTTACACAGCATGGCGGCTTTGCTGAACTCAGCAGCGTCAAGGCGACGGCCGTGCATCCGATCCATGACATGGAATTTCGTGTCGCAGCGCTGGCGGAACCCATGGGCTGCGTGCTCAACGGGGTTGATGCCGCTTTTGATCCGATCCAGGAAAACGCGTTGATTTTTGGGGCAGGGCCTATGGGGCTGCTTATGGGAATGGCGCTTCAGACGCGCGGTATTGGCGACATCACTTTTGCCGATATTGATGAAGACCGCTTGGCCCTGGCGGAAAGCTTTGGCTTCAAGGCTGTGGCGTCCGGGTCCGATGCGCTTGGTGCGTTGCGTCATTCAACAGATTTGGTGGTCGAAGCAACTGGCGTGCCAGCCGTTGCCGGGCAGCTGACGGATTACATTGCGAATGGTGGCAACGGGCTGTTCTTTGGCGTTTGCGCCTCTGACGCCCGGATAGAGGTTTCGCCTTTTGAGGTGTTCCGACGCCAGCTGACGCTGGCCGGGTCGCATTCGCTAAACCACAATATCCCCGACGCGGTCCAGACGATCAAAGATTTTGGCAGCGACATTGAACGGGTCGTTTCCCATGAAATGCCGCTGGAAGAGACCGTTGACGTCTTCAAATCTGGTGCACCACGGGGCAGTCTCAAAATTCAGGCCGTTGCCGACTGATCAGGGTCGCCGCCACCTGCGGTGGCTTGCATCGCGATTGGATTTTGCACGGTTGCATTTCTGGCGGCTCAGTCCTCTATTGATGGGATGATATCTGAACAGGAAAGTCAGGCCGTGCAGGCCATCCATGATGGCGGGGGCATGTTGTATCCGTTTTTGCACGGATACGAAAACCTTGCGCTTTTGCTTGATCAGGTGCCGCGTGACGAATGGCGCCGGGATGAGGCCGTGCTTGGGTGTTTGGTGCTGTATCTGGTCAAGAATGGCCATGCGGTACGGGCAAAGTCCTATTTGTATGCGGCCCATCTGGATTTTGAAAAGACGTTTCGGTTCGACGTTCTTGACCTGCTGTTGGAACTGCATCTGGGGGAACCTGTCAGCACGCATAAATTGACCAAATGGCGTCGGTTGGAACGGATTTTGCCAGTGTCGCAACCCTTGTTGTTGGGGCTCTATTACAACGCCATGACTGCGATGGCGGTGCGGTTGAGCCGATTAGAGGATGGCAGGGTCTACGGCTTGCAGGCGATCTCGTGCTATCGCGAACATGGCCATACCTATCTAGAGCATTTCATTCACATCCACCTGGCTGGAATTGACGTGATCGAGGGGCACCTTCACCGGGCGCGTCGCAGCCTGGCCGCAGCCGAAAGCTGTTTGGCCCTGTCAAAAACGCGGTATGGGAATGAATCTGAAGTTGTTGAAATCGTCAGGCTTTCGGTTGACTACGAATGTGGTCGGCTTGATACCGTGCGCCGTAATTCCGCGCGGTTGCGCGAAAGTCTGTTGAATGGCGACAGTTGGTCAGAGCTTTTCTTTCAGCTGGCCAGGATTTCGGTCTTAAGCGCGTATTTTTTGGAAGGACGGGTTGCTGCGCAACAGGAAATCGCAGTGTTTCGCGCAGATTATGCCCGTCGCCACAGTGGGGCGACGACGCCGATTGATGCGATGGACGCGTTGATCCACCATCTGGAATGGCACCCCGACGCGGCAGAGCGCAGTCTTAAGGCCCTACGGGGATCGCCAATGCACAGCGCTATTGGCGACATGTTCGTGGAAGAGCTGGAGGCAACGCTCGGTGAAACGCCGCTGCGTGCGAATGCGTCGCCGCGCAGGGCGATCGTCGCCGCGCTTGAGCGGGCGCATGGCAGCCGTGGCAAGGTCCGCAAAGCAGAGATCGAAAATGCGATCCGTATTGCATTTACCGAAAGGCAAATGGCCCCGTTCCTAGAGCACAGGGATGTGTTTTTCGGGATCAGTGGAAATTTGGCGGACAGCAAGTTCAGTCGCGGCAATCGCAGCCTTGCGAGATTTGCCAAAATCGTGCTGCGCCAGGTCGAGCGTTCTTACGTTGTCCCGGAGGTGTTGGAACGGCTTGGGTTGAATCGTCGACAATATCGCGTTGCAGCGGCGTTGCAATCCGGCGCATCGAACAAGCAGATTGCCCGGCAATTGGGCAGTTCTGAAGCGACTGTCAAATATCACCTTACAAATCTATACAGATTGACGGGTTCTTGTCGAAGATCTGATCTTATTGATTTTATGGAAGAAAAACAGGTTTTTGAGATTTATTAGACCTTTTACATAATATTTCGACTTTTTCCGATTCCTCAGTCTGACTGCTTTGCCGCAGAGTTGAGGGAAGGAAGTATATCAATGTTTATCTACCTCTTTCGCCGCGCAGCAACGCTATTTCTGGTCCTCTTGGGACTGGCGATCCTGATTTTTGTGATTGCCCGGATTGTGCCGGGGGATCCTGCGCGCATTGCGCTTGGGCCGCTTGCCTCTGCTGATCAGGTCGCAAGTTTGCGCGATGAAATGGGGTTGAATGACCCATATCCGGTGCAGCTTTGGACCTATCTGACGGGGATCGTGCAGGGGGATTTGGGGAAATCGCTTTTGACGTCGCGCCCTGTCATGGATGACATTCGGGCCGCGCTGCCGGCGACGTTTGAATTGGTTCTCTTCACCATCATATTTCAGATTTGCGTTTCAATTCCTTTGGGGGTGATTGCGGCGATCTATCGGAATACCTGGGTCGACAATGTTTTGCGGGTTATGTCCCTTTTGGGGGTCGTCGTTCCGGGATTTGTGCTGGCGATCGTCCTACAGCTGGTTGCCGCGCATTATTGGGGGTTCTTCCCCGTCACCGGTCGATTGGAACCGGGGCTTGAGTTTTCCGCAGATGTTACCGGGCTATTAACAATCGACGGGATTTTGGCGGGGCGGTTTGACGTGGTTTGGGATGCCTTGCGCCACATGTTCTTGCCAGCTGTCGCCTTGTCGGCGGGGGGCATTGGCCAAGTCATGCGGATCACGCGAACAGCGATGATCGAAGTCGCCTCTCGTGATTTTGTAGAGGCGTCGCGGGCCTATGGCATCCCCGAACGTGTGGTTACGTTTCGATATATGTTGCGGGTGGCTGCTGTTGCGCCGCTGACCATTCTTGGGTTGGAATTCGCGTCGCTGATCGGGAACGCCTTTATTGTAGAGTTCGTCTTTTCCTGGCCCGGAATCGCCAGCTATGGGGTTCGAACGATCCTGCAAAAGGACCTGAACGCGGTCATTGGCGTGGTTCTTGTTTCCGGTGTTTTCTTTGTCGTGGCCAATCTGGCGATTGACCTGTTGCTGGGCATTCTCGATCCGCGCCACCGGCTGCGGGCAAGGAGGGGCGCATGAGTGTGATCGAAGACCCAGACGCCCCTGACCATCGCCTGTCGCCACGGCAAATGGCGTTTTATCGGTTCCGCCGAAACCCTTTGGCCATTATCGGTGCGATCATCGTGTTGAGCGTTGTTTTCGCCGCCGTTTTCGCCCCCTATCTTGCGCCATCTCCGGAAAGTGCGGGGTCTTTCGTCGATTTCCGGAACCGCCACGCGGCGCCCAGCTGGGCCCATCCCATGGGCACCGACAATGTCGGGCGGGATGTGTTTAGCCGCGTGCTGTTTGGGTACCGCGTGTCCCTTGGGTTGGTGGTCGGCGTACTTGGTGTTGCGGTTCCGTTTGGTGTTTTTCTGGGACTGGTTGCCGGCTATTTCGGCGGGTGGATTGAGACCATCATAATGCGGTTTACCGATATCATGCTGGCCCTGCCGCCCTTGGCGCTGGCACTGGCGATTACCGCTGTCCTGTCCCCCAACCTGATCAACGCCATGATCGCGATTACCTTGTTGTGGTGGACCTGGCACACGCGGTTGATTTACCGCATCGTTAAAGGCCAGATGAACGAAGACTATGTCGAAGCTGCCCGCGTTGCCGGTGCGTCACATATGCACATCCTGTTTCGCGAATTGCTGCCCAATTGTTTTTCGGCCGTGGCGGTCAAACTGTCGCTTGATGCGGGGTTTGTGATCTTGTTTGGCGCGTCTTTGTCGTTCCTGGGTTTGGGCATTCAGCCGCCGACGCCGGATTTGGGCACGATGGTGGCCACCGGATCAGAATACCTGCCTGAAATGTGGTGGCAGGCGGTGATGCCGGGCTTTGCGATCCTATACGCCATACTGGGCTTTAACCTGCTGGGCGACGGCCTGCGCGATATGCTGGATGTAGAGCTATGAGGCCGCTGTTGGATATAAAAGATCTGAGCATCAGTTTCAGCACCTATGGAAAGCGGCGGCAGGTTTTGCACAAGGTGAACCTGCATGTGAATGAAGGGGAAAGGGTGTCGCTGATTGGTCAGTCCGGATCAGGCAAGACCGTCACAATGCGCACCATCATTGGCACATTGCCGATGCCGCCGGGCGAGGTAGAACAGGGCAGCATCACATATGCCGGAAAATCCCTGCTGGATTTGAACGTACAGGAACGCAACCGGCTTAAGGGCACGGGGATTTCGATTGTTCTGCAAGACCCGATGTTGTCCTTTAATCCGGTTCTGACGATTGAGCGCCAGATGGATGATATTGTGCGCTATGCCGATATCCGCCTGGGGCAAAACCGATCCAAGGCTGAACGCCATGCCCATGTGCTGGACACGCTGCGCAAGGTGCAGTTGCAGGATGGTGAGCGGGTTTTGAACAGCTATCCGATGATGCTGTCGGGCGGCATGCGACAACGCGTGTTGATCGGCATGGCGTTGTTGAACAAACCGCGCCTTTTGATTGCGGATGAGCCGGGAACCGCGCTGGACGTCACCACCCAGGATGAAATCTTGGCACTTCTCAACCGGTTGGTTGCCGAAGAAGGTCTGTCTTTGTTGCTGATCACCCATAATCTGGGTGTTGTGCGCGAGATGGCGGACCGGGTTTACGTGATGGAGCGGGGCCACATCGTGGAAAGCGGCACGCGCGACGACATCTTTGAAAACCCGCAACATGCCTACACGCGGCAGCTGATGGCCGCGGTGCCGCCGCTTTATGGGGAAAAGGTTCAAACCCTGACCCATGAGGGATCGCGCCCCTTGGTAACCGTGTCAGGCGTGACCAAGGATTTTGAGGTCCGCGGCGGTTGGTTGAACCGGGTCACAGGCAGCTTTCGGGCTGTGAACGACGTGTCGCTGGACGTGCGGCAGGGGGATATTTTTGGCATTGCTGGGGAAAGCGGGTCGGGAAAGACGACGCTGGCCAAAATGTTGCTGGGGTTGTCTAAACCGAGTTCAGGCCAGATCGTGCTGGATGGTCGGCCGGTTTCCGATTTTGCGGGCACGCAAGAGTTTCGCAAGCTGATCCAGATCGTCTATCAAAACCCCGGCTCTTCGCTCAACCCGCGCCGCACCGTGGCGGATCAGCTGGCGGTTCCGCTCAAATTCACCGGGCAGGATCGGGTCGCGACAAAGAAACGGATTTCTGAACTGCTCGACCTTGTCGATCTGCCGCAAAACTATGCCAGCATGTATCCGCATGAGTTGTCGGGCGGGCAAAAACAACGCGTGGCCATCGCGCGGGCCTTGTCGGTGAACCCGAAAATTCTGGTGTTGGATGAACCAACCTCGGCGCTGGATGTTCTTGTGCAATCCACGGTCATTGACCTGCTGCATCGCCTGCGCCGTGAGTTTGATCTGACCTATGTCTTCATCAGCCATGACCTAAGCTTGATGCGAAATTTCTGCAATCGCGTGGCGGTCATGCTGCGCGGCGAAGTTGTTGAAACCGGGCCGGTGGCAGAGATCTTTGACGCGCCAAGCCATGCCTATACCCGTGCTTTGCTGTCGGCGATCCCTGTGATCTCGACCGAGGAAGAAGCACGCAAACCAAAAGTAACTAAACAAGAGCGGGCGAACGTGTTGGCGACAACAACCGCGCTGGAGGAATAAGATATGTTTCGTATTGGTGTCGATGTGGGCGGTACAAATACCGACGCGGTGGTCATGCAGGGCGACAAGATCCTTTCGGGGGTCAAGTCGCCAACGACCGAGGATGTGATGACAGGCGTTGTAGAGGCCGTGAAACGCGCCATTTCAGATGCCGGCATTGATAAATCCAACGTCACTGCAGTGATGATCGGAACCACGCATTTCACCAACGCAGTGGTCGAACGCCGTCACCTTGCCCGAACCGGTGCTGTTCGGCTGTGTTTGCCCGCTGCGCAATGCCTGCCGCCGATGGTGGATTGGCCAGAGGACATCAAAGAGGCCGTTGGCGGCAAGTTTTGGATGGCCAAGGGCGGGAACGAATTTGACGGGCGCGAAATCTCTGGTCTGGACATGACAGAGCTTGACGGGATCGCCGCCGAAATTGGCGAGGCGGGGATTGATACGGTCGCGATTACATCGGTGTTTTCGCCGGTCAGTGACAAGATGGAACGCGCTGCAATGGACCAGCTGGCAAAACGTTTGCCAAAGGTCGATTTCACCCTGTCCAGCGAGATTGGGCGTTTGGGTATTCTGGAACGCGAAAACGCGGCGATTATGAATGCATCCCTGCGGGCCTTGTCGGAACATACGGTTGATGCCTTTGGCCGCGCCTTGGACATGGTCGGGCTGACATGCCCCTATTACATCACCCAGAATGATGGCACTTTGATGAGCCGCGAATTCGTGCAGTCTTATCCTGTCCTGACATTTGCCTCTGGCCCGACAAATTCGATGCGCGGGGCGGCGTTCCTGTCCGGAGAGACGGACGCGATCGTTGTTGATGTGGGGGGTACAACCTCTGACGTTGGTGCGCTTGTGAAAGGCTTTCCAAGACCGGCCAGCACGACGGTGGACGTGGGCGGGGTGCGGACGAATTTCCGGATGCCTGACGTGTTTGCAATCGGCCTTGGCGGCGGCACGATCGTCAGCGGCGAGGGCGACGACCTGACGGTCGGCCCAAAGTCGGTTGGTTACAAACTGACCGAAGAGGCGTTGGTTTTTGGAGGCAAGACCTTGACGACCTCGGATGTTGCCGTGGGGCTTGGGCTTGCTGAATTCGGTGACACATCCGCGGTTTCAAATCTGGACCCCGATTATCTTGCAGCCGTTAAGGCTCGGATAGATGAGATGCTGACCAACGCGGTAGAACGCATGCGCGTTTCACCAGATCCGATCCCCGTTCTTGCCGTGGGGGGCGGATCGATCCTGGTGCCTGATCACGTGGGGGATTTGCCTGTGATCCGGCCCGAACATTTTTCCGTTGCCAATGCTGTGGGCGCGGCCATCGGTCAGATTTCGGGCGAAGTGGACCGGATATTCTCGCTTGAAAGCAAATCACGCGAAGACGCCCTGGCAGAGGCGCGCAAAGAAGCCACCGACAAGGCCATCGCCGCGGGGGCCAAGCCGGACAGTATTGAACTGCTTGATCAGGAAGACGTGCCCTTGGCCTATCTTCCGGGCAGCGCCACGCGCATCAGGCTGAAAGTTGTAGGTGACATGAATGACTGACCCGTTGCGCGAAGTCACCGACGCGGATCTTGATGCAATAGAGATCGGTGCCGCCATTCTGGGAACAGGGGGCGGGGGCAATCCTTATATTGGCAAATTGCGCTGCCGCGAAGAGCTTAAGAAAGGTCGAAAGATTCCCGTCATTCCTTTGGCCGAATTGCCAGATGATGCGTTTGTCGTTTCCTTGGGGGGCATTGGGGCCCCGGTGGTTGGCGTCGAAAAAATCGAAGAAGGCGAAGAATGCTTGCGGGCTTTGCGGGCCATTGAACAGGAAATGGGCATCAAGGTGGATGCGTTGATTTCTGCGGAAATTGGCGGTGCCAACGCGATGGAGCCGATGTTGACAGCCGCGCAAGCTGGACTGCCTGTCGTGGATGGCGACGGGATGGGGCGGGCCTTTCCGGAAATGCAGATGTGCACCTGGTCCATCTATGGGCATCGCGAGGCACCCGGCGCTATGGCCGACGAAAAAGGGTCAATTGTGGTTATCCGCAACACGCCGGATGATGTCTGGCTGGAACGGATTGCACGTTCAGTCGTTGTGGCCATGGGCGCTGCGGCGGGGTTGGCCACGCGGCCGATGCGGGGCGAATTTGTCAAACGCGCCGCTGTTCCAAACACCATCACGCAGGCGTTGAACCTTGGGCGGGCTGTTCTGCAGGCGCATGAGTTGAACAGGGATCCGGTGCAAACTGTCATCGATCAGGAAAATGGCAAGTTGCTGATGACGGCTAAGATCGTTGACCTGCAACGCCACCTTAAGGGCGGCTTTGCGGTTGGGCATCTTGCTTTGGAAGGTTTTGGTGCCTTTCAGGGCGATACCGGGCGCATAGATTTGCAGAATGAATTCCTGGTGTTTCGTCGGAACGATCAGGTTGAGGTCTGCGTGCCAGATCTGATCGTCGTTCTGGACAGTGACACAGGCCTGCCGATTACCACCGAAATGCTGCGCTATGGTCAGCGGATTGCGGTGCTGGGCTTGCCGGCCCACGGGTTGTTGCGCACGCCAGAGGCGCTTCGGGTCGTTGGTCCGGCGGCGTTTGGCTATGACGATATTACCTTCACGCCAATGGGAGAAGGCTGATGGAAACGATCAAGACAATCACGCATGCGGATATGGCCGACATTTCCATGGGCGGCGCGTTCTTGGGGACCGGCGGCGGCGGTGATCCTTACATCGGACGTTTGATGGCTGAACAGGCCATCAAGGCCAATGGCCCGGTTTCTGTTTTGGACGTTGAGGCGCTGGATGATGATGCGCTGATTGTTCCGGTCGCGATGATGGGGGCGCCAACGGTCATGCTAGAAAAGCTGCCCCGTGGCGATGAAGCCATGGCGGCTTTGCGTTCGCTTGAATCTGTCATCGGACGCAAAGCCTCTGCCATTTTCTGCATAGAGGCCGGGGGGCTGAATTCAACGATCCCCATAGCGGTCGCGGCCACTGCCGGATTGCCAATCGTGGATGGCGACGGCATGGGACGGGCTTTCCCTGAATTGCAGATGGTGTCCATGACCATGTTCGACATTCACGCCTGTCCCATGGCCATGTCGGATGAAAAGGGAAACGCACTGGTGCTGAATACGGTTGATAACTTGTCGACCGAAAAATTCGCACGGGTGATCACGGTAGAAATGGGCGGGGCGGGCATGATTGCGCTTTATCCAATGACCGGAGCACAGGCCAAGCAGGCGATTCTGCGCGGCTCCCTTTCTTTGATTGCCAATATCGGACGGATCATCCGGACCGAACAGGCCGCGAACCAAAACCCTGCAGATCGGCTGGCGACGGATCTTAAGGGCATGCGCTTGTTCGAGGGACGCGTCTGCGATGTGGACCGACGGACCGAAGGCGGCTTTGCCAAGGGGCAGGCCAAGATCGAAGGCCTTGATGCTTATCAGGGACAATCGCTGACCCTGCGCTTTCAGAACGAATTTCTGATGGCAGAGCGTGACGACGGGACCCCCTGTGCCATGACGCCTGATCTGATCTGCCTGCTGGATCTGGAGACCGGCCAACCCATCACGACCGAGCAAATGGCCTATGGCTATCGTGTCATCGTATTTGGTTTGCCCTGCGATCCGAAATGGAGATCCGCCCATGGCCTGGAATTGGTCGGTCCAAAGTACTTTGGCTACGACATCCCCTATGAACCAATCGAAACCCTTAACGCAACGAAATGACAACACGGAGGTACTAAAAATGATGACGAACAGATCCAAATCATTGGGCGCAGTCGCTGCAACGGCACTGTTGCTGGGTGCAGGTGGCGCGATGGCTGAAAATGTGGTGACCGTCAACGCGGTACAGATTTTCGGTACGATCGACCCTGCGAAAATCAACGACTACACTGAATATATGGCGGGCGTGAACCTGTATGAGGCGCTGACAACATTGGATGGCGACGGCGCAATCCAGCCGTTGCTTGCTGAAAGCTGGACCGCATCAGAAGATGGGCTGACCTGGACCTTCACGCTGAAAGAAGGCGCAACATTTCAGGATGGTAGCCCGGTCGAGGCCAAAGACGTTGTTTGGTCCGTGAACCGTCTTCTTGGGATCAACCAAGGCCCAGCCTATTTGTTCGAAGGCTTGCTGAGCGAAGGCTCTGTCACCGCTCTGGACGAGCGTACGGTCGAATTCAAACTGGCCAAAACCTATGCGCCTTTCTTGACGACGACGCCGATCCTGTTCGTAGTGAACTCTGATCTGGCCACTGAAAACGCCACAGAGGCAGACCCTTGGGCACAGGATTTCGTGGCCAACACCTCTATCGGGGCTGGGGCATATTATCTGGACAGCTGGGAACGCGGCGCCGGAATGACGATGAAGGCCTATGACGGCTACCACCTTGGCTGGAGCGATGACAGCATCGACGAAGTTCGGTTTGTCGTGACGAATGAGGAAGCCACCGTAAAGGCGCTTGCCGCTGCGGGCACGTTGTCGATGTCATCTGATGCGCAGGCCCAGGCCACCTATGACAGCATCGGAGCGATGGATGATTACCGGATCGTATCCTATCCGACCGCAACGAATTTCTATTTCAAGCTGAACAATCAAATCGCGCCAACCGATGACGTCAATATCCGCAAGGCCATCGCCTATGCCACGGATTACGAAACCATCCGCGAGGTGCTTTTGCCCGGTGTACCACTGACGGGTCCGATGCCTCCAATCTTTGCGGATGCCTATCCCGACGATATCGAAGCACCGGTTTTCGATTTGGAAAAAGCCAAAGAACTTGTCGCGGCCTCGAAATATGCAGGGCAGGGGCCGATTGACGTAGAAATCATGTATGTTGCGGGCTTGTCCTTTGAAGAGGAAATCGGGCTGCTTATGAAATCCATTCTGGACACGATTGGGTTTAATACAATCCTCAAGCCAGAACCATGGAACCGGATGACGGAACTTGCTGGTGATAAGACGACGACTCCAGCGATCAACCAGGTGTTCTATGGGGCGACCTACCCCTCACCGGACACGTATTTCTACACGCAATACCACAGCCGCGCGGCTGGAACCTGGGCGTCCATGGAATGGGTTCTGAATGACGAAATCGATGCCATGATTGATGAGGCCCGCGCCACATCAGACGTGGCACGGCAGAACGAGATCTACAAAGCGCTTCAGCACAAACTGGTTGATGAGCAGGTGGATGTCTTTTTGCTGACTCAACGCAACCAGCAAGCGTTCCACAAGTGCCTTGAAGGGTTCACTTGGGTGCCAATGCAAAGCTTTGAGTACAACTTCCACACCATGAAATGGGTGTGTGAATAAACCAAGGCCACTCACAAAAAGCCTAAGGGTGCCGGTTTTCCGGCGCCCTTTTTTGTGGGTCCCTTTGTCAAAGGATGCGGCGGGGCGCCAAACGGAACATGCGGGTACTACCCCAGCACGCTTGCCAACATCCGCAAAGATGTCACGCCAAGAAACACTGCGAAGGCGTATTTGATCCAACGCGCGTCCAGGCTATGCGCCAGGTTTGCCCCAACCGGCGCAAGAAGCGTGGTGATCGGGATGATGGCCAGAACGGCCGGAACACTGGCATAGCCCAATGAGAACGGCGGGCGTCCGGGAACGTTCCAGCCTGAAAGGATGAAACCGCACACGGCCGGCACCGCAATAATCAGCCCAAATGCGGCCGATGTGCCAACGGCACGATGTGTGGGAAAGGAAAATGCCGAAAGCGTCGGAACGCCCAATGTGCCGCCCCCAATTCCCATAAGCGATGAAACGAACCCAATTGAGGCCGAAAGCCCCATATTTGCGGGTTTGGATTGGGGCAACTCGTCGGCAATAACCATAGAGCGCTTCAGGCAAAAATTTCCCGCGACAAGCAATCCGACGATCCCGAAAATCAGCTTTAGCACGCTCGCATCAATATAGCGCAGCATGAACCCGCCGGTCAGGGCCCCAAGGGCCATCGTCGGGGCCCAGGATCTAAGCAGATCGACATCCACGCCACCGCGTTTGTGATGCGCGCGGGTGGATGCAACAGCGGTGAACATGATCGACGCCAGCGAGGTGGCGACAGCCATGTGCATGGACAATTCAGCTGGAAATTTCACCACTTGAAACATCCAGAACATCGCAGGCACCAAAACGATCCCACCACCAACGCCCAGCAACCCGGCCAGGACCCCAGCTACGCTGGACGCTGCGACAATGCCTAGGATCAAAACGAGGTATTCCATCAATTGTACCTTTCATTCCCGGTCGATCGCATGAGCGCGCGGAGTGGCGATTACTTAGGCGCTTAACACCGACATCAATGTAATCCCCCAAAACGAACAGAAACACCATCCGGTTGCGTGCAGTATATACTCCTCTGATCGCCGCCTCGGTCCCAAAAACGCCGCCAGTCAATCTTACTTAGACTCGGTGGAAAACTAAAAGCTGGCGTTCATGCATTTCATGGCTAAGGTCTGCATTGAACCCGAAGCGGACTGAGCACAATTGAGGCTTTTGGTGGCGCAGAAAATGCTGGCATACTCCGTTTCACTAGTTAACCTTCTACACAGGATGTTCCATGAATCTTTTGCAAAAAACCGCCTTTTGTTTACTGTGTACACTTGGCTCCCTTCCAATTGCCGCATACGCCAAGGATAAACCAAAACTTATCCTCCAAATTACCGTTGACCAGCTGCGTGGCGATATGCCTACCCGTCATTTGGATCAACTCGGGGAAGGCGGTTTCCGGTACCTGCTTGAGGAAGGCATTCATTACAACAATGCGCACCATACCCATGCAAACACCGAAACGATTGTGGGTCACACAACGCTGGCAACTGGTGCCAACCCGGCAGCACACGGAATGGTCGGCAACCTTTGGTATGACCGCGAAGCCGGACGCACTGTCTATAACATCGAAGACCCGGATTATTCGATCCTCACCAGTGGTGCAGATGTGGACGATGCGACTGAAATCGATCCCACGCAGCGTGCCGCGACCAGTGATGGCCGTTCGCCACGAACAATCCTGACATCGACATTTGGCGACGAATTGGCAATCAACACGGCCGGGGGCGCAAAAGTATTTGGCGTCTCGATCAAGGATCGCGGGGCCGTCGCGATGGCTGGACACGCGGGCAAGGCATTCTGGTTTTCGAAAGCCGCCGGAGAGTTCGTAACAAGCACCTACTACTATGATGCCTATCCCGATTGGGTCGATGCATGGAACGATAAAAGTCTGCCGCAAAGCTACAGTGGCCAGATGTGGGACCTCTTGAATCCGACCGACACCTATCTTTTCGGAGACCGCGATGACCAAGAGTGGGAGCCTGATTTTGCAGGGTTTGGCCGTACTTTTCCGCATCCATTGGGTAAGACCGAGGACAAGTACTTTACTACCCTTCTGACGCTCAGTCCTTTTGGTGATCGAATGACCGCCGACTTTGCAAAAACTCTGATCGACGCCGAAGGTTTGGGAGATGACGATGTGACCGACTTTTTGGGCGTCAGTTTCTCAGTCACCGATTATGTTGGCCATTTCTTTGGCCCCTCGAGCCTTGAGGCCGAAGACAACCTGCTACAGCTTGATCGCACGCTGGCTGATCTCTTTGCCTATGTAGATGCGGAGATCGGTCTCGAAAACACCCTGATTGTATTGTCCGCTGACCACGGTACTCCGGAAGCGCCCGGCTATCTTGCCTCACTCGGGATGCCGGGAAGCTATGTTACGCCTGATGAATGGGACACGGCACCCTCTGCTGAGCGGATCAAAAAGCGATTCGCAATAAATGGTCCGCTGTTCGAAGGCTATGACCATCCGTATTTGACTTTGGCTGCGGATGTTCGGAACGACCCCGAAATCGACAAGCCGGCACTTGAGACGGCTATTGCAGATGAACTGGTGACTTTCGAGGGTGTGGCCTACGCCATTCCTAGTGCACGCCTTAAAGAAGGCTCGGTCCCCGACAATGCGCTAATGCGCGCAGTGCTGAACAACTATCACCCGGACCGGTCAGGCGATATCTATGTCGTTTTTGAACCAGAGTCGTTCATCAACGATATGGACGGACTATCTGTCACCGTCACCCACGGATCACCTTGGCGCTATGACACATTCGTTCCAATCTTTTTTGCGGGACAGGGGATAGAGCCACAATCGGTGTCACGCCGGGTTCATACGATCGATGTCGCATTGACCCTGTCGGTCGTCGCAGCCACCAGACCACCGTCGGGAGCAACCGGGGAGGTTCTGCTTGAAGTCCTGGGCCAGTAGCGAGGGAGAAAATTAGAAGGCAGCGATGCCTAAGATTGTGATCTATTGCACGACTGCTTTGTCCGCAAAATGGCCAACTACGCATCTGGCAGCGAAGGTCGGGTCTGAGCTGCGGTTTCAACCCATTGATGCGACATATGCGTTGAAGACGGTGCGCCGTCTTGCTGGGATTGCGGGTGATGGGGCAAGCCACGACAAGCGATTGCAAAACACGAGGCTGCACTCGGGGTTTCCCGGAATTGACACCGTTGCCGGTTAGAAAGGGGTTTGGAAACTGAACTGAGCAATGGCTGTCCTTAGAAAACTGCCTGCTGGGCCCAATGCTTTGTCTTTGTGCCTGGCCACGACGGTTTTGAAACGCGGCATGGTGTCAGAAGAATCCCATTGCGCGGGTCGCAGTTCCACAAGATCTCCTCTGGCCAGATCAGCTTCGACCATTGGCCGCGGCATTGACCCCCAGCCGATCCCTTGCTTGACCAGATCATTGCGCAACCGCACATCGCTGACGCGCCATTGGTCGACGCCCACGACGCCGTAAACGGTGCCGTCATTTGCGGTCTTGGGGTCTGAAACAACGATTTGCAGATGGTCGCGCATCGCCTCATTCGGGAAAAGCGGGGGGAGTTTTGCCAGAGGGTGTTCAGGGGCTGCTACGGCGACGAAATCTATCTCGGCAATCAGAAGACTATCCAAATTTGGCTGCGGATTGGACATTAACAGGAAAAGACCAAGGTCGGCCTGATGATCCAAAAGATGCTGCGCGGGATTTTGTGACGGAACAGCGTTGATCCGCAACTGGACCATGGGGAATTCCGCATGAAAACGACGCAAGGCGGGGGCGATCATCGACAGGGGAAGAAAGCTTTCAACCACAAGAACGATCTCGGCCTCTATCCCTTTTGATATGGTTTGGGCCTGGATGCGAAACGCGCCGATATCATCCATGACCCGCTGGATGCGTGGCAGCAGGGCGCGCCCTTGAGCTTTCACAATCTCAGCCTGTTCCGAGGTGGTGGTGAAGTGCCGTCCGCTCAATTCGATGCATGGCTGCATGACGCCATGTCGGCTGCGCCTGACGCTCGGCGCGCGGCAATGTTGAATTGGGAAACCGCCCCCGCCGCGCGCATCTGTCATCGCGAAGAGGACCACTTGGTTCCAATCTTCGTGGCGCTTGGTGCTGCCGAGAATGAACCAGCAACGCGGATTTTCCATGACGTCAGCGAGACGCTCGGCATCACCGTTTCCAACTACAAGTTCGGCTAGACCTTGTAGGGGAACTTTCCAAGGCCGTTTGCTGTCGGTTTCACCATTGAAAGGGCGGTCCGGTATGATCCGGGCTGTCTTTTCCCTACCATTTTGTCCGGCTTCAGGGGCTTGGGCTTTTGCTAAGTGCCTGTTGCCGAACAAGATACAACCAAGTTGGTGCAGAGTGTAAATGATGCTTCATCATGAGTCTGGCAGGCCAGCTTTGACCGCTTTATGCGCCATTTTACAATGAGTGGGTATGCAAATTTCCGATAAATCATTGAAAACGTTGGAGGCGAGTACCGGAATCGAACCGGTGTACACGGATTTGCAATCCGCGCCAATCCGAAATCATAGCTGAACATACAGGCTCGCAAGTCTTTATTTATATTGTTATAACTGACAAATCATGCTCATAGTTGAACATTGGAGAACCGCCAAACGCACGCGATTCATGAGACTAAAAAGAGACTAAAATGAAGCTCCGCCTGACTGATATGGCCATCAAGAAGCTATCGCATCCCCCTAAAGGGCAAGTCACGCATTGGGATGAGTTGACGCCAGGCTTTGGTCTTAGATGCTCGGTCAAGAGTAAGTCTTTCGTGGTTATGTACGGCGAGAAACGCCAACTCAAAACGTTGGGACGCTATCCAAATCTGCCCCTTTCCGAAGCGAGAGCGGAAGCCAGACGGTTCTTCGTGCAGTACGAGGAAGGCCCGCTGTCACTTGGTGAGCCTTCAGTTTCCTTTGACCAGGCCAAAGAGAGGTTCTTGCGAGACTGCGAGGGGAGAAATAAGCCCCGCACGATTGCTGACTACAGTCGACTCTTAACAAAACATTTCCACTTTACTGCCGACCTTGACGAGATCAGTCGCCAAAAGATTATGAAGGTTATCTCGGGGCTGTCCAAGACACCCTCAGAGCAATCTCACGCTTATGTGGCGATCCGTACCATGATGAATTGGTGTGTGCGCCATGGATTGACTGAGCACTCGGTTGTGCCGCATATCAAACTGAGCACTGCTCCGCGTAACCGTGTACTCGACGAACGGGAGCTGCAGGAAGTTTATCTCAGAGCGCTTGAGGTACCCTATCCCTTTGGTTCAATCATCCAGCTCCTTATCCTCACCGGACAACGCAGAACGGAAATCGGATCGTTGCGGCGTTCTTGGATGGTCGATGGCCAAGTCATTTTTCCTGAAGGCTTTGCCAAGAATAAGCGAGAACATCGTTTCCCGCTGTCTGAGATGGGGCGGGAAATCGTTGAAAGTCTTCCCGACACTGGAGATTTCTTGTTTCCCGCAGCCACTAATATTGAAAAGCCGTTTAGTGGCTGGGCGTGGCACAAGGCGCGGTTTGATGAAGGTTTGGAAGATGTAGGTGCTTACACTTTGCACGACCTGCGTCGCACCTTTGCAACGATACACGCCAAGATCGGCACCCCTATACACGTGACTGAGAAACTGCTGAACCACGTAGCTGGAACGATTAGCGGTGTGGCGGCTGTGTACAACCGGCACTCCTACGTTGAGGAAATGAGGGTGGCGGTTGCAGAGTATGACAATTACATCGCCAAGCTGATTGCGGCCTGATAGGTTCGCCCTGCCTTGGTATTGTCGTAACCTAGGGCATCGCGATGCTCTTCAATCATGGAGAGATCGAGATGCGGATACTTTCAAAACGCCAGCTCAAGGAGTTGGTTCTATACTCGCCACAACACGTGGCCAGACTGGAAAAGGCCGGGGCGTTCCCACAGCGGATACAACTCGGCCCTAACAGGGTGGGATGGGTTGAGGACGAAGTGTTGAACTGGCTGCAAGAACGGCTGGATCGTCGCGAAGACCTGACCGACGCTCCCGTATAAGGAGCAAGGGTGGCTGGGTGTGCACTATCCAGCCACCTATTTTATACAGAAAAAGAACCGCATTGCTGCTCTTTCACCCAGGAATCACTTTGCCAGCTCAATCCTAGAAAGCTACCTAAGAAATACGGCATGAACGGCCAAATTGCATCGTCTTAGAGTCGAACCAATTAGATAATCGGTCAGGCGAGCGAACAGCACCGTCAGAAAAGAGTTCGTCGAAGAAATGGCTTCCGATCATCCCGATAACCAGCTGTGAAATATCTTCCGCTTTTTCCATCGACGCCGTTAGTGCTGATTGGATTCGCCCAAGCTTTTCTTCAGGAAGCGCCCATATTCTGGCTTCTACCGTTTCTGGGTTTCGCATGAGGTAGACCTTGGGCCTGTCGCGCTTTCGTGCCGCCCCAGGTGCTCGTTTAAGCCACTTTCCGTTCGAAAGCGACCGGGCTTTTCCAACCC
>JBPOFA010000016.1:0-82077 GCA_051251595.1 Marinosulfonomonas sp.
GGAATTGGTAGACGCGCAGCGTTGAGGTCGCTGTGGGGTAACACCCGTGGAAGTTCGAGTCTTCTCGACCGCACCAAATTTCATATTTTTTGATATTAAATTCAATGGACTGTCCGCCCGCGACTTCGGTTTGGGTGACAAAGAACCCATCTGACTCTCCCAGCAACTTTAACGCCCAGACGCGAGCGTGTGCTGTGAATGCGTGAAGCGCCTCGTGTTCCAGTGCATCCAAAATCAAACTTCTGGGCATGATTGCCGGCATCCGCAGACAGCACGCTTTGAAATTGCTGCATGTGCAAACAGATAGAAGAATTCATTTAATTGAATTTGTTGTTGCGTGATGCCGATTTTATCCAATAGTGTGTTCCCCAATGGCACTGGAATCGCGGTTGGGAGGCTACATGAAACATGCTGTAAACTTGGCCTTTAGGGCGATGGTCTCGGCGCGCGGGACTGCGCCAGTGCGCGCGATCAACAACGGGACCTTCAAATAGGTGGCGGATATGACAAGAAGAAAGAGCCAAGGCATGGGTGAGTTTCTTAAACCAACCTCTCGTCGGGCATTCCTACGTGGCACAGCCGCTGCAGCGGCGGGCACCGTCGCGGCAAGCGTGGGCGCGCGGGCCAGTGAAGCTGATCCGTTGATAACAGAGCTTCAGGATTGGGCGTCCTATACCGGCGTCGGCGTCGATGAGACGCCCTATGGCCTGCCGATCAGTTTCGAATCCGACGTGATCCGACGCAATGTGGAATGGCTGACGGCCTCGCCGATATCGTCGATCAACTTCACACCGATCCACGCGCTGGATGGGACGATCACGCCGCAAGGTTGCGCCTTTGAGCGCCACCATTCCGGTGCCATCACGTTATCTAAGCAAGATTTCCGTCTGATGATAAATGGCCTTGTAGATGAACCTCTGGTGTTCACTTATGCCGATCTTGAGCGGTTCCCCCGGGAAAATCACGTTTATTTCTGCGAATGTGCGGCGAATACGGGCATGGAATGGGCCGGTGCTCAGCTCAACGGCGTTCAATTCACGCATGGAATGATCCACAACATGGAATATACTGGCGTGCCGTTGCGCGCATTGCTGAATGAGGCAGGCTTGGGCGCCGCTGGCGATCTGAAAGACAAATGGGTCTATGTCGAGGGCGCGGACGCGTCGTCTAATGGCCGATCGATCCCAATGGAAAAGGCGCTGGACGATGTGTTGGTGGCGTTCAAGGCGAATGGCGAAGCTTTGCGCATGGAGCATGGATATCCGGTGCGTCTGGTGGTGCCCGGTTGGGAAGGCAACATGTGGGTCAAATGGGTTCGCCGCATAGAGGTGACCGACGCCGCAGTTGAGAGCCGCGAAGAGACATCGAAATACACGGATGTGTTGGCGGACGGAACGGCGCGTAAATGGACATGGGTGATGGATGCGAAATCCGTCATCACCAGCCCCAGTCCGCAAATGCCGATCACGCATGGGGTAGGGCCATTGGTGATTTCAGGTCTTGCATGGTCGGGGCATGGTCAGATTACCCGCGTCGACGTCTCACGCGATGGCGGCATCACCTGGGAAACTGCGCGGCTGGGCAAGCAGGGCGACACGAAGGCCCTGACGCGCTTTTATCTCGATGTTGAGTGGGACGGTGCGCCGATGCTGCTGCAATCGCGTGCAATGGACGAGACAGGGTATGTCCAGCCCACGAAAGAAGCGCTGCGCGACGTGCGCGGTGAGAACAGTGTCTATCATAATAACTGCATCCAGACTTGGTATGTGAACGCAGAAGGGGTTGCTGAGAATGTCGAAGTTTCCTGATATTTTTCTGCCCGCCTTGGGCGGGACGGCGGTTGTCTTGGGCCTGTCCTATGGTGTCGCCAACCGTACCTATGGCTCCGGCGAAATTGCAGCCCTGAAGGATCGGGTGGCGCAGGTCGAAGCCAATGCAAGTGCTGTCAGTGAAAAAGCCTCTGGCGAGACGGCGCGCGCCGAAGCTTTGCAGGCCCAGATCGCTGAGATACAAGAGGCGGCAAAGATCCGTGTCGCAGCAGGCGGCTTGTCAGAGCCAGCGCCTCAACACGATGGTCGTTACGGTCTGGGTCGCGTGGCGCTGCCACAAGAGGTGGCTGCCTGGGACGTTGATGTCTTGCCAGACGGGCGCGGGTTGCCCAAGGGCAAAGGGGATGTCTGGACTGGCGAAGAAGTTTTTGTAGATCGTTGCGGATCCTGCCATGGTGACTTTGCCGAAGGCGTTGACAACTGGCCGGTTCTCGCTGGAGGCCAAGACACCTTGGCCGACAAAGATCCGGTGAAGACCGTGGGGTCTTATTGGCCCCATCTGTCCACTGTTTGGGACTATGTTCATCGCTCGATGCCCTTTGGCGAGGCTGGCACACTCAGCGCGGATGAGACCTATGCGATTGTCGCCTACATCCTCTATTCGAATGATCTTGTAGGTGATGATTTCGAACTGAACCAAGACAATTTTGCCGCGTTTGAAATGTATAATGCAAACGGGTTCGTCGTGGATGACCGGGCGGACGCAGAATACGCGAAATGGCGTGCCGAGCCTTGCATGGAGAACTGCAAGGAAGAGGTTGAGATCACCATGCGTTCAGTCTTTCTTGTCGACACGCCGGAAGAAGGTGGGACAGAGTCCGTCATGAACACCGCTACGATTGAGGGCTTGCCGTCGTTCACAGCGGATGGCCCGTCTTTCATTCCTGCGGCCGCGCCCCAACCCAAGGAAGAGGCAAGTGCGACCCCGGCGGTTGAAGAGGCCCCAGAGGCCGATGCGGGCGCAGAATTGATCGCGGCTGGCGAAAAGGTCTTTAAGAAATGCAAAGCTTGCCACCAAGTCGGAGCCGGCGCCGAAAACAAAACTGGCCCGCATCTTAATGGAATCATCGGTCGCGGTTTTGGTGCGGAAGAGGGGTTTCGGTACTCCAATGTCTTTGTCACGGCGGCACAAGAAGGCCGCGTTTGGGATGAACAGTCCTTTGCCGAGTTTCTTAAAAAGCCGAAGAGCTATCTGAAAGGCACCAAGATGAGCTTTTCGGGCCTAAAAAAGGACAGCGATATCGTTGCAGTGGTCGCATATCTCAACAGTGTTGGAGGGTGAGCCCATGCGCCATGCCTTTCTGATAGCGGCCACGTTATTCGGCCTGGCAGGGCTTTCTGCGCAAGCAGAGACGGGTGACGCAGAGGCCGGTGCAAAAGTTTTCAAAAAGTGCAAGAGTTGTCATCAGGTGGGCGCGGGTGCTGAACACCGGACTGGCCCACATCTCAACGGAATTTTTGGCCGTGTGGCGGCCAGTCACGACGGCTTTAGATACTCCAAGGCTCTCAAGCGTGCAGGGGCTGGTGGTCTTGAATGGCATGCGGATACTCTCGATACCTTTATCGAAAAGCCGCGCACCTTGGCCAGCGGCACCCGCATGAGCTTTTCGGGCCTGAAAGACGCGCAAGACCGGGCTGATCTTATCGCTTATCTGCGTCGGTTTTCTGATGATCCATCGAACATTCCAGAGGCTGACCCAACCGCGCAAGCCGTGGATCATGATCTTGATCCCGCGATCCTAGCGTTGGTGGGGGATCCGGAATATGGCGAATATCTCAGTGGTGAATGCACCACATGTCATCAAGCCAACGGAGGTCGTGACGGCATCCCGTCAATTGTGCTCTGGCCCGAAGAAGACTTTGTCGTGGCGATGCACGCGTACAAAAATCAACAACGTCAAAACCCGGTGATGCAGATGGTCGCTGGACGCCTGGCGGATGACGAGATTGCGGCCCTGGCTGCATATTTCGCTAATTTGGAAGAGTAATTCACAGGGAGGACTATCAATGATCATGAACAGAAGGACGTTCTTTGGGGCGACAACCGCTGCTGCAACGCTGGCTGCCCCAATGCTTAGAGCCATGGGCAAGCCACGCGTTGTTGTCGTAGGTGGTGGCGCTGGTGGTGCGACGGCTGCGCGCTATATCGCAAAGGACAGCAAAGGCGCGGTTGACGTCACCCTCATCGAACCGACACGTACATACTACACTTGCTTCTTTTCGAACCTTTATCTTGGTGGGATCAAGACGATCTCTGACATTGGCCACACATATGGTGCAATGGCGGCAGGCGGCGTGAATGTGGTGCATGACTGGGCCGTCGGCGTGGATCGGGATGCCAAGACCGTCGCGCTCGCAGGGGGTGGTTCGCTGCCCTACGACAAGCTGATCCTGTCACCTGGCATCGACTTTGTCGACGGAGCTGTGGAAGGTTGGGATGTGACCGCCCAAAACGCGATGCCTCATGCCTACAAGGCCGGATCGCAGTCGGAGCTTCTCAAAGCACAACTGATGGCGATGCCTGAAGGCGGAACCTTTGCGATGGTGGCACCACCAAACCCATTCCGCTGTCCTCCGGGGCCATATGAACGGGTCTCTATGGTTGCGCATTTCCTAAAGAACAACAATCCGACTGCGAAAATCATTGTGGCGGACCCGAAAGAGAGCTTTTCCAAGATGGGGCTTTTCCAGGAAGGCTGGTCGACCCATTACGAAGGCATGATCGATTGGATCGGTGGTGACTTTGGCGGCGGCGAAGTTTCTGTTGATCCAAATGCCATGACATTGTCCATTGATGGTGAAGTGACCAAAGTCGACGTCTGTAACGTTATCCCGGCGATGAAAGCTGGCCGTATTGCAGAGCTGGCGGGTGTCACAGATGGCAATTGGGCACCGGTCAATGCGGCAGACATGTCGACAAAGGCAGACGGCGATATCTATGTCTTGGGCGACGCGTCGCAGCAGGGTGATATGCCAAAATCCGGCTTTTCTGCCAACTCTCAGGCGAAGGTTTGTGCCAATGCCGTGCGCGGTGCATTGACCGACAGCAAGGTCTTCCCTGCCAAGTTCTCTAACACCTGCTGGTCGCTGATCGCGCCGAATGATGGTGTCAAAGTGGGTGCGACTTATGAGGCCACCCCCGAGAAGATTGCCAAGGTGGATGGGTTTATCTCATCCACGGGTGAATCAGCAGAGCTGCGTCAGGCAACATACGAAGAGTCGGAAGGTTGGTATTCGGGTATTACGGCCGACATGATGGGCTGACGCCTGACCAATTCGCGCCCTGGCTTTGCTTTTGGTCAAAGCTTGGGGCGCGGCGTTCTTCTGCTGTTGAGCGAAAAGTCAGCCCTTCGTCGCCGCCATTTGCTGCGAGCGCGTTAAAAAGTGCTAGCGGAACTCACCAATCGCGAAAATAGCGGTTTGGCTGAATGGGTGCTACCATCTACTGTTGTCTATCCCTCAATGGTTACTGCCCGGCGGTTTCGTAAGCCACCGTCCCGACGGAACCGAGGCCAACCAAGCGCTAACAATCAAACTCTTCCACTAAAGTTGGGCGGATCACGGACCAGAGGGTTAATTGGTAGGTCGGTCGACAACAAGAGCATCCTGAATCTTACCGATCGAAATCAAAATTCTCAGATTGAGTCCGCGTTCACTATGAGCGCGGGATCAATTGTAGCGTCGAAATAATCCAACACGTTGCGCGCGGCCTTGACTGCCATTCGTTCAGCGCATTCAACAGTCATGCTTGCCGAATGGGGCGTCAGGACGACCTTGTTCGATTGAAAAAGAGGGTCTTGCGTGTTGGGCGGCTCTTGTTCAAACACGTCCAGACCGGCGGAATGCAACGTCCCGTTTGACAAAGCTGCGACCAAGGCATCTTCGTCGATTAACCCGCCTCGTGCGGCGTTGATGACGATGCCGTGCGGCGGCAAGCACGCCAATTCCGCTTCGCCGAGCACGTAGCCAGAGTCCAATTTGGGCATGTGCAAGGAAACGATGTCCGCTTGCCTTAGGCCATCGTGTAAGGAAGGCACCAGTGTCACGCCCTCCGGCATGCCAGCTTGCTCATGTATAAAGGGATCGAATGCGAGGATCTTAATGTCAAACCCTTGCGCCATCTGCGAAAGGATACGCCCGATCCGGCCAAACCCGACGATCAACAGGGTTTTTCCGGAAATTTCGCGTGCAGACATTGAATTGCGAAAGCCCCAATCCTGTTTGGAACGCGCGGCAGCATCGTAAGATGGTGTCCTATGGCTGGCGGAAAGAAGCAGCATCATAGTGTGTTCCGCGACGGTCCGGGAGTTTACATCGCCTGTAATCGTCAGTCCTATTTTTCGGGCATTTAGCGCTGCGACATCCACCATGTCATAGCCAACGCCATGACGGGACACCAATTTCAGTTTCGGCGAAAGGGCGACGGTGTCGGCAGACATATCCTGCATGCGCAGAATTATCGCTTCTGCGTTTGGTAGGTAGGGCAACATTGCTTCGCTGCTTGTGTCTTCCACGTAATCGACCGTCACGTTTGGCGCATCCTCAAGCACGGCCAATCCAGCTGGATGCAATTTACCAGCGACCAAAACATTGGGCATCAGTAGCCCCCGCTCGCATTGTCATCTTCGACGGTCCCACCTTGACCAAGAAGATTGCGCATCTTGTCCACAGAAGCGCGTGCACTGCTTGCCAAAAGCCTAACATCGTTGGTTAGCGTGACCATTTGATACCCCCAATCGACGACTTCCTGTGCGTATTCTTCCGTGCCGCATTGGATGCCGGCGATTATTCCGGCGTTCTTTGCAGCCTTTGCGATATTTTGAATAACCTCGACCATTTCGGGTTCACGCCGATCAAATCCCGGCGCCAATCGGCCGTTCGTCACGCCAAGTGTAAGGTCTGCAGGCCCTACATAGACGCCATCAATGCCTGGTGTCGAAACGATGTCATTTAAATTCTTTACCGCGTCAGCTGTTTCAATCATGGCAATACACAAGATCTCATCGTTTGCTTCAGCTGCGTAATTTGCCCCGGCAGCAAAATTGACGCGCGTTGGTCCAAAACTGCGCAGACCCTCCGGCGGGTAACGGGAATGTCGTACGAATTCAGCGGCTTCTTGGCCATTGTTAACCATCGGGCAAATCAACCCATACGCACCAGCGTCCAGAGCTTTCATAATCGCACCGGGTTCCAGCCAGGGCACTCTTGCCATCGGAACAACGCCACTTGCCCGCATGGCCTGAAACATTGCCAACATCGCGGAATAATCCAGTGCGCCATGCTGACCATCTACGGTCAGGCTATCATAACCCTGGTCCGCCATGATTTCCGCAGAAAATGGGTTTCCAATCGAAAGCCATCCGTTGATTGTTGCTTCGCCCGACGCCCATTTTGCTTTGAGTTCGTTCTTTATCATTGTCAGCCTCCCTAAATTGGCGCGCAGCAAAACTCGGCCATCTGCAGCCGCGTTTCACAAATGTCGTCTTTGCAACTCTTCGCAAGTATTGTTGCGAATATGGGGTTGGTCAACAAAAATTGCAGGGTGGCCTATCCAGAACGTCCGTCCTTCGATGGCGCCGTCGCGACGGGAATACGAATTGATTTGCTGGGGTCCCCTGCATCTAATGCTGCCAGACCGATCGTAAGGGCATGAACAAGGCATATAGGTGCCGCGAGCGAACGTGAAAACGTGTAGTCTGGTTCGGGCATTGCAAACAGAACATCGGCATTTTTGGCCAAGGGCGAAAGTGTGCTGTCAGATAGCGCGATGATTGGCACATTACGTGCGGCGGTTTCTTCGGTGATATTTACGACCTCGGTGGCGTAAAACCGAAAAGAGGCGACAAACAAGGCGTCATCTTTGCCGATCTGTCGCGCCATATGCGTGGCAAGCCCGCCGGGCGCGTCGAGCAACACGCATGGCCTGCCGACCATGGTCAACAGGTATTGCATCAGCAAAGCTATGGGCTGTGCACGAAGTTGCGCGAGAAGGTAAATCGTGCGTGCGCCTTGCAACAACTTCGCTGCCTGTTCCATTTGCTCTGCGGTTACGCTTTCCAGAAGATCCTCTATCGCTGCGACATCGCGCAATGCAATGTCATGCAAGTGCCCCAGGGCACCGTCGATTGACTGGTCCTGTAATTGCGTTTGCAATCGCGCCGCACGCGCCTCGAACCCGGGCGCAACCGTGATCACGCGACGGCTAAAGACACTCTGCAAATCTTTGAAACCCCGATACCCTAAGGATTGCGCAAACCGCACGATTGTACCGGCGTTAACACCGCAACTTTCGGCCAAAGAATTTACCGAGCGGACCGCAGCTTCGTTTGGGCGTTGCAGCAGATATTCGGAAATACGCTGGTTGGTTTTGCTCAGGGTGTCGAAGCGGTCATGGATGAGGCGAACCAGGTCTTCGTATTGCGCTGGCCCTGGTGTGCCATCCCTGCGTTCATTCATTAAGATCTCCTGTCGATGGAATTACATCTGCTCCAACGCGCTCATTCGTTGGATCATCGGGGCCGAGTGTGGGCGTATTTCAAGATAGCGATCTATGGCTTCTTTTGCATGGGCTGTTTCATTTGCCTCAACGGCCAGGTCGACCAATAGGATATCAAGAAGATCCCGTTGCGCATTGCTGCCCCCCATCCGCGCGAATGCAGGACGTGCGGCGTTCAAAACGTCAAAGGCCGTTTTCGCGTTTCCATTTGAACGCGCAGCCAAGGCGCGCGCGACGGGCACGCCAATTTCGCGCATCGCGTCAGCTTCGAGCGTGTCGCCACCAGCGTGACCTTCGATCAGCCCGCTCAATTGAGAAAACTGCGCGCCATCATTTGCGAAAGCAAAAACCAAGAGGGCATGGATGTCTTTAAAAACCAGATTGCGCGAACCGTTTAGCGGAACAGTTCGTTTGGCCAGCCGAGTCCAACGATCACCGCAATGTATCCCTGCCGCCTCTAACCGATACAGCAGGGCCGCAAGGTTAGACAGTTCAAGGTATGAAAACGCCTCGGTGTTTTCGAGTTTCTTATCGTAATATTCAAGCGTGCGATCCAGCTCTCCGGCTTCGTACAGAAACAGGGCTTCATGCCACCACAAATGGTGCCGCATCGAGCCGCGATTTTCCCAGAGACTTGCAGGCCGCTCCATCCAGACGAGCCCCTCTTCCAAACGCCCTTCGGCCTCGAAGACATGGGCCACAGAATGAAGCGCCCATAGGTCATCGGGTTCCAGTTCAGCGGCACGGCGACCAATGCGTTCTGCTTCGCGAAACGCGTTGATTTCTTCAAGCCCCATACAGGCCGTTGAATATGCGAATCCGGCACCCGGAACACTGTCGCTCCAGCTTCCCAATGCGCGATGTGCGTGGCTGGCAAGCTCTTTTTGTCGACCGATAAAGATTGCATTGAAGTGCTGTACACGAAGAGCCAAAAGATCGTGGGGCGTCTCTTCAAGAATGGTATCCCATGCTTTTTGAGCATCAAGGGTCCTGGAATGGCACCAAGCGTCTAACGCATCAATGTGAAGGCGCTCATGCGGCAAGGCTGATGGTCGAAGCGCCTGAGCCTTTGCAAGTGCTGACATGGCATCTGCATGAAGCTCTTCCTTTCGCGCGAACAACAACAGGTATCCTCGCAGGACCCAAGCCATGGGGCACTCTGGATCTTTGTCCAAGACACCATCAACCTGATCCAGCGCATCGGGTCGGAACGTAAAATAATGCGTCATCGCCCGAACAAGGGCTGCGCCAACATGGTCTGATGCGACGGTCCATCGAACCTCACGCGGATCGCAATATTCCGTCATGGTCTGGCACCCTTCATATCGATCATGATTTTCAGATCATCGCTGTTTGGGGAGGCCAAGACATCAAAGCCGTTTTCAACGGCGTCTTCCAGCTCGACTATTCCGGTGACCAGAGTTTCCACAGGAAAACGTCCCGTTTCGATAAGACCGATAAGGCGCGGCCCAATCGTAAAATCATTACCCCAGGTTCCAATAAGCGTGATCCCCTTTTCGCACAGCTTGAACAGGTCGACAGGGGTCTTTCCCCCCATCAAGCCAATGATTGCAACCTTGCCTTTGGGCCGCACCGCGTCGAGGCAAAAACCAAGCGCAGCGGGATGACCGGCGCATTCAAAGGCAATATCAACGCCGACGGCCTGATCCGTCTCATCCTTTATGCGCGTCAGCAATTCGTCTGAATTTCCGGCAAACGCAATTATACCGTCCATTTCTGAAAGACGCGCGATGCGCCCTGCGTTTGGGTCATGTAAATAAATCTTCGCGGCACCGGCTGACCTTGCAGCCATCGCCACCAATGCCCCAATTGGACCGGCACCCGTTATCAGCACCGTATCACCTGCCTTAAGGCCAGTTTCATCCAAAGCGTTCAACGCGACTGCTGCTGGCTCTAGCATCGCGCCTTGGATATCACTCACATTATCAGGGAGGGGGACAAGGTTTTCGGCGGGCAAAAGAACCTGTTCTCCCATTCCGCCCCAATGCCATGTCAACCCGACAAGCCCGGTTTGTGGGCTGAATTGTCCCAAGTTGCGGCGCTCAAACCAGTCGCCTTTCTTCACTAGATGCGGCACTACGGCGACCCGTTGCCCAATCTTCAACCCATTCACCGAGGGGCCAACCGCCTTGATGCGGGCCGAAATCTCATGACCTAGGATCAGCGGCATAGACGCCCCCGAGACGGGGTGCGGCTGTTGTGGTACGATGATCGGACCGTGCAGGTATTCGTGCAGATCTGTGCCGCAAATTCCGCAATACGTCACGTCAAGGACAACATCCGAACCGCTTGGCGCTTCGGGTGGCGCAACCTTCTCTAATCGTAAGTCTTTTTGTGCGTGAAATCGAAGAGCGCGCATGTCTTCACCTTCCAATTTGTGTTTCTGGCAACCTGCTGACACCTAGCCCGTGGATGGTAAAAGCAAAGCCGGGTCGCAAGGCCACGACTGCCCCACAGTTTTCACTTAAAGCACAGACTTCGATGGAGTCTGGCTTTGGCGCGTATCTCATATTTTTTCCAGCTTCGTGGGCCGATTTTAAGATGGGACCAGATTTAGCCCCCCAGTACGCGGGATTGATCAGAGGGGCCCCAAAGCCCCTGTTTCGCAACTGTCGGAAATAATTGGCGAAAACTTCGATTTGCAGCATCATTTCCTTTCCCGACAGCAAAGACGGCCATTCAAACTTTAGGCAATTCTAAGTACAAAATGCGCCATTGCAAGTTTTGTTGCGAAAGACTGATTCCTGCAAAACTCATTCGTTCTTATATGCGGGAAAGTTTATGGAGCCCGGGAAAGGACTGTGGGGGCTGCTACGCCAGAGAAATGTGTGCGCCACAGCTTCTGCTGTCTTGCATTCAAAGCTGGCACCCGATGCTGGATGAACCAGATTTTCTGGGGATTCCGTCTTTGATTTTGCATCATGTGATATGGCTGGTCAATTAAGACGATGCCCATCCTCGGCAAACCAATGCAGGTGATCTTCGTCGATCCGCACCCGGATTTTTCCTCTGGTATGTGGGTCGATGCGATGGCGGAAGACCGCAATAAAGACTTCTCCGCCAATTCGAAGATGGGCGAGCGTTTCGGATCCCAAGGGCTCTATGACGACGACCTCGGCCTCAACGCCCGATTCAGAATCAAGAAGAATATGTTCGGGCCGAACACCGAGGGTCGCGGCGCCGTCGGGCACGTGCGACAGCGGAAACACGGTGCCGTCGCCAATCTGAAAGCCTGAATCGACGGTTTGGCCGTCGGAAAGGTTCATAGATGGGGACCCAATGAAGCTGGCCACGAATTTATTGGCGGGGGTGTCGAAAAGCTCCAGCGGGGTGCCGATTTGTTCAATCGTACCGCCTCTCATGACAACAATGCGGTCTGCCATGGTCATGGCCTCGACCTGGTCATGTGTCACGTAGATGATCGTTGTCTTCAAGCGTTGGTGCAGCTCTTTGATTTCAGCCCGCATCTGAACGCGAAGTTGGGCGTCAAGGTTCGACAACGGCTCGTCAAAAAGGAATACCTGAGGGTCACGCACAATGGCCCGCCCCATGGCGACCCGTTGGCGTTGTCCGCCCGAAAGCTGTCGTGGATACCGATCAAGCAACGCCTCCAACCCAAGCACATTGGCGGCCTCTTTGACCGCCTCCGAGATCACATGTTTCGGTGCCTTCTGCAGGCGCAACGAGAATCCCAAATTCTGGGCAACCGTCATGTGCGGGTAGAGTGCGTAGTTCTGAAAGACCATTGCGACATCGCGATCCTTGGCGGCTACGTTGTTCACAACCCGGCCGCCTATGGATAGCTTTCCGTCAGAAATATCCTCGAGCCCGGCGATCATACGCAGCAGCGTGGATTTCCCGCAGCCAGACGGTCCAACAAAGATAACGAATTCACCATCTGCGATGTCAAATGTGATGTCTTTGAGCACGCGGACATCGCCGTAGCTCTTTCCAAGATTGGATATCGTTAGATCGGCCATCAAATTCTCCTGGTGAATTTTCTTAAGCTCACTGTGCATATTCTCATCGGCGCGGCAACAAAAAACATCTTATTCAATCAAAACCCATCAGTAATCTTCGTTGTGGTCCGAATGCCCAAAGGTGATCATTGATAATTGAGGCCGGCGATGAACCAGAGTCGTGCCTGCCCCGATATGGGGAAGTGACATGGGAGGAAAGTGACATGAATTCGATAGGAATCTCTCGGCGCCGGCTGCTTAAACTGTCCGGAGCTGCGACCGCGGCCGGAGCTTTGGGGCTCGGCTCGCAAGCGTCCTACGCGCAATCGGCAAGCGTAAAGGTTTGGGACCAGTATTCGTCAGAACCGATGCGTTCGGCGTTCCAAAAGGTCTTGGACCGGTTTGGCAGTGACGCGGGATACAACCTGATCCGCGAAGTGCAGCTTGGTGCAAGCATCAAGGATATCGCAGCGACAGCCTTGTCTTCGGGAACTGGCCCGGATTTGTTGCAGTACTCAGTTGGTCAAGGCAACGCCGGCTTGCTTGCGGACGCCAACCTGATCATCCCACTGGACGATTATGCAGCGGAATATGGCTGGCAAGATCGGCTAAGCAGTATCGCATTGCTAGAGGCCAGTTTGGGGGGCCGGATCTGGGGCGGTCCGCAAGAAAGCGAAGTTAGCATGTTATTTGTGAACAAGACCTTGTTCGCGCAGCTTGGCCTGGACGTCCCAAGCACGCATGAAGAAATGATTGCGGTTGCAAAAGAGGCCAAGAAGGCGGGCGTTATTGCGCTGGCCTATGGGCAGCAGGACTGGTTCCCAAGCTGGTGGGCCGCCTCGAATATTTTCGGAAATGCTATGGGCGCGAAGGCCACTGCGGACCTTACGTTCAACAACGTCGGTAGTCTGAACACACCTGAAGTGGTCGACGGGCTTGAAAAGTTCTGTGTCGAGTTGCCCGAGGCTGGTGCATTTGTGGATCAGGTGAATTCTTTGCCGTTTGGCGATGCGCAGGCTTTGTTCCAGGCGGGTGGCGCGTTGATGTTGCTGACAGGCACGTGGAGCGTCGGGGCCATCGAAGAAACTATGACTGGCGTTGATGTGGATATCATGCCGATGTGGTCCTTTGACGGCAAGCCGCGCGCATATCCAACCGGCTCTGGCTCGGCGATGTATATCTCTGCTGCAAGTGAAGCGAAGGATGAGACCGCCGCCTTGATCAACTTCCTTTATGAGGTTGATATGGTGAAACTCATGATCGAAGAGGCAAGCATCATCGGGCCGGTCGAGGTCGATGCATCCACGCTTAACCTCAGTCATCTGCAGATGCGATCCGCTCAGTCGGTTTCGACCGGTGATGGTGATCCGGCTGTCACCCAGAGCGCCTTTGTCCATCACGGCTTGGGCGGGTCTAACCTGCACAAGTTGTTGACAGGGGGCTTCCAAGCGATCTTCTCTGGGGATACGACGGCCAAGGAACTTGCTGCGGATCTGCAAGCGGCCTGGGAAAAAGACAATTCCTGATACTGACACGGCGAAATGGGAGGCGGAGCGTAAAATGACGGACAATGCGTCCAAAGCGGTGTTTTCGCAAAACTCCGATCCCGATACGCCTGACGAGACTGGCTGGCGGTTATCCGCCAGTCAGAGACAAGCTGTTTTCGGCTACGCCCTGCTCTTGGGGCCTTTTTTGATTTACGGCTATTTCATGCTGATCCCGTTGATTCGCACAGCCTATTTCAGCCTGACCAGCTGGAACGGTGTCACAGCCGAAAAAACCTTTGTCGGATTGGACAATTTCGTCCGAATGGCGTTTGATCCGCTGTTCTGGGGGGCACTTACGAACACGGCAATTTGGGTCATTGGCGGCACAATTTTTGAGCTGGCCATAGCGTTGCTATTGGCGATGTTGGTTTGGAACCGACCACGTGGCTTTATGATCTATCGGACCATCTTTTTTATGCCGATGGTCCTGCCTGCTGTCGTTGTGGGGGTCGTGTGGATTTGGATTTACAGTCCGCTGTTCGGCATTCTGAACAGGGGCCTTAAGACGGTAGGCCTGGAAAGCTGGGCCCTTGGTTGGTTGGGGGATCCAGGCATTGCCCTTTATTCTGTGCTTGCCGCTTCGATCTGGGCGCATGTCGGGTTGTCCTTTGTGATATTTGTGGCGGCGCTTCAAAACGTGGATGAAGAGCTTTTGGACGCGGCAAAGATCGACGGCGCGACCGCTTGGGAAAGATTTTACTTTGTTGTGGTCCCCCAGCTTTCCAACGCGATCACCCTGGTGGCGGTTTTGTTGCTTGTACATGGGTTGAACGGGTTTGATCTGATCTGGGTCATGACGCATGGCGGCCCCAATGACTCTACTCAAATTCTGGCCACCTATGCCTATGAAACGGCGTTCGTTCAAAACGAGGCTGGCTATGGTTCAGCCATTGCTTTGGTCCTCGCGGCGATTGCGCTTTTCGTGTCCGTCGCTACGGTCAATATGCGTGAGCGAACAGCAGCGGGGCAATCCTCATGAGCGATTCAGGAAATCCATCGGTCTATACTGCTGCGCGTGTCATTCAATATGTGGTCCTGACGCTCTTTGCGGTTTTGTTTATCCTTCCCTTCATTTGGCTTTGGTCGTCGGCGCTCAAGACCCCGGCCGAGATCATGCTTGATCCCTTTGCTTTGCCGAGCGATCCGCAGTGGGGCAATCTAAGCAAGGCTTGGACCACGGGCCAGTTCAGCAGCTATATTGGAAATTCGTTTCTGTACTGCGCGATCATTGTGCCGATCGTTTTGGTGTTTTGCAGTGCTGCGGGCTATGCGCTTGGCAGTCTGCGGGTGCCGGGTGAAAAGATCATCTTTCCAATCTTCTTGCTTGGGATCATGATTCCGATCCAGGCGATCATGATCCCGCAATTCCATCAAGTCCGGGGACTGGGCTTGCTTGGAAGTGTTGGGGGCATCGTTATACCAGGCGTCGCTGTCGGACTGGCATTCGGTGTCTTTTTGATGCGTGCCTTTTTCCGTGGGCTGCCCAAAGAAATCGCTCAGGCGGCCAGATTGGATGGGGCGACGGAATGGCAAGTCTTCTGGATGGTCATGTTACCGATGGCGCGATCAGGTCTGGTCACGCTGGCGGTGTTTCAGTTCATGATTTCCTGGAACATGTTTCTGATCCCGCTACTGTATGGCCAAAGCGAAGGGCTGCGCCCCATTGCCACCGGCATCCTGTTCTTTATCGGCCGGTTCACGATGGATAGGGGCATGATTGCCGCGGGGGCTACGCTTTCGACCATCCCGATCATCGTCGTGTATTTGCTGTTGCAACGCTATGTCATTTCCGGCCTGACCGCCGGGGCGGTCAAGTAAGACGATTTTCAGTCAGTGGGGAAAGGCCCGGCCGATGCAGTTTGCAGGGCCGGGAAGGGGGCGGTATTGACGCATGTTGTGCGTCGGCAAAGGCAAGGCTTTAGTCCCTTGGTAAGATCGGTAGCCAGACCGCCATTTCTGCATCCCCCCGATTGTCCCAGGCGAAATAGGGAACGAGCGTTGCTTCGATGCTCTGGAATTGCGGCTGTTCACGGCGCCGATACAGCGTATCGTCCGACCAGTTTTGCGCTTTGCGCGCCCAGAATTTACCCTTCAGAACCCCAAGCTCTACCCCCGCGACGTCCTGCTTTTCGAAAACGAAATTTGCATCGGGGCCAAGATGCACATCTTCGACAGAGACACCCTTTGGCAAGTCGACCGATTCCAGGCAATACACGACCGGCCCTCTTTGGACTGCGACATGATTGTGGTTTTCCTCGACAAGCGGGTGGCTTTCAATAAGTGCTGGTTCGATCGGCAACGACAAGCCAATTCGATCGCCCGCAGCCCATTCACGTTCTATCGAGACATAGCCATCCGTCAATTCGAGGTTTTCGATCTTGGTGCCGTTGACTGAAACGGCAAAACTTTCGGCCCAGCCCGGAATGCGAAGCGCAATGGGGAACGTTGTTCCAACGTCTGTTGCCTCGACTAAAACCTCTATTTCGCCGTCCCAGGGGTAGTCCGACGACATGGTGCATGTGATTGATGTGCCATCTGGCCGTTCAAACGTAACCGTTCCACTGCCATAGAGCAGGTATGCCGGGCCGCCATTGCGAAGAAACCCCTGCTTGTCCGGGGAACTTGCGACAGTGCGGACGACATTCGGCGGGCAACAAAAGCTTTCGATAAAGTCTTCACGGTGTGCGCCCCACTTTAGCGAATGCGGGTGGTCGTGCACGCAGCGCAGCGGGTTGGTGTAGAAATAGGCGTCGCCATCCAGGTCAATCCCGGACAGGATCGTGTTCAAGAGCGCGCGCTCCATCTCGTCGCCGTATTTGCCTGACCCAAAGGCTTGCGCCATGCGGAAGTTCCACAAATAGCTGCCCACTGTTGCGCAGGTTTCGTTGTAGCCTGCGACATTTGGCAATTCATAGGCGCGGCCAAAGCTTTGGTGTGTGGTCTGGGTCAGGGCCCGATTGGCAACCCCGTAAGGCGATACGCCGTCATAAAGCGGTGCACAGCCCCCGGTGATGTACATCTTGCGGGCCACCATGTCGTTCCAGACCGCTTCTAGAACGGTGCGATAGTCTTCATCGCCTTTGCCCATGTAAAGATCGGCCAGTCCGGCATAAAGATAGGTTGCGCGAACGCCGTGGCCTACGATCTCACGCTGTTCTTTCGTCGGAGTCCGGTCCTGATTGTCGTCATTGCCCTCGGGCACCATATCGCGCATCAGGATCAATTTCTCGAGCAGGTCGAGATAGCTTTGGTCTTGCGTGATCCTGTAAAGCTCGGCCAGCCCCATATAGTGTGACGGGCAGATGGCCGTGCGGGGGGTGGCCTCTCCTAGATTTGAGAATTGCTTTGCAATGTAGCCGGCTGCGCGCTTGCCCAGTTCCAGAAGGTTTGTTTTGCCCGTGGTCTGATAATGCGTGGCGCCGGCGCTCATTAGATGGCCCATGTTGTACACCTCAAAATTGAGGTCGTCGCCCAGTTCCTCATAGGCGCCGTTGTTGCGGCGTTGAATGGCGTCGTAGGTAAAGATGTAACCGTCGTCGCGTTGCACTTTGGCGATGGTTTCAATGATCTTGTCCAGCTCTTGGTGCCAGCCCGCGTCGTCAGACGCACCGTAGACCCTGATCGCCCCTTCAAGCCACTTGTAGACGTCGCCATCCCAAAAGGGGGGACCATCATGTTCGCCCTCAGCTTCACCTACGGCAATTCGGAAATTCCGCCATGCGGGGGCGATTTCTTCATTCTGGTAGAGCGACCACATATGCGGAACCATTTGATTGCGGCACGTGTCCCACCGGTCTTTCCAGAAGCCACCCGTCCATTTTCCGGTGACGTTGCCTTGCGACAATAAAGCATTCATATCCATTTCTCTCCCTACACGGTTAAATCTTTCATCCGAACGTTCTTTGTTGGACAAGGTCGAAATCAGTCGGACAGGCCATCAACTTTATCGAGCAATGGCCGATGCCCAATTCCTGGCGCATCCGACGGCATGAGGTCTCTAGTCTTGGTCGCATCGAAAAAGGGGGTCATCCTTTCGTTTTCTCCTCGTCCAAAGCGGCGAAATCGTCAAACAGACGCTCTGCGCCCAACTGCCCGCCTTTTAGAAGTATCTGAATCCCGTCGCGATCGGGGCGGTCGCTGCGTGTGGTGCAGATACATGTTCCGCACCCGAACCTGGTTCGATAGGCCAGCCCCCAAATGTCGATGTTCTGCGCCACGGCGCTAGACGTGTCTCCTCCGGCAATGGCAAGCCGCTTGACGGGTGCGCGGTCTAGGACCGCATCGACAAGTCTGCCGCATTCATCTGAAAACCCCCGTTTTGCCCGTGTGGGGCGAGGGCGGTCTGGCGCCGAGGAGGCAATTAAGACATTGCGCCCCGCATTCAAATCAGAGGCTGCCGCATCAATAAGCCCAGTTCGGAACGGTTCCGACGTGATGGTTTCGGGTTCAACCTGGTATTTTCTGTAACTTTGCGCGGCAGCGATCTGGGCGCTTGTGGCTTGTGACAGGCTTCCTGCGAATGCAAGCACAGGCCCTTTGAAAGCGGGGGCCTGGAAAAGCGGAGCAACGTTTCGTTTTGCGAACCAGGCCTCGGCAACACCGCTTGCGCCCAGAACAGCAAACGACCCCTCGCAAGCATGGAGCATGGCCCCAAATTGATCGACGTGGTGTTGCGTCAGGGCGTCGAACAAAACAAACTCGGCATCCGTGGCGGTTAGCCGTTTCGCAAGGTCTTTTGCTGGGATGGTTTCAAGATCCACAAAGGAAATCGCGTCGGTCTTGGTGGCCCCAAGATCGTTCAGGTGGCGCGTTAGGTCGGCCTCTACCATTGGCGTTGAAGGGTGTTGGCTCATTGTTGGATGTCGGTCCAGCCGGTAGGTGCTGTCCCCAAACTTTGCGAAAAGGTTTGAGAATACACAGTACCGCTCCAGCGACGGCTGACCGCCCAGAACCGCAACTGTGGCGCTTGTGGTGTGGCTTGCCAGGACTTTGGCGGCGCTTGCAAGGTTTCCGACGGATTTCGCGCTGTCAAAGGTTGAACAGCATTTGTAATTCAAAACCTTGCATTCTGAATCGCGAAAGAAACGGCCTGCGCGATCCAGCTTGGATGCTATGTCCGCATTGCCCATGGTTCTGGTTGCCCCGGCAATCCCTATGGCGTCGAGCGCGCCAATATCGGCCAGCTTTGCGTCATCCGGCACCTCTAGAAACAAGAAAGCGCGGTGGCCGCGTTCGGCGATGGTCGCAAGCATATCTGTTGCGCCGGTGAAATCGTCGCCGTACCACCCGTATGTAGGGCGGTTTTTCATGTCCGTGGGCCGAAGAAGTCGTATGCGCGATCGAGGGCCGCGCTGTTTTTTCGTGCTGTGTTCACGTCGACACCTTCCAACACGGCCTGCCATGCATCGCGCAAACTTTGCACCCCGGCCGCTCCTCCATCTGGATGCGCAAGAATGCCGCCGCCCGCCATGAAAAGAAGATCTGCCGTGCCCGTGGCCTGATAGGTCAGCGGCACGGTGCCTGCCCATTGGCCGTTGGAAAATGCAGGCAAGACACGGTCATCCGTGTTTGCCATCGGTGTCAGGCAGGCCTGAGCCCCGACAACGACCTCTTCGTCTTTTTGCGCGAACTTGCCCTGCAATCCGTGCACATGAAAGTGATCCACCCCCGACAGCCGCCAAAGCGCTTGGTAGGCCTCGATGCCAATGCCAAGTGCCGGATGTCGTGACACGGCGCCATAACCGTTTCGGTGCGCATGCAGGGCCATATCAGTGCTCTTGCGCAGGGTTTGGGCGGCAGAAAAGCCGCACCAGTTCATGCTGAACATAGCGCAACTGCCCCCTTCGGCCTGGATGAGATCAAGGTGCCGTTGCATGGCGCTGGTTTCGTCGCTGATGTTGAAACCGACCATTACGTTCTTGCCGGTGCGTTCACGGTGGTCGCGGATAACTTTCATGACCGCCGGCACGCGTTGTGCAAGGGGCGCATGGACCGGGTCGGCGCAAATTTCGTCGTCCTTAATAAAGTCCACACCTGCCTCGCACAGCGTGCGAACGATGTCTGCGGTGTCCTGTGCGGTCATGCCCACATTCGGTTTGATGATTGTCCCAATCATCGCGCCCGTTTCGACGCCTGCGGCCGAACGGGTTCCCGCGACACCAACCTGTGGCAAGGGAAACTGCGCCCGGTATTCGGGGGAGAGCGTAATCCGCTCTAGCCGAAGTCCGGTGGTCTCGCCCAGATCGAACAAGTTGCCTGCAACGGTCGCCACAAGCGTGGGCAAGTTGGCGCCCACATTGGCTACAGGAAAACGTAACCGGATTTTCGCCCTTTCAACGGGGCCGTTCAACCCTTTGCGGGAAAGCCATGCGCTTGGAAGGGAAGGCGAAACCTGACCCAGGCTTTCGACGCTGACCACCTCTGCACGGGCGCGCAGGCGCAATGCGTCGGTCTCACCAGAAACGCGTGTGAAGGTGCCGCAGGATTGTTCGCCGGCCATCGTCGCCGCAACGGCCCCTGGGGCAAGGGGCGTTTCGATAAGATAGTCGGCTTCGAAATGATCTGGGGACATCCACTGTTCCTGTTAGACGCGGGATAGATCCGGGAATGGCCGCACGGGGTCCGAACCGTCCCAGTCTTTTGCGGCAAGGCGAATGGCGTCAAAAAGTCTGCCCTTTGGGCCGGCCACTTCGGACAATTCGACCACGGCACCGGGATGGAATTCAGTGTCAAAATAGACGAAACGTCCATCGCTGCCGACTTGGCCGCCCATGACCACTTCGAACCCTTTTTCTTGGGCGCGCGCCAGATCAGCGTCGAAAGAGGACGTCCAGAACGCGACGTGCTGCAGACCGAAATTACCCGCACGCATAAAGTCACGATACATTGATGGCACATCGTTTCGGGTTTGGATCAGCTCAACCTGAACCGAGCCGGAATTTGCCAAGGCAACCGAGTTGCGTGGGGCGTAGCTTTCGCCCCGATATGTGTAGTTTTCAATCGGTACCTCTGGCGCATAGAAAAACGGCCCGACACCAAGCACGTTGGCCCAGTAATCCATTGCCGCTTCGATATCCTCAACGACATAACCCAATTGGCGGATTTCCCCAAAAATGTGACTCATCTGCGGTCTTTCGAAATTTCCTCTGGTTCGACATTGTATTCCATCATAAGACTGATGGGGTCAAACCGGGTTTATGATTGGATTTGATTGATGGCTAGTGATCGAAAATATCGCGTGACAGTGGAAAGTGTTGCGGAACGTGCCGGCGTTTCGACAGCAACGGTGGACCGTGTTCTGAACCAGCGAAGCGGTGTTCGCAGAATGACAGCAAAACGCGTGCTGCAAGCTGCTTCAGAGTTGGGGTATATCGACGAATATGACGGCGCGACTTTGGAATTGGGCCCAAAGGCGCGTATCGCCTTTCTTCTTCCCAAGGGCACAAATCGTTACATCAACATGCTTGGACGTACGATCGTCGGAATGACGGACGAATTCGCCAAGGCTGGCATGCGGCCTACCATTGAATATATCAGTTCCTTCAATGCTGACGCTCTTGCAAAGGCGATGCGGCGACAAGCCAAGACGGCTGACGGTTTGGCGATCATGGCGATCGATCACCCTTCTGTGCGCGAGATGGTCAACCGACTTGCCCAGGAAGGAAAGCCGATTGCCACGGTGATCAGCGACACCACGGCAACAAGCCGGGTTGCCTATTTCGGGCTGGACAATCGGGCGGCGGGGCGCATGGCTGGCTATCTGATCGGTCGATTTCTGCCCGGTGGCGAAGGCAAGGTTGCAATGGTTGCGGGCAGCCGCACCTATCGGGCGCATGGGGATCGCGAAATGGGGTTCATGGACATCAACCATGAAATGTTCCCCGGCGTCGAGGTTGTAGACGTGCGCGAAGGGCAGGACGATGATCAATCGAATTATCATCACGTCAGATCCTTGCTAACCCAGCATCCGGATATCCGTGCGATTTATAACATCGGTGGCGCGGCAACCGGTGTCGGCAAGGCGCTTCGATATATGAAACGGAACAAGGACGTCGTCTTTGTGGGCCATGGCCTGACCGACGACACGCGCGAGATGCTGCTGGACGGCACCATGTCTGCGGTGATCACTCAGGATGCTGTCGACACGGTGACACGGTGCATCCGATTGTTTTCGGATATCCGGTCTGAGGGTGCGCCGCCCAGGCTGCCTGAACCGATGCGGATTGAGGTGGTCTTTCGCGAAAACCTGGCGACGCCACGGTTTTAGGGCTGCCGTTTTGGCTGCCAAATATCACAGTTGCAGGCAGGGCGATCATGTCGCTTATGCGGGCTTTGCGCGGTCTGGTCAGCGCAAAGACCAACGCGGCTGCGACGCCTTAACTGTTTGTCGACAAAGTCTTGGGGGCAAATCTGACTAAAGCGTGAGCAGGGCGTTCTGGCGGTTGTCTGCAGAAATAAACGATTGAATTTGCGTCACAATTTGATCGGCATGTGCGCGGGCCAGGGTGTCGGCCAGCATCACGTCCCGATCTATGATGGCCGCGATGATGTCTTCATGCTCTGATACATATTGCTGGGGAAGCTTGTCGTTGAATGTCGCATAATAAAGCCGCAAGATACGGCGACCTTCGTCAAGCAGACGTGTGAAAAGGTCTGTGTAATATTGATTGCCGCCGGCTTTGGCTATGGCCACATGAAAATCGCGGTTGATTGCGATCATCCCCAGCACATTTTGTTCTTTCACGTTGCGGGTGAAATCATCTTGAAATGCCCGGATCGTCGCAATGTCTTCGGCTTTGTGATTTGCAGCCGCCAACCGCGTTGTGGTTCGGTACATCAATGTTAAGGCGTCAAAGAAATTCGGAAGGTTGAGGAAATCAATATTCGACACAATGGTCGCGCGATTGGTCAGCGTTGTGATCAAACCTTCGGCAGACAGGCGCACCAATGCCTCACGGACGGGAGTGCGCGACAGGGAAAACCGCTCTGCAAGCAGCCCTTCGTCAATCGGGCTGCCTGGGGCGATCTTTAGTTCAATAATTTCATTTTTGAGGATTTCGTAAACATAAGACACGCCTGCGCCGCGTTTTAACTGTGTCGGTGGTGAAGGCTTGCCTTTGGTTTGCGTCATTCAAAATGGGTCCTGTTTCTGTCTTGGCGTTCAATTTTGCATTTTTTTAAGGATACGGCCATATTCTAGGTTAAATTACTTTTGTCGACATAAAAAATACTAACAACCTGAATCGGTGACAACGGGCGAGGTCGATTAACGCCGGAATTTATGTTGTTGCCGGCGGGGGCCGTTCTCGCACTCGGCCGGCGCATCGCAGCTGATCAGCAAAGGCACTTCTTTTCAGGACGTAGCCGCAATCTACCCGGTCTTTGATCTGGGGGCATTGTCCGGTGTTGTGCCTAGGCCGTCGAACGTCCCCGAATCATGATCACCGGATCTGCTGCAAAAAATGCGCATGCGACGCAGCCATGACTTGGCTTGAGGTGACTAAAATTTAGGCATTACCAACTGAAACTACATTGAAAATACAAATAGTATTTTTAACGTGGACGAGAAAAAAACACACTGTTAACGTTCGGTGACAATTAAACGACAATCAGGGAAATGTAATGAAAGTACTTAAACTCTCGAAGTCGGCTCTCCAAACTACGGCTATTTGCACGGCGATGGTGCTTTTGCAGGCGGGTGGCGCAATGGCCGCCGACGTGCAAAAGGGCGGGACCCTCAAAATCGTTGGTACGGCTGATCTGGATCACTTTGACCCGACAAGTGCGGCACTTGTGACCACGAACAACTTTCTGCGTGCGACGCAGCGGACCTTGATCGGGTACAATTCCTCTACGGATGAAGATGAGCGTATTCGCCCTGTTGGCGATCTCGCAGTCGAAGTGCCTCAGCCGACCAATGGCGGTCTGACCTATACATTTAAGTTGCGTGATGGCGCGATGTGGAATGCGCCAACCGGTGCGCGGCAAATCACATCGGTTGACTTTGAACGCGGCATGAAACGCATGTGCAACCCTGCGCTTGGCTCGGCTGCTCTTACATATTTTGTAACGCTGATCGACGGCATGGAAAGCTTCTGTGACGGGTTTGCAGAGGTAGAGCCAACCGTTGAGGCCATGAAGGCCTATATTCAGGACAACGATATTTCTGGCATTACCCAGCCTGACGACTTGACCGTTGAAATCACCCTGACTGAAACGGCGGGCGACTTTGTTTACATGGTGTCTTTGCCGACATCCTCACCTGCACCGATCGAAGTTCTGGATTTCATGCCAGACGGACCGGAGTATCGTGAAAATTACATTGCGTCGGGCCCTTACACACCTGTTGATTATGTGCCCGATGGATCGCTGAAACTGGATCGTAACCCAGCTTGGTCTGCCGATGCGGATCCACTGCGCGGTGCCAATGTTGACGCTATTGAAATCACCTTTGGCGTGCAGCCCGACGCGGCGATCCAACAGCTTCAGGCTGGCAATGCTGACATGGTGTATGACATCACGATCCCTCCCGCTATTCTGTCACTTTTGACCGCGACTGCGGATCCCAAAGTGATGACAATGTCTGCTGGGCGGACCGCGTTCTTGTTCATTAATACAGTTTCCGAAAACAACAATGGCGCGTTGAAAGACCTGCGGGTGCGTCAGGCGTTGAACTACGCCATCGACAAAGCGGCGCTGGTTCAGCAAATGGGTGGCCCAACAGTTGCGCAACCGCAAAACGGCATCTTTGGGCCGGGCGTTCTGGGCTTCCATGAGTTCGATCTGTACCCATCAGAAGGGCACGCAGGCGACCCGGAAAAAGCCCGCGCGCTTTTGGCTGAAGCTGGGTATCCTGATGGCATCACGCTGAAAATGCCGTACCGGAACCAGAACAACATGCCGGAAATCGCCCAGACCATTCAGGCGGCCATGGCAGAGGCAGGGATCACGCTTGAGCTGACACCTGTAACGGCCTCGGACTACTATTCCAAGTTCATGACCAATCCGCTTAACACGCAAGAAGGTGCTTGGGACATTGCGCCTGTAGGTTGGGCCCCTGACTGGGTCGGCGGGGCTGCACGTTCTGTTTTCCAGCCGCAATTCTCGTATGACGGTCGTCACCAGACCTATAACTACACGGACTACAACAACGACAAAGCCAACGAGATTGCCAAACAGGCGATCAACGCGACCACGCCTGAAGATGCTGCAAAGCTTTGGGGCGAAGTCGATGTCTTGGTCATGACAGATGCGCCGGTCGTTCCGTATTACACGGAACAGGTCGTTCTTTATCGCGGTCCTGCCGTAGAGAACTTCCAGCCATACGCTCTTGGTGGGCAAGGGGACTGGACGAACGTTTGGCTTAACCGCTGATCTGACGCGAAGACCTTTCTTGGGCCAAGCCGCAGCCACCTCCCTATGGCTGCGGCTTGGTCCCCAATTTCCTTATATTGACGACACAGTTCCGCCCGCGGAACGACGAATGGAACGAAAATGGCCTTGATAGAAGCGCGCAATGTAACCATCCGGATTCCAACTGAAGACGGGATTGTTCATGCGGCCAATTCGGTTTCTTTCACGGTCGAAGCGGGCGAGATTTTTGGCATTGCGGGCGAATCTGGGTCTGGAAAAAGTGTCTTGATGCAGGCGATTGTCGGCCTGCTGCCCGGCGCCGAGATTTCTGGCGAGGTGCTGTTTGACGGGCGCGACATGCTGGCCATGTCAGAGGCTGAATTGCGCGCGCTGCGGGGATCGCAGGTGGGCATGATTTTTCAGGATCCTCTGTCCAGTCTTCACCCGTTTTATACGATCGGGTCCCAGATCGCCGAGATGATCCACGCGCATGAAAAGGTGGCCAAGCAGCAGGCTCGTGAGCGAGTCGTTGAGATGTTGGAACGTGTCGGCATTTCGGACGCCCAGAACCGCTATGACGCATATCCACACGAATTTTCCGGCGGCATGCGCCAGCGCGTGATGATCGCGATGGCACTGATCCTACACCCGCCGCTTATCATTGCGGATGAGCCGACAACCGCCCTGGATGTCACCGTGCAGGCCCAGATCATAGAACTGATCGATGAGATGCGCCGCACGCTCGGCTCTACGGTGATTATGATCACCCATGACCTTGGTCTTTTATCTTCGATCGCGGATCATGTGATGGTGATGTATGCGGGCACGCGGCTAGAGATCGGCGCGACATCCGCCTTATTCGCCCTGCCGACGCATCCTTATACCATGGGCTTGCTGGGCTCTTCGCCATCCGCAGAGGGCGAGCGGGCGCAGCTTGTCCCAATTACAGGCAAACCGCCCAGCCTTTTGGCGCGCCCGCGCGGCTGCGTATTTGCACCACGCTGTGCGCAAGCCACGGATCAATGCCGCACGACACCGCCACCCTTGCATCACTACAGTGATGGCACAGAGGCGTTGTGCCACTTTGAAGCTGTTTTGCCCGCCCGCGCCTCCACCACGGCCCGACGTGAATGGGATGCAGACGCAGCGCAGGGCGTTCCTTATGTCGTCGAGGCAATCGGCGTGTCCCGCACATATCGGACCTCTAAAGGCTTTGCCAAACCCGTTGAGAACCACGTCCTGAAGGGCGTGGATCTTGTGGTGCGACAGGGGGAAACTTTGGGCCTTGTTGGGGAATCGGGGTGTGGCAAGTCCACCCTGGCGCGTGTGCTGGCAGGGCTTGAAACACCAACGGCAGGCGTTGTGAAGATCAACGGCGAAGCCATTGACAGTCTGACACAGGCCCGCTGGCGCGCGATGCGGCGCAAGGTGCAGATGGTTTTTCAGGACCCGTTTGGATCGCTCAATCCGCGCCGACGTGTTGGGTCGATCATCGGGGACCCTTTGCGCATTCACAAGATTGGTAACTCTGCTGAACGCAAGAGCCGGGTCCAAGAGCTTATGGGTTTGGTCGGTTTGAACCCTGAGCATTATAACCGGTTTCCGTCCGAATTTTCCGGCGGGCAACGGCAGCGGATCGGGATTGCCCGCGCGCTTGCGTTGGAACCCGCGCTGATCATTCTTGATGAGCCCGTGTCCGCGCTTGATGTCTCTATTCAGGCCCAAATTCTGAATTTGATGCAGGACCTGCAGCAAAAACTGGGGCTGACATATCTGTTCATCAGCCACGATCTGTCTGTGGTGCGCCATGTCTGCGACCGGATTGCCGTGATGGACAAAGGGTTGATTGTCGAAAGCGCCAGCGCGGACGATCTGTTCCGCAATCCCAAGGATCCCTTCACCCGCACCCTTTTAAGCGCGACACATAATCCGCCTGCGATGACAGGCGTCAGCACGCGGGTGCTTAGCGATGAAATCCCAACTCTGCAAGGCAAGGGCGCGGTATGACCCAGAACTCCACCGGACAGACTGCCCCTGCGTTCGACGACGCCGTTGAGGATGACGCACCTCAGGTCATTCAACGCGGCTCTGCCGCACTGACGATGCGCCGCCTGTTGCGAGATCCGGCAACGCTGATTGCATTTACATTTATCGTGGCGCTGACGTTGTTCGCAATTTTCGCGCCGCTGACCGAAATGTGGACGGGGCACACAACCATAGAACAATACCGCGACATTGGCATGTCACCCATGGGACTTCCGGTTGGGCCCAATAGCGACTTTTTGATGGGGACGGATCAGCTGGGACGTGATGTGTTTGTTCGTCTGGCCTATGGCGCGCGGATTTCGCTGGCGGTTGGGGTGCTGGCCTCTTTGGCGGCTGCGGCCCTTGGGGTCACGATCGGCATGTGTGCCGGCTTTTTTGGCGGTTGGGTCGATACTATTTTGGGCAGGCTGATGGATCTGGTGATGAGCGTTCCTTTCCTGCTGTGTGCTTTGGCGCTGGTGTCGGTGTTCGGCCCATCCCTGACGCTGTCTGTTTCTGTGATCGTCTTTTTCAGCTGGACCACAATCGGCCGGGTTATTCGTGCCGAAAGCGGTTCCATCGCGAAACGAGAGTTTATTCAGGCCAGCCGATCTATGGGGGCCTCTAACCTGTCGATTTTGGTGCGCGATGTGCTGCCCAACCTTGCAGTGCCAATCATCATTTACACCACAATGATGATCCCGTCCTCTATCGTATTCGAAGCAACGCTGTCGTTTTTGGGGCTGGGGATCGTCCCGCCGACCCCCAGTTGGGGCGGCATGTTGGCCGATGCCGGGGCCAATTCCATCTACCTTGTAGCGTGGTGGTTGGTGGTGTTCCCTGGTTTTGCGCTTTTGTTCACGACACTGGCCTTCAACATTCTGGGGGATGGGCTTCGGGATGCGCTTGACCCGCAAGGGCGGAAAATCGTTCGTCGCCGCAAACGTAAACAAGAGGCCGCCAAATGATCCGTTTCCTTGCCCGTCGCTTGCCCTTTGGGGCTTTGGTTCTGTTCACCCTCAGTGCCTTTGTTTTCTTGCTGTTCTTCGTGGCCCCTGGCGATCCTGCACGGATGATCGCAGGGGAAAAAGCCACGGCGTTGCAACTGGAACAGATCCGCGAAAACCTAGGGCTCGACCGGCCTATTCTGGTGCAATATGGGTCATTTCTGGGGAATGCGGTGCAAGGAGATTTAGGGTTTTCCTACCGCAATCAACAGCCTGTCGTGGATTTGATCATGCGCCGCATTCCTGTGACGGTTTCATTAGTCTTGGGCGGCATGGTTGTCTGGCTGGCGATTGGCATCCCGATTGGCATCATGTCTGCGCGCTATGCAGGCGGGCTGCGGGACAGGCTTGGCCAGGTTTTCATTCTTGTGGGCCTCAGCTTTCCGACTTTTGTGCTTGGCATGTTGGCGCTTTACACCTTGTATTTCCTGCCCCGCAAAGCCGGGTTTACCCTGTTTCCACCCGGGGGCTATGCGCCGCTGTTGGATGACCCGTTCAAATGGGCGTGGCATTTGACCTTGCCCTGGATCACCCTGGCGCTGGTCACCGCTGCGATCTATGCCCGTCTGACACGCGGCCAGCTGTTGTCGGTTCTGGGAGAGGACTACATCCGCACCGCTCGCGCCAAAGGGCTGAGCGAACGCAAGGTTATTTACAAGCACGGGATGCGTGCAACCCTGACGGCGCTTGTCACGCAGCTTGGCGCTGATATCGCGGTGATGCTGGGTGGCGTGATTGTCATCGAGCAGGTTTATGGCTTGCAAGGTGTGGGATCTATGGCGGTTCAGGCGGTGCGCAACCAAGACCGTCCGATTATTATCGGGGTTGTTCTGTTGGGGGGGCTGTTCATTGTCATCTCCAACATTCTTGTCGATCTGTTGTACACAGCACTCGACCCCCGAACACGCTGAGGTTTTCATGACATCTATATCCTACGATCTTCCCGGTCTCGCCATCACGGATCGCAGCTTTTCTGTCCCGCTGGACTGGTCCCGCCCAGATGCAGAGACGATATCCTTGTTCCTGCGCGAGGTCGTCGATCCGACCCGCAAGACAGAGGATTTGCCCTATCTGGTCTTTCTTCAGGGTGGCCCCGGTGGCAAAGCAAACAGGCCGCAGGACGGGTCCCCGCCGTGGTTGGATGTCGCGCTAAAGCGGTTTCGCGTGCTTTTGTTGGATCAGCGCGGCACCGGAAGGTCTTCGCCCTTGGAAGGCCGCCATATGAGCGCGATCACTGACGCTGAGAAAGGCGCGGATTTACTGGCGTGCTTTCGGGCTGACAGCATCATCAAAGATGTCGAGCATTTGCGTAAGACCTATTACGGGGGCTGTAGGTGGTCCACTTTGGGCCAAAGCTATGGTGGGTTTCTGACGCTGACATATCTGTCCTACGCTCCCGAAGCCTTGGAGGCCTGTTATGTGACAGGGGGGCTGGCCGGGCTTACGGCCCATGCCGATGATGTCTATGCCCGTACATATCCGCGGGTTCAGGCCAAGACTGAACAGTTCTACGCCCGCTATCCGCAGAATGTGGAACATGTGGCCAAGATTGCCGACCGACTGGCCGAGGGCGACACGCGCTTGCCGGATGGCGATTTGTTGACGGTCGAACGTTTTCAAACCCTTGGTATGGATTTCGGCATGGCCCCGGGTTTTGAGAATGTTCATTACCTGATTGATGAGGCCTTCGCCAATGACGGTGCGTTCAGCGATACGTTCTTGCATGAGGTGATGGTGAACACCGGGTTTGCGACCAATCCATTGTTTGCCGCATTGCAGGAAACGATCTACGCGCAACATGGCAATGTCTCGGACTGGGCTGCACAAAGGGCGCGCGACGCGCATCCAGCCTTTGCACCCGATCAACGGCCAATGATGTTCACAGGTGAAATGATGTATCCGTGGATGTTTGATGACATTCGCACCTTACGCCCCTTCAAATCCGCGACAGAGGCTTTGGCCAAACGCCAATTTGACGCGCCGTTTTACGATTTGGATCGGTTGCGCGGCAACAGCGTTCCCGTCGCGGCCGTGGTCTATTTCAACGACATGTATGTGGACGCTGACCTGTCGCTGGCGACTGCGGCGCAGGTTGGCAATCTGCGCAGTTGGGTCACGGATGAATATGAACATGATGGCTTGCGCAAAGATCCTCGGGTGTTGCAGCGGCTGTTTGATATGGTGGAAAGAAACATCCAATGACATTTTCTGAACGATTGACTGCTCTGCGGGCCTGGATGAAAGAGCAGGGGCTGCAAGCGTATCTTGTGACCTCTGCGGATGCGCATCAAAGCGAGGATTGCCCTGACCACGACCGAAGCTTGGCGTGGTTGACGGGGTTCTCGGGGTCTTTGGGGCGGGCCCTTGTTTTGGCAGAAAGTGCGGTTCTGTTCGTTGATGGACGGTATCAGGTTCAGGCGGCAAAGCAGGTCGATCCCGCGCTTTGGACCATTTCGCATCTGAATGACAGCCCGCCGGAAACGATCCTTGCAAAGATTACGACGCCGCTTTTGGTCGGGTATGATGCGATGCTTTGGTCTGTGAACCAGATCAAGACGCTGTCGACGGCGATTGCGCCCGTTGGACATCGGGTAGAGCCGGTTGCAAAGGATCCGTTTGATCAGATCTGGCCCGATCGCCCCGCATCCCCTTGTGGTGCGTTGCGTCAAATGCCCGACGCGGTTGCAGGCGAAACCGGAGCGGCCAAACGCGCAGGTCTGCGCGCGCGTTTGCGTGACTTGGGGCTTGCGGCCTGGGTCATCACCAGACCAGACGACATTGCCTGGCTGACCAATACCCGCGGCACCGATATTCCGATGCATCCGGTGCCGCTGTCCTTTGCGATCCTGCCCTGTGAGGGGCCGATGATTTGGGCCATCCACACGGACAAAATCGAGCAGGGCCCTGTTGTGCTGGACGCGGATGTGAAACAGGTCGCGCCGGATATGTTTCTTGACACTCTGACGCAGACTTCTGACGGCGCAAAGATCGGTCTTGATCCTGTCTTTGCCGGCAAAGCGGTTGAGGTCGCTATCGAGGCTGGGGGCGGAACGGCCGTTCACATGGATGACCCTGTCACCGTGTTCAAGGCCGCCAAGAATGAGGTGGAACTGGCAGGTTACCGCGACGCGCATCTTAAAGATGGTGCAGCATGGACGACGTTTATGGCGTGGTTGTGTGATACGGTTCCGGCGCGGTTTGATGCAGGGCATCCGGTCACCGAATGTGAGGCCGCCGACAAAATCGTTGAATTGCGTGCAAAGCAAGACGGATTTTTAGAGGCGAGCTTTAATTCAATTTCGGCCGCTGGTGCGAATGCTGCCATGTGCCACTATGCGCCCAAACGCAAAGACAATATCCCGATTGTGCCAACAGATATGTACCTGTTGGACAGTGGGGGGCAATACGTCAATGGGACCACGGATGCGACGCGCACGCTTGCCTTCACTGAGGTGCCCGATGAGACACGCCGGATTTGTACGGCAGTGTTGAAAGGGTTCATTGGGCTGTCTAATGCACGTTTTCCTGCAGGAAGTTTTCCGCATCAATTGGATGCTCTGGCCCGCGCGCCTTTGTGGGCCATCGGGTTGGACTACGATCATGGAACGGGACATGGGGTTGGGCATAATCTTTTGGTGCATGAATTCCCGCAGAGGTTTGGCAAGCTTCCGAACAGTTATCCGTTGCACCCGGGGCATATCATGACAATCGAACCTGGATTTTACCTGGAGGGTCAGTTTGGCCTGCGTATTGAAAACCAAGTCGAAGTGATCGAGGATCCAGAGGCCTCGGGCTATCTGCGGTTTGCGCCCTTGACCTATGCGCCGATCCCGCTTTCTTTGTTCGACCTGACAATGCTCAACGATGCAGAATGCGCTTGGCTGGATGCTTATCACTCTGATGTTCGGGCGCGGCTGTCAGACCGTTTGTCTGGAAAGGCGTTGGACTGGATGCTGGCGCAAACCGAACCTTGTGCGCACCAGATCGGGCAAACATCCGACTAACAAGATGGCCCCGCCGCTGCCAAGCTGCGGGGCTGCCATTGGATCGACTCTTCGTTAAAGCCCCACCAGCACCGAAGGGAGCCAGGTTACCAAAGCGGGGAACAGGATGATCGCGATCAGCACCAACATCTGTGCGCCAACAAAGGGCACCACGCCGCGATACATCTGGCCGTAGGTCATGCTCTTGGGGGCAATGGATCTGAGGTAAAAGATGGATGGCGCCATGGGGGGCGTCAGGTAGGATGTTTGGATAACAACCAGAACCATCATCGCGAACCAGATCGGATCAATACCAGCGCTTTTGACGATTGGGGCAAAGATCGGAATGAAGATCAAAACGATCGACACCCAATCCAGCACAAACCCTGCGAAAAACACAACCGTCAGAAAGAACGCAATGATGCCAGCATTGCCATACCCGATCGTGGCAACGGTGTCGCGCACCAAGGTCCCGCCGCCAGTCACTGCGAAAATACTGGTGAACATGGTGCCGCCTGCCACGATAAGCATGATCATCGATGTGATGCGCAACGTGACGCCTAAGGAGTCTATCAACAGCTTTAGCGACAGCTCTCGAAACAGCAGGGTCAGCAACAGGGTCCCGGCCGCACCAACGGCTGCCGCTTCGGTGGCAGAGGCGATGCCCGCCAAGAGTGATCCCAGCACCATAACGATCAGCGCCAGGGGCGGCAGCATCGCGGTCAGGGAAATTTTTAGCTTTTCCTGCGTTGAAACAGAACGGTCCGCGACGGGCAGGGGCGGGGCATCCTGTGGCCGCGACATGCTGCGCACCAAAATGTAGCCGACAAAGAACAGCACCATCAAAGCGCCCGGCAGCAACGAGGCCGCGAAAAGCTGCCCGATAGAAAGCTGAGCGATGGATGCGTAGACAACCACAATCACAGAGGGTGGAATGATCGTGCCCAGGGACCCCCCTGCGCAGATCGTGCCGGCAATCAGATCATTCTTGTACCCGGCTTTCATCATCGGGGGGATGGCCATCAACCCAACAACGATTTCAACAGCCCCCACAACACCAGAGGCCGCGGCAAAGATGGCGCACATCGCGATCGTTGACAGGGCAAGCCCCCCCGGGAACCGGCCAAGCCAAAGCTGCAGCGCATAAAAAAGACGCTTTGCTATGCCCGAACGTTCAAGGACTGCGCCCATGAAAATGAACAGAGGAATGGCGGCCAGCACGAAATTCGAAGCCGTGTTCAGCAGCGGGCCGTAAAGCTGAAGTATGATCAGATCGCCAAAGACCGTGTAGCCAAAGATGACAGCGATGATTATCAGGGAAAACGCGACGGGCACGCCGAGGAAAACCAGCACAAAAAGCGCCGCAAACATAAGCAAGGGTAGCATGTGTCAGGTCTCCAAGTCTTGTAGTTCAGACTCTGTTTCACCGGGAAGCTTTTCGCCGGACAGATATTTGAATGCTTCAATGACGAACTGCAGTGAGAACGCACAAAGCCCAAGGGCGATGACCGTGTAAAACGGCCAGACATGCGGGGCCCAGGGGCTCACCCGTTCAAGCTCCCCGTTCATAAACGCCTTCAGTGCCTTTTTCCCGGCGACCCAGGTAAAGGCAAAGCAGATCGGGGCCATCACAAGCAAATACACCAGCCCGTTGACCAACTGTTGCACCCGCTGAGGGAATTTTTGCGATAAAAAATCGATGCGCACATGTGCGTCTTTGTTGAGCGAATAGGCCGACCCAAGAAGAAAGATCGACCCGTTCAACATGTAAGAGACATCAAAGGCCCAGAGGGTTGGTGCCCCAAACGCATAGCGAGCCACGACTTCGTACAGCATCGATGCGATCAGCGCGAAAATAGCCAACCGGCCGAAGACGCCCAATATTTCCGAAAACCGTTCACAGATATTGCGTAAAACTATCATCGCGAGCTCCAGACATGATGGCCGGCACAATCGCCGGCCATCAATATAGGTTTCAGTTATTCCGCAGAGTCGCGCACAAGGTAGCCTGAATTCTCAGCCCAGTTTTCCTGGTAGGCCAGGTAACTGTCCAAAACTTCTTGCATCCCTGGGCTGCCTGCTTCGGCCAAAGCGATGGCCTGTTTCTTGGCCCAGTTGCGGCCTGCTTCGCGGATTTTTTCGGATTCGGCATGGTCCATTTGCACCATTTCAACCTTGGTTTCACGGTACGCAGCCATTGCTTTCACATCTGCATCGCCGAAATGGGTGAAGCCTTCATATGTTGTCAGTTTGGCCGCAGCTGTCACCAAAGCCTGAAGGTCAGCAGGAAGCGCATCCCATGTCTCTTGTTTCACGAAGACTTCCCAAAGGAAGGAGGGTTGGTGAACGCCCGGCATGATCAAGTAAGGTGCGACTTCGTGGAAGCCTTCGGTGATATTTGCGCCCGGTGTGGACCATTCGATTGCGTCAACGCCTTTGCGCTGCAAAAGGGTGTAGATTTCGCTGCCCGGAACCACGGTCGGCACGCCGCCAAACTCTTCTTGCAGGACGGCGGCAAATGCGCCGGAGGTGCGGTATTTCACGCCTTTCAGGTCTTCGATTGTCTCGATTTTGACATTCGAATGCGCCATGATTTCAGAGGTGCCGACGCCCACAACAAGGCTGTGCAATCCCATTTCTTCCTGGCGGAAGTCTTGCAGCATCTTTTCGCCGCCGCCTTCGTAGATCCAGTGCAGCGTTGCTTCGGGGGACATACCGCCTGGAAAGCTGGCGAAAATCGCGTTGGTTGGATCCTGGTTCACCAAATAAGAGGGCGTTGAATGGCCCGCTTCGATGACGCCATCTTGGACAACTTGATAGGCCTCAAACGCAGAGGCAAGAACGCCAGCGCCAAAGGATTGAATCTTCAAACGGTCAGATGTCAGTGTTGAAACGTTTTGGACAAATCGTTCCATGAAGTTCTGATAAAGGAATGAACCTTCTCCGACGCCGGCTGTCATTTTCCATTCAAAATCAGCGGCCTGAACGGGGCTGACGGTCACAAGGGCAAGCATGCTTGCCGCAATTAGGTTAAGTTTTTTCATAATGTCCTCTGGCTGTTGATATGTTGGTTTTGGGCGTTTTGCGGCCTGATGTGCTCAGGCTCTTTTGTTGTTTAGAAGTGGCCTTGGATCGGAAGGGATCGGTGTTTGGCAAAACGGACCCCTTCCTTCCATATGTTTGGGGATTGAAATCCCTGCGTGTTCTGACGACGGGCTCGCCCCAAGGACAGGGCGATCGTCTCGGAGCACACGGGGTGGCGCCCCGCTTGTTTGGCGGCCAATTACATGCATTCTGCGATGATACCGCCCTGCTTTGACCAATCCGCGAACCACGCGTTGAACAGCGCATATTGCTGCTCGCAATAATTACGTTGCGCGTCCGACAATTCATCTGTTTCGACAAAGTGCAGGCGGTATTCTTCCTCGCCGTTCAAAACGAGAAGGTATTTGTAAAACAGCACCAGGTCCGTGCCCTCATCAAAGCTGGACAAGACGCCAAAGGCCTCTTCCAGCTCCAGGGCGCGTTTGCGTGCTTCTGCGTGACCCGCAGCGGCTTTTTGCGACAGAGAGGCCAGCAACAAGGCTTCTTTTGGCAATGCTGTGCCGATCCCGGTGATGGATCCTGTTGCGCCGCAGTTCACAAAACCGTGGAATACCTCGGTATCCACACCGACCATCAAGGTCACTTGATCGTCCTGAGATGTGATATACTCGGCTGCGTAGCGCAGATCATCTTTGCCGCCGAACTCTTTGAACCCAATGAGGTTTTTATGTTCTGCGCGCAGGGCAAAGAACAAATCCGCGCGCGTCGCAAAGCCATAGACAGGGCTGTTGTAAATGACCGCAGGCACGTCCGGCGCGGCACTTAGGATCGATTTGAAGTGGTTCTTTTGCGCGATGGCTGAAGAGCCACGTGACAAAACACGCGGGATGACCATGAGACCAACTGCGCCGACCTTTTGTGCGTGCGCGGCAATCGCCGTTGCGGATTTTGAGTTGATGGCACCTGTGCCAACGACAACCGGAACACCGGCATCTACAAGCTTTTCGACACCTTCCATGCGCTGTTCGTCGGTCAGCAAGGGCCAGTCGCCCATTGAGCCGCAGTAAACAACGGCCGACATGCCTGCCGCGATCATTTCTTTCCCTTTTTTGACAAGAGCGTCAAAATCGGGGGTGCGATCTGCTTTGCAGGGGGTCATCAGCGCCGGCATTGTACCGCTAAAAATATTAGACATAGTCATTTCCTTTGTCTCGGTCCTGGCCCGTGAGGGGCAAGGCCATTTGTAACGTTTGATCAAAACGCCAGCGTTTGTTGTTATCGACGGAATCTCTGTGTCAGCTTTGTTATTGGATATTGTATCCAATTACGAGCGAAAACTGCCAACGTGGCTTTCAAGGCTGGGTTTTTGCCTAAAATTTATGCGGATTGACTGATGTGTTGGCGGGTTTAGCCAAAAGGCGAAGGCGTCGGCAAACACCTTGAAACCGGCAGGGCTTCGCCCGGCAGGCCGAAAGGGGCTTGCGAGTTTCTTCCCTTGGAGGCGCCGGAATTGCCGCCCACACGCCTCTCTGGCATAGATGACAGTCGGTTGGGTTACGCCTACGTTACTATCTGTTTGATGACGCTGTTCCTATGCCAAGCGGCATCTGTTCCTAGGGCGTGATCGGCGTTTCTGTTTGTAACGGCGACGATCAATGCGTTGGCGAACAGCATTCCAACCGGGGATCCTAGTGGAGGGGCGTTGAAAATTGTCAGATGAAAGACGTAATCATCTCATCGGAACCTGTTTGGTCTGTTTGAGGGCGGCAAACAGAAAAAAGCTGAATATTAGCAATAAGCTGGCCCACACCCCCAATGCAAAGATTGGGGGTACGCCCCCTCTGCTTAGCTTCCAAAACTTGTTTTCGCCGGAAAAGAAGTCATGAATCGCAACGTGGACAAGCGGAAATTTTGCCTCTGCCATTGGAGTCATGTTTGTCGCGGCGGCCAAGAATGCAATGCCGATGCTGACACCAAGGGCAATTGCGGTCACTCGTTTCAGTACAACACTGGAGCTGGTCCACACAAAGATAAGGGCAAACGCCATAAAGCCAATTGCTGGAGAAACATGTCTTGGCCCGAAGGAAAAGCCACCATCCCAATAGTAATATGACGCGTTATAGAGCATGAAATAGATTATGATCAGGCCTGCGAAAGCCACTGGCAGCCGGTGATTGGGGCGAATTATTCCCAACCACAGTCCGATCAGCGAAAAAAACAAAACTGGAGAAACAATGAAAAGGCCTCTGTAGAGGCCGAAGGTCAGCTCGTATAAGATTTCCAGTCGGGGGCGTGTCAGACCCAGGAAGCCCTGTTCCATTCCTTCGAAGCCAACAACGCTGTTATAGCCGACCGAAAAGGGCCCGCCGAAACTTACGGTATGGTAAACCAACATGGGAATCGCCGCGATGATTGCGGCGATAGCAGCAACGGTGCCAAGAACTATGCGCTGCTGGGGGGTGAACCGCGTCAGTTTCCACAGCCCCATACAAGCAAGCAGTAAGACTGCCGGTGCAGTTGGATATTCAAAAGCGACAGCCCAAGCAGCAAAAATACCGGCAAACACTGTCAGCCCTGTGTTCCGCTTGGGCGGGCCATTGGCATCAAGTGCCTCGATTGCGCAGAAAGCCAGGATAAGACAAGCTGCAGCTGCGGCGTGACCAAAGAAAAGTGTCGACCAGCCCCAGATAGGCGTTGCCACTGCATAGGTTAGCGCCGTCGCGACACCGATTGCCGGGCTTGCCGACAAGCGCAAGGCGCAAAAATACAGTGCCAACGCTGCGATCACCGTTAGAAAACCTGATGTTCCCAAAGCCAAAAGATGCGCTGTCAAACGGCCATTTACAGTTTCGTCGGGACGTCCGCTGTCATCCACGAGTCTGAAATCCACCCCGACCTTCTGTCCGATCTGTCTCAGCGCGAAGTAGATCGGTGTCGCGGCGAGCGCCATGCCTGGGGCTTTGTCAGAATAATAGTGCCCATCAATAAATGCCTTGTCGACCGTGAACTCTTGTGAATGATCAATTTGTGTTGTTCCGCGCTCGACGATGGCCGAAACCAGTGCGAGCCGAGAGAAACTGTTGGGGTTTTTGTTCGTCCCAATCATCGGAAGTTGGCAGATAACGACGATGAAAAAAAGCAAGATTGGAATCCTGCGCGTGTAAATATTCATTAACGAAGTGCCTAATTCCAAGTTGGACTTACGTTACCTTACGTAACCTGTCTAATGCCATCGCCAGTGTTCGTTTACAAGTGTTCTCCCGAGGACTGGTTCACCTAAATATCTTCGGGCAAAGGTTCCCTAATAAAACTTTGATTTTTGGCGCTGCCATGCATAGGGCCTGATGACTGTGGGGATTTCACGGCAGCGATGATTGGCATTCTTTGGCACCGACCTGACCATATTTGCGCGTGTGCTTATTTGGTGTCGTCTTTCTTTCATGATCTGGGTCATGTGGCCCGTGTTGGTCCGACGAACTGATCGACGCAAACAGTGCTGGCGGCATTGGTTAACCGCTCGGGGGCATGTCAGGCGATTTCAAGCCTGGCACCAGGGCACGTCGAATACCCGCCCCGGCACTGCGTCTTCAAGGTCTCAAGCATTTCGATCCAATCAACTGCAATGCCGGCGGCGACGTGCTTAACCGATCAGATGTCTGGGCGACCTCGTCATTCCAAATGTCCTGATTGCGGGATGGCGAGAAAGTAACGATAGTATTCTGTCCCGGCTTTTGGTTGCCATAGTATAAGTTCGTCCATTTCTGCGGTGTTGATCTTTGCTGCCGCCAAGGGGTGTTTTTCTGTTGGATTTTCAAGGTGGCACGACAAAGGATAGCTTAACAATTGTCCTGACCCCCACAGACACCGGTTTTGTATTCCCTTTACGACCTAGGAATTCCCTTGCCCCGCATCAGCCGCTTTTGCGCGGCGATCCTGAATGGTGCGTTTGGGGCGCCGAAACCGTCAAAGCGGCCACCGCGCTCGACGATTTCAAAGAACATGCCTTCTGCAAATGGCCGAGAGTAGAGCTGGAAAAAGGCGCCGTTTTCATCTTCGTCATATAAAATGTTGTGCCGTTGCATGCTGGCCAATTGATCCGGTGCGATGTCAAATCTTGCGGTCAGGTCGGCATAATAGTTTGCGGCCATCGGCAGTGATTGGAACCCGATATCTGCCAGTTTTTGAGCAGTCTCAAAGATCTCACTGCATTCAAAAGCGACGTGTTGGACGGGCGCGCCAAAGCTGTCAGCAAGGAAAGATCCGGCGAAGGTTCTATGCGTCTCTGCCCCGTTTAGGGTGATTTGGAACCCTTCGGATGCCGCCCGCAGCGCCTGGCTGCGCACCAAACCATCCGGGTCGGTCACGTCCACCATCGGCGCTTTTTGCATCGCAAATAGTGAGGTGTAGAACAGCGACCAGCTGAGCATTTCATCATAGGACATGGTCTGCGCGATATGGTCGATGCGCTTAAGGCCGACGCCTTGGGTGTCGGTGTCGGTCGCGACAAACTCTGTTGCCCAGACATCCGACAGGGATTGAGAGCCGTCCAGAAAATGCAGGACACTGCCGCTGAGCCCACGAATGGCCGGGATTTCGATTTGTCCCGGGCTGAGGGGCTGGGAAAATGGCGCAGCCCCAAGCGCTTTGGCGCGTTCGACGGTGTCCTGAGCGGATGAAACCTCTAGCCCAATGTCATAGATGCTGGTGCCGCGTGTTGCATACATCGTCGCCGCAAGATCGTCGTCTTCTTCATTGATAAGAATGCGGATCGCGCCTTGTTGCCACAGCGTTAAAGCCTTTGAGACATGCTGTCCCACTTGGGCAAAGCCCAAGGTTGAAATCAATTGTTCAAGTGCGCGCGCATCTGCGCCCTGGGCGGCAAATTCGATGAATGAAACGCCTTGAACATCAACATTGGCGGGGAGGGGGGGCAGATCAATTGCCAGAGTCGGTTCAGCGCGACGCACATCGTCCATCAGGTTGATCAAGGAACGGTAACCATCACGGGCCACAGCTTTTGGGCTGCCCCCCCGAAACTGGTCGTTGAAGATTTCCAGGCTGATAGGGCCTGAATATCCTGTCGCCATCAAGGCGCGGGTGAAGGCGGTGACGTCAAGGTCGCCTTCACCGGGCATGTTTCGAAAGTGCCGGGACCAATAGAGCAGGTCCATTTCAATGCGTGGGGCATCTGCGAATTGCGCAAAGAAAATCCGATCTCCGGGAATGCGTCGGATTGTGTCGGGATCGATGTTGCGGCCAAGGGTGTGGAAACTGTCCAGGATCAGGCCGATATTGGGATGATCGGCGCGGCGCACAATTTCCCAAGCGTCGCGATGGTCGTTGACGTGCTTGCCCCAGGCCAGGGCCTCATACCCGACGCGAATGCCTTGGGTCGCTGCGATCTCTCCCAATTGGGCGAAATCATCTGCGGTGCGATCGACGCCGCCCAGGCTTTGCGGATGGACGCTGGAACAGAACAGCACAAGATCGGTGCCCAAGTCTTGCATCAGATCGAATTTACGCTTGGCCCGGTCAAAGGCCTTTTCGCGCAACTTGCCAGGAAGCCCTTCGAAATCGCGGAACGGTTGGAAAAGTGTGATCTCTAACCCGTGGTCGCGGATCATCTGCCCCACATCACGCGGGCTGCCGTCATCTGCGATGAAATCCTGTTCAAAGATTTCGACCCCGTCAAAACCCGCGTTCGAAATCGCTTCCAGTTTTTGGCGAAGATTGCCGGAAACCGACACGGTCGCGATTGATGTTTTCATTGGATACCCCCGGTGCGCTGCAAATCCTGGCGCAGTTGGATCTCGTTGATCGGGCGCTTTGTGAAAAGAGCCCAAGCATGGACGCCCTGGTGGAAAAACAGTTCCCAGCCTGAAATGAACTGCAGCCCTTGCTGCACAGCATCAGACGAAAACTGTGTGTCGACAGGTGTGTAAACGGCATCAAAGGCCCAAGCCGCGCCTGACATTTGGCTTGCGGGCAGGGGGGTGCCTTCGGACCCCACCATGCCGACGGGTGTGCAATTGATCAGGCCAGCCGCCCCCGTGGCGCATGTGTCCAAAGTGTCTGCCGTTGTGATGTTGACGTCCGGCGCTGCGGTTTTCAGGGCGGTTGCAAGCTCTTTTGCCTTGCTGATGTCCCGATCCATCAGACAAAGGTCTTTGGTCCCCAGTGCTGCAAGCCCGAAGGCAACAGCCCGTCCAACGCCGCCTGTCCCGATCAGCAGGACAGGGCCTGTTTCTGCTTCGCCACGCGCGGCGCGATAGGCGGCGATGAAACCGGAATAATCGGTGTTGTACCCGACGGCACCATCCACCTCGAAGACGACGGTGTTTGTGGCCCCAATGGCGCGGACCAGCGGATCATCTATCCGCAACATCTCTACCACGGCTTCTTTGTAAGGGTAGGTGACGTTGATGCCGCGATAGCCGGTATTGCGGCAATGCTGGAACACTTGCTTTAGCGACATCCCCAGCTCTGCCGGGACCAACCGATCATAGGTCACCGAAAGGCCATTTTGCGCGCCAGCCAGCCGGTGCAGTCGCGGCGAAAGCGACTGTGCGATATTGTCGCCGATCAGGCCGAGCTGGAGAGTTGACGCAGAAAACATGCAAATTTCCTTTGGGGCATTTTGACCGAGGTGTTTTGACTTAGATGAACAGTATCATCGGGCGCCCCTAAAGATGCCCTTGCTGTAGTATAACGTCAAATGCCGTTTTGTATGTTTTATTAACTTTGGGTTATTTCAGTGCTGGGGGAGGCCGCGTGAACTGGCGCTGATGGCAACACTGGCTTTTTCAGTTAGAGGCGGGTGCGTGGTTGCTTTGCGGACAAAGCACCACTTCGCTGGATCTGCGCCAAGGGCTGCTTTCTCAATCGGGAACTGACAAACAATCTGGGGAAAGATACACGCAATGAACTTTGCAAACTACCGAAATGGTGGCGCAGCAGCGAATGGCGGCTAAGAGCCCAAACCTACCCGCGCCCCTTATCTTTTACTGCGAACTCAGACTGTCTAACGCCAGAACGCCAGCATTCCAAAATTGACTCTGCATTTTCTACTACGCTTGCTTCGCTGTTCACTTCGATATCGTAGACGCGACCAGAATGGACGGTATGAAAGTCTTGTTCGGCACTGCCTATAGGACGGTCACCTCGAGCTAGCTCGCGAATTTTCAGTTCGTCCAATTCGCAATGCAATCCCACAAAGAAAACATCGAACGGTGCTAGCAAATTCTTCAACTTAGGAACCCATTCAGGCGTGTCCAGAATATGTTCGACAATCAGGTTGTTACCTGCTTTGGCATATGAAGCTAGCGAAGCGTGAAAGCCATCAAAGAAGGGCTTACGCAAGTCAGACCAAAGGAACTCTTCTCGATTTATTCGTTCAGTCGGCAGAACGCCGCTGTCGCGCAGGTGATCTATTGAGATATGCAAGAACGGGACCTCAATCAATCCTTGGATCGCCTTTGCTGTTGTGGATTTTCCGCTACTTGAAGGGCCGTGCAGGATAATGATCTGACCATTCATCACGGCCTCCCAAGATGTCGATGTGGCTACAGTTTTACATTGTCATTGGCCAAAGGGGAACAACAGACAACACAAGAACAACAGGCATAACAGTTTGAGCGCGTATCGGAAGCATGAGTCAGAAAATTACTAGACACATGACACTATGTCATTTTATTTGACAGTATGTCAGTTATTCAAGGCACACCAAGAATCCGTCGCGACTTGCAACCCAGCAAGTCCGCCCTGACGCGTTCACGGATACTGGATGCGGGCCATGAGTTCCTTGCGACGCGGCCATTTCGCGAAATGTCGGTTGGCGCTCTTATGAAGAATACGGAGGTTAGTCGCCCAACCTTCTATCAATACTTCAAGGACGTTCATGAATTGATGGAGGCGCTGCTTGAAGAGGTGAAGAGCGGTATCCTAGAGGGTGCGCAGGCGTGGTTTGCAAATGAAGGCGAACCGCTTGCAGAACTTCAAAAAAGCCTCTCAGCACTCGTTGAGGTGGGAGTCTCCCACGGAAGTATCTTGAAGGCAGTGGCGGATGCAGCCCCCGGCGATGCGCGGCTCGAAGCGGCGTGGAATACCTTTCTCGCGTCATTTGACGATGTTGTGGCCTCGCAGATCACGCACCACCAGTCATTGGGCATTACCCCCAAGTTTGATCCGCTGCCGGTGGCGTACGCGCTGAACCGTATGGATGCGGGCGTCCTGATCCATGCATTCGGCACCCAGCACAAGGCCGACAAGGCAGAGGTGCTAAGCGCCATCACGCAGATTTGGATTTCGACACTCTACCCGGACTATCCGGAAAGCCGGACCCATCGCGAAGATCGAGTCAGCAACAAAACTTAGGACAACTCCCTAAATTCATTGAAAGGAAAAATGAATGAAACCGACTATAAGAACAATCGCGCTAACGGCCTCTGGCAGTCTCCTTGCTTTCGTTTCAGCGGCGCAAGCGGACCAAGTGACAGTCAACATGGACAACTATCCAGTTGTCGAAACGAACCGTCAAATGGGTGTTACATTAAAAGCCGCCGGTGACATAAACATGTTCACACATAACCGAAATGTGCCCCCTGTCGACGATCAACCCGTAATCCGTATGAACCGGGACACTCTTTATTCTAGGGCCGTCGTCAACGCCTCTATGGGCGCACATGTGACTATACCCGACGCCGGAGATCGCTATATTTCCCTAATGTATCTCGATGACAACCATCGGGTCTACGACATGGTTTATGGGCCGGGGAAACACGGCATTCCGGCCTACAGTGACTTCATGTGGGTTCTTGTCCGAATTGGTGTCGAGTCCGGTGACGCGGCGGACCTTGCCGAAATCAACGCGCTTCAGGACATGCTTGAAATAAATGCAGCCAGTGACGCCCCCTTTGCCCCTATTGACTACGACCAACAGTCTCTTGAACAAACCCACGCTGCAATTCTCGAGAAGTTTGCGGCTTCAGGGATTTTGGACACCGAACAGATGTTCGGAACCGAGGACTACACCGATCCAGACCGGTATCTGATGGGGTCGGCCATTGGCTGGGGCGGTGCGACATGGAAGGACAATATCTATCAGTTCTCCAAGTTTTTCGAGGGTGAGGAATGCCAGTCCACAACTTTTGAAGACCCAAATAACGTCGGCGGTTTCTGGTCGGTGACCGTCTACGACAAAGATGGCTTCATGTTTGATGAAGTTGCAAATGTAAATTCCAACGTTGCGACGCCAAATGACGACGGCACGTTTACAGTTCACTTCGGCTGTGGCGACGATGCGGTGAACAACATTCCGGTAAAGAACGATACCGGCGCTTGGAACGCGGCCATGCGTCACTACACCCCGTCAGATGCGGTTGCGAGCGGTCAGATCAAGCCTTTGCCCGACATCGCGCCGGTAAAGTAGGGCACGATTCGGACGAGAAGACAGGCGGAGGCAGTTATGCCTCAGCCTTTTATGGCAACAGCAAGCGGGGATAGAGAAACTGGGAGGTGTACGGTCGGCAAGATCATAAACTCTGTAGCGAGTGCTGACGAGTTAGCACTATGGGCTTGAAGCGATCGACCAAGTCAGCAGTCTTCACACAACCTACGCTTGTGAGACACAAACCATTTGCAACAGCTTTTTTTGATTTTGGCACGTATTTGGCCGCCGTCGCCAAACCAGACATTCGCTAACCCGCAGCATTCCTTCAATTTGGGCTTATTTTGTTGAAAAACTCTTCCTTGATCGAGGCATGATGTGCTGAATCAATTCCCTTATCGAACGGAAGGATTGGCCGATGTTAGGGCCTAGGCAAGAGGCACAGGCGGCTTTGTTCTACGAGTTTTCACTGGAAGATCACGTCCCTCAAGATCACCTGCTGCGTTCGATTGATCGGTTTGTTGACCTGAGCGACATCAGACAGTTTTTGGCTGAGTTTTACAGCCACACAGGTCGCCCATCGATTGATCCTGAGCTGCTGATCCGGATGCTGCTGGTGGGGTACTGCTTTGGAATCCGGTCTGAACGTCGGCTGTGTGAAGAGGTGCATTTGAACTTGGCGTATCGTTGGTTTTGTCGCCTCGACCTGTCTGATCCGATACCAAACCATTCGACCTTCTCAAAGAACAGACATGGGCGTTTCCGGGAAAGCAAACTGCTGCGACATCTGTTTGAGAAGACCGTCGCTCGCTGCATCGAAGAAGGGCTCGCCAGCGGGCAGCGTATGGCAGTCGATGCCAGTCTGATTGAAGCGGACGCCAACAAACAGAACTCCACTCCAAAGAAAGAATGGGATGCGTCGACCATTGATATCGCTGATGCGCGCAAGATCACCCGCGAGGAGCACGAAGATGCGCGTCAAGTCGCCAGGGATCTGGCCAAAACCGAAGAGTACCAGATTGCGATGAAGCTCAGAAAGAAAGTTGAGATGCTCTTTGCCCACCTCAAACGCATTCTCGGGCTGGGACGATTGCGATTACGCGGCCCATGCGGTGCAAAGGACGAATTTCTCCTCGCCACCACCGCCCAGAACCTCCGCAAACTCGCCAAGATCCTTCCTGCACCGCAGCAACCGCGCAAAGCCTGACAAGGAGGGCGCTCGCCCATCGTTCAGAGCGCTAATTTCTGCGCCCGCAACACATTGTTTTTCAACAGAATCGGCTCTTAGCCGAAATTCGCTACTGCGGCAGAGTCTAGATGGCTCGCAAAGTTCATTGAATGAATTTCTCCCGAGATTGGCGGAGTTTTGACGATGTCTGCAAGCTGGGCGTCAGCGGGCGCGCGCGTGCATTTTGCGTGAATGCAGCCCCAACCTCTTGGCCAACACCAAACATATTCTGATGAATGGTCCTGCCCTAGGCGCGGGTCTGCCAATGGGTTGACGCCTCTGACAATTCTTTGCGGAATTGCCGGATCGCGTAGTCGGAAAAATTCGACATGACGCGGCCCTTTTTGGACACAGAATATATCGTGATCGGGGCGCTCTTGACCAACGGACGGCGGACCAATCCGGGCATGTAGACTTCTGCCACAGAGAATTCGTCGATCAACGCCACGCCCAGACCATGGCGCACCAGGCTGACCACGGTTTGGGCGAAACGTCCGCGCATTGAATAAGTCGGGTCGATCCCTGCATCGTGAAACGGTTTGGCTACGATCGCCCCGTAAGGGTCGTCCTCATCGACGCCGATCAGGGATTCTTTGGCCACGTCCTCTACCCTCAGTTCATCTTGCTGGGCCAGCTTATGTCCCTCTGGCAAAATGGCCACGATTTTACCGGTGGCGATTTCAGTGTTTTCAATCGCCGGGTTTTCAAGCGCAGAGCTCATGATCACGAACTCGCCGCGCTCTAGCAACAGATAGTCCAGCGTTTCCTCGATCTTCAGGATGTTCAGGTCAATAAACAGATCGGGATAGCGCCGCCGGATGGTGCGCGTGGCGCGCGCGGCGATGAATTGCGCGACCGAAGGGGCAGAGGCAAAGGACAGCCGGACGTCTTTCCCTTTCTTTAGAGAGCCGAGTGCGTTTTGCAGGTTTCCGACACCCTTGTAGACTTCGCGGATCTGGTCAAAGACCGGCCCCGCTTCAACGGCGGGAACGAACAGCCCTGCACGCCGTTCGAAAAGCCGGATGCCAAGGGATTCTTCGGTATGTTTGATCAGGCGGCTTACCCCGGGTGCGGAGACGCCCAGATGTTCTGCGGCCCCGTTGATTGTGCCGCGCAGCATCAGGGCCTGGATCATTTCAACCTGACGAAGTGTAATATCGTGCATGATGCAAATGCTCTATTGGGTTAACGTAATGTTATGAATGCAGCAAAAACAGCAATTGAAGTTCAGAGCTACTTAACGCTAATCTTACCTGTGGGCAACTTTATCCATTTGCCACAGAGATTTATGAGGAAAGCGGCGCCGCCGCATTGGGAGGAACTATGAAAATGACTTGGATGGGTGCCGTTGCGGCGCTCTTGATGACGGGGTCAGCTGTATCCGCACAACAGTTCCCTGAGCGTGAGCTGCTTGGTGTTGTGATGTGGGGCGCAGGTGGCGCGACTGACACGGTTGCGCGCGCGATCAACCCTGCGGCCGAAGAGGCTTTGGGCAAATCAATCGTCGTCTTGAACAAATCCGGCGGGGCCGGCGCGATTTCAACGGCTTACGTGAATGCAGCCCCGGCGGACGGGTACACATTCCTTTACGGGGCAGAGAACCCGCAGCTGCATCCCATCATGGGCGTGGCTGATCTGGATTATTCCAAGTTCACCCCGATCAATATCCTGGGCCGTGGTGTTGCTGTGATCGTGGTCCCGGCAGAGTCTAAATACCAAACGATGGCTGATCTGATGGCCGATATCGAGGCCAATCCGGGTGCTGTGATCATGGGCTCTACCGGGCCTGGCGGCTTGCCAAGCACGATTGGCGCATTGATCGCCAATTCCGCCCCGTTTGAGGTTACTGCGATTCCATTCGACGGCGAGGGCCCCGGTCTTACGGCCATGTTGGGCGGCGAAGTTGACTTTATGCCTGCAGGTATCTCTGCGGCGGCAGAGCAGGTTAAAGCGGGCAAAATGCGTGCCCTTGCTGTGGTCAACACAGAGCCGGTGGACAGTTTGCCAGAAGCACCCGCGATCACGGATGCAATCCCTGACATGGCGAACCTTTTGCCATGGGGCCCGTTTTACGGTGTCTTCGTGCGTCAGGACACGCCAGATGATGTTGTGGCCACATTGACAGAGGCCTTCACAACCGCGGCTGAAAGCGAAACATTTACAACGCTGATGGCCAACCGCGGGAACATCGTGATGAACATGTCCGGCCAAGAAGCTGTCGATTTCCTTGTTAAGTGGCAGCAAGCCACGGCTTGGGCATTGCAAGACACTGGGGCGGCCAAAGTCAGCCCCGAAACCTTGGGCATCCCACGTCCATAACGCTTATCGCACCGGCCCGTCCTGATTTGGGCCGGTGCATCTGTTTTTCCCGGGAATATCATGATGTCCAAAGAGGCCACCCGCAGGCCCGGAGAGCTTTTGTTTTCCGTGATCCTTGTCGTTTTTTCCGTCGCAGCTTTTTGGCAGGCTTATTCGATTTCTGGTTTCACCGGAAAGACCACGCCCGGGGTGTTTCCGATGCTTGCCTCTGGGGTGATGACCGTATCGGGGCTTTTGATCCTGATCTCGACGGCGCGTACGCCGCCTGATATGAGCGACGCAGCTGGCTTTTTCACCAAGGTTCTGTCGCGCAACCATATCGTGCTGATCGGATTGGTTCTGGGCTATGTCGTCTTGATGCCGTTGCTTGGGTTCATCGTCAGCTCTGCGTTGTTTTTATTCTGCGCGTTTCAGTTTTTGTGGCGTAAGAGCCCATTGGTCACGCTGGCGCTGACGGCCCTTACATTGGCTGTGATCTACATCATATTCCGCGAAGTGTTTCAGGTCGTCCTGCCGCAAGGCAGTTTGCTGCGGGGACTGTTCTAAATGATCGAAGCACTTGGCTTTTTCGCAATCGCCTGGACGGACCCATGGCTTATTTTCCTGACCGCTGCGGGGACATTGGCCGGGATTTACGTCGGTGCCATTCCCGGGCTTTCGGTGACAATGGCGACATCCATTCTGATATCCTTCACCTTCAATTGGGATGTGAACGAAGCCCTGGCGCTGATCGCCGGTGTCTTTTTTGGCGGGGTCTATGGCGGTTCGCGTACGGCCATTCTTCTTAATATCCCCGGCGCACCGTCTGCGATTGCAACGGCGATTGAGGGCTATCCGCTGGCCAAGCGCGGCGAGGCGGGTGAGGCCATCGGGCTGACCACGGTTATGTCGGTCTTTGGCGGTTTTGTGGGCATCATCGCCCTTGCGCTGTTCGCGCCGGTTATCTCTAGCTTTGCGCTGATGTTCCAATCGCGCGACTATTTGCTGCTTGGCATCATCGGGATCTTGCTGGTTGGCACCTTGTCGGGCGAAAGCTTTGCCAAGGGGGCCTTTGCCGGGGCGCTTGGCGTGTTGATCGGCATGGTTGGCCTTGACCCTATGACGGCCGAGGGGCGGTTTACATTTGGGTCGATTCACCTATTGGGCGGTATCCCCTACGTTGCGGCGATGATCGGCTTTTTTGGCGTGGCCGAGGCGCTTGTTCAGCTGCACACGCTGAACACCCCGGCGATCAAACAAAAGATTGACCGGATCATTCCGAAATTCTCGGATGTGAAAAAATACTTTTGGCTTGCAATGCGCGCCTCTGGGATCGGGACGATCATCGGTGCTTTGCCCGGTACGGGCGGCGACATCGCGGCCTTGCTTGCCTATGACGATGCGAAGCGGTCCACAAAGAACCCCGAACGCCCGTTTGGCACAGGCAATCGCGAAGGTCTTGTTGCGCCAGAGGCGGCGAATAATGCGGCCGTGGGCGGCGCGCATATCCCAATGCTGACCCTTGGTATTCCCGGCGATGCGGTGACGGCCGTCATCATCGGTGCGTTGTTTATTCACGGGCTAAAGCCCGGGCCGTTGTTGCTGGTGGAAACACCGCATCTGTTCTGGTTCATCGTGGGCAGCCTGACACTTGCCAATGTCTTTTTGCTGATCTTTGGTCTGACGGGCATCCGCATGTTCACCAAGATTGTGGAATGCCCCAAAGCCGTGCTGATCCCGCTGATCATTGTGCTCAGCGCGGTTGGTACCTATGCGATCCAGAACAATCCCGTCGATGTGTACTGGATGCTGTTTTTCGGCGTCGTCGGCTATTTCATGAAGACCTATGGCTTTCAGGTGGGGCCGGTGATTTTGGGGGTCATTCTTGGCCCGATGATGGACAGCAACTATCGCCGAACGATGTTGCGCGCCCGGCAAGACATGGGCGATTTCCTGTGGGGGTTTGTGTCCAACCCGATTTCCCTGATCCTGACAACGGGTCTGGTGATCATGTTCCTCAGCCAGACTCCGCTTTGGCCGTTCCTGCGACGCAAACTCGGTTTGAAGTCAGAGTGAGGCGACTTCAAATGTCTGCGGCTCAATGTGTTGAGTTTGGTTCATAGCTTCCATAAAACGCGGCGCTGCATGGACCACCATGCAAATCCGAAGAGAATTGTCTCAAGATCTTTGGGTCAGTTTCCGGATGACCGGGGCGCCCCAGGTGAGCGCCATGACAAGAAGCCCAATAGCGGCAGCGAGTGCAGAGATATAGTAGGGTGAGCGTATCGAAAGGCTCATCAATCCGCCGCCAGCCAACGACATGACTCCGCCTGCCAGACAGAAGATCGCGGTGGTGACGCCCATGATCCAACCTTGATCGGCCTCGCTTACGCTTCCGGAAAACAGGCCCAAAAGGGTCGGGTATGAAACCCCAAAGAAAAAGTAGAACAAGAAGACCGGAATATAGGAAATCGGTCCGATAGTGATGAACACAAAGGCAAGCGCACAGATTACCATGATGACAAGGCTCGTTCCGACAATGGTGCCTTTGCCCACGCGTTTCTGGACTGGATTGACAAGGAAAGTGCTGCTGGTCGCCAGGGCGATCCCAATCACAAGCATGGCGACGCTGCCCCCGACAACGCCATAGCCAAATGCGCTCGTCAGATAGTTGTCGACAAATATGTAAAACGTGACATTTGCGATCATGAACAAGCTATAGACAGGCAGCAGTTTCATAACGACAGGGAATTCCCTGACCCGGTTTAGGCTTTCAAAAATCTCGGCCGGGCGAAAGGCGTACGGAACGCGTTCGGTCCGAATGTCATTGAAACATAACGACACAAGTATCATCGCGATCAACACCAATGCAAAGGCCGCATAAAAGGGCAATGTGTAGCTTGCCAGGGTACCGATAATGTCTGGATCTGCCAAAACGCCGCCAATGATCGGGCCACCGACCAGGCCGAAACTGACGCCCGTGACGATGTATCCCATGTTCCGATCCCGATCCGCGTCGTCGGTACTGCCGTCAATCATCGCTGCTTGGGCGATCGGTTGGTTTCCTGCGGTAAAGCCAGTAATCGCGCGTCCAAGCACCAACAGCCACAGACTGTTGAGCATGATCGACGCGATGGTGATGGCATACCCCACCAAGGCGCCTGCAAGACAGATCAACAGGGCATTCTTGCGTCCGATCGAGTCAGACAGCCTTGCGATATAGATCACCCCGAAAAACCAGGAAAGAAAGAAGATGCCTACAACCAAACCAAAATCGAAATGCCGCATCCCGATTGACGTATCCGTGGGCAAGAAGCTGGATTTCGGGTTCATGATCATCGCGTTTATGATCGGAAATACAAGCCCTTGGCCGATCAGGTCGACAAAAACGACGAACATAAGGGTAATCTTTACCAACGGTGTCATCTTGTGCCTCCCATGAGGTCGTTTCCTCGTAATTTCGTTTCTTCATGCTCGCGACGGTATTTGCGAAACCCTTCGATTTGGTCCCCAATTTCCCTTATCTCCGTGCGGCGCCCTGTGTTGGCGGAATTACCAAAGGACTCGTTGCACTGAACAAGGGAACGGCGGCACGGCCAATCTGTGATTGGCCTACAATTCCACAAAAGAGCCTTCTTTGAAACAGGCAAGAATACTCAAGCGATTTGATGCATTAGCGATCAATTTAACACTCAACCGCCTCACACGCCCAAGTCTTTTTACCAGAGTGTCATCTATGTGTTGCGTGGCCATGCATAGTCATGGGGCATGAGGGAAAGCATTGAACCTTTGATCGTGGAACGCGCGCCATGGTTGGCCAGGCAAGGCCTGTGGCCAAGGGCGGCGCGTGGTGTTCTGGACCAGATCCTGGGCTATGACGAGGTCGTGTCTTTGGCCGAAACGCTGAAGGACAAATCCGCCCCCGGCATCATGAACACCGTCGCGGACCGTTTGGCCAAGGATGTGCATGTGACCGGTTTGGAAAATATGCCCAAGACCGGCGCTGCGTTGGTTGTGGCAAACCATCCGACCGGCATCGGGGATGGTATCATGCTGTGGCACGCTTTGCGTCAGCTGCGCCCTGACATGTTTTTCTACGCGAATTCAGATATTTTGCGCATCTTGCCCCAGATGGGGGATTTGATCGCCCCGGTAGAGTGGCGTCATGAAAAACGCAGCCACACCAAAGCCCGGGAAACGATGACCTATACGCGCGCCGCTTTTGATGCGGGGCGTCTTGGGGTGATTTTCCCGTCGGGTCGGCTGGCCAAGCGCCGGGGGCTGACCTTGCATGAACGGCCCTGGATGGGCTCTGCGGCGACCTTGGCGCGCAAGTTTGATTTGCCCGTGATCCCGATCAACATTCAAGCCCGCAATTCGGCGCTGTTTTATATGTTTGACTATCTCCACCCGACCTTGCGCGACATTACTTTGTTTCACGAAACGCTCAACAAGGACCGGCAGTTTTTTAGGATTACGGTTGGTCGCCCTGTTTCAGCGTCAGAGCTGTCGTCTGACGCCGAAGATGCCACCGCCTATATCAAGCGGGTGACGCTTCAGGCGGGTGATCCGCAGCTGCATCGCTCTGGCGCTTTGCGGCCTTCTTATTGGCGACGGATCAGCCCAAAGCCGCGGCGTTTGACCTAAGTGGGCACAGCCTTTGGCGGCGGCCCGTTTCAGTTCAGCCGGGTGACGCAGGCATATTGGGCATAGCTGCGCAGCAATGGGGCATGTTCAATTTGCGTGTTGGCGTGCTGCTGCAAGACCGAACGCAGGCTGTCGCGCGGCTCGACGTGAAACCGCCCAAGCCAGTTGCGCAGCCCCTTGTCGAACCATTCCGGCATGCGGGATTGATCGCCAAAATCAACGATATGCAATTCGCCCTTGGGGGCCAGATGGCGCAGCGCCTGATCAATGGCCTGTTCCCATACCGGGATCATCGACACGCAATAGGACATGACGATCCGGTCAAACTTTTCCTGGCCGAAGATTTGCAGGGGATCAAAATCGCAGGCATCCGCCAGTCCAAGCTTGGCCCGGCCCCCCAGCTTTGCGCGGGCAGAGACCAGCATTTCAGACGAAATATCCAACCCATATAGGTTGCAGCCCGGGTAGCGCATGTCGATCTGGTCCAGATTTCGTCCGGTGCCACAGGCGATTTCCAGGATATGCATTCCCTGTTCCGGGCGCAGTTGCTTGAGCGCATGATCCCGCCCCAGAAGGTAATATTTGCGCGTCGCATCATAGATCAGCCGCTGCCGACGGTAGACCTGATCCATCAAAGCTGCATGAGAGTTTGCCATAGGATCACCCCTGGAATTCATATAGGTGAAACCCGCCGTAAATGGCGGATCGATCGTTTTGGAACCCTTTGGCAGAGGCCTCTGTCTGATAGGTCCAGCGGCGCAAGGTTTGATCGGCAACCCGGCCCGGCAAAATGTCATCCGCGCCGCCTGTGCGAAAGATCACACGCGCGCCCGGGCTGGCTGTGCGGGTGATTTGGTCCCACAGCGCATTCAGTTGCGCATCATTCATCCAATCCTGGGCATCCAGCAAAACATAGGCCTGTTTTGACCCGCTTGGTTGCCCGGCCAGAACGTCGGTCAATGATCTGTTTAATACGGTCATGCGATCGGCATTGGCACGCAAGGTTTCGAAGTTCCGGGCCTCTAGATAAGGGGGGACGGCGGCATCTTTTGTGGGTTCATAGCCGCGGGTCACAGCCTGCCAGGCAAAGTAGTTGTCCTGGATCGGGAAATCGCAAAACAGTTTGCGGGTTCGTTCTTTTAGCACCGCGACGATATCGCCATCGGCATCAGCGGCCAGCTTGTCATATTGGGCGGGGGGGATGCCCAAGCCGAACAGGCTCGCCCTTTGTCGGGCGAGGAATTTCACGAACCCGCTGTCGAAAAGCGGGGCGATCTGCGTGTCGAAAAAGGCGGTTTGCTCTGCCATGGATTTGGCGTTGAGCAGGCCGGAAAAGTCGACCCGAGCGACTGTGGTGATCAAGTTCACAGCGCCTAGGAACCGCCCCAAAAGCCCTTGGCGAAACAGCCCGCGTGCCAGCATGTTCTTACGTGGCCTGGTCAGCGACCAGCCGTCCCAATAAGCGCGGACCTTAGGGTCCAGATGCGGCGCGACGTAGCGGTTGAAATGCGTGACGTTCGTTTTCAAATCGGCACGCGCCAGCATTTCATACAGCGTTGCATGGTCCGGAACGGTCTGGACGGTGGCCAGTTTCAACTTGTTGAGCATCACATGCGAGGGGGACAGATCCACCGCAGTGATAGAGGCCGGGCTGGCCGTGAGGTAGGACAAGGCGTTGCAGCCGCCGGACGCGATACAGACAAGATTGTCGCCAGCGCTTAACTGCAGGGCCTCCATGTCAACCACCGGGTCTTCCCAGATTTGGGCATAGACCAACCCGTGAAACAGCCTGGCAAAAACACGTTCCAACACGCCTTCGCGGCTGAGCACTGTGTTTTGGTTGACGGCCGCGCCAAGTTGTTCGGTGATCGTTGGTGTCGAGGTCATGTAGCTGTCCTTGCTAGCTGTCTTGGTTTTCCAGAACTTTTGATTTCTTGTGTTTTTTGGGGGCGGGGGTGTGTGCGGCTGCGCGTTTTTCCCAGTCGATCAGGATGATTTCGCCGGTTGTCTGTTCGGCAATCGCGGTGCAGCTTTCGACCCAATCCCCGGTGTTGATATAGGTGATGCCTTGGATCTCGCGCATATTCGCGTGATGGATATGGCCACAGATGACACCATCAAAACCGCCGCGCTTGGCCTCATCTGCCAGCACGTCTTCGTATTGACCGATAAAGCTGACGGCCGCTTTGACCTGGCGTTTCGCCCATTTCGAAAGCGACCAATATCGCCCGCCCCACAAAGACCGGATGCGGTTGATTTTGGGGTTCACCCAGATCAAAAAGTCATAGGCCGCGTCGCCCAGATGGGCCAGCCATTTGGCGTTCATCACAACGGTGTCGAACTGATCCCCGTGGGTGACAAGAAAGCGTTTGCCCTCTAGGCCAATGAATTCAGAGGTTTGCACAACTTCGATGCCACCGAAATGCGTGCCAAGATAGTTGCGCATCACCTCGTCATGGTTGCCTGGCACAAACACGACACGGGTTCCTTTGCGGGCTTTGTCCAGCAGCACCTGCACCACATTGTTGTGGGTTTGCGGCCAGTGCCAGCCCCGCCGGCTCAGCGCCCAGCCGTCAAAGATGTCACCGACGAGGTAAATCGTCTCTGCGCTGTTTTGCAGAAGGAAATCCGTCAAAAGTTCGGCTTGGCACCCGCGCGTGCCCAGATGCACATCGGAAAGAAAGAGTGTCCTGTACTGCATCACAGCCCCTTGGATACATTGCTGCGCTCTGTATATCGGGGTCACATGACACTTAGATGAAACAAACGTGATTTGGCGCGGATCAAAGCCGCTGGCCAGATTGGACGTTCAGTCTTTGCGTGCGATTTGCAAATCTTGGATTTGTTTCACAAGCTCTTGGCTGTCATCGGGAAACTTTCGCGCAAACAGAACCTTGCGTTTGATGGGGGTGCCCTGGCGCGTGCGAAATGCACCGTCTGATTTTAAGACATCGACGTGGTCCTGCGATATCATCGCAGGGTTGCTGCCTCCTGCGGTCCAGTCTGTGTAGGTCAGTGCGGGTTTGATGGAGCCGACATCTGCCCAGTTGCATAGGATGGTCTGAAAAAACATTTCATCTGGGCAAATTGTGTTCTTGAAAAAGTTAACCATCTCTTGGTGCTGTTCAATCATCTCAATGACATGATCAACCGCGCGCACGGGCAGGGCCCACCACGTGCCTCCACCAAAAGGAGTGAAAGGAGCAAGCGATCTTTTGTAGGGGCGGCGAACCAAAAACTGAAATAGCGGGCGCGACAGTTCATACAGCTTTCGGCGCAGGGCCATGTCTCTGGATGGAATGAAACGTCTTAGCCGTTTCAGGGGCTTGGTTGGTGAAGGCATTTTTTCGGTGTCGATAAAGATACCGGTGTCGGCCTGTTCAAAAAATGCCTTGATCTGCTGCAAACTGAAAATCGGGTAATCCGCACCACTGAGCAGGACGAAGTAATCGAATGGGATTTCTTTGTAGGCTTTGGCCTCTTCCATTAGCAAAAGGATCGCTTCGACTTGCGAATACTCTCCCCAATAGACCGGAATTCGGCGTTTTGTGAATTGGGCGTTGGCACCCGTCGGCAGTTCGAATTGTCCAATATCGGATTTCGCATCGATATGGACGAAGGCCCGGCAATCCTTGTCGCAAATGGCGCCTACCAGCCGCCCCAGATGAGCCGGTCGGTCGTGGGCAAGAACGAGAAATGCTATTTTCATTATTGCCTCTTGGAAAGCTGTAACATGCGTTTCATTTAAGGTCTGTGGGCCTGTCCACCTTTAAGATCACGAATGATTATTTGCCACAACTGGAAACGAATTACGGTGCTGCGCGGTATGGGGCAAATGTTGCGGCTGTTGTCCTTGCAGTCTGTTTTGAACTGGGCCACCATCGATGAAAACGCAACGTGGCCAAAGTTTAGGCAAGATTTTCGATCTATTTAAAGGGTGCATCCATGACAACGTCGCCGATCCAAAACCCCGATGAAGAAACCTATGGCGCAGAGGACATGTTGCAGCCTTTGCCCAAAACGGCGTTCCCGCAGGCCGGGCGGAACCCGCGCCACGCTTTTGCTGGAATACGCGATGAGCTGTTGCTGGATGGAAATGCCCGCCAGAATCTGGCGACGTTTTGCCAGACATGGGAAGAGCCAGAGCTGCACCAGTTGATGGATCTGTGCATCGACAAGAATATGGTCGACAAGGATGAATATCCCCAGACCGCAGAAATCGAGGCGCGCTGTGTGCGGATGCTGGCGGATCTTTGGCATGCGCCGGACGCGGCGGATGGGGTTGGCACCTCTACGACCGGATCCTCAGAGGCGGCGATGCTGGGGGGGCTGGCGATGAAACGTCGGTGGGAAGCCCGGCAACGCGCGGCAGGAAAATCGACGGACAAGCCCAATCTGATCACGGGGCCGGTGCAGATTTGCTGGCATAAATTCACCCGCTATTGGGATATCGAACATCGGGAAATTCCGATGGAAAACGGGCGGATGTTGATGACGCCGGAAGAGGTGCTGGCGCTGTGCGACGAATACACGATCGGCGTTGTGCCGACGCTTGGTGTGACGTTCACCGGCCAATACGAACCGGTTCAGGCGGTGTCTGACGCGTTGGACACGTTCCAAGCAGAGACCGGGCTTGATATTCCGATCCATGTTGACGGGGCCAGCGGGGCGTTTTTGGCGCCGTTCTGTGCACCGGATTTGGCCTGGGATTTCAGGCTGCCCCGGGTGCGGTCGATCAATGCTTCGGGCCATAAATTCGGCCTTGCCCCGCTTGGGGTTGGCTGGGTTTTGTGGCGCAGCCCCGCAGATTTGCCAGAAGAAATGGTGTTTTACGTCAATTACTTAGGCGGCAATATGCGCGACATCGCGTTGAACTTTTCCCGCCCCGGCGGGCAGATCGTTTGCCAATATTACAATTTCCTGCGTCTGGGTCATAGCGGGTATCAGGCGGTGCATGGGGCTTGTTACGAAACGGCCCAGTTTTTGGCAGATGAAATCGCTAAAATGGGTCCGTTTGAAATGATTTACAGCGGGGACCCGGGCGAAGGCATCCCTTGTCTGTGCTGGACGCTCAAAGACGGGGCCGATCTGGGCTATTCGCTGTTTGACCTTGCCGATCGCCTGCGGGCAACGGGGTGGCAGGTGCCGGCCTATACGTTGCCCTCCAACTGTCAGGATCGCGCCGTTCAGCGCATTTTGGTGCGCAATGGGGTCAGCCGTGATTTGGCATCCTTGCTGTTGCAGGACATGAAATCAGCGCTGGAGCATCTGGGCAAACATCCGCGTCAGGCGCCATTGGGCGATGAGGATGCGTCCGGCTTTCATCACTGATGCGCCGGGGCTGATTGATGGGCACACCAACAAACGAGTCCCCTGTCCTAGAAATCGGGGCAGGGCCCTTTGTTACGCTGCGCCAATATGGGGTGGCGGAAGGCCTGTCGATTTGGCGGGCACGGCACCACCGCAAGGGGATCGGCGCGCAAGCCGTCGCGGCCGGTTTTTGGCAGTCGCGCCGCGTCAACGCGTTGATGGGGACGTTGTTCGCGATTGGATCGCTGTTCTTTGTGATCGGCGCGGCCCTATCATTGTGGCCGGGTGTTGCGCAGTCCGCGGGTTTATCGGTCTCTCAGGTTAATATTCTGTTTTTTGTGGGGTCGGCGTTCTTCACGACGGCCGCCTATCTTCAGCTTGTACAGGCCGCGAACGCCCCGCCGCATCCGGGGCAGCCGCCCGCAACGCGCGGTTTCAAATGGTTTGGCTGGCGGCCTTATGATCCGGGCTGGATCGCGAGTGTGGCGCAGTTCGCAGGGACGTTGCTGTTCAATGTGAACACCTATGACGGGCTAAATGGCGGGGGAAGCTGGCTGAGCCAGGATTTCAGGATTTGGGTGCCAGATTTTGTCGGGTCGATTTTGTTTCTGATCTCTGGCTATCTGGTCTGGATCGAGACCTGCCACAAATGGTTTGCCTGGCTTCCACAGGAATTGGATTGGTGGATCGTGGCGGTCAATTTTCTGGGCTGCGTGTTCTTTATGATCTCTGCCTGTTTGGCCTTTGTGCCACCCGGCGGGATCGGGGCGGGGGCGTTGGCCTTGTCCACGGAATTGCTTTTGGCCGGGGCGGTCTGCTTTTTCATCGGGGCGCTTTTGTTGGTGGTCGAGGCGGCAACGAAGGCCCCCAGCCAAGCGGTTGCCGGGCTGGGGCGCTGAATTTCCGCAAGGTAGCGGCGGGGCGCTTAATTGTCGTAAATGTCCAAGAGTTCCTGGTAGATTTCGGGTTTGCCGGCAATCAAACGGTTGCCTTTGTTCAATCCGTCATCTGCCAGAAAGTCGTTTGTTTGCAGGCCAGAGGCACTGATGACGGCAATCGCGCCTAAGCAATCCCATGAATTGATATGTTGTTCGATATAGCCAAGGTAGCGCCCGCATGCGACGTAGCAAAGGGACAGCGCGCCAGAGCCTTCGCGGCAGAACATGCCGCCGTTTTTCAGGAAGCGTTCGAAGATGGACAGGAATTCGTCCTGGTCGACGCGCGTGGAATAGCCCACGGCGACGATGCCGTCTTTGATGGTTTTGCCGGGATGCGCGGACATGGGTTGGCCGTTTAGCGTGGCCGGGAAATCGACCCCGCCTGCAAACAACTCGTCCCGCGCGGGGGCATAGACCATGCCGAATTGCACGGTGTTGTTTTCGACATAAGCGATAGAGACGCACCAGCTGGACATGCCAGAGATGAAGGGCTGCGTGCCGTCAATCGGGTCCACGACCCAGATGCCTTGTTCAGGCGAAAACTCTGAGATCCCGGTTTCTTCGCCCAGGAAAGCATCCTGGGGATAGGCCTTTGACAGCTTTTCCTTGATCAGCAGTTCCGTGTTCACGTCCGCCTCGCTGGCCATGTCCTGCAGGCCTTTGCTTTTGATTGTCAGCGTGTCGAGCTTTTGGAAATAGCCATCAGCGAGGGCACCTGCCTCTCGGATCAGGGAGATTGCGAAGTCGTAGCGTTCGCTGAGGGCGGAGGTATCTGTCATGTTTGATCTTTCTGAATTGCTTGCGTTTCGGTCATGCGCCAAGAGATTATTTCCAGAGCCATGCAGCCCCGCGCACGCCGCTGGAATCGCCGTGGACGGCCCGTTCAATCGGGGTGTGGAACACTGTTGAAAACGTGCGTTTGGCCAGTTCGCGGGGCAGGTCTGTGTAAAGCTCATCCACATTTGACATGCCGCCGCCCATGACAAAAATATCCGGGTCCAGAGAATTCACCACGGTGGCCAACCCCCGGGCGACACGGTCAATATACTGATCCCACAGCAGCCGCGACAGGTGGTCACCTGCGCGCATTTGTTCGATAATATCGCGCGATTTCATGGGGTTGCCGGTATGTGTTTCATAGCTGGCCTCAAAGGCGCGGCCGGACACCCAGGTTTCCATGCAGCCGTGACGGCCGCAGTAGCACGGCTTGCCCGGAAGCTCTGACACGGTTGGGAAGGGCAGCGGGTTATGGCCCCATTCGCCGCCGCTGTTGTTGGGCCCGTGATGCGCCTTGCCGCCCACGGCGATACCCGCGCCCGCGCCGGATCCAAGGATCACGGCAAAGACGACGTTATGCCCGGCCCCGGCGCCGTCCACGGCCTCTGATGCGGCGAAACAGTCGGCGTCGTTTTCGACCCGCAGCTCTCTCTGGAGCACGTCATGCAGGTCTTTTTCCACGGGGCGGCCCAGCAACCAGGTTGAACTTGCGCCTTTGCCCAGACGGCTTTTGGGCTCTAGCGAACCGGGGATGCCGATGCCGACAGAACCGGTCTGGCCGGTCTTGCTTTCCAGCGCGTCGATCATGGTTTTGATGACTTTGATGCAGCCAAAATAATCGTGGCGCGGCGTGTCTTCGCGCAGGCGAAGCAGCTCTTGCCCGGTTTGATCCATCGCGACACCTTCGATTTTGGTGCCGCCCCAATCAATGCCAATCAACATGTTCAATGTTCTTTCTGGGTTTGACGTCAGAGACTGAAACTTTTGTCCGTGTTTTCGGGCATAAGTGCTACCCGGCCCCTTGTCGGATGTCCATTTCTAATCGCGGGTGGTGTGCGTGTCACGCCGCAGGGCGGGGCATTTTATTTGCGGGGACAGGATGACGTGGGGCTTGCGGGGTCTTAGGTAGGTGGGATCAAAGTGGAAGGTGTGGTCATGAAATACGGGTTGCTTGATTTGTCGCCGGTGCGCGCGGGTGGAACTGTGGCAGAGGCGCTGCAGACGACTGTTGCGCTGGCCCAAGAGGCCGAGGCGAATGGCTATCACCGGTTTTGGCTGGCCGAGCATCACAACATGCCGGGCATCGCCAGCGCGGCGACTGCTGTTGTGATCGGTCAGGTGGCGGCGGCGACCCGGACGATCCGTGTTGGCGCAGGGGGGGTCATGCTGCCCAACCATGCGCCTTTGATCGTTGCGGAACAGTTTGGCACGCTGGCCACGCTTTACCCGGATCGGATCGATCTGGGGTTTGGCCGTGCACCGGGGACGGATGGAGCGACGGCCCATGCCTTGCGGCGCAATCGCGAGGCGAATGAAAGTTTCCCGCAGGATGTGGCAGAGGTGCTGGGATATTTCGGCGATAGCGTGGCGGCATCTGGTATTCGGGCCATTCCCGGGCAGGGGACCCATGTGCCGGTCTGGATCCTTGGGTCCAGTCTTTACGGGGCGCAGCTGGCGGCCTATCTGGGGTTGCCTTATGCGTTTGCGTCGCATTTCGCCCCTGCGATGCTAGAGGATGCAGCCCTGACCTATCGGCGGACCTTTCGTCCGTCAGAATGGCTGGCAGAGCCTTATTTCATGATGGCCGCCGGGGTCTGCGCGGCGGATACGGATGAAGAAGCGTTGTTCTTGCGCACGTCGCAAATCCAGGCCTTTGCAGCTTTGCGCACAGGCAAGCCGGGCGCTTTGCCGGCCCCGGTAGAAGATATCACGACAGTGGTGCCCGCCGGGGTTCTGGCGCAGGTGGGGCAGGCGTTTTCCTGCTCGGCCGTGGGCAGCGCGGCGTCGGTGCGCAAAGACCTAGAGGCATTGATCGCGCGGTATCAGCCGGATGAGCTGATCGTGACGGGTATGATCCATGACGTTTCGGCGCATTTGAAATCCTATCGGATTGCGGCAGAGCAATTGCGCCACATCACCGGATCCTGAGCGACGGGCGTTAATTTCCGCCTAACGCGTCGTTTCAGCCCACAAATGACAGGGCCCAAGCCGCGGCGGCAGACAGGGCCAGCACCTGCGCGATGCCCAGCTTTGCCCGCAGCATCAGCACCGCCGACAAGACGGCAAGGGCCAAGGCCCGCCAGTCGAGTGAGGCCAAATCTGGTGTCCAGACCGTGAACGGGCCAAGGGTGTTTTGGCTCACCTCTGTGAACAAGACATGCAGCCCGAACCAGATCGACAGGTTCAGGATGACGCCGACCACGGCGGCTGTGATGGCTTGCAACGCGCCGCTTAACCGGGGCTGGGCAGACATCCATTCGATGTAGGGCGCGCCGGTGAAGATCCACAGAAAACAGGGGATGAACGTGGCCCAGAGCGTGACGAGGCCGCCCAGTATGGCCAGCCCATAGCTGCCTTCGCGAAAGGCGGCGATGAAGCCGACGAATTGGGTGACAAGGATCAGCGGGCCGGGCGTGGTTTCGGCCAGCCCCAGCCCGTCCATCATTTCCGCCGGGGTGAGCCAGTTGAAATCGGTGACGACGACCTGCGCCATATAGGCCAGAACCGCGTAGGCCCCGCCAAATGTGACCACTGCCAGCTTGGAAAAGAAGACGCCCAGAGTGCCCAAGATTGCGCCGCCTGTGGCGATGTTCAGTGCCAGTATAGGCAGCAGCCAGATGGCCAGCCCAAGGGCCACGGTCACGCAGGTGCGTTTGATGGATGTGGCCACGATTGGGGCGGTTTCCGGCATGTTCTGATCGTTGGCAAACACTGCGCCATAAAGGGCGGCGGCCAGAACGATCAGCGGGTAGGGCAGTGCAAGAAAGAAGATCCCGATAAAGGCCAATGCGGCGATGATCCAGTGGGCTTTGCGCTTTAGCGCGCGGCCTGAGACGCGCAAAAGCGCCTCTAGCACGATGATCAGAACGGCGGCTTTGACGCCGAGAAACAGCGTCGCCACCAATGGCAGATCGCCATAGGTGACGTAAAGGGCTGCGAGGATGAAGATGACCACGGCGCCGGGTAGGACGAACAAAAGCCCGGCCAGAATGCCGCCGGCAATCCCGTGCAGACGCCAGCCGGAATAGGTGGCCAGCTGCATCGCTTCGGGGCCGGGCAGCAGCATGCAAAAGTTGAGAGCGTTCAGGAACTGGCGTTCTTGCAGCCATCCTTTTTCATCGACCAGCATGCGGTGCATCAGGGCGATCTGGGCGGCGGGGCCACCAAAGGAGAGAAGGCCGATTTTGAGGAAGACCGTAAAGAGTTCGGCCATCGTGACCGTGCTGTTGGGGCGGTTCATTTTTGGGTGGGCCCGGCGTGCTGGCGGTGTATCGGCGGTGTCAAAACGAGTCTCTTCCCCAGATCAGAAACGAAGCGGCCCGATATGCGTCGGCGTGCCCTATGTGGCCCGGTTGCGGGTTGGGGAACTGTTCTCAACCCCGGTGGGTCTTGTCAACGCAATCTATGTAAAAACTGTGCTGCGTACGGTGGGCTGCGTGCGGTGGTTTTGTGTCTGCGTGCGAATCCCGAGGTTAACGTTTGAAAAGAAAGGGAAAACCACGGTCTGCCTTGCGTCGGCACCCTGTCGGCAAAGCGTATGGCACTTTGTCGGCTTTGACCGGGGTTAAGCCTGCGTGCGGTGGTGTTGGACATTTGTGGGGAATTGGGATGTGCTGCCAGTGTCGTCATCACGAAGGGCTTGGCATGGAGCATCCAGAGGTTATCCGCGAATATTGGTATTCGATCGACTGGGATGTCGAGACGCTGTGGGCGTTGGACCTGCCGGTGGAGACGGTCGATCTGGCGCGTTTGATCTGGCATTTGGACGTGCCGATCTGGGCGGATGGGGGGCGGCCTTATTCTGTCACGCCGCGCCAGGTGATGGGGGACCCGGCCCGGTTTGCGGTGGAAGCGGCGCGGATCGCTGCGGCGGATTTGGCCTTTCCCCTAGAGGTTTTTGAAAACAAAGGCCGGTTGATGATTTTGGACGGTGTGCACCGGTTGGCAAGGGCCGTTGAGCTGGGCCATGACAGGATTAATGTGCGCTTTGTTCCGGCATCGGCGGTGACCCGTCTGGACGGCGATGCCGGGGCTTTGCCGGTTTAAATCGTAAAAAATTTTGCAAAATGGTAAACCTGACTAAAAAAGTCGGATTGACATATCCGATCAAATCACTCAGGTATGGAATCATTATTCTAGCCACCCAGTTCGCTGCGGAAGCCCGACATTGATGCAATGAAAGGAATCCGTTTATGGGGTATCGCAGATGAGTGAGTTAAGAGACACAATCGTTACACCACCTGTGCTGGATATTCCCACACATGACGCGCGGGAACTGACGCGGGGCGGGGATCAGGCGCAGATCGTCTATGACGACAAGGTCTATACGCTGCGCATCACGCGCGCAGGCAAGCTGATTTTAACAAAATGACAGATCGGGTTCTTAATCGCGGCGGGGCGGCTGTCGGCTTTATGTCTGATTTGAATTCAGTCGAAGCAGCGACCGTGGACTGCCTGCGTCGGTGGAGCGATGGGCCAGAGGCCCAGGCCGATCTGTGGAATGACATGTCTTCGGCGATGGGGTCGCAAAACGCGCGACGCGCGGTGCAGTCTTTTGATCAGCTTTACGGTTTATGTGCCCGGTTCGGGCGGCGCAAACTGATGCGTCATTCCGTGGCCTGCGAATGTCTGGGCGCTGACGAGGCGTGTTTTGCCAATTTTATCGGGGCGGCGGCGGATGGCCAGCGCGAGGATGCAATGATGATTGCAACCCTGCTGGTGCGTGCGGATTACGCCCCAATCGTGACAACGCTGGCCACGGATTTCGGCATGGCCTTGAGGCATCTGCCCTGTCCGGCAGGGCGTGCTGTTTTGATGGATACAAAAACAACCACAACTCTTCATTAGAGGGACTAATATGAAGAAAATTTATTTATTGTCGTCGGTCTTTGGACTGGCGCTGGCGGCACCCGCATTTGCGGTCGAGAAATCAGCCGTTTTGGAAAATTACGCCAATATGGCAGAGGCTGGATTTCAGGACAGTCTGATTGGTGCGGAGCGTTTGCAAGCCGCCGTGGCAGAGCTGGTCTCTGACCCGTCGGCAGAGCATTTGCAGGCGGCGCGGGATGCGTGGCTGGCTGCGCGCGTGTCCTACCAGCAGACAGAGGTGTTCCGTTTTGGCAATGCCGTCGTGGATGACTGGGAAGGCAAAGTGAATGCCTGGCCCTTGGACGAAGGTCTGATCGATTATGTGGACGGGTCTTATGGCGGTCCTTCGGATGAAAACGAATTTGCGGTTCTGAACGTGATTGCGAACCCGACATTCACCTTGTCTGGGAAAGAGATCGACGCCAGCAACATTACGCCGGCCCTGTTGTCGGACACTTTGCAAGAGGCCGACGGCATCGAAGCAAATGTTGCGACAGGGTATCACGCGATTGAGTTTTTGCTGTGGGGCCAGGATCTGAACGGCCACGCCCATGGGGCGGGCAACCGGCCTTGGACGGATTATGCAACGGGTGATGACTGCACGAACGGCAATTGCGACCGGCGCGGTGCTTATCTTGCTGCGGCGAGTGAATTGTTGGTGTCCGATCTGGACTATATGGTGGCGCAGTGGGGTGCGGATGGCATCGGGCGCACGACTTTGATGGACAACGAAGACAGCGGAATTTCCGCCATGCTGACCGGCATGGGATCCCTGTCTTATGGAGAGTTGGCCGGTGAGCGCATGCGTCTTGGCGTCATGCTGAACGATCCTGAAGAAGAGCAGGATTGTTTTTCTGACAACACCTATAACAGCCATTTCTACGACGTTCTGGGCGTTCAGAACGTCTATTTGGGGCGCTATGTGCGCAGCAATGGCGACGTCGTGACGGGGCCGTCCTTGTCGGATCTGGTTCTGGAAGTGAACCCAGAGCTGGACACTGAAATCCAGGTCAAGATCGGGGCGACGATCATGGCGATGACGCTGATGAAAACAGCGGCTGAGGCTGGCTTTTCTTACGACCAGATGCTGGAACGCGGCAATGTTGCGGGCGAGGCGTTGATCATGGGGGGCGTGGATGCGTTGGTCGATCACACGCGGTCGATTGAACGCGCGGTTTCGGCGCTTGGGCTGGACCAGATCGCCTTTGAGGGATCCGACAGTCTTGATGATCCAGACGCTGTGTTCCAGTAGGATTTTGAAACGTGAAGTCAAATCTTCTGGCCTTTGCAGCCATTCTGATGGGGTCAGCCGTTTCGGCTGCCCCCACAGACGAGCCACATCTGAGCATAGTACCCCGGACTGAAAAAGAAGCAGCCCGGATTTCAGCCGTCACCAAACCCACCACGGATTTTTCCGCCGCTTCGAAATTCGAAGAGCGCCCGGGTGGGGCCGCGACGGTTCGGGTTCGTCCGAATGCGAATGCGTTTTCGCAATCTTCGGCGAACCTGAGTTTTGAAGATGAACTTAATTTTCGCGTCGGCAATGGGCTGTTTCGCAAGCTGTGGGTGTCTGCCCCATCTTCGACACTGGCCTCTGACGGGTTGGGGCCGATTTACAATGCCCGGTCCTGTCAGCGTTGCCATTTGAAGGACGGTCGCGGGCATCCGCCCGAAGGACCGGACGACAATGCAATTTCAATGTTTTTACGCATCTCAATTCCCGGTGGTCCGGATGATGGGATTGCCGAGATTGAAGATTACCTTGCCACTTTGCCAGACCCGCATTACGGCACCCAGATGCAGGATTTTTCTGTGGCGGGCGTGCCAGCCGAATACCGGTTGGACATCACATATGAAGACCTTCCGGTAACCTTGGCCGACGGCACGGTGGTTACCTTGCGCAAGCCTACCTATCGCGCCGAGGATCTGGGCTATGGGCCTTTGCATCCTGATGCGATGCTTAGCCCACGTGTCGCACCGCAGATGATCGGGCTGGGTTTGCTAGAGGCTATTCCAGCGGCTGATATTCTGGCCCATGCGGATCCGGATGATCTGGATGGGGATGGTATTTCGGGGCGTCCGAATATTGTGTGGTCCGATGAATATGACACGGCCATGCTGGGGCGTTTCGGGCTCAAGGCCGGTGCGCCAACGATCAAACAGCAATCCGCGGGGGCGTTCCGCGGGGATATTGGGATCGGGTCGCCTTTGTACCCGACACCGCAAGGGGAATGCACCGATTTGCAGACCGTGTGTCTGGATGCGCCAGACGGGGATACGGATGTTCCTGGCGTGGAAATCGATCAGGAAGGCTTGGACATGGTCACGTTCTATAGCCGCAACCTGGCGGTTCCGGCGCGCCGTGGTGTGAATGACCCAGAGGTGTTGCGTGGAAAAGAGATTTTCTACAACACCGGTTGCATATCCTGCCACACCCCATCTTTTGTGACGCATCGTCTGGAAGACCGGCCAGAGCAAAGCTTTCAGCTGATCTGGCCTTACACAGACATGTTGCTGCATGACATGGGTGAAGGTCTGGCCGATCACCGCCCTGAAGCCCGCGCAACGGGCAGTGAATGGCGCACGGCACCTTTGTGGGGTATCGGCTTGACGGAACAGGTCAGTGGGCACACATACTTTTTGCACGACGGACGCGCGCGCAACATCCTGGAAGCGGTGCTTTGGCACGGTGGAGAGGCGCAACCAATGCGTGACGCTGTCGTCGAACTTTCAAAATCTGACCGCGATGCTTTGATCGCTTACCTGGAAAGTCTGTAATATGAAGACCCTGGCACTTGTTTTGGCATTGTCATTGCCCTCTGCGGCAATGGCGGATCACAGTGAAGACGTTGTTGAAAACGTTATTCAGCACCATATTTTGCCAGGGTTTGAACGGTTGAGTGAACAAGCAGATCGGCTGGCCGAGGTGGCTGGCCGATCTTGCAAAGCTGATAGCGCAGAGTTGCGCGCACAGTATCAGGATACGTTTGACGCCTGGATCGCGGTCAGCCATTTGCGGTTCGGCCCGACAGAGGTTGACGACCGCGCTTTTGCGCTGGCGTTTTGGCCAGACAGCCGCGGGGCGACGCCCAAAGCGTTGAATGCGTTGATTGCGAACGAGGATCCGATTGCGGGTTCCGTTGAGGACTATGCCAGCGTGTCGATCGCCGCGCGTGGTTTTTATGCGTTGGAATTCTTGCTGTATGATCCGGTGATTTCGACGGAAGGGCAGGATGGCTATCGCTGTCAGCTGATCCAGACGGTGACCGCCGATATTGCCCAAAACGCGGATGAAATTCTGGACGATTGGGAAAATGGCTATGCGGCGTTGCTGATGGATGTGGATGGCAGCGGGCTTTATCGAAGTGAAGAGGAAGCCGCGCAGGAATTGTTCAAGGCGCTGTCGGCGGGTTTGGAATTCACCTCTGAGACGCGGCTGGGACGCCCGATGGGAACCTATGACAGACCGCGCCCGAAACGGGCGGAAAACTGGCGGTCGGGACGGTCTTTGCGGAATGTTTATGTTTCCATTGAAAGCCTGAAGGGGCTGGCCGTGGCCTTGTCCGACGATGATCCCGAACTTACCGGGGAACTGGTCGAGGCTTTTGACGAAAGCCTTGAGCAGGCTCAAAAACTGGACGACCCGATCTTTGCGGGTGTGGCAACACCAAAAGGACGGTTTCGGGTTGAATTGCTGAAGAACTCTATCGAGCAGGTACGCCATGTGGTCCGGGATGAACTGGGCCCAAGTCTGGGCGTGGCGTCTGGGTTCAACGCGATGGATGGAGACTGATCATGGCCAACAGACGGCAGTTTTTGGCGGGGCTTTTGGCCGCTGGAATGGTTCCCAAGCCCAGCTGGGCGGATGCCGGTGGGCCGGCCTATTTGTCGGCAGCGGGCTTGCCAAGCGGCGGCTATGCCCTGTGCGGGATCGGCGCGAACCGGGAGGTTCTGTTCCAGATCACCTTGCCCAGCCGGGGCCATGCCGCAGCGGCACATCCCACAAGGCCAGAGGCCGTCGCTTTTGCCCGGCGTCCGGGGACCTTTGCGATCGTTTTGGACTGTTCTGATGGTCGGGTGAAAACCAGGCTTGAATCCCCAGAGGGGCGGCATTTTTACGGGCATGGGGCGTTTTCCGGCGATGGGCAATGGCTGTTCACGACGGAGAATGACTATGAGGCGGCAGAAGGGCGCATTGGCGTTTGGGACGTGGCTGCAGGCTATGCCCGCGTGGATGAGTTTGCCAGCGGGGGCACCGGCCCCCATGATTTGAAACGCCTGCCGGGATCAGAGGTTCTGGTTGTGGCCAATGGTGGGATTGAAACCCATCCCGATGCGGGACGGGCCAAGTTGAACATCGCGACGATGCAACCCAATCTCAGCTATCTGGAAGACGGGCAGGTGGTGGAACAGGCGCGTCTGTCCCCCGATCTGCATCGCAACTCCATACGGCATCTGGCGGTGTCAGAGACCGGGCAGGTTGCGTTTGGGATGCAATGGCAGGGCGATGGCGCTGCGCCTGCGCTTGTTGGGCTGCACCGTCGCGGTGCAGAGGTTCAGCTGTTTGACAGCCCCGAGGAGGAGCTGCATCGCATGGGCAATTACATCGGCAGCATTGCCTTTTCAGAGGATGAAAGCCGGGTTGCTGTGACCTCTCCGCGGGGGGGGCGGGTGCAGCAATTCGATGTTGAAACCGGGGTTTTCGCCGCCGGTCTGGATATTGAGGATGCCTGCGGTGTCGCAGCACAGCAGGGCGGTTTTGTTGTCACCACCGGGCAGGGCAATATTGATGCGGTCACGGGCCAGCAGATTACGCCGTTTCAGGTGCGCGATCTGATGTGGGACAATCATTTGATCCCGGTTTGATCCTGGTCGCTGTTTGCGGCTAGGCCCAAACGGGTTGAGTGTGCCTGAAGGCTGTTCTATTGGCAGGGAAAGGGGCGGTTTGCCCTGCCAAACAGGGGCCGTGTGATGAAAGACGTTCGAATTGTCGTAACCGGTGGAACCATCGACAAAATCCATGACCCGGCGACAGAGTCCCTCGCTTTTGCCGCGGATGGCAGCACGCATTTGCCAGAGATCCTGTCGATGAGCCGCTGTCACTTTCCCACGGTCGATCTGTTGATGCTGAAAGACAGCCTGTATTTCGATGACGCCGACCGCGAGGCGATCACCGACGCGGTTCGAAACGCACCGGAACAGGCCATTGTTGTCACCCACGGCACCGGCACGATGGGGGAAACAGCCCGCTGGCTTGCGCCGCGCATCACCGGTAAAACCGTTGTGCTGACCGGGGCAATGCGCCCGCATTCGCTAAGCTTTTCTGACGGGCCGTTTAATCTGGGCGGCGCCATTGTGGCGGCGCAGATCATGGATGCGGGGATTTACGGCGTGATGAATGGCCGTGTGTTCCACGCCGAAGAGCTGAACAAAAACACAGAGCTGGGCCGGTTTGACGCCTGAACGGCTGATGTCAGCGCATCCCAAATTTTTACAGTCGTTTTGGGGTGTGGGTCTTGATCGTGTTACAACTAGAGGCTTTCACTGGCCCCATCACAAAGCCTTTCATTCTGGAGATTGAATTCATGAAACGAATTTCCGCAGGTGTCATCGCAAGTTTTTTGATTGCACCCCTTCCTGGACACGCACAGGAGCTTAGGACGGATGAAGGCACGCCGGCCGGGCTTGAGACAGAGGCATGGTCCAGCTATGAGGATTTCCTGAACCGCACCAAATTCAAAAGCTTTTACGGGCAATTGAGCCTGGGGACGCTGATCTATGACGATGGCGTGCAGACCAAGGGCTATCCGGTTCTGGACAATGGCAATTCGGGCACTCGTTTTGGGTTCGTCGTCTCCTCGACAGAGCTGTTGGACGATTGGCGCGTGTCTGGCCATTTCGAAATGAGCGTTGCGACGGTTTCCACCTCTGGGGCGAATGTCATCAGTCTGAACCCGGATTACGGTCTGGACGTGTTCGGGTTGCGGATTGCTGAACTGACATTTCAAAGTGACAGCTACGGCAAGATCTGGGTCGGGCAAGGGGCCATGGCATCGGATGGGGCCTCTGGCGTTGACCTGTCTGGAACCACGATCGTTGCCAGTTCCTCTGTTGCGGATAGTGCAGGGGGGCAGTTGCTGCGCACCACAGGCGGGGCGGTGTCGAACATTGCGATTGGGGATAGCTTTGCGATTGACAGCGGGCTAAGCCGGAAATTGCGCCTGCGCTATGGCACGCCTGATCTTGGCGGCTTTGATCTGCGCGGGTCGGTTGGCTACGACGCGCTGAACAATGACACAACGGTGCTGTATGACCTTGCGGCGGTGTTCGGCGGGTCCGCAGGCGTGGGAGAGGCCTATTCCTACAGGGCGGCTGTGGCGGTGTCCAAGCCGGCAAGCTCTGACGCTTTGGTCAACGGATCGGTGTCGGTGCTGCATGAACCCACAGGGCTAAGCCTGACCGGCGCGATGGCGGCAGAGTATCACACGGACAGAACCGGGCGCTATTCCTTCGTGAAGGCGGGGTATCAAAAGCAGTTCTTTGACGTGGGCGCCACGGCGTTTTCGGTGGATGCGTATTTCGGCAGCGACATCGACGCGCCGGGGGCGGACAGCCGGTCTTATGCCTTGTCCGTTGTGCAAAACTACGACCGCACCAAAGCAGAGATCTACGGCACGGTGCGCAGCTATGACTATTCCAATTCCAGCGGCTCTGTCGGCTACCGCAACGGCCTTGCCGTGTTTACGGGGCTGCGCCTGAAGTTCTGAGCGGCCTTTGAGTTTGGAGGGATAAGCCGGGCGCGCATCTGCGTGGCCCGTTTTTTTTGTTTTGGTCTGAGGCGGGAAAAGGACCGTCGAAGCGTTGATATTTAATCTAGGTTTTTCATTTTATCTACGTAGGATATGCGGATGCTTGGAACTTACACAGAAGAATTACCTGATACGCCTTTGGAACGAGCGTTATTGTTGAAAAGACAGATCGAAGCTGTAGGAACTGAGGGGGCGTTTGCTGAACCCATCTACAGGCAACTTCGCGGCGAATTCATTGGCGACCCGCTCTTGAAAAAACTTATCCCGGCATTTGTCGTACGCTGCCGTGATCAAAATTGCTTGTGGGCTGAATTGAAGGCCGTTCACGAAGGCAGCGGTGCATATGCTGCACGGAGGCTTTTTCTGAACGAACAATTTTCACCGCTTCTTGATTTCCTTGAGACCGGCGGAAGTGCGGCTGACGCTGCCATTACTGATGGTCTTAAGGAATATGACGCGCCTGCTGTGCAGTCTGTTTGGACCAAAGCTCTTGAGCGCAGGTCGTCAGACCCCCAAGGGGCTGTTACCGCCGCCTGTACACTTCTCGAAGAAGTCTGCAAGCACATCATTGAAGACAGTGGCGGGACGTGGGAAGACACATCGAACATTCCAAAGCTGTATGGTGAAGCAGCCAAGGTGCTCGACCTTGCGCCGAACCAGCATCAGGCTAAGATTTTTAAAACTATCCTTGGCAATAGCCAAAGTATCGTCAATAGCATTGGGGCACTTCGGAATAAAGGAAGTGATGCTCATGCTGGCGGCAGGGACAGGGTGCCTTTCAAGCCCCGACATGCTGCTCTTGCAGTCAACTTGGCCGGATCTATGGCCCTTTTCCTTATTGAGACATGGCAAGAGCGCGATCTGTAGCGTCAGAGTTATTGGAACCTGTCGCCCTACAACTTGCCCGTTCAGATTCCGGAAGCAGTTCTTGACGGCTGCAGCCAATCTATACCCCCAAACAGCAAAAGGACCGCCGAAGCGGTCCCGTTTGTCGCTGATACATTCAGCTGAAAATTGGAGCGGGCGAAGAGATTCGAACTCTCGACCCTAACCTTGGCAAGGTTATGCTCTACCCCTGAGCTACGCCCGCGTCCATTGGGTGTGCAGCAGATATTCAGTCTGGGCGCGGGCTGCAAGTAAAAAAAGCATCTCGGGCGAAAAATTTGCGCTTTTTTTCGGGTGGGCGATTTTTGGTGCCTGTGGGGCTGGGGAAAGGCCCGGGGAGGGGTGTTTAGAATATGGCGTGGGTGACGTTGGCGATGGCGGTGATAAAAATCATGCCCACGGTCAGGTACATGCCCCAGACCCGCAGGAACGGGATTTGAGGGGTGCTGCCCAGCCCGATGGCATGCAGGACGCGCCCTAAAAGCAGTGCGATCCCAGAGACATGCACCAGCCAGCCGGGCATGCCCTGGATTTCGGCCATGGCCAGCAGGATGATCCCGAGGGGCGCATACTCGGCACAGTTTGCCTGCACGCGCATGCGTTTTTCCATGTCTTTGTCATCGCCGTCCCCGATCGAGATGCGCAGGTTGCGGCGGCCCAGGACGACCCGGTAGCTGATGGCAAGAAAGAGCAGGGCGATCAGCCCCGCATAGATCGGTGTGATGGCAAGCATGTGTCTGACCCCTATGCTGTTTTGTTCAGCATAGGGGCAGATCGCTTAGCTTTCCAGTTCGACGAGCAAATCCTTGGCGTCGATCTGGGTTCCGGGCTGGACCAGCACGGCTTTGACGGTTGCGTCGCGTTCGGCGTGGATGCCGGTTTCCATCTTCATTGCCTCGATGGTGAGCAGCAGGTCGCCCTGTTTCACCTTGGCCCCGGCCTGGGTTGCGACAACGGCGACGACGCCGGGCATCGGCGCGCCGATATGGTCGGCATTGCCCAGTTCGGCTTTGGGGTTGGCGGCGGTTTTGGCCGTCGCTTTGCGGTCGGTCACGCGGACGACGCGGGGTTGGCCGTTCAGTTCGAAAAAGACCTTGGCTTCGCCTTCTTCATTGGTCTCGCCCACGGCCTGACAGCGGATTTCGAGCGTCACGCCGGGGTCGATTTCTGTTGAGATTTCCTCTCCGGCTGACATGCCGTAGAAATAGGTGTGCGTGGGCAGGGTTCTGACCGGGCCATAGGTTGCGTGGCGGTTCATGTAGTCGGTGAAGACCTTGGGGTACATGAGGTAGCCGTTCAGGTCTTCGTCATCGATAGCGATCCCGTCGAGCTTGGCAGAGACCTCTGCGCGGGCCTCTTCCAGATCGACCGGGGGCAGGTGTTTGCCGGGGCGTTCGACCGAGGGCTTTTCGGATTTAAGCACCTTTTTGACGATGCCTTTGGGCCAGCCGCCCGGAGGTTGCCCCAGATTGCCGCGCATCATGTCGATGACGCTGTCGGGGAAGGACAGGTCTGTGTTCGGGTCTTCGACCTGTTCGCGGGTCAGGTTCTGGCTGACCATCATCAGCGCCATGTCGCCCACCACTTTGGAGCTTGGCGTCACTTTGACGATATCACCGAACATTTTGTTCACGTCGGCATAGGTCTGCGCGACCTCGTGCCAGCGGTCTTCCAGCCCAAGCGAGCGGGCCTGCGCCTTGAGGTTGGTGAACTGGCCGCCGGGCATTTCGTGCAGGTAGACTTCGGAGGCGGGGGCTTCGATCCCGGATTCAAAGGCGGCGTATTGCTGGCGCACGGCCTCCCAGTAGTTGGAGATTTCGCGGATCGCGCCGACGTCAAGGCCCGGGTCGCGGTCTGTGTGTTTCAGCGCCTCGACGATAGAGCCCATGCAGGGCTGGGATGTGCCGCCGGAAAACGCATCCATGGCGGCATCGACGGCATCGACGCCGGCCTCTGTCGCGGCAAGCACAGTCGCGGCAGACAGGCCGGACGTGTCATGTGTGTGGAAGTGGATCGGCAGGCCGACATCTTCTTTCAGCGCTTTGACCAGCGCGCGGGCCTGCGAAGGTTTCAGCAGCCCGGCCATGTCTTTGAGGCCCAGCACATGGGCACCGGCCTTTTTCAGCTCTTTGCCCATGGCGACGTAGTATTTCAGGTCATATTTGGCGCGGTCCGGATCATAGATGTCGCCCGTGTAGCAGATTGTCGCCTCGCAGACTTTGTCGGCGTCAATCACAGCGTCCATGGCCACGCGCATGTTTTCCACCCAGTTCAGGCTGTCGAACACCCGGAACACGTCAACGCCGGTTTCCGCGGCCTGTTTCACAAAGGCCTGGACCACGTTGTCGGGGTAGTTGGTATAGCCCACGCCGTTTGACGCGCGCAGCAGCATTTGCGTCATCAGATTGGGCATATGGGTGCGGATGTCGCGCAGGCGCTGCCAGGGGCATTCCTGCAAGAAACGATAGGCCACGTCAAAGGTGGCACCACCCCAGCATTCCACCGAAAACAGTTGTGGCAGGTTGGCGGCGTAGGTTGGGGCGATCTTGATCATGTCGATCGACCGCATGCGCGTGGCCAAAAGCGATTGGTGCCCGTCGCGCATTGTGGTGTCGGTCAGCAGAACCTGTTTCTGTTCGCCCATCCAGTCGGCCACGGCCTGTGGGCCTTTTTCATCCAGAAGCTGTCGCGTGCCAGAGGGGGGCGTTTCTGTGTGTGCAAGGGGCACGCGCGGCACGCGGGCCTCTGCTGCGGGGCGCGGGCGGCCTTCGGTTTCAGGGTGCCCGTTGACAGAGATGTCCGCGACATAGGTCAGGATCTTGGTGGCTCGGTCACGACGTTTAGAGAACTGGAACAGTTCGGGCGTCTCATCAATGAATTTGGTGTGATATTCATAGTTGAGGAAGGTCGGATGTTTGAGCAGGTTTTCCACAAATGCGATATTGGTCGACACGCCGCGGATCCGGAATTCGCGCAAAGCCCGGTCCATGCGGGAAATCGCGGCCTCTGGTGTCGGGGCCCAGGCGGTCACCTTGGTCAGCAGACTGTCGTAATAGCGGGTGATCACGGCACCGGAATAGGCGGTGCCGCCGTCCAGACGGATGCCCATGCCCGTGGCAGAGCGGTAGGTGGTGATGCGGCCGTAATCGGGGATAAAGTTGTTGGCCGGGTCTTCGGTGGTCACGCGACATTGCAGCGCGTGGCCGTCCAGCTTGACGTCATACTGGCTGGCGGTGCCTGTGGCTTCGACCAGTGATTTGCCCTCTGCGATCATGATCTGTGCGCGCACGATGTCGATGCCGGTGACTTCTTCGGTGACGGTGTGTTCCACCTGAACGCGGGGGTTTACCTCGATGAAGTAAAACGCGCCTGTGTCCATATCCATTAGGAATTCAATGGTCCCGGCGCATTCGTAGTTTACTTCTTCGGCGATGCGTTTGCCGAGGTTACAGATTTCTTCGCGCTGTGCAGGGCTAAGGTAGGGGGCCGGTGCGCGTTCAACGACCTTTTGGTTGCGGCGCTGGACCGAACAGTCGCGTTCCCACAGGTGATAGATATTGCCGTGGCTGTCGCCGAGGATCTGTACCTCTACGTGGCGTGCGCGCAGGATCATCTTTTCCAGATAACCTTCGCCATTGCCAAAGGCGGCTTCGGCCTCGCGGCGACCTTCTTTGACTTTCTCTTCCAGTTCGTCCGGGCCCATAATTGGGCGCATGCCGCGTCCGCCGCCGCCCCAGCTGGCCTTGAGCATCAGCGGATAGCCGACCTCATCGGCCTGTTTCGCGGCGTCTTTCATGTCTTCGGTCAGGACTTCTGTCGCGGGAATCACCGGCACGCCGGCCTTGATCGCCACCTGACGCGCGCTGGCCTTGTCGCCAAGGGCGCGCATGGTTTCGGCTTTGGGTCCGATAAAGGTGATGCCATTGGCCACACAGGCATCTACGAAATCAGGGTTTTCAGACAAAAGGCCATAGCCCGGGTGGATCGCGTCTGCGCCGCACATGCGGGCCACGCGGATGATTTCATCGATGCTGAGATAGGCGGCAACGGGGCCAAGGTCTTCGCCGATCTTATAGGCTTCGTCCGATTTGAACCTGTGCAGGGACAGCTTGTCTTCCTCGGCATAGACAGCGACGGTTTTCTTGCCCATTTCGTTGGCCGCCCGCATGATGCGAATGGCGATTTCGCCGCGGTTTGCGATCAGGATTTTTTTGAATTCGGGCATGGGCATGTTTCCATCGTTGGAGGGTGGCACAGGTCATTGCTGCACTGCAGTATCGCGGTCTGCAGCAATATTCAACGGTTTGGGGGTAGATAAAGCCCCTGGTTGCGGAATGAAAAGACTGTTTGCACAGGTTTTGAACAGTTTAAAAGTTATGTATGGGCCGCAAATGGCGGCGCACCTCTGTCGGGCGGGTGATGCCCATCTGGCCCATATTGGCGGCCATGTCATCGATCAGGATGTTCACAACATGATCCGCGCCACGTTCCCCGAACGCGCCCAGGCCATAGTGAAAGGCGCGCCCAAGCATCACGAAATCCGCCCCAAGGGCGATGGCCCGCAGAATGTCCAGGCCACCTTCGACAGAGCTGTCATAGATCAGAGGCGTGTCTGGGCCTACCGCTGCGCGAATGCCGGGCAACATGTCGAGCACGGCCGGGGCGGCGTCAAACTGGCGACCGGCGTGGTTGGACACCCAAATGGCATCGACCCCTTCGGCGATCAGTTGGGCTGCGTCCTTTGGCTTTAGGACGCCTTTGACAATGAGCGGCCCGTCCCAGTCCTGCCGAAGGTCACGCAGATAGTCCCAATCCGGCGAGGTGCGCATCAGATAGCCGATATGCGCGGTCGAGGGCAGGGGACCTTTGTGGTCTGAATAGCTTTCCAGAAAGCGCAGGCGCGGCATGCCGTGGTTTAGGGTGCCAAGCGCCCAGGCCGGGCAGGTGGCGATTTGGGCCAATATGCGCGGCGTGATGGCCGGAGGATGGCGCAAGCCGCCGCGTCTTTGCCTTTCACGCCGGCTGGCGACGGGGACATCAACAGTCAGGACGAGCGTGTGAAAGCCGGCGCTCTTGATCCGGGCGAGCATGTCGCGGCGGATATCCGGATCGCGCGGGGCGTAGAGCTGAAACCAGCCCTGACCGCCCAGAAAAGGTTGAACGGTTTCAGGGGTTTGGGTGGCGACATTGGACATGCAGTAGGGGATGGATCGCGCGGCCCCCAGTCGGGCCAGGCTGCGTTCTGCATCGGGCCACATCAGGCCGGACATGCCCACGGGGGCGATCCCGAACGGCGCGGCATAGGTCTTTCCCAGGAAGGTCGTGGACAAATCCGGGGTCATTTCACCTTTTAGGATCGCGGGCATCAGCTGCACCGCGTCCAAAGCCGCCCGGTTGCGCTGCATGGCCTGTTCCTGCCCTGTCGCGCTGTCGAGATATTCCCAGGCGAAATGGGGAATGCGACGGCGCGCGCGGCGGCGCAGATCGGAAAGGGCCGGGTAAGAAGTCTCTATGTCCATAGGGTCAATCTACGGTCTTCGCCGTCGATGACAATCCATGCGCTGCGCGTGGGGCAGGTTGTTTTCAGTTTTGCAAGAACAATGTGCGAACATATGCTTTCCCTTGGCGATCAATCCCGCTAGATTGCAGCTATGAGCAGTTTTGACGAAAATGATGCCTTTGAGGCAGCCGCACGCCCCTCACTGTCCTCTATGGCGATGGCCGCGCGCGGTGCGCCATATCTAGAGGGTCTGAACCCTGCGCAACGTGAAGCGGTTGAAACGCTGGACGGCCCGGTTCTGATGTTGGCCGGGGCGGGCACGGGCAAGACCAAGGCCCTGACCACGCGGATTGCGCATTTGCTGACCACGGGCAAGGCGCGCCCGAATGAGATTTTGGCGGTGACCTTTACCAACAAAGCCGCGCGTGAGATGAAGAATCGCGTCGCCGGATTGCTGGGCCAAACGGTAGAGGGCATGCCCTGGCTGGGCACGTTCCACGCGATTTGTGTGAAGCTGCTGCGCCGCCATGCGGAACTGGTCGGGTTAAAGACGAATTTCACCATTCTGGACACGGATGATCAGGTGCGCCTGCTCAAACAGCTGATTGTCGCGGCTGACATCGACGATAAACGTTGGCCAGCGCGGCAGTTGGCCGGGGTGATCGACAACTGGAAGAACCGTGCCTGGACGCCCGATAAGGTGCCCGTGGCAGAATCTGCGGCGTTCAACAGCATGGGGATCGAAATCTATGAACAGTATCAGAACCGCCTTAAGGCGCTGAACGCTGTCGATTTTGGCGACCTGTTGTTGCATGTGGTGACGATCTTTCAGACGCATGAGGATGTGCTCAAGCAATATCAACGCTGGTTCCGCTATGTTTTGGTGGACGAATATCAAGATACCAACGTGGCCCAGTATCTGTGGCTGCGCCTGCTGGCGGCGGATCACAAGAATATTTGTTGTGTCGGGGATGACGACCAGTCGATCTATGGCTGGCGCGGGGCCGAAGTGGGCAATATCCTGCGGTTTGAAAAGGATTTTCCGGGCGCAAAGGTGGTGCGGCTGGAACAAAACTATCGCTCTACCCCGCATATTCTGGCGGCGGCCTCTGGTGTGATTGCTGGCAATTCGGACCGGCTGGGCAAGACGCTCTGGACGGATGCGAATGACGGGGAACTGGTGCGGCTGATTGGCCATTGGGATGGCGAAGAAGAAGCCCGCTGGATCGGTGAAGAAATAGAGGCGATGCAGGTGGGCACGCGCGGCATGGCGCCGATTTCGCCCGATGGCATGGCCATTCTGGTGCGGGCCAGTCACCAGATGCGCGCCTTTGAGGATCGCTTTCTGACCATCGGATTGCCCTATCGTGTGATCGGGGGGCCTCGGTTCTATGAACGCATGGAAATTCGCGACGCCATGGCCTATTTCCGCGTGGCGGTCAGCCCGGATGATGATCTGGGATTTGAGCGGATCGTTAACACGCCCAAGCGGGGTGTCGGCAACAAGGCCATGCAAGACATTCAAATCTGCGCGCGCGAACACGGTGTGTCCTTGCTAGAGGGGGCTCGCATTGCGGTGAGTTCGGGGGCGCTCAAAGGGAAGGCCAAGGGGGAAGTCGCCCGTCTGATCGACGGGTTTGACCGGTGGCATGATTTGGCTCTGGGGCCTTTGGTGCAGATTTACAGCGAAGATGACGAACAGACCACGGTGATTGACGACGGGGATGGCGCGGTTGCAGAGCGGTTTGAACGCGGTGCCCCCAAGATCAGCCATGTGGAGCTGGCCGAGATGATCCTAGAGGAATCCGGCTATACCGAGATGTGGCAGAACGACAAAACGCCAGAAGCGCCGGGGCGGTTGGAGAACTTGAAAGAGCTGGTTAAGGCCTTGGAACAGTTCGATAATCTGCAAGGCATGTTGGAACATGTCGCGCTGATTATGGACAATGAGACCGATGAGGGCGGGGAAAAAGTGTCAATTATGACGCTGCATGCCGCCAAGGGTCTGGAGTTTCCGGCGGTGTTTCTGCCGGGCTGGGAAGACGGCTTGTTCCCAAGCCAGCGCAGCATGGATGAAAGCGGAGTTAAGGGCCTAGAGGAAGAGCGTCGATTGGCCTATGTGGGGATCACGCGAGCCGAAGAAATCTGCACGATTTCCTTTGCGGCGAACCGGCGCGTCTATGGCCAGTGGCAATCGGCGCTGCCCTCTCGGTTTATTGATGAGCTGCCCTCGGACCATGTCGAGGTGCTGACACCGCCTGGGCTTTACGGTGGTGGCTATGGCGCGGCGGCACCCGGCGCGATGGAATCCCGTGTGGCGGAACGGGCGGCCTCTGCTGATGTGTATAATTCCCCCGGCTGGAAGCGTCTGCAAAGCCGCAGCCAGCATCGCGGTATCAGCCAGCCCGCAGAAGGGCGCAACACGATCATTGATTTGGATGCGGTGTCGGCCTTCACCCAGGGCGACCGGATTTTTCACCAAAAATTCGGCTATGGCTATGTGATGGGGATTGAGGGCGACAAGCTGGACATCGAATTTGAAAAGGCGGGATCGAAAAAGGTCATCGCCAAATTCGTGACGGCCGCCGATGCTGGGGATGATGTGCCGTTCTAACGGTGCCTTATGGAAACAGGATCGGGTAAAGCGTGGCGATCAGCAACAGCGCGGCCGTGATGTTGAACAGGCGCAGCTTCCACGCGACATCGAGAATCCGGCGCAGCTGGGTGCCGAGCATCGTCCAGATGTTGATGGTTGGCAGATTGATTGCGCTGAAGATCACAGCCACCAGGGCGACTCCCCAAAAGCCGTGGCTGGGCGGGGCATAGGCGCTGACGGCGCTGACGGCCATGGCAATGGCCTTGGGGTTGATCCATTGAAACAAAGCCGCCTGAACAAAAGTCATTGGCGTGCCCGCACTTGGCGCTTCACCGCTTGGTGGGGGCGCGGCTGTTGCGATTTTATAGGCCAGGTACAGCATAAAGGCGACGCTGAGAAACTTCAGGACTGTGTGCGTGACCGGATAGGCCTGAAACAATTGATTTAGCCCGCTGCCCGCCAGTAGGGTCAGCACCAGAAAACCAAAGCTGACCCCCAGCATATGCGGGACCGTACGGCTCCACCCGAAATTGGCGCCAGAGGCCAGCAACATCAGGTTGTTGGGGCCGGGGGTGATTGACATCACAAGGGCGAATGCGCCGAGCGCTAGTATGGTTTCATAGGTCATGACGCAATTATATGCGGTCTTTGGCGCAATGAAATTGCCAAAAGCTGTGTCCGGTGATAGATGCTGCAACCTATGACGAAAATTGATAAAATATCAGAAAAAATATTGCGCGAACTTTCTGTGGATGGGCGCGTCACCAATCTTGTTCTGGCAGAGCGGGTTGGCCTGTCGCCATCGGCCTGTTTGCGCCGCGTTCAGGAATTGGAACGGTCGGGTGTGATTTCAGGCTATCGGGCTGTTCTGGACCCTGCTGCATTGGGCGTGGGGTTTGTGGCCTATGTGGCTGTGGGCCTGCATGATCACACCAAAGCGGCGCAGGAGGCCTTTGAAACCGCGATCGCGACCTCGCATGACGTGCGAGAGTGCCACAACACAACTGGCAGTATTGAATATTTGCTGCGGGTCGAGGCGGCGGATTTGGCGAGCTACAAGCATTTCCATACAGAAGTTCTGGGGGCTTTGCCGCAGGTGAAAAGCATTACGTCTTATGTCGTAATGGGATCCCCAAAAGATGAACGTGCTTAGGCGCGCATCGGTAAAAATCGTTCGGACATAAAAAAACGGCGGCGCCAAGGGAGGAGAGGCGCCGCCGTTCCAGTTAACGAGCTTTCCCTGGGAGGAGAAGGTGCCCGTATCCTTGTGGGCCATTTGGCCCGGTGTTCTTGCGGCGACACCAAGGGAGGAGAGGTGTCGCCGCTTAGTCAACGAGCTTTCCCTGGGAGGA